>WRHY01000001.1 GCA_009783025.1 Desulfovibrionaceae bacterium
CATATAGCCCCGAGTTTCAGCATTTTCAGGAACTGGTGGAAACGGCGCTTATCCAGGCTGCCGCTGACGCCCGCGAGCTTGCCGAACGGACAGGAACAACGCTTGTCACTCGTGAAAGGCTGAAACCTGACAACGAAGGGCAAGTGAATGTGGAGGAGCGCAAAGTAGCGCCTTGATGTCATATAAGTTTACAGGATATTTTATTTTTCCCTCAAAGGCGCGAATGTGCAACCGCGTTTGAAATTCGCAAGAGAGTCCAAAAAATATCCCGGCCCATTGTGTGATGAGTTTTTTTAAGCCAGCATCTGGATGGCCTCGCGCATCTCCTGTTTCAGGCGGTTGCGCACGGCGGACTGTACCTGTGCGGTTGAGGAAATAAACTGGCCGGCGCGTAAATTGTATATCTGTGTGATCAGTTGTTCCTCGGCCTTTTTGGCTGCCGCGGGTTTTTTGCCGTCGTCGGACTGAAGTTTTTGTGCTCCCACCCGTTGCACGGCCTGGCTGACGATTCTGGTCGCGCCCGAGGGCCCGTGCTGCACGGCGGTTGAAAAGAGCACTTCCTGCAAGGCCTTGGGCATTTTTTCAAAAACCAGGCCCGTGGATTCGGCAATGCCCCGCATGGCGGGCTCAAAGTGGCTGGTGCGGATAAATTCACTCTGCAACTGTTCAAAGCGGTCCGGCTGCTCAGCGGCGATGTTGCGCCATTCCGTGGGCATTTTACCGTTTCTGCCGCCAGTGTTGGCCGGTCCCGCGGCGTTCAGGCGTCCGGCCAGGTCCGGGGCCTTGTCCCGCAGGTAGGAAATAAAAGCGTCCATAGTGCCGACCCGCGAGGCGATCTGATACTTGCCGTAAGATGTGCCGCCTTTGCGGTCATAGCCGATGGCGGCAATGCCTTCCGAGCCGGATTCAAATTTCGCGGCCAGACTGCCCAGTCCCTTGTTGGCGGCACTGTAAAAACCGGGAACAAGGGAATGGTTCGGATAGGTTCCGGCGGACGGCGCTTCAGCCACATTCATGCGGTTGGCGGCATGGGTTCTGGAGTCCTGTTTGCCGGTCTTGGCTGCGGCCTTTGTTGTCGGCGCTGTCCGACTGTTCAAATCATAGGGGTCCGGCTCAAGCTTTCTGGCATAGGTGGTGATGGAACGGGCTTCCTGCACGTCATAGCCCAGTTGTTTCATTGCCAGTACGGCGTTGGTTCCGGCAAAGCCGTGAGACACAAAGCTTTGCGGCGACTGTAGCCCTCCCAGGCTGCCAATCATGGTTGTGTAGCGGTTGTAAGCGCTGTTGGATGGTGCCGAGCCGGCCGGAAGAGGAGACTGGGCGTTCGCGTTTCGCAAAGCGAGGTTTTCCGGTCTGAAAACAGGGCGGCCGGTATCCGGGATTTCAAGACCCCCGGTTTTCCGGGTGTCGACCATGCCGATATTGTTCCTGCCCGTAATGGGCGTACCTGAAACGCGGGGCGCGGATTTAGCCACACGTTGCGGCTGCATTACGGCATTCTGCGGGAGCATGCCTTGCAGGCCGGGTTGCCCCAGGGCTCTTGCCTCCACGCGGCTTTGGCGGCTTGCGGGCAGGGCCGTTGCCGGTTGCGCGGCGGCCCCGGAAAGGGGGCTGAAATTTTTGCCGGAACCTGGGGACAGCGGCGTTTGCGCGGATGCGGCGGATGGTTCCGCTGCCTGCTGCTGAGGCACAAACCTGCGTGTCGGAATTCCGGCGCTTCCTTGAGCATTCTGCGCGCCGGGAGACGCTCCCCCGCTTTTGCCAAGCTCTGGGGGCAGATAGGAAGCGAAATTGTCCGCATTGCGGCCGCCGGTATAGGTGCGTTGCCGGGCCTTGGCGTCGGATACGGGCGCGGCTCCGGCAAAGGTCAGGTTTGGCTTGCCGTTAATCATGGCAGTCTCCTGGAATAGCGTTCAGTGCACCCTACCCCAGCAAATGACGTGCCATATCGCATATAGCCTTGGTATATGCGTATTTGTGGTCATCAAAGCGCAAAGATGAAAAAACCTGGCGTCAGCTTTTTGAAGCTGCTGCCAGGGTCTCCAACTGCACTCTAGCCAATTGTTCCAACTCTTCGCTCAGGGAGAGACAGAAGGCCGGATCCGGGCCGTGCACCACCAGACCGTGCCGCTCCATCCACACAGCGGGATGCGTTTTGGCTGCTTCGGCCACGGCCTGCCCCAGTTCCGGGCTTCCGGGAGGGAAAAAGGGCGTCCAGGCAATGCGGGTGCGGTAATTGTCCGCTTCCGGCAGGGGGAGATCCAGGCGTTTTTCCGGCGGCAGGACCAGGCTCAGGGCCAGCAGACAAGGCGGGTGGGTATGCAGGATTATTGTTGTGTCCGGGCAGGCGGCATAAAGGCCGAGATGCGCCGCGCTTTCCGTGGAAGGCTCCGGGCCGTGCAGATGTTGGCCGTCCGGCAGGGCCAGCAGGGCGAAGTCGGCAGAGCCGAGGCGCGCCTTGGCCGCGCCGGATCGCGTGATCAGGCAGGCGCAACGCCCCTGCGCCGGGGAAGCGAGCCGGCCGCTCGCATTGCCGTTGAACCCGGCCATAAGACCGGCTTCCCAGGCTTCCCGGCAGCAACGGATAATGGCGGCGGACGCCTCGGCCACGGCCGGAAGCGCGCGCTCTTTGCCTATCGGAACCGGTGAAAAATGATCAAAACCCCGTAGGTTCAGGGTCTTTCCGTTATGCGCAATGACATTTTCCCGGCAAACCCGGCCGAGGAAGCGGGCTTCGGGGATCAAGGCCGAGATCCGCGGCCAGAGAGACTGCGGGCAGGAGCCCAGCAGGGCGTAATCCTCCCCGCCGAGGAAAAAAAGTTCCTCGGGGGAAAATCCCAGGGACGAGGCGGCGCGCGCTGTTTCAGCAGGAACAAGGGCCGGGTCAAAAGCCAGTTCCGCGCCAAAACCGCCCAGCAGGCGGGGCAAGTCACGGGCCAGGCCGTCGGACACGTCCATCAGGGAAATACGCGCGGGGGAACCGGATCGGGATGCTTCCCGGGCCAGCAGAGCCAGTTGTTGGCCTTGCCGGAGCAAAGCCTCGGGCTTCAGATGGGCCGCGCAGGCTTTGGGCCATTCGGTCATGGCGGCCCGGCCTTCCTGCTCCAAAGCCCACAGGCCGACGCGGGCCAGGCCGCATGCGCCAATCAGGAACAGCGTGTCGCCGGGTTCGGGTTGATCCCGGCGTAAAAAGGGGGCGTCCTCCACCGGCTTTCCCCACACGGTCACGGAAAAACCCAACCGGTCGCCCCTGGCCAGATCGCCGCCGGATAAGGTCATGCCGTATTCGTGCGCCTTGCGCGCCATACCTTGCAAAACCCCGGACAGCGCGGCCCGGCTCAGGCCTTCAGGCAGCAGCAGGCCGAGAGAAAAGCCCAGAGGCGCGGCCCCGGCGGCAGCCAGATCGCTGACCGCCGTGATCAGAGCTTTTGCCCCGGCCTCTTCGGGCGTGAAATAAGAACGGCGAAAGTGCGTATCTTCCCAGAACATGTCCGTGGACAGGGCCAGAGTAGAGCCGAAAGCAACCAGTTCGGCGCAGTCGTGCCCGCGTCCAAAGGGAACATGCGGGGTGCGGGAAGGGAAAAAAAGGTTCACGAGTGCGAGTACGTCGTCCTCGCAGGCCAAGCCTTGATCATGGCCGTCTGTCCATGCTTCCGGCGTTCCCATATCAGTCCTCCATGCTCAGGTAGGCGGCCATGATCACTTTCAGCCCGATGCCGGGAAAGTTCACCCGGTACTTGTCCGGCGGCAGGTGCTGCACGATTTTGCCCCGTCCGAAGATTTTATGGCGGCAGAAGCCGCACTGCGAGGGAGGAGTTGCCGGGCCTTGTCCTTGCCCCAAAGCTCCGGGCGCGTCAGTATCTTCGGCCGGGACCGGAAGCGGGCGGGGCTCTGCCGGCGCGGTTGTCCTGACACGCGGGGCGGCTTTTTTTTCCATCAGCCCGCCGGTGTAGCCTTCCTGTAGTTCCACATACAGGCCAGGGGCAAGCTCGCGCACAAAAGGGCTGGGCGCGGCCGGGATGCTGCCGCCGCTGCCCCGGTCATATACGCTGGCCGGAACATACAGCTCCAGAACTTCCTTGGCCCTGGTACAGGCCACGTACATCAGGCGGCGTTCTTCCTCAAAGTCCTCCGGCCGGACCATGGCATGGCGGGAAGGGAAACGCTCTTCCACCAGATCCAGGATCAGCACGGCCGCCCACTCCAGCCCCTTGGCCGAATGGATGGTGGAAATCACGATGGCCTCGTCCTTTTCCTCTTCCTCATCGATCCGGGCCGGGTCTTCCAACGACAGGTCCGCCACCAGCATATCCAGATCGCTGTAGGCTGAGGCAATCTGGATAAGCTGCTCAAGCCCTTGCAGGCGGCGCGGGTAATCATCCGGATACAATACTTCCAGGCGGGGAGTATAGTGCTCCACCACGCCGGACAGCAGTGTGGCCGGAGGCGCCTGCATCTGCCGGGAGGCGTCGATAAAGGCCAGATCTCCGGCCAGATCCGGATAGCGCGACACGGCCTTGGCCAGGGCCGCGGCGTCTCCGGCCACGGCCAGTTGATAAATTTTCAGGCAGGTTTTGGCCCCCACGCCCTTGGACAGTTCCGCCATGCGGGTAAAAGCGGTGAAATCCAGAGGGTTCAACACCAGGCGCACAAAGCTCATGACATCCTTGATATGTGCGGCCTCGGTGTAACGGATGCCGCCATATTTGCGGAAGCGGATCCCAATCTTGTTCAGGGCTACTTCCAAAGGAAAGGAATGGAACCCGGCCCGGACCAGCACGGCAATGTCGCCGGGGTCGTACAGACGGGTCAACTCCACGATGCGCGCCGCAACAAGACCGGCTTGCGTGCGGTCGGACATGGGACGCACGATGTTCGGCTTGACGCTGCCCTCGCGCCGGGTGAACAGGTGCTTGGCATAGCCTTCCGATGCATGTTCCAGCACGGCATTGGACAGATCCAACACCGGTTGGGTGGAGCGGTAGTTTTCTTCCAGGCGGATAATCCTGGTTCCGGGGAATTGATCGGGAAAGCGCAGGATATTGCGCACATCCGCACCTCTGAAAGCGTAAATGGACTGCGCGTCATCGCCCACAACCATGATATTGCCGCTGAATCCCGCGCCGCTGTCGCCGGGCACGGGATCCAGACCTGCCGTCAAACCGCTACCCGTGTCAGGGGCAAGCCCCGCCACTAGGCCGGCAATGCGGGCCTGCACCGGGTTGGTGTCCTGGTATTCATCCACCATGATGTAGCGGTGGCGGCTGCGGCAGTAATGCAATGCTTCCGGGGAGGAGCGCAGCACCTCTTCAAAGGCGAACAAAAGATCGTCGTAGTCCAGCAGGTTTTTTTCGCGCTTGAACGCGGCATAGGACTCGGCCATGCGGGACATGGTTTCGGCATGGGGCAGCAGGTGGGAAGCGTCCCGCCGGATGAGTTCCTCCAGGGGCATTTCCTTGTTCCGGCTTTTGCTCAGGATGCCGTTGATGGTCTGGTTTTTGGGAAAGGAACGGTCACCCTTGCCTGCTTTCAGCTCTTCACGGCAATGCTGCAAGGCGGCCAGGATGTCATGGCTGTCCATGACCGTGAGGTTTCTGCCGTAGCCTTGGGGCTGAAACAGGCGCAGCACGGAATAGGCATAGGCATGAAAGGTGCCGCCCTGCACCGCGGCCAGGCCGGGCATATCCTGATGCCGCACGAGCAGGCGCGCGCGCTCCAGCATTTCCTGGGCCGCCTTGCGGGTAAAGGTGAGGAGAAGAATGGAGGATGCCGGTACGCCCGATTCCACCAACCGGGCCAGGCGGTAGACAATGGTGCGCGTTTTGCCGCTGCCTGCCCCGGCAATGACCAGAACCGGCCCCTCCAGGGTGGTGGCGGCTTCATACTGCGCCGGGTTGAGATCGCGTTGGTAGTCAATCATGCCGGGCGACGCATTCCCTCAAGTCTTGCGCAATGCGCTCGAACCGCCCTTCGCGCAGGTCAATCCAAACCATCATGCGCTGGTACAGCCAGTCGGATTCGGCTTGCAGCCGCCAGCCATTGATACGCAAAAAAACATCACAGGCCGCGAAGGCCACACGTTTGTTCCCGTCCACAAAAGGATGGTTAATCAGCAGACTTTCCAAGAGCGCGGCGGCCTCTTCAGCGATATCGCGGTAATAACCGCACTGCGGTCTGAATACCGCCGCTTCCACCGCTCCCATGTCGCGCACGCCGGGCGCGCCTCCATAGCGGCGCAGCAACTCCAGATGCAAAGCCAAGACTTCCGTGAGCGTCAGGTATTCCCTCACTTGGCTAACTCTTGGTATAGTGCGTCATACTGCTCCATACTGGCGTGTAAAGCCTGCATGACGCGCCGACGCGGGGCATTGCCCCGCTTCTGCTCAATATAATCGCGCAGGGCTTCGTCCACCAAAGCTTGCAACTGCCTGCCTTCTTGCCCTGCGATTTGGCGGAGCGCAGCCAGCACTTCCGGGTCTGCCTGCGTAGCAAATTTGACTTTTTTGGCTTCACTTGCCGGTTGCATAGGACACCTCTCGCCTCAAACATAAACTGTCATCATGAAATGTCAAGAAATATCATGATAAGATGCAGCGTGTGGAAGCGCGCCCCAAAATTCGGATAGCTCTGCGGGTCAGGCTTGCCGGTTCAATCGAATCAGCCGCCAGTGAGTCTCAAGGCTCTTGGCGGCGCTTGTGTTCATCCCCGGGCATTCAAAAAAGCCATCTGGCGCATGATTTCCGACAAGAACGCTTCAGGCGTGATGCCGAGCGCTTTTGCCAACAAGATCATTGTCGTAACCGTGGGCGTCTGTACGCCTCTTTCAAGGCGGCGCACGGCTACTTCACTCCCTCCGATTGCCACAGCTAACTGCATTTGAGTCATGCCCGCCTGTTCCCGCCTGGCGCGGAGGGCGTAAGCTAACGCGGCGTTAAAGTTGGGGATTTGATACATGCGCGAGAGTTTATCACAATTTGACACAGGCGCATGTTTGCGATATTAAAAGACCGGTCTTATACTATCAAGCGCTATACCCATTGAGGACCCGGCGGCTATGGATGATCACTATACTGAAAAGTTTTACGCCAGGCAGAGTAATCCAAGTCTGCGATCTGCCCAAATTGTACTGCCGCTCCTGCTTGATTTGACAGGAGAAAGACATAGAGTGGTCGACCTTGGTTGTGGTGTCGGGAGTTGGCTGTCTTTTTTCCATGAACGTGGTGCAGCCATTCTTGGGGTGGACGGTGAGTATGTTCCTCGTGATCAACTGATGATTCCGGAACAGTTTTTCCTCTCGGCGGATTTGAGCACCGGCGATTATTCAGCTATTGAGGGTATGTTTGATCTGGCAATCTCGCTGGAAGTGGCGGAGCATCTTCCAGAAGCCGTGGCCGATGCTTTTATTGAAAAATTATGCGCTTTATCAGATACTATACTTTTTAGCGCCGCAATCCCACTTCAAAGAGGCAGAAATCATATCAACTGCCAATGGCAAGGACACTGGCACGAAAAATTTTCCGCAAACGGATTTGTCGGCATTGATTCTTTGCGTAGACGGACTTGGTATCTTGACGGCATTTCCAATCATTACAAAACAAACATGCTCTTATATATTCGTAAAGGGACTCCTCTTTACCAACAACTGGCAAAAGATGCCGACTTTATTCCGGATGTTGTCCATCCTTCCACTTATATGTTGACCGCAGAGGATGCGAAATACCAAAAGAATAAACGACTCCACATACGATTAAAAAAAGTCATACGCGCGTTGAGAATTTTTCTCCGGCTTGACTCACCGCAACAGGTGGCCGCTGCCAAACCGTTAACTGAACGAAAGCCGTATCATTGTGGGGTGTCCAGATAAAATGAGGCACTACCGGATCCATATTATCTTGCTATTTTTTATAAAAAAGGTTTGAATCACACATTGTCCTTGTGGAAGCGCGAATACGGAAGCGAGACTGTTGATACTGTCCCTTTTGGCGACAGCTCGTTGCGCAGGCGCAGGCGGCAATGCAAATTTTGCGAAAGCGACGGCCGCTGAGGCGGCGGAAGGTTTTTCCCGGCGTATTATCCGTGCCGGATTGGGCGTAACGCCCGTGTGTGGTTGAACCCGCCCCTGTGTCTGGCCGGGTAAACTTGTATTGTTGAACACCCTCCGCCCTGTGTCCGGAAACTATGCCTGTAGTTCCGGCATCTCCACAGCCATTCCCGCTTTTCGCGCCTCGGCTTTTGTCGGGCCGCCCGTGATTATTTCATTGGCGCGGCTCACGCGGTTATTGCGCCGCGCCGGGCAGCGTATGCCTGTAATTTTTATTTTTTGAGGACTCTATGGCTGATCCGAAAGGTATTACAGTAAAGGAAAGCGCTACAAGCGCGGAAACAAGCGGAGCGGAAAAGAAAAAACCAGCCGCGCGCAAGACAACAAAAGCGCCTGCCAAAAGTGCGGAAGACGCAAAAACAGCGCCAAAAGGCCAGGCCGGACGCACGGCAAAAAAGGCGGAGGCGGCCAAGGCCGCTGATGCAAGCGAGAAAAAAACAACCGGCCGTGCGGCCAGGCAGACAGGTACAAGCAAGAGCAAGAATACGGAAGTTCCGGCCATAACGGAACAGAAGGCCGCACCGGCGCAAGGCAAGACAGCCGAAAAAGCGGCGCCGTCCAAAGCCGCCGCTCCCGCAAAGTCCACACGCAAAAAAAGTGTTGTTGCGCAGGCTGATGCCGGGCAAAGCGCCCCGCCCACGGCGGCAGTCCCGGCCGAAGCCGCTCCGGCTGAAAAAAAACCATCTTCCCGTTCGCGCGGCAGAGCGCAAAAAACATCGACCAAAGCGCCCAAATCCGGGACAGCCGCCAACGCTACGCCTTCCGGCAAAGACAGAGCAAAGGATGCGGCTCCTGTTGCAGCGGAAGAAACGGAGAAGCCTTCTCCCGTCCGGCCAAAGCAGGCAGCGGCAAAAGAGGCTGCCCCTGCTCTCGTTCCGGCGGATTTCCCGTCCGGCTTTGACGACGCCGGGCCGGAAGATTTTTTCGTGGGTTCGGCAGGTGTCGCGGCTGCGGATAACGGCGAAGGCGCGACGGAAACGGGCGAGAGAAAACGGCGCGGCCGTTCCAGGCGCGGGCGGGGCCGCAAAAAGGCCGCCGCGCAAGCCGCGTTGGCCGCGAACCAGGCTGCTGACAATGGGGAAAACGGCGAACCCGAGGCTCCGGTTGTTTTTGAGGAACTGTTCGAGACGGATGAGGACGAGGGTGACGAAGGCCGGACTTCCCGCAAGGACAAAAGTTCCGACGTCAAGGCGCAGGGCAAGACGCCCCGGCGCAAGATGTTTGTCAGCGTGCTGCCCGAAGAACAGATCGAGGTGGTGATCACCGAGGAAGGCCAGGTGCAGGAGTATTATGTGGAGATGCTGCACCAGGCCAAAACCAAGGGCAACATCTACAAGGGGATCGTCCATAACGTGGACCCCAACCTGCAGGCCGCCTTTGTGTCCTACGGGGCTGTGAAAAACGGCTTCCTCCAGATCGACGAGGTACATCCCGAATATTATGTGTCCCCGCACGACGCGGGCAAAGGACGCAAGTATCCCCCGATTCAGAAGGTGCTGAAAGCCGGTCAGGAACTGCTGGTACAGATCGTCAAGGAGCCTGCCGGAACCAAGGGCGCGTTCCTGACCACCTATTTGTCCATGCCGGGCCGCTTTCTGGTGCTCACGCCGGGACGTGAACAGATCGGCGTATCGCGCAAGGTGGAAAACGAGACCGAGCGGGCCCGCCTGCGTGAACTGCTGGAAGGGCTCAGCCCCGGTCCCGGCCTTGGCGTTATTGTGCGCACGGTCAGTATGGGAGCCAGCAAAACCAGTTTGCAGCGCGACTTGCAGTACCTGAAGCGCACCTGGAAAGATGTGCGTACACGGGGCACCACGGAAAAAGCCCCCTGCCTGGTGTACCAGGAAATGGACCTGACCTCGCGGGCCGTGCGCGACTATCTCACGGAAGCCGTGGGCGAAGTATGGATCGACGATGACGCCACGGCCGCCGCTGTGACCGAAATCGCTGAAGCTCTGTTCCCGCGCAAGCATAATCTGGTGCGCGCGCATAAGGATACGGGCACCACGCTGTTCGAACGCTTCAACATCCAGCGTCAGTTGGACCAGATCCAATCCCGTGAAGTTGTGCTGCCTTCGGGCGGCCGTCTGGTCATCGACGCCACGGAAGCCCTCACCGCCATTGACATCAACTCCGGGCGCAGCGGGGGCAAAAACAACTTTGAGGACATGGCCTTTCGCACCAATATGGAAGCGGCCAGGATGATTCCGCTGCAACTGCGCCTGCGCGACATTGGCGGGCAGGTTGTGGCCGACTTCATTGAAATGCGCGACAAGAGCCACTGGCGCGAGGTGGAAAAGACCCTGCGCAACGGCATGAAAGTGGACCGGGCCCGGCACGACGTGGGGAAAATCGGTCCCTTCGGCATGCTGGAGATTGTGCGCCAGCGATTGGGCTCCTCGGCGATTTCCATTTCCACCGAACCTTGTCCTTGCTGCGGCGGGACCGGGGTGCGCCGGAACATGGAATGGCAGAGCCAACATTCATTGCGCGATATCCTGCGTCTGCTGCGCAATGCCCAGGCGCACAACGAAAGTGTGGTCAGCTACAGCGCGGAACAACCGCTGGCCTTGCACCTGCTGAACAATAAACGCCAGCGGCTGCTGGAAATGGAACAGCAATACGGCGTGCGGGTGGATATTCAGGTAAAGCCTCAAGAATTGCTATAGTATTTCCAGAAGAAAATGACGCGATGCGCATACTGGTGCACCTGTGCTGCGGTCCTTGCGGGATCACCGTGCTGCAACGGCTCCTTGACGCGAAGGGCGCGGGGCACGAGCTCGGCGTTCTTTTTTTCAACCCCAATATCCAGCCCTTGTCCGAATACATGCGACGCCGGGACGGGGCATCTCAGGTGGCCGACCGCCTCGGGCTGCCTTTTATTCCGGCCGAGACTTTGGGAGAAGAGGAACAGATGTGGGATGATCCCTGGCTGGCGGAACGTCAGGAGCCGGACTTTGCGCCGGGCGGCGCTTTTGCCGTGCCCCCGGCAGCCAACCCGGCGCTGTGGCTGCGGGCCGTGTCCGGGCGGGAGGGCGAACGCTGCACCTTCTGCTGGCGCATCCGTCTGCGCAAAACAGCACAGCTTGCCTTGCGGCGCGGCTTTGACGGATATACCTCCTCTCTTTTGTATTCACGCCACCAAAATCACGCCGCCATCCGGGAACTGGGCAGAAGTATAGCTGAAGATACCGGGCCTGCCTTTGTGTATGAAGATTTCCGTACCTCCTGGCAGGAAGGCATCCGCCTGTCCAAGGAGTGGGGCATCTACCGCCAACAATACTGCGGCTGTTGCTTCAGCGAATATGACCGCTACAGCCGCGATCTGGCGCGGCAATAGCGCCGCCCGCCGCGAATCGCCTATGCTCCTGTACATCCATGTTCCCTTTTGCCGTAAAAAATGCGCGTATTGCGCTTTTTATTCCGTACCCCTTGCTGAAGGCCGGACCGGTGCGGCCATGGTCAAAGTCTATCTGAGCACGCTGCTCGGTGAACTCAGGCTGTGGGGAGAGCGCCTGGGCAAAACGCCGGTGGAAACGGTTTTTTTCGGCGGGGGCACGCCAAGCCTGCTTCCGGCCGGAGCCATAGCCGGGATTCTGGGCGAAATCGACAAGACCTTTGCCCTTGATCCGGCGGCTGAAATCACAGTGGAGGCCAACCCGGAATCCGCCCTGGCCGACGGTTGGCTGTTTGCAGTGAAAAAGGCGGGCGTCAACCGGCTTTCTCTGGGTGTGCAGAGCTTCAATGACGCGGATCTTGTCCGGCTGGGCCGGACGCACGACGCCCGCACGGCCGAGGCGGCCTTTATCACGGCGCGCACCGCCGGGTTTGCCAACATCAGTCTGGATTTGATGTGGGGTTTGCCCGGAGAGTCTGCCCGTCCCCAAGCCCAGGCCCACTGGCTGAGTCAACTGAAACGGGTGGCCGACCTGCGGCCGGATCATATTTCCGCCTACGGTCTGACTTTGGAAGAGGGCAGCGCGCTGGCCGCGTCCTGTGCGGAAGGCGCGTACACCTTGCCCTCGGAAAGCGATCTGGCTTCCATGTATTTGGCCGGGGCTGATTTTTTGGAAAGCCGCGGTTTCATGCACTATGAAATTTCCAATTACGCGCGCATAGGCTTTGAGTGCCGCCACAATCTCGGGTACTGGCAAGGCGCGGACTACCTCGGTCTCGGCCCGGCCGCGACCTCCACGCTGGCCGGACAGCGCTGGGCCAACCCCTCCGCACCGCTGGACTGGCGCAGACTGGTGCAAGACAAAAGCATCGGGAACGATGCGGAACTGCTGGATGCAAAAACCAGGCTCAAAGAGCTGCTTATGCTGCGCCTGCGCATGAGCAAGGGCTTATCGCTGAAAGACTACCGCGCGTGCAGCGGACGCTCTTTTCAGAAAGATTTTAGAAACCTTGTAGAGCTTTTGCAAAAAAACGGACTGGCCGCTTCCCGCAAGGGCTGGTTCCGTCTGACCCGGTCCGGCATGCTGGTTTCAGACACTATTTTGGGGCATTTTTTTGAAGGGATTAAGTAGAACGGATTATTTTTTGGGGCTCCGCCCCAAACCCCGGCAGGGGCATGATGCCCCTGCACCCCCATACCCAGAAAACGGCAAAGCCGTTTTCTGGAAATTGCGGGTCAAGGGGGCCACGCCCCCTTGCAGGGAGGTTTGGAGGGACAGCGTCCCTCCAAAGGATATCTACACTAACTCCGCAACCTGCTCCGCTAAAGAGAGAATGTGCACAAAGGCCTGGCGGGAACCTTGCTCGTTCTGGGCGTACATCTGGATATAGCCGCTCAGTGGGCGAACCAGGGGATCTGCCTGTTCCCAGAATTGGGGGGTGGAAAGGATATGGCCAGGGTTGGCGCGGAAGGCCCTGGCCAGTTTCAGAGCCAGATCAGCGGCCGCCTCGGCCAGTTTTTCCGCCGCTTGGGGATGGGAAGCGCGGAGGGAAAGCCAGGCCTGTTCCAATGCTTCACGGGGAAAGAGGTTGAACAGAGCACCGAACCAGGCCTGCCAGAAGCGGGAGAGGGCGGGCCTGGCCAAGGTCTCGGGATTTGCACTCGCGCGTGCCCCGGTGAGACTTTGCAGGCAGTACAGGCCGTATTCGTCCCGATCCGTGCGCAGCAGTTCCAGGCCGTGGGTACGGCGCAGCATGGAGATGTGTCCTTGGGGGTCTTGCGGGGAAAAGAGAAAAGCCGCAACAGAGGCTGCTTTGGCATGGGTGAATTGATCGCGGCAGAGTGGGTTTTCTTGCGTGCAGCGCCAGCACCCGGTGCAGTCCAGATCCGGGCGCAGCACATGGTGTCCCGGCGACGCCGGGCCGGTTTCCCAAGGATTGACCGGACCCATGGACAGGTTGAGTACCGGCGTGCCCAGGCCGGAGGCGATATGCATGGGACCTGTGTCGGGCGTGATCAGTAAATCCAGTTCATGGATGAACTGCGCCAGGGCGGCCACGCTGAAGCGGCCGGTCAGATCCAGGTGGGGTGCGCCGAGCAGGTGGGCAGTGGCCCGGCCGAGCGCTTTTTCCGCCTCTCCGCCCAGCAGCACGGGCTTGTGCCCGATCTTGAGCAAAATTTTGGCCAAGCCCGCCCAAAACGGCGCATCCGGGTGTTTTTCCGGCTCGCTGGCGCCGAGAAAGAGCCCAATGCGTACTCCAGAGGCGCGGCCGCCGGAAGCGCTGCCGAGTTGGGGCAGAGGACGGGGCAACATCCAGTCCCGGCGCAAGGCCAGGGAGTGCGGGAGCGCGTCAAGGGTATTGAGATCCGCCCAGTGATAGAGGTTATAGCGGTTGTTATAGGTCAGGGAGGCGCGGTAGAGCTGCCATTCCCCCCGGATGAACATCTGCCCCTGTTCATCCAGCCAGGGACCAATCAGATGTTCGGTTTTTGCCTTTCCGGCCAGGGCGGCGGCTTCCGGCCTGAAGCTGAGATTGATGACCGCCGCAAAGACATGGGCACGCGGATCAGGGGCGTTGGCATAACTGAAATAGGTGGCCTGTGGAGAAAGAGAGAGCAGGGGTTTGAAAAAGGCTTGCTCGCCCACGACCCACAGAGGGTGATCGGGGTAGGCTTCCCTGAGTTTGGCCAGCAAGGGAAAGGAGAGGACAAGATCTCCCATGCGCTGCATTTGCAGGACCAGCACAGGGGCCTTGTTCATCCGTACATCTCCCGCATCCGGGCCGCCAGATGCAGCACCCGGTGCTCATAGGTATGTTCGGCCAGGATGCGCTTGCGCGCGGCCAAGGCCACGGCGCGCCGCTGTTCCGGGCGGGCCAGGTATTCTTGGGCCAGGCTTTGCGCTTCTTCCGGGGAATGGTAACAGATGATCTCCGTGCCCGGCTCAAAGAGCTTCTCCACCTGCTCCCTGTAGTCCGTGAGGAGAAAGGACGCTGTGGCGGGCACGTCAAACACCCGTTGATTGACCGCGCCCTTCATCTGCTTGCTGGTACAGTTGAAGTTAATTGCCGCGCAAGGATAGAAGCGGGGCAGATCCGAATAGTAGTTCAGTTCCGGATGATAGTGCCAGGGCCGCCCATTGCCGAGCAGACTGTGCCAGCCCTTGTCGCCCACGATGAGCGGGGAAAAGGGCATGATGCCCTGCACGCAGGAAAGGCGGTACTGGCGGGTAGCCTCCCAGGTGAGCAAGGTCGTATAGCCCAGGCGGGCCTCAACCGAGGGTAGGGAATCAAAGGTGTGCAGCAGTTCCGGGTGCCTGGCGCTCAGGTATTGCCTGACAGAGCGCTCGTCGTCGTCCGCGAATCCGGCGGCAACGATCTGGAGGCGGTCCGTGAGTTCCGGCGGCAAGGCATAACGCTTTCGGTTCTGGGCTACTTTTTCCACCATGGAATTGCCTACAAAGGCCACATTCCGGTCCCAGTCTTTGGGCAGGCCGGGGAAGTCCGGCCGGAGCGGGGGGTGAAAGCGGGTGGCGTCAGTGCCGAGCGGAAGATAGTCCACATGCTCAAAGTCCATGTGGCGCAGGGAATCTAAGTTGTCCGCATCCCAGGTGAATATGGCGGTCCAGGGGTTAACCAGGCGGGTGTAAAAATTAAGGACCAGGTGCGGGTTGTCCACAAACCAGGACGCCAGGGGCAGACGCAACCGTTCCAGCAGGTCCGTGAGCACGCCTTCGCGGTCAACGCCGAGGTGGTTGATGGTAAAAACAAAGTCGGGCTTAAACTCTAGCACAGCGGAGAGCAGGCCTTCGATGAACTCGCTACGGCCGACCTCGCCGTCCGGCACTTGCAGAAGACGGCAGGGAAGACCCAGCCGTTCGCAGGCCGAACGGATTTCTCCAATCAGGAAGTATTTGCTGGTCAGCAGCAGAAGGCGCGGCTGATCTTCTTTGAATTTGGCGTAGCGCGAGCGCTCCCAGAAATCGGCCTGGCGGCTGGCTTCACAGGCTTTGCTCAACGCGCCGTAGTAGTCGCGGTCAAGGCGAAGATAAAAAGGGTTGACCAGCGGCAGGAGAGGCAGGCCACGGTGCGCATTTTGCCAGCGGGTCAGTTCCTTGATTGCTTCGGTGCTGTCCGGATTGCGCAGCCAGATAATGCCGGGGCAGTCAGCATAACGCTCCCGCAAACCGCTCACCTTCAGGATATCTTCTTCCTTGTCCAATACGGCAAGAAGGAATCCTGGACCGTAAGCCTTTGTGAGGCGCGCCACCAGTTCTTGGAAAATCGCGCCGCTGCCGGAACCGAGCAGTACGGGCAGGCGATCTTGGGCCGCCGGACCGGAAGGGCCGGGAAAATCGTCAAGGTTCGACAACAGACGGATTTCCCGTTCCGGTCCGGCGGAGCCGAGCATGTACAGGGTGCGGCCGTTTCTGGTGACGGCAATATCTGTAAGCTCGCCGTTTTCAAACAAGCCTTCGGCCGTGTCCGGGGCGCGCTGCTCAGGCTTCACCGCTCTTTTTCCTGTTGGGACGGGAAATGATCTCATCGCCCACGAGCATGAGGGTGGTATCGAATTCCATGTGGTTGGTTTTCAAGAAAGCCCGGGCAATGCCGATTTCGCAACCGGGCATAACTTTGCCCGGCACCACGATACGGCATTTGGGGGCGTGTTCTTCATCAACCGCGAACTTGCGCCACAGTTCGCGGTGTTTGCTTAAAAGAATTTTCAGCTTCATGGATGTCAATTCGAGGCGCGGCGCATATTCCTGTTCCATCACCTGGTTGCGTTTGGCCATCCTTTCAAAAAAGGCCTGCCTGTCCTTAAGATAAGCGATCTGGCTCTCGAGCTTTTGCAGGGTCAAGAAATCAAAGGGCTTGTACCCCATCATGATCTTTGTAGGCACGGAATAGTCGCTGCCGAGCTGACCTTCCACATAGACCAGAGCGTTGGCGTATACGGCCCCGCCCTGCAGGCGGCCCTTCACCACCAGATTGCCTTCCACGTACAGGGTGCTGTGCAGGCAGGAGCCGTCAATGATGACATTGCCTCTGGCGCGCAGTTGCACATGTTCACAGAAGGGAATGCGGATATTGCCGCCTGCCTCGATCAGCGTACTGGGCATCTGCGCGCCGGAATCGACCGTTTTTTCCGGACTGTCGCTGACCATGCTGGTGTTGTCTCCCTTGATCCCGGAAAGACAAACCACGTCGCCCGCGCCTTTGACCTTGGCGCTTTCAATATGGCCCTTGATCAACACATTGCCCGCCTGCACGGCAAAACCGGTTTGCACGTCTCCGTGCACAGCCAGATCGCCGACAAAAAAGATGTTGCCGGTATGAAAACCAACGTTGCTGCGCACGTTGAGCAGCTTTTTTACATTGATCAAGCCGTTGTGATAAAAGACGTAGCCGTTGGCGGTGGCTACTATTTTATCCGGGTTTTCCTTGTGCTGGGCGCAGTTGGGCCCGATGGGAAGATGCTTGGCAGAGTGCAGGAAGCGCGGATCGACCTTGATCTGGGGGAAGGCCTCCAGGTCAATGATCTCCGCCAAGACCTGCCCGGCAACGACATTCTGCACATAGCCGAGAAAACGGGGATCAGCGGTGCCGTCCGTGCCCTCCACGGGAGCCAGGTTGATATGGCTGAAATCAGGGTCAAAGTAGTGGTATAGATAATACATGCTGTGCCTGTTGCCTTAGGCCACGAGCGTGGCGATGATATCGTCCTCTGCCGCTAGAAAGGTGAAGTAAGGAGTGAGTTTTAACTCTTTGAGCACGCCGAGTATCTGGGCCGACGCCCGGTACAGATACAGCCGTCTGTTTCTGCCGTGCATGGCCGCGGCAAAGGCCACCAGCGCCCCGACCGCGCTTTTGGTGAGCGAGAGTTGGGCAAAGTCCAGGATAACCTTGGACAGATTTTCCGTGAACAGATCATGCATGGCCGCCGTGAATTCAGGTACCGCGGAAAGACCGATTTGTCCGCTGAACATGCCGAAAGTCGTGTGCCACTCAGCGCTGTGCGCCACCAGGGGACGGCAGGGGAAACGCGGTCCCATGTAGGGATCGACGGGCTCAACAATCAGCACTTTGCTCAGGTTTTCCGCCAGTACCGTTCTACCGGGCTGCCGCATTGTTCAGGCTCCTTTATTTTCAGGCACTTTTTTCAGTGGGAGAGGCGGGCGCCTGCTCCATCACCGGTACGGCCGAAGGGTTGTCAGTGGTCTCCGGCAGAGGGGGGTGCAGAGGATCTTCATGCAAATCATGGTCAAAACAGGGTTCGTGTTCATGTTCGGCCAAGGGATCATGCTGTTTGGCTTCCTCTTCCGCCCGGAGTATCCGGCGCAGAATTTTGCCCACCAGGGTCTTGGGCAGTTCATCGCGGAACTCGACCATGCGCGGCACTTTGTAGTTGGCCAGACGATCCCGGCACCAGGCCACGATTTCCGCGCGCTCACAGCTTTCGCCGTCCTTGAGCACAATATAGGCCTTGATCACCTCGCCCCGGGAAGGATGCGACACGCCCACGCTGACCGCTTCACGCACTTTGGGATGCGCGTATAATACCTCATCGATTTCTCGTGGGGAAACATTATATCCGGCCACGATAACCATGTCTTTTTTTCTGTCCACAATACTGAAGTAGCCGTCTTCGTCCATACTGGCGATGTCGCCGGTATACAGCCAGCCGTTGCGCAGGGTTCCGGCCGTTTCATCCGGCTTGTTCCAGTACCCGGACATCACCTGCGGCCCGCGCACAATCAGTTCCCCGACCTTGCCCGGACCGAGGGGCACGGTACCGAGCTCCATGTCCACAATCCGAGCCTCGGTATCCGGCAGGGGCAGGCCGATGCTGCCCGGTTTACGCAGGCCGTGGGCCGGGGTCATATGCGTGATGGGAGAGGCCTCGGACAGGCCGTAGCCTTCCATGATTCTGGCGCCGAAGACTTCCTCGAACTGGTGCATCATTTCCACTGGCATGGGCGCGGAACCGGAAATGCAGATCTTGAGGCTTTTCAGCGAGACTTTGGCCTTGTTCTTCTGCTGGAGCAGGGAAATATACATGGCTGGAGCGCCGGGCAACACGGTGGCATTGTACTTTTGCAGGCTGGTCAAAAGCTCCAGCGGTACAAAGCGGGTGATCGGCACAACCCTGGAGTGGAAAAAGGTGGGCAGCACCAGGCAGGTATTGAGTCCGTAAACATGGAAAAAGGGCAAGACAGCCATGAAGGTCTGGCGCCCTTCCTGGCGCAGAAAACCGACATATTCGCCCATCTGTTTGATGTTGGAAACCACATTATAGTGGGTGAGCATGGCCCCCTTGGAAAGTCCGGTGGTTCCGCCCGTATACTGCAAGAGGGCCAGAGTCTCGCGCGGTTTGTCCACCGGGTGGCTCAGGCGTTCCCGGCCTTTGAGCAGAGCGGAAAAAGGAAGAACGTGGTTGCCGTCAAAGGGGACGGACACGCCCTGTTTGCTCCGTATGGTCTTGAAGCGTTCCACCAGGTTGAGCGGAAAGGACAGCCCTTCAGTCACCGTGGTGATGAAGTAGCAATCAATGCCCAATTGTTCCCGGATCCTGGCGAACTTGGGCCAACAGGCGTCATAGGTGATCATGTGCTTGAGTCCGGCATCAAGCACCTGATGCGAGATTTCTTTTTCCATGTACAACGGGTTGAACATGGTCACCACGCCCCCGGCTTTGAGCACGCCCCAGAAGGCCACAAGGGTTTGGGGCAGGTTGGGCAGCATGATGCCCACGCGATCGCCGGGCTTCACTCCCCGGCCGCGCAGATTGGCCGCGCAGATCTCGGCATCGCGGCGCAGGCGGGCATAGGTGATGTTGGTATTGAAGTAACTGCAGGCGATGGCGTCAGGCGACGTGTCCGCCGCCTCATCCAGCCAGACGAAAAGGGGCGCTTCGGAGTAAGTCTGGGCATGGGGCACGCCGCTGTCATAAAACTTGAGCCAGGGCGCGTCTTGCGGGGAAAACTCCGAGGCGGGTTGCGCGGCAATGTCGGTCTGTGTGGTATTCATGGATGCTAAGGGGTAAAAAGGTGCATACGTTAAGTGGTATAACGGAGATTCTATCGAATGTGCCGCGTCAAATCAAGCCGGGCGGAGATTTTGCTGAAGCCTTTTTTTGCCGCAATCCATCGCCTGGCTTTCTTTATGCCCGCAGCCTGGATACCCGTGCGACGCATATGTCTTTCAGGTAGCGCAACTGCATGTGCCGTTGCTTGGATGCATGGATGGCTGCGGCATGGAAAATTCCCTTTGCCGGATCTTCCTGATCCATGAGCGAACAAGTGTGCGCATTGCAGGCCGCTATAGCGGCTTCCAGTTCCCGGATACGCGCTTCCAGGCCCGGCTGGTCCTCGGGTATGTCTTCCGCTTGTTCAGTCGGCGATAATACGACGGCGCCGTGCGGGTTTGTCATCCGTGTTCTCCTGTCGTTCTTTTCCAGCCTCAGACCGGGTGGCTTTGCCTCCCGCTCCCCCACGGGGCTCTTGCAGTGCCGGGTCCGCGGGCTTCGGCAGGCTGTTGTAGATGCCCCAGAAGGCGGGCATGGCTTCGTTCAGCTTGCCCGGATTCGCCAGTTCCAGGCCCGGTTTAAGGAAGGCGCACAGGGCATAAGCCATGCCCCAGTGTGCGTTCGGGCTGCTCCAGGCCGGGAGGTGCGCGGGGGCTTCATTGTCTTCAGTCAGAACGCCGTCGTTCCAACTCAGATTCAGGCGGGCGCAAAGCTCCTGAGCCAACTCGCACTCTTGCGCTTCCTCCTGAGAAAAGAGCGAGTGGTTCTGGGGCAAGGCTGGAGCTTCGGATTGGTGCAAAAGGTGGTGTTTGATTTTGAGCGCCAGGTACAAGGATCCCATCTGCGGCGATAGCTCTCCGCATTGCAGGGGCAAGCAAAAAGGCGCGCTCCCGGCAGTAACCTGGATGAAGCCCTCGCCGATGCTGATCTCGCCGCCGGCCCAGGCCAGAAGCTGTTCCGCCTCGGCCGCCTCGGGCATGTGGCCGGGCCAAAAGCCCTGTAGTCGCAGCGAGCCGCCGGCAAACAGAGGAATGGCCAGAAGATAGGCGGACAATGCGGGATCGAGAGGCAGCGCCGGGCACTGTGGCGGAGTCAGCGGGGCCGGAGTGACCAGCAGGCTCGGGCCGCGTGTTTCCACATCCGCGCCCGCTTCGCGGTGCAGGGGCCGGACCTCGCCCAGGGCGGCCGTGGCCACGGCCGCGGGAAGGGCGGCCAGATCCAGGGTCAAGGGTACATTCCAGGCCAGCGGGGCCAGGAGCAGGGCGCACACGCCCTCAAAAGGCAGATCCGCCGGAACCGCGACCAGGGACGGGATGTCGCCCGAACTTTCCACATTGGCCGGCAGGCTCTGGGAATGGGGAATGACATGGGCCAGACGCGCTCCGAACAGAGGCAATATATGCCGGAGCGGGGCCAGGTCGGCTGACTTCAGCCGGGAGCCGCCGGTGAAGCGACTGATGCCGGGGCTGCCGATGGCCAGAAAGGCCATCAGGTAGGCGGTAAAAAGATCCTCGCCCATATAGAGTGTCTTGTCCTGAAAAGACAGGGGCGGACCTTGGGTGACTTCGATGCGGGCCAGAGCCCCCTGGTGCTGGTAAGAAATTTTTGCTCCGGCTTGGGTGCAGGCCTTGATGGTGTCGGCCAGAGCGGTGGACAAGGTGACCCGCTCCAGGACCAGGCCATTGCCGAGGCTGGCAGCCAGGGCAAGGCGCATCTGAGCCGCACGGGTGGACGTGGGGCCGGTAATGGACCCGGCCACCGGCTTGTTCGGTGGGGCGAGGCGAAAAACACCCGTGTTCTCCGCCTGTTCTTTGGACAGAATTTTTATGTCCTGGAGCAGGGAAAAGAGCTGGCGGGCAAAGCGCGGGTCTTTGCTGAAGGCCAGAGCCCCGGTTTCCCAGGCGATCCGCACGGCTTTTTCCGCCTGGATGGCTGCGGGGCTGGCAGCGTGGTCACGCCCCCCCCGGATGCGCGAAACCAGGGTGGCCCGGCGCACCAGGAGCTTCATCAGTTCACGGTCCAGTTCAATGAGCGCGCCTGTCGCGCCCTTGGTCCATTCGCTGTCCTGCCTGCGCGGGGCGTCGCTCCCTCTGCGGGCCCCTGCGGTATCCGGGCGGTCATGTGCATTTACGCGCTTGCCGGTTTGGGGCGGACCTTGACGGCCCGGTGCGGAGGAGGCCGCATCCTTGGCAGGCCTGTCTCCGTTTTTTTTTCTGTCGTCATTCATGGAAACGGGGAACTCCAGCAAGCCGCCGTCCGGAAACGGCAACTCGGATAGTGAAATTTTTTGCGGCGAAAAATGGTTTACTTCAGGTTTCCCTAGCCTGAAACGTGCCTCTTCGCAAGAAAAATCGCAAAGTAACCGTGTATGGTGGAATATTGTCTTGACACCACGGAGGGAGGCTTGTTATTTTCCGCACAAGCGTTTTTCTGAATCAGGCGCACGCGCGCCCCGAAGCACGGCTAGAACTAGCCGTGCTTATTAAGGCGCTGCTTTTCCAGCCTGATGTTGTTCCAGTGATCCATCGCAAGGTTAACCTTTAATTACCAGTTGGAGGACAAGGTATGCCGACATTTGTCGATCCGTCCAAGTGTGATGGCTGCAAGGGTGGCGAAAAGACCGCTTGCATGTACATCTGTCCCAACGACCTCATGATCCTTGATTCCGAGGAGATGAAGGCTTTTAACCAAGAGCCGGATGCGTGTTGGGAATGCTACTCCTGCGTCAAAATTTGTCCCCAGGGCGCTATCACGGCCCGTCCTTACGCTGACTTTGCTCCCATGGGCGGCACCTGTATCCCCATGCGTTCCGCTGACTCCATCATGTGGACCGTCAAGTTCCGCAGCGGCGATGTCAAGCGCTTCAAGTTCCCCATCCGCACCACTCCGGAAGGTTCCATCAAGCCCTTTGACGGCAAGCCGGAACCCACGGATCTGGAAAACGAACTTCTTTTCACCGAAACCGCTCTGGGTAAACCGGCGACCGCTTTGGGCAAGAAGTTCGACATGGGTGAAGCCGACATGAAAAAGTCCTGGGCCGACAACATCTAGTCCGGCCAGTGGAACAAGCAACCATTTGCTATTAAGGAGATACGAACATGCCGATGATTCCTGTGAAGGAAAGCCCGAGAGGCGTTGCCATCGCTGAACCCGCCGTTAAAGAACATCAGGTCGACATTCTGCTGGTCGGCGGCGGTATGGGTAACTGCGGCGCGGCTTTCGAAGCCGTTCGCTGGGCCGACAAATTTGCTCCCGATCTGAAGATCATGCTGGTTGACAAGGCTGCCCTCGAGCGCTCCGGCGCCGTGGCCCAAGGCCTTTCCGCCATCAACACCTACCTCGGCCAGAACAATGCCGACGACTACGTGCGCATGGTCCGCACCGACCTTATGGGCCTCGTGCGCGAAGACCTGATCTTCGACCTTGGCCGCCACGTTGACGACTCCGTTCACCTGTTCGAAGAGTGGGGCCTGCCCTGCTGGATCAAGGACGGCGATCATAACCTGGACGGCGGTCAGGCCAAGGAGCACGGCAAGTCCCTGCGCAAGGGCGACGCGCCTGTGCGCTCCGGCCGCTGGCAGATCATGATCAACGGTGAATCCTACAAATGCATCGTGGCCGAAGCCGCGAAGAACGCCCTGGGCGAAGCCCGCATCATGGAGCGTATCTTCATCGTGAAGCTTCTGCTCGACGCCAATGTGGACAACCGCATTGCCGGCGCCGTGGGCTTCAACCTGCGTGACAACGAAGTGCACATCTTCAAGACCAACACCATGGTCGTCGCTTGCGGCGGCGCGGTGAACGTGTACAGGCCCCGCTCCACTGGCGAAGGCATGGGCCGCGCCTGGTATCCCGTATGGAACGCCGGTTCCACGTATACCATGTGCGCTCAGGTCGGCGCTGAAATGACCATGATGGAAAACCGCTTCGTGCCCGCCCGCTTCAAGGACGGTTACGGCCCGGTCGGCGCCTGGTTCCTGCTCTTCAAAGCCAAAGCCACCAACTACAAGGGCGAAGACTACTGCGAAACCAACCGCGCCATGCTCAAGCCCTACGAAGATCGCGGCTATGCCAAGGGTCACGTTATCCCGACCTGTCTGCGTAACCACATGATGCTGCGTGAACTGCGCGAAGGCCGCGGCCCCATCTATATGGCCACCGACGTTGCCCTGCAGAACACCTTTAAGACGCTCAACGCCCAGCAGCAGAAGCACCTTGAGTCCGAAGCCTGGGAAGACTTCCTCGACATGTGCGTCGGCCAGGCCAACCTGTGGGCCGCCATGGACATCAAGCCCGAAGAAAAGGGCTCTGAAATCATGCCCACCGAGCCCTATCTCCTCGGCTCCCACTCCGGCTGCTGCGGCATCTGGGTGTCCGGACCGGACGAAGAATGGGTTCCCGCCGACTACAAGGTCAAGGCTGACAACGGCAAGATCTACAACCGCATGACCACCGTGAACGGTCTGTTCACCTGCGCCGACGGCGTGGGCGCTTCCGGCCACAAGTTCTCCTCCGGTTCCCATGCTGAAGGCCGTATCGTCGGCAAGCAGATGGTCCGCTGGTGCGTGGATCACAAGGATTATAAGCCGGCCATCAAAGAAACGGCTGACGAGCTGAAGAAGCTTATCTACCGTCCGTACTACAACTACATGGAAGGCAAGTCCGCTTCCACGGACCCCGTGGTGAACCCGAACTACATCTCCCCGAAGAACTTCATGATGCGCCTCATCAAGTGCACCGATGAATACGGCGGTGGCGTCGGCACCTACTACACCACGTCCGAGGCTCTGCTGAAGACCGGCTTCCACCTGCTGAAAATGCTGGAAGAAGACAGCCTGAAACTGGCTGCCCGCGACCTGCACGAACTGCTGCGCTGCTGGGAAAACTACCACAGACTGTGGACCGTGCGCCTGCACATGCAGCACATCGACTTCCGTCAGGAATCCCGCTACCCCGGCTTCTACTACAGAGCCGACTTCATGGGCCTTGACGACTCCAAGTGGAAGTGCTTTGTAAACTCCAAGTATGATGTGAAGGGCAAGAAGACCGACATCTTCAAAAAGCCCTACTATCAGATTATCCCTGAGTAATTGATGGAAGCGGGCGGCATGCCCGGCATGCCCCCCGCCTTTTGCCCGAACCTGTGTTTTTTACACAAGCAGAGAAACTGCTTAAACTCATAAAGACCGTTTTGGCGGGAAACCGGTTCCCGCAGGTTTTGCGTCGCCCGTGGCGGCGTAGTCGTGTTTTTGCGGCCGTGTCCTTTTTTGTCCGGGCGTAAGCCGGACTCAAAAAACGCGCGCCGACCAAAAACGGCCTGAGCCGGGACAGTGGAGCGGATCAGCCGTAAAAGCCATACTGTGTTCGCTTATTGTCCGGGCTTGGGCCGTTTTTCAGCCCTTTCACCATCGGCCATGCACATGGCCGCTATTTAAGGCCCCTAACAGGGAGGATACCCGAGATGTCCAACGCCATACTCGTCGTCGGAGGCGGATTCAGCGGTCTTACAGCCGCGCTTGAAGCCGCGGAGGTCGGCTATGATGTGTTCATCGTGGAAAAAAGCCCTTTTCTTGGCGGCCGGGTTGCACAGCTTAACAAGTATTTTCCCAAGCTTTGTCCCCCGTCGTGCGGCCTGGAAATTCAATTCCAGCGCATCAAGAAAAACCCCAGGATCAAATTTTTCACCCAGGCCACAGTGCAGGAAGTCACAGGCTCGGCAGGCGACTACACGGTCAAGGTGCATCTTGAGCCCCGCCATACCGCTCCGAACAGCGCCGACCTCGGGCTGTTGGCCTCTTCCTTGAACGGCGAAGTGACGAGCGAGTTCGAGTTCGGCATGACCACGCGCAAGAGCCTGTATCTTTCGGCTCCCTTTGCCTTCCCTTCCCGCTACGTACTGGATAAGGAAAACCTGAGTCCTGAGGACCAGATCAAGGTGGCTAAAAGCGCCTTTGTGAACATGAACGAAGAAGCGCGAGATATCGAACTGAATGTGGGCAGTATTGTGCTGGCCACAGGCTGGAAGCCCTATGATGTCACCCGGCTGGAAAACCTGGGCGCGGGCACGGTGGCCAACTGCATCTCCAATATGCAACTGGAGCGCCTGGCCTCTCCGCACGGGCCGACGAGCGGCGTCATCACACGCCCTTCGGACGGCAAGGCGCCGCGTACCATCGCTTTTGTGCAGTGCGCGGGCTCACGGGATCAGAACCACCTGAATTTCTGTTCCTACATTTGCTGCATGGCTTCCCTGAAGCAGGCCCAGTACTTGCGCGAACAGTACCCCAACGCCGAAATCACGATTTACTACATCGACCTCAGAACGCCGGGCCGGTATGAGAATTTCCGCAAGAAAGTGACCGAGGACAAAAAGCTGCGCCTGATCAAGGGCAAAGTGGCCGCGGTGGAAGCGGATGCCGGCGGTGACGTGATCCTTGAGGTTGAAGATGCGGTCAAGGGCGAAAAGAGAAAATACCGCCATGATCTGGTTGTCCTGGCCACCGGCATGCAGCCGAGTCTGGCTGCCGATGATAACCCTTACGGCGTGACCATCGATGCGGACGGTTTTGTGGTTGACGGCGAGGACAAGGGCATTTTTGCCACCGGATGCGCCAGGCAGCCGCTTGACGTGATGCGCTCCGCCCAGTCCGGCACCAGCGCCGCCATGAAAGCGATCCAAACGGTGAGAGGGAGGTAGCACAGAATGGCCACAAAAATAGGCGTATATTTTGACCAGTCCGCCATCGGCGGCGGCCTCGACGTTGAGGCCCTGGCCGAAGGGGTGGAAAATCGCTGGAGCGACCTTGCCCTGGTGGTGAAAATCTTCCCCATACTGGCGGACGAAGCGGCCCGTAAGGAAATCGAGGCCGATATAGAGGAAAACGAGCTTGACGGCGTGGCCCTGTGCGGCGCCTCCGCCAGGGTGGACTGGGATCTGTACCGTTTTGAAGGCGTGCAGGTGGAGCGCATCTCCCTGCGTGAAGGCTGCGTCATGGCCTACCAAAACCCGGACGGTTCCCCGCTTGAAGGCTCCCTGGAAGCGGGCGACGCGCCGGATCTGCTCAGGCTCATGGCTGTCGATTACGTCAACATGGGCATCATCAAGCTTTCCAAGACCAACAATCCCAACCCTGAAGACCTGAACAGCACCAAACGCGTGCTGGTGCTCGGCGGCGGGTTTGCCGGGATGAACGCGGCCCTGGCCGCGTCCAGGGCCGGAACTCCGGTTACCCTGGTAGAAAAGGAAACCGAGCTTGGCGGACGAGCCCGTAACTTCCTCAAGACTATCCCCTTGAAAGCCCCGCACGAAAAGGCCCACGATCTGGATCTTGCAGGCCTGATCGCCGAGCTTGAAAGCGATTCCAACATCACCGTGTGCAAGGGCAGTACCCTGACCTGCCTGGCCGGAGCGCCGGGACAATACCTGGCGACCATCAGCGGTCCTTCCGGCGCGCAGGACGTGGAAGTCGGCGCGGCCGTGCTGGCCACGGGCTGGCAGCCGCTGGACAACAAGTTTCTCGCGCCCTTTGGCTACGGCATTTCCCCCAACGTGGTCACGAGCGCGGAATTTGAACTCATGGCCAAGAAAGGTGAACTGAAAGCCAAACGCGTGGCCTTTCTTTTGGACACCAAGATGTGCGCATCCTGCGACGCGGGCCTTCCCACCGAGCCGGACGAGCCTGTGGAACCACCCTACCCCCCCAAGTCCACGGACGTGGCCGCTTCAGACCCCAGCGCCGACGAGGAAAAGCCCTTTGTCTATGAAGATATGGAAAGCGCCCGCCACCTGCCTTACAGCAACGCCGTAAGCAGCGTGGTGGCCCTGAAGCAGGCCGGATACGTGGCTGATCTGGCCGATGACGCCGTGGCCTACATCATTTATGACAGCATGGTAGTGCAGGGCGTGCATGAGCGTTTCTACAAGGCCGCTCAGGACAATCCCTCGATCATGCTCACCAAGGGCGATGTGCGGGGAGTGGCTGTCGAAGGCGACAGCCTGGTGGTGCGCGCGGACAATACCCTGATCGGCGCCTCCATTGAACTGGCAGTGGACATGGTGGTCCTGCCCACGGGTATCGTGCCCAGCACGGCCAAGGAACCGATCATGCAGTTTGCCTATCGCCAGGGTCCGGCCTTCCCGGATCTCTCGCTGTTTGACGGCTACGCGGATTCCAACTACATCTGCTTCCCGTATGAAACCCGGCGCACGGGCGTGTACGCGGCAGGCTGCGTGCGCCAGCCCATGACCCTGGACGCGGCCCTGGAAGACGCCAACGGCGCGGCCCTGAAGGCCATTCAGTGCATTGAGTCCGTGAACAGGGGCGTGGCCGTGCACCCGCGTTCGGGCGACCTTTCCTACCCGGTATTCAACTTTACCCGCTGCACCCAGTGCAAGCGTTGTACGGAAGAATGCCCCTTCGGCGCTCTGGATGATGACGAAAAAGGAACCCCGAAGCCCAACCCCTCGCGTTGCCGTCGCTGCGGCACCTGTATGGGAGCCTGTCCTGAGCGGGTTATCTCCTTTGACAACTATCACGTTGACCAGATCGGGTCCATGATCCGGGATATCAAAGTACCGGATGACATGAACAAGGGCGGCCCCCGGGTCGTGATTCTGGCCTGCGAAAACGACGCCTTGCCCGCCTTTGACATGGCGGCCATGCGCGGCCAACCCTGGAGCCCCTATGTGCGCATCATCCCGGTGCGCTGCCTGGGTTCGGTCAACGCCATCTGGATCGCGGACGCCATGAGCAAAGGCATTGACGGCGTCATGCTCATGGGTTGCAAATACGGTGATGATTACCAGTGCCACTTTGTGAAGGGTTCTGAAATCTGTAACCGCCGTAAGGAAAACATCGCGGAAACCCTTGACCGTCTTGGCATTGAACCTGACCGTGTGGCCCAATACCAGATGGCGATCGACGAATACAATGACGTGCCCGCCATAGTGGATAAGTTCATGAAAATGATCTTTGAAAAGGGCCCCAACCCGTTCAAGGGCTACTAGGAGGAGATGGAACATGGCACAACCTTTACGCATAGAACCGGATGTTCAGTTCATACGCGAACTGCAGGCGGCCGGCGGGGAGTCGCTGAAAAAGTGCTACCAGTGCGCTACCTGCAGCGTGGTCTGCCCCATCTCGCCCGCCAACGATCCCTATCCGCGCAAGGAAATGATTTGGGCGCAGTGGGGTCTTAAGGACAAGCTGGAAACTGACCCGGATGTGTGGCTCTGCCACAACTGCGGACAATGCTCCGACCTGTGCCCGCGCGGCGCAAAACCGGCGGATCTGATGTCAGCCATGCGCAACATGGCCTACCAGAAGCTGATTCCCGGTTCGGCCATAGGCGGCTGGATGAGCTCGGCCAAGGGCCTGCCCATGCTGATCGGCATTCCGGCCGTGATCTTCGCGGTTATCTGGGCCATCATGGCCGCGGTCAACTTCGGCGGCTGGTACGGCGGCGGCAGCATCTTCCCCACCGGCACCGTCGTGCCGGGCAAGGTCTTCTACGGCGACTATACCATTGACCCGCTGTTCATCCTGGTCACCATTTTCGTGCTGGTCTCCTTCTATAAGGGAGTGAAAAACCTGATTGCGGCCGTCGGCCCGCAGGGCACGACCATGATGCTGGGCAAGAAGAAAGGCCTGCTGACCTGCCTGCTTGAGGTCATCTTCCTGGAAATTCTGCCCCACAGCAAGTTTGCCGAATGCGGCGACGCCGAGGAAAAGAAGTGCCGCAAGATCGGCCACATGTGTCTGATCTTCGGCTTCATAAGCCTGGCCATTGTGACCGGCACGATTGCGCTGGGCCACTGGGGAGGAAGAATACCGGGCCTGGAATTCATCTACATTTCAACTCCGCTGCCCCTCATCAATCCGATCAAGATTCTGGCCCAGATCGGTATGGTGCTCCTGTTGGTGGGGCTGACCCTGCTGACCCTGCGCCGCAAGGCGCTGGACCCGGCCAAGCAGACCTCCAACTTCTATGACTGGTACTTAATCGGCGTGATCTGGGTGGTTGCTCTGACCGGCATGTTTACCCAGTTCTTCCGTCTGGCCGACTGGGCTGTGCTTACCTATCTGGTGTACTACCTGCACCTGGTGTCGGTATTCATGCTCATCGCCTATCTGCCTTGGTCCAAGCTGGGGCACTTGGTATACAGGACTGCGGTGATCACCTATATCCGGTATATGGGACGCCAGGCCGTCCGGTAGAAACTATTTTCGGCAAATGAACCAGGGTGTGGCGCAAACGGCCCGCACCTTCCAGAGATACAGAATTTGGATTCGACTAGGAGGCTCACAATGTCTGATGAAGGACGCAGAGTTTTTCCCATGGAAACCGCCCTTGGCGTGGTAGCCGGTAAAGGCGGCGAGGATGTGCTTGATTTTATGGGCTATGCCGTAGGCCGCAGCGTGTGCGACGACTGCCGTCCGGCCTTAAGTCCGATGGTCAAAGGCTGGCTCTATTCCCTGAACCCGGACTTCATGAAGGCCGAGTTCGACGAACACATCAGCTATGACACCTGGGTGGGCGAGCAGAAACGCAAGTTCGGCGACAACCTGTCCGTTCCGCCCATGCCGGAGCGTGAACTGGCGGGCATCAACACGCTGATTGAAACCGTGGAAGCCGCCAAACAACTGGCTGAAGACAAGGAAGCCGAGGCTGATGAAGCCAACGCGGCCACGGATGCGGCCAATGCCGAAATCAAGGCCTTGACCCCGTTCAAGAAAAAGGCCGAAGACCTTGAAGCCAAGCTGGCCCAGCTTGAGGAAAAGAACAAGGCTCTTGCCGCTGAAGTGGCCGAGTTGAAGGAAAAGCTGGCTGCCTTTGACGGCAAAGTGGCCATTGATGAGAAGGAAATCGAGAAAAGCGTCAAGGATATCGTCACCCGCGCGGTGGGCTCCATTGCTGCCGCAGGCGGCGCGGTTGCCGCAGCCGCTGAAGGTGGAGACGCCGCTGCTGCGGATCTTGACTCCGGTTTTTCTTCCGACGCCGTGCCCGACACCTTTGGCTTCGGCGCTTCCGGCGCCAGCGACGACGGTTTTGGTTTCTAGGGGCTGGAACTATTAATTCCTGAGGGGGCTCTGCCCCCTCAGACTCCCCCGGCAGGGGAAATGATTTCCCCTGCACCCCTCATACCCGAAAAACGGCTCCAGACCATCTGATGGTCTGGAGCCGTTTCATTTTAAATACCGCCAAGTTGTTGGAGAAGCAGTAAAAACAGGGACTGGTCAATGCCTGTAATGTACGTTATGCAGTTAAAAGGGCGAGGGGAGGCAAAAAGATGGGCCACACCAAAGCGAAGAAACAGCACCAGGAACAACTGCTGCATGCGGTCAACAGCGCGGCCGCTGTGTTGCTTGCGCCGGCGGGCGAGAAAGATTTCAAGGCCTCGCTGTTGGAAGGCATGGAAATCATAGGCCGCTGCGTGGCCGTTGACCGTATCTGTATTTGGCGCAACGAGACGATCGACGGCGTTTTTTATTATGCCAGTCAGTTTCACTGGCTGAGCGATGTCGCCCGGTGGGAAAAGCCCATTATGGAGCGCCCTTATGGCGAGAATCCTGAATGGAAGAAAAAATTCTTGCGGGATGAATATATAAATGGGCCGGTTTCCAGCCTGACGCAGCAGGAGCAAGCCATACTGAAGCCTCAGGGCGTGAAGTCCCTTTTGGCGATACCACTCTATTTGCAGGGGCAGTTTTACGGTTTTTTCAGTTTTGATGACTGCCGTCGGGAGCGTACCTTTACGGAGGACGAGGTTGACATTCTGCGTTCCGCGGGCTTGATGATGGTCAGCGCCATAAACCGCAACGCGCAGGCCGCGCTGCTCCAGACAGTGAACCGCGCGGCGTCCGTGCTGCTTGCCACGGAGAACGAGAGAGGCTTTGAGGCATCGCTCCTCGAAGGCATGGAACTCCTGGGCCGTTGCGTTGGCGTTGACCGTATTCATATTTGGCGCAACGAGACGATAGCCGGCGCCCTTTACTATGTCCGGCATTATGCCTGGGTTAACAGCGTCGGCCGGCAAGGAAAGCTCATTCGTACCAAGATACGGCGTCCATATAGCGCAAGCCCTGGATGGGAAGACAGGTTTTTGCGGAGTGAATGCATAAACGGACCGTTCTCCGGCCTGTCGCGGCATGAACAGAATTTGATGAAACGCCACGACATAAAGTCCCTCTTAATAATCCCGGTGCATTTACAGGAACATTTCTGGGGCTTTGTCAGCTTTGGCGACTGCTGTCAGGAGCGCGCCTTTACAGAGGATGAGGTCAACATCCTGCGTTCCGCGAGTTTGATGATGATCAGCGCTGTGAACCGCTACGAGCAAGCGCTTAAAATTCGCGAGGCCCATGAGCACGCGAAGCTTTTGCTGGATGCGACGCCTCTGGTCTCGCAACTATGGGATAGGGACGGCCGTATCTTTTACTGCAATGAGGAAGCCTTCAAGGTATTCAAGCTGCAAAGTAAACAGGAGTATATAGACCGGTTTTACGACCTCTCGCCGGAATATCAGCCCGACGGCCAGCTTTCTTTTGTAAAGATCGCCATGAATAACGTAAGAGTGCTTAAAGAGGGCAAATACGTCTTTGAATGGATGCACCAACTGCCGGACGGTACACCGATGCCGTCGGAAATCACGCTTGTTCGCGTCAGGTATGGAGACGACTACGCTGTCGCGGGATATATGAGGGATTTGCGTGAACATAAACAAATGATGCATGAAATCGAGCAGCGGGACCATATGCTGCATGCGATGAACCGTGCTGCCGCTATTCTGCTCCAGCCGGAATCCGAGGCCTTTGGGGACGACTTGTATCGCTGTATGGGCATGATGGCCGAGGCCGCGAGCGCTGACCGCGTGTATGTCTGGAAAAATTACACAACTGACGGCAAGCTTTACTGCGCCCAATTGTATGAATGGTCGGAAGGCGCCGAGCCGCAACAGGACAATGATTTTACAATGAATATCGCGTACAGCGAACGCATTCCGGGATGGGAGAAAACGCTGTCGAGCGGGCATTGCATTAACAGCCTGGTGCGCGACATGTCTTCGACAGTACAGGCGCAGCTTTCCGCGCAAGGTATATTATCCATTTTTGTGGCGCCGGTATTTGTGCGGGATCAATTCTGGGGCTTTATCGGGTATGACGATTGCCACCGTGAACGGCTGTTTTCCGAAAACGAACAAGCGATCCTGCGCTCCGGCGGCCTCTTGATCGTCAACGCTCTGCTGCGCAACGACAATGTCATGGAAATGATCCGGTTGCAGGCGGAACTCGAGGCCGCGCTGAAAGAAGCGCAAAAGGCCAACCGCGCCAAAAGCAACTTTCTGGCCAACATGAGCCATGAAATGCGTACTCCTCTTAATGCCATTATCGGTTTGTCCGAACTGGCTCTGGAATCCGGAGAGACAAAAGGAGAGAGCTGGCTGAATCTTGAAAAGATATCCAATGCCGGCAGAACCCTTCTCAGCACGGTCAATGATATCCTGGATATTTCCAAAATAGAGGCGGGGAAGTTTGAGCTTGCCCCCAGTGAGTACGATATTCCCAGCCTGATCAACGATACCATTACCCAAAGCGCCATGCACAGAGGCGAAAAGCCCATTCGTTTCATCCTTGACATCGATGAGAATTTGCCTGTGCGTCTTTACGGTGACGAATTGAGGATCAAACAGATTTTCAACAATCTTTTGTCCAATGCTTTCAAATATACCCAAGAAGGGATCGTGGAGCTCGGCGTGAGTTGCGCCTCGGAAGGCGACGCGGTGTGGATGACCGTTCGCGTCAGGGACAGCGGCATCGGCATCCGGCCCAAGGATTTGGACAGGTTGTTTTTCGAATATGCCCAGATGGACAAGGAGCTCAACCGCAAAATAGAGGGAGTCGGCCTGGGGCTGCCCATCACCAAAAGGATTGTCGAGTTGATGAACGGCTCGATCTCCGTGGAAAGCGAATACGGCAAGGGCAGCGTTTTCACGGTGCGCTTCCCGCAAACGTTCGTGACCGACGCCGTAATCGGCCCGGAAGTGGCGAGCAGTTTGAAAGGTCTCCGCTTTTCCGACCAGAAACGCCGCGAAAACTCCCGATTGGTGCGGATCAGTCTGCCCTACGCGCGGGTACTGGTGGTGGACGATGTGCAGACCAACATTGATGTGACCAAGGGCATGTTGAAACCGTATGGCATGCATGTCGATTCCGCAACCAGCGGCCAACAGGCCATTGACGCCATTCGTGCCGAAAAAGTCCGGTACAACGCCGTGTTCATGGATCATATGATGCCCGAAATGGACGGGATAGAAGCCACCAGGATCATCCGGGAGGAAATAGGCACCGAATACGCCAGGACCATACCAATCATCGCCCTTACAGCCAACGCCATTGTGGGGAACGAAGAAATATTCCTGAGCAAGGGTTTCCAGGCTTTTTTGCCCAAGCCCATTGAAATTGCCCGCCTTGACGCCATTGTCCGGCAATGGGTGCGGGATAAAGATCTGGAAGCGTCGCTGGCCGGACAACGCACTCACATGGAAGGACAAATGGCCTTGAATCTCCGCAAAGGGCGGGACAGGCGCGTTGTTGTGAGCAGAAGGAGCGGAATCGACCGGCGGACGCTCGGCAAGAAAGTTGCCGGACTGGATATGAGCAAGGGGGTAAAGCGCTTTGGCGGTGACGAAGCGTCTTACCTGCACGTTTTGCGCTCCTATGTGGCCAACACTCCTCCCCTGCTTGAGCGGGCCAAAGGAGTAAATAAGGACAATTTGGCCGATTACGCCATTATGGTGCACGGGATCAAGGGGTCCAGCCGGAGTATCTGCGCGGAAATGGTGGGGGCAAAAGCGGAAGCCCTGGAAAAGGCGGCCAAGGAAGGAAAGTATGACTTTGTGGCGGCCAACAACGCCGCTTTTATAGAAGCCGTTGAAAAACTTGTCAGTGACCTGGATGCCATGTTCCGGCAAATGGACTCCATAAACCCGAAGCGTAAACGGGATCGGCCGGACAAGGGCGTGCTGGACAGGCTGCTGGCGGCCTGTGAAGCTTATGACATGGATACGGTGGACACGGCCATGACAGAGCTTGAAAGCTACGAATACGAATCTGACGATGGGCTCATGGCCTGGCTGAGAGAAAACGTGGATCGGATGAACTTCACGCAAATCAAAGAAAGACTTTCGGCTTTGTAGAGACTCAACCCGCGTGCCGTTGCGACCCTTACCGGAAGAGTCCGGGGGACAGCGTTCCCTTAGAGGCTGGACAAAGATTCAAACTCGAAGTATAGTAAAAAACTATATGCGGATTTATTGATATGCAGGATTTGCCTGCATGTCTATTCATTTGCACTAGGGGCTGTTCCCAAATGAGAAACAGCCCCTACGAACCCGTTCTTGATCAGAGAAGGAGTATTTCATGATTCCAGCCAAGGGCAAATATTACTTCACCTCCGAATCCGTGACCGAAGGGCACCCGGACAAGGTGGCCGACCAGATTTCCGACGCCGTGCTTGACGCGCTCCTGGCGCAGGATCCGGAGTCCCGTGTGGCCTGCGAGACCCTGGTTACCACGGGCATGGCCTTCATCGCCGGTGAAATCACGACCAAAGCCTACGCTGACCTGCCCGAAATCGTGCGCAGCACCATCAAACATATCGGCTATAACAGTTCGGATATGGGCTTTGACTGGCAGACCTGCGCGGTCATTTCCTCCATTGACAAACAGTCTCCGGATATTGCCCAGGGCGTTGACCGGGTGGTGAACGAAGATCAGGGCGCGGGCGATCAGGGTATGATGTTCGGCTTTGCCTGTGATGAAACGCCCACGCTCATGCCCGCCCCGATTTACTGGGCGCACCAACTGTCGCAGAAACTGACCGCAGTGCGCAAACAGGGCGTGCTCGGGTATTTGCGTCCGGACGGCAAGACGCAGGTGTCTTTTGAATACGTGGACGGCATTCCCAGGCGGATCAACAACGTGGTCGTGTCCACCCAGCACGCGCCGGAAGTCTCTCAGGCCCAACTGGTGGCCGAAGTGACTGAAAAGGTGATTATTCCCACCTTGCCCGCCAACATGTTCAATGCGGCGGACTGTGAAATCTTCATCAACACCACGGGCCGGTTCGTTATCGGCGGCCCCATGGGCGATTGCGGTCTGACCGGGCGTAAAATCATTCAGGACACCTATGGCGGCATGGGCCACCACGGCGGGGGCGCATTTTCCGGCAAGGACCCTTCCAAGGTGGATCGTTCCGCTGCCTACATGGCCCGTTACATTGCCAAGAACGTGGTAGCCTCGGGCCTTGCGCCCAAGTGCGAAGTGCAGATCGCTTACTGCATCGGCGTGGCCAAGCCCGTGTCCGTGCTCTGCTCTGCCCTGGGTACCGGCCAGGTGCCTGACGAAGTGCTGACCCGCGCGGTCAACGAGGTGTTCGACCTCAGGCCCTATCACATTACCAAACGACTGAACCTGAAGCGTCCGATTTACGGCAAGTCTTCCTGCTACGGACACTTCGGCCGGGAACTTCCCGAATTTACCTGGGAAAAGACCGATGCTGCGGCTGATCTGAGAACCGCGGCCAAGGTTTAGAGCGTATCGTCACGAGGGTCTTTTTGCCCCCTGCCTGCGTCAGAAACGCTTTTTATGCCGGTCGAGTACCATAAGAGTACACTCCCTCCATAAAAAGCGTTTCTTCCTTGGCAGAGACCAAAAATCCTCCTCGTGACGACACGCTCCAGGGCTGTACCGGCTCTGCCTGAACGGGGGAGGTCGCTGCCGCGCGCGGGTGACCTTCCCCGTTTTATGTTTTTTCAGTGGTACTTGCGTATACTGGATTAACGCACGGATTTGTCATACTATAACAGCGTTGTATTCATCGAGGCACGGACATGCGTATTATCGCCGGAGCATACAAGGGCAGAACCCTGAAGACCACCACCGGGCCGGGCTTTCGTCCGGCCATGGGTAAAGTGCGCGAAGCGCTGTTTTCCATGCTGGAGGCCAGAGGTGTGGACTGGCCCACGGTCCGGGTGCTGGATTTGTTTGCCGGGAGCGGCAGTCTCGGTTTTGAGGCCTTGAGCCGGGGAGCGGCGGAAGTCTGTTTTGTGGAATCAGCCCCATACGCGGCAAAAGTCATTGCCGCCAATGCGGATTTACTCGGCGTTGAGCACAGCCGCGTGTCCATCCGGCGGGAAGAAGCGGCAAAAGTGCTGTCCCGCAGGGCTGCCCAGGCCTATGATGTGGTATTCATCGATCCGCCGTATAAACTGGACGTGCTCAGCAACACCCTTGCCGCCTTGATCAAACACGCCTGGGTAGAGCCGGGGGCCGTCATCAACGCGGAAGTGGAAGCCAAGCAGCCTTTTGAACCGGAAAAAGCGCACCCCGCCCTTGAACTTCTCGCGGACCGCACTTACGGTCAGACACGGGTTATCTTATGGAACATGAACCGCGCATAGCCGTGTATCCGGGCACCTTTGACCCCATGACCAACGGGCACCTGAGCCTGATCCGCCGGGCCTGCACTATTTTTGACCGGATAGTGGTCGGGGTGGCCAATGATACGCCCAAAGACCCTTTGTTCAGCATTGAAGAACGCGTGGCCATGGCCAGGGAAGTACTGGTCGGACACAGCAACGTGGAAGTGCAGTCCTTTTCCGGCATGACCGTGGATTTCGCCGATCACATCGGGGCGACCGTGATCGTGCGTGGCCTTAGGGCCGTATCCGACTTTGAATACGAATTCCAGTTGGCCCTGATCAACCGCAAGATGAAGCGTCACATCCAGACAGTTTTTCTGATGACCGACTATCAATGGTTTTACATCAGTTCGACCATTGTCAAGGCGGCGGCGAAAATCGGCGGCGACATCCGGGGGCTGGTGCCGGATCCCATCTATTGCAAGCTGCGGGAAAAGTTCGGTTATCCCTATCCTCTGGCGGAAAAATAGCGCCAATTCTTTTGTCCAAATAGCTGCGTCACCCGGCCCTTTTTCCTCCGGTCGAGTACCATAAGAGTACACTCCCTTCGCAAAAAGGGCCGGGTTCCTTGCTCTTGGAGTAAAATCTCTTATTCAGAAACAGCACCTATGTGTTTAGTCCCACGGACCCGGCATACGACATGACCACTCCCCTCTTTCTCCCCTGCATCGTCGGCCCCACCGGGGCGGGCAAGACAGCGGCGGCTCTGGCCTTGGCCGAGGCGCTGCCGCTGAGTGTGGTCAATGCTGATTCCCGCCAGGTATACGCGGATTTTCCCCTGATCACCGCTCAACCCTCGGCCATTGAGCGCGCTCTCTGCCCGCATGTGTTATACGGCTTCCTGGCTACGGAGGAAAAACTGGGCGCCGGGGAATATGCCCGTTTGGCCGGGGAGACGCTTCGGGAGATTGCCGCGTGGAATCGCGTACCAGTATTGGTGGGAGGAACCGGCCTCTATTTCCGGGCCCTGCTTGAGGGTTTGGCGCCGATTCCTGAAATCCCGCCGGAGATTGCCGCCGCCTGGCAGGAACGCTGTCGCAAGGAAGGCAGTCAGGCCCTGCACGCGCTGCTCACGGAACGCGATCCCGCCTATGCGGCCAAAATCCATCCCCATGACCGCCAACGCATTACCAGAGCCCTGGAAGTGCATGAAGCCACGGGAAAAGCCTTTTCCTGGTGGCACGATCGCGCCTCGCCGCAAAGTCCTTATCGTTCCTGCAAGGTGGGCATAGGCCTGGAGTTGGCTGAACTCACGCCTGTGCTGGCCTGGCGTATCGATACCATGCTGGAGCGGGGCGCGCTGGAGGAAGCCCGCGCCGCTCTGGAGCGTTGTCCGGACGCCCACACGCCTGGCTGGTCAGGCATTGGCTGTGCGGAAGTGTATGGGTATCTTACCGGTCAGTTGACCTTGGAAGAATGCCGCGCGTTGTGGTTCAAGAACACCCGGGCCTATGCCAAGCGCCAACTCACCTGGTTCCGGGCGGACAAAGATATCCGCTGGTTCAGGCCGGAGCGGACGCGGGAAATAGTGGAGTATGTCAAGCGGGAAAGCGGGCTCTAGGGCCGTAGCGTCAACAGGTCCTAACCCTTCCGGTACCCGTGACTGAACCCCCTGTCATATAAGCGCGAGGCCGGACTCTGTTCCTCCTTTTCTCCTGGCAGGATCAGAAATACCGTCTGCCTGCCGAAACCGTGCTCGCGGGCGCTTTGGCTCATGGCCGCCAGAGTGGTGCGCACCAGACGCTGATCCGGCCAGCCCACCTTGTGCGCCAGGAGTATGGGCGTGTCTTCGCCAAGGCCTCCCCGGCGCAACTCCCTGGCCAGCTTTTCCGGATCCTCGGCCGAAAGATAGACGGCCAGGCTGCCGCCCATACGCGCGTATGCCGCCACGCTTTGGCCTTCGGGCACGGTCGTGCGCCCGTCCATACGGGTAATGGCGAAGCTCTGCACCATCTCGGGCACGGTCAGACTGACATTGGCGGCCGCGGCCGCGGCAAAGGCCGCGCTCACACCCGGCACAACAGCATAGGGGATGCCGTCCGCGTCCAGCAAACGCATCTGCTCACGCACGGCCCCGTACAGCATGGGGTCACCGGTATGCACCCGTGCCACCAGGCCCCCGGACAGCGCTGTTTCGCGCAGCAGCGCGTGGGTCTGCTCCAGAGTCATGGGGGCGGAGTCCAGAACGGTTGCCGTTTGTTTCGCGCAGGCCACCACTGCGGGTGGAACCAACGAACCCGCGTACAGAACCAGATCCGCGTCTTCAATCAGGCGTTTGCCTTTGACCGTGATCAGTTCGGGATCGCCCGGCCCGGCCCCGATGAACCAGACTACGCCCAACCGGGCCATGTCGGGAATGGGTGTTCCGGTATCGCTCATAAAGCGCCTCCTTCGGACCTTTCCTTTTCCGCCAGAATGAGAAAGACCGGGTTCAGGGCCTCAAGGCGCATGTCGCCGGCCAGAGGACTGCTGGTGCTGGCCTGGAGGCTGGATACGCTGATTTTGGCCCCGAACTTGAAAAGTACGGCCCTGGTCAGTTCCAGGCTGGAAAGCAACACGCAGTCCACAACCAGGCGGCCGCCGGGAGCAAGGGCATTCCAGGCTCTGGCCAGGATTTCCGTGGCGTTTACGCTATCGCCGCCCAAGCCCCCGCCGATAAAAATACGTTCCGGGCAAGGCAGGACAGGTTTTTTTCCAGCGCCTTCCGTGGTCCCCGCTCTGGCAGGAGGAAGGCAGGCGGGAAGCTCTCCCTGGACGATTTCCAGGTTGGCCGCGCCATACTTGCGCCTGTTTTCCCGGATAAGAGTGATGCGATCCGGGTTGCGTTCCACGGCATACACCCGGCCCTGCCAAGCGAGGCGGGCGGCTTCCAGGCCGACCGCACCGCTGCCCGCGCCAAGATCCCAGACCGTATGCCAGGGCTCGATGCTGAGGGCGGCCAAGGCGGCGGCGCGCACCGGCGCCTTGGTCAGGAGTTTGTTTTCTTTGACCACGTCGGCGTCATCCAGACCAAAAGGCCAAGGTTGGGCTTGGGGTCGAATCAGGGAGCGGATCAGGACAACACGCTGTATCGGTTCTTTGCTGCTTTCCCAGGCTGTGATCTCTGCCTGCTCCGGACCCAAGTGTAAATGGGAAGCGGCCCTGATGGAGCCGTCAGGCATTTGATACATATTGTCCAGCACATGCAACTCATAGCGCCATAACCCGCGTTGCAGCATCCAGGTCGCAATGTCGGCCGGGGAGGAAGCGGCATCCGTGAGCACAAGAACCGGTGCGGTACTGAGCAGGGCATGCGCCAGAGGGAACCAGTCGTGGCGTCCGTGCAGGCTGACGGCGCGCACCTGTTCCCAGGGCAGCCCGATCAGAGCGGCGGCAGCTTGCAGGCAACTGGCGCCGGGGTAAATACGCAGGGATTCCGGCCCGAGGTGTTCGGCCAGACGGGAACCAAGGCCGAAAAAGAGGGGGTCGCCGCCGCACAGGACCACCTGGTCTTTTCCTTCCACGCTGTTGGCTAGTATGGCCGCGTACAGACTCTCCAGGTCTTTGCCCACAGGGAGCTTTTCACCCGGATGATCAGCATAGGGCGCAAGCTGCGCTTTGCCGCCGATCAGGACTTGCGCGGCCTCAATGGCCGGGTGGGCGAGGCGGCGGAAGCGGGGCAGGGCGGCGCCCTCTTCAAGCACAGGCAAGCCGAGGCCGAAAACATGGATGGGTGCTGGGAGTGCGGGCATGAATATCTCCAGGCTCTAGGGGCTCCCCTATGGCAAGCGCAACAACAGCGTCTCCTGCATGGAGAATACACACAGCGTGAGCCCAGGGCAACAGGAAGCGCAACAGGAGCCGGAGCGGGCCAGCCATGCTTGCAGCACGGCAAAAGCACGGCTGCCGACCCGGCGGAGTACTGCATCATGTATGGCCGGAGTCCGGGCCATCAGGGCAAAGGCTCCGGTAGCGGTAGGCAGGGCCGCGACAGCGGCTGCAAGAGCGTCGGAACCTCCGGACTCGGCACAGTATTGGGCCAGCATGGCGATATCGGCCTCGGCGCTGTTAGCGTGGGTCCACTCCAGGCCTTGAGCCAGTTTGAGCAGTTTTCCCGGAAAACAGCACCAGATGATGCGGGCAAAGCCGCATCCGGCAATCTCGCGCAGGGCAAAAGCGGCAAAATCCGCAACCTGGATGCCGCATTGGGGGGCAAGTTCGGGATACAGTCCAAAGCCGAGGCGTTCGCTACGCCTGCCCGTGCTGAAGAGCAGCGTATCCAGACCCAGGGACGAGGCAACGGAAATCCCTTGGCTGATAGTGGCTTTCCAGGCTTCGTGGCTATAGGGGCGAACCGTTCCGCGTGTGCCCAGAATGGAGATGCCGCCCGTAATGCCCAGGCGCGCGTTCAGGGTTTTTCGCGCCCGTTCCGTCCCTTCGGGCACACTGATCAGGAGATGCAAAGGGCCGGAGTAGCCATAGTGCGTCGCGGCTTCCAAAGCGGCAAAGGTAATTTGCTTGCGGGGCTCCGGGTTGATGGCAGGCTCGCCCGGAACGACCGGCAGGCCGGGCAGGGTGACCAAACCTATGCCTGCGCCGCTGTAAAGATGGACAGGCCCTTGGCCGGGCGGCAAAAGGCCGGAAGCAAGGCTGACCGGACCGTGCATGGCTCCGGCCGAGGCCGGGAAAGGATGCGTTGCGGCGTGAACGATGACGCTTACGCCATGCGTGGCGTCAGGGTCGTCGCCCCCGTCCTTGATCACGGCTGCCCAAGCGCTGTTGCTGCCCGGTTCCATGCCGTTGGCAACAATAGGGATAGACAGGCGAAGATCGGTTTCAGGCAGGAGCGCAGGGGTTTCTAAAAAAGGCGGCAGGGCAACGGCAACCGTATCGAGCGCCTTGTCGCCGAGCAGGCGGATGACAGCGGCGTGGGCTGCGGCGGCCGCCGCCGTGCCGGTGGTGAATCCTTCCCGGAGGGGTAGCGCCTCAGTTTGCCGTGATACTTCGTCAGGCATCGTTTTTTGCTCCGGTCGAGGACCATAAGAGTACACTCCTTTCACAAAAAACGCGCCTTCCTCGTCTGACGCCAAATTGAGGCACTACCCTTAACCGTCCTTTACAAGGTGACCAGTTCAAGCTGTTCAGGAGCGATATCCATGTCCAGGAACAAACTGCCCACTCTGGCAAAGCGCTCGGGCGCGTCCGTGGTCAGAAAATGCAGGCGGTCGAAAGGCGTTTCCTCGTGCCCGCCCTTGCTATCGATCGCATCCGGCCGGAGCAGATCAAGGCGTTTGAGTTCCTGTTCGACGGCCTCGGCTGTGGTGGCGGCGGAATCGACCAGGACCACGTTCTCACCGGCCACCGAAGCAATGGCCTGGGCCAGAGGAGGAAAGTGGGTACAACCGAGCACGATACAGTCGGGCCGGGTTCCGGCCAAGGCCGGGGCGAGGTAGCGTTCGGCAATGGCTTCGGCAATGGGGCCGTTCATCCAGCCTTCCTCAGCCAGGGATACAAACAGGGAGCAGGGAACGCCGGTGACTTCGGCATCAGGCATCAGGGCTTGGATGGCCCTGGTATAGGCCGCGCCCTGGACGGTGGATTCCGTAGCCATGACAATGATCTTGCCGCCGTCCGGCTTGTCCTTGACCGCCTTGCAGGCGGCTCTGGCTCCAGGCTCTATCACGCCTACCACAGGCAAAGGGGCATAGGCTTTGCGCAGTTCCGGCAGGGCGGCGGCGGTCGCCGTGTTGCAAGCGACCACCAGCAGCTTGATCCGCCGCTCCACGAGCTTTTGCGTGGCTTGCAGGGAGTAACGGACAATGGTGCTGGAACTTTTGGTGCCATAGGGCAAACGCGCGGTATCGCCGAGGTAGCAGTAATGCTCCTGCGGCAAACGTTTGCGCAGGGCGGCCAGAACGGTCAACCCGCCCACGCCGGAATCAAAAAGTCCGATAGGCAGTTCCGCCGCTTTGCCGCTTACTGTATCCATCATTCTTCCCATAAGGCATAGCCGGAAGCAGTGACCGGCGCGTTCAGGGCGCTTAAGACCCGTTCCAGAAAAATGCCTTCCCGGTGCGGCGTGTTATGCCCGAAAGCGGCCCGGATGCCCAGGGTGACGAACTGCACGGCCCGATCCATAGCCAGGGGCAGGCTGTCGCCCTGCATCAGGCTGCCGGTGAGCACACTGGTGAAGGTGTCGCCGGTGCCGGGGTATGTTGCCGGAATATAGTCGCAGTCCACCCGCCAGAAGCGGTGCTGTTCCTTGTGGTAGGCTACCACCGCGCTGTGCCGTCCGTTGCCCGCGGGCACGCTGGTGATGACGGCGATTTCCGGGCCTAATCCCCCGCTCCCGCCTTCCGTAAGTCGCAGCAACCATTCCCGCAGCATGCCGTCATCCATGCCGTCCTTTTCCGCAGCCCAGGGGTAGGGTTCGTTCAGGAGCAAAGCGGCTTCGGTCAGGTTCGGCGTAATGCAGGTGGCCCGGCCGGCCAGCCAGCGCATGCGTTCCACCATGTCCATGTTCATGGTCGGTTCCAATTGGCCGTTATCGCCGAGCACCGGATCCACCACGGCCAAGCCGCCCGGTTTCAGGCAATGCTCAATGCAGTCAGCCACGATTTCCACCTGCCTGCTCGAACCGAGAAAGCCGCTGTACACGGCGTCAAAGCGCAGATTCAGGGCTTTCCAGTGGGCCAGAAAATCCGGCATGTGCTCGGTCAGATCCACGAAGCGAAAATCCGTAAAACCAGTGGTACCCGTGGACAACACCGCGGTGGGCAACGGGCAGACCTGGATGCCCAGAGTGGAAAAGATGGGGATAACCACCATCAAGGAGGTGCGCCCGAAGCCCGACAGGTCGTGGATGGCCGCCAGGCGGGGCGTGCAGGGAATATGCATGGCTATGCCGGAATTTGGAGCGGAGCCCCAGTATAAATTAATGGCTGTGTTGTAGCAAATGATTGATCACCCACTTGCCAGTTATTTTTCACCGGCTGACTCCATCAGCTTTACAACTGTACTTCGGATGCTACGATTATCTTAGCGAACATCCCGTTCAATCCGGCCAAGTAGGCTTTCTGTATCATATTTGCGGGCAATCTTTCCTCGCCCAACACCAAATCTTTAGTCGCACAAGCGTCATGAACAAGGGTAACCGGTATACCATAATCTTTGGCTGCTCTCACGGTTGTGTCAACACACATGTGCGTCATCATTCCGCATACAATAAGCTCAGAAAGCTGTTTTTCCCTGATTATGTCGCTGAGGTTTGTGTTATAAAAGCTGTTTGGCGCGTGTTTTATCACCACGTTTTCCCCTTCGCACGGCGCCAATCGCTTGTGAATTTTCACGCCGTCCGTATTCGGCAGGAAGAAAGTCGCTCCTTCCCTTGTGTTGATATGCTGAACATGAATGACGGGCAAACCATTCTTCCTGAACATATTCAAAACCTTTTCAGCCGCGCAAAGCGCCTTCTCCGGCTCAAAAAGTTCCGATTTTCCTCCCGCGAAATAGTCGTTTTGGATGTCAATCAGCAACAAGGCTTTTGACATATTAGCCAACCTCCTCTTTTTTCTACCATGTATCAAATGAGTATTCCCCAAAAGAAGATTTTGCTTAACACGTTTTTGAGCACCCGCTGAAAATTAACTGTATTCAACTCTTACATAGTAAATACGGCATGTTGTGATATTGATCAATCATTTCCTACCACACAGCCAAATTAATAAATCCAGAGCAGTTCTCTATACTTGGGCAAGGGCCAGCGCGTGTCGTCGGCCAGTTGCTCCAGGGCATCGCCTTCAGCGCGGCAGGCAGCCATGACCGGCACCAGCAGATCGCGGCAGAACTGAGCCTTTTTCAGCGCCGATCCCTTGATGGCCTGACAGCGGGGCAACTCTTCATCAAGACGGTCCAGGGCAATCATGAAATCGCGCACGTGCCGGTTCACGCGCTGCAACAACTGCATATGCGTTTCCGTGGCCGACTCCAGGCTGACTTTACTCAAGGAGTAAATGGTCTCGGCCAGCTTGCGCTGCCAGGATAGCGCCGCGGGCAGGATGATGGTCCGGCCCATTTCCAGACAGACCTGGGCTTCAATGACCAGGGACGTGGAATATTCATCCAGAAGAATGTCTTGCCGGGCCACGACCTCGCGCGGAGTGAGCACGGCATAGCGGGACAGTACGGCAATGTTCTCTTCGTCGGAAAAGCGTTCCAGAGCGGACACGGCGTCTTTGAGATTGGGCAGCCCTCTGCGCTGTGCCTCCTTGGGCCAGGCCGCGGAATAACTGTCTCCGCCGAACAGCACCGGGGAGTGGGCCTCAAACTCCTCGCGCAGGAGTATATTGACCGCATCCAGAAAGGGTGTGCCTTGGGCGACTTCCGCTTCAAGAATACCGGCATAGGTGTCCAGGGCCTCGGTCACGGCGGTGTTGATCAGGAAAATGGTCGGAGATGGACTTTGCGATGAGCCCACGGCCCGGAATTCAAACTTGTTGCCGGTAAAGGCCACCGGAGAGGTACGGTTGCGGTCCGTGGCATCGCGGGGCAGGGCGGGCAGGGCGGTTACGCCGATGCGCATGAATTCGCGCTTGCGGCCCTTGGTCAAGGTGCCTTTGCGGATGCTGTCCACAACCTCCATCAATTCATTGCCCAGGAACATGGACAGGATAGCGGGCGGAGCCTCGTGCGCGCCGAGGCGGTGGTCGTTTCCGGCCGTTGCCGTGCCCACGCGCAAGAGCGGCGCATAGTTGTGCACCGCGCGCATGGTTGCGCACAGAAAAACCAGGAACTGGGCGTTTTCGTGCGGCGTGTCACCGGGATCGAGCAGATTGTTGCCGTCGGAATCGGACAAAGACCAGTTGTTGTGCTTGCCGCTGCCGTTGACCCCTTTAAAGGGCTTTTCATGCAGCAGGCATGCCAGCCCGTGGTCGCGGGCCACGCCGCGCAGGGTTTCCATGATCAGCATGTTGTGATCAGTGGCGATGTTGGCTTCTTCATACAAGGGGGCCAGTTCGAACTGGGCGGGCGCGGCTTCGTTGTGCCGGGTCTGCAACGGGATGCCGAGGCGGAACAGGCGCTTTTCCACATCCATCATAAAGGCCAGCACCCGGCCGCGAATGGAGCCGTAATAATGGTCGCCCATTTCCTGCCCCTTGGGTGGGCGCGCGCCATAGAGGGTGCGACCGGTGTTGACCAGGTCGGGGCGTTGCAGGAAGAATTGGCGGTCCACCAGAAAATACTCCTGCTCAATACCGATGCTGGTGTTCACATACTGGGCCGTGGTGTTGCCGAACAGGCGCAGAATACGCAGGGCATGGGTGGACAAGGCCTGGGTGGAGCGCAGGAGCGGGGTTTTGCGGTCCAGACATTCGCCCGTGTAAGAGCAAAAGGCCGTGGGAATGCACAGGGTCCTGCCGTTCAGGCTTTCCTTGATGAATACCGGCGAGCGCGGATCCCAGGCGGTGTATCCTCGAGCCTCAAAGGTGGAGCGAATCCCGCCGGAAGGGAAGCTGGAGGCGTCTGACTCGCCCTTGATCAGCATTCTGCCTGAGAACTCGTTGACCACCCGGCCTTCCGCCGCGGGTTTGAGAAAGGCGTCGTGTTTTTCCGCCGTGTTGCCGGTCATGGGCTGGAACCAGTGGGTGTAGTGGGTGGCGCCCTTTTCCACGGCCCATTCCTTCATGGCGTTGGCCACAACATCGGCAATAGCGGGCTCAATGGGCAACCCTTGATTGATGGTGGCCATAAGCCGCTTGTACACGTCCTTGGGCAAGCGTTCGCGCATGTCATATTCGTCAAAAACGAGCGAACCGAAAACTTCGGTCAGGGGTTCCCTGGTGTAGTTGATATCCCTGTCAAGGGGACGGGTACGGGCAACTTGGGCAATGGCGTTCTGGCGGGCGTTATTGCGGCTGGACATGACGGCTCCTGAGTATGGCATGTTACGCTTGAGGCTGTGGCTATGCGGCGCGGAGGTAAAGATGTTTTTTACGGGTTTGGCGGGTAAGCGTCAATCCGTAAAACATCAACGCCCGGCAGGAACCGGGCGTTGATGAGGCAAGCACGTTCTTATGCTCTAATATGACCACTTGCCCTTAACATACTTGATCAATTCCGTGGTGCTGGAACGGGATTCGGTAAAGGGGCCCTTTTCAGCCTCGGCCTTGGTCGGAGCGGTGGATGTGTATTTGACTTCTGCATACGTCAAAGTACCGATGTATTTCACGGGCCCTTTGGGGTCGCTGGAGTCCTTGTAAGAGCCGGTAATGCTCTGGGGATCGATTTCATGATACACGGCGGTGTAGCTGCCGTCGGCATTTTGCAGGATGTCCTTTTTGGCCTTGCTGCCTTTGACGCAACGATTATAGGACTCGGCAAGCTTCAAGCCGAATTCGTGCAGTCCCTTGGTCAATTCTTCCGGTGAGTCGGCTTTGGCGGCTTTTTTAGCGGCGGGGGGGGCTGTTTTGGCGGCAGCGGCGCTCACGGCGGGGAAGGCCATGACAAGGCAAAAAACGGCAATTATGATGCGGAAATTAAAAGAACGGTTCATCTGGGGAAATTCCTTATAAAGTGGAGTGAATGCACCGTGTTGGTTCGGAGCGGCTTTGAAGGAACCGGCGCATTATGGAAGCAGGCTGTTGAGAGCGGAGTGGCTTTGAAAGAATTGATTCGAACTGCATCGTAAGGCATGTGATGATCTGATTTGAAAAAAGGCCCGGCAGAGCATCCTGCCGGGCCTTTGGTTATGTTGACCGATTCCTAGCGGAAGTCGATTTCAGCGCGGCGGTTCAGGCGGCGGCCTTCTTCCGTGCTGTTGTCAAACTTGGGCTGGGTCAGGCCGTAGCCGCGAGTGGCCATGCTGTCAGCGGGGATGCCCTGCTTGACGAGGTAGGCCTTAACGGCAGCGGCGCGGCGCTCGGACAGCCCCTGGTTGTACTGGGCGGAACCGATGTTACAGGTGTGGCCGTTAATGGTGATGGCGCTGCTGCGGCCGCGGAGCATGCTGGCCAGTTCATCCAGAACAGCGGCGGATTCCTTGTTGATTACAGAGGAATCAAAGGCGAACTGCACGCTGCGCAGAACCAGACGGCCACCGCAGAATACATCAAGCACGAACTTGTCAGCGGCGTCGCTGGAAGCAATCAATTCAGCGGCGGTAACGTTCACGCTTTCCGGACGCAGCTTGGCGATGCTGTCGAGCACCGCTTGACCTTCGGCGCTGTCAGCCACGGAGATGATGTTGAAGGTCAGGTCCGGGTTGGCGGCCATGGCAGCTTGGGCAGCGGCCAGGGGATCGCTGCCGCGGTTGTTTTCACCGTCGGAAACGATGATGACGGCGGCCGGGGCAGGCATACCGGAGTACAGGACCTTGCTCCAGTGAGCAATGCCGTCACCCATGGGGGTCAGGCGGTTGAAAACTTCGTAGGTGTCCTTCAGCTTAGCGAAGCCGGCCGCGAACACGGGACGGCTGTAAGTCTGCTGGGGAACGATTTCTCCAGTCGGAGCAAAAGTGTGAATAGAACCGGTGTAGCCCAGTTCAGGAATCCGATCATTGACCATGCCCAAAGCAGCTCTTGCCAGTACGAATTTGTTCTCGTCCAGCTTTTTGTGCTTCATCATCATGGAACCGGAATAGTCCAACAAGAAGTCAAAGCTTTTAATTTTGGCACTCTGGCAATTCACAGGCTGAGCAGCCATTGCTGTAACAGCAAAGGCCATCAGCATCAGAGAAACCAGAGTCATCAGGGTAAAACGCTTCATGAGCTCTCCTCCAAAAAAATTAATGATTTAGGCTTGTTGCCGAAAAAATCAGTCTCTCTGCCAAAATAGATTATCTGTTTTCAGGAAAAACACAAGCCCTAATTATACTTAGAGCAATTCACATGTGAAATGCCCGCAAGGATGTGTGCTCAAACCCTTGCCACAGATGCTACTAGAGATAAGCTTAGGCAAACGACATTCTGCGCTATACTTTATCAAATGTTTTCCTTGGGTGCTACAATAGCGGATTCGAGAGCTTCGTCAAGAGTCGGGTGCGCAAAGATGAGGGGTAATGGCATATTTTTTTGCATTTTTTTTCCGATCAGCAGAGCCGCGGCGCTGACCAGATGAGAAACGCCGTGCCCCACAGCGCTCACGGATACGATAGTTTCATTGTGCCAGAGCATGCGGACAAAGCCCTGGGTGTGTCCGTAACTCTGGGCAATGGCATTACCGGCCAGGGCCGCCCGCGACTGGAAAATGGCAGCCGCGTTCCCCGCTTGCAGTTCCCTGAGGGTCGGACCCACGCGCATCACCTCCATGCTTCCGTATATGCAGGAAGGCATGGGCGGCGGCGTGTATTCGGCAACAGCATTCCCCGCCGCATGGTCAACAGCATAGCGAGCCTGATGGTCTGCCGCATGGGCTAACAGAACCCGGCCGTTAACGTCGCCCACGGCATATACGTGCTCCGCACAACGCAAGTCCGCGCCGGCAGCCAGCCAGCCCCTGGCATCCAGGGCCAGGCCCGCTTTTTCCGGAGCCAGCATGGAAGTGGTGGAACGCCGGCCCACGGCCACCAGGGATATGGCGGCCCGGATGCGTTCTCCATCCGCAAAATGTATCTCCGACTGCCCCTCCACTGTGCTTAGCGATTCGATGCGCCGGCCCGTGTGAATGTCCCAGCCTTCGCGCGCATGATAGGCGTGCACGGCCTCGCTTATTTCCGGCTCCTCGCCGGGCAGGATGCGCGGGGCCAGATCACACAGAATGATTTTTGTCCCGAAACGATGGAAGAGCTCCCCCAGTTCCAGACCTATGGCTCCCGCGCCGACAATAATCAGGCTTTCAGGGGCTTGCGTCAGAGAGAGCAGGGAGGCCGAACCGTAAACGGTTGCGCCGTCCGGCTTGAGGCCGGGAAAAGAGGCCGGGGCGGAACCCGTGGCCACGATGCATTTGCCGAAAGAGAGCCGCTGCTCGCCGTCCTTGCTTTTTACGTTTAGGCTTTGCTGTCCGTCAAAAAGGCCTTTGCCGCTGAACAGAGTGACGCCTGCCTCGCGCAGCCGCTTTTCCAGAGCTTGCCGGGTTCCCTTGATGTAGCGGTCCTTGCGGGTTTGCAGAGCTTCAAGGCTGATTTGGATGTCACCCTGGGCCACTTTGTATTTTTTCTGTACTGACAGCAGGGGCAGAACCGCCGTACCTCCGAGCAGATACTTGGTCGGGATGCAGCCCACATTAAGGCAGGCGCCGCCAAGAAAGCCCGACTCCACAAGCGCGGTCTTCATACCGGCTTCCGCTGCCCGGAACGCGGCGCTTGTGCCTGCCGGGCCGCTGCCGAGAATAACCATGTCGAAATAATGTTCCGTGTTCATGGCGTTTGTATACCCCCTGGCTAACTTTTTTCAATAATACGATTTACAGGCCGGTGCAAGAGCCCGCCTCCCGGCAGGGAAATAGCTGAAACGTAACATATTATAAATGCAAGACGATTATTTCTTCTTGCCAATACTGAGAGCTTAGGGCTATATAACTGTGCTCGGACACGGCGCTCCGCGGACGCAATTTCCGCGGCCGTGGTACATAGTGTTCGCCCGCCGCGCAGCAAGGCCCGAAAAGGGCAGGGTGAACGCGACGCCCCTGCGTGACATGCTCAACGTATCGGTATTTCAAAGCTCCAGCCAAGCCGGCGGAAAGAGTGGACGAGTCCACCTCATTCCGCTTTTTTTTATGCTTTTGTGAATTTAACCTTCAGCAAAAAAAGGTTTCCCATGCCCAAAAGAACCGATCTCAAACGTATCATGGTTATTGGCTCCGGTCCTATTGTCATCGGCCAGGCCGCTGAATTCGACTATTCAGGAACCCAGGCCATCAAGTCGCTGAAGGAAGAGGGGTACGAGATTATTCTGGTCAATTCCAACCCGGCCACAATCATGACCGACCCCGGCCTTGCCGACCGCACCTATATAGAGCCCATCGATTTTGAAACTGTGGCCGCGATTATCCGGCGGGAAAAACCGGATGCCCTGCTGCCGACCATGGGCGGCCAGACCGGCCTGAATACTTCCCTGCGGCTGGCCGAGGCCGGAGTTCTGGAAGAGTGCGGCGTGGAACTCATCGGCGCGGACAGCAAAACCATTGCCACGGCGGAAAGCCGGGAACTGTTCCGGGACTGCATGGCAAGCATCGGACTCAAAATGCCGGCCTCGATCATTGCCCGGAACATGGATGACATCAAAGAAGCAACCAAGAGCATCGCCTTTCCGATCATTCTGCGTCCGGCCTTCACCTTGGGCGGCGCGGGCGGCGGCGTAGCCTACAACATGGAAGACCTGGAAACCATCGGAGCGGCGGGCTTGGCGGCCAGCATGAAGAGCGAGGTGCTGGTTGAGCGGAGCGTACTGGGCTGGAAGGAAATTGAAATAGAAATCATACGTGACCACAAGGATCACTGCATCATCATCTGCACGATTGAAAACTTTGACGCCATGGGCGTGCACACCGGCGATTCCATCGCGGTGGCCCCGGCCATGAGCCTGACCCAAAGCCAGATTGACATCATCATCAAGGCTTCCAAAGACGTTATGCGGGCCGTGAACATGGTGGGCGGAGCCAACATCCAGTATGCCATGAACCCGCTGAACGACGAACTGGTGGTCATTGAAATGAACCCCCGGGTGTCCCGTTCCTCGGCCCTGGCTTCCAAGGCCACGGGCTTCCCCATTGCCCGCGTGGCTGCCAAGCTGGCCGTGGGCTATGCCCTGAATGAAATTCAGGATGGCGCCAAAGGCCGGACCCTGGCTGAATACACCGGAGAAATTGACTACGTGGTGGTCAAAGTGCCGCGCTTCACCTTTGAAAAATTCCCCGGAGCCAAGGACGAGTTGACCACCTCCATGAAGAGCGTGGGCGAAGCCCTGAGCATGGGCGCGGATTTCAAGGAGGCCTTTCAGAAGGGGCTGCGCTCCCTGGAAGTGGGCGCGCCCGGCTGGGGCTACAATTTCCGGGGCAAGCTGCCGGAGCGGGAAGATCTCATTCCCCTGCTCAGGGTGCCCAACTCCCGCCGCGTGTTCGCCCTGCGCCAGGCCATGCTGGTTGGCATGAGCCTGGATGAAATCTACGAAGCCACGGCCATTGACCCCTGGTTCCTGAACCAGCTCAAGCAGATTGTCGACATGGAAAAGGAAGTCCGGGATTTTGCCCTGGCCAACGCCATGAGCGCTGACAACGCGGAACTCAGGAGCCTGATGCGCCGGGCCAAGGCCATGGGATTTTCCGACGCCCAACTGGCCGATATGTGGAAACGGCCCAAGTCGGACGTGCGCAGGCTCCGCAAGGCCCTGGGCGTGCTGCCTGAATCCGAGGCCGTGCAGACCTACGGCGGAAAGCCGGGAGCCACGAGTTCCTATTATTATTCCAGTTACCGCCAGGGCAAGGGGCACACGTTCCCCGAGCACGGTAAAAAGGTGATCATTCTGGGCGGCGGACCCAACCGCATCGGCCAGGGCATCGAGTTTGACTATTGTTGCTGCCACGCCTCCTTTGCCTTGCGCGACATGGGCGTGACCTCAATCATGGTCAACTCCAACCCGGAAACCGTGTCCACGGATTTTGACACCTCGGACCGCCTCTATTTTGAGCCGCTGACCTTTGAAGATGTCATGAATATCGTGGAAACGGAAAAGCCCGCCGGGGTCATTGTGCAGTTTGGCGGCCAGACCCCGCTGAATCTGGCCGTGCCTCTGATGCGCGCCGGCGTGCCCATTATCGGCACTTCGCCGGATTCCATTGACCGGGCCGAAGACCGCGAGCGCTTCCAGGCTCTGATCAAAAAGCTCGGCCTGCGCCAGCCGGCCAACGCCATTGCCATGAATCCGCAGGAGGCCCGCGCCGCAGCGCGTGAAATCGGCTTCCCGGTGGTGGTCCGGCCCTCGTATGTGCTGGGCGGCAGGGCCATGATGGTCGTGTATGACGAAGACCAACTCAGTTCCTACTTTGCCGAAGTGCTCCGCGACAGCGCTCCGGAACACCCGATTTTGATCGACAAATTCCTGGAACACGCCACGGAAGTGGATGTGGACGCCCTTTCCGACGGCGACGAGACCTATGTGGCGGGCATCATGGAGCATATTGAGGAAGCGGGCGTGCATTCGGGCGACTCGGCCTGCGTGCTTCCGCCGCACAACCTGCCCCCGCAGGCGCTGGACGAAATCTCGCGCCAGACCGTGGCCCTGGCCCGTGAACTCAACGTGATCGGCCTGATGAATATCCAGTTCGCGGTCAAGGACGGCTTGATTTACATTCTTGAAGTCAATCCACGGGCTTCGCGCACCGCGCCCTTTGTAGCCAAGGCCACGGGCGTGCCCCTGCCCAGGCTGGCCACCCAGGTCATGCTCGGAGCCAAACTCAAGGATCTGAAGCCGGAAAGCATGCGCCACGGCGGCTATGTTTCGGTAAAAGAAGCGGTGTTCCCCTTTAACAGATTCCCTGGCGTGGATATTCTGCTCGGACCGGAAATGAAATCCACCGGTGAAGTCATGGGCATCGCCCCCTCCTTTGAAGAAGCCTTCATGAAAGGGCAACTCGCGGGCGGCACGCATCTGCCCACGTCCGGCAAGGTGTTTATCTCGGTCAATGACCTGGACAAGCCCTATGTGGCTCCGGTGGCCCGCATCTTCCACGAGCAAGGCTTTGAGATTCTGGCCACTTCGGGCACGGCGAGGCTCCTCGCGGAGGCCAATGTGCCCGCGACCAGGGTACAGAAAGTCTATGAAGGACGGCCGAACATTGTGGACCTGATCAAGAACGGCGAGGTGGCCCTGGTGGTCAACACGGCCTCGGGCAAGCTCACGGTCAAGGATTCCAAGTCCATCCGGCAGAATACGCTCCTGTACGGCGTGCCCTATTCCACCACCCTGGAAGGGGCCAAGGCCATGGCCCTGGCCATTGCCGGTTCCAAAAAGCACGCTTTGAGCGTAAGAAGTTTGCAGGAATACTACGCGGGGGCCAAATCTTCATGACACACGACTGGATCAGGCGCGGCAAGGACGTGCTGGATAAAGAAATGGAAGGTCTGGCCTCGGTGCGGGATCGGGTGGGGCCTTCCTTTGCCGAAGCTGTCGAACGCATGGCTGCCTGCCGGGGCAGGATAGCCATCACCGGCATCGGCAAATCAGGGCTGATTGGCCGGAAAATAGCGGCAACCCTGTCTTCCACGGGCACGCCCGCGTATTTTCTGCATCCCGTGGAAGGAGCGCACGGCGATCTGGGCACGGTCACGGCCGGTGATGTGGTGCTGGCCATTTCCTATTCCGGCAAGACCGAGGAGTTGAACGCCATTCTGCCTGCTCTGCGGACCATAGGCGCGGGCATCATCGCCATTACCTCGGGCCTGCATTCCCCTTTGGCCGCGCTGGCTGATCTGGTCATTGACGCCACCATCCCGCGCGAAGCCTGCGCCATGAACCTGGTGCCCACCAGCAGCACTACCGCTACCCTGGCCATCGGCGACGCTCTGGCGGTCTGCCTGATGGAGGCCAAGTCCTTTACCAGCAAGGACTTTAAGCGCAATCATCCGGGCGGGGACCTGGGGCAACGCCTGAGCCTTGCGGTCAGCGATATCATGCACGCGGAAAATATTCCCACGGCAGCGGACAGCGTGCCTCTGGGCATTGCCCTCTCCGTGCTGGACAAGGGAAGCTTCGGAGCGGTCATCCTGACCGGCGCGGGCGGCAGGCTCAGCGGCATCCTTACGGACGGAGATGTGCGCCGCATCCTGTGCCGGGGGCTGGCTGACATGGACAGTCCCGTTGCCCTGGCCATGACCAGGAATCCCCTGCACGCCCACCCGGCCATGAGCGTGGCCGAACTCATGGATATCATGGAACAGAAGGCGATTACCGTGCTGCCTGTGCTGGACGACAGCATGGCGGTCAAGGGTATCGTGCACCTGCATGACATCCTGGGCAAGGGCACGGTCAAGTTCGCGCCGGGCAAGCAATAGGTCGGATGTATGACTATGACGCCCCCCAAAAAAGTCGCCTTGCTCGGCAGGCCCAATGTGGGCAAATCCACACTGTTCAACCGCCTGATCCGCAGCAACCGGGCCATCACCCACGATCGGCCGGGCGTGACCCGCGATCGCATGGAAGGCGTGGTCAAAAGCAAGGGCAAGGAGACGTTCCTGCTGGTGGACACCGGCGGAGTGACGCTTGACAGCCATGCCCGGGTACAGGAAGGCCCGGAAGGCATCCGGGGTTTTGAGCAGGATATTCTGGACCAGGCCAAGGACGCGCTGGCCGAATCGGATCTGGTCTGCCTGGTGGTGGACGGCCGGGATGGCCTGACCCCGCTGGATAAGCATCTGGCCGACTATCTGCGCAAAACGGGCAAACCGCTGCTTCTGGTGGTGAACAAGATTGACGGTCCGGAACGGCAGGACATCTTTCTGGCGGAATTTCACGGCCTGGGCCTGGAAACTGTTCCGGTGTCAGCCGCTCACGGGTACAATGTGCGGGCTTTGGAAGACGAAATCCGGGAGCGGCTTTTCCTTGCCCTGCCGGATGAAGCGCTGGAACAGGCCGCGGAGCGGGAACTCCTGCTGGACGGAGCGACGCGCAGACAGCAAAAACGCCTCAAGACCGCCTTGCGTGAAACGCTGGTCATGGAAGAGGATAGCGTCGAAGACGGAAATGATGCGGAAAATACTGTTGCGGACGCGGCAACGGACGCCTCCACGGAACACGCATCTCTTGAAGATACAGATCCCGCCGATGCGGACGATACGGCCGCGGACGACTACGTCGGGCCTGATCTGTACTCCGGTCCCCTGCGCCTGGCCTTGCTGGGGCGGCCCAACGCGGGAAAATCCTCCCTGGTCAATGCCATGCTGGGCGAAAAGCGGATGATTGTCAGTGACGTGGCGGGCACAACCAGGGACAGTGTGGATGTGACCATGGACATTGACGGCGAGCCCGTGACCTTTGTGGACACGGCCGGGGTGCGGCGCCGGGCCAAGATTACGGATGTCGTGGAACGCTACAGCGTGAACTCCTCGCTCAAAAGCACCACCAAGGCTCACGTTACCCTGCTGGTGCTGGACGCTTCGGAGGGCCTGGCAGGGCAGGACAAGCGTCTGATTGATCTCTTGCATGAACGCAAAACGCCGTTTCTGGTCTTGATTAATAAAAGTGATCTCATTGAGCCCAAAAAGCGCAAGGAGGCGGAAAAACTCTACAAGGAAGCCCTGATTTTCTGCCCTCATGTGCCGCTGCTCTTTGTCTCCGCTCTAAATAGGCACAACCTGAAAAAGATCGTGCCCCTGGCCCGGAGCATCCGGCGCGAATGCGGGATGCGCGTGCCCACCGGCCAGTTGAACCGGGCCATGAGCACCGTGCTGGAACGTCATCAGCCGCCCATCGTCAAACAGGCGCGGGCCAAGTTCTTCTACCTGACTCAGGCTGAAAGCCTGCCGCCGACCTTTGTTTTTTTCGTCAATGACGCGGATCGGGTTTTGCCTTCTTACGCCCGCTATCTGGAACGTTCCCTGCGCAAAATATTCGGCATCGCGCACGCGCCCATGCGGGTGAACTTCCGTTCCTCGCACAGTAAAAGGGGCGGCAAACGCTGAATCATGGAGGGGCTCCGCCCCTCCAAACCTCCCCGCCAGGGCTTAGCCGGCCCTGGACCGGGCATTCCTGAAAACAGCGAAGCTGTTTTCAGGGTGTGGGGGTGCAGGGGAATCATTCCCCTGCCAGGGGAGTCTGAGGGTGTGGCCAGTGGCGGTAAGGCTCACGTTCATCCCATTGCGAGTATTGTTGGATGACAACCTTTGCGCCACTAATTTGAGTCCCCCCAACAAGGAGCTAGTTATGACAAAACCCCGAGATGCAGAAGAGCAGATCGCGGCCTTGGGAGAAGCGCTTTCCGCCGCCGGGAGCGTGGATGAGCGGGAGCGTCTCGGGCGCATCATGGACCTGCTGCCCTGCTACGTGGCGTTGATCGACGAAAATTACAGGGTGTTGTATCACAATGCGGTTTTTGCCGAATATTTCGGCGTGCCGGGTGACAGACCTTGCTATAAGGTTTTGCGCGGGCTGGAAACGCCCTGCTTCTTCTGTCCTCCGCTCAAGTCCTTAAAAGGACGCGGCCGGCCGAGCGTGACCGAATGGGTGCACCCGGACAACCGCCATGCCTTCCGCGTACATTCGCATCCCTTTACGGATCTTGATGGAACCGCCTGTATATTGGAAGCCGGATTCAACGTCACCGCCAATGTACGGGTGCAGCAAGCCCTGGATTTGAGTGAAAAGAGCTATCGGGCTATTACCGATAATCTGACAATAGGCATTGCTTTATTGGACCCGGAACTGCGCATCAAGACCGGGAATACCCGTCTCAGCCAGTGGTTTGGCGAGGGGTTTCGCCTGGATCGCAGGATCTGCGGGCTCTTGCGTTGCGGCAGCGACTGGGCGGCGGCGGAACTCGGCGAGTTTTGTCCGAATTGTCCTTTTAAGGATTCGCTCAAGGACGGGCAGGGGCACGAAAAAGAATTTTCCGTTGTGTCCCAAGACGGCATGGAACGCCACATGCGTATGGTCACCTGCCCGGTCATGTCCGGCAAAGGGCAGTCGGGGCGGCTCCGGGCCATGATTCTGATGCTTGAGGACATCACCAACCGGCTGCGCGTCAACCAGCAATTACAGCAGGCGCGCAAACTTGAGGCCATGAATACCCTGGCCGGGGGTATTGCGCACGAGATTAATCAGCCTCTGTCCGCCCTGCATCTGTATGCCAGCGGGTTGCAGATGCTGCTGGAAAAACAGGACGAACTGCCACAGGAAACTACCCAGGAGCGTCTAAGCCTGATCATGCGCGAGGCGGATAAAATCCGCAGCATCATTTCGCACATGCGCTCCCTGGTAACCAAGGAAGGGCGGGTCGAACTGAATCCCGTGTCGCTGCCCAAGGCCGTGGAAGGCGTGCGGACCCTTATGCAACAGCAGCTTGAGGCGCACGGCGTGGAACTTGTGGTCGAGATCCCGGAACTTCTACCCCTGGTACAGGCCAATGATATCCAGTTGGAGCAGGTGCTGGTCAACCTGTTATCCAATGCCATACACGTCATGGACGGCACGTCCGGCAAAAAAGACGGACGGCGACATTGCATCCGTATCCGGGCGTATGCCATGCCGGAAACCAGGCAAATCCGTCTGGAAGTCGCGGACAGCGGTCCCGGCTTGCCCCCCGGCGGTGAACGCATTTTTGACCCTTTCTTTACTACCAAGGAACGCCATGAGGGCATGGGCCTGGGATTGTCCATCGCGCATGGCCTGGTATCCCTGTGGGGCGGCGAGATAAGCGCGGTGTCCCGTCACCCGGACCTCGGCGGGGCGGTATTTTATGTGGACTTGCACAGGGCGGCCGAAAGCCCGGAGGCAGCGCGCGCCATTGAAGCGCTCAAGGCGGCGGCTGAAAACAGCCCCGCCGCAAAGGGCGAACCGGACGATATACTATAGCAGTTTACGCTTGAGATTGTCGCTTAACGGCGGGCAAAGCCCGCCTACGTCAATCTTGTGGGCCTTGTTATGCTTCGCTTCACAAGGCCAGAGCATTTTATCAACTATAAATTTTAAGGTTAAAATGCTCTATGAGCGCTCCCCTTTTTGTCGTCGGCCTTGGACCGGGCCATGTCTGCTTGCTCGCGCCCGAAGCATCGGCCGCCCTGGACAGGGCCAGGGTCTTGGTGGGGTACAAGGGGTATATTGAACGTATTCCAGAAACGTGGCGCGCCGGGCGCAGGGTTATTGCCACCGGCATGACCGGGGAAATAGCCAGAGCCAAGGCGGCCATTGATGCCGCCCTGGCGGGCGAACCCACGGCCCTGGTCTGCTCGGGCGACCCCGGCGTCTACGCGCTGTCCGGATTGGTGCTGGAGATCATGGAACAGCAGGGCCTGTGCGCCACGGATCTGCCCTTGCACATTGTGCCCGGCATTCCGGCGGTCTGCGCGGCAGCCGCCCTGCTCGGCGCTCCCCTGATGCATGATTTCGCCTGCGTCAGCCTGTCCGATCTGCTTACCCCCTGGCCGTTGATTCTGAAGCGTCTGGAAAGCGCGTTCATGGGCGACTTTGTGCTGGCCCTGTATAACCCGCGCTCAAAGCGCCGGACACAGCAGTTGGAACAAGCCCTGGCCTTGGCGCTCCAGTACAAAAGCCCGTGCACGCCGGTGGGGGTGGTTAAAAACGCCTATCGTCCGGGCCAGGAAGTCTGGATTTCTCCGCTTGGGGAATTACGGCCGGACAGCGTGGACATGTTCACCATCCTGATTATGGGCAACAGCGCGAGCCGCATTGTGCCGGGCAGGGGCGAGGCTCCTCTGGCCTGGGAGTCCGGGGCGCGCATGCTTACTCCGCGCGGGTATCAGGAAAAATATGGGGCGCGCTTGACTTGAGGGGCTTTGTTTGAGAGCTTGCGCGTAGGCAAAACTTACGGGAGCATGATTGATGACTGTGGATATTGATGCCCAATTGGCCTTGATCAAGCGCGGCTGCGCGGAGCTCATCAACGAAGAGGATCTGCGCAAAAAGCTCGCGCGAGGAAAGCCCCTGCGTATCAAGGTGGGTTTTGACCCGACCGCTCCGGATCTGCACCTCGGGCATACCGTGGTTATGCAGAAAATGCGCCATTTTCAGGAACTCGGCCACCATGTGGTTTTTCTGATCGGGGATTTTACCGGCCGTATCGGTGACCCCTCTGGTCGTAACGACACTCGCCCGCCCCTGACGGAAGAGCAGATCATGGCCAATGCCGAGACATATAAAAAGCAGGTGTTCAAGATACTTGATCCGGAAAAGACCGAGGTCAACTTCAATTCCAGGTGGCTGGGCTCCATGAGTTCGGCCGACTTTATCCGCCTTGCTTCGCACTACACCGTGGCCCGCATGCTGGAGCGCGACGACTTTGAAAAGCGCTACAAGGGCAACGTGCCCATATCCATCCATGAATTTCTCTACCCCTTGTGCCAGGGCTTTGACTCCGTGAACCTGAAAACCGATGTGGAACTGGGCGGCACGGATCAGAAGTTCAACCTGCTGGTAGGCCGCCACTTGCAAGGCCAGTACGGCCAGGAGCCGCAGTGCGTGCTGACCATGCCGCTCCTGGAAGGCCTGGACGGAGTGAAAAAGATGTCCAAGTCTCTGGGCAACTATATCGGCATTGACGAACCCGCCTCCCAGATTTTCGGCAAGACCATGTCCCTGTCCGACGATCTCATGTGGCGCTATTTCGAGCTTCTGTCCGACAAGAGCCTGGAGGCCATCGTGGCCCTGCGCAAGGCCGTGGAAAGCGGCGAAAAGCATCCCAAGCTGGTCAAGGAAGATTTGGCTTTTGAACTGGTGGCGCGTTATCACAGTGAACAGGAGGCCGCCCAGGCCAGGCAGGAGTTCAATGCCGTGTTTGCGGGCGGAGGCGTGCCCGACGATGCGCCGGAATATGTCTGTAAGGAAGGCGAAAGTTCCAGCCCGGTGGTCTTTCTCACGGATTCCGGCCTGACCGCTTCCAGAGGAGAGGCCCGGCGGCTGATCAGCCAGAAGGCTCTGTCTGTTGACGACGCGCTTTGTGAAGACGGAACAACGCCTTTGAAAAGCGGCAGCTATGTGATCAAACTGGGTAAAAAGCGTTTTTTGCGCCTGACCGTGGAATAAAAATATACATCTTTGGCATAACGGGCGCGAAAGCTTTGGTTTTCGCGCCCGTTATGCTGTTTAGGGGACCATAACCCCGCAGGAGCATTGAAAAGACAGGGAGAGAATGGTTTTACGGAATTATTTTGCCTTGACACAGGGGAAAATATGAGGGATGAGTGGGGAAAAGTGGTAAAAAGTGGGGATTGTCAGCTTCTGACTCCAATCCCGTCCAAGGCAACAGTATGTATTTTCGCGGCCGTTTTTTACGCAGCCCCGACCTTAAAGGGCGTCTGGCACTGCCTCCCGAGTTCAGGGAGATTCTTCTCTCGCGCAGTTCCGAAGGCCGCGTCGTGCTTACCACTTATGACGGCTGCGTGGTCGGCTTCCCCCTGCCGGACTGGGAAGAATTCGAGCACAGGATGAACCGCATCAAGAACCCGCCGCGCAGTGTACGCGATTTTCGCCGTCTGGTCCTGGGCGGAGCCGAGGACATGGCCGTGGACGGCCAAGGGCGGGTGCGTCTGTCCCGTGAGCACATAAGTTACGCGGGCATTAACGGCGAGGCCACTCTTGTGGGCCAGGGGCCGCGTTTTGAAATTTGGGCGCCGCAGCGGCTGGCCCCGGTGCTCGAACAGAATTTTGACGATGTGGCCCAGGCAATAGCCGAAACCGGTATCGATTTCGGATTCTAGCCATGAAGACCTCTTGCGATAAAAAACAGCCGTTGCCCGAAGGAACGCCGGAAACGTTGCACACGCCGGTGCTGTTGCAGGAAGTGCTGTCCTTTTTCAGTCCCCGCCCGGGCTGGCGTTGCCTTGACGCCACGCTGGGCCTTGGCGGGCATTCCGAAGCCATGCTGCGTAAAGCGCGGCAGGCAGGCGCGGAAGACATGCGCCTGCTCGGCCTGGACCGCGATACCGCCGCTCTGGAGCTGGCCCGGCAGCGTCTGGCCCCATTCGGCGAAGCCGTGCACACCCGGCATGGCGCTTTTTCCGGCTGTGCCGAGGCGGTCACGGAACTGGGCTGGGACGGCCTGGATTTTGTGCTGGCGGACATCGGCGTGTCCTCCTTGCAGCTTGACCAGGCCGAGCGGGGATTCAGCTTCATGCTTGACGGACCGCTCGACATGCGCATGGACAGAAGCCGGGGGCAGAGTGCGGAAACCTTGGTCAACGAAGCACCGGTACTGAAGCTTAAGGACATTATCAAGGAATACGGCGAAGATCCCATGGCCGGGCGCATCGCCAGGGCCATTGATGATGCCCGGTCTCAGAAGCGCATAGAAAACACGCTGGAACTGGCGCGCGTCGTGGAGCGGGCGTACCCGACCAAGTGGCGGGCCTCTTCCAGAAACCATCCGGCCACGCGCACTTTTCAGGCTCTGCGCATGGCCGTAAACGATGAGTTGGGCGAACTGGAGCGTTTTTTGCGGGACGCCGTGGCCCTGCTCAGGCCGGGCGGGCGGATAGCGGTGATAAGCTTCCATTCACTTGAGGACCGCATGGTGAAGCATTTCTTTCGAAATGAGGCCACAGGCTGCCGCTGCCCCCGCCATGTGCCGTACTGTGTCTGCGGGCATCAGGCGAGCCTGGAGGTGCTGACGCGCAAACCTGTGGAGGCTTCGGGCAGCGAGGTCTCGGCCAACCCCAGAGCGGGCAGCGCCAAGTTGCGCGTAGCGGAAAAAATCAGCCATGACTGAGCAGACGCCGGAAGCGGGGCAGTCAAGCTTGGTGCTGGCCCTGATCATTTCCGTGACTACTCTGGCGGCCTTGGCCCTGACCCTGGTCTGGCTGAATATCGAGCGCACCAAACTGGCCTACCGGGTGCGCACGCTGCAAAGTGAGGTCGCCCAAATCACCGACCTGAACGCCAAGCTCGGCATTGAGCGCGAGCATTTGCTCTCGCCGCACGAACTGGGAAAAAAGGCCGAGCGCATGGGCCTCGGTCCGGCCAAGCCGGGACAGATACGCAGACTACAGGACAGTGAGGCGGACGGGGGGCAGACCCCGGCAGTGCCGCATTAATTCGTATTGGGGCTCCGCCCCAAACCCCGCAAGAGGGCTGAGCCCCCTTGACCCCGCAATCCCGGAAAACGGCTTTGCCGTTTTCCGGATATGGGGGTGCAGGGGCATCATGCCCCTGCCGGGGAGGTTTGGAGGTGTGGCCAGTGGTGCTAAAGCTCACGTTCATCCCATCGCGAGTATCGCTGGATGACAACCTTTGCGCCACTGGTTTGAGTCCCTCCAAAAAATATAATTATACAGGGAACACGCGTGTTCGGACGCCGTAAAACATCAGGAAGAACAAACAGCGCCGCCGGTAGAAAACAGACCGGAGTCTCGGCGCATGGGCGGCGTTCCGCGACTTCAGACAAGGGAAAGAGCGGCCTCTTTTCCCGTCGTTCTTCCGCTGAAAATAAACGTACTCGTTCCGCGTCCAAACCGGCAATGGAAAACGCCGCCCCGCGTGAAAGCCGTTGGGACTGGGGCCGGGTGCGGCTCTGGGCCGTGGCGGTCTGCTTTTCTTTACTCTGGGGCGCGCTTTGGGCTCGGGCTTATCATCTGCAAATTATTATGGGGCCGGAATACGCGGCTCTGGCCAAGCGGCAGCATACGACCAAGGAACAGGTTACCGGCGTGCGCGGCCACATCATGGATCGCAACGGCAACGTGCTGGCCAGGAGCGTGGAATGCAGTTCCGTGGCGGCCAACCCGGCAAAAATTCAGGACAAGCAACAGGCGGCCTTGGCTCTGTCCAAGGCGCTGAAGCTGCCGGTTTCCCGTATTCTGGCCCAGTTGCAAGAGAAAAAGCAATTTGTCTGGCTGGCTCGCAAAATCGACTACCACACGGCCGAGAGCATCAAAGCCCTGAACATTCCTGGGGTGTTTCTTGAAACCGAGTACGAGCGGGTTTATCCGTATAAGCATCTGGCCGGACAGTTGCTCGGCTTTGTGAATATCGACGACAAGGGCATTGAAGGTTTGGAAAAGGCCTTTGAAGGCGAGCTTTCCGGGCGTAGCGTGACCCGGATGGTGGAACGCGACGCTAGGGGCAACAGGCTCATGGCTGCGGGCACGGGTTCTTTGGTGGACCTGCGGGGCCGTAACATCCGGTTGACCCTTGACACCCAGGTCCAGTTTTTTGCCGAGGAAGCCCTGGCCGAGAACGTGGAAAAGTACGGAGCCCGCTGGGGTGGCTGTATAGTCGTGGATGTGCCCACAGGTGATATTCTGGCCTGGGCTCAGTATCCTTTTTTTGATCCCAACAACACCAATGCAACGCCTCAGGCGGACCGCCGCAACCGGTTGGCCAGCGACATGCTGGAACAGGGGTCCACCATCAAGTCCTTCCTGATTGCCGCCGCGCTTGAAGAAAAGCTCGTGCAGCCGTCCACCATGATCAACTGTGAAAAGGGCCGGTGGAAACTGAGAAATATCGTGCTGCACGATACTCACCCCTATTCCATTCTGCCGGTTGAAAAGATCCTGCACGTGTCCAGCAACATCGGCGTGGCCAAAATAGGCCTGATGCTGGGCGCGGAAAAATACGGCGGCTACCTGGCCCGGCTCGGGTTTGGCGAGCGCACCGGTCTGCCGCTGGCCGGCGAGGCCAAAGGCATCTTGCGGCCGCCCGGCAAATGGAGCGAGGTAGACGTTGCCGCGGCTTCCTTTGGACAGAGTTTTTCGGCCACTGTGGCCCAAATGGCTCAGGCCTATCTGTGCCTGGCCAGTGGGGGCATCAAGCGGCCCCTGTATCTGGTCATGGACCAGGACAGGGAGTGTTCACTGGGCGAAGAAGCCACGCCGGGTTTCGCCGGGGAACGTCTTTTTTCCGAAGCAACCATGGACAAGGTGCGCGGCATGCTGCGCGAAGTGGTGGAAGAGGAAGGCGGCACCGGCAAACAAGCCCGTATTCCCGGACTGGTTGTGGGCGGCAAGACCGGCACCGCGCAAAAGGCGGATAAAAGCGGCAAGTATGGTTCCGGCCGGGTGGGCTCCTTTGTGGGCATGATTCCCATTGAAGAGCCGCGTTATCTTGTCTGTGTACTTTTGGATGAGCCGACCAAGGTACAGTACGGCGGCATTATTGCCGCGCCCGTATTTCGGCATGTGGCCCTGAATACCATGGCCTATCATGGTCTCTTGCCCGATTCGGACGACCCTCTGGTGCAGGAAGTGGCTCGTAAGGAAGCGGAGCGCAAACAGGCGGGCAATGACAAGGGGCGCAAAAACGATAAGAAGCCTGGCGGGCAGGCGGCCGGAACGGCGCGCGCGCTTGCTGAAACGCCCCCTGTTGAAGCGCGCGCCGCCACGGCAACCGTCCATACGCCTGTGCCGCGCGGTTCGTCCATTGTACCCGCGGTTACCGGCATGGGCCTGCGCAACGCCGTGGAGATTTTCGCCACTGAAGGCATTGTGCCGGTGATCAAGGGCAAGGGCGGCTTTGTGGTGCGCCAGACCCCGGAAGCGGGGCGCCCTTGGCCGGACGGCAAACGGGAATGCACATTGTGGCTGGAGGAGCGTTCTTCATGATCAGGTTCGTGGCATTTGAAGACCTCGCCGCTCGGGTGGAGGCCCGGCACATCCCCATTGCGACGCATTCGGGCAAGGTGGTGGAAGGCGGCGTTTTTGTGATCCTGCCCCCGCCCGTGCCCAAAGGCAGGGCAGAGGGAGCGCCGGGTTCGGAACAGTACTTGGCGGACGTGCTCAAAGCGCGGCCGGGAGCCGTTGTTTGCCAGCCCCGCCACCTGCCGTTGCTGGAAGCCTTGAACGCGGATTGCGAGGTGGCCTTGCACGAGGACACCCGGACCTGCCTCGGGGTGCTGGCGCAAAAATACTACGGCACGGACAAGCGCTGCCCCACGGTCGTCGGCATTACCGGCACCAACGGCAAAACCACGGAAACCTATTTGCTGGAGGCCTTGTTCACCGCCTTGGGCAAGCCCTGCGGGGTTATCGGCACAGTCAGTTATCGCTGGCCCGGCCATGAGGAAGATGCGCCGCTGACCACGCCGGACTGCCTGACCCTGCACGCCATGTTGGCGGAAATGGACAAGGCGGGCGCAAAATATGCCTTTATGGAAGTTTCCTCACACGCCATTGATCAGAACCGGATCGCCGGCATCTGCTTTTCGGGCGCGCTCATGACCAACCTGACCCAGGATCATCTGGATTATCACGCAGACCTGGAAGCGTATTTCGCGGCCAAGGAGCGGCTGTTCCTGCCTGTGGCCGAAGGCGGCCTGCCGCTGGACAACAAGGTGGCGGCCCTGAACGCGGACGACGAGTACTGCCGCCGCCTGCTCGCAAGACTGCCGGGCAGCATCGGTTTTGGCCTTGAACAGCGGGCGGCGCCCGGTACCCGCCATCTGGCCGGGCGTGTCCTGTCCATGTCTCCGCGCGGGCTGCACCTGGAACTCAGTTTTGAAGGACAACAGTGGAACCTGAACTCCCCACTGGTGGGCGGCTTCAACGTGATGAACCTGCTCGGAGCGCAGGCTCTGGGCCTGGGGCTCGGGCTGCATCCCGGAGATTTCGCCGCCTTGTCCTCGTTCACCGGCGTATCCGGACGACTGGAGAGGGTTCCGGGCAACCAGGGTCTGCATGCCTTTGTGGATTACGCGCACACCCCGGACGCCTTGGTCAAGGCCATTTCCGCCCTGCGCGATGCCGGGTTCGCCCGGATCATCACGGTGTTCGGCTGCGGCGGCGACCGGGATCGCAGCAAGCGCCCGCTGATGGGCAAGGCCGTGGCCGGACTCACGGACATCGCGGTGCTCACTTCGGACAACCCGCGCAGTGAAGACCCCGAGGCGATCATGGCTGATGTGCTGCCGGGGCTGACAGGCTGCCCCTTTGTGATCACGCAGCCGGACAGAAGAGCCGCCCTGGCCGAAGCAGTGGCCCTGGCAGGTCCGGAAGATGCTTTGCTGGTGGCCGGAAAGGGACATGAAACCTATCAACTTATCAAGGGGATCAAGTATCCCTTCAGCGATCAGGCCGTATTGCGGGAGTTGATGCAATGAGGCTGAATCTTGGTGAAATAACCACAAGCCTGGGCTGTAGTCCCGGCGAATCCGCCCCTTGGGCGGATCTGGTCCCGACGGGCGCACAAATTGACAGTCGCAAGGTACAGCCCGGCAATCTGTTTTTCTGCCTTCCGGGTGAGCATGTGGACGGACATGACTTTGCTTTTGCCGCGGCCAAAGCCGGGGCTATCGCCATTGTGGCTTCAAGGAACCCGTGGGGCAACGATGCCGGAGACGCGGCCGATCTGGTCCTCCCGCCGGTTTTTCTGGTGGATAACGTGCGCCATGCCCTGGCTCGCGTGGCCACGCGCCATCGGGAGACCTGTCTGGCCAGGATCATAGGCATCACCGGAACCGCGGGCAAAACCTCGGTCAAGGAAGTGCTGGCCCAGGTGCTGGAAAGGCGTGGCCGTACCGAGCGTAATCCGCTGAATCTGAATAATCAGATCGGTCTGCCGGTCAGCATGCTCAATGCCTCGGCCGCCGCCGCTTTCTGGGTTATGGAAATGGGCATCAGCGAAGCCGGAGACATGGATGAACTTGGGGAAATTCTGCGTCCGGACGTAGGCGTTATTCTCAATGTGGGCGACGGGCATGTCAGCGGCCTGGGCGAACTTGGCGTGGCTGCCCACAAGGCCCGCCTGCTCGACTATATCCAGCTTGGCGGCGTGGCTGTTGTCAGTAGGGATTATGCCGATCTGAACCGGCAAGTTGATGAGCGGCGGAGCGCCCTGGCGCGCCGGGGCGTGCAGGTGCTGCGCTTTTCGGGTAGCGCCTCAGTTTGTCGTGATACTTCGTCAGGCTTGCTTTGTGCTCCGGGGCAGGACCAGAAGAGTCCAGCTCCATCGCCCAAAGCTACGCCTTCCTGGTCAGATCAGTCGGCCCCACTTGTTGCCGGCTCCGCTGTCTTGCACGATTCTGTCCATTGCGCGGCGGCAAAACATAGCGCAGACAAACTGAAACACTACCGCGATAGCGACGAAGTCTATGCCAGAGCCGCGTATGCCGGACCCGGCGTCGAAGGAGGCGTCTACAAGGTCTGGAGCAAAGACGTTCATTTTGCAGTGACCACCCCGTTCCGGGGCGATTTCGGCAGTGAGAATGTGGCCGCCATTGCGGCTGTCGCCATAAAGCTGGGTTTGTCCCAGGAGGCGATAAGCGAAGGTTTTGCCTCGGCCAGGCTCCCGGAACAACGCTTCCGTGCAGAGCGCTACCCGCGCTGTACCTTGCTGGATGACAGCTATAACGCCAACCCGCTGTCTTCCTCGCGCATGCTGCAGGCGGCAAGAAGCATGGCTGATGAATACGGGCAGTTCCTGCTGCTTGTCATGGGCGAGATGCTTGAACTCGGCTCCAAAGCCGAAAGCGCTCACGAGGCCCTGGGCGAAACCATGGCCGCGGTGAAGCCGGAAATGGTGTTCTGGAAAGGCGGACAGGGCGAGGCCATTGCGCGCGGCCTGCGCAAGGGCGGCTACAGCGGAAAATTGTATCCCCTGTCCGGCGCGCAGGAGTTTGATGTGTTGCTTGAGGAATCCGATCTGGACAATGTGTTGGTCCTGTTCAAGGGGTCGCGCGGTAATAAACTGGAACGCCTGGTTGCCGTCTTTCGGGAAAAGGTTTCCCCGGCCGGAGAAAATTGATGCTCTATAACCTGCTCTATCCCTTAAGCTCTGAATTCACGATTCTGAATGTTTTCAGGTACATCACCTTCCGCTCGGTCTGGGCTCTGCTCACGGCGCTGATCATCTCCATCCTTGTGGGTCCCTGGTTCATCAGGATGCTCAGACGCCTGAAGTTCGGGCAGTATATCCAGGAGGACGTCAAAGCCCATCTGGAAAAGGCAGGCACGCCCACCATGGGCGGCGTGCTGATCGCCTTTTCCCTGCTGGTCAGCACCCTGCTTTGGGCTGATCTGACCAATCCCTATGTCTGGCTGACCATTTTTGTCTTCATCGGTTTTGGCGTGGTGGGTTTTCTTGATGACTATCTGAAAATTCTGCGCAAGAACAACAAGGGCCTTTCCGCGCGCAGCAAGTTTCTGGGGCAGATTCTGATCGCGGCCGCGGCCATGGGCATGCTGTTTATGCTGCCCGCGTATTCCACGCAGTTGTACGTTCCTTTTTTCAAGAATCTTACCCCGGATCTGGGCTGGGCGTATCTGCCCTTTGCCGTATGCGTCATGGTGGGAGCGTCCAACGGGGTGAACCTGACCGACGGCCTGGACGGTCTGGCCATCGGCCCCACCATTGTGGCGGGCATGTGTTTTGCCGTGTTCATATACGTGGCCGGCAACGCGGCCATGGCGAGCTACCTGCAGGTAGCCAGTGTGCCCGGCGTCGGCGAGGTCACGGTGTTCTGCGGCGCGCTGATTGGCGCGAGCATGGGGTTTTTGTGGTACAACGCCTACCCGGCCCAGGTATTCATGGGCGATGTGGGTTCGCTGTCTTTGGGCGGGGCTCTGGGCTTTATTGCCGTGCTCTGCAAGCAGGAGCTCCTGCTGCTGATCGTCGGCGGCCTGTTCGTGGTGGAAACCCTATCCGTGATCTTCCAGATCGGCTACTTCAAATGGACGGGCGGCAAGCGCTTGTTCCGTATGGCTCCTCTGCACCACCATTATGAGCTTAAAGGCCTGCCCGAATCCAAGATTATCATCCGTTTCTGGATCACCTCGGCCCTGCTCGGCCTGGCCGCGCTGTCCGTTCTCAAGCTGCGTTGAATAAGGAACAGATCATGTCGTCCGCGTCCCGATCCTCTCCTGCCTGCCCCGAACTCGCTCCGGGCATGACTCCTCCCGTAAAACCGGGAGAACTGGCCGTGGTGGTCGGCGCCGGGGCCTCGGGCGCGGCCGCGTCCCGGCTGCTGCGCGCTTTGGGGGCTCGCGTGCGTCTGGTGGACAGGGACAGCGCCGGTGTGTCCGCGTCCCTGCGCGCGGAGCAGGAAGCTCTGGGCACGGAAATTCTTTGCGGTCCGCATGGGCCGGAGCAGTTTGCCGGAGCGTCGCTGGTGGTGACCAGTCCGGGCGTGCCGCTTGCCGTGCTGCAACCGTTTCTGCGGGAAGCGGGCAATGCGCCTTTGATTGGTGAAATGGAATTGGCCTTGCGTTACGTGCGTGAACCGATCCTCGCGGTGACCGGCACCAGCGGCAAAACCACCACGGTCAGCCTGGCCGCGGCCATGCTTGAGGCGGCGGGGAAAAAGGTTTTTCTGGGCGGGAACATCGGCACGCCTCTTTCCGATTACGTGCTGCGGGCTTCGGAAAATGCGGAAAACAGGGCCGATGTGCTGGTGCTGGAAATGAGCAGCTTCCAGTTGCAGGGGAGCGAGCACCTGCGCCCCAAGGTGGCGGTCTTGCTCAATCTCTCACCCAACCATCTTGATCATCACAAGGACATGGCCGAATACAGCGCGGCCAAGTTCCGCATTTTTGCCTTGCAGGACGAAAACGATCTGGCCTCACTGCCGGAAAGTTTTATGGAAGAGTACCACAAGCGCGGCTTCAAGGGGCGGGTTGTGACCTTTGGCCCGGCCAAACGCTTTGCCCAAAGCTCCCTCCTGGGCAAGCATAATGCGGCCAATGCCGAGGCCGCGTATCTGGCCTGCCGGGAATTCGGGGTCAGCGAAAGCGCGGCTGCCAAGGCTGTGGCCGCCTTTTCCCCCTTGGCGCACCGTCTGGAACCGGTTGGAGAAGTGGACGGCGTGCTTTACGTCAACGACAGCAAGTCCACCACCGTGGATTCCCTGCGCGTGGCCCTGGAAAGTTTCACAGCGCCGGTCCTGCTTCTGGCCGGAGGCAAGTTTAAGGGCGGGGATCTTACGTCCCTGCATCCCCTGCTGCGGGATAAGGTCAAGGCAGTGGGCCTGTTTGGAGCCAGCCGGGAGATTTTCGAACAGGCCTGGCAGGGCGTGGTCCGCATGACCTGGGATCCGGATCTGCCCTCGGCTCTCCTGCGCCTGCGCGCTATGGCCGGACCGGGAGACGTGGTGCTGCTGTCCCCGGCCACTTCAAGCTTTGACCTGTATGAGAATTACAAGGCCCGTGGGGATCATTTCCGCTGTCTGGCGCGGGACCTGCGGGAAAGCAAAGCCATTGCCGGAGATAAGGTATGAGTAGCGTGGCCGAATACGCGCAGGGAGGAATGCCGCTGAACGCGGCCTATGATTCCCCCCGTCTCGGGCAGCCGGATTGGTGGCTTCTGGCTATTGCGGCAATGCTTGTGGCCATCGGCCTGATGATGGTTTTTTCCGCCAGCGGCATCATTGCCGATCGCATGCAGGCGGACACCTACTACTTTTTCAAGCGCCAGCTTCTGTTCACGCTGATCGGCGGCATAGCCCTGGTCATGGCGGCCGCGCTGCCCCGGCCAGTGCTGTATAACCTGCATTATCCGGCTCTGTTCGTGTGCGTGGTCCTGCTGGTTATCTGCCTGACTCCGGCCGGAGCCACGGTCAAGGGCGCGAACCGCTGGATCGGCTTCGGTCCCTTGCGTATCCAGCCCATGGAATTCGTCAAGATCGCGCTGGTTCTATACCTGGCCTATTTTATGAGCACCAAACAGGCCATTATCAAAACCTTCAGCAAAGGCGTGCTGCCGCCCTTTGTGATTACCGGGGTGATCTGCGCTCTGCTGCTCAAACAGCCGGACTTCGGCGGCGCGGCCTTTTGCGCCCTGCTGCTCTTTTTCATGTGCTTTGTCGGCGGCACCAGGCTGATCTACCTCGGCGCGTCAGCCATCATCGCCGGGGCCGGAGCCTATTTGCTGGTGGTGGCCGAACCGTATCGTTTCCGGCGGCTGCTGGCCTTCCGCGATCCTTTTGCCGACGCCGCGGACACCGGCTACCACCTGGTCAACTCCTTCCTGGCTTTCGGCTCGGGCGGGTTGTCCGGCCTTGGCCTTGGCGCGAGCAAACAGAAGCTGTTCTACCTGCCCGAGGCGCACAACGATTTCATCATGGCGGTGATGGGCGAGGAGGCGGGTTTTATCGGCATTTCCCTGGTGTTCATCCTGATTGCGGCCTTTTTTTGGCGGGCCATGCTTATTGCCTTGCACCAAAACGCTCTGCGTGAGCGCTTCATCGCCTTTGGCCTGACCCTGGTCATCACGGTATCCAGCCTGCTTAACTTGGCTGTGGTCATGGGCGTGGTGCCGCCCAAAGGCGTGCCCATGCCTTTTATCAGCTATGGCGGCAGCAGTATGTTGGCCTCGCTCATTTGCGTGGGGCTGCTGCTTAATCTTTCCCGAACCGGCAAAGCATAAATAGGGAGAGACTATGGAACGGGTAATTCTCACCACGGGCGGCACAGGCGGGCATATTTTCCCCGCCCTGGCCGTTGCCGAAGAAATCCGGCGCAGATATCCCGGTGCCATGCTGTTGTTCATGGGCGGCAAATACGGGCAGGAAGCGGATCTGGCGGTGAACGCGGGACTGGATTTCATCGGCCTGCCGGTACGCGGAATCATGGGCAGGGGCCTGAAAGGCATGGGGGCGGCCCTGGGCATGGGCCGCGGCCTGCTGACCGCGCTCGCGGTGATGCGTAAGGTCAAGCCGCAGTTGGTAATCGGTTTCGGCGGGTATGCCGCGTTCGCGGGGGTATTGGCCGGGCGCTTGTCCGGTGTGCCCACGGCCATTCACGAGCAGAATTCCTTTCCCGGCATGAGCAATCGGCTGTTGGGCAAGCTGGTCAAAAAGATTTTTCTGTCCATGCCGGACAATGCCGGGGTCTTCGCCGCGAAAAAGACGCAGTTGGTGGGCAACCCGGTGCGCGCCGGTATTGCCGCTTTGTACGAGCAAAACCTGGCCCACTTTTCTTTCTCTTCCCAGGAAAGTCCAAAACCCGGCAAAAGTTACTACGGCGGTGTGGACGCTCCCAGTCCCTTTGACATAGCCGGACGCGCCCCCCGGACGGAAGAGGAGATCCCGCCAAACCAGAACGGTCGCCAGGAAGAACCCCATGCGCCCCGGCTCCTGGTCATGGGCGGAAGCCTTGGCGCCAAAGCGATAAACGACGGCATGATCGCGGCCATTGGCCTGCTTCAGGAAGCGGGCATCGAGATCTGGCATCAGACCGGGCAGGCCGATTACGAGCGGGTACGGACGGCCTACCGCCAGGACAAGGCCGAGCACGTGCGCGTGGAAGCTTTTATTGCGGATATGCCCAAAGCCTATGCCTGGGCGGATCTGGTGTTCTGCCGGGCGGGCGCGTCAAGTCTGGCGGAAATCACGGCAGCGGCCCTGCCTTCGGTGCTTACGCCGTTTCCCCATGCGGCCCAGGATCATCAGCGGCACAATGCCCGTTACCTGGAGCGCGAAGGCGCGGCAGTGCTGTTGGAACAGGCGGAATTTTCAGGCAGCCCGAAGAAATTGGTGGACACCCTGACCGGACTTTTGCGGGACAAGGAACAACTAAAGCGTATGGCACAGCACAGTTTCGCGCTTGCCAAGCCCCATGCGGCCCGCGATTTGGTGGATGGGCTGGAAGCGTTGATTAATTTGTAATGGGGCTCTGCTCTTCCAAAAGAAGAACACGAGCACGAGGACCAGGCATGGACAGCAGAGTCAAGACAATCCACATGGTGGGCATCGGCGGATCAGGGATGAGCGGCATTGCCGAGGTGCTTTTGAACCTCGGGTATGCCGTGCACGGATCGGATATTGCCGAGAGCGCCTCTGTGGTCCGGCTGCGTGAACTGGGAGCGAAAATCGGCATCGGGCACGCGGCGGAAAACGTGCGGGAAGCGCACGTGCTGGTCAAGTCCACGGCCGTGCGCGAGGATAATCCTGAACTGATTGCAGCCCGGGAAAAGGGTATTCCGATCATTCCCAGGGCCGAAATGCTGGCCGAACTGATGCGCCTGCGCACGGGCATCGCCATTGCGGGCACGCACGGCAAGACCACCACAACTTCCTTTGCGGCGGCGATTTTTGACGAAGCCGGTGTGGACCCCACGGTGATTATCGGCGGTCGCCTGAACGTATATGGCACCAATGCCCGCCTGGGCACGGGCAACTATTTGATTGCCGAGGCTGACGAGTCGGATGGGTCTTTTCTCTGTTTGTTCCCGATTATGAACGTGGTCACCAACGTGGACATGGACCATCTGGACTTTTACCCGGATCAGGAGAGTATAGATGCGGCCTTTGTCCAGTTCATGAATTCAGTACCTTTTTACGGCAGCAATATCGTGTGCGGTGACGATCCCGGTGTGCGCCGTCTTTTGCCCTGCGTGAACAGGCCGGTTATTACCTACGGGTTCAACGCCAGCAATGATCTGACAGCGGAAGTGTTGTCCTGCGGTGCAACTAGCGAATTTATCGTCCGGCTCAAGGGCATCCGGCTCGGCGAAGTCAGCCTGGCCCAGCCGGGGCGGCATAACATCCTGAACGCCTTGGGAGCCATAGGCGCTGCTTTGCAGGCGGAAATTCCGGTCACAGCCTGCATTGAGGCTCTGGGTAAATTTCGTGGCGTGGGCCGCCGTTTTGAGCGCAAGGGCGAGAAGAACGGCGTGCTGGTGGTGGATGATTACGGGCATCATCCGGTGGAAATCGCGGCCACACTGGCCACGGCCCGGCAGTGCTGCCCGGAACGGCGGCTGGTGGTGGCTTTTCAGCCGCACCGCTTTTCGCGCACCAAAGCCTTGTTTGGAGATTTCTGCAAGGTTTTCGTGCAAGCGGACAAGCTCTTTTTGACCGAAATATACGCGGCTTCGGAATCGCCGCTGCCAGGCGTGAGCGGCGAGAGTCTGGCCCAGGGCATCCGGCAGGTGACCAATACGGATGTCACTTACTGCCAGGACTTTGATACCTTACTGGAGCACCTGAGCGCCGAATTGAAAGAGGGCGATCTGCTCTTGACCCTTGGCGCGGGCAATATCACGACCATTGGCCCGCGTTGGCTGGAGGCCTGAACATGCATGCGGCTCAAGGACTGGCTATCCGCGAGGATCCGCTCTTGCGGGAACGCACCAGCATCCGGCTGGGCGGTCCGGCCATTGCCGAGATCCTTGTCAGCGGCACGCAAGGCCTGGAGCATTTGCCTGATATGGCGACGCGGCTCGGCGGGCGCATCGAACCGTTTGGCGCAGGCACGAACATCATTGCCCGTGACGAGGCCCTGCCCCTGCTTCTGGTCACACGAACCCCGGTTTATGAGACTTGCGTTACAGGGGAAAAGGAAGGCCGGGTGCTGCTCAAGGCGGACGCCGCGTTGAAACTGCCCGCCCTGCTGGCCAAAGCCGCGTCTCTGGGACTTGGCGGCCTGGAAGGGCTGACCGGAATACCGGGCAGCGTGGGCGGGGCCGTGGCCATGAATGCCGGTTCCTACGGCGTGTCCTTCGGAGACCTGGTGCATAGTGTGGAAGTCTTCTCTCCTGTGCTGGGATTGCGGGAACTTGCGGCAACGGATGTTACTTTTTCCTATCGTTCCTGCCGCCTGCACAACCATGAAGGCTGGTTCCTGATCACCGGAGTGACTTTAGCCATGAGCAAAAGTGAGCGAAACGTGATTCGGGAACGCATGCGCGAGGTCTATGCCGGGAAGCGGGCCGGGCAGCCGGTTACGGCCCGGAGCGCGGGCTGCGTGTTCAAGAATCCCGCGCCGCAAGAACCGGCCGGGCGGCTGCTGGAACAGGCGGGCCTGAAGGGCATGAGCCGGGGCGGCATGCGCTTTTCAACCGTGCATGCGAATTTTCTGGTCAATGAAGGTACGGGCAGTTCGGAGCAGGCCCTGGAGTTGATAGAACTGGCTAAGGATAGGGTGTACCAGAAGTCGGGCCACCGGCTGGAAACAGAGGTGCGCTTATGGCCGTAAGAAGTTCCGTTCCTCAGCGCAACGGCAGGCGGGTTTCCCTGACCCGATCCGGCGGCACGTCCGCGCCGGGAAAAAATATCCGCCGCGAGCCGAAAAAGGTGGCCGCGCCCAAGGCCGCCAAGTCTGGTTCCCCGGAACAGGGACTGTTTAACCGATCCCGGCTGGAAGGGGTGCGTAATTTTTTTTCAACAACCCTCTTTCTGTCAATGATTTTATTTCTCGTTGCCGCTGTAGGGGTTGGTCTGATTTACGTCTACAGCAGCATGGTTTCAGGCGATTATTTCGCCTTGAAGACTCTAGAAATACAAGGTAATTCTCGTCTGAGCTCTAGAGAAATTTTAGAAACTGCCGATTTAGCCAATGGAGGCAATACGCTCGCCCTTTCCATAGACCTTGTGGAAGAGTCTCTGAGCAGGCACTCCTGGGTGGAGGAAGTATCGGTCAAGCGGGTGTTGCCGGGCACGTTGATTATCAGCGTGCGCGAAAAGACCCCGGCTTTCTGGGTGTTGCATGAAGGCGCGTTGCATTACGCCGATGATCGCGGCAGGCTGATCGCCCCGGTGGTTGCCGGCAAGTTCGCGTCCCTGCCCACGCTTGAGGTGGAGCCGGGGGCCGAGGACACGGCCGCGGTGCTCCCGGATTTGGTGAAGAGCCTGCAAGAGTCCCGTCTGCCGCTGAACATGGGCAGTATCAGCGTAGTGCGCCTTTCCTCGGCGCGGGGCCTGGAACTGTATGTGGATGACGCACACTTGAAGATTTCCATCGGCCTTGAGGAATGGACGTCCAATTTACGGCGGCTTGGCAGAACGCTTGCCGATCTCGCGCGCAGGAACGAGCTCGGGGATGTCCGGGAAATCAAGGCTCAGGGCGCTAACGTCTGGGTGGAGAGGCGCACCGGCTTCACGAATGCCCTAGAGCAGCTTAACATTGAAAATGTTCAACTGCTCTGCAAGGATTTGTCCGCAAATCCTTGCCACGAGATTGGCGTAGGCGAGCTTTGCTCGCCGTTAAGCGACAATCTCAAAGTGAAAATGCTCTAAAAGGATGATTCGAGCGATGGGTGTGAGGAGAAGATACAATGGCCAAGGCTGACCTGATTATAGGACTTGATATCGGCACCACCAAGATTTGCGCTGTGGTGGGCGAAGCCAGCGAAGACGGCGTGGATGTCGTCGGCATTGGCACGAGTCCGTCCACCGGCCTGCGCAAGGGCGTTGTGGTGAACATTGAAGAGACCGTCAAATCCGTGCAGAAAGCGCTGGAAGAGGCGGAACTCATGGCCGGGTGCGCTATCCGCTCCGTGTACGCGGGCATTGCCGGAAGCCACATCAAGGGCTTCAACAGCCACGGCGTGATAGCGGTCAAAGGCGGTGAAGTGACCCAGCGGGACGTGGATCGGGCCCTGGAAGCGGCCAGCGCGGTGGCTATTCCGCTGGATCGCGAGGTCATCCACACCCTGCCGCAGGAATTTATCGTGGACGACCAGCGGGGCATCCTCCATCCCCTGGGCATGGCCGGAGTGCGGCTGGAAGTGAAGGTACATATCGTGACCGGCGCGGTGACCAGCGCCCAGAACATCGTGCGCTCCTGCCACCGCAGCGGGCTTGACGTGTCGGATATCGTGCTGGAATCCCTGGCCTCGGCCAAGGCCGTGCTCACCGAGGAGGAGCGCGAACTGGGCGTGGCCCTGGTGGACCTTGGCGGCGGCACGACGGATATTGCCATTTTTGCCAATGACACCATCAAACATACCGGCGTGCTTCCGCTCGGCGGGCAGAACCTGACCAACGACATCGCTTTCGGCCTGCGCACGCCCATGGTCAGCGCCGAGCGCATCAAGGTCAAGTATGGCTGCGCCATGGTCGATCTGGTCAGCATGGACGAGATTATCGAGGTGCCCACCGTGGGCGGCCGCGAACCGCGCAGGCTGTCGCGTCAGCTTTTGGCGGAAATTTGCCAGCCGCGCATGGAAGAAGTGCTGGATCTGGTGGATCAGGAACTCACCCGTTCCGGCTGCAAGCATCTGATCGGCGCGGGCGTGGTGCTTACCGGAGGTTCGGCCCTGATCGACGGCTGCCAGGAACTTGGCGAACAGATTTTCAACCTGCCCACGCGCATAGGGTATCCCCGCAACGTGGGAGGGCTCAAGGACGTGGTTAACAGCCCCAAATACGCGACTGCCGTGGGGCTGCTCTGCTACGGCGCTGAAAAGGAAGGCGGGGAGCGCAAGTTCCGCATTCAGGATGAGAACGTCTTTGATCGTGTGCTTTCACGCATGAAAAAATGGTTCAAGGATGTAACATAGGGTATATTTCGTCTGTAACGGGCGGCCGCGTATTAGAGCAGTTTACCTTTGAAAAAGTGTAACTGCTCTGCAAGGATTTATCTGTAAATCCTTGCCGCGAGATGCTTGTAGGCTGGCTTTGCCAGCCGTCAAGCAAGCATCTCAAGCGTAAAATACCGTAGACGCGGGCGGCGGCTGTAACCCGCTCAGACCATAAAGGCAAGGAGAGGCACAATGGCACTGGATTTTGAAATCGACGGCAAAGAAACAGCAAAAATCAAAGTTGTGGGCGTCGGAGGCGGCGGCGGGAACGCTGTCAATAACATGATCTCCTCGTCCCTGCGGGGTGTTCACTTTATCTCCGCCAACACGGACGTGCAGGCGCTCGGCCGTTCCCTGGCCGAGCATAAGGTCCAGATCGGAGCCAAACTGACCAAAGGTCTCGGCGCTGGCGCCAACCCGCGCATCGGGTGTGACGCGGCGCTGGAGAGCATGGATCAGATCAAGGCCTGCATCGCGGAGGCGGACATGGTCTTTGTGACCGCGGGCATGGGCGGCGGCACCGGTACCGGCGCTGCCCCGGTTATTGCCCAGGCGGCCAAAGAACTGGGTATCCTGACCGTGGGCGTGGTTACCAAGCCCTTTTTCTTTGAAGGCAAAAAGCGCCTGGAATCCGCTGAAGCGGGCATTGAGGAATTCCGCAGGCACGTGGACAGCCTGATCACCATTCCCAACGACAGGCTGCTCCAACTCGCGCCCAAAAAGGCCACCTTCATCGAGATGCTGAAAAAGGCCGACGAGGTGCTGTACTACGCGGTCAAAGGCATTTCCGACCTGATCCTGGTCACCGGCCTCATCAACCTGGACTTTGCCGACGTGCGCACCGTCATGAGCGAATCCGGCCTGGCCATGATGGGTACGGGCATTGCCACCGGCGAATCCCGCGCCAGGGAAGCCGCGCTCAAGGCCATCACCAGCCCGCTGTTGGAAGGCGTGTCCATTGACGGCGCGCGCCAGGTGCTGATGAACATCACCTGCGGACCGGATCTCGGCATTGACGAAGTGTCCGAAGCGGCCAGTATCGTGTCCGAAGCGGCGCACGAAGACGTGCACGTCATCTTCGGCACTGTCTGCGACGAAAGCGTGGGCGATGAAATGCGCATTACCGTGATTGCCACCGGCATTGACAGCGGCGGCTCCGGTGTTGCGGCCCCGGCCAAAACCGCGACCGTAACCTCCCTGCGCGGCGCGTCCGCGGCCGGAACCTCGGCAGCGCCTCCGACTCCGCGTTCCCCGCAAGGATTGAACACGGTGGATGAGAGCCTGCAACGCGCGGTGGGCGGCCGACAACCGTCCCAGCCGGGCAACTTCAACGTGCCCGCGTATTTGCGCAAACCTTCCCCGGCCGCTCCGGCCCCGGCGCCCCGCACGAACGGGCACAACCCGGGAGAAGATGATTTCATTTTTGATGAGGACGACTTTGAAACGCCGTCCTTTATACGAAAACAGGCTAATTAGGGCCTGGGGACGTACCGCTTACTCGCCTTTTTGCAGTAATCGATATTCCCCCTGCATCCTTGCCGCAGGGGGTCAGGCAACGCGCGGGCAGCGAAGCGCCGCGCCCAGCAAGTACCGTTGCCATGAGTAAAGAATCCCTGTTACCGCTTTGCCTCAGCGGTAACAGGGATTCTTTGATCATTACTGCTAACGGTTGCTGTAATGCCCTTGTCAAGGAGCAACGGGGTGTGGTACGTAATTCGCATTCTGTTGGAACAGTATTTTAGAACCAACCATTTACCGCCCGTTCGCTTTGGGAGCCTCTTCCAGGGCGCGGCAAAAACACCGTATGAACTCCAAACCCCTTCCTTTCCTTGTTCGCTTTGAGCAGCAACTTGCCAGACTCGGCTTCGGCATGCGGGCCAAGCTGATCGTACTATTCGTGGTGATTAAGGTATTGCCCCTGCTGTTGCTTGCGGTGATCGCCTGGCGTCAGTCCTGGGAGCTTGGTGAGGATCTCAAGCATAGAACGCGGGAAATAGCGGGCAAAGCGGTGCAGGCGCTTTCCCAGGCCGGTGATATTGCCGTTAATGACGCGGTGATCGCCCTGAATGAGCGAGCCACTGAGGATATTGAACGCATGAGCACGGGCGCGGCGCGCCGGGTGGCGGATTTTCTCTACGCCCGCGATAGTGATGTGTTGTTTGCCGCTACTCTGGCCCCGGAAGAAGACGCTTACCGGCACTTTGTCGAACGCATGCGCGGTGAACTGATCAAGCAGGGTGCCTGGGTGCTTGCGCCGGACGGCGCATCCTGGGTGCGCGCGGACCAGCCGTCGCCCCGTCCCCAGATGGTGTCCTCCAACGAGGAAAACAGTCACAGCTTCCACTACCGTCCCCCGGAAGACTTTGCGTTCGTTTCCATGCCGCTGTATCACGAAATGACGTTTGTGGACCTTGCGGGGCAGGAAACGATCAAGGTGGCCACTTCGCCGCTTATGGATCCGGAACGCAAGAACGTGTCCGATCGGCACAATACCTTCGTCAAGGCCGAGACGTACTTTGCGGAACTGAAAAAGCTGAAAGCGGGCGAGATCTATGTCTCGGATGTGATTGGCGAATATATCGGCACCAACCTGATCGGCATGTATACCCCGGCCAACGCGGCCAAACGCGGAGTGGAGTATACGCCCGAAGGTGCGGCTTTTGCCGGAATGGAAAACCCGCTCGGCAGGCGTTTTAACGGTATTGTGCGCTGGGCCACGCCCGTGGAGCGGGACGGAACCATTATCGGCTACGTGACCCTGGCCCTGAACCATGATCATATCATGAACTTCACGGATCACATTGTTCCGACCAAGGAGCGCTATACGGAAATTCCCGACGCTCATGCGGGCAACTACGCTTTTATCTGGGACCATAAGGGACGCAGCATCGTGCATCCGAGGCACCATTCCATTGTCGGATATGATGCGGCAAGCGGCGATCCTCAGGTGCCCTGGCTGGAAGATCGCCTTTTCAATGAATGGCAGGCCAGCGGGTTGAGCTACCCGGACTTCATCGCGGACGTGCCTACCTTCTTCGAACAATCCAACAGCAAAAAACCCGCGCCGGAACTGGGCAAAAAGGGCCTTGTGGGTCTCGACTGCCGCTATCTGAATTTCGCCCCGCAATGCACCGGCTGGTTCGACCTGACCGAGGACGGGGGTTCAGGTTCCTTCCGTATTTTCTGGAGCGGCCTGTGGAAGCTGAACACGGCCGCGGCCATTCCCTACTACACCGGCCAGTACGGCAAGAGCTTGCGCGGCTTCGGCTTTGTGGCCGTGGGCGCGGGTGTTGACGACTTCTACCTCCCGGCCACCCAGACCCAAAAGGTAATCAACAAGCTGATCAGCGATACGGATGAAGAACTGGACGATATTTCCGCGGATACATACCGGGCCATAAGCCAGAACCTGTGGGAAACGGCTGCCGGGCTGTCCGCTTCAACCGGCTTGATGGCCGTGCTGGTCATCCTGATCGCCCTTTGGATGGCTTCAGCCTTCACCCGCAGCATTACCCGGATCATCGACGGCATCTCCCGTTTCCGTTCCGGGGAATGGCACTTCCGCTTTAATGCCCTGGTCAAGGACGAACTGGGCACGCTCACGGACTCTTTTGATGATATGGCGGACAGTCTGGTAGCGACCCTGAAGGGTCCGGTGATCCTTCTCTCGCTGGATCGCCGGGTCCGCTACATGAATGCCGAAGGGTTGGGCCTGCTCGGCGTGACTTCGCTTGCTGATGTGTTGGGAAAATCCTACTCGGACATCTCGATATTCGACGATTGCCCTGCCTGTAACCCGATCAGCGCGCTTCTGTCCGGGGCCGAGCCCGATGTTCTGTACCACCAGGCCACGGGACGCTATTACCAGGGACAGGCCAAGTATCTCTCAGACAAGAATGGGGAGAACATCGGCTATGTGGTGAACATCTCCGATGTGACCAACCTGCTTGAAGAACAGAAGCATATCGAAGAACAGCGCGCTATTCTGGAGACCGTGTTTTCCGGCTCTCCGGATATTCTCTGGTACCAGGACAGCAGAGGCCGCTATATCGTGGTCAACCCCAGATTTGCTTCAATGGTCGGCAAAAGTCCGGAGGAAATCCGGGGCAAGGCCAGGGAGGACCTGTTCACGCCCGAGGCTGCCGCGAGTTTCAGAGCCAACGCCCAAAAAGCCATTGAAGCCGGCGCTCCCTTTTATACCGAGGAGCGGATGCACTTCGCTGACGGGCATGAAGAAATCATGGACTCGGTTCGAACGCCGCTGTTCAACTCCCAGGGGGAATTCCTGGGCCTGCTCGGTGTTGCCCGCGATGTGTCGCAGCGGGTGGCGGTGGAAAATGAGTTGCGCCAGACCCAACTGGAATTGAAGATTGCCGCTGTGGAAGCGAAAAAAGCCAGTGAAGCCAAAAGTGCCTTCCTGGCCCGCATGAGCCACGAGATCCGCACGCCCATGAACGCGATTATCGGTATGACCGGTATTGCCAAACGCAAAATAGCTTCGGATGCCACTCCCAAGGAGGAAGTGCTGGCCCACGTGCGCCAGATAGAGATATCCGCCCAGCACCTGCTTGGACTGCTCAATGACATCCTGGATATTTCCAAGATCGAGGCGGGCAAGCTGGAACTTTCTCTAGGATCTTTCAGCCTGTCCGACGTGGCCTCCAACGTTTATTCCATTATCAGCCCGCGCTGCCTGGAAAAAAACATCGCTTTTGAGATGGAGTTCGATCCGCATCTGGAAGAGAGCCATTTCATTTCTGATTCGCTGCGGCTCAGGCAGGTGCTGATCAACCTGCTCGGCAACGCGGTCAAATTCACGCCCGAACTGGGCACGATCTCCTTCCGGATACGTCGCCTGGGAGCATCGGGCGGCAAGACCCTGGTGGGATTTTCGGTCAGCGACAGTGGTATCGGCATTGCCGATGAAGTGTTGCCGACTCTGTTCAAGCCCTTTGAGCAGGGCAGCGCCAGCGTGACAAGGCTTTACGGCGGCACAGGGCTGGGCCTCTCGATCAGCAAGAACATCATCGGCATGTTGGGCGGCGACATTCAGGTAGTGAGCCGGGAAGGCGAAGGGAGTATATTCTCTTTTGAACTGTGGTTCGAGGACGATATCACCGTTACCGAAGCCAAGGTGGCGCCCGGCGATACATCTTCCCTGCGTGGCAAGCGCATGCTCCTGGTTGACGATGTGGAGATTAACCGCATGATCGTTGTGGAGGTGCTCTCCCAGAGCGGGCTCCTGATTGAGGAGGCCGCCGACGGCACAGAGGCTGTGGAAAAATTTAAGAATTCGCCCGAAGGCTATTACGACGTGATTTTCATGGACGTGCAGATGCCGCACATGGACGGCTATGAGGCCACAACGGCCATCCGAGCCCTGGAGCGGCCCGACGCCAAATCTGTGCCCATTTACGCCATGACTGCCAACGCCTTCAAAGACGATGTGGATCATGCCATGGACAGCGGCATGAATGGACACCTGGCCAAGCCTCTGGAGCCGGAAAAAATGTTCGAGACCCTGAGCAAAGCTCTGGGGAAGCAATAAACTGAGGCACTACCCAAGAACTCTGCCATGACAGATACAGCCAACAACTACACAGCGCCGCAGATTACCGTGCTGCTTCAGCCCGAAGGCCGGGAGTTTTCCCTGCCCCGTCCCAAAACCGTGCTTCAGCTTCTGCGCAAGCTGGATATCAGGCCCGGCACGGCCCTGGTGATCCGCGAGGGCGGACTGCTTACGCAAGACCGCCAGATCCTGCCTGGTGACCATATCACCGTGCGTATCGTGACTTCGAGTGGGTGAGGCGCCTTGCTGCGCCGTCTTTTCGCTTCCTTGGCCTCCACCCGGCGTGGGCGCGCAATGCTCTCGCTCTGCGCCGGTGTTTTATTGCTTCTGGGGGGCCTCGGCTTAACAGCCGGAATCCTTTGGAACAGCACACCCGATCCCCTGCCCGCTGTGCTGCGCTGGCCGGTATCGCCGGTACTGCTGGATAAAGACGGCACGCTGATCCACGCCCGCCTGTCCGCAAGCGAGGAGTGGTGCCTGCCCATTCCCTTGTCCGAAATGGGCGACTGGATGCCCAAGGTGCTGGTGGCCGTGGAAGACAAGCGCTTTTACCGCCATTCCGGCGTGGATCTGTTGGCCCTGATACGGGCTGCGTGGCAGAATCTGTCTTCCGGCCGGGTGATTTCCGGCGCGTCCACCATCACCAGTCAACTGGTGCGCCTGAGCATGCCGCGACAGCGGACGGTTTCCACAAAGGTGCTGGAGTTCCTGGGAGCCTGGAAACTGGAACATTCCCTGAGCAAAGAGGAGATCCTGGAATACTACCTGAACCGGGCGCCTTTTGGCGGACCTATCCGGGGGGTGGAGGCGGCGTCGCGTCTGTATTTCGGCAAGCGGGCCAAGGAACTTTCTCTGGGTGAAGCCGCCCTGCTGGTGGGCCTGCTCAAGGGGCCCACGGCCTACCGGCCGGATCGGAACCCGGCCGCGGCCTTGAGCCGCAGGCGGATGATCATCAAAAAAGTGGCGGAGCAGACGGCCATGCCCGCAGCCATGTCGGCCCTGGCTCTGGAAGAGCCCTTGCCGGACTTCAGGCCATCCATGCCCGGCCAGGCCTGGCATTTTGCCGATCTGGCCTTCAAGACCCTGCCGCCCGAAGGCGGTGTGGCCCGTTCCAGCTTGGACATGCGGGTACAGGCAACGCTGGAGCGGATCTTAAGCGAACACCTGCAACGGGCCGGAGATGACGTGACCGCGGCCGGGGTTGTGGTGGATAATGCCGATACTTCCATTGTCGCTTACGTGGGCAATGCCCGCTTTGACCGCGACGCCGGAAAACAATGGGTGGACTGCGCCATCTCCCCGCGTTCCCCAGGCTCCACGCTCAAGCCCTTTGTGTATATCGCGGCCCTGGAGTCTGGCCGGCTCATCCCGGCCACGCTCCTGGCCGACACGCCACTTGGGCTTGGCGGCGAGGCCCCGCGTAACTTTGACCGCACCTACCGGGGGCCGGTGAGCGCGCATACTGCTCTGGCCGATTCCCTGAACGCCCCTGCGGTGCGGGTTTTACGCATGCTGGGAGTGCACACGGCCTTGGCCGCCCTGCGCGGGGCCGGTTTTTCCTTTCTGAACCGTAGCGATGCCGAGTATGGAGATTCCTTGGTCCTTGGAGCCGGGGAGGTGTCCGTGCTGGAACTGGCCCGCGCTTATGCGGCCCTGGCCAACCTGGGCACGGATCGCCCCTTGCTGCTGCTCCGTCCAGCCCGCGATTCCAATACAGGCTTTGCGGAAACGGACGTTAGCGTGTTGTTTCCCTATGGAGCGGAACCTTCCCTGCCCTCCGGCCTGGCTCCATTGTCCCGGCAACTCAAGGCAACGGCCACGGGCGAACTGCCCCCGCCCGGACAGCTTTACAGTCCGGCCGCTGCCTGGCTGATCGCGGAAATCTTGAAAGACCCCGGCAGACTGCCTTTTCTAGTCCAGTTGGTGCAGGCAAGGGAAGAATCACCCGTGGCCTTTAAAACCGGCACGTCCTTCGGCCTGCGCGATGCCTGGACCGCCGCCTATACCCCGGCGTATACCGTGGTGGTCTGGTTCGGCCGGGCAGGGGGCGGGCCGGATCCGGGACTCCTGGGCATCTCCCTGGCCGCGCCCGCGGCAATAAAAATACTGCGGATGCTGCAACCCGGCCAGGGACCGGAGCAGGGCTGGTATCCGAAACCGGAGGGCGTGGGCACGGCGCGGGTATGCGCCCTGTCCGGAGCGGCCTTGTCCGCCTGGTGCCCGAGCAGCCGCCTGGTGCATGATATTGAAGCGGTGCGGCGCACCACCCCCTGCGCCTTGCATGTGCTACGCGACGGCAAAACCGCAGTGGACTGGCCCCCGGAACTGGAAGACTTCACCCAGAGGCGCTTTGCCGGAGAAGATCTGAGCCGGGCTGCCCTTATTGTGTCGCCCATGCCCGGCGCACGCTACATGCTCACTCCCGGCGGAGCGAAGCATCCGATAGCCCTGAAGGCCGAGGGCGTGGCCTATCCCGTGCACTGGTATGTGAATGGCGAGTACCTGGGCGAACAGACACGCGAGGATCTTCCCCTGTACTGGCAGCCGGTGGGAGGCGAACACAGCCTGTCCCTGCTGGACGCCGAAGACCGGGTGGCCGGAACTCAGATTAAGGTGACTGATCTTGATGCTGTGAAGGAAGAAGAGCGGGTGGTTGACGTGCTGCTCAATTGAGGTAAAACCCTGATGAACCTGTTTTACATTATAAAGTATCCATGATATCAGGCAGACGAATTTCCCAAAGACCGCTTTTAGCACGGAGCGAAAACCAGGAATGCGGAACATGAAAAAAGCTCTCATCACGGGCATTACCGGGCAGGATGGCGCGTATCTGGCCCGGTTTTTGTTGGACAAAGGCTACGAGGTTCACGGCATCAAGCGCCGTTCGTCCCTGTTCAACACCCGGCGCATTGACGCCATCTACCAGGGCGTGCATGCCAGGAATAAGCGTTTTTTTCTGCACTACGGCGACCTGACGGACAGCACCAACATCATTCGTCTGGTGCAGAAAATCCAGCCTGATGAACTGTATAACCTCGGCGCGCAGAGCCACGTGCAGGTTTCCTTTGAAGCGCCGGAATACACGGCTGATGTTGATGCCCTCGGTACTCTGCGCGTGCTGGAAGCGGTCTGTCTGCTGGGGCTGGAAAAGAAAACTCGCATCTACCAGGCGTCCACCTCCGAGTTGTACGGTCTGATCCAGGAAATGCCGCAAAAGGAAAGCACGCCGTTTTATCCGCGCTCGCCTTACGCCTGCGCCAAGATCTACGGTTACTGGATCACGGTCAATTACCGCGAAGCTTACGGCATGTATGCCTGCAACGGTATCCTTTTTAACCATGAATCCCCTCTGCGCGGCGAAACCTTTGTCACCCGCAAGGTCACGCGCGCGCTGCCCCGCATCGTGCTCGGCATGGACGACTGCCTGCACATGGGTAATATTAACGCCCTGCGCGACTGGGGCCACGCTCATGACTATGTGGCTATGATGTGGCTGATGCTGCAACAGGATAGCCCGGAGGATTTCGTCATTGCCACCGGGGAACAGCATTCCGTGCGCGAATTTATTGATGAAAGCGCCAAAAACCTTGGCCTGACCCTGGACTGGGAAGGGGAAGGGGTTAACGAGACAGGGATCGTTGCCGCCTTTGATAAAAAAGTACTGATGGCCCTGTTGGACAGGCAAATGCAGGGCGAAGTTTCAGCCACCAAGAACGCCTTTATTGAAGAGACGCTGAAAAGCATCGCTTCCAATCCGGCGCTCAAGCCGGGCAGCGTGATTGTGCGTATTGACCCACGCTACTTCCGCCCCACGGAAGTGGAAACCCTGCTCGGCGACGCGGCCAAGGCCAAAGCCAAGCTCGGCTGGGAACCGAAAATACGCTTCAGTGAACTGGTCAGGGAAATGGTGGAGGAAGACTTTGCCGAAGCCCGCCGCGACAGTCTGTGTATCCAGGCTGGCTTTGACGTGCACGAGGTGCGCGAATAATGCGCAAAGCGGGCATGCAACCGGACAGTCGCATTTACGTGGCCGGACACCGGGGCCTTGTGGGCGGTGCCATTGTGCGTGCCTTGCAGGCGCGGGGCTTCAGCAACCTTGTCCTGCGCACTCATGCCGAGCTCGATCTCTGTGATCAGCAAGCGGTAAGCGCCTTTTTCGCCGCGGAAAAACCGGCATACGTCTTTCTCGCCGCCGCCAGGGTGGGTGGTATCCACGCTAACGACAGCTACCCGGCGGACTTTATCCGCGATAACCTGCTTATTCAGAATAACGTCATTGATGCGGCCCACAAATACGATTGCAAAAAGCTGCTCTTCCTCGGCTCCTCCTGTATCTATCCCAAGCTCTGTCCACAGCCAATCAAGGAAGAATACCTGCTGACCGGTCCGCTGGAGCCGACCAACGAATGGTACGCCATCGCCAAAATCGCGGGCATCAAGATGTGCCAAGCCTACCGCAAACAATACGGCTTTGACGCCATCTCGGCCATGCCCACTAACCTCTACGGCCCTGGCGACAACTTTCACCCGGAAAACAGCCATGTGCTGCCCGCGCTCATCCGCCGCTTTCATGAAGCCAAGTTATCCGGCGCGCCGACCGTCAGCATCTGGGGCACAGGCACACCCAGGCGAGAGTTTCTCTACGTGGACGATCTGGCCGATGCCCTGATTTTTCTCATGCAAAACTATTCGGAAAGCCCCCACATCAACGTGGGCTGCGGCCAAGATATCACGATTCTGGAACTGGCCCGCCTGGTGGCGGACATGGTGGGATACGCCGGAAGCATCGAAACCGATCTCTCCAAGCCCGACGGCACCCCGCAAAAGCTGCTGGACGTGAGCCGTATCAACGCCTTGGGCTGGAAGGCGCGGACGGATTTGAGGGGTGGCATTGCACGGGCCTACGCTTGGTATAAGAATCTGCCTGAGGTATGCGGTATAAACAGGCTGTTATCGGCATTTTCTGGGCGTTAGCCCGCTCATCTGCGGGCTGCCTGCGTTTCATGTTCTGCCAGCACACGGAGCACAATGTTTTCGTAGGTGCGTGCGAAATCCGCCATACGCCCCGGCAGAGCAGACTCGGCCTTTTGTCTCGCTTCTTCCTCCACAGCAGGAGAATATTCGTCCATGGTCTGGCGCATCAGATCTGCCAAGGTTTCGGCATCGTCAACTCCGAAATACAACCCTCGTTCCGGCGCTTGTTCCCTGTGTACCGGAATGTCCGAAAGAAGCAGTCGTTTACCTAAGCTTTTGGCCTCTTCCACTGTGGTGCTCCATCCTTCAAAGCGGGAGGGGTTGATCATGGCGATGGAGCCACACATCAGTGCTTTTGCATGAGCGAATTCAATAAGTCCCAGGAAACGGAAACGTTCTGCCAAACCGGCTGTCGCCACCCGCTCTTTGAATTCCGTAAAATAGCCCGGATGACGATAGTCGTCCGTTTGTCCTGTGCTGACCACCAGAGGGCAGATGCCGGAGTCTCGCAGAAGGCTCAGGGCCTCAAGAACCACTTCATGATTTTTATGCAGCCAAAGCTGATTTGGAATGTGAAAATAGGGTTCCCTGATGCCATAGTGGGCTAGAACCACCGTTGTGTCTTCGCCGCGCGACGGCGCAGCCACAAAGCGCAGCACATGAGTTTTACCGGCCGCTTTGGGAAAAAAATACCGAAAGTCCTTTTCCGCGTCAGCGCTGCTCAAAAGCACAGCTTGGGCTTTGTCGGCCACGTCGCCACAGCCATGATCGCGGGCGGCTATTTCCTCTTGGCTGAACATGTGAGGCAGGTGTTTATGCTGAAAATCAGGGATCCAGCATAAGGACGGAACAGGCGACTTGGTTCCCAGCGGCCAACCATGGGAAAACAGTCTGATGTCGTACTGCTGAAAAATGCGGGTCTGCATGCCGCCTTTGGCGTTGAATTTTCGGTCGAGGCGCGTCAACCACCAGCGCAGGGAATACTTTTTCGTATCTCCCGGATACGGCACTGTAGCCAGCGAGCGTAGCGGCTCCGGCAGTGCGGCGGTTCCGCCCAGCACCACGGGCTCTATGCGACGTTCAGGCAGAGCCAACAAGGCCGAGGCCAGATTGATAAAATAATTGAGTCCGCCGATCCAGCCCGGAGTGTTGGGTACCAGCCAAGCTACTTTAATCATGGCGCATCTGGCCTTGAAACCAGCGGACGTATTCATGGAGACCCTGTTCCAGAGGGATGCGTGGCGTGAACTCCCATTCCCGCATGCGGGAAATATCCGCTACCAGGCGATCCGGGTCGCCGGTACGGGTATGGCCTGTGAACTGCGGCGTCAGGGCCGGCGACCAGGCTCTGCCCAACATGGTCAACACCTCTTTGATACTGGTGCCCTGCCCGGTTCCGCCGTTGACCACCGGAACCGAAGGCGAGGCGTGTTCCGTCGCCAGAAACAACAAACGGGCTGCGTCGGACACATGTAACCAGTCGCGTTCTTCCGCGCCGCTGCCAAAAAAGGAAAATTCGCCTCGCTCGGCCTTGCGGCAGGCATCCCAAAGCAACTGTTTTTTCAACCCGGCGCCGTATACGGAAAAAAGGCGCACACACACACTGGGCACAGTAAAATTTTGGCCGTAGCTAGTGGCCAGCTCTTCCATGATTTTTTTATGTACGCCATAGGGCGAGGCAGGCTGCCCAGCCACAGCCTCAGCCAAGGGGCTGGCGGAAATATTGCCGTATACCGCCGCGCTGGAGGGCAACACCACGTTCACCGCAGCGCCGTTGCGCCGGGAAAAATCCAGGGCCTCCAAGGTGCTTTGCACATTGGCCATGAAGTCAGCATAAGGATTTTGCAGGGAGGCCAACACTGAGCCAGAGCCGGCGCAATGAATAAGGCATTGCGGCAGACCGTGGCGAAGCGCGGCGTCATCCAGAGCAGCCGCATTGATCGGAGTCTGCCAGAAGTGGGCGATGCCCCAATCCTGAGCTTCCGGCATTGGAGCCGCGTCAAGCCCGAGCACAATATAGCCATTGGCGGCCAGTTCCCTGGCGCAATGGCGGCCTATAAACCCGGAGCAGCCGGTTACAAGAGCAATCGTGGTCATGTTCATATCAAAAAAGGTATCTCATGGTTGCGTACCCCCGCTATGCGCGTGACGTCAGCTTTGCCTGCCGCAGAGGCGGCGCAGATAATACAACACTTTTTTCCCATAGCGATGCGCAATGCCTCGAACGGGGGAAGCAGCGGATGGCGCGGGCGGATTGGCTGCAAACGCGCAAAGCGTATCGGTCAGCGCCTGCCGGATTACTTTAGCTGATTGCAAAGCTTGCCGCAAACATGTCGCATCCTGTCCGCTGTCCGGCGGGCACGGATATTTTTCCGTCACAAAAGTGAACAGACGGCCTGGCGTGCGGCAGGTTCGCCGCAGTGCAGCGATTTTGTCCGGCGCGGATGGGCACAACTGCTTCGCCAGGGCGTTCACCTGTTCCAAGGTCGCGGGATAGTAGTTGATGGCGCTGTCAAAGGGGGCCAGTATTTCGCTAAACCAGAAACCGGCTTCTTCAATGGCGGCTACATACTGCGGCAAAGAAAAGGCGTTTTCTCCACCATACAGATGGTGCAGCGGATGCCCAGCCAGAAAAACAGGCAGTTCCTCCGGCCGATCCACCACATGCTCACGGGTGGCGATAAATACCCCGCCCGGCTTCAGCACCCGCGCCACTTCACAGCACAGCCCGGGCAAGTCGCGCGCGTGGTGCAGCACCTGGCGGCCATGCGCCAGGTCAAAACTGTGATCCGGGAAGGGCAGTTGCTCTCCCCACTCCTGCACCACAGTAATGGGCAAACCGCTCTCCTCAGCCAAGCTGCGGATGGCCCCGGCGCCCACCAGCGAACTGGGGTCCGGCTCCAGCGCGGTCACCGCAAAACCGTCCTTCGCCAGAGCGTATGAACTGATGCCGCGCCCGGCGCCCAAATCCAGGGCTTTCCCAGACGGGTCAGGCAGGCGTTTGCGGGTTTGTGCCCATTCTTCGCTTTGGTGAAAACGTTTGGCCGCCTCCAGGAGCGGATCATCAAAAAAACAGGCTTTTACCAGCGCTTCCTGTCCTGGCTGCTCACGCAGCCACTCGACAGCCTGTTCCCAGGACATGGGAAATTGCTTTGCCATATTCTCACTCATAATTGCTCTTCCGGCACGTCCAGCTTGCGGATGAAACGGGCGGGATTGCCGGCTACCAGCGTATATGGAGGCACATCCTTGGTCACCACCGACCCGGCCCCCACCACCGCGGCCCGGCCTATGGTCACGCCTTTAAGAATAACGCATTGGCAGCCAATGAGGGCATCATCTTCAATGACCACCGGTTTTTCACGCAGGTCGAGCCGGGTGGGATGGCCGGTGGTGATAATATCTTTGAATTGCTGATGGCGGGCCGCCGGGTTGTCAATAGGATGGGTATCGTTGTCGAAAATACTGGCATTATGCGAGATGAGCACCCTGTTGCCGATGCTGATGTTTTTGGCCGACCAGATGCGCGTGCCTTCGCCGATATAACAGTAGTCGCCGATGGTTATTTGCCCGCCGTGGGCAAAGGTCAATATTTCGCCACGAATATGGGTGTTCGCGCCGATGACGATTTTTTCGGCATGAGGCAGGTTATTGAAAATTGCGGCTGAATCATAAAAAACCGTGCTGGGTTGGTAGAGGCAGTGGCGGGCTATTGAAGCAGGAAGCTGTTGGGGCAAACGAAGAATGCTTTTCAAAAACGACCACGGATTCATCACTTCACCAGTTCCAGACAGGCCACGCTACGGGAAAAAGCCAGATAGTCCGGCTCGTATTCCTTTTGCACGTTGATGTCAAAACAGGCCGCCTCTGCCGCTTCTTCACGAGTGGAAATGTGCCAACGATCATTACTGTAGTAAAAAATCGTTTCCCGGCAGGTCGCCGGCTGGAAGCGGGCAATCAGCTTGTCCACCATAGCGGCGTCAAGCACCTGGAACCAGCCGTGGTTACAAGCCTTGCCAAAAGGGAAAGACACATACAGAGAGCCCCCCGGTTTCAGCCGGGAGCGCATCACATCAAGGAAGGACAGATAGTCCTCGCAGTTTTGTTCTTTTTTAGAATCATCGCCGGTATATAAAAAAGTGTTGTCCATACCGATATGTTCAATGGTGGAAATACAGGCAATGACGTCAAAAAAGTTTTCCCGGAAACAGGTTTGCCGCAAATCCTCGTATACATAGGAAACGCCCAGTTCCGGCCAAGCACTCCCCTCGTGGGCCAGGGTGGAAATGAACAGCTTTTTGGCGCGTATTTTTGGGTGCTGGAGAATGATCGGGAAATTCAGGGCGGAACCGGCGTCGAGCATGAAACCGGGCTGCTCATCCAGGCGGGACAGAAGCCAGGGCAGTTCCACTATGCGCTCGTCAATGCGATAGCCGTATTTTTCAGTGCCGATAAGAACCGTAAAATCAGCATGAACACTTTTTTCGATGTGCTCCCATTTATATTCATGGTAGCCAAAAGCCCAAGGTTTACTCCCGCCTTGGATAAACTGCTCTACTGGCCTGATGCCTGCCTTTTCGCGGCATTTGGAATAAAGCAGGGCAGGCAGCCCCTTTATGCGTCTGAATGTATTCTTAATCATTGAGCACTATCTTACCTGCAAAAAAAGTTTCGTATTCTGCCGAGCCAGCCCTGCGGCGCAACCCCGCGCAACTGCCGCTGATAGAGCGACATGGCCGGTCCATGCTCTTCCAGAATGTCGGGATAAGAGGTCGGAGCCTTTGCTTCAAACACTGCCGCATCGCCCTCACCCACCCCGCAATTTTCTCCGGAGCCGTCAAAGCCGATATTCTGGACCAAGCTTTGCCGAGGATGCAAGCATAGGCCGTTCTGGCTGAAGACACAAGCATACCAGTAAACAGCCCAGGTTTTCAAGGCTCCGTTTTCGTTGACCAAAAGCTGGTTCCAGTAGTCGTAGGCCCCGTCAAGGTTGAATCTCTTAATATCATTCGCTGTAAAGGTATCAATAAACTCCTGCCCCCTTCTGTGGAAATGCCGCCAGGCCCGCGCCCAGGTGCCCCAGCCCCAGCAGGAGGACTGGCGCAGGAAATAACTTTCCGGCAAGCCCTCGGGAGATATGGGCGGCACGTGGGCTGCGACATGCATGACCCGCTCCTCATGCTCATAGCGGGCCAAAGCCGTGTTCATGTACTCCAGAAAATGGGGGGAGCTGACAATGTCGTCTTCCAGAACTATGGCCCGGCCATATGCGTGTATGGTATTCGTTACCCCGTCAGCGATAGAATCGGCCAAACCGAAATTACATTCTCGTTCATATATGGCGACGGAAGCAAAGCCGCTGATGGCCTTGAGCAGGCTGCGCGTCTCCTGGACCAGTGGGGTGTCAGTCTCGCTCCTGGCCGCGTCGGAATAGACAATAAGCGGAGTCCTGGCCGCCAGGGTATTGGCGGTCAGGGCGCGCAGGGTTTCTTCGGCATGTCGGGGGCGATTGTACACGAATAATACTACTGGGGAGCAGCTTTTGTGCATGAGCGGCTTGATCATTGTCCAGTTAGCTCCAAATATCCTTCTTTGCTCCTCTCGGCGATTCTATGTGCAAAATCGGCAGCCGCCTCCTGTGCCTTAAGTAGGGTAGAAGGGTCCTGTAAAATCTTTACCACCTCAGTAGCCATCTTCGGGATATCCAACAGAGGGATTAGTCCATTATGTTCCGCTACGCAGACAGTTTCAGACAGAGCATCTACATTAAAAGTAATTACAGGCAAACCCAGGTATTGTGCTTCAAAAATCGCCATGCCATAGCTTTCAGCCATTGTAGGAGAAAGACATAAAGCACAGGATTTCGCATAAGCCAAGTTTGTCTCGTACGGTTGATTTCCAGGCATAAAAACATATTTTATTTGTAGTGCAAGTTCTAATTCTTTTCGTAATACATGACTCTGATGGCCTGAAATGTAAAAAACTACATTAGGAAATAAAGATCGAATCATCAATATGAGAGACAAAATATACCTTTCTCCTTTCATTCCTAAGCCACCTGATGGAATATATATAACTGGCATATTCTCAGAAAAGCCCAATTCATGAGCAACAGATTTGAGCATGGATTTGCTCTTTGTTAACACATCAATATTTGCCAGATTGGGAACACACTTGATAACACCTGTAAAATTATATGTCTTTTTAAATTCATCCAGCATATACTGAGAAGGGCAAATAACCTCATCAACAATAGCGAGAGCTTTTTGACAAAGTTTTATGGCAATATTGATGTCACGAATTGATGCTGGAGATTCCCACATTAGAGTACTATTGAAACGCGCCGGATTATGGTGTTCTATTAAATAAACTTTACAATTATCTGGTTTATCAAGAAAAGCTCCAGGCGCGCAACGATCGGGAATTATAAGTACGTCAGGTTTAAACTTTTTAAGATGTCTGTTTATTCTCAAGCTGCCTAAAATTCCTACAGCTATGTTACTCAATTGGTGTGTGGTTGTATTAGGCTCTAAAATGCGAAAATATAGCCAAATAATCCTGTCTATTAGACTACGAAGTTTTGATGGAGAGCCGAGCCTGCGGATATCTGGTGGATCTGTGGAGAGTTTGCGGAAATCAAAAAAAGTATAAAGGATTACATCATATCCTTTTTTTTTATAAAGTTCGTAAAGCATGTGATGCATTACACCAATGCTATCATTTGTATTAGGCGGAGCAGAAGGTGATAATATAGCAATTTTTTTCATTTTTTATCCTCATTATCTCTTGCGCATTTTCTTAGCCAAATACTTCCGCCCGGATTTTTGGCAAAATGAGGTATTTTATTAGCAATATTTTTATGTATTTTTCCGAAATAATCATTAAAAAAAACGATTTCATATTCAGAATTATTAGTCAAAAGCGCCCTCAAGCCGTATAACTCATTCCATGACCTGCTATATTTTCTATTCTCAAAAATCCAACTCTTTGGATACTCAAATGGCCAAAATATATCGTGAAAGTGGACAAAAACACCTGGTTTTATCATCGGCATAATTGTAAAAAACTCATGCATTACATCACTGCCTGTTTTCATAATATGCGTAGAGTCAATGAATAAAAAATCATTTTCTTGTAATTGTTTAAAATATGATAGGTCAACATTTTGAATTTTTTCTGCAATTATAGTGACATTTTTTTGAGCGCATTTTGGAAGTACCGCATAAAGTAAATCCGGATATGGCTCAATATATATTATTTCTATTGGTGATGACAAAAATTTTGATGTATCAAAAATGCACGCAGACGAAAACCCAGATCCAATTTCAATTATTCTTTTAGGCTTGAAATGCCTTATCATAGAATGCAGAATTAAACCATCACCATAAACAAATGATCCGTTATCTAAATAGTACGTGTATTCATCCGAAGAGTGTTCGCTAAAAGGGTAATTTTCAATATATTCTGAAAATTGAACCCAAAGATCATTCATTTTTTCACCATCTATATCAATTCCATCAAGTGAGCTGACAGAGGACTGTGCATCATAAAAATCTTTAAACGTTGTAGTCAATTCATCTGCAACGACCATGGGGGAATAAAAATGATCAAGTGGAACAAAAAAATCTGACGAATCAATTTCCTGATTCGATCGCACGTATTGATTTACTATTTTTTTACATTTTTGCAATAATCTTTTCAAAATACTCCTCCGATAGTCCTCAAAACAAACAGCCTATACCAAGCGTGACCAAAATCGAGGGCTTCTTTTCCACACCCAGTTGATCTGGTCCGCCATATATGCAGCCTTACGTTTTCCAATTATTTTTGATATGTTTTTCCACAGCCAGTAATAACACAATGTTTTTGGCCCAACAAAGCCTTCTTGAAACTCTGGAAAGTATTTTTTAACAACCTGCCTTGCTTCGATTATTGTGTCATAGCAATGCTCTAAACTACTACTCAACCCTCCGGCAATCATCCTTGTTATAGGGCGCTCATAAGCTAAAAAATTGTCATAAGTCAAAGTGCACGCAACAAAATCATAATCTCCAGCTATCCGGAACCCAGGATCAAAAGCATGTGTATTGAACAATGCGCGGCGATGAAAAGTAGCAGGATGGGGCAAAGGCATGCCACGAACCCTTTTCGCCCAAGCTTCTTCTTTGCTGGGAAAAACACGTTCCAATAGCGCCCCGTCAGGATAATAAAGTTCTAACGGCGTATACACATACATAATCCCTTCTGGGACATTCTTTAAAAAAGAAACAGCATCATTCAATGCTGTCTCATCTTTTAGCGTGTCTCCAGCTCCAAGGAATAATATCCATTCGCCATTTGCCCTTTTTAACGCTTTGTTCCAGGCATCATATACTCCGCAATCTTGTTCAGATACAACAGAATATATCAATGATGAACGCCGCAAAGTTTCATTGACAGCGACTAGGCTGCCATCGGAAGAATTTGCGTCTTGAATAACAATCTCAATTTGTTTGTATGATTGTGAAATAATGCTTGAGAAAGTGTCAGAAAGACTTTGCTGTACATTTTTTGTCGCAACTACTATAGTGAAAAGCATTACATCCTATCCTGAATCGAGCGATTCATGTTTTTAAATATATGCACACCATTTTGATATTGATTAATTTCATCAAAGCCATAAAATTTGAGCAACTGTGTCGTATCAAGTATATGTTGCAATGGAAAACCAGATGCAAATCCAGGAAATGCTTCTTTCGAATGCTTAATATTTAAAGGATAATGGATGTCTGTATTTGATCGCATTATAAGTTCGATTCCATGATCTAATTCGTATTCGAACGATTTAATATAACGAGCAATGGTTTCCTGCTGAGATACATTTATATCGTTGAGCTTCAGGTTGTTGCCTGAAAATTGACTTATGCCGGGGTCCACGTAATAGAATCGATAGGGCATACTACGGATACCGCCTAGGGATTTCAAAAACTTCGTGCGATCATCCAACTGCATGTCTAAAAGCTGCTGCAACACCCCACCCTGATTGTGCGGATTGCGCATTAGCATGATCACGTTTGTAGTAGCATCAAGAAGGTAGGCGGTATTCTCTTTGGGGTCATAGGCCTCGACTAAAGCATGACCCGGAAGTGAAGGAGTAAAATGAGTAATTCTGGCCGTAGCAATTCCAAAGGTATCAGCGACCATCATAAGGCGCGCGGCATGATCAACGCAATTACCTTGAGGAGCAAACAACAATATTTCCGTCTCAAGAGGAAGGTAGCCGCGTACAGAATATGTTGGCATATTGCCATGTACCCTGGCGGTCAGGTAAAAAACTAGGGCTTCTCGCTCTGTTAAATCAGGATGAAAATCCAGAATAAGCTGCTTGTCTTGCGCAAAATCCTCCGTCAGCCGGGCCAAAAGAGCTTGACGCCAGTCTTTGGGCTGAGGGAGTTGATCCAGCGGCATAAGCGGACGGCGTATGCTTTCCAGAAAGCGTTCCGCCTGAGCCTCTTGCTGCGGCTGAAAGGGCGGAGATGATACCGGGAAAGCGCTGTTCGGTGTATTGTTTGCCTGGAGGTTAACGCCTTTATAATAAGCGGAAATTTCCAGGCGGGTGTGTGCGAGCATTGCCAGGCAGGGAATCAGGGCAAGCAGCCACCAACGGTTTTTACGCCCCAGCCACAGCAGAGGCAACAAGAAGAGGGCTGACGTCAAGAGTAACAGCCAATATGCATGAACAATCATAGACCGCTCACCCAACTTTCCAGTAACACCAGCTTGTACGCTACAAACAAATTATTCCAGGACGTTCCTTTTTTGTGCAAAATATCATGTATGGTTGCCGTTTCCAGAATGCCCTGTTTTTCAAGTTGCCCATCGCGTAAGGTATCGCCATAGCGCTCCACCGCACTGTTCAGCCATTCCCACACCGGTGGCTGGAAGCCGCGCTTGGGCCGGACCAGCACGTCATCGGGCAAAGTACCTTTGAGCGCGGCCCGCAGCCAGGCTTTTTGCCCCAGATGATGGTCAGGCGTCTGGCGACGCAGGGTCATAATTAGCTCTATAAGATTGGGGTCCAAGAAGGGCAGACGGGTTTCCACCCCCACCCCCATGCTGACCCGATCGCCCAGATTCAGGCAAGCCGCCAGCCAGGTATCGAAGAGCAGGCGTATTACCGCCGCAGGTGCCTGTTCTTTGGCGCGTGGCCCGATATCCGTCGGCCGGTAGGCATTGAGGCGAGGCAAATCGCGCATGGCAGGGCCGTATATGGCTGGAAAACGCATTTTAGCATGGCTGAAATCGGGTGTTAAATCATAAAAATGTAAAAATCCCGCCGGGGTGGTCAGATCCATAACCTCACATGGGGCCATACGGCGGCGCAGGCGAGTTGGCAAAACCGCTTTTGCCAGGCGTTGCCATATTCCAGGAGCGGCGGGTAGAGCTTGATTGAGTCGTGCCGCCTGCGCCACCCAGTCGTATCCCCAGAACAGTTCGTCGCCGCCAAGGCCCCCAAGCAGCACTTTTATGCCCATATCCCTGGCGGCCTTGGGCACAGTATAGTGGCCGAAGGCGGCAGGGTCGGCAATAGGTTCATCCATTACCCTGACCAGTTCGGGGAAAAAATCCACAAACTGGTCAATCGGTATTTCCACTTCGTGAAAAATCATGCCCAACGTTTTAGCCAGGGCCTTGGCCTGCTCGCGTTCGTCATAGGGAGGCCGGCCGGGATACCCCACACTGAAGGCATGCATGGGTTCGGGATAGTTCTTTTGCGCCAGCGCGGCGATGGCCCCGGAGTCGATGCCGCCGGAAAGAGCCACGCCCACCGGCACATCCGCGTGCAATGCAAGTGTAATGGATTCTTCCAAGGCTTCCCGGATGCACTGCAAAATACCGGGTGTGTCCGTAGGCAGGCCGTTTATGGATGGTGTATCTTCCACACACCAGTACCGTTCCGGTTCATCCTGGAACTGGTCTTTGGACAGGGTCAGAGTATGGGCGGCGGGGAGTTTGCGTACACCCTGAAGCAAGGTGAAAGGCTCCGGCGTGTATTGATAATGCAGGTACATGTCCACAACCGCCGGGTCGAGCGCGGGCCTGCATGGCAAAAGCGGCACCAGAGCCTTTATCTCAGAGGCGAAGATAAAGCGTTCCGCATCGCGGTAATATATCAGAGGGCGTTCACCACAGCGGTCACGGGCCAGGAATAGGATTTCTTCCAGCGTGTCCCATATGGCCAAGGCGAACATGCCGCGAAAATGCTTTATGCAGCTTTTGCCCCAATGACGGTACGCTTCCAGTATCACTTCCGTATCGGAGCGGGTGGCGAATCTGGTTCCGGCCGCTTCCAATTGCGAGCGCAGTTCCGGGTGGTTATAGATCGCGCCATTGTGGACTATGGCATAACGGCCATCATGGGAGCGCATGGGCTGCGTAGCCTGCCCGGAGAGGTCGAGAACAGCAAGACGGGTGTGCCCAAGGCTGATGCGGCTGTCATGGTAGAAGCCCTCACCGTCCGGCCCGCGATGGCGTAAGGGAACCAAATCAGGCTCTACAAAATGGGTAACGTTACCGCTATATCGTAAGGTGCCGATGATGCCGCTCATTTGTAATGTGTGCCTTATTACTTTATTGTCGTTGTAAAATTACTGTCTGCGCTAGTTTGGAGATGGGAACATACCCGCGTTCACGCAAAAATATGATGGCCGGAGCATGCATGATTTCGATCAATTGTGTGCCCAGAATCTCCAATACCAAATATCGCGGAGCATATTTTTCCCAGTTGTTGGATCTGAGTACACCCATTTCCTCGCCTTCCACATCAATGCTCATCAAATCGATGTTCATGCCTGGCGGCAGATGCCCATCCAAGATATCCGCCAATGGCCTTGGAGTGACATCCCGCGTCCCCAATCGTTCCCAGCCGGCCTGAATATAAGATTCTGCAAGGGAGGCATCAAAAGTATTCAATGCCGGTTCTTTGAACATATGGAACGCCATAGGTTCAACCGTATCAGAAACCGCAGTCTCAATATTGATATCTTCCGGCCGCCACTGAGCAAACACGGCCATGCTGCCGGGCGTTGCGTCAATATTTATGCCCCGCCAGCCCCTGCGGTATAAGGCATAGGTATTGGAAAAACGGGTGGGGTGATGGGCTCCCACATCCACGAAAAAGCCGTTTTCCTGTTCGCTCAACATACGCTCCAGAATAATATCCTCCCCCTCCTGGCCGTGGTGCAGGACGGCATTGGCCGCGTATGCCAGATAACCTGCTTCTTGGTTAGTAATGTTACGCTGGTGGAGAGTTTCGGCCAGAAGCGGCAAGAGGACATCAGCATAAGAATGCATAAAAGCGTTTGCGTGATTTTTGGACACCTCGGCAATCAGCTCATCAGCATGATGTTGCGAAAGCTCATTGAGCAGATGAGTCCGGATAATCTCTTTGCTGCAAGCTAGGAGAATCAGCCGCTTCAATAGTTTTTTTATAATATTCATATGGGAAAATAGTGTTTAATATTCACCATCAGTTCATATTTTTTTGACAAAAATTTTTGTGTTTAGTTTATGCGCATCGCATTGATTGCTTTGAATAGCAATATGATAAATATCTGAATGATTGAAGTGTAAATTATCTTTTTTTACGTACACTTCTGAAGACCAAGGCGCGTCAACGGAAACACGTGAATTTTTGGTAAAAAAAGTGACCTGATTATTTTCAACTTTTGGCTCAAATGTTGAATGTAAATGAAATGCGACATTGAGTGGATGATGACATCTTATAATATCGTTAATTGAAAGAAAGTTATCAGAATCACTTTTTATTGTTCTAGTATAAGATGAGAAATATTCACCCCACGCTGCGGAGCAATCAATCCCTATCGTAAGCTTATCCCATGACTTATGTGCATATGGGGTCATATTTTTTATTGGATAAATTTGATTCATAAAAATATTATCTACTACTGGAGTTATGCAGTTATGCATATATGTTAATTGTAGCAGTCCTGCCTGAGTATACCAATACTCAATCATTCCTGGGTCTTCAAAAATTCTTTCCCCGTTGACTTCTAGCACAAAAGAGCCAACATCCAGATGAGAGTGTGAGGCTCCTGCTTCAGCGCCATTGAGCCATAAGTGAGTAAGAGAATTGTTCTTCGTGAACAAGACGCTGACTTTTCCTCCATTCGCCAATCTGGAAATCGTCGGCAGCTTTTGTTCCAACTCAACCGGCTCAGGCGGCCCATAGACCATGCCGATAAGCCCCCCGCTTTTGGCCAACGTGCCGGAGTGTTTGTAAACATTGCCGGAGTCCAGGCTCGTCCGGAGAATTCCCGCAAAAAAAGAACGCGGGAAAAGCCTGGCCAGAACAGGTACAATATCGCCGCTCCAATCATCCATTCGACTGTCGCCAGAGGGAATGAACTTGCCGGGTCCGGTGATTGATGCCATAGCGTGGGCATATTGTTCTGCATTCTTAAAAAGTTTTTTCAAGACGCCTTCCCAGCTCTTGCCGCGTGCCCGGCACCAGGCAATGACAGCCCAAATCAAGGCGGTTGCCGTCTGAGAATAATAAGCGGCCCCCTCCGGTACAGAGCCGTCTGGCCGGATGTAGTTTTTAGCATTAGAAAGCATTTCAGTATAAGCCAAGTCCACATACGGGCGCATGCGAGGCAGGTGCGACTCTAGCATGAGGCCGGCTAAAATGCATGCACGATTAAAAACGATCCCCTGGTTCATGTTATGCATATGCTCATTACTCAGCAAATCGTAACGCACGAAAGCTATCCCGCGAGTCCATAATGCGCTCTGAATCAATTGTATGATGTTCGGCTTGAGCGCGTAATAAAACCAATCATATAAAATAGCGATGCTTGTCGTCGTCATCTCTTCCAAAAACGCCCGTGAGCTCCAGGGATCGGAGGCGGAACGTTCATATCCTGAATAACGCCAATGCATAGTATGCACCATGCACATAAGATAACGTAGAGCGTGTTCAATATATTCCTGATTATTTTTTACAAGCCCAACAAAGCCCAGAACCAAAGCTTCCCAATGATAGGAGGTCTGGCCAGCGACGAATGTTCTCGAATAGCGCGCATCAGATGTAGGCAAATACGCTCCGAAACGTTCTTCGGGGATTTTGTCGAAAAAAGCTGCGGCCTCTTTTTCCAGCAAGGTAAAATGGCCACGCCAGCCAGCCGATTGCGCTTTAACGCGAACAGCGTCCAAATCGCGCTCGGAAAAGGCAAGTCCACGCAAGAAACGTAAAGGCCCCCTTTTCTCAATTGGAATAAGCCAGGGGGTCCAATCAAACGAACGTCTGGCATTTATGTTGCTGACAACCTGTTCGTGAACCGCGCTCCGGAGTCCAAGCCAAGAAATTTGCATAACATCGTTACTGAAAGGAGGAACAATCAAATGTATATGAATGCCTGTCAAAACACTTATTTGTTTATGGTCAAGCTCAAACGTATCACCGTAGGGGAAAATATATTCAAAATGTCCCCCTGTGCCTTTCATAACTTGCGTTTTCCCTGCAATATTTTCTTCAATAAAAAATTCTAAAAAAAATGAACAATTATCTGGCATATTGCAGCGGAAAATAATGTTATCATAACCAGAGATATCAATATTCCCTTTGATATTTATAGTAATTAATTTTTCTGCACTAAATTGATTATCCCAAAAAACAGTTCCCCAACACCAGTCTTGCCTATAGGATGATAAAAAGCCGTCGTTGCTTTTTACAGTTATTTCAAATAAATCCATCATCCATTGTGAATAAAGTGGCACCACGATGCATTCAAGAGCGTTATCATCAAGAGGAAGTTTATACGTTGACATTTTGTATCTCCACTGCGGCCTTTGAGAACATCACAGCTCTATCTGATGCATAGAGAAATATATCTCTTGGATGCGTCACCTGAAAAGAGAAAGCATTTATATTATAGAATACATGGACGCCACGCTTTTTCGTTGTGATTGAATTATTTAATGTATATGAACCCGGACGCAGGAGAAAATTGTCAATTGTAAATGTCAATACATAATTCCCAGGAGAAATATCGTCCAAATCCATACCTTGTTCAACACTATCCATGGAAAAAAACATTTTATAGTGTGGGCTATCCAAGCTAAATCTGAAAACAGGAATTTCAAGCTGCGTGTTTATCTGGTAATGCAAACAGAAAGTTACTGTATCTCCCATTGTAAATGACTGCACAGCATCGCCAACGGCACTCAATATCTCGATTTTTGTGCAAAGCGCCTCGCCCGTGCCGCCTTTGGCATGGCCATATTCCGAAGGAAGCTCCTGTCTCGTGGTATTGCTATCAAGCAGGATCCTTGCATTGAATTCATCATACAAGCGGCAACCTTCTTCTGCAGAGCCTAAAAAAACCTGTTCACCATGGCTTAAGTATAGGCTCTTGTTGCACATGGACCATATGGCTCCGATACTGTGCGATACTAAAAGTATAGTTACTCCCTGTGTGCGTAGCTGGTGAAGCCGTTCATAGCATTTTTTCTGGAAAGCCAGATCTCCGACTGCCAGCACTTCATCTACCAATAATATTTCTGGAGTACCCAACACTGCAATGGCAAAACCTAGGCGTACATTCATGCCGCTGGAGTAGTTGCGGACAGGCATGTCAATGAAGTCCCCGATATCCGCGAAGTGAACAATTTCATCAAACCGCTTTCTTGTCTCCTGTGGTGACATGCCCAGCAGAGCGGCACTGATGAACACATTTTCTCGTCCGGTGAGCAGGGGTGAAAAACCCGCGCCTGCGGCGATAAGTGCCCCAACCCGGCCGCGCAGAACAGCTTTACCGGCGTCCGGCGTATAGCTGCCGTTCAGGATGCGCAGCATGGTTGTTTTACCGGAACCGTTCACCCCCATAATGCCCAAGGCATCGCCCGGCTCCAGGGCAAAATTCACATCTTTAAGCGCCCAGAACTCTCCCGGCCGTAAATTTGCATTCTTGCCCCGGCCGGTTAAACGGCGAAAGCTGTCGGCAAAGCCGTATTTCAGGGCGCTTTTCAAGGACAGGCCGAATTTTTTGCTCAGCCCCTCCACAATGACACTGGGTTTGCTCATTACAGCCGCTCCGCTACCAAGTCTTCCAGCAGGTAAAAAATGCGTATGCCGATGATGGCCAGTACAACTGAGCCTGCGGCGACCATAAGATATACGCCGACATTTTCCGCCCGGCCGGTCACCAGTAACGCGCGCGGCACGTCGATAAGGTAGGTGAGAGGGTTGTATGTGATCAAAGATTGTATGATGGGATTCCCGATGGCGGAGCGTAGATACACTACCGGTGTAACGAACATGAGCAGAGCCAGCCCCTGAGTGGCAAGAGGAGTCAGGTCTTTGGCGATCGTTCCCAGAACCGCCAGCACCATGCCGATGGACAGGCCTATCAGGATCATGGGCAGAATCAGCAAGGGGTACAGCAGAAACCACCAAGTAGGAACAATACCGCAGAAAAGAAAGACTATTAATGTAGTGATCATGCCCACCATGATGCTATAGCACAAATTGGCCAGAGAGCTGACTGCCAGGGCAATTTTGGGGATGCGGGTGCGCATGATGAGGTCGGCTTGAGCTTGCAAGCCGCCGCTGACCGCGCCCATAGCCCCGGGGAGGCAGCCCCAGATGCTGCTGCCCAGGAGCACATAGAGAGTGTAGGGCATGTCGCCTTCACCCGGTTGCAATACGCCGGCCACGTATAGAAACAGAAAACTTATGATACTCAGCAATGGACCGAGCAAAGCCCACAAGTATCCCAGTAGCTTTTGCCGGAACTGGGCCACAAAATCACGTAAAAACAGGCGTATGATAACATGGCGCGAGGCATGGATATCGCTAAAAGCCTGTCTGATGCCCCAAATAAACCCGCCCTGCCGCTCGTTGGGTTGGTAAATAGTGACGGCCATGCCGTCACTGTCAACAAAACGCATAACTCAAAGTTCCAGTATTTATTAGAAGTTTGTGTGTCCACCTATTTTTCGCATGTTGGATGTACATCTTTTTTACCCACTCTGCAACTACGAAAGTTCAGACCATTGCGCCTGGAGCGCCTTGCGGCAAGATTGGATAAAGGTCACGATAATGAACTGTTCTTAGAAGCCAAATCTACGGGAAACACTTCCAGTTTTGTGTCTGGCTTCCAGGCCCTGAAAAACATGTATGGGAATCAGGGATAGCGTCTAAGAGAAAAGCGTGCTATGGGAGGAAATATTCAAAAATTTCCTTAAGAGTGCAATGGCTTATGCAAAAAGGCCCATAGCATGACCTGCGGAGATTTTGAACATTTTTCTTGCTATGTATTTTTCTTTTGAGCGTTTCCCGAACTTTTGTATCAGGCGGCCGACAACACGTTGCCATTTGGCACACACGCCTGGCCCGTTATGCACCGCGATTTTGGTCTTCACATGTCCAATCCAATAATACCTCTTGTCACCATCATCACCGTCTGTCGCAATGCGGGTGACACTATCGAACGCACCTTGCAAAGCGTTACCGCCCAAACCTATCCGCATATCGAGTATATTGTCATTGACGGCGCTTCCACCGACGGCACCGTGGAGATGGTTCGCGCCTGCTCGGCGGTGACCACTTGGATTAGCGAGGCGGACAAAGGCATCGCGGATGCCTTCAACAAAGGCTTGGCCAGAGCAAGCGGCGAATGGGTGGGCATACTGAATGCCGATGACTGGTATGAGCCGGAAACCGTTGCACGAGTTATTGGAGCCATAAAGGATGCCGACATCGTCCACGGTGCGGTGCGTTACTGGGAGGGCGACAAGCCCAGAGAGGTATATTATCCCTGCCAAGCAAAGCTGACGCGGGAAATGACCATCAACCATCCGTCGGTTTTTGTGCGACGTTCAGTATATGAGGCCGAAGGGGGCTTTGACCCGGCCTATCGCCTGGCTATGGACTATGAGTTGATGCTGCGTTTGTATGTTAAGGGCTATCGATTCAAAGAGCTTGGCAATACAGTCCTTGCCAACATGAGCCATGGCGGGGCGTCTGATAGGTGCTGGGCACAAGCTTTTTGGGAGGCCGCCAGGGCGAAGCTACGGCATCTGTCTTCCCCGGCATCGACCTGGGCATACTGCGGCTGGCAGTTGATCCGGGGCAGTATACGGCGGGTATGTGAGCGGTTGGGGTTTGAACGCATAGTGCGGCGAGCCCGAAAGCATATCTCACCGATGCGCAAAGACATAGTATGAAAACCTTGATCATCGACTGCCGCATGGCCCGCATGTCAGGCATCGGCGTGTACCTGCGCAACCTTGTTCCTCGATGTATGGCGCTGCTGGCGGGGGAAGCGCGGTTCCGTCTGCTTGGGTATGAGGGCACTTTTGCCGTGCCTGAGGAGTGTCTGTGGGAAGACGTTCCCTTTGATGTGCCTATCTACAGCATTGCGGAGCAGATGCGTATATTGCCGTTGTTGCGCGGCGGCAGCGTTTTATGGACGCCGCACTATCCCATCCCTGTGCTGAGCCGTTTGCCTTTGGCTGTGACAGTGCATGACGTGGCTCACCTGGCTTTGCCCGAGTTGTTTACAGGTGTTCAAAAAGTATACTCCAGGCTTATGTTTCAAGCCGTGCGGCTCAAAGCGGCGGAACTTGTGTTTGTATCGGAATTTTCCCGGCAGGAGTTTTTGCGGCATGTTGGCAGACCCCGAGGAGGCATGACGGTCGTACATAACGGCGTGGACAGCGCGTGGTTGGAACACCCACCTACGGCAATGGCGGCGACTACTCCGTATTTTTTGGCAGTGGGCAATATCAAGCCGCATAAGAATATTCGCCTGCTCTGCCGCGCTTTTGCCCAGATAGCGGACAAGTGTGATGCGGATCTCGTGCTGGCTGGAGAATATGCCGGATTTCGAACCAGCGAAACTCCCAGGGAAATACTGGCGGATATATGCCCCGGCCGCATCCGATTCACCGGCGTGATGGAACAGAAAGCCTTGATCTCTCTGATGGCCGGAGCGCAGGCGTTAATATTTCCTTCGCGTTATGAAGGTTTCGGCCTGCCGCCGCTGGAAGCGCTGGCAGTCGGCATTCCGGTTGTGGCTTCGGATACCCCCTCGGTCCGTGAAGTCTGTGCGACACATGCACACTATTTCCCTCTCAGCAACGAAGAACAATTGTCTCAGAAACTGCTTGAAACGCTGGCGCTTTCCCCAGAAGAGCGACGGACGGCCGGAGAAGCTGGACGCGCACATGCCAAGCGGTTTTCTTGGACAGCGGCAGCTGAAAAAACTGTGGATGTCTTACGTAGAGCCTTGAGGCTCTGACTCTGCGCTCTTCATTGTATCTGAGCCCAGTGACTCATGGTTGTGGGCTTCCGTATTTTCTTCTTGTCAGTCCGGTCATGAGAGTGTAAACATCAATTCCCCGAGCGGCCTCCGATTATGGCAGGCCCGCCCGCGTCCGGTTACGGCGGACGCCTGTCACGAGTCTGCGGTTTTTATGCCGTCTGCCTTGTACCTCTCCCCGGCCATTTCGTTGCCGGCTTGCCACATACTGTCGAGGAATTATGTCCGCATCTCGTTCCAGTTACAGCGCGTCCCTTAATTTTTTCGGCAATACTACGCCCGCGCGGCTTGTCGGGCAGTTTGGCAGTCCGTTGTATGTTTACAATGAACGGATTCTGCGCGAGCGTTGCCGGGATATGAAGGCTTTGTGCGGCGTGCCCGGTTTCACGGTCTGCTACTCTACCAAGGCCAACGGCAACCCGCATCTTTTGCGCATGGTACGTGAGGAAGGGTTGACGGCCGACGCCATGAGCCCCGGCGAGTTGGCTCTGCTGAAAAGAGCGGGATTTCTCAGAAAAGACATCAACTACGTCTGCAACAATGTTTCTCCGGACGAGTTGAAGCTGGCCGCTGCCGAGGCTGACCATGTGAGCGTGGATTCCCTGTCCCAACTGGACACCTTTGGCCGGGTGAACCCGGGCGGCCAGGTCATGGTTCGGCTCAATCCCGGAATTGGCGCGGGCCATCATGCCAAGGTGGTCACAGCGGGCAAGGATACCAAGTTCGGGGTCAATCCTGAAGATTTTGATGCCATGCGGGCCATTTTGTCCCGGCATAACCTGACGTTGGCCGGATTCAACCAGCACATTGGTTCGCTCTTTCTGGACCCGGAGCCCTACCTGGCAGCCATGGCCTGGCTGCTGGAAACGGCCAAGGCCTTTCCCGGCGTTCGTATTCTGGATTTCGGCGGCGGCTTTGGCATTCCCTACCATAAGTATGACGGCCAGCAGCGCCTGGATCTGGCCGTGTTCAGGAGCGGTTTCACTCAATTGTTGGAGCGCTTCCGGGCTGAAACCGGCTATTCCGGCCGCTTTGTGATTGAGCCTGGCCGCTACATTCCCTGTGAGAGCGGCATTCTGTTGGGGTCGGTGTATGCGGTGAAAAATAACGGTCCGACCCGCTATGTGGGTACGGACCTGGGCTTTTCCGTTCTGGCCCGTCCCATGATGTATGACGCCTTCCATGATGTTGAGATTTACCCTGGGAATGATACAATACGCCACGAAATGGTACAGAACATTGTGGGCAACATCTGCGAGACCGGCGATGTGCTGGCTAAGAACCGCGTTTTGCCGGAAATTATGGAGGGCGATACCCTGGGCATTCTGGATGCCGGGGCATATGGCCAGGCCATGAGTTCCAACTATAACCAGCGCCTGCGTCCGGCCGAGGTGCTGATTCGGGAAGACAACAACGTCCGGCTGATCCGGCGCAGAGATACGCTGGAAGATTTGCTGGCTGTATACCCTGAGTAGGTTTTTGGAGAATTTCACTGTAACAATAAACCACTAGGAGGGCCCCTTAGTTGGAAAACTCGCCTATCATTGAACTGCGCGGAGTCGCGAAATATTACGGCAGCACATCGGCTCTGCATAACATCAACCTGGAGATCGCCAACGGCGAATTTCTCACCTTGCTCGGCCCGTCAGGCTGCGGCAAAACGACCATCCTGAGGCTCATCTCCGGTTTTGAAAGTCCCAGTAAAGGCGAGCTCTTGCTCAAGGGGGAGGACATTACCAACACGCCCCCGGAAAAGCGGCAGGTAAACACGGTATTTCAAAACTATGCGTTGTTTCCGCACATGAACGTGTGGGACAACGTGGCCTTTGGTCTGAAAATGCAGCGCCTGCCCAAAATGGAAGTCAACCGGCGCGTGGCTGAAGCTCTGCGCCGCGTGCATCTGGACGCCCTGGCCGATCGCATGCCGCGCCAACTTTCAGGTGGGCAACAGCAGCGCGTGGCCATTGCCCGAGCCATTATCAACAACCCCCTGGTGCTCCTGCTGGATGAACCCTTCAGCGCTCTGGACTTCAAGCTGCGCAAACAGATGCAGTTGGAGATCAAGCACTTGCAGCGCCAACTCGGCATCACTTTCGTCTTTGTGACCCACGATCAGGAAGAGGCCTTTGCCATGTCCGACCGTGTGGTGGTCATGAACGAGGGCGAGATCCGCCAGACCGGCAGCCCTCAGGAAATATACGAAGAACCGGAAAATCTGTTCGTGGCCCGCTTTGTGGGCGAGATCAACGTGCTGGAGGCCGAGATTTTGGGACCGCACGGAGAGGGCGCTTACACGGCCAACGTGGAGGGCCAGGAGTTCGTGTTGCGTTCCAGGCGCGAGTATGAAGTGGGCGAAGAGGTGAAAGTGCTGCTTCGGCCCGAGGATCTCAAGGTCTATCTGGAGCATGAAAAAGCCCTGGAGCCGCCCTTTTTCCGCGGACGCATCGTGGAAACGGTATACAAGGGCGCCACCGTGGACATCCTGCTCACCCTGGATAACGGCAAAAAATTGCAGGCAGCCGAGTTTTTCAATGAGGACGACATTGACATCTCCTACCACCCTGGCGACCGCGTGGTCGTGTCCTGGGTTGAAGGCTGGGAAGTGGTGCTCGATGCGGAGGGCGAATAATGCGCCGTGCGGCCGGAGGCGGAGGTTCGCTGTTCCGGGCGGTCAGCATAGGGTCCACCTGGGTTTGGCTGGGAGCCTTTGCCCTGTTGCCCTGGCTGGCCCTGTTTCTGGTTTCCCTGCTGGACCGGGGCGAAACGGACTTTTTCATCCCGGTTCTTACGCTCAAAAACTATGAGGAACTGTTAGGGCCGGTCTTTCTGACCGTGCTCTGGGATTCCTTGCGCCTGGCGCTGTTAAGCACTCTGGTCTGCCTGCTGCTGGGCTATCCCTTTGCCTACCGCATCGCCAAGGCCGGACCCAAATGGCGGCCCTGGCTCCTCTTCCTGGTGATCATTCCCTTTTGGACCAACTCCCTAATCCGCACCTATGCCCTGATTCTGATCATCGGGGCTCAGGGCATGATTAACAAGGCCCTCATGGGACTGGGGCTTATCAGCGCGCCCCTGGAGATGATGTATACGGATTTCGCGGTGTTTGTGGGCCTCACCTATACCCTGCTGCCTTTCATGGTGCTGCCGCTCTATGCCTCCATTGAAAAGCTCGACCCCAAGCTGGTGGAGGCGGCCAAGGACTTGGGCGCGGGTTCCATGCGGGCCTTCTGGCACATTACCCTGCCCCTGACCCTGCCCGGCATTGTGGCCGGATGCATGCTGGTTTTTCTGCCCGCCCTGGGCATGTTCTACGTGCCGGAGATTCTGGGCGGAGCTAAAAATCTGCTGCTCGGCACCTTTATCAAGAACCAGTTCCTGGTGGCCAGGAACTGGCCTCTGGGCGCGGCGGCCAGTTCGGTGCTCACGCTCCTCCTGGTGGTGATGGCCGTGCTCTACAGACTGTCCAGCCTGCGTGTGGGCGGAAAAGACCGTAAAGGCCTGCTGCCGGGCGGCCTGGATGGTGAGATTGGGGCGCCGCCGCCAGAGCAGGGGCGGGGCAGGTCCGCGCCTGTCACCGCGCGAAACGCGGGGGGCGTATGATGCCGCGTTTTCTTAAAAGACTGTACCTCTGGCTGATTTACGCCTTTTTCTACGTGCCCCTGTTGGTAGTGTTCATCTATTCTTTTAACAACAACAGGTACACCACCAATTGGGGCGGGTTCTCCCTGCGCTGGTATAAAGCCCTGTTCGCCAATTCGGCCCTTTTGGACGCGGCGGTCAACTCCTTGCTGGTGGCTGTGTGCGCGGCCACGCTGGCCACGGTTTTGGGCACGCTCACGGCGCTGTCGCTCAAGCGCTACAGCTTTACCGGCAGGCAGGCCATGTATGGCGGTATTTTTCTGCTCACGGCTTCGCCGGATATCGTCATGGGCATCTCTCTGCTCATCATGTTCATTGCCCTGAAAATGAAGCTCGGTTTTGTGACGCTGCTCATTGCCCACACCACGCTGTGCGCACCCTTTGTGGCAGTGACCGTGCTGGCCCGGCTGGAGGCTTTTGACGAGCACCTGATTGAGGCGGCGCGCGACCTTGGCGCTTCCGAGGCCGGGGCTTTCAGGCATATACTGCTGCCTCTGACCTTTCCGGCTGTCGCGGCCGGATGGCTGTTGAGTTTCACCCTGTCAATGGACGACGTATTGATCAGCACCTTTACCACCGGTCCGACCTTTGAGGTCTTGCCGGTGAAGATTTATTCCATGGTCAAGTTGGGGGTAAAGCCGGACGTGAACGCCCTTTGCGCGGTCATGTTCGTGCTCACACTCATACTTGTTGTTCTGGCGCAAGTCATAAACCAAAGAAGGAGAAAGTAGTGAAACAGATCCGCATTCCGATTGTTATTCTGAGCCTGATTTTTGTCTTCGCCCTTGCCAGTGTTTCTTTTGCCGCGCAGAAAGCCAAGCGTCAGGTGGTCGTGTACAACTGGTCCGAATATATTCCCCAGGATGTACTGGACGACTTCACCAAGGAAACCGGCATCAAGGTGGTGTACTCCACCTTTGAATCCAACGAAGCTATGTACGCCAAGGTCAAGCTGCTGCGCGGCAAATCTTATGACGTTGTTGTGCCTTCCAGCTATTTTGTGGAAATGATGCGCCGGGACAAGCTGCTTCAGGAACTGGACCATGCCAAGCTGCCCAATCTGGTCAACCTTGATCCCAAGCTGATGGACCAGGAGCATGATCCGGGCAATAAGTTCAGCATCCCCTACATGTGGGGCGCCACGGGTCTGGCCTACAACACCAAGCATGTGCCTGAAGGCAGCCTGACCCGCTGGAGTCAACTGCTGCAACCCGAATTCAAAGGCAAGATCATCCTGACCGACGACCTGCGCGATGCCTTTGGTTTGGCCCTGCGCGCCAAGGGGCACTCGGCCAATACCAAGGACCCGGCCCAAATCAAGGAGGCCTTCGAGTTCCTGGTCCAACTCAAGGACTCGGTGCGTGTCTTTGACGTGACCGCCATCAAGCAGGCCCTGATCAGCGAGGAAGTCTGGCTCGGACCCATCTGGAACGGCGACTACCTGGTGGCCCAGGAGGAAAACGACAAGCTGGCCTATGCGTTCCCGCAGGAAGGCGCGCTGCTCTGGGTTGACAGCTTCACTATTCCAGCCGGAGCGGCAAACGTGGATAACGCTTACACCTTCATCAACTATATGCTGCGCCCTGAAGTAGCCTTGCGTTGCATGGAGGAGTACAAGTATTCTTCTCCCAACCTGAAGGCCATTGAGATGCTGCCGGAAGAACTCCGGAACAACCGTATCCTGGTTCCCGGACCCGAGGAACTGAAAAACGCCGAGTTCATCACCTATATCGGCGAAGCGCTCAGCATCTATGAGAAGTATTGGGAAGAGTTGAAGGCTGTGCAATAGGGTATAGGCGGGGTTCTGCCCCGCACTTCGCCGGGGGGAGTGTTCCCCCCGGCCCCCTCATAAGTATATACCTCTCTCAGGGAGTCCGACCCTTGAAGCTCATTCCACCCGCGGACGCGGACTTTCTGTTGAGCAGTTATGCGTTTGTCTTGCCCGAAGAGCGTATTGCCCAGTATCCGGCCGGGGAGCGCGATGCCTCGCGTCTGATGGTGCTTGAGCGCGAAACCGGCAGGATCGACACGGCTCGTTTTTCGGATATTCTCCGCTTTTTGCCGGAAAACTGTCTCCTGGTAGCGAACAATTCCCGTGTTATTCCCGCCCGCATGTGGGGGCGGCGATCCGGCGGCGGACGTGTCGAGGTGCTCCTGCTGACTCCGTTGCCGCTGCTTGAGGCGCGGCCGGAGCACAGCGGCGTGCCCGGCCGTATGGCGGGCGGCTGGTTCACGGCCGAGGCTGAAGCCCTGCTGCGCCCGGCCAAAAAGGTTTGTCCGGGCGAGCGCGTGGCAATCAGCGACGATCTGCATGTGGAACTGGTTGAGCAGGGCGATTTCGGCCGTTGCCGGGTGCTCCTGCGCTGGCAGGGTGATTTGCTGGAACTCTTGCAACAGCACGGAGCCATGCCCTTGCCGCCATATATCCGCAGGCCGAAGCCGGGGGAGGGCGCCTGTCCTGACGAGAGCAGCCGCTCAGACCGGGAACGCTACCAGACCACCTATGCCAGACAGGATAAAGCCGGTTCGGTTGCCGCGCCGACAGCGGGGCTGCACTTTACGCCGGAACTGCGCGCGGCTTTTCAGGCGTCAAACCGGGAATGGGCCGAGGTTACGCTGTATGTGGGGTACGGCACGTTCAGTCCGGTACGTTGCCAAGATATCCGTGAACACGCCATGCATGCCGAATATGTGGAGCTTCCGGCCGCCACGGCCGAGGCTGTCAACCGGGCCAGACAAGAAGAGCGGCCGGTGATAGCCGTGGGCACCACTTCGGCGCGTACACTGGAAGGCGTATTTGCCGCGCAACGGGTTCAGGGCGGACACAGTGATCTGCTCGCGGCGCATGCCGGATGGATAAATATCTTCCTCTACCCAGGCCGGCCTTTTCAGGTCATTGACGGGCTGATCACGAACTTTCATCTTCCGGAATCATCCCTGCTGATGCTGGTATCAGCCCTGGCCGGACGTGAGCGTATTCTTGCCGCGTATGACCGGGCTCTGGCCGAGGGATTTCGTTTTTTCTCTTATGGCGATGCCATGTTGATCAGGTGATGGGCGGCACTACCCGGCGTTTTTGCGGCTTTGAATCATGTGGCGGGCGGTTTCCACTACCACGGGCATGACTGAAACCAGGATGATGCCGTAGATGATCAGGCTGAAGTTGTTTTGTACAAAGGGCAGGCTGCCCAGAAAATAGCCCGCCGTGACCAGGGAAAAGACCCAGATCAGCGCGCCCGTGACATTGAAAAAGATGAAGCGTCCCTGGTGCATGGCCGCGACCCCAGCTACAAAAGGAGCAAAGGTGCGCAGGATCGGAATAAAACGGGCCAGGATAATGGCCTTGCCGCCGTGCCGCTCATAAAACTCATGCGCCTGCTGTAAATGCTTGCGCTTGAGCCAGCGGTAGTCTTTCTGAAAAATGGGCGGGCCTACAAAACGGCCGATACGGAAGTTAACCTGGTCGCCGATTATGGCAGCAACCAGCAGCACGGCGCAGAGGGCCGGATAGCTCAGCAGGCCCGCGCCCGCCAGGGTGCCTCCGGCAAACAGAAGCGAATCGCCGGGCAGAAAAGGGGTGACCACGAGCCCGGTTTCGCAAAAGACCACAAGAAACAGAAACAGATAGACAAGGTGCCCATACTCCTGCACCAGATCGCGCAAATACACGTCAATGTGCAGCAGCATATCCATGAGGTGGAAAAAGGCGTTTATAAACGGGGCGGAGAGTTCCATTCGGGTAGCTGCTGTCTGTTATAATATTATCCCGGCAGGGATCTGTCTGCAAATCCCTGCCGGTAGGGTATATACCCTACAACTCCATGATTTCCTTTTCCTTGGCCTGGCATTTCTGATCGACTTTGACCACGTAGCCGTCGGTCAGTTTCTGCACGGCATCCTGGGCTTTTTTGCTTTCGTCTTCGCTGTAGCCCTTGTCTTTGTCCTTTTCCAGCTTTTTCAGCGCATCATTGGCATCACGGCGGATGTTGCGGATAGCTACCTTGGTTTCCTCCCCGTACTTGCGCGCCACCTTGACCAGTTCCTTACGGCGATCTTCGGTCAGGGGCGGGATGCCGATGCGAATGATTTTACCGTCATTGATCGGGGTCAGGCCAAGGTCAGACTTGAGAATGGCCTTTTCCACCAGGGCAAAAGAACCCTTGTCCCAAGGCTGGATGGTAATGGTACGGCTATCGGGCGTGGCCACGGAGGCAAGCTGCCCGATAAGGGTCGGCGTACCATAATAATCCACCTTCAACCCATCAACCAGGCTGGTGGAGGCGCGTCCGGTGCGCAACTTGCCGAAATCCCGTTCCAGGGTGGCAAGGGCTTTTTCCATCCGTTCTTCAGCGTCCTTTTTCACAGCTTCCATGAAACCCTCCTCTAATAATTTTCCGCCTGGGATTGTCGCTTACTGCGGGCTGGGCGTTACGAAACAGCCGGTTCAGGCGCTCCAGCCCATAAAGCGGTTGATGTTGTTGTAAAACACATCTTCAAGCTGCTTTTCGCTGAGGCCTGATACCTGTGTGCGCAGGATTTCCACCGCATAGTGGTGGAAAGGGGCGTCGCTGCCCCAGAAAATACGTTCCGGCCCGACAGTCAGGTAGGCTTCCCTGATCTTGGTGTGCATGGGCATGCCGGAGTTCTCCAGAAAAATATTAGGATATTTTTTGGAAATGTCTAAAGCCGCCTGGATATAGACGCCGTGTCCATGTCCCATGTGCACCATGACAATGCGCACGTCAGGAAACAGTTCCGCCAGTTGCCCGATACTCCAGGGCAGGGAAAAAGGCGCATGCCCGGAATGGATGAACACCGGCAAATCATGTTGCCTGGCGACTTCCATGAGCGGAAACACCACGGCATCGTTAGCAGTGTAAGCATTGAACAGCGGGTGCAGCTTCAGGCCGGAAAATCCGTGTTCCGACATCAGGCGTTCGCATTCGCTGACCGCGGCCTCTCCCTGCGTGGGATCCAGCCAGGCCAGAGCGGCAAAGCGATCCGGATATGCGCGCAGCGCCTCACAGGTAACCGCGTTGTCCGGATGGCTGATGATGCTTTTTTCAATGCCATACTCGCGCATGGCCTCAACCATGGCGTCCGCTGTCAGGCCGACATCGCACCAACTGCCGAAATAGCCTACATGGGCATGGGCGTCGATTTTTTTCACACTAAACTCTCCGGGCAAGAATTATACTCTGCATTGGCTTCTCGCACAAGCTACCGGCCTGTTCACCCTAGTCGCCGACGATAGTGCCCTCGTCCTCGCCCAGGACAAGCCGTTTGATACTGCCGCCGAACATGCTGCAAACGATGATCGGGACATGGTTTTCCATGGCCAGGGTGATGGCCGTGTAGTCCATGACCCCCAGCTTCTTTTGCAAGGCCTCGGTGTAGCCGACTTTTTTGAAGCGCACGGCATCGTCAAATTTCATGGGGTCCTTGTCGTACACGCCGTCCACCTTGGTGGCCTTGATGATGGCATCGCATTTGAGTTCCATGCCGCGCAGGGCGGCTGCCGTGTCCGTGGTGAAATAGGGGTTGCCCGTGCCCGCGGCGCAAATGACCACCCGGCCCTTTTCCAAATGCCGTTCAGCCCGGCGCCGGATATAGGGTTCGCAGACTTCCTGCATGGTGATGGCGGAAAGCACTCTGGTGGCGTGGCCCTGCTTTTCCAGGGAGTCCTGCACGGCCACCGCGTTCATGACCGTGGCCAGCATACCCATGTAGTCGGCTGAAGATCGGTCCATGCCCTTGGCCGAAGAAGACAGGCCCCGGAAGATATTGCCGCCGCCGATAACCAGCGCCACTTGCAGGCCGAGGTCCAGTACCTCGCCTATTTCCGTGCTGATTTTGTTGACCGTTTCAGGGTCGATGCCGAACTTGTTTTCTCCGGCAAGAGCTTCGCCGCTGAGTTTGAGCAGCACACGTTTATAGCGTAAGTCAGCCATCAGGCACCTCGTTGAGTTGTTAGTGCGGCCGCTGAAGCGTCACTCTTTATCAAAGGGCACGCCCCAGTCGGCCTGAAGCACACGGACATATTTGGAAAACGCATAAAATGAACCGTGGCAGGCGGCCAGAAAACCGGCCTTGCCGTCCAGAAAGCCCAATTTGAAGAGGTAGATGCGGCAAAAACGGGCCAGGCCGTGGCCGATGCCGCGCCAGATGCCGCCTTTTTTCCCCTCGGCAATAAGCGCTTCGGCGCCCTGCTCGGAATAATTGTTCAGCTTGGTCCACTGATGGTAAAAACCGGTATAAGGATAATGGATGAGCTCCGCGTCCGGCGGACCGCCCAGGTGCTCCTTGCGACCTTGGGGACGGTAATGGATATGCGCGTCCTGGTAAAATTCCACGAAGCCGGTGCGGAACACGCGCAGGATATGATCCGGGTACCAGCCGCCGTGTTTCATAAATCTATCGAAATACCAGGATCTTCTGCCCACGGAAAAAGCCGTCGGCGCGTCCTGCGGAGTATCGGCCAACTGATCCGCCTCGCAAATGGCCTGGCGGATGTGTTCTCCCAGGGCGGGCGGGCAGATCTCATCCTGGTCCAGAATAAAAAACCAGCGCGTACCCACCTGCTCCTGGGCAAAGCGGAACTGGACGTCAAAACCGTCCCAGGCGCGAGTAATGACCCGGGCCTGGTGGCGCGCGCAAATACTCAAGGTGGCGTCCGTGCTGCCGGAATCCACGGCCAGAATGGCATCGCAAAAGGCCAGGGAGCCCAGGCATTTTTCCAGCAGGCGTTCGCCATTGTGGGTCAGCACCACGCCGGTGATGCCGGGGAGCGGGAGCCTGTCTGACCCGTTGTTGTACGCCTCTGTCCGGGGCGTTGCCTGCTCTGTGGCTGTATCCATGTCCCTTTCCTTGAAAAATACCGTTGCCGCCGACATGCGAGTGGCGCCGGATGCAGGGCAAAAAAAGGGGGTTCCGTGCTGGAACCCCCGGTCTGTCGCTACATAGTGTCTGGTCTGCTCTAGCTGTTTTCGCCCAGTTGCAGGCGGGCGAAACGGCGCACTGTGATTTCGTCACCCAGGCACTTGCACTGATCCTTCACCAGGGCCGTGATGGTGACCTTGTCGTCACGGATATAGGCTTGTTCCATCAGGCACACTTCCTGATAAAACTTTTGGATGCGTCCATCAACAATTTTATCCACAATGTTGGCCGGCTTGCCTTCGTCCAGCGTTTTCTGGCGATAAACCTCACGCTCGCGCTCGACAACCACGGGATCAAGGCTGGCCGAATCCAGGGCAAGGCAGCCCGTGGCCGCGACCTGCATGGCAATATTTTTGGCCAGTTCGAGCATTTCGGGCTTGGCCAGGGTGGCCGCGTTTTTGGCGCCGAGTTCCACCAGCACGCCTATTTTACCGTTAGAGTGAATATATGCCCCCACTATGCCGGACTGTTCCGCGGCAAAGCGGACAAAACGGCCGACGGACATGTTTTCACCCAGGGTGGCAATCTGGCTGTTCAGGTCATCACCCACCAGAGCGGCCAGGGCGTCGGCGTCAGCGGGGTTGCCGTCAAATACCTTGGCAGCCACGTCAGCGGCAAAAGCCTTGAACTGATCGCCGCGGGCCACAAAGTCGGTTTCGCACATTACTTCCACAATGGCGGCAACGCTGTTGTCCGGCGCGGCCTTAAAGCCGATCAGGCCCTCGGAAGTGGCGCGCCCGGCCTTTTTGGCGGCCTTGGACAGACCCTTCTGGCGCAGCCAGTCAATGGCGGCTTCCATTTCACCCCCGCATTCCTGCAGGGCTTTTTTACAATCCATCATGCCGACGCTGGTGCGTTCGCGCAGTTCTTTTACCTGGGCAGCGGTTATTTCAGCCATTTGAAACTCCTTACAGTCTTATTCTGGAAACAAAGGACAGCCTTACTCGGCGGTAGCGGGTTCCTGCTCAAAGGCCGGAGCGGCGCTTTCAGCGGCAGCGGCCTTTTCCAGAACGGCTTCAGGGTCTTTGCCCTTGCCGCCGTCCTTGCGCATGGCCTCTCCTTCGATACAGGCGTCGGCTATGTGAGCCACAAAGAGTTTAATGGCGCGGATAGCGTCGTCATTGCCCGGAATGATGTAATCGATAACGTCCGGGTCGCAGTTGGTGTCGGTTACCGCCACAATGGGAATACCCAGGGTGCGGCATTCCTTGACCGCGATTTCCTCGCGGTGCGGGTCAATGATAAAAGCGACCTGGGGCAGGCCGTCCATGTCCTTGATCCCGCCGAGCACCAGTTTGAGCTTGTCCAGCTCGCGCTGCAGGGTCAGAATTTCCTTTTTCTGGTAACGGTTCACGCTGCCGTCGGCAAACATGGCCTCCAGCTTTTTCATGCGATCAATGCTCTTCTGGATGGTGGAGAAGTTGGTCAGAGTGCCGCCCATCCAGCGGTTGGCCACGTAGAACTGGCCCGCGCGCGTGGCTTCAGCCGCAATGGCCTCCTGCGCCTGGCGCTTGGTGCCGATAAAAACGACGTGGCCGCCTTTGGCCACTGTATCGGAGATTTTGTCGTGGGCGGTGCGGTACAGCTTGACGGTCTGCTGCAGATCGATAATGTGGATTCCGTTGCGAGCCCCGAAAATATAGGGCTTCATTTTGGGATTCCAGCGACGGGTCTGGTGGCCGAAATGGACGCCGGTCTCCAGCATTTGCTTCATGGTTACGTAAGGCATGGCTCTACTCCTCAAGGGTTGTGCTTCCACCCCCGGCCAGACCCTTCAACCCTTGCGAACAACCGCAAGGGCACCCCGGGCCGCTATCAGGAGGTGTGCTTCGTTATGGGAACCATGTTGCATACGTATTTTTTATTGCATTGGCAAGGGTTTTATTGGGAAGGCAACAGTAGGTAGCGTCTCAGTTTGGGGTTAGACGAGGAAGGCGCGGCTTTGGGCGATGGGGCTGGACTCTTACGGTCCTGCCCCGGAGCACAAAGCAAGCCTGACGAAGTATCACGCCAAACTGGGACGCTACCACATTTTGCTTGCCTGCAAGGGATAGTGAGTGCATGGTCTGGAATAGCCGTGAGCAAAGAAAGTCTTATAAAAAAGGAGCGCCTTTCCGCTCTGCCCATAGGGCCTGATTTTCCCTGGCTCGCGCCTTTGGCCGGGTTTTCGGATCTGCCTTTTCGCCTGCTTTGCCGGGAACAGGGCGCGGCCGTCACCTGTACGGAAATGGTCAGCGCCAAGGGATTGATCTACGGTCTGCGGCAAAAGTCCGGCCCGGCATCCAGGCAACCGAACGGCACTGAGGAACTCCTGGCCAGCACGCCCGAGGATGTGCCCCTGGTGGTGCAGCTTTTCGGTGACGATCCCGAGTTTGTCGGCGCGGCTGTGGAGGAATTGCAGCAGCGGGGTTTCATGTATTTTGACCTGAACATGGGCTGTTCCGTGCCCAAGGTGACCAAGACCGGTGCGGGCGCGGCTCTGCTGCGCGAACCGGAGCAGGCGCTTGCCGTGGCCTCGGCCATGCTCAAAAAAGCCGGGCCTGGGTGGGCCGGGTGTAAAATTCGTCTCGGTTGGGACAGCGCCGCGCCTGTGTATCTCGATCTGGCCAAAGGCCTGGCTGACGCGGGCGCTGCCTGGATTACCCTGCACCCCCGCTATGCCCGTCAGGGATTCAGCGGCAGCGCGGATATTACGGCCTTGGAAAAACTGGCCAGAGCCGTGCCCATTCCGATCCTGGCCAGCGGCGATCTGTTCACGGCCGAAGACGGCTTGCAGCGTTTGGAGGCCGGGGCCGCCGGGGTGATGTTCGCGCGCGGGGCCATGAATAATCCGGCGGTATTCAGGCGCTATCTGGCCTTGCGCCGGGCGGAGGAATGTCCCGCGATCCTGTCGGCGCGGGATTTGCTGGCTCTGATTTTACGCCATGCCGAACTGGCCCGCGCCTTGACGCCCGGCAGGCCGGGGAAAAAAGGCTATGCGCCGGCCTTATTGAAGATGCGCACCGTGGTGCCGCGCTACGTGCGCCACCTGCCCGGCGTAAAGCACCTGCGTCAGGCCCTGGCGCGCTGCGAGGACTGGGAAGATCTGCGGGCTATTCTGCGGAATTATTTCTCCGAACAGGCGCAAGGAAGAGAGGAGTAGACGATGCAGGTACTGCTCGCCCGATCCGCCGGGTTCTGCCTGGGCGTGAGCCTGGCCTTGAGACACCTGGACAGGGAACTGGCCGCCTTTACAGCCGGGGAACGCCCTGCGGGCGGGCGGCTGATTACCTTTGGCCCGATCATTCACAACCCTCTGGTTATGCGCTGGTATGAGGAGCAGGGCGTTGTCTGTGAAGATGATCTTGCCAAGATACGGCCGGGCGACCGGGTGGTGATCCGGGCGCACGGCATTCCACGCGAAGTGGAAAAGCATCTGCGCGAGGCCGGGGCCGAGATTATAGACGCCACCTGCCCCAAGGTGAAGAAAGCTCAGTTAGCCATTGCCGGAGTTCGAGGTAAAAAGACCGGCCTGTTGTTGTTTGGTGAAAGTGAACATCCCGAGGTGCGGGGGCTCTTGAGCTACGCGCGGGGAGAGTCCCACGTGTTCGGCAGCCTGGAGGAACTGGATGCGCTGGATTTTGGCGCGGGCCCCTACTATCTGGCCGCACAGACTACCCAGGACCAGGCGGTGTTTCATGAAGCCCGGCAACGCCTGGATGAACGCCTGGGCAAGCCCGTGCATACCCTGGACACCATTTGCAACGCTACCAGGGACCGGCAGCAGGGAGTCATTGAGCTGTGCGGCAAGGTAGAGGCTATGGTTGTGGTGGGCGGCTTCAACAGCGGCAACACCCGCCGTCTGGCCGAAGTGGCGCGGGCCGAGGGCGTATACGCCGTGCACGTGGAACAGGCCGGCGACTTCACCGAACAGGAGAAAACCGCGCTCAAGCGCTGTGCTGTTGTGGGCCTGACCGCCGGGGCTTCCACGCCCCAGCCGCACATAGAGGCCATGCAGGCATATTTGCAGGGCCTGTAGTGATAACAATATGTAATCTCAACTTTTTCAGGAGTGAGCATGTTTTTTTCCCGTATCACGTCAGTGTCGCTTGTCGTGCTGCTGTTCGCAGCCCTGGTTTTCACCGCGGCCTCTGCCCAGGCTCGTCCGGAAATGGCCGGACAAGCGGCGGCCGAGCGTTTTTCCGCCATGGACACGAACAAGGACGGCAAGATCAGCCGTGAGGAATTTTTTGCTGCCTACCCCAACATGAAAGAAGCGGCTTTTGAAGCTATTGATACAAACAAGGATGGCTTTATCAGCCTTGATGAGTGGGAAGTCTTTGTCAAGGGGCACAGCAAAGATGAGAGTCATGCCCAGGGTAAGGAAGGTTCCGGCGATGCCTGTTGCACGCCTGAAGGCGCCTCTGGAAAAGACAGCGGCAAGGCTCCGGATCTGATCATGCCTCCGGCCCAGCGCTGAGGAAACGGATCGATCCATGCCGGTCGACCAGCCGCGCTTTCTGCCCATAAGCCGGGAGGAGCTCTGCCGTCTTGGTTGGGACAGCGTAGACATTCTGCTGATTTCCGGCGATGCGTATGTGGATCATCCCTCGTTCGGAGCCGCGCTTTTGGGTCGCTGGCTTCTGGCGCATGGCTTTCGCGTTGGGCTGGTCACCCAGCCGCGCTGGCAGAACAAGGAACAGGCTCTTGAGGATCTGCAAAGCCTGGGCCGCCCGCGCCTGTTCGCCGGAGTGACTGCCGGAGCCCTGGATTCCCTGCTGGCGCATTACACGGCCTTTCGCAAAAAGCGCCATGACGACGCCTATACTCCCGGCGGGCGGGCCGGGGCGCGCCCCAACCGGGCCTGTATCGTTTACACCGGCCTGGTCCGTCAGGCCTTTCCCGGTCTTCCCGTTGTGCTTGGCGGCATAGAGGCCTCTTTGCGCCGGGTCAGCCATTATGATTTCTGGTCCGACTCTCTGCGCCGTTCGCTGCTGCTGGACAGCAAGGCCGACCTCCTGGTTTGCGGTATGGGCGAACAGGCTCTACTGGACATTGCCGAGGCCGCCCGTACCCTTCAAGATACGGTCGGCATTTCCGGAAAGGCTCTGGTTGCGGCTTGCCGCGCCATGCCCGGTCTGGCCTTTGCCCTTGGAAAGAACGAACTTGAACCCTGGCTGGCCGCAAACGCTTTGGCTGCTGTTCGTCTGCCTTCGCATGAGGCTGTCTCGGCAGACCCGGCTTTGCTGATGCAAGCCACGCTCCTTTTGGAACAACAGGTGCACCAGGGCAGGGAGCATGCGGTGCAACTGTCCGGCGAGCGGGCTGTGGTCCTGACGCCGCCCGCGCCGCCCCTCAGCGAAAAGGCGATGGATTTTCTGTATTCCCTGCCGTATTCCCGCCTGCCCCATCCCGCGTATGGAGCCCCCATTCCGGCCTGGGAAATGATCAGAACCAGCATCACCACGCATCGCGGCTGCGCCGGCGGCTGTTCCTTCTGCTCCCTGGCTCTGCACCAGGGGCGGCGCATTGCCTCGCGCTCCCGCGCTTCCGTGCTGGCGGAGGCGGAAAATATAGCGGCCGGACCATATCGGGAACAGGGCAAGGCCGCACCGCGCTGGGCAGGTTCCATCAGTGATGTGGGAGGCCCCAGCGCCAATATGTGGCAGGCGCGTTGCACGCTCCCGGCGGACAAGGAATGTTCCAGAGCCAGTTGCCTGCATCCGGCGATCTGCCCGCTGTTTTCTCTGGACCAGGGCAAAGGCGTGCGCTTGCTGCGCGATATTGCCGCCTTGCCCCTGGTCAGGCATGTGCGCATAGCCAGCGGCGTGCGCTTTGATCTGGCCCTCAGGGACCCGGACGCTCTGTACGCCTATACCTCGGAATTTACGGGCGGGCAGCTCAAAGTAGCGCCCGAGCACAGTGAGCCTGAAGTGCTGCGCCTGATGCGCAAACCGGATATCGCGCTATTCGAGCGTTTTCTGGACACCTTCAAAACCCACTGCCGCGCGGCAGGGAAGGAGCAGTACACAGTGCCCTACCTGCTCAGCGCCTTCCCCGGTTGCACCCCGGAACACATGCGCCGCCTTGGCGTCTGGCTCAAAAAAAAGAACTGGAGCCCGCGTCAGGTGCAGTGCTTTATTCCCACGCCGGGGAGCGTTGCCACGGCTATGTATTATGCCGGAATTGCGCCGGACGGCGCTCCGATCCACGTTGCGCGCACTGACAAGGAGCGGCTTGAGCAGCATCATGCGCTATTGGGCGGCCAAGTGAAGATCGCGCACGCCCCGAAGAAAAGCCGGGAGAAAATGAATGGCCGTAACAAAAAAATATATTGACACGGCATTGCGGCATTTCAAGGACTGCGGGGTCGAGCCTGACAGTGAACGGAATATCGTCGTGTCGTTAACTTCTTATCCGGCAAGAATGCCGGAAGCGCATTACACGCTTTTCTCTCTGCTGAAGCAATCTCTGAAGCCGAACAAAATCCTCTTTTGGCTGGGGGAAGAAGCGTTTCCAAATCGCGAACATGATATTCCGGAAAAAATTCTGGCTCTCCAGAAAAACGGCCTGGAAATACGCTGGACAAAAGATATCAAGTCTTACACAAAGCTTGTTCCGGCTTTGCGGGAATACCCGGATGCGATAATTGTGACAGCGGATGACGACATATTTTATGATCCGCATTGGCTGCAACTGCTGTACACGGATTACCGGCGCAATAACTTCGCGCCCATGATCTATGCCCACAGGGCGCACAAAATACAGACCAGCCCGGAGGGCGCCATACTGGAATACCTCGCGTGGCTGGCGGCGGCGCGGGCATGTGCGGAAGATGGTCCCGGTTGGCTCAACTTTGCAACCGGAGTGGGAGGAATACTCTATCCTCCCCATGTATTGCATCCGGACGTTTTTAACGAAGCGCTGTTTTTACAATTAGCGCCTTCAGCCGATGACATATTCTTTTGGGCTACCGCCGTCATGAACGGCACGAAAATTAAAGTGGTGGAAGGCAATATTTCTACTTTCCCCTCGACGGTTTCCACGCCGTTTGACGATGAAAATTCTTGCCTCTCTGTGCGGAACGTGCTGCAAGGACGTAACGATGAGCAGCTTGCCGCTGTTTTCGCCCATTATCCTGATATCGCTATGAAGCTACGCGCGGAATTTACGATCGCCCAAAGGGCGCGGGCAAAACAAAGCGCCGAGTGAGTCGTCTTTCGTTCGTACTGTTAGCGCAGCTTAAAACAACTGTTCCTTGAGCAAATCCACAATCTCGTCGTCTTCGCCGCCGCCACAGGCGTCGTAGCGGGGCGGGATGCCGGAGATGTAGGGGAAGCCCGCTCCGGGTTCGCCGTCCGGGCCGGTTCTGCCGCTGGACCAGACAATGCCTTGGGGCACAGGGAAGTCATCTTTGGGGTACATGGGATCGGCCACCTCACGGTACTTGATGAAAATGGGCAGGGCCGCCTTTCCGCCGTATTCCGAACGTCCCATGGGGATGTTGTTGTCGTAGCCAACATAGACGCTGGTCACCAGGTGCGGGGTAAAGCCGATGAACCAGGCGTCGCGCTCGTCGTTGGAGGTTCCGGTCTTGCCGCCCATGGGCCGGTTCAGCACGCGCGCCGCGCTTCCCGTGCCCGCGTTGATCACGCCCTTGAGCAGGTATGCCATGACATAGGCGTTCTGCGGGGTGATGGCCTCCTGCACATCCGGCTCAAAGGTGACCAGGGGTTCGCGCCAACTGTTCAAGATTGTGCTGATGATGCGCGGTTTGATCCGTTTTCCGTTGTTGGCGAAAGCGGTATAGGCCTCGGCCATGTTCTGCGGGGTGGCCTCATAGCTGCCCAGGCTCACGGCCAGCACGGCCGGAATGTTGCCCGGAATACCAAGGTCACGGGCGCGGCGGATGACCGCTTCCATGCCCACCTGTTGCGCCACGCGCACGGTACTTACGTTGCGCGATGCCGCGAGAGCCCGGCTGACGGGAATGGGACCGAGGAATTTGCCGTCAGCATTGCCGGGAGTCCAAACGCGGTTGGTATAGCGGTCGGGCAGGGCAAAGGGCGTGTCACAGACGATGGTGCCGGGAGTGAAGCCCTGGTCCAGCGCCGCCGAATAGACAATGGGCTTGAAAGAAGAGCCTGGCTGGCGTCTGGCCTGGGTGGCCCGGTTGAACTGGCTCTCTGGAGAGAATTTGTAGCCTCCGGCAATGGCCACCAAATCGCCGCTGTCCACCTCAATGGAGGCCACAGCGCCCTGCAGATCCGGGATTTGTTCCAGGCAAAGCTGGATTTCACTTTCAGGCGTCACCTGGGCCGGGTCATAGGCCGGGACGGGGTTTTTCTTATCGTCCGGGCTGGCCGGCACACTGACCGGGTTGGTCTCGCCTGTGGCCCCGTAAGCGGACACATAAACCACGTCGCCGGGCGAGAGCACTTTGGTGGCATCTTGAATCCTGGCTGCGGACGCGGCCGCGACCCTGGGGTTGGGCGTGCGGGCCCAGTCCATGGTTTTGACGGAAATATAGCCCTTGTAGCGGGCGCCGTTTTCACCGCCGAGTTGCACGGTGGCCCGGTCTTTGCTCACACTGGTGACCAGAGCCTTGACCCAGCCGCTGTCGTCCAGGGCGGCGGGGGTGAAGCCGGAATTCTTCAAAAAGTCATCGTGCTGGTGTGGCTCCAGGTGCTCCAGGGGGCCGCGCCAGCCGCGGCGGTGGTCGGCCTCGTGCAGGCCGCCGCGCAAGGCGAGTTCCGAAGCATGTTGATGCAGCGGATCCATGGCCGTGTGCACGTGCAGGCCACCATTGTAGACGGCTTCTTCCCCATAGATGTTGATGGCGATACCGAGCCTTTTCACGTTGGCTTCGTCAAAAAAGGCAATCAACTGGCGGCGTACTTCCTCCAGATACCAGGAACCCACGTTCCAGGAAGGATCAGCCATGGTTTTGTATTCCAACGGCTGGGCGACAGCCTCTTCGTATTGCGCCTGGGTGATAAAGCCCGCGCCCAGCATGCGGCTCAAGATCCAGAGTTGGCGGTCACGGGTATTGGCCGGTCTGCTGTAGGGGTTGTTGCGTGAAGGGGCCTGGGGCAGGCAGGCCAGCACGGCTGATTCGGCAATGGTCAGTTCACTGGCGTGCTTGGCAAAATAGGTGCGGGCCGCGGCTTCCACGCCGTAGGAGCTATTGCCGAGGTAGATCAGGTTCAAATACAGGTAGAGGATTTCTTCCTTGGTCAGGTACTTTTCCAGACGAAAGGCCAGGATAGCTTCCTTGAACTTGCGCTCGTAGCTTTTTTCCCGGCTGAGCAGCATGAGCTTGACCAGTTGCTGGGTGATGGTGCTGCCGCCTTGGGTGGACTCGCCTTCCTTAAGGTTAACTACAAAGGCCCGGGCAATGGCCTGATAATCGACGCCATCGTGTGCGAAAAAGCGGGTATCTTCCGCAGCCAGAAAGGCTTGGGGCAGGTGCGGAGGCATGGCGTCCAGGGTGGTCAGGAAGCGCTTTTCCCGGAACAGGTAGCCCATGATGCTGTTGTCGCGGGCGTACACGGTGGTCACCTGGGGAATGTGGTAATCGCTGACCCTGGTGATGCTGGGCAGGTCTTCGGCCATGTACATATACAGGCCGAACAGGCTGCTCGCGCCGATAATGCCCAGGGTGGTGCCGGCCAGCACCAGATACTTCAGGGTTTGTTTGATCAGAGTTTTCATAGGCGGGTATAAAGGAATCTTTATGATTCGTTGTTGTGGAGCGCGAGGCCCCAGTCAAGGCGCAGAGAACGGTGAAGTTCGCGGATTCGCGCGGGATGTTGTTGCAGGAGAACCGCGCCGTGGGCGGGACTGTGCGCCTTTTGCGCAATTAAGCAGTGTTCGGACATGAATAAGGTCAGGCTGTCTTCTACCATCCACGCCGGAAAAAGCAAGCAGTACCACGGACGCGCCGATCGCGGCAAACGGCAACCGTTTTTGTCCAGAAACACGCAGGAACCGTCGGCTCTGGTACGCAAGGTGTAATGTGTGCCCTCCGGCGGGAACAGGAGTTCAATGTGTTTTTTGTCCCGTGGGAACAGGGCGCGCATGGAAGCGATAAAATCCGGCGTATTGGGCTCGGCCGCGCGGATGGCGTCGCCCTGGTCAAAAACGTCGTCCTGATCCGGAGAGGCGGCGGCCAGATTGGCATAGGGCAGGAGCCTTTGCCATTCGGGATCGGACAAGGGAAAGCTCAAGTGGGTGAGGTCAGGGTCGGTTTGGCAACAGCAGGTTCCGCTCCTGGCACAGGCCAGGCAAAGGGCTTCGCCGGTGGCATCCGTTCCCTCGGGAGGATTGATAAGATGTTGGATTATCGTCATATGTTTTAAACCATCAAGGCCAATATCTCATCCCTTTTTTGCTCCATCAGGGCCCTGTCTCCCCGGCTTTCCACATTCAGTCTGAGCAAGGGCTCGGTGTTGGAGGAGCGCAGGTTAAAACGCCAGGCCCCCAGATCCATGCTCAGGCCGTCGATATGGTTGACGGCCAGGGCGTCTTTTGCGTAGCGGGATTCAGCCAGAGCCATGACCGCCTTGGCATCCCCGACGCTGCGGTTGATTTCGCCGCTTACCGGAAAGTGTTTCATACGTTCGCTCACCAGGGCCGACAGGGGCTTGCCGGTTTGGCTCATGATCTGCCAGACCAGCAGCCAGACCAGCATGCCGGTGTCGCAGTATCCGAAATCGCGGAAATAGTGATGGGCGCTCATTTCTCCACCGTACAGGGCGTTTTCGCGCCGCATGCGTTCCTTCATGAAGGCATGCCCGGTTTTGTTTTCCAGGGGAATGCCCCCGGCGGCCTCGACCAGTTCGCGGGTGTTCCAGGTCAGGCGGGTGTCATGGATGATGGATGAGCCCGGATGTGAGGCCAGCAGGTTCTGGGCCAGCAGGCCAATCAGGTAGTAGCTTTCGATGAATGCGCCTGTTTCGTCAAAAAAGAAGCAGCGATCAAAGTCGCCGTCCCAGGCGATGCCGAGGTCCGCGCCGTGTTCCAGGACGGCCCGGCTGGTTTCGGCCCGGTTTTCCGGCAGCAGGGGGTTGGGCACGCCGTTGGGGAAAGCGCCGTCCGGTTCCGGGTGCAGGGGGATGAAGGCGCCGGGCAGGTGCGGGAGCAGGGCTTCCATGACCGGCCAGGCGCAGCCGTTACCGGCATTGGCTACGATGCGCAAAGGTTGTAAGCGTTCCGCGCCGCGCCTGTTCTGATCAGGGGCGAGCAGGGAGAGCAGGAGCGCAACGTACTCATCCCGGAACGAGGCCCGGCGGGTGTAGCCGCGCTTTACGGCTATCGGCAAATTACCGCAAAGGATGCGGTCACGAATGGCATACAGGCCGCTGTCGCCGCTCACGGGGATGGCGTTTTTGCGCACCAGTTTCATGCCGTTCCAGTCCTTGGGATTATGGCTGGCCGTGATCATGATGCCGCCGTCAAAGCCTTGACTGAAGGTGGCGTGATAGACTTCTTCCGTGCCGCACAGGCCCAGGTCAACCACATCGGCTCCGCCGTCCTCAAGACCGGTCATAAGCACCAGGGCCATGTCCCGGCTGGACAGGCGCATGTCATGTCCGACACAGACCGTTCCAGGGGAAAATTCGGCGGCAAAGGCCAAGCCGATTTGCCGGGCCAGTTCCAGGTTCAGTTCCGTGGGCACGCGGCCGCGGATATCATAGGCTTTGAAGCAGGGGAGAGTATCGGTCATGCAGCGGGTTCCTGTTGTTATAACGGCACGGCCAGGCGGCTTTCGTTGCCGAAAATGTCGTTTACGGTGACAACGAGAGCATTTTTACTATACGCGTCCTTGACGGGCGGAACAAGTTCCGGGCTGGTCAGGTTGATTGCGTTGTCCCGCCCGCGCCGGGCCTGCCAGAGCACCCGGTTGTACAAAAAGTCGGCGCGACAACCGGGATATGCAAAATCAGGGCCGGGAGCAAGGCCGATGCTCCAGCCGTCCAGCCAGGCCAGCCCGTTGGAATTGGAAAGGGCAAGATGTTCCGGCAGGGCGGATAGCCCCTCTTGCAACGTGACGCTGAAGGACTCAAGTTCCAGGAAAATGCCGTTTTCCCCGCGCCGCAAGGAGATGCGAACGTCGCTCAGGTCATAGGCGATATCTTTATGCTTAAGCCTAGCGCGATGAGTAAAGACCGGAGGGGGAGTAGGGGACGCGGATTTTGTTTTTTTTTGGTAGTGGCTCAGTTTGTCTTCGAGCGAGGCCAGGATAAAAGGAGCGCTTCCAGGCATGCTTTCCAGACGTTTGGCCGTTGCCTGCACGGCCAGGGGCGCTTGATCGCATACTATCCAGCGTCTGCCGAGCCGCTCGGCCACGGCCGCGGTGGTGCCAGAACCGCAGAAAAAATCCGCCACCAGATCACCGGGCTCGGAGGCGGCCAGTATAATGCGCTCCAGCAGGGATTCCGGTTTCTGGGTGGGGTATCCGCTCCGCTCAAAGGACAAGGGGTTGATCATGGGAATGTCCCATACATCATCCACAGGCGTACCCCTGGGATCGGGCAGGTAGCGTTTGCCCGCGCGGCTGGTGATGCCGCTCTTGGCGTAGGCGCTGGTGGGCTTGTAAGGCACGCGCACCGCGTCCGGGTTAAAGGTCCAGGATGCGGATCGCGCATAGTGCAGAATCCGGTCATGCTTGCGCGAAAACCAGCGCCTGGCCCGCCCGCCTCCGGTGTAGTGCCAGACAATATCGCCCAGAAAACGCTCAGGTCCGAAAACTTCATCCAACAGCAGTCTGAGGTGCGGGGCTGTCCGATGATCACAGTGCAGAAAGAGGCTCCCATCAGGGGCCAGGAGGTCGCGCAGGAGCAGCAGGCGCTCGTGCATCATGTTCAGGAAACCGGCCAATCCGCCCGGCCAGATGTCGGAATAGGCCACAGCGCTGATTCTACCCTCCCGCGCCACAGGCATGGTAAAGTCCGTGCCAACGGCAAAGGGAGGATCCATATAGGCCAGGCGGATACCGCCGCGGGCGTCGATGGCGCGGCGCAGAGGGCCGTGCAGCAGGGAGGAAAGCAGCAGGCGGTTGTCCGCCCGCACCAGCAGGTTGGGCAAAAGAGGCCCGGCGGCGGCATTGGTCTGTCCGTGGTATTCCCGGAGCAACAACGGGCGCACGGTCCGGCAACAGCGCCGTGTCTTGCCCGGCCAGACGAGCGCCGGAATGGGCCTAGGGGCTGTTTCTAAATAATTCTTTTGTCCAAATAGCTTCGTCATCCGGCCTCTTTTTTCTCCGGTCGAGTACCGTAAGAGTACACAGATTCGCCACATCCTGTGGCTCACCCCTTCGGGGCGGGGTCGCATTCGCTCCCCCGTCCAATTCCGCTATCCTGCGGAATTGTCCCTTCGCAAAAAGGGCCGGATTCCTCGCTCTTGGAGCAAAATCTTTTATTTGGAAACAGCCCCTGGTGACTGCCATGTCGCGGGTTATTTTCTGACGTCGCCGGAACTGAAGGTCCGGATAAATTCAGCGCACTTGTCAGCAAGCACAGGCTCGGAAAAATGGTAGCCCTGGAAGGTGGAGAAGTTCAACTCCAGCAGGGTTTCCAATTGCTCCCGCGACTCTATGTATTCGGCTGAGGTCTTGATGCCTTTCTGGAAGCACATCTCCTGGATGCGACACAGGAGATCCTGGTGCGTCTTGTTGTCGGAAACGCCGATGATCAGGGCTCGATCCATCTGTAATTCGTCCAGAGGCAGTTGATCCAACTGGGACAGAGCCTGGTAGCCTTTGCCGAAATCGTCGATGGCAAGGCGCGCGCCCGTGGCGTGGATGGCCTTGAGCGCGGGCAGGTACTTCCCTTCCGGGTGCAGGGCCAGGGCTTCGCGCACCTCACACAAAAGAGCATCCTTGGGCAGGCCGGTGCGGGAAAACATGAGATCCAGAAGGGCCGGGAAGGTCTTGTCCTGAAGCTGGTTTTCCGAAAGGTTGATGGACACCGTGGTCACAATGCCGTTTTCCCGCCACTCGGCCTGCTGTTCAAAGGCCATGCGCACCACCAGGGTGTCCAACTGCTTGATCAGGCCTGCGTCTTCAGCAATGGCCAAAACCAGTATGGGCGGCACATAGCCGTAAAAAGGGTGTTTCCAGCGCAGGAGAGCCTCAACGCAAGGAACGTTGTTTTCCACCAGATTGACCCTGGGCTGGAAGCGCAGATGGATGAATTCATCGCCTGTATTGATGTTTTTCAGCATGTCGGCCGACAGGGAACGGGCCAGCGCGCCGACGCCCCCGGGGCGGTCCGTACAGCGTTTACCGCTCGGGCCGCGGGTTCCGCTTTCGGCAATACCTACCAGTTCAGAAAAAACGTTGCGCCGGTTGACGATTTTGATTCTGTCCGCCAGATCCACAAAGGGAATGTACACCAGGGTGGCCACAGCCAGGTTGAACACCTGCAAGGCCACGCCCTTCCAGGAGCCGGTGGCCAGGTAACTGTTGAGCAGGGGCGGAGTTATCCAGTCCACCTGATACACGGGCAGGGGCACAAGGCCGCTGAGCACGGCTACATAGGAAATGCCGAGCAGGAGTACCGGCACCAGGACAAAGGGCAGCAGAAAGGCGGGGTTGAGGACAATGGGCAGGCCGAAAACCAGCAATTCATTGATGTTGAAAATACCCGGCACCAGGGAAAGGGTCGCCACACGCCGGGTGCCGAAATCCCGGCTGCGTATAAAAATGGCGGCCAGCAGGCCGAGCGTCGCGCCCGAACCGCCCAGGAAGACGTACACCTCAAACAGGTATTTGGTAAAGATATGGGTGGGCGCTTCGTGGTTATTGATGGCAATGCTGTTCAGTTCCATGCCCTTGATCAGCACGTTGTGCGTGATCGGGTCCAGCACATCCGCACCGTGGATGCCGAAAAACCAGAACACATCCACCAGAAAGGCATAGAGCGCGCCCAAGCCGAAACTGGTGCCGGCATCGGCAAACAGGCTTTGAATGGCTTCATAGAATGTTTGCTGCAGGCTGACCACGCCAAAGGAAGACAGCACCTCCCGGATCGCCACAAAAATGAGCATGGTGCACAGGGCGGGCGCCAAAGTATCAAACATCTGGGGCAGAATAGGGTCCGCCCCTTCAGAGTAAAAGGACAGGCGCAGTTTGCGCACCCGGCACAGACGGAGGAAAAGAGAGCAGGCCACGCAGGAAATAACCAGAGCTCCGAACAGTCCTTTGATTCCGATCCAGGGCAGGATCATGCCGCCGCTGCCGAAACTCGGCCCGATCAGGATGAACAGGCAGGAGATAGCCGTAACCGTGCCGATGACCGGCAGAACAGCCTGGGTTGGCCGAGTCTGGTTATGCTGGTCAACCAGGCAGGCGCTTACGGTGATGGTGGTGGCAATGGCCAGGATTTCTATGGTGCTGTTATAGAGTACGGCGCCGGGGTGTTTCCAGTTGGGGCCGAACAGGCCGGTCATGAAGTCCTGATAGATGGCCAGGGGAAAATTGTTGAACAGGATGGCAAGGACCGCGCCCAAAAGCAAAGGCATGACCAGCATCACGCCGTACCGGAAAGCGCGCAGCAAAGGGGCTTCATTCAGGGAGAACAGAAATTCGAAGCGTTCAGGGCTCAGGCCAAAGGAGAAAAAAGGCGTTTCGGAAAAAGCGGGGGCTTCCACCGTCCGCGGCTTACTTTCAGGAGGGGCAGCGGGGGGGAGAGGAGCCTGCCGGACCTCTTCCGCCTGCGTTTGGGGTTCCTGTTCGGGAGAGTCGTGCATTGGTTTGTTATGGCTTACAAACGCATGATGGTCAAGAGCGGGTAGCGCCTCAGTTTGCCGTGATACTTCGTCAGGCTTGGTTTTTACTCCGGTCATGGACTGAAGAGTCCACTCCCTGCGTAAAAACCTACGCCTTCCTCGTCTGACGAAAAACTGAGGCGCTACCGAGCGTCGCTGTAATAGCGGTGCTACCGCAAAAACGCGCCGGTCACCGAGTCCGGGTCTGCCGTCAGTTCCTCGGGCGTGCCCTGGGCCACGATCAGGCCGCCATTCTCGCCGCCGCCGGGACCGAGGTCGATCACATGGTCGGCGCAGCGGATCATGTCCGTGTTATGTTCAATGACCACCACGCTGGCCCCGCGTTCCACCAGTTGGTGGAGTACGGTGATCAGCTTGCCCACCTCGTGCATGTGCAGGCCCGTGGTGGGCTCGTCCAGGATGTACAAGGTGCCGGGAAGGCTCCGTTTGCCCAGTTCCCGGGAAATCTTGATGCGCTGGGCCTCACCGCCGGAAAGTGTTGTGGCCGGCTGGCCGAGGCGCAGGTATTCCAGGCCGACCTCCCGCAGCATGGCCAGACGCCGCTCCAGGGCCGGGTAGTTCTCAAAGAAGTCACGGGCCTGGGCCACAGTCAGGTTCAGCACTTCCGCGATGTTCAGGCCCTTGTAACGGACCTCCAGGGTCTCGTGGTTGTAGCGCTTGCCCCCGCAGACATCGCACTGCACGAACACGTCGGGCAGAAAATGCATTTCCACCCGGATCTGGCCGTCGCCGGAACAGGCTTCACAGCGCCCGCCCTTGACGTTGAAGGAAAAACGGCCGGGCGTATAGCCGCGCTTTTTGGCATCCGGCGTCTGGGCGAAAATATCCCGTATCTCGTCAAAGACCTTGGTATAGGTGGCCGGGTTGGAGCGCGGGGTACGCCCGATGGGCGTCTGGTCAATAGCCACGATGCGCTCAATGGCCTCGGCCCCGCTCAGACCGCCGATGCTGCCGGGATTTTCCACCTTGAGCCCCTGCGCCAGGGCCAGGTGCTTGTACAGGGTGTCCACCACCAGCGAGCTTTTGCCCGAGCCGGACACGCCGGTCACGCAGGTCAGTACGCCCAGAGGGATGCGGCAGTCAATGCCGCGCAGGTTGTTGGTGGTGACATGGCGCAACCGCAGCTCGCCCTGGGGCTTGCGCCGCTCGGCCGGAACAGGCACGCCCAGGTCGCCGCGCAGATACTTGGCGGTCAGGGATGTCTTGTCCTTGAGCAACTGCGGCACTGTTCCCTGGAACACCAGGTAGCCGCCGAGCTCCCCGGAACCCGGCCCAAGCTCGATCACCGTGTCCGCCTCGCGGATGGTGGCCTCGTCATGCTCCACCACCAGCACGGTATTGCCCCTGGCCTGCAAGTTGCGCAGCGTGCCCACCAGGCGCTCGTTGTCGCGCGGGTGCAGGCCGATGGACGGCTCGTCCAGCACATAGGTTACCCCGACCAGGCCGGAACCAAGCTGCGAGGCCAGACGAATGCGCTGCGCTTCGCCGCCGGACAGGGTGGCCATATTGCGCCACAGGGACAGGTAGTCCAGGCCGACCCGGACCATGAAGCTCAGGCGGTGGCGCAGTTCTTTGAGCAAAGGTTCGGCCACCAGGACATGGCGGCCGCTGAACGCGCGCGAGGCCATCCAGTCCTGTGCCCGCACAATGGACAGGGAACAGAACTCCACAATGGACAGGTCGTCCACCTTGACTGCCAGGGCCGTGGGATTCAGGCGCGCGCCATGACATTCCGGACAGGCGGTGTTCTGGCGGTAGCGGGACAGTTCATCCCGCCAGGCATCGCCGTACTGCATGCCCTTTTCCAACAGGGCCACCACGCCGGGCCAGAGTTCAAAGCCGGTGCCGTCGTCGGTTTTGCGGCGCTTGCCGCGCATTTCCACGGACCCTCCCATCCAGTTGCGGCGCAGGGAACTTTCCAGGCCGCCCCTGGCCACGCCCGGCTCTTCTTCGCCGTAGAACAGACCGGCCAGGGCCGCCTCATTATAGGCGGACAAGGGTGTGGCAAGAGTGACCTCAAAGCGCTCGGCAAAAGAGGATAACTGGGTCCGGTAGCGTTCGAACACGCGCGGATTCTTCCAGGGCAGGAGCGCGCCGTCTTGCAGGGAAAGACCTTTGTTGGGCGCGACCAGGGCCGGTTCAAAGTACTCCACCGTGCCCAGGCCCAAACAGCGCGGACAAGCTCCCTGCGGGCTGTTAAAGGAAAAAAGCTGCGGAGAAAGGGCGGGCAGGCCGAGCTTGCACTCCGGGCAGGTGGAAGAGGTGGAGTGCACAAAAACCTGGTCCGGTTTTCCGTCATGCGCGGGCGCCAGAACCATCAGGTCGCCGTTGCCGTATTTCAGGGCCAGTTCCACGGAGTCGGCCAGACGGCCCCGAATGCCTTCCTTGATCACCAGGCGGTCAATAACCAGTTCAATGGTGTGCTTCTTGTTTTTGTCCAGGGCCGGAACATCGTCAAGCGTGTATATTTCGCCGTTTACCCGCACCCTGGCAAAGCCTTCGGCCTTCAGTTTCTTGAAGCGATCCTGGTGCGTGCCTTTTTGCAGGGTGACCAGCGGAGCCATGATCATGCAGCGGTAGCCGTCGCCCAGGGCCAGGATGTCGCCGATGATTTCATCCGTGGTTCTGGCTTCAATGGGGCGGCCGCACTTGGGGCAGTGCATTTTGCCGAGGCGCGCCCAAAACACGCGCAAAAAGTCGTAGACCTCGGTCACCGTGCCCACGGTGGAGCGCGGGTTGCGCGTGGCTGTCTGCTGTTCCAGGGAAATGGCCGGAGAAAGCCCTTCGATCTTGTCCACGTCCGGCTTGTCCATCTGGGGCAGGAACTGCCGGGCATAGGCGGACAGCGACTCAACATAGCGGCGCTGTCCTTCGGCATAGACCAGATCAAAGGCCAGGGTGGACTTGCCCGATCCCGAAGGCCCGCAGATCACGACAAGTTCATCCCTGGGAATATCCAGGTCCAGATTTTTCAGATTATGCTGGCGCGCGCCTTCAATATGAATGCAGCGGCCGTCGCTTTTTGTATGTGTCACGGTTGCTATCCTTGGGTAATCAGGCAAAGAATAATGATTACCACAAGGCCTGGCAACAGGTTGGACAAGCGGATTTTTTTAATCTCCAGTAAATTGATTCCGATGCCGATGATCATGATGCCGCCGACAGCCGTCAATTCCGCCTTGATGAATTCCGAAGCATAGGGCCGCAGAGTATCCGCGAACAGCGTAATGCTGCCCTGGTATACAAGCAGCGGCAAAAAGGAAAACATGACCCCGGAGCCAAAAGCCGCGCCCAGGGCAATAGCCGCGAAAAAGTCGAGCATGGATTTGGTCAGCACAATGGTGCGATCCCCGTTCAGGCCCTCTTCCAGCGGGCCGATAATGGCCATGGACCCGATGCAAAAGAGCAGGGTCGCGGCCACCAGGCCTTCGGTAAAGCGGACATTACCGGAGCGCAACAGCCGTTTCACGGCTTCACCGCCGTTGGTGATCCGGTCTTCCAGCCGGATCAGTTCGCCGATAATCGCGCCGGTCAGGATGCTGCCCACCATGTAAAGCGGGTTGGTGGTCTTAAAGGTCATCTGCATGCCGATGGACAGGGTACAGAGCCCGAGCCCCTGGAATACAATGAGCCGGACGCGCTCGGGCAGCCGGTTGCCGAGCAGCATGCCGATAAAGCCGCCGGCAACAATCAGGGCGGCATTAATGAGGGAACCTACGGGCAGTGTCATGGGAGTAGCGCCGGTTTGAGGGTGGAGGAGGGATGGATGTAGCACCGGGGTGAGCATCTGGCAAGCGCATACCGTAACGGGCGGGAGCAGGCTCTTGCCCCAACACCCGTCTTTCGCTACCATCGCCTTATGCAAAGCGATCCCTTGCGCTGGATTCTGCATCTGGACATGGATGCCTTCTATGCCGCGGTGGAAGTGCTGGACAATCCCGAGCTCAAGGGCAAGCCGGTGATCATCGGCGGAGCGGAGCGCGGGGTAGTGTCCACAGCTTCCTACGAGGCGCGCAAGTATGGCGTGCATTCGGCCATGCCCATGTTCCAGGCCAGAAAGCTTTGCCCGCGCGCGGTGTTCATCCGGGGCCGCATGGAGCGGTATGTGGAAAAATCGCGCGAGGTCATGGCCTTGCTCGAGCGCTTTTCTCCTCTGGTGGAAAAGGCCTCGGTGGACGAAGCCTACCTGGACGCCACGGGTCTGGAGCGGGTGTTCGGTTCGGCCTTGAACATGGCCAGGGAGCTTCAGGCGGCCATCTATGAGCACAGCCGCCTCAGTTGTTCCATCGGTCTCGCGCCGGTCAAGTTTCTGGCCAAAATCGCCTCTGACATGCAGAAGCCGAACGGGCTCACCGTGCTCTCTCACGCCGAAGTGCCCGCTTTTTTGCAGCGGCTGCCGGTGGGAAAAATTCCCGGCGTGGGGCCGCGCATGCTGAAGGCTCTGGAACTTTTGGGTATTCGCACGGCAGGGGATGTGCAGCGTTACCCGAAAAGTTTCTGGCAGGAACGCATGGGCAAGGCCGGGGAGATGCTTTTTGAGCGCGGGCACGGCATTGACCCTCGGGCTGTGGAGCCGTACACCGAGCCGAAGTCGGAAAGTGCGGAAAACACCTTTGCCAAGGATATCAGCGATCTGGAAGAACTGTCCGTATGGCTGCTGCGCCAGGCCGAGCGGGTGGGAAGGCGTCTGCGCGCAGGAGGGCTGGCCGGACGCACCATCACCCTGAAGCTCAAGTACGATGATTTTACGCAGAAAACGCGCAGCAGAAGCCTGAAACAGCCCACCAACCTGACCCGGACCATCTATGACACGGCAATGGATTTGCTGCGGGAGCAACCGTTGGAACGGCCCTTGCGCCTGATCGGGGTGGGCGTGTCCCTTTTTGGCGCTTCGGAGCATCAGTTGGCCTTGCTGCCGGACCCGGAAGAGCGGGACATCCGGCGGGAGGCAGCCCTGGATGCCACCCTGGATGCCCTGCGCGGCAAGTTCGGCAGCGGCACGGTGGTCAGGGGAAAATTGTTTGCGGGAAACAGAGAAGATACATAAGGAGTAACAGACAATGATAGTAATCCTCACAGGCGCGGGCATCAGTCAGGAAAGCGGCATCGCAACATTCAGGGACTCCGGTGGGTTGTGGGAAAACGAAAGAATTGAGGATGTGGCCACTCCGGGCGGGTTTACCCGTAATCCGAAAAAGGTTCTTGACTTCTACAATGCCCGGCGCAAGCAGTTGTTGAGTCCCGAGATACAGCCCAACCCCGCGCATGCGGCCCTGGTCCGTCTGGAGCGGGAAAGTGCCGAGCCGGTGCTGGTAATCACCCAGAACGTGGACGATCTGCACGAGCGCGCGGGCTCCCGGAACCTCCTGCACATGCACGGCGAACTCCTGAAGGCGCGCTGCGCCTCCTGCCGCGCGATCATGCAATGGGAACAAGACATGTTCCTGGAAGACAACTGTCCTGACTGCGGCAAAAGCGGAACCTTGCGGCCGCATATTGTCTGGTTCGAGGAAATGCCCCTGTACATGGACACCATTGAGCAGGCCCTGGATAATTGCCGGGTGTTCGCGTCCATCGGCACCTCGGGCAATGTATACCCGGCAGCGGGCTTTGCCATGCATGCCCGGCACAGCGGAGCGCACGTGGTGGAACTGAACCTGGAGCCGTCCCTTGGGGCCAAGGCCTTTCATGAGGGCCGTTACGGCAAGGCCGGAGAAGTGGTACCCGCCTGGGTGGAGGAAATATTAGGGGCTGTTTCCAAATAACCCTCTCGTCCAACGAGCTTCGTCGATAAGCTACAGTATACTTTATGCGCGGTTTCTGATATCCCTACCTGTCAAAGGAGTTTTTATGACAATGACACGCGTCCTCAAGCGCGCTGCTCTGTTTCTTGCGGCCAGCGTCTTTGCTTTTGCCGGGGGGAATGGTTTGGCGTTTGCGGCAGATGCCCCGCCCAAGAGCGGCACAGCGGAACGTCCTGTCCATCTGCGTTTGCTCACCGGCCCCAGTGGCGGCCAATGGTCTGTTGCGGGCGAACGCCTGGCGGAGATCCTTACCAACAACGTAGTGCCGACAACCAGCCGCGTCGGCGGCGGCGTCGCCAATATAGCCGCTGTTGATAAACGTCTTGGCGATATCGGCTTCACGCTCACCTGCTTTCTCGGCGCGGGCCAGTCGGGCGAGCCGGAATACCAGTCCATGGTTACTGACAATGTCTCGCTTATGGCCAACGTGTATCCGCAGGTTCTCTATTTTCTCGTGCGCAAAGATATCGCGGAAAAGCACGGCATTACGGATGTCGCAAGCCTGCTCAAGCAACGCATGCCTTTGCGTTTTGCTTCACTCAGGCCGGGCACCGCATCGGAATTTCTCCTGAACATGGTGCTCAAATACGGATACGACACGAATTTTGACAAACTGCGTGAGCAGGGCTGGTCGCTTGAATTCAATAATTATGCGGAAACAGCGGATAACTTTGTGGAAGGAAAGCTTGACTGTTTCGCCTATTCGGCGGGAACGGAAGTTCCGCTTATTCTGGCCGTGGAAAAGCATACGGAAGTTGTTGTTCTGCCCATTGATCAGAGCGTGCTCGACCTGCTTGAAAAGAAATTCAAGACGCACACATATACAATAATGCCGGGGCAATACAAAAGCGTAACCACGCCCGTTGCTACTCTTGGCGACTCAACCTGCATGATTATCAGAAAAGATCTTCCGGATGACTTTGTTTTTGAAGTCACCAAGGCGCTTTGGAACAATAAAAGCAGCCTTGTTGAGGCTGTTAAGGATTTTCAAGCTCTTACGCCGGAAAAAGCCGCGCCGCCGGGCTTTGACATCCACCCCGGGGCAAAAAAATTCTGGGACAGTGTGAAGTAAAAGTCACCGTATGCACAATATCCGCATCAAGTTGCTGGCGCCGGTCTTCCTTGGAATGCTTGCGCTTACCATCGTGTTGACCTGGTATGCGTATAGTTCCGCGCGACAGGCAATGGAAGATGCCGTGCTGCTCACTTCCAGGGCGCAGTCCGCCCAGACCGCGAACGCCATCTCTTTGCTGTTCAAATCCATGTCCATGACCATGCATAGCCTGGTGGCGGATTCGCATGCACTGACGCTGTTTGCCAAATCGGATCCGCATGATGCTGTGGAAAGAGCGGTAAGCTGGCTGGAGGTTATTGACCAGGGCAATGAATACTACCGGGACATTCTGATCGTCGATGCCGCGGGAATGTGTATTGCATCAAATAATCCCGACCAGATTGGCAACTCTTATGCCGACAGAACCTTTGTGCAACTGGCGCTTCGGGGACTCTTCAATTTTGGCGAGACTTCCGTTGGCCGCCTGACAAAAAAGTTCAGCGTTACTGCCGCTGGTCCCATTGACAGTATGGGCGGTATTGTCGGTGCGCTCATTCTGGTCGCCGATTTCCCCAAGATTGTGACGTATGAAGACAACACAAGCTCCTATTCCCATCCCATTTCCACCATGCTGATGAATCCGCAGGGAATATTCCTGGCCCATAAAGATATGGCCCTTATGGGCAACACGGTGCAGCGCTTTCCCGAGCTTTTCACCGAGCTCTCCAAGGTCGGCGAACACGGCGGCGTTGTCCGATACACTTTTGACGGCAAAGAATTCATCGGATTCGCCCAATTGGAAAAAATCAGTAATATCCTGATCATCACCAGCGGAGTGGTGAATGAGGTTTTCGCTCCCGTCTACAGGGTCGGAACCACGCTTTTTGCCATCAGTATCTTTTTTCTGTGCGCCGTTTCCTTGATTGTCTATATTTTTGCCAAGGGCATACTGAATGCGCTGTTATCCCTCATTCAATATGCCAAGCGCGTCTCGGAAGGCGATCTTGAGTTACAACTTGAGACAAGCACGCGCAAGGATGAACTCGGCATTTTACACAACGCCCTGCGCAATCAGGTAAGCGTGTTGCAGAGCGCTCTCCAGAAAAGTAAAGAAGCCAGCAAAATGAAAAGCGAATTCCTGGCCAACATGAGCCATGAAATCCGCACCCCGCTCAACGCCATTATCGGCATGACGCACCTTAGCCTGCGCGATGGCGACCTGTCGGCAAAGCAGCTTACCTACCTTGAAAAGATCCAGTTTGCCGCACATTCCCTGCTCGGAGTCATTAACGACGTTCTCGATATTTCCAAGGTGGAAGCGGGTATGCTGTCCATGGAGCGCCTGCCTTTCGACATGAAAAAAGTCGCGGAAAACACTCTTGCCGTCCACCAGGAAAAGGCCAGGGAAAGAGGCATAGCCCTGTCGCTGGCGTACAGCGCTGTTGCGCCCCAATTTTTTATCGGCGACCCTTTGCGCATAGGCCAGGTGTTGAACAACCTTCTCAGCAACGCCATAAAATTCACGCAAAAAGGCCATGTGTCTGTCCGTTGCTGGGGAGAAGCAACGGAAGATGACAATACCGCCATTATACAGATCAGCGTCACCGATACAGGCATTGGCATATCGCGGGCAGTAATCGACTCACTCTTCCAACCCTTCATGCAAGCGGACGCTTCCATCAGCCGCAAATTCGGCGGTACCGGCCTCGGGCTTGCCATCAGTAAACGGATTGTCGAATTGATGGAAGGAGATATTTCCGTGCAAAGCATGGAAGGACAAGGCTCAACATTCTCCTTCTTCATAAAGCTGTCCATCGACGAGCATGAACACGAAAATCAGGAAACACTCTCGCTCGACACCTCTCTTGAAAATCTGAACATCAAGGGACGGCGCATACTTGTGGCGGAGGACAATCCCATTAACCAGCTCGTGTTGCAGGAAATGCTTGCGCCCTCCGGCGCGCAAATCGTACTGGCCAATAACGGACAGGAGGCTCTGGACGCCGTCAAGGCCCAGTCTTTTGATCTGGTGCTTATGGATATGCAGATGCCTGTCATGGGGGGGCTTGAAGCCACGGCGAAAATCCGGGAGCTTCCCACGGCAAAAGACCTGCCGATCATCGCTGTAACTGCCAATGCGATGGAAGAAGACAAGGATAAGGGGTTTGCCTGCGGCATGGACGCCTATCTGACAAAACCCATTGACCCGGTGGAACTTGTGCGCGTGCTTCACACCTGGCTGGACAAGCGCCTCCCGGCGACACCGCAATAACAGATCCTTAAAAGCATTCGATAGTAAACAAATACCCCGGCAGGACTACTCAGTCCTGCCGGGGTATTTGTTTAGCAAGTAATTCCAGCATTATTATTGGCGCACAAAGCCGGGAATGTGGTTTTTATTGATTCAAGATATTTTCTCAAAACTAAAAAGATTTAGTTTAGATCAAAATATAAAAAAATCTATATATTTTTTCAAAAAAATGGAAACTAAAGCTAATCTCATTGTTGTACAAGGTAATTATTGCCATATCGGATGATTTTTTGGGGGAGATGCCCGTCCAGAGTAAAGTGGCGTGAACGTCGCTTTTACCGTTATTTCGCTTGATTAGGAAAAAATGCAGCTCAGGCAAAAAATGTGGCCTGTTGGGTACCGGCGCTTGACATACGATCTCAAATATGTGTTATCTTATATGGGACTATACTCAATCATACGGTAGCCACATTTTTTCCTACTCAGGATCCAGGAGAGCATCAGGTATGAAGATCAATACTATCGCCGCATCCGCCATGTACAAATTACAAGTAGCCTTCTTTTTCTGGCGAGCGGTGGAGCGGACCGAACTCGGTGATTCCGCTCCGAGTCCGGAACTTTTCAATGCTGAACGCATGGAGCGTTACGGCACAGAGTTGGCATCAACCCATAAGCTGCGCCCGGCGCGGGCGACCGGCCTCCTGCTGGCCCGGCTGGCGGACAATGAACGTGTTCTGAGCAACTGCTGCAAAATGTTTTCCGCGGTCACAGCCCTGTCCAAAGTGGAACGCCGGAGCAGTCCGGCCGGGGAATGGCTGCTGGATAACTACTGGATGCTGGAGGAGCATATTCATGCGGCCCGGCGGCACCTGCCGGAGGCCTATATGAAGGCTCTGCCCCAGCTTGCCGGCGGCGCCGTGGACGGAATGCCCCGGGTCTACGATATTGTCCTGGAAAACATCTCCCACGCGGACGGCCATTTGGACAACGCCTTGCTGCACCGTTTTGTGGAAGCCTACCAGACGGTCACGCCCTTGACCCTGGGTGAATTGTGGGCCATTCCAATCATGCTGCGCCTGGCCCTGATCGAAAACTTGCGCCGGGTATCGGTCAAGGTCATTGCCTCCTGGCACGATCGCCAACTGGCAACAGCTTGGGCGGAGCGTATTCTGGAAGCCGCGGCAGGCGGGAAACGGGGCCTTTTGCCAATCATGGCCGAGTTGGCCGCTTCCGGGCCGCCTTTGAACGCGCCCTTTGTGGCTGAACTGGCCCGGCGTCTGCAAGATCAGGGGCCGGGGGTAGCCCTGTCTCTGCACTGGGTGGAAGAGGAAGTGGCGCATACAGGCCGATCCATAGAACAACTGGTGCTGGAAGACACGCGGGAACAGGCTGCGGAGCAGGTATCCATCAGCCATTCCCTGTGCGGGCTGCGCATGCTTCAGTCTCTGGATTGGCACGACTTTGTTGAAGGGCAGAGCGTGGTCGAACAAGTGCTGCGCAAGGACCCCGCGAATATTTACCCGTCCATGACTTTTGGCACGCGGGATAATTACCGGCATGCCGTGGAGCGCCTGGCTAAAAAGTACGGCCTGTCCGAGGAGCGCGTGGCCCGTATGACCTTGGCCCTTGCCAATCAGCATGGCCGGAAAAAGTCTTACCTGCCTGAGGACGAGGCAATGCCTCCACAAAGCATGCCCGGTCCGGCCGGACATGTCGGATTCTATTTGATTGACAACGGTTTGCCGGATCTGAAAAAGGCACTGAAGGACGCGGCAGGAAGTGGCCCCGCGCAGACTTTGGGGGAACGGGGGGCGGAGGCTCTCGCAGAGGCCGCGCCTCCTCTTGAAGCGTGCTCCTCTCTTCTTGCCCAGGACAGGCGTGACTCCCTGGCCCTGCCTGTTTCCCTGTACATCGGTCTGGCCCTTGGCCTGGCCTTGCTCCTGACCTGGCCGTTCCTGTTCATGCTGCGACAGGGCGGAGCCGGGCTGTCCCTGTTGCTTGCGGCTGCCGTGCCCGCCTTCATCATGGCCAGTCAACTCACGATCAAGCTGGTCAACTGGCTGTCCTGCCTGGCCGTGAGGCCGCGCTTCATGCCCCGGCTGAATTTCAGCGCGGGCATCCCGGCCGACGCGCGCACTCTGGTGGTGGTGCCTTGCATGCTCGGCAACGTCGAGGAGGTGGATACCCTTCTGGAACGCCTGGAAGTGCACTATCTGGCCAACCGGGATCCCAACGTGCAGTTCGGTCTGTTGAGTGACTTCAAGGATGCTCCGGAAGAATCCATGCAGCACGACGCGGCCTTGCTGGATCGTCTGGAAAAGGGAATTACCGCCTTGAACGCCAAATATGCCGACAACGGCGCCGTGGCGGAACCCTTCTTTTTCTGCCATCGGCCGAGGCACTGGAGTGAATCGGAGCAAACCTGGATGGCCTGGGAGCGCAAGCGCGGCAAGCTGGCGGAGTTCAACGCCATTCTCAGAGGAAAAGGCTTTGCGCGTTTTATGCGCATTGGCGGCAACGCGGTTGGCAACTCGGTTGCGGGCAAACCGGATCTGTCCCCGGTTCAGTATGTAATCACCCTGGATGCGGACACCAGGCTCCCGCGTGATGTGGTGCGCCAACTGGTCGGGAGCATGGCTCACCCGCTGAACCGGCCTGTCCATGACCCGGAAACGCGGCACGTGGTGTCCGGCTATGCCGTGATGCAGCCGCGCGTGGCCTCAACCCTGACCAGCGCCACCCGTTCCGGCTATGCCCGGCTTTTCTGTTCCGACGCGGGCTTTGATCCCTATACCCGCAACGTATCCGATGTGTACCAGGATCTTTTCCGGCAGGGTTCGTATATCGGCAAGGGCATCTATTCGGTGGACTCCTTTGAGGAGGCCTTGGGTGAACGCTTCCCGGAAAACAGTATCCTCAGCCATGATCTGATTGAAGGCTGTTACGCCCGTTCCGGTCTGGTCACGGATGTGTTGGTGTATGAAGACTATCCCTCCAGCTACAGCGCGGACGTGGCCCGCCAGTCCCGCTGGATCCGGGGGGACTGGCAGCTCCTGCCCTGGCTTTTGCCCAGGGTGCCGGTGCCCGCTTCGGCCGCGCCTGGGCACGGGCCGTCCGCGTTAAGGCCGCAAAGCACGGTCCGGGAGAAGAACCCGCTTTCCGCCCTGTCGCGTTGGAAAATAATGGACAATATGCGGCGCAGTCTGGTGCCGCTGTCGCTCCTGACCATGCTGCTGCTCGGCTGGTTTCTGGCTCCCAACCCGGCCGCCTGGACCCTGCTGGTCCTGGCCGTGGCTTTTTCCCTGCCTCTTCTGGACGTGTTTCATGCTGTTATGCGCAAGCCGCAGGACATTCCCTTCCGGCGGCGCGTCGGGATCGCCTTGCAGTCCTTGGGCGATCACAGCGTGCGCATGCTGTTCATCCTGGTCTGGCTGCCGTTTGAAGCCTGGTACAGCCTTGATGCGGCCCTGCGCACCCTGTGGCGCATGACAGTAAGCAAGCGCGGCCTGTTGCAGTGGACGCCTTCCGCTGACACGGCCCTGACCGGAGCCGATACCCTGCCCGCATTTTTCCGGCTGATGCGCTCCGCGCCCCTGGCCGCCCTGATCATAGGAATAGCCTTGGCCGTGTTCAAGGGGTCGCAGGCCGCGGTCTGGTTGACCGCTGGACCGTTCCTGCTGCTCTGGTTGCCGGCTCCGGCCTTTGCCTGGAAGCTGAGTCAGCCCACGGCGGCCGAGGCCTTTACGCCCACGCCGGTGGAAAAACGCCTCCTGGACAAGTTGGCCCGCCGCACCTGGGCTTTTTTCGATACCTATGTCGGCCCGGAAGACAACTGGCTGCCCCCGGACAACATGCAGGAGCGGCCCGAGATCGCGGTAGCGCACCGGACGTCGCCCACCAACATGGGCGTGTCCCTGCTCTCCCATCTCGCGGCCTGGGATTTCGGCTACCTGGGGCCGGGACGGCTGCTGGAGCGGCTGGACAATACCCTGGCGGTCATGTCCTGCCTGGAGCGCTACCGGGGCCATTTTTATAACTGGTACGACACCAAGAGCATGGAAGTGCTGATGCCGCGCTATGTCTCCTCCGTGGACAGCGGCAACCTGGCTGGGTGTCTCCTGACCTTGCAGTCCGGCTTGAGGGAACTGGCCGATTCCCCGGTGCTGCATGCCCGCTGCTTTGAGGGCTTGGCCGATACCGCCGGGATTCTCGGCGCGTCCCTGCCTGTTGCCGGGGAATATGCCCGGGAATGGGAATCATTTCAGGAACTGTTGCGGGCCGCCAGATCCCAGGAGTTCTCCACTCTGCATGATGCGGCGACAGCCATGCGCCTGCTGGCCGAGTCAGCGACCCGGCTGCATGCGGCCTGTGACCCGGCCAAAGGCAGCGAAGCCTGTTTCTGGCTGGACGCCCTGGAGCGGCAGTGCGTTGATCTGGCGGATGAACTGGAAGCTTTTGCCCTGCCACCAGGTCCAGATAGCGTGGCCTTACATCTGCCCACGTACCGGCAACTGGCCGAACTGGACACGGCCAGCCAGCCGCCGGAACTGCGGGAAAAGGCGGAAAGCGCCCGCGCCCTGGCAAATGGCCGGATAGGGCTGGCCGAAAGCCTGGGCCGGACCGCGGCCGATCTGGCGGACATGGACTTCACCTTCCTGTTCGACAAGGGGCGCAACCTCTTGTCCATCGGCTACAATCTCGCTGCCGGGCGGATGGATCAAAGTTTTTACGATCTGCTCGCTTCCGAGGCCAGGCTGACCTACTTTGTGGCCATTGCCAGAGGCCAGTTGCCGCAGAAGAGTTGGTTCTCCCTGAGCCGCTTGCTCAATCAGAGCGGCGACGCGTCCGTGCTGCTGTCCTGGTCCGGCTCCATGTTTGAATACCTGATGCCCCTGCTGCTTATGCCCAACTACGAGGCTACCCTGCTTGATGCGGCCTGCCGGGCCGCGGTCAGGCGTCAGATAGCCTACGGCAAGGAACTGGGCCTGCCGTGGGGCGTCTCGGAATCCGGGTACAACGTGCGCGACGGTAACCATAATTACCAGTACCATGCCTTTGGCGTGCCCGGTCTCGGGCTCAAGCGGGGACTGGGGGATGACGTGGTGCTCGCGCCCTATGCCACGGCCCTGGCCCTGACTGTCATGCCGGAGCCGGCCGTGCGCAACCTGAACCGGCTGCTTGAAGAAGGCATGGGCGGCCGCTTCGGCATGTACGAGGCCGTGGACTATACGGCGTCCCGTCTGCCGCGTGGGCAGAAATCAGCCATAATATATTCCTTCATGGCCCACCATCTGGGCATGACCATGCTTTCTCTGACTGCCGCGCTTCTGGGTGAACCCATGCAGCGCCGCTTTCTGGCGCAGCCGGAATTCAGGGCAGCCACCCTCCTGCTTGAGGAGCGCGTGCCGGAAGCCGCGCCCGAATATCTGCACAGCAGCAAGGAGATGACCCTGAACTCCCTGGAGCAGGCCGCGCACGGCGCGGAAAACACTCTGCGTGTGTATCTTGAACCGGACATGACGCATCCTGCCGTGCAATTATTGTCCAACGGACGGTATCATGTTGTGGTCAGCAGCGCCGGAGGAGGCCTCTCCCGGCATGAGGACGTGGCCATAACCCGTTGGCGCGAAGACGCCACCAGGGATAACCACGGCATCTTCTGCTATTTGCGCGATGTGGAAAGCGGCGAGTTCTGGTCTGCCGCGCACCAGCCCACCACAGCCAAGGTGGAACGCTATGAAGCGGTATTTTCCGGAGCAAGGGCCGAGTTCAAGGTCAGGAACAACGGCTTTGACAGCCACATGGAAATCGCGGTGTCGCCTGAGGACGACATGGAATTGCGCCGGGTGCGCCTGCACAACCGGAGTAAAACGCGCCGGACCATAGAACTGACCAGCTATGTGGAAGTGGCCCTGGGGCCGCAGATGGACGACGCGCAGCATCCGGCTTTTGCCAAGCTGTTCGTGCAAACCGCGCTGCATCCCGAGAAACAGGCCATTACCTGCGCCCGCAGACCGCGCTCGCCCGAGGAAAAGCCGCTGCACATGTTCCATGCCTTTGCCGTGCACGGGGCCGCGTCCGAGGCTGTGTCCTACGAAACCGACCGCAATCGTTTCATTGGCCGGGGCCGCAGTCTGGCCGCTCCGGCCGTACTGGACCCGGATGCTCCGGAAGCCCTTTCCGGCACCGAGGGCGCGGTGCTCGACCCCATTGCGGCTATCCGCTGCCGGATCACGCTCGATCCCGGCAAGTCCGCCACGGTGGACCTGTTCACCGGCGTGGGATCGGACCGTGAGCATTGCCTCAGTCTGGTTTCCGGCTATAAAGATGAGCATCTGGCCGATCGGATCTTTAACCTGGCCTGGACCCACAGCCAGGTGCTCCTGCACCAGTTCAACGCCTCCGCCTTTGACGAGCACCTTTACGAAGACATGGCCGCGCCCCTTATTTACGGCCACGGTCCCTTGCGGGCCGATACCGCTGTTCTGGCCGCCAACACGCGCAGCCAGACCAGCTTGTGGGGACAGTCCATTTCCGGCGATACCCCCATTGTTCTGCTCAAGATCTCCGGCATGTCCCACACGGCGTCCGTGGCCCAGATGGTCAAGGCCCATGCCTATTGGCGGGCCAAGGGATTGAACGCGGATCTGGTCATCCTGGATGAAAGTCACATCGGGTACCGCCAGGAACTGCTGGACCTGGTGATCAGCAGCTCGCCCTCGGTAGGGGAAGTACAACTGCTGGACCGGCCCGGTGGCATTTACCTGCGTTTTGCGGATCAGATTGCCCGCGAAGACCTGATTCTGCTGGAGGCTTCAGCCCGGTTGGTCTTCAGCGACAGAAACGGCCCGTTGGACGAGCAGGTTACCCGGACCATTGCCGAAAACCCGCTGCCCGCCGCCTTTCGTAAAACAGTTGAACCGGATTCGGCCGCGCAGGACAGCCAGCAGGTTCAGGCTCCCCGCAAACCGGCTCTGTTGCTGGCCAACCGCTATGGCGGCTTCACTCCGGACGGCAGCGAATACGTGATCTCTTTGCAGGAAGGCGAGCAATTGCCCGCGCCCTGGGTTAACGTACTCGCCAACAAGCAGATCGGCACTGTCATTTCCGAAAGCGGCAGCGCCTACACCTGGCGGGAAAACGCCCACGAGTTCCGCCTGAGCCCGTGGCAGAATGACCCGGTGCAGGACGAGAGCGGGGAAGCCATCTACATCAGGGATGAAGAAAGCGGAGAATACTGGTCCCCGACCCCGCTGCCGAAAAGAGGCACGGGCAGCTACTGCGCCAGGCACGGCTTCGGCTACAGCGTGTTCTGCCACGTGGAACAAGGCATGCGCAGCGAACTCAAGGTGTTCGTGGGCCGCGAGGTTCCGATCAAATTCTCGGTACTGAAGGTGTACAACATCTCGGGCCGGGAACGCCGTCTCTCGGCCACGGGCTATGTCGAATGGGTGCTCGGCGATCTGCGCGCCAGAACCGCCCAGCACATTGTTACGGCCAAGGATATGATTACCGGCGCCCTGCTGGCAAAAAACGTCTATTCTCAGGACTTTCCGGGCAAGGTCGCCTTTTTTGACGTGAACCAGGAGGAACGCTTTTTCACCGCTGATCGGGCCGAGTTCATCGGCCGCAACAACAGCCTGCGTAATCCCGCGGCCATGTCCAGGGTCTCCCTGTCCGGGCGCAGCGGCAGTCTCGAGGCAGCCGCCAGGCGGCCGGGCCGCATCGGAGCCGGGTACGACCCCTGCGCGGCCCTCCAGGTTCCCTTCAGCCTGAAAGACGGAGAAAGCCGGGAGATTGTCTTTATCCTGGGCGCGGCCGACAACGTGGAACAGGCCTCGGTCCTGGCCCGGCGCTATACCGCTCCCAAGAGCGCCCATGCCGAGCAGCGTCTGGTCACCGAATACTGGCGGGACGTGCTGCAAACAGTGCAGATCAAAACTCCGGACCCGGCCGTGGACGTACTGGCCAACGGCTGGCTCATGTACCAGGCCATGGCCTGCCGCTACCTCGCCCGTAGCGGCTACTACCAGTCAAGCGGAGCCTATGGTTTCCGGGATCAGTTACAGGACTGCATGGCTATGGTGCATGCAGCGCCGGAATTCCTGCAAGAACAGATTCTGCGCGCCGCCTCGCGCCAGTTCCCGGAAGGGGACGTGCAGCACTGGTGGCACCCGCCCGTGGGACGCGGCGTGCGTACCCGTTGTTCCGACGACCTGCTCTGGCTGCCCTTTGCCGTGGAACGCTATATCCGCACCACCGGCAACATGGAAATCCTGGACAAAGAGGTCAGCTATATTGAAGGCAGACCATTGCATGAGGGCGAAGAGTCCTACTATGACAATCCCTTCACCGTGCATCTCAGCGAACCGGTCTACGCTCACTGTGTACGCGCTCTGGAGCACGTGCGCTTTGGCGAGCGCGGCCTGCCGCTCATGGGCAGCGGCGACTGGAATGACGGCATGGACCGGGTGGGCATACAGGGCAAGGGCGAGAGCGTTTGGCTCGGCTTTTTCCTGTTCCGGGTGCTCACGGACTTCATTCCCCTGGCCGAAGCCAGAGGCGACGAGGAGTTCGCGGATCACTGCCGGAAGCGGATTGACGCCCTGCGCGAGAGTCTGGAACGGCACGGCTGGGACGGCGAATGGTACAGGCGGGCCTACTTTGATGACGGCACGCCGCTGGGTTCGGAGCAAAATGCGGAGTGCCGCATTGATTCCATAGCCCAGAGTTGGTCCGTGCTCTCTTCAGCAGCGCCGGATTGGCGGCAGAAAAAGGCCATGCAATCCCTGTATGAACGCCTGGTCCGCCGGGACATCGGCCTGGTGCAATTGCTGCAACCTCCCTTTGATCACTCCGAACTGGCTCCGGGTTACATCAAAGGCTATGTGCCGGGCGTGCGCGAAAACGGCGGCCAATACACGCATGCCGCGGTCTGGGCGGCAATGGCCTTTGCCGCCCTTGGCGACACGGCCAAAGCCTGGCAGCTTTTCCGTATGATCAATCCGGTCCTGCACGGCGAAGACATGACCCTGGATACCTACAAGGCCGAGCCCTATGTGGTGGCGGCCGATGTGTATGCCGTGCCCCCGCATGAAGGCCGGGGCGGCTGGACCTGGTACACGGGCGCGGCAGGCTGGATGTACCGCCTGATCGTGGAATCCCTGCTTGGCCTGAACGTGGAAGGCGACAGCCTGCGTATCGCTCCGCTGCTGCCGCAGGACTGGGAGGAGGTCAGTCTGAACTACCGCCGGGGCAAGACCAGGTACCGCATCCAGGTGCGCCGGGCTGTGCATGACGAACGCCGGGGCCTTACCCTGGACGGCGGAATGCGCAAGGACCTGGCTGTGCCCCTGGCTGATGACGGGGTGGAGCATGAGGTGTTGGTGTTGATATAGCACCCCGCTAAGAAGCGAAAGAAAGAGGCGGCCCCCGGAGGGGCCGCCAAATCTGACGGTGTAAGACGAATCTTACACTTGTTATAGTTGCCTATCCAAACCGATCCTGCTAGAGATATTGTATAGGTTTGTATACTCAAACATATATAATGGTCTTTTGTCAACTCGTTTTCTTCTGGAGGAGAACGTAGTGCAGCATTACAGGTATCGGCTCGGCGTGGATATGGGTATTGCTTCCATCGGCACCGCGCTTGTACAAATTGATTCCGAGGGTGTTCCACTCAAGATTTTGGACCTGGGAGTACGCACTTTTTCCACGCCGGAAGGGGCTGCCGAGCGGCGGGCCAAGCGATTGGAGCGTAAACATATCCGCAGGAAGCGACAACGCCTGGCAAAGGTTCGCCGTATCCTTCAAGAACATGGCCTGTTGCCCACGGACACCGAGAGCCTGAAGCAGCTTATTCTCAAGGAGCCGTATAGCCTTCGCGCTCTTGCGGCTATCAATAGAGTATCCCGGTTGGAAGATATGGGCCGTTGCTTTTTGCATATGGCCAAGTTCAGGGGGGCCGGTTTTTTAACGCAGCAGGAAGAACAACAGGCATCCGGGGATGAAGATGCGAGCGTCCCCAGTAACAAGGACAAACAAAAAACAGCCAATGTGTACCGTAAGCTGGAAGATGCGGTGCGGGACAAAAAACAGACGCTTTCCCAATACCTTGTCGAGCTTCTGGAAAAGAAAATGCCGGTTCGGCGGCGCAAGTTTCTTGTGGATCAAAACAAGATAGAGCATGCGGTTCCGCGTTTTTTGGTCAAAGAAGAATTCCGGCGCATCTGGGAAACACAACGCACGTTTTATCCGGAACTGACCAAGGCAATGGAGGAGGCTGTTTACCGGGAAATTTTTCAGGATTTTCCCCACGCTCCCTATGCCACCGGCAACTGTACCCTGCTGCCGCGTAATGAAGACGGCAGCGAAAACAAACGCCTGCCCCGCATGCATCGCCTGGCGGAAAAACGCCGCATTTACGAGCAAATCAATAATATTCGCTACACCACGCCGGAAGGGGAATGTTTTTTAAGCCGGGATTTGCGCGATCATCTCGTCACGCTGGCCTATGACAAAGGACAGACACTGGGCAAAAAACTTCTCAAAAGCGAAATTACCGTTGCCACGGGCTTGAAAGTTTTGTCGGTCAACCTGAGTGACGATGACACAAGCATCAAGGGATTCTGCCATGTGGCGGCGTTTGCGGATATTCCCACATGGCACACCATGTCTGATGCCGAGCAGGATGCCGTGATCAGCTTTATCGCGGAACCGGTCCTCAATCCGGCTGATCCCACAAGTGAACTGTACCCGGAAGACGAGTTTCTTGAAAAACTCTGCGCCATGCTTCGCCTTGAGGGGCCAAACGCCGAAGATGACGCCTCTCGCGCCATTGCTCTTCTGGCAAAGGACAGAAGCAATCTTGGCCTTACGGCGACCAATAGAGTTTTGGAAAAACTGACTGTGGGCCACGAGGTGGATGTTCCCACCGCAGCGGGCGAAACGCAGCCCGTATGGCGGGCGCATACGCACAGAACCGCTGCTGATGCCTGTGGATTTACTGCCGAGGAGGAGCGCATCCGCGCCCTGCAGGGGAGCTACGCTTCATTGCCCTACTATGGCGAGATCTTACGGCATGATGTGACCACCATCCACCCCTGGCACAAAAAGAACGCGGCTCCCGAGGAAGAGCGATGGGGCCGAATTCCCAATCCTGTCGTACATGTCGCGCTTAACCAGTTGCGTAAGGTGGTCAATGAAATTGTCGGCTTGTACGGCAAGCCCGAGAGCATCCATGTGGAGTTCGCCAGGGAACTCGGCATGTCGGCGGTCAAACGGGAAGCCCTGATAAAAGAGATGCAGAAAAATGAACGGGAAAACGAGCATATTACCAACGAGCTCATTGCGCTTGGCCTTACGCCAAGCAGAACCAACAGGATCAAATATAAACTGTGGGAAGAACAGGGCAAACGCAGCCTCTATTCTTTGCAAGAGATCAAGGCCAGCGATATCGATGCCTGCGAAATAGATCACCTCATTCCGCAGTCAAAGGGAGGAACTGACAGCAGAATGAATCTTTGTCTTTGTTTTGCAGATGAAAACAAGGCCAAGGGCGACACATTTCCTTATGACATGATCCAAAAAACCGCGCCGGAAAAATGGAAGGAAATCAGCAAAGCCATTAGTGAAAAAAATTTCCCCAAGGCAAAAGCTTGGCGTTTTTCTCCCGATGCGGCAACGCGCTATGATCTACACGGAGACGAAGACCAGACAGACAGCCGGCTTACCGACACCAGCTACATGGCAAAAATGGGCGCGCGCTATCTTTGGGCGCTCTGTTCCGATGTGGTGGCGGTAAAGGGCCGCATAACATCAGACTTGCGGCATTTATGGGGCCTGGACGGGTTGGAGTATGAACTGTTCGGCTTGTCCATCAATGAACATATAGTAGACGAGCAAACTGGTGAAGTAACCCTCAACCCCGCCACCGGCTATCCTGCCCTCAACCCCCTATGGGTTCGCAAGCCGCGCATAGACCACCGCCACCACGCCCTTGATGCTCTGGTGGCTGCCTGCACTACGCGGGGCATGGTGGCAAGGCTGGTGCGCGAGGAAAAAAGCGGCAAGAAGGGCAAGGAGCGGAGCAACTTTCCCGTTCCTTTCGGAGCTTGCGCGGCGGACTTTCGCTCTCAGGCCTTGCGGGCCTTACAGCAGGTCACTCCCTCGCCAAAGGCGGAGCATGGCACGGCAGGGCAGTTGCACGATGCGACAAAATATCGGATTTTGCGGCCAAGGCCAGCAAAGGGTGATTACCTCATCCGCTACCAACGCGGTCTGGATAAAATCAAAGATAAAAATGCCGTTACAAAAATCATGTTCAACACGAACACCATTTCGCTTGATGATGAGACTGTGAAAAAAGCTGCTGCTCAATGTCAGGCCATAATCAGCACCATTGAGCGGCACTATCCCGCTGCCGAGGAGGCTCTCGCCGCGCAGCAGGCCGAGGCGCAAAGCGGCAGGCTGCCCCGAGCCAAGGAAGGCAAAGCCAAAGAAGAAGCTGTTGTTCGTAAAGCCATTGATTTGGCTCAAAAGGCGGGGCAACTGGGATCCAGTTACCCATGCCTCGACTACAAGCGTCTCGTGGCGGTCAACGAGTCTCTGCAATTCGGCTACGAGCCGAAAAGCAACTATTGCACGGATTTTTATGAAACCCCGGCTGGCAAGGTCGGATGGGAATGCATCACCCGTATTGACGCGAACGACAGCGGCTTTGTGCCCAAATGGAAAGAAGCGGGCGGGAAACACATATGGAGCCTGCGCATAGATGACGTTATTGAGATTACACCCACCGACGAGCTTAGGCAGGAACTCGACAGCCGCTGTCCCCCCGGTAAGGTGTATTTGGTGGTTCAGAAAATGGGAAAAGATTATCTTCAGTGTAACTTGCTCCACGACGCGCGCCCGTTGAATGGGAGAAACCCGGCAGTCCAGGCCGGACTTGAGGCGCATGCGGAATACACGCGATGGGACACCGGAGGGATAGGTTTGAAAAGCTACTGCGAGCTTTCCGCCAGAAAGATTGAGATTTCTCCTTTCGGCAAAATTTTGCGCAAGCATAAAAGGCTGCGGAGTGGCAAAAAAATGGCGAAGAAAGCATAAACGGCCGGGACACTACGAAATAATGTGGGTCGTGGTCATGTTTGATCTTCCGGTGGGCACAAAGGTGGAAATGCGTAGGGCAACCGCCTTTAGGAACAGCCTGCTTGAGCTTGGCTTTACCCGCAAGCAGTTTTCCGTATACATGCGCCATGCCACAAATTTGGAGAAGGCAAAACAGCTTGGGCAAAAGGTTAAGCATTGCCTGGTTCCCAACGGTTTTGTTTCGGTTTTGTATATCACCGATAGGCAATACGGCATGGTGGAGAACTTTTTTGGCCCTGTTCGAGCAAAAAACGAAGCGGACGATTTGGCAAACCATGAACAGCTCATGCTGTTTTAACAGGCTGCGTACACTATCAGGCGTCCTTTTCCGGCGGAGCGAGGTATGGCAGAACAAGCTGGTTCCCGCCCGCGCCGAATGAAGCGGCCAGACTTTGCGCCATCAGATATGTGGCGTGAATAAAATGGGTTCTCTTGCCACTCAAAAACACCTTGCATTCAATAAGTGAACAGAGGGTGCGCTTGTTTTGCGGCGTCAATTCGTAAGAGGCATCGGGGGCGGCAAGTGACCTGACGATATCATCCCCCAAGGGGCGCAATGGCTCCATCAGGTCATCCGCAAGGCAGAAGGGGTTAAGCTTGTTGTGATGGTGCACCCCAAAAAGGGGCAACAACCCGGCAGCGCATATAGCCCGGGCCATGCAAGCCCGAAGTATGGCATACGCATAATTCAGCATGGCGTTTACCCCTTCCTGTTCCATATCCCGGCCAAAGCCGCTCCCGAACAGGGCAGGCCAGTAAAGCCGGGCGGCATTCGCTTCGTAATTGTCAGGATCGCCGGGCCTGACCTTGCGGCTGAACAGCAAGATACGCTCGCCGGCTTTAAGGGCACCAGGGGAATGGCGTGAGAGCACCGTGGCCTGATTGCGCAGTTTGGCCTGGACAATACCTTGCCAGATCTCTTTTTTGAGCAATGCCGGGGCAGCCGTTTGCGCTTGGGCAACCTCCAACTGCTTGTAATGAGCGTTTACCGGCATAGCGATGGATATGGGCAGATAATTTGCTCCGCAGATAACGACAGGAATATTTGTGCCGCCAAGGCGCGACAACAGTGACTTACTGAGCGTCGCCCCTTGGGCGCTTATGATAAGCGCCGTCACGGTATCAATGGGAATGCGCCCCAGTTCCTTGTCTTTTTCCTGAATGACAACAAAACCGCGCTCGGCATGTATGTACCGCCCCTCTTCCGCAATTTCGACAATCATTGCCTGCCCTCCCTCATTGCAAAGAACAAAGGCTGCCCTTGCACGGAACGTGGTAAGAACAGCCTTTATTCAGGAAACAATTCCAAACGAACCAGCACGTTGCGTGTAACGTACTCTAGCAGGGTCGGTTTGGACAGGCAACTATAGCTACTCAAAGTGTTCGCAGACCGGGCATTCCACTCTAGCAGGGTCGGTTTGGACAGGCAACTATAGCACTTCCTTTATGAGCGCCGCTGCATCGTCGACTCTAGCAGGGTCGGTTTGGACAGGCAACTATAGCCAATGAAGCAGTCGGCACAGGCGCTCGGAGACTCTAGCAGGGTCGGTTTGGACAGGCAACTATAGCCATGCTGCCCATTTGCTTTGAGGCGGTTTCACTCTAGCAGGGTCGGTTTGGACAGGCAACTATAGCAGCCTTTTCAAGCCACGATTGCTTCGGCGGACTCTAGCAGGGTCGGTTTGGACAGGCAACTATAGCTGCTGTCATACCTTCGCCTCGCAATATTCCACTCTAGCAGGGTCGGTTTGGACAGGCAACTATAGCTACGACAGGCGTATTGATGCACTGCCTTCGACTCTAGCAGGGTCGGTTTGGACAGGCAACTATAGCGGATGACCCTGCAATGGATGCAGAAAGAACACTCTAGCAGGGTCGGTTTGGACAGGCAACTATAGCTGCAATTTTACGCTGGACGACGGCCTTGGAACTCTAGCAGGGTCGGTTTGGACAGGCAACTATAGCTGCGGCGTTGTATGGGACGAGATTGCCCCGACTCTAGCAGGGTCGGTTTGGACAGGCAACTATAGCATACCGGACATTGTGGTATAGTACCGGACGACTCTAGCAGGGTCGGTTTGGACAGGCAACTATAGCCGCTTGGAGTCGCCGTATGCAGGTTTATGAACTCTAGCAGGGTCGGTTTGGACAGGCAACTATAGCATAGTACCTGCATACGGCGACTCCAAGCGTACTCTAGCAGGGTCGGTTTGGACAGGCAACTATAGCATACTTAATATACGCTCAACGCCTTCCGTTACTCTAGCAGGGTCGGTTTGGACAGGCAACTATAGCCTACATACCCATCTGTGAGCAGTTCACAATACTCTAGCAGGGTCGGTTTGGACAGGCAACTATAGCTTCTGTTCAAGAATCTTAAATCCGGAGAAGACTCTAGCAGGGTCGGTTTGGACAGGCAACTATAGCATAACGCCTGCATAGGTGATGCAGTCACTGACTCTAGCAGGGTCGGTTTGGACAGGCAACTATAGCCGCAAGCTGCTTGCAATAATCGCGACAATTACTCTAGCAGGGTCGGTTTGGACAGGCAACTATAGCCCAGATTCACCCGCTTACAATGGCTATCGACTCTAGCAGGGTCGGTTTGGACAGGCAACTATAGCTATCCTTGTTCTTTGCCATGACCTTGTTTCACTCTAGCAGGGTCGGTTTGGACAGGCAACTATAGCTGCGGCGTTGTATGGGGCGAGATTGCCCCGACTCTAGCAGGGTCGGTTTGGACAGGCAACTATAGCTTGGATAGAACGCTGCATCACGGGAACACTACTCTAGCAGGGTCGGTTTGGACAGGCAACTATAGCAAGCTGCTCATGTCATTCACTTGGCTCAACACTCTAGCAGGGTCGGTTTGGACAGGCAACTATAGCGCTGCGAAACAAGGGGAGTATCGTCAAGGCACTCTAGCAGGGTCGGTTTGGACAGGCAACTATAGCAGCGACCTGAATAACGCGCTTGCGAGTGAAACTCTAGCAGGGTCGGTTTGGACAGGCAACTATAGCTATTAAAACTGTATTGAGCGACAAGCGAGCACTCTAGCAGGGTCGGTTTGGACAGGCAACTATAGCGCGGATGGGAAGCCTGCAACGATAGCCTTTACTCTAGCAGGGTCGGTTTGGACAGGCAACTATAGCGGTGATACAGCAGACGCCGCCGATATACAGACTCTAGCAGGGTCGGTTTGGACAGGCAACTATAGCAACAATAATAGGTACATATAGGCGCTTTTACTCTAGCAGGGTCGGTTTGGACAGGCAACTATAGCAGCTTTCTTGCCTTGCCAGCTTGCCCTTGTACTCTAGCAGGGTCGGTTTGGACAGGCAACTATAGCAGCACTCGCTGAATTGCATGTATGCGGCTCACTCTAGCAGGGTCGGTTTGGACAGGCAACTATAGCGTGTTTGTGACCGTTGCCTTTCTTCCTTGAACTCTAGCAGGGTCGGTTTGGACAGGCAACTATAGCAATGCAAGATTGCTTATGCGCGTTCCCATCACTCTAGCAGGGTCGGTTTGGACAGGCAACTATAGCTTAGCGTTATTCAGCACGATGGCGCGGACAACTCTAGCAGGGTCGGTTTGGACAGGCAACTATAGCTGATGGCCGAAGTAGGCGAAAAACTCGCAAACTCTAGCAGGGTCGGTTTGGACAGGCAACTATAGCATAAGCAACGAATCCACGCTATGACCTGGAACTCTAGCAGGGTCGGTTTGGACAGGCAACTATAGCTGGTACGCCCTGCAATATATAACACCTTCCACTCTAGCAGGGTCGGTTTGGACAGGCAACTATAGCGGTGCTGACTTCCGGCTTCCGGGCTTGTTTACTCTAGCAGGGTCGGTTTGGACAGGCAACTATAGCGGCACTGACTACGACATCAACCTGATAACCACTCTAGCAGGGTCGGTTTGGACAGGCAACTATAGCTGCAAAGGCACGCAGCTCGGCATGAGCGAGACTCTAGCAGGGTCGGTTTGGACAGGCAACTATAGCGGCTTCCCCGCTCTACCGGGCGGCCGCGCGACTCTAGCAGGGTCGGTTTGGACAGGCAACTATAGCTGACAATGGTCGCCTTGCTAGGGAGCTTGGACTCTAGCAGGGTCGGTTTGGACAGGCAACTATAGCGCACACGGGCAATCCGAAAGCGCATGAAGTACTCTAGCAGGGTCGGTTTGGACAGGCAACTATAGCGGCGGCGCGCCGCTTGTCGGTGGTTTCGGCACTCTAGCAGGGTCGGTTTGGACAGGCAACTATAGCTGGATAAATCAACTCAATTTTCAAATATTCACTCTAGCAGGGTCGGTTTGGACAGGCAACTATAGCGCACAGTAACAGTTCCCGCGACAGGTATTAACTCTAGCAGGGTCGGTTTGGACAGGCAACTATAGCGGCCCGCCCATATTGTAACGCGGGTACTCTACTCTAGCAGGGTCGGTTTGGACAGGCAACTATAGCTGGTAAATTTCGCTTTCCGTGAAGCCCGTAACTCTAGCAGGGTCGGTTTGGACAGGCAACTATAGCTATAGAAACGCTCATAAGCCGTGCCGCCTTACTCTAGCAGGGTCGGTTTGGACAGGCAACTATAGCATGCTTACGCTTGCAATATGCAGGAAATTAACTCTAGCAGGGTCGGTTTGGACAGGCAACTATAGCAGCTTTCTTGCCTTGCCAGCTTGCCCTTGTACTCTAGCAGGGTCGGTTTGGACAGGCAACTATAGCAGCACTCGCTGAATTGCATGTATGCGGCTCACTCTAGCAGGGTCGGTTTGGACAGGCAACTATAGCGTGTTTGTGACCGTTGCCTTTCTTCCTTGAACTCTAGCAGGGTCGGTTTGGACAGGCAACTATAGCAATGCAAGATTGCTTATGCGCGTTCCCATCACTCTAGCAGGGTCGGTTTGGACAGGCAACTATAGCTTAGCGTTATTCAGCACGATGGCGCGGACAACTCTAGCAGGGTCGGTTTGGACAGGCAACTATAGCTGATGGCCGAAGTAGGCGAAAAACTCGCAAACTCTAGCAGGGTCGGTTTGGACAGGCAACTATAGCATAAGCAACGAATCCACGCTATGACCTGGAACTCTAGCAGGGTCGGTTTGGACAGGCAACTATAGCTGGTACGCCCTGCAATATATAACACCTTCCACTCTAGCAGGGTCGGTTTGGACAGGCAACTATAGCGGTGCTGACTTCCGGCTTCCGGGCTTGTTTACTCTAGCAGGGTCGGTTTGGACAGGCAACTATAGCGGCACTGACTACGACATCAACCTGATAACCACTCTAGCAGGGTCGGTTTGGACAGGCAACTATAGCTGATTACGTCATCATAGACGGCTACCACCGACTCTAGCAGGGTCGGTTTGGACAGGCAACTATAGCATCGGGGGACATCGGGCCAATGCTTTTTGAACTCTAGCAGGGTCGGTTTGGACAGGCAACTATAGCACTGGTAAAACGTGGTAACATAAGCACACAACTCTAGCAGGGTCGGTTTGGACAGGCAACTATAGCCAACTCCGAATTTTCACGGGCCGTTGAAAGACTCTAGCAGGGTCGGTTTGGACAGGCAACTATAGCTGATTACGTCATCATAGACGGCTACCACCGACTCTAGCAGGGTCGGTTTGGACAGGCAACTATAGCATCGGGGGACATCGGGCCAATGCTTTTTGAACTCTAGCAGGGTCGGTTTGGACAGGCAACTATAGCACTGGTAAAACGTGGTAACATAAGCACACAACTCTAGCAGGGTCGGTTTGGACAGGCAACTATAGCTGCAATGGATACTTTGACAATGCGCCTGAAACTCTAGCAGGGTCGGTTTGGACAGGCAACTATAGCCCGAATCCGGGTGGCGAGTGAGTGTGATTCACTCTAGCAGGGTCGGTTTGGACAGGCAACTATAGCCGGTGTGGCTTTAGGGTTGGCCTTAGCGGTACTCTAGCAGGATCGGTTTGGACAGGCAACTATAGCGCGGGCCGTATGCGGGGCGTTTGCCGTTGTACTCTAGCAGGGTCGGTTTGGACAGGCAACTATAGCTCTTCTAAAGATTTTATGATGATAGAAAGGACTCTAGCAGGGTCGGTTTGGACAGGCAACTATAGCCGCTACCTTAGGGACGCTTTTCTTGCTTCTTGGCGTACCAGATGGCGTAGGCGCACCCACCGCCGATCACAATAGCCGTCACGATATAAAAAAGAGTGCTCATTTTGGAACCCTCCAAAGTTTGTACCCGGCATAGGCCATCAATGCCCCGCATCCAAACACATATAAGCTGCTGTTTATAAACGCAACCGCTATACATGCGGCCCCGGCCATCGCCAGAACATTTGACCAATACGGCATACCTCCTCTATAGATAAAATAGCAACCCCTGTCAGAGATGGCAAGGAAGGCGTTATCACTCTGCCGGGCCTGCCTCTTGCCCCTCCATCTCTCTCAAACGCAGGAACGGTGAATCTTCAGAACAGCTTTGAAGATGCTTTCAGGGCCGTCAACCGAGCAGGCCGGGCAATGCAGTTCGCAGGGCAGGTAGACAATGTATTGCCAGGGGGAGACAATCAGGGAAAGAGCGTTTTCCGGGGCCGGATGAAAGGCCAGATCCTTGCTGTCCAGAAGGTCTTCCGTGGGTTTTGTGGCCGGGTAGGCGATACTGTACCAGTGTTGTTCGCGGCCCTTGAGCAGCACTTGGATGTCGATATAGTCCCGGTGCAGTTCGTAGCGGCGTTCCGAAACCGGCGCGGTGGTCGTTTTCTGGATCATGGCGAATATTTTGTCGCCGTCAATGGGGTACTTGCCTTCTTCGAGGTTCAGGAGATCATTGTTCCTCAAGTAGGCTATGGCGGTGTCAAAGGCCTTGGGATAGCAGTATTTTTCTTTGTCCCATTGCCGGATAAAGCCTGTGATCACGGCTCTAGCCTTCCAGTATCTTGCTGTGAACAAACACCCGCGCCGGGCCTTCCATATCCACCTGCGGCACTTGCAGGCCGAGGTGGGCGCGGTGATTAATCAGGATGGGGCCGAGCAGGTTGAGGGCGGTTTCCTCGGGCTTGCCCGGAGGAATGGTGGCTGTTACCAGCACGGCCAGTTCGGCCGCGTTTTCGGCCTGGAGCAGTTTTTGTTCCGCGTCGCCGATATGCAGGCTGTACTCCGGCAGGAACACAAAGGGGTCGGCCACCAAAAGGCCCAGCGTGGGTTTTTCTATACTCTGCAACACAAGCAGGGGCGCGTTTTCCTGGATTTGCAGCAGGGTGAACTCGTGTATGTCCTCAAAACCGATGATGCCGCGCGGGAAATGGATGATCTTGTCCATCCTGATTTCACGCCTGCCCAAACGAGATTCGATGATTTTTATTTCTTGATTCGCCATAACGCCGCCGCTGCAAAAAGATCGTGTTCCTCGGCCGCCAGGGCCAGGGTATTTTCTTCCTTCACTCGCTGGTAAACTTCTTCCCGGTATACGGCCGTGGTATCAGGAACCATGATGCCGAGTTTGACCTGTTTGCCGCTCACGCCAAACACGGTGATTTTGATATTATCTCCGATATGCAGGCTTTCGCCGGGCCGCCGTGTCAGTATGAGCATGCAGTTCCTTTGCCGCGTTAGAGGAAGTTTACCAGACTCATCTGCATTATCATGGATGAGGACTTGAGTACACTGTTATACGCAATCTGCTGCTGGGCCAGACGAGTCATGAGTTCGGTCACGTCAACGTCTTCCATCTGGCTCAGATTGTCTTCCTCGCTATAGGTACGCATGACCAGGGCCGCCTGGGTCACGATCAGGCGGTTTTCCCGTCCGCCGACTTCCGCAACCCGGGTGCTCACCAGGGTCATGATATCCTTCAACTCGTCCAGGCACTGCTGAACCATGGTCTGATCGTTGGTCTCAAGCCCGGCCACGAGCTTGCCCAGGGTTTCAAACATATTGGGTCCAGGCACGGGCTCGGCATAGGGGTAGCCCGTGTTTTCCGGGTAGTTGTAAAGACCGCCGAAGATATCCTTGCCCACCATGTTCACAGTAATATAGTCACTGTCGCCGATTTGGAAATCGATGTCCGCCCGGTGGGGGTGGATGATATACTGCGTACCCATGTCGGCCGGAGCCGCGGGCAGAGTATAGGTGGGCGGAGGACCGGCAGAGGTCATTTCTCCTATGCTCAGGTAACCGCCGGGAACCGGAAGGCTGATCTTGTCCGTGCCCGTGGTGGGCATGGGCGCGGATGTATGGGTCCAGTTGCTGCCGTTGTCCGTGCTGAAGGAATAGTACAGGCGGCCGTTCTCGATGGAGTCAAGGCGCACCGCGACATCGCGGGTAAAGTGCCCTTGGGCGTCGGCTTCCAGGTTGCGGTTAGCTGCGGAGTTCCAGTAGCTTGCCGTGACCTGGGTCGTGTTGTCGTCGCCGCCGTAAACCGCAGTGGGACGCACGTAAAGCCAGGTGCCTTCGCCGGTTTTGAGAATTTCATCCGGGCTGCTCAGGTCAGCCGCCGTATAAGTATGTGTGACGGTGGCGCTGGCGTCGGAGATTTCAACCGTCACGCCGATGCCGGTATCAATAATGCAGCCGGTGCCCGCCGGGTTGGGCGTGGGAGGATTGGTGGGCAGCCAGGTTTTGCCGCCGTCGGCACTGTACATGTAAGAGGCCGAGTCAGCCGGGCCGCTGCTTACCGGAGTAATGAGCACGGTTTTTTCAGTGCCGCCCTGCACATGGAATTGCACGCCGTCCAGGTCTCCGGCGGGGTCTTTGACCGTCACGCCGAGAGCCATGTTGTAGGGAGGGCGGTCAGTTTTGTGCCCGGCGAAAATATGCTGGTCCCCGAACTTGGTGTTGGAGAGGGCCACAAGCTGTCCCATATACTCGCGTATGGCCGAGGCCACCTGAAGGCGGTTATCCTGGTTGATGGTGCCGGTGCTGGTCTGGATGTCCTTGGCTTTGATCAGGCTGAGCACGTTCAGCACCGAGCCGTCACCCGAGCCGAGAATATTGTCGGAAAGGGCGAGCCAGCCCATGGCCATTTTGGAGTTTTCCTCATAGGTGGACAATCTGCTCAAGGTGCTGCGCGTGTCAAGAATGCGGCCCGCGCTGACCGGATCGTCAGAGGGGCGGTTCACGCGTTTTTGGCTTGAAGCCTGAATATTGGATTCCATGTACGCCGAGAGGGAATGGTTCATGTTGCTGATGAACGAGTTGTACATGAGTCCCTGGGTTACGCGTAATGACATGGGTATACTCCTTGCCTCTATTCTTATTGCTTCAGGCCGAGCAGGGTTTGCAGCATTTCATCCGCGGTGGTAATCAGCTTTGCGGCCGCCTTATACGACGCCTGGAACTTGATCAGGCTGCTCATTTCCTCGTCCAGGCTGACGCCGGAGACTTCCTCGCAGCGGACATAGAGGTCGAGCGCCATGGCTGTTTCATTGGCAGCCGTGAACTTGACGCTCGCGGTGTCCGAACCGACCTTGGTCACCAGGGTGGAATAATAGGCGGAGATGGGTTGGCTGGTTTTTTTGTTCCAGATGGTGCCTATGTCCACGGCCTTATTGGCCAGATCCGCGATTTGCTTGGCGATTTGATTGTCGCCCATGTTCAGTTCACCGGGCACGTTGACCTGACCCGCGTTGATCAGGTTCAGGTTGGTGGACAGATCCGGGCGCACGCCAAAGCTGGCCGGGTCGTCTCCGGTGAAAAAGGTGTTGATGCCGAGCGCCGCGGCCAGGCCGCTGGTGTCGTCGGTAATGGCAAAGCTGTATCTGTCCGGGTCGCTGGACGAAATGTGCAGGTGGCCGTCCACAATTCTGGCCGTGAAGGGTTGGTGCACGATGCCGTCCCCGTCCGTGAACGTCGCTGCGTTGATGGCCGCGGCCACATCCTGCAGGCTGTGTACGGAAGGGTCGAAGTTGTTGGGCGAAAAGACCTCCAGACCCGGATACGGAATATACGGGGAGCCGTCCGACCTGAAAATGGCAAAGGTCATGTTGCCGGTCTGCAAACGGTCCGACCAGGAGAACAGGGACTCGGGGCTGCCCAGGGGCGCGGTGTCGCGGCCGACGGAATAGGTGCCCAGCGCGTTGTTCATGGGGGTGAGGCCCGCGCCCTGGGTATGGATGCGGTTCACTTCCCAGGCCAGGCTTTGCGTCAGGGCCTTCAGACGGTCGCGGTATTCGCCGATGCGATAATCGCGGAACTCGATCAGTCCGCCCAGGGAGCCGCCCACAATGCGGTCACGGTTGTCCGTGCCGTCGAGGAAAACCTGGGTGGAAACATTGATCGGCCCGGCAGTGGGGCTGACCCAGTACACATCCTTTTTGGGAGAAATAACGAAGCGGTCGCCGGCCAGGATATCGCCGGCGTCGAACCAGATGTCCAGTTCGCCCACGCGTTGGCTGCCGCCTTCTGTTTTGGCGTCAAAGATTCTGACCTGTCCGTTATCATCGGTCAGCCAGGTTCTGCCGCCGTCAATGGACACCTTGAAGGTAGCGCCGCCGTCGATGCTGCCGCCGTCAACGATTTGTACGGTGTATTCATGGCTGTCCCTTCCGGCGAACTGTATGGTCTTCGTACTGCCGTCCGGGTTTTGCGCCTTATAGGGAGAGTTGGCTTGCAGGTTGTTTTCCGCCCTGGGATCGCCGAACTTGAGTGAGAACGGCACATCGTTCTGGACTAGGGTGTAGCCGTTCTTCATGCGGATCTGGTACGCGCCCGGACCACGGTCGTCCACGTCCACGTCAATGATCGAGGCAAGCTCGCGCACTTTGGCGTCGCGCTTGTCCATAAGCTCATTGGGGTTGTTGCGCCCGGCAGTGTAGTTGGCCGAGATTTCCCTGTTCAGGAAGGCGATTTCCTGCATCAGTTGATTGGCGGTAGCCACATCCTGCGCAATCATGGTGTTCATCTGCTCTTCAAGCCTGCGCAGGGTATCATCCGCGTTGTTGACGGCAGTGGCCAGTATCCCGGCCTGAGCGAGCAGAGCTTCCCGCGTGGGCAGATCATTGGGCTTCTGGGCCAGCTTGTTCCAGGCCATGAACAGCCCGGTTATCGAAGAAGACAGGCCGTCCAGGTTGGACTCGTTGAACACGTTGTCCACATAGCGCATCTGCTTGTACTGCGCCTCATAGCGCTGGGAAGTGCTGAGCTTGTCCAGATAGTTGGACTCCAGGAAGGCGTCAAAATAGCGGATGACCTCCGTGGCAATAACGCCCTGGCCGACTTGTCCCGGCCTGCCGTTAATGGGCTGGCGCTCTTCCTGACGGACGACCTGACGCGAGTACCCCGGCGTATTAACGTTGGAGATGTTGTTGCCCGTGGTCTGAATATTGGCTTGCGACGCGAAAAGCGCGCCCACGCCCATGCTCAGTACGGAATTGACGCCCCAGGCCATGACTAGAACCTCCCGGAATACAGGGTCGCGCCGGGACGGTTGTCACTGAGCCGTCCGCCGCGTCCGTAGCATTGCGTTTGCTTGGGTGTGAGCTGGTTGTGCAAAAAAGTCAGCAGGGACTGGCTCTGATCCAGCAGGGCCAGGGAAAGTTCGGTATTGTGCGTGGCCTGGCGCGAGGAACGCTGTTCCAGCGCGTCGATCAGGTGATACAGCCGCTTGATTTCCTGCGCTTGTTCTTCGTCCGTGAGCAGGTCCGCATACTCGAGGAGCCGGGTGCCCTGCATGGTGCTCTTGAGCGCGACCCGTTCCGTGGCGATCTGGCGCAAAAGCTCGTGGATGGAAAACTCCAGAGTGGCGACGGCATCGGTGTCGCGGGCGCAGAGCAGTTCAAACTCCTCTTCCAGCAGAGAGAGCAGGAGCTCAAGCCCTTTGAACTGACGGGTGAGGTTTTCGTGAATAAGAGCGTACATACTATTTTCCTGTCTGTTTCTTAAATTCAGGTCCGGTTGATGGCGCTTTCAGGGTTAAGAGCCATTTCTCCCTTTTTCAGTTCAAAATGCAGGGAGGCAGAATTTTCCCCGTTCACTGTAGGGGAGGGCTGCGCCATTATTTTTGCAAATTCCGCGCCATGTCGGATTTGTTCTCCGATTTGCAGGGAATTCGGTTCCAAGTTGCTGTAATAGCTTCTGTATCCATCCTGGTGTTCCAGTACCACGGTGTACCCGCGTCCTTCGCGCGGCCCGGCATAAACGACCGTTCCGGGCAGAACGGCCCGCACGGGCGCATCAGGGGCGGCGCTTATCCACACGCCGGAATTCCAGCGCCGCTTGCCGCTGGCCGGGTCGTCTTCCCAGCCGAAGCGGCTGGTCACCGCGCCCTGTTCACCGGACAACGGCCAAAGGGTCTCGCTCGGGACCATGCCCTTGGGCTGGGCGGGCTGCTTGTCCCGCACTTCAGCCTGTTCCGTCCGGGCCGCGTTTTTGTCCCGTCCGAACAGAGGCGCGGACTTGGGTTTGGCCGAAACTGGTCCCGGTCCTTGCCAACTGACCGTGGAAGGATCAATACCGGCCGCGTTCCGCACTGAAGAGGGGTTGGCCGTGTCCACGGGCATGGCCGGGGCGGGCTCAAGCCCGGTGGCCGCATCTCGGGCCGCGGCCCAATCACGGACAGCCGCGCCAGGGGCATCCTTGGGCGTCATGCCGAGTTCCGCCTTGAGTTCGTCCAGCGCGCTTGTAATCGTGCTTGCGCTTGCCAGGAGCGCGGGGTCCGCATCAAGCGGTTCCTGCTCCAGGGGGGTGTAAAGGTCCTCGATCGTCAGTTTTTTGTCAGCATCGGCCTGGAGCAGCGCGGGCTTGGCCATCGCGCTTTGCGCGCCCGGACTGGAGGGCAAAAGACCGTCAGCCGGAGGTATGGGCATAAATTGCCTGTAAGCGCCCGGCCTGGTAGTCCTGCCCGTGTTTTCAAGCTGCTGCGAAAGCTGTTCGTACAGCATGTCGGCCAGACCTATGCCCCCTGCCGAGGTCATTTTTTTGCAGAGCTCAACATCGAACATGGACTGGTAGGTTTCTTCGTCCTTGCTGTGCAGATAGCCCTCTTTGGGCACGGTCTTGCGCATCTGTTCCCACATTTTCTGCAGAAAGATGGCTTCAAAGCCTTCGCAGGATTCGCGCAGTTTCTGTTCCTTGGTGGTTGTATCCCCGAGGCGTTTGCGCAGGGCATCCATGTCCAGCTTGCGCTGCACCAGGTCGCTGCGCGCGGCCTCCTGGAGAGCCAGGGACGGATCAACGGGGAAGCTGTCCATTTATATGACCTCCAGGTGGGCGTGCAGCGCTCCCGCGGTCTTCATGCTGCGCAGGATGGAAATAAGATCGCGCGGAGTAGCGCCCACGGAGTTGAGCGCATCCACCAGTTCCTGCAAGGTGGCGCCTTCAAGAATATTCAGCTTGCGTTGCTCCTCGCGTGTGGCGATATCCGTGCTCGGCGTGACCACAGTGCTTCCGCCGCTGAACGGGCCGGGCTGGGACACATCCTGGTTTTCGCTCACCGTGACCTGCAAGTTGCCGTGGGCGACAGCCACGCGGGAAATACGCACTTCGCGGCCCAGGATAATGGTGCCGGTCTTTTCATCCACGACCACCTTGGCGGCGCTGTCCGGCGTGACTTCTATGTTTTCCAGCGAGGCCATCAGAGGCACGATGTTGCCCTTGAAATCCGGCGGAATGTCCAGAGTTACGGTCCCCACGTCCACGGAACGGGCAAAGGTGCCGCCAAGGGCTCTGTTGATGCGCTCCACCACCTGGTTGGTGGTGGTGAAGTCCGGCGCGTTCATGCTCAGGGTCAGAGAATCCTGGGTGTTGAATTCAAAAGGCACGGAGCGTTCCACAATACCTCCGCCGGGAATCTGGGCCACGGTGGTGATGTTCTTGGTAGCCTGGGCCTGGCCGCCGGTTACGGAATACCCGCCGACAGCAAGCGCGCCCTGGGCCAGAGAATACACTTTTCCGTCAATGCCCTTGAGCGGAGTCTGGATGAGCACGCCGCCCATCAGGCTGGTGCAGTCGCCCAAAGAAGAGACGGTTACATCCAGGCGGGAGCCGGGTTTGGCGGACACGGGCATGCGCGCCGTAACCATGACCGCGGCCACGTTTTTGGGCTTCATCTGCCGCATGTCCACCTGCACGCCCATTTTTTCCAGCATGTTGACCATGGAGCGCATGGTAAAGGCGGAATCCTTCTTGTCGCCGGTGCCAGCAAGGCCGACCACCAGGCCGTAGCCGATAAGCTGGTTGTCGCGCACGCCGCTGAACGTGGCAATATCCTTGATGCGCACGGCCTTGGCTGTGGACGGCGCCAGAACCAGGAGCGCGAATAAGGAAATCAGAAGAGAAAAAACCGCAAGACGGATGGCGCAGAGGCGCGGGGCCGCTTTCCGGGATAGGCTGCTCATGAGTAACTCCTTGGCGTAAGCTTAAGCTGAAGGGCGAAACGTGTTTTGACACCCACCGCCACAGGACGGCTCGTCAAAAAACCGTCCGAAATATACGCCTTGCGGCATGTGAAGCAAAAAGCGGACCAAAAGAAGCGCTGATGAAATAATAATATAATACAGTATATTGCTGTAATAAAAGAACCCCCGCATAGCGGGGGTTCTTGGTAGAGGTGTGCGCTTTCCCGCCGGGGCGGGAGCGGTCAGAGTTTAGTCAGTACTGCTGCAGATGAGTATCTGTTGCAGAATAGCGGCAGCCTCATCGGAGCCCATGTCCTGGATACTATCATGGAACGTGTTGCTGGACTGTACAGTGATGGTCTGCAAGGTTGCGTCATCAGCACTGGTAAGCGTAATCTGTAGTTCATTGCTGCTGGTGAACTCGGCCGTAAAGCCACCCTGTTCCGTGCTGTAGCTGAACTTGCCGCCAACATCGGTCAGGCCTTGCAGCAGAGCGCCAAGACTGCCGTCATTATGCTCACCCAACAGATCCTGGAAGTTGATCTGGATCTTGTCGTTAAACATGCCGTCAAGGGCTTCCAGACCACCGCTGTCATTCCTCTGGTAGTTGAAGTCGAAGTCCAGAATGGTGTCTGAACCGCCGAGCTTGTCGCTTTCCCAGGCGAAGATGTCATTGCCCCCGCCGCCCGAGAGAGTATCGTCTCCCTGGCCCGCGTAGATGATGTCATTGCCCTCGCCGCCATGAATGGTGCTGCCCTGGTCACCGGCATGGATCACGTCGCCATGAGCGCTGCCGGTAATCTCGTTTTCGCCGCTGCCGTAGATCTCCAGCCCGTGCTGGGAGGCGGAACCGTCAAAGGTCTCGCCGGACTCCAGATGGAAGCTGGCGGGATCCTGCACGGTGTAGGTGAACTCGGACTCTCCCTGTACGGTGATGTGGCTGCCAAGGCCGTCGCCGCTGACTTCCATATCGGAGATGATCACGCTGCGCTCGCCCTGGAAGCCAGGGGCGTCAAGAGTCGGCAGGGTAATCTCGGCCGTGGACTCACCTGCGGGCAAGGTAGCGGTCACCAGCCAGCCTCCGCCGGGATTGGGCTCGTGCTGTATACCGGCCAGGTTGGCGGCATCCCAGTCGAAGATGGCCGTAGAGGTGAGCACGAAGGTCACGGTCATATCCTGGTCGGCGGTCATGGGCGTGCCGCTGCCGCTCATCATAGCCATATTGAAGGAGATGGCGCCGCTGCCTTCGGTGATGGCCGTGCCCGTGCCCTGGGTGAAGACCAGATTGGCCTTGTCGTGTCCGGCGAGACTGACGTCCATATCCTTAGTGTCGGCAGCGCCGTGTTCGTCCGTTACCGTAACCGCGAAGCTCTCCTTGGGAGCGTCCTGGGACAGTTGATTCGCGTTATGCGCCACGTATTCGTAGGCGCCGGTTGCACTGTTGTAGTACAGGTTGCCATGCTCGCCCGTTACCTTGTGGTCAAAGCCGCTACGGCTGTCGTCAGCCGCTGCGCCCGCCACGCTGTAGGTCAGCACCGCGCCCTGGTCCACGTCGGTTCCATGGAACTGGCCGCTCACGACTGCGCCTTCGCTCACATCAACGCCCGCGATGACATCCAGTACCGGCGCTTCGTTGGTGCCGGTCACATCGATATGCAGGCCCGTGCTGTCGGAACCGCCCTGGCCGTCGGAAACCCGGACAACAAAGTCCTCGCTGCCGATCTGGCCTTCGGCCAGTTCCCGGCCGGCCTCGTACTGGTATTCGCCGGTCTGGCTGTTGTAATACAGGGTACCGTGTTCGCCATGCGCCACCTTGTCAAAGCCCGCATGGGCCGGGTCGGTGTTGTTCACCGCGCCGTCCACGCTGTAGGTCAGCACGTCGTTCACGTTCACATCCGTGGCGTGGAACTGGCCGGTAACATACGCGCCGCCTTCTTCAGTCTCGCCGCTGACGATAGGATCAAGCACCGGGTCCTTATTGGTGCCGGTGAGGTTGACATTCAAGTCCTTGCTGTCGGTAGCGCCGTGTTCGTCCGTTACCGTGACCTCGAAGCTCTCGCTGACCTTCTCGCCCTTGGACAGGTGCTCGGAATTGTCGGCCACGTATTCGTATGCGCCGGTCTGGCTGTTGTAGTAGAGGGTGCCGTATTCGCCCGTCACCTTGTGGTCAAAGCCTTCCCGGCCGTCGTCTTCCACTCCTTCGGCCACGCTGTAGGTCAAAACCGCGCCGTGGTCCACGTCAGTTCCGTGGAACTGGCCGCCCACGCTTGCGCCGTCTTCCACCTGGGCAAGCTTGATGTTGTCCAGCACCGGGGCATCGTTGGTGCCTTCAATATCCACGCTCAGCGTGGACTGGCTGGAAGCGCCGTACTGATCCTTAACGATGATGGTGAAGTTATCGTAATCGTGCTCGCCTTCAGCCAATTCCTGCACCTTGTCGTTATGCAGGGTATAGGTATAGGTGCCGTCCGGGTGCAGGGTCAGGGTACCGTACTTGCCTTCCCAGGTGTTAGGCCCGGTCTGGACAACGCCGCTGCCAGCCTTGACGGCAAAGGAGTTGAGGTCGCCTTCGTCGGCATCCGGGTCGTAGGTGTGGTCGGCGAGGTTGCCCTTGGCAACGTAATCGCCGCTGTCTTCCTTCATGCCGATAACCACGGTATCCATGATGGGCGCGCTGTTGGTGCCGGTGATGTTGACCGTGACCTCGGCCGAGGCGGTGCCGCCGCTGTTGCCGTTGTCGTCAAAGGACTCGACCACGACCGTGCCCTTGATGCTGATCTGTTCACCGCCCTTGAGGTGCTCCAGGTTCTTGTCGGCAACGAACTTGTAGGCTCCGCTATCCGGATCGATGACGAACTTGCCCACTACCATCTCTTTACCGTTGATTGTCGCATAAGCGTCAACTTCGGTTACGATGTTGCCGTCGGCGTCCTTGCCGAAGCTGAAGACAAAGTGGGTGTCGCTCGCGTCCACATCCGTGGCCACGCCCTTGCCGCCGATGCTGAACTGGTCTTCGCCGATTTGGCCTCCCACCACCATGTCGAGGGAAACGCCGCCGCCAAAGAGCTTGCCCGAAGGATCATTCAGGGAAAGCATGGGATCGTCGTTGGTGCCTTCAATCTTCACCACAATAGGCACGCTGGTCTTGCCGCCGTAGCCGTCGTCAGCGATGATGAAGAACTTTTCTTCCAGGAATTGGCCTTCCTTGAGGCCCTGCACGTCCTTCATGTCATTGTTCAGGCGGTACTCGTAGGTGCCGTCCGGCTTCATGAACAAGGTGCCGTACTGGCCGATGGCGTAAGGCTGGTTGGAAGCGCCGTTCTCCGCGGTGCTCACGCCGAAGCTGAGAGTGTCGCCGTCCTCATCGAAGAAGTCCGACTGGTTGATCTTGCCGCTGGCCAGGACAAACTGGCCGTCTTCGGAGGTGTACACGTCTTCCTTGACATAGAGGGCGCTCAGGCCGGGGCCGATATACTCGGGCGGCGTGTTCAGACCGGTGACGTTGATTTTGATCTGGGCGTTGTCGGTTCCTATGGAAGCGTCCAGATCCGTTTCACCCCGGCCTACCGCGTCCTTTACCACCACATCGAAGCGTTCCATGTGCGAACCGTGCGGAATGTTCACACCAGGGTAGGTCGTATAGGTGTATGCGCCGGTTTCAGCGTTAATGACGAGCTCTCCCCAGGCGCCCTTGATGGTGAAGGTACCGTCGCCGTTATCCGTAACGTTGTCGGCGGTCGGGTTTTTCGGGCCGTAGGTCAAAACCTCGTCACGGTCCAGGTCGGTGGCATCGAGCTTGCCGTTTACGGAATCACCGCCGTTCTGGTCCTTGCCTTCCGTGAGGGAATGGCTGGGGAACTTGTCGGCGAATTCCGGCGTGTCTTCCGTGCCGCCCACCTGGTGGGGAGGCATGTCGGTCTTGCCGCCGTTCCAGCTTACCACCGTGGGCTGCTTCAGGTTCACCATCTCCCCTTCGTTGAGTTCCTGCACAAAGTCACTGCCGTTGTTCAGGATCAGCTTGTATTCGCCGGTGATGGGGTTGATGACAAAGGATCCATAGACGCGGCCGTCCTCGCCCATCGCGGGCACGGACTGCACACGGTTGCCGCTCGCGTCAAGGAAGCAGTACCCGGTGTCGCCGCTCACCTTGCCTTCGCCCACCACGGACTGATCGCCGTGGCCGCTGTAGTCGCGGTTGTCTTCCCAGACCGTGAAGCCGTCGCCGGCGTCAAGGGTGGGCGCTTCGCCAGGGCCGCCGGGACCGCGTGTCCACTGGTCAATCTCGCCGATCTTCACGTTGACGTCCTGAGGCTCGGAATAGGCCCCGGACTTGTCGCGGGCATAGATGGTGAAGCTGTCCGACATGGGCTGGAAGGTTTTGCCGGTGGCCGGATCAAAGTTATCGTTATCAAACACGTTGAAGGTGTAAGTGTATACCCCGGTCTTGGGGTCAATACTTACGGAACCGTGCTCAAGCTGCAAGCTCTGCACCGGCTGACCGGTCTTCGGATCGATAAAACAGAAGGTGATTTCCGACGAACCCGCGTTCTGGGTTGCGCCGCCGAGGTTGCCGCCGCTTGCGTCAGGCCGGTAGACCACGTTGTCCGGGTCCGAAGCCAGGGCCTGGCCACTGATGATGTAGCTGTCCGCCGCGTGGGGGTTATCCGGGTTCTGGTTCAGGTTCAGGTCCGGGGCCTGGTCAATGCTCGGCCTGTCGTTGGTGCCGTCGATCTTGATGTTGATGTTGGCGTTTGAGGAATAGCCGCGGTCATCCTCTACATGGACCGGGATCTTGATGTTAAGCTCCTCGCCCGGCCGCAGCTTGTTGACCGTATCACTGTCATTGTTGAGGGTGAACGTCCACTTTCCATCGGGCTGCAACTCCACGACGCCGATATAGTCAGCGCCCGGAGCAGGCGGGGTATCCGTCACCTTGCCGTCGGGCATGACCCACATAACGCCGTCGTGGTCCGCATCGCCTGGCATGGAATAGGTGAACTGGTCCGCGCCGTCGGCGAACTTGTCCACAGAGCCTGCCTTCAATTGGCCGTTGATGGAGTCGTTGCCCTTGTCTTCGTCATAGGCCGGGTTGGGAACCAGTTTTCCGTCCACCAGAATCACCGGCCGGCCGGAAAGCCAGCCGTCTTCCCTCATACTCACGCTGGGGCTGCCCAAGGTCGGGGCGTCGTCCGTGCCTTCCACTTTCCAGGTTACGTCCGTTTCGCTCCAGGCGCCTTCCTTGTCGGTTACACGGATGACCGTGTGCACGTCCAGGAATTCACCCTCGGCCATTGCCAACAGCAGGGACTTGCCCAGCGAGTTCAGGTTGATGGTATAGGAGCCGTCGGGCTTGATTTCCGCAGTGCCCACTTCTCTGCCGTGTTCGTCATAGAGGGCCACGAAATTCTTGCCGCCCTCGCCGGTGACCTTCAGGTTGTAAGCGCCTTCGGCCAGTTCGGAAGCCGTGTTGCCGTGGTCGCCCGTATCCGGGTCGGAAACCATGACCCGGCCGGAGAAGGTGCCGTCCCTGGCATCCTGCTTGTCCACGAAGATTTCGTTACTCTCGACTATGGGCCGGTCATTGGTGCCCACAATGGTGATCTTGATGTTGGCGTCAACACCCTGGCCATTCTGGTTTTCCACCCGGAGCGGGAAGCCGTCCCCCATGGTGTCTTGCCGGTTGAGGCCGTTCACGGCCGGGTCGTTATTGTTCAAGGTGTATTCGTAGTGGTACGAACCATTGCCGTTGTCCGTGATGACCACGGTGCCGTGCCCGGTTTCAAAGACCAGCGGGCCGTCCTTGCACTCTTCGTTCAGGTTGTGCCAGTTGCCGTCCTTGTCTTGCACCTTGTAGATGATCTCGTCGTGGATGTCGGGGTCGGTGGCGTGAATGGTGCCGCTGACCGTGGGCTTGCCCGCATAATCTTTATTGCCGCCGGGTTCGACGCCGGCTTCGATCACTGTCTGGCTGGGGTTCAGGAGATCCATGTTAATGGTGGGTAGATCGTCGGCGCCGTCGATTCTGACGTTCAAATCCGACTTGTCATACGCGCCGTGCGGGTCCTGCACCACAACAGTCAGGTGGATGTCGGCGAATTCGCCTTCGCCCAGGCCCTGCACGCATTTGGCGTTATTGTTCATCTCGAACTTGTACTGGCCCGAAACAGGGTCAATGGTGAAGCGGCCGTAGTACTCGCCATCCGCGGGCATGGTGGTGGTAAAGGTGATGATGGGCTTGCCGTCCTGGTCATAGCCCGCCGGCACCGCGTACAAGGTGGTCTGCACCGAACCGTCGGGCGCTTCAAAGCCGAAACGCAGTTGCGCGGTCTCGCCCGCATCCGGATCTATGGCCGCCACCTGGCCGCTGAGGCTATAGGTGCCGCCGTCTTCCATCAGGACGTAAGAGCCGGCCCCTTGCGTAAATTCGGGGGCGTCGTTGGTGCCATACACGTTAATGGTGATATTGCCGTTGCCCGTTGCCCCGTGGGGGTCTTGCACGGTGACGGGGAAGTTTTCCTTCACCAGTTGCCCTTCGGTCAGGCTCTGGGCCTTGGCTTCGTCCAAGGTATAGGTGTAGGAACCGTCCGGCCTGATAGTCAGTGTGCCGTAGGTGCCCTGCATGGTGTAAGAACCGTCCGTGTTGTGGGTAACGGTGCCCGCGGTCGTGTTCGTGGGCCGGAAGGTCAGGGTGCTGGCGTCATCGTCCGGGTCAAAAGCCTCCAGTTTGCCCTCGAACTGATTCTGGTGCTGGCCCTTGCCAATGCCGCCGTCCTTGGTGGCCGCGTTTTCGTCATCGCGGCCCTTGGTGCCGTCGTGAACAAAGCCGTCGCGCTCCTTGCCGTCCGTGCCCCAGACGCCTTCTTCCTTCACCGCGCCCGTAGTGCCGCCGGTGATTTTGGGACTGTCGTTCCGGCCTTCAATGGTCACGCTCACAGTGCCCTTATCGTAAGCGCCGTGTGTATCCTGCACCACCACGGTGATGCCGAAGTTGGGGTTGTCGCCCACGTTCAGGCTGTCCACGCACTGGGCGCTGTTGTTCAGCGTGAAGGTATACTTGCCGGTGCCGGAATCAATGCTGAAGGTGCCGTAATAGTTGCCGTCCTTGGGCGCTGTTGTTTCCAGGGTGTAACCGCCCTGGCCGTCCGGCACGACGAACAGCGCGTTCACCACAGCGCCGTTCGGGGTCTCAAGGCCGAAACGCAAATTGCCCTGGTCGTCATCGTCCGGGTCCGTGGCCGTGGCCTGGCCGGAAACGCTGGTGTTGGCCGTGGTATTGACCCCTTCTATGGCGACAAGGTCATCGCCCAGTTGCAGGGTGGGCGCGTCGTTGGTGCCATGAACGGTGATATTGATGCTGCCCGTGTTCGTGTCGTTGGCCGCGCCGGAATTGTCCTGAACAATGACCGGGAACTGTACCTGATGGCTCTGGCCTTCACCCAGGTGGTTGGCGGCGCCGTCATTGAGTTGGAACTCCCAGTGGCCGTCGGGCCAGATGGTCAGATCGCCGTAGGTGTCATTGATGGTAAAGGAGCCGTCGCCGTTCTGCGTGACGGTCTGGCCCGATCCGGCGGCGGGCTCGCCCGCGCCGTAGGTCAGTTTATCGCTGTCAGCGTCCGTGGCATGCAAATCGCCGGAAGCGGTCAGTTGATGCTGACCGGCGCCGGTGCCGCCGTCTTTGGTGGCCGCGTTTTCGTCATCGCGGCCCTGGGTGCCGTCGTGGACATAGCCGTCGCGCTCGCCCGCAGCGTACACGCCGGTTTCCTTCACGTCGCCGCTGGCGGCAAAGCCGTTTTCATCAACCGTGAACACCGGGCGGTCGTTGACGTTTTCAATGGTGATGCTCAAATTGGCTCTGGCGGAATCGCCGTCGCTGTCCGTCACGGTGTACGGAATAATGATGGTATGATCGCCGTGTTCCGGCTCATAGGAAGGATTAATCTTAAACTCATAGGAACCGTCGCGGTTCAGGGTGAGTTCGCCCACCACCTTGTCGCCGTCCATGACGATATAGGTGGGGCCGTTCCCTTGCAGGGTGAACTGGGTTTTGAAATCCTGCTCGGCTTTGGGGTTGTTGTCCCTGTTTTCGGTGCTCACGCCGCCCACGATCCAGTCCACCGGGTTTTCCCGGTAGCCGTCCGCGCCGGACTGGTCCGCGCCGGACTTGCCGTCCACGCCGGTATCGAATTCGCCCGAGGACTGGCCGTCTTTAATCTGTTCGCCCTTGCCTTCAAGCACATTGCCCTTGACCTGGACTTCACTGTAATTCGAGCCGTCCTCGTGCTCCAGGGTAACGCGCTGGGCATCGTCCATGGCGATGGGGTTGTCGTCCACCACGGTGACGCTCATGCCGGCGGAGGCGGAATTGCCCGCGCTGTCATGGGCCGTAATGCCGAGCCCGTCCATGACTTCCTGCAGGTTTTCGCCGTTGGGGCCGATGTGCCGTATGGCGTTATCCAGCGTAACCGTGACCTCGACGTTGTTGTTGCCCGTATAGGTAAAGGTAACAGTTACATCGGGGCTGCTGTCGCCGTCCAGGTCGCGGCCTATGGTGACGCCGTTTTGCAGTTCCTGAAGGCTGTAGAACCGCCCGCCAATGGTCAATCCGATAAAGTTGGAATTGTTTGTGGTTACATGCAGGACGGAGGTGGCGCTCACCGGGCCGTTTGCCGGATTGGTGCCGTTGGGGAGCGCGCTTTCATACAGGATGAAACGGCCGCCGTTGACGCCGGCGCCGCTCCAGGCGCCGTCACCACCGCCCGGCCCGCCCGGTTCCGTGTTCCAGGCATCGTCACCGCTCCAGGCAACGCCTATGCCGGCGAGCCTGCCCGGACCTTCCATTTCAGGGGTGGGTTCGGTATTACGGCCCCAATAATCGGTGCCGAGTTTGCCGAATTTATCCACGCCGTTAAGCAGATTGCCCGGATCATCGGCATAATTGGTGCCGCCGCCCGGAGGGCTGCCGGCGGCAGGACCAGCCGCGGTGCTTATATCCAGATCGCTGCCCTCGAAGAAGTCGGCGCTGGCAACTTCCGTGCCGTCGGGCAGAGCGAGGCTCGGCAGGCTTTGGTCGCCCACCACGAAAAAGTCGGTGACGGTTACTTTGCCGCCGCCGTCCACTTCAAACACCAGGCTGTTGCCGTCGCGGCTGGTGGTGGCGGTGGAGGGGTCAAAATCCAGTTGCAGTGTGCCGCTCGGCGAGGAGACGACAGCGATGTCGGCTCCGCTGCCCGGTTTGGGCACGTGGACAGTCTGACCGGGAATATTTCTATTTTCGGTGGTGGGAGTGGATTGGCTCATGGCGTATCCTTTCTTAATAAAGATATTTGGTGTGTATCCCCAAAAGTCCGTACCGCTAAAAAGCGATACGAAAGCCCTGGTTCGGCGTTTTCTCAAGAGGTACGTGCGGTGGTGATGTTCTGGAAAGAAAGCCCGCAATCTTTATTTTCGTGCCGGACACGAATCGATTGCATCCCCCGGCCCTCAAGCCAGATTAATCGGCAACGTAATCCCCCTGGATCAATACGCCAAAAACATGTCGTAGCTAGAAAAGTCATTATATAATATAGTCACGACATGATTCCCATATACACCATGAAGAACTAAATTGAAATAAAAAAATGTCAATAACTGAAGAACCCCCGCTATGCGGGGGTTCTTGTTAGGGGGTTGCATCTTTCCGCCGGAGCGGGAGCGGTTATGGTTTAACTGTTGTTGATCAGGATCTGTTGCAGGATGGCCTGAGCTTCCGTAAGGCTCACGTTCGAGATATCACCAAGGAACGCGTTCCCGGAATTCACGATGATGTCCTGAGTGACCCCGCTTTCATGGCCGGTAAACATAATCTCCAGTCGGTTGGTATCCAGGAACGAGACCGTGAAGCCGCTGTCCGTACCAAACTTGTTGCCGCCAAGGTCGTGCAGGCCATCCAGCAAAGCTGTCAGGCTGCCGCTGTCATCGCCCAGCAGATCCTGGAAGTTAAGCTGGATCTTGTCGTTATCCATGCCGACAATAGCGTCCAGCTTGCCAGTTTCGCTGTTCCACTGGTAGTTGAAGTCGAAGTCCATAATGGTATCCGACCCGCCAAGCCTGTCGGCTTCCCAGGCGAAGATATCACTGCCCGTGCCGCCGAAGAGGATGTCGTCCCCGTGGCCCGCGTAGATGATGTCATCGCCGCCGCCGCCGTGGATCTCGTTACCACCCTGTCCGCCGTATATCACGTCATCGCCGGCGCCGCCGTAGACGTGCAGGTAATCACCGGTGACATGGGAGAAGTCCGCCGTGCCGTCAACATACTCCACGCGATAGGCAAAGTCGCCGTGGGCGGGGTCGATGCCGGCCGTTCCGCTGAGCACCTCCGTACCACCGTTTTCCTGCGCAACCGCATGGAAATCAATGGCGCGATCCGTACCGTCCCAGGAACTGTCAGCCCTGATGGCCAGGGTGATCTCCGGCGTTTCCACGTTGGAAGCAACATCCATCCTGTAGTAGTCGCCGGCGGGCAGCCCGTAGACGTTCCCGTCGCCAAGCGTGACCGTGGTATAGACCGCGCCGCTGTCCAGGAAGAGCCCCACAGGCAGTGTAAACAGGAAGAAGTGCTGCTCCGAGCCGTCATGGTCCGGGAAGGTCGCCTTCAACACCATGTTGTAAATGCCCGCGTCTGCCGCGCTGAACTGGCCGTCGAAACCGGGATCCTCAGGCGGAGTGGCCACGCCCTCGACCACGATGTTCGCGGAACCGGTGATGCTTTCGGCAGGAGTGCTGCCAGTCCCTATCTTCACGTCGCCGGAAGCGGTGTCGATAACATCCACCTTCACGGACGGGTTGTAATTGCCGCTCCAGTATGGGGACGGACGGAACTCCAGCTTGGAGGTGTCAAAGTTCGGATCGGTGATCGTCACCCAGCCGCCTGAAGCGGAGATTTCCGTCGGGCCGTTGCCGTCGCCAAAGTCATACCAGATACTGCCCTTGGTTCCGGGATCCGTGATCATCACCTTGGTGATGGCCTCGTTCGCGCCGTTGGGCACGAGGTTGATGAAGACGCTGCCGCCGCTGCCGTCGTTCTCGTAGATCGGGTTGGCAGCGTTGTACGGATTGCCGTCACCGTCATACAGGGCCACGCTGACCGAGGTGCTTGTGGCCACGCCGACATTGAACGTGTATTCTTCTATCGTTTCAGCCCAGTTGTTGCTCAGGGTGAGTTCCTTGTCTCCATCCGGACGGACGAAGGCTTCCACGGAGATACCGCCGACCTTAACCGAGTGTTCCCAGTCAGCGTTCTTCGAGGGCATGGTCACCACGAATGTCACGTCGGCATTGGCCACCCCCGCGGGGATCTCGACCGCAAAGTACGCCGTGCCGTCCTTGCCGTAAATCAGGATGATATCCTTTGCCGCAACCCAATCTCCGTTGACATACGCGCCGTCGCAGGACCATTCGTTACCGCGCTGGAACACGGCGTAATGCACTTCGCCGTGCGTGCCGTCGTCCTCAAAAGTGAGCTGGATGTTGACATGGGCTTTTTCGCCGCTCTTGGCCGCGGTCCAGCCTTCTTCCCCATAGGTGACGCCGACATCATCGCCGAGTGTGGGAGCCTGAGCCACCGCGTCGACAACGATCGTCGACTTGGCACTCGCATCTCCCCTTTCACCGGAAAGCGGATCATAGGCTGTGATGCTCCAGTTGACGCCCACGTCAGTGCTGTCGTGACTCGTGGAATGATACTGGAAGCCCTGGTTGATCAGGCCAAGGGTTCCCTGGTTGATCGGGTCGGTGAAAGTGATTGTTACCACGCCGTTTGCGTCCGGTCCGTTCACAGAGATGCCCTTGGCGGGATCCGTGACGATCGGATCTCCGTTGCCGTACTTCAGCTCGCCGCTGCCGGCGTTGTAGCGCAAGGTAAAGGATTCGATAACGTCATTCTCGTCGTGGGTGATGGTAACGGGCATGAAGCCGTAGGGGAGCGTCCCGTCGGGCAGGCCGGTCACGTCACCGTTCTCGTATGCGCCACGAATAGCGCCGATCGTGACTTTGACGTCACAGGTGGAGATCTTGAACTCAAGCCAGCCATCCTGGTTGACAGCCACGTTGTTGTCGGCGGTCACTTCCTGGTTGTTGGGGTCGTCTCTGTAGCCGGTTTCGACCGCCATGGTCCCAGTCTTCAGCTTGTAGATATCCGAACCGTCCTTGACGCCGCCGTCTTCAGGGGTCTTCCCATCCTCGGTGCCGGTGCGCTTCGACTCGTTCGTGTTATGCGCCATGCTGTTATCAACGCGGATGCTGACGTCCATCTCCCATTTGCCGGTAGCAGAATTGAAGGTTGCCTTGCTGTAGTCAATCGGGAGCTTGTAGTAGGTGGTATCGCCGACCTGGATGAGATCGGCGGGGTTGGCGCCTACCACGTAGATGCCGGGCTGCTTTTCCACCAACAGGTAGTGGTCTTCGCTGCCGTCGCTGTCAGGGAAGAGGAAAGGCACCTTGATGGTGACGGTATCATTGGCGCCGGGACCGTAGCCTATGGCCTCGTCATAGTTGCCCACGCTATCCAGTGCTCCCGGTTGCGCAACCGCGTCAACCACCATGTCTTCGGTGCCGCTGTTGATTGTCTGCGGGTTGCCGCTTGGCCTTTGAATCTGCCAGGAAATGCTCACATCGGCGTCAGAGTAGTTGTAGTGCGCTTTCGGGTCATAGTTGCCGGACACGATATCGCCGTTATTGCCCGCGGAGAAGTCGCCGGGGCGGAAGTAGACGGTATCGGCATTGAGGTTAACGCCTTGACTGCTGTTGCTGTGGTGCGTGATGGTCACAACATAGTTTCCGCTGCCGTCCAGAGCGATGCTCACGCCATTGGGCCACCCGGCCGGACCCGTTTCGATCACCAGGGGCTGGCCATCGATTACGATGGTTCCTTCCTTGGGATTGAAGGTCAGGACGATCAGGTCGTTGTTGCGGACAGGCGTGTCCTCACAGGCCCGGATTATGCCGTCGCCCAGGTTGACATTGCCTGCCGTGCCGTGGTCCTGGCCGATATGCGCATTCTCGGTGCCGTTCTCATAGGCGTGAGTGAACACGATGTGCGGGTAGCTGCCGTGGTGGTCGTGTCCCTGGCCGGGCACAGTTATCACCACGCCTTCCTTGACGGCCGTGTTGTTGTGATAGGTCAGTTCTCCGGCGTCGCCTTCGCCCACCTTTTCAATCGCGACGGCCGAGACTTCGATCGAAGCGCCGTTTTTGAGGTAGGTATTGCCGAGGTTGATCGTGAGCTCCATGCCAGGCTTGAGCACGCCATTATCGTCAAGGAAGTGGGAGGCCGGGATCTTGATATACTGATGGACTACGCCGTCAGCACCCTTGGCATAGAAGATCTCGGTGAAGTACACAGGCTTCCCGTCATCGCCGAGGATCGAAACCTCCGCGCCGGGGACGTACTTGACCAGCACGAACTGGTCCTCTGAGCCGTCCTTGTCAGGGTAATCCAGCTTTCCTATTTTGACGGTATAGGCATAGCTGCCGTTATCGTCGACAGCCACCACGAACTCGGGCAGTTGGGCTACCGCGTCCACGATCATATCCATCTTGCCGTGGTTGTTCGGGGCATGACCGCTGTCATGGTTGGTAACTGTGTAGTTGTATGAGATCGAGAGATCCAGGTCGTCCGTGCCCGAGAGCGTGTTGAAGTCCGTTTCCGGGATGAACTGCATTTTTCCGCCGTTCAACAGAGCCAGAATCTGCGCATCGGAAAGCGCGCCGCCCCCGAATACCCAACCCAGGCCGGGCACGTAGCCGTCCGGGCCGGCATCCTTAAATGCCGCCTCCAGGGCCTGCCACTCCGCATCGCTGGTCGGGTACTTCCCCGACTCAATCAGGTACAGTGTGCCCCTGTCGCTTCCATCCGCGCCCTTGGGCAAGGTGATGGACAACGAATCCAGGGTGTCGCGTACCCCGCTGCCGGGAGTGTTGCTCAGCACCCAATTTCCATCAGCGTCTTTTACCGTGCTGATGCTGGACGAGAAGCCGAACATAAGCTGGGCGCCCCAGGCGCGGGCATCCGAACCCACGTTGGCTCCGGGCTGGTCGCCTTCATACAGGTGATTCGAGCTCTTGATGCTGACGCTGCCCGCCGCAGCGTACTTGAATTCAACCTCGATTTGATTCTGGGACAGGTTATTGTCGTTGCGGATGCCCTGCTCCGTGCCGCCGGGGCGGCCGATGGCCTCTTCCAGATCGTGGGCGTCAGCGCGGATAGTGACCGAACCGTTGTTGGAAGTGCCGTTGTATTTGACGGTCAGATCCAGTATGCCGTTCTCGCACTTTTGCAGGTGTTCATTGGCTACGGGCACCTTGATATAAATCTTGCCGCCGTCGAGTTGAAATACCGGAGGCTGCGGGATTGTAATAGTGCCGACCTTGGTAACGCCGTTTTCCACATACGTATATGTGAGACAGTTCGGGTTCTGGTAATCGAGAGCGGCAACATCCGGATTCCACTCCAGGAACAGGTAGTGCTGCTGGGAATCGTCCGTAAAATCCTGGAACATGATGCTGGCCTCGACCTCCACCGGCGTCCTGGGCGTGAGGTATTCGTAACGGGCGCCGTCCTCATCGCCGGGTATCTCCTTGCCGACGGTGGTGTAATGGCCGAATTCCGGCTGCTGGGCCACAGCGTCCACAATGATGTAGTCGCCGCCGCCCGTCAGGTTTTTGTAGGTGGTGTCGCTGTCCAGAAGGTCGTCGCTCACGCCGGGAGATTTCCAGCTTGTGCTTTCACCGGAACGGTCGTCCGTGATCGTGACAATATAGTCAACGGTGATGTCCTCGCCGTTGCCGTTGTTGCCCGGGAAGAAAGGCAGCTTGACCTCGCCGCCGTCGTTGCCCGTGATCTCCATCTTGATGGAGTAGGTGCCGTCACCATTGTCAACGATGCTTTGCACTGTCCAGTTGCCGCCACCGCCCAGAACCCATTCGCCCGTGGCCGCGTCATATTCGTAGCCGACCTGGAGGGGAGCTCCTTCCTGAGCCACGACCCACTCGCCCGTGGCCGGGTCATAGGTGTACCTGTCCTCGGCGAGCATCAAGTTCACCGGGGGGTTGCCCGCCTTGAAGATGAACTCCACCTGCGCTGTTTCACCCTTGTGCAGGCCGGCCAGGCTGATATAACCCAGGTGAACGGTATAATCACCCTTGTCGGCGTCAGGCGTGCCGTTCTCGTACACCACGGTGGCCGAGAAAGAGGGACTTGAGGTGACCACGCCCACATCGAATTTGATGGACCCGAGATTGTCGGCGTAGTTGTTATCCAGATACACTTCGCGCGACGGGGTATCGCCGGTGGCGTTGCCGCCGTCGGTCAGCGTGCGCCCTTCAGACTCCTCGGCATAGCCGCCGACGTTGATCGTGACCGTGCCGTCCCTGCCAAGATTCGTCGGAGCATTAATAACGACTTCCTGGACAGTGGCCTTGCCGTCGGTACCTTGCAGCAACTCGTTCAGCACGGGCAGTTTGCAATAGGTGCTCGAGCCGCCCGCGTTGGGGGTGGTGGTGCTGACGCCGTTTATTGCCTGGGCCACCCAGTTGGGAGCAAGATTGGCAACGAGAGCGGGGTTGTCGGAAACACCGGCACTGTTAATGGTCACAATCGTGCCGTCAGGAAACTCCAGGGTGATGTAGGATTTGCCAGTGGTGCCCTCAAGATGGATCGTCTGCTTGTAGTCCCCGGAGGGGCCGCTGCCTGTGATCACGATATCCTGAGCGGCGAGGCTCACAGTGGTATTGAGCGTCCCAACGGGGTCGGTGTACCGCACACTGGCGTTCTTCTGCACCATGAAGTAGTGCAGTTCTTGCGAGTCCGGCCCATAGTCGTAGAAGGTGACGGAAAGATCCTTGAGCGTGACTCCCTCTCCGGGCTTGGCGGCGGTATCGCCCTGGGCGGGATCGCCCGGCACCAGGTTATCGCCCGCGTAGAACAGCTCTCCCTTGCTTTCCAGATTGGGCAGGTCAGCGGCGGCATCAATGGTCACGTTGGAGTGGCCGTCATAGGTCTGGGAACTGTCGCCGCGCACGACCTCGACCTTGTAGTCGATAGGCACTTCACCCTTGTTGTTGTTGTGCCCCGGCTCAAAGTACCCTCTGAATTCCGAAAGAGTATCCTGGGAGATGGAGTCCTGGGTGTACGTGACGGTGACGGTGACCATACCGTTGCTGTCAGGCGGGGAGGCCGCCCAAGTATAAACACCGGGCGCATCGGGCACGATGAAGGTGCCTAAACTGCTGTCATAGGTGAGCGTGATGCTCTGGAACGAATCCTTCACATCGTTCAGGCTCATGATGAAGTCAGCGCCCTGGTCGCTCAGGCCGGGCAGGTTGGTCGGGTTGGTCGGGTTGGCGGCGCCCGGAGTATTCGAGTCCACCCTGTTCTGATTGTACCAATGGTCTTCCGCGGCCCATCCGGCTTTGACCGTCAGCGTGGACTCAACATAGTCGATGGTGACATTGGTCTTGTCGCCGGGCGAATAGGCGATGTTGTTGTTGAAATCCACCTCGCGGTCACCGGCCCAGGCGTTCGGGTCATCCCCTCCGCCTTCCACGGCCTTGCCGTAAACATTGATGTCCTTGCTGATGGAGGTGTCGGTTGTTATCGAGTAGACGAGATCCACGCTCACGTTCGGCGCGGTGGCGCTGTAATCAAAGCCCTCGGGAACCTTGACCACAAAATACTCGGTGCCGCCATAAGATTCTTTGCCGATAATTTCAAAACCGGCCGCTTGAGCCGCACTAGAGAGCGCGAGGTCGCCGCCGATGTTCTGTACCATGATGTAATGAGTTTCAGAGCCGTCAGTATCCGGGAAATGGGCCGAGGCTGTTATGGAAACGTCATAGGTTTTGGGTTCATAGGTCGGCGTGTAGGTCGAGGTTTCATAGCCCTTCAGGTCACCGACATTGGCAGTGGTGCCGGGGTTATGCCATACGCTGCTCTTATCCCATCCGTCGGCCGCATCCACGACATAGAAGTAATCGGCGTCGTTGGTCACATTCAGCCCGACATTTTCAGGAGCATCGGCAACGGCGTCAATGGCCACCGTGCCTCCACCGTCCTTGTACACCAGGGTTGTGCCGTTGGGCGTCGTGACGGTGACGTCATAACCGATGGGCACGTCCGCATCAGATGTGCAGGCAGGGTTGGGCACGAACTTCAGTTCGAGGGAATCGCTGTTCGGATTCAGGGTAATGGTGATGATGCCGTTAGCGTCCGGAGCGGGCACAGGAGTGCCGTCGGCAAAGGTGAGCACGCCGCGGGCGGCGGCGGAGCCATCGCCGTAAAGCCAGCCGGAAACGTCGATTTTCACCTCGGTGATAAAACCAGAGTCAACAGTAAAGGTAATAGCGGCATCACTGCCTTCACCCTCAAGGGTACCGGGCGTGCCGTCATACGCGCCTTTATCCGCCAGGTGCTTGTTGCCCTGGCCGCCTTCATAGGCCCAGCCCATCGTGACCGTCAGCGTGGGCACTTCATAGGTGACCTCAACCTGCGTAAAGTCATGGGCGTCGTTGTTATTAAAGGTGATTTCCCCATCTTCGGGATTTTCGCTCGCCCAGGCGCCGGTCCACAAGGAGCGGTCCTCCTCTTCAAAGGCCGAGACCGTGAAGCCGTCGGGCGGGGTCATGACCACGGAGATCGTGACTGAACCGTCCGGCCCGATTTGATCAAGGGACACCGGAATGGCGAAAAACGGCTTCTGCACAGCGTCAGCCGGCGGGTTGGCCTGGTCAAGAACGGGCTTGCCGTTGGAATCCACCCAGATTTGCACCTCAAAACTACCGGGATTGTCGCAGCTCCAGGCATTGCCGTTGATGTCGGCGGGACGCTCAACCAGAACGAAGTGCGTTTCGGAGCCGTCCAGATCTCTGAAGGTCGCGGAAACATCAAACATGACCTTGGTCATGTCCGCGCTGCCGGTGGAGTCCTTGCTTTCAACACCGGTATTTTTATCAAAATCATCGTCGGTCGCCTTTTTGATTTCACCCACTCCGGTGAAGCCGTCATACCTGGCATCGGAGCCGACATATTCCGGCAGGTCGGCCACGGCGTCCACGATAATCACGAAGCTGCCGCCGACGGTCGCGGTCATCCCGGAAGAAGCCGCGCGTATGTCCATGGAGACCGTTATGGTCATGTCAACGTCGCTATACGGGGGAGCCACAAGATACACGCCGTTGATGAAGTTGGCATGCGTGAAGTTGACCACCTGGGAAAGACTGGTGATCTCGATGTAGTTGCCGCCGTTCTCATAATCGCTGGGCTCGCCGAAATAAATACGGGTGCCCGGTTCAAAGCCGGAAAGGCGGATGGCGTCGATAACGGTGCTTCCTGAAAGCACCGGGTTGAAATTCAGTTGTCCGAAAACCTGGGTGGTATCACCCACGTTCTTGTTTCTCATCCCGTCTTCGAACAGGCCACCGTAAAAAACGCCTTCGAAAAGGGTGCTTACGTCAAAGTTGAAAATGCCGCCAGGCACTTCCCGCACGCCTTCCATTTCCGGAGTGGGCTCGGTGCTCCGGCCCCAGTAGTCGGTGCCGAGCATGCCGAATTTGTCCAGGCCGCCCATCAGGTTGCCCGGATCATCGGCATAATTGGTGCCGCCGCCCGGAGGGGCCGCGGCGGCAGGACCGGCCGCGGTGGTCATATCAAGGTCGCTGCCCTGGAAAAAGTCGGCGCTGGCAACTTCCGTGCCGTCAGGCAGGCGCAAGGAAGGCAGGCTCTGGTCGCCCACCACGAAAAAATCGGTAACAGTTACTTTACCGCCGCCATCCACTTCAAAGACCAGGCTGTTGCCTTCCCGGCTGGTGGTGGCGGTGGAGGGGTCAAAGTCCAGTTGCAGTGTGCCGCTCGGCGAGGAGGCAACAGCAACGTCGGCTCCATTATCCGGTTTGGGCACGGCAACGGTCTGACCGGGAACATTTCTGTTTTCGGTGGTGGGAGTGGATTGGCTCATGGCGTATCCTTCCTTAAAAAGGTAATATTGGTGGTGTCCCCAAAGTTCGCGTCGCTAAAAAGCGGCGCAAAAGCCTTTGTTCGGCGTTTTCTCAAGAGGTGCGTGCGGTGGTGATGTTCTGGAAAGAAAGCCCGCAATCCTTACTTCGTGCCTGGCACGAATCGACTGCATCCCCCGGCCCCCAGCCAGACTAATCGGCAACGTAATCCCCCTGGATCAATACGCCGAAAACATGTCATATCTCAGAAACTAAAAGTCGCTTTATGCTACGACATAGTTCTTCCATACACTATGAAGAAATAAATTGAAATAGAAAAAAGGCAATTTTTTAAAAAAAGTTTTTTAGTATTACAAAATGTTACTTGTCAGGGGATATGCTAAATATTTCAACGTGTCTCGTCATCATTCTCCGGGTTGAAGCGGGGAGGGGAGGCATTGTACAAACCCCGGAAAGGCCTTTTTCGAGTCAAACATGGAAATGCTGGACTAAATGACCGGCGTGCGGTATCGTTAATCCGAAACGAAGTGATCCGCCCGCCGCTTCGAGCCGTATTTCCCAACATCACCCGCCGCGCCGATCGTTTCCACGGGCAGCGGTTTTTTCCAAACCGCCATGTATCCGCGCATGGTGTGCCGGTCTTCAGGAGTTTCCACGTGTATGCCCCGGAACAACTTGTGGTTTATCCAGCGCAAGGCGTAGGCGTCATTGAACGTCTGGAGCGCCAGGAAATCTGCGGGCAGGAAGCGGAGTTCTATATCATTCGCATTTTTACCAATAACATTACAATGATGGTTCCCGTGGCCAATGCCCGCAGTGTCGGCCTGCGCGCCCCATGCAGCGCGGCCGAGGCTCTGGCCGTGCTTGAATCCCTGCGGGACCGCAGCACCTTTACCGGATATTCCGGGCAGAACTGGAACCGGCGTTACCGGGAGTATTCCGAACGCCTGAAGAGCGTCTCTTTGCTGGATGTGGGCTATGTGCTCAAAGAGCTTATCTTGATCAGCGGAGAGAAAGAATTGTCTTTTGGGGAGCGCCGCCTGCTGGAGCAGGCAATGGGACTGGTGACCTCCGAGCTCGCCTGTGTGCTTGAGCGCGATGCGGAGGAACTGAAAGCTTTTATCGAGAATTTTTACGCGGATGTGCTGGCAAAACCGGAAAAAGACGATTAGACCCCTTGCCATGCGCCGGTAATTGCGCTAGACACCAAATGGTCATTCGGCCGCGAGGCGGTCTTTAGTCCAGTCTCCGTAAGTCGCCTTTGCTTCCTCAGCTCTCTTTCATTACAGACCCAAGCCGGTTTTTCCGGTGGCGCTACCGTGGCGTCGTTTATTCAGGCCCCTATGTCACCAACCTTCACATACCCTCCTATCCTATGCGGAAAAAGAAAGAATCCCCTGCGGCAGATGTTCTGGACGCGGGCATGAACCTGTCCGAACTCAAGGTCAAATCCATGACCGAACTCATGGCCCTGGCCGATTCCTTTGAAGTGGAAAACGCCAGTTCCATGCGCAAACAGGAGCTTATCTTCGCGCTCCTGCAAAACTGTTCCTCCCAGAATGGCGCTATCTTCGGCGATGGCGTGCTGGAGATACTGCCCGACGGCTTTGGTTTTTTACGGTCGCCGCTGTGCAGCTATATGCCGGGGCCGGACGACATCTACGTATCGCCCTCCCAGATACGGCGGTTCGGGCTGAGAAAAGGCGATATCGTATCCGGCCAGATACGCCCCCCCAAGGAAGGGGAACGCTACTTCGCTCTGCTCAAGGTCAATGAAATAGGTTTTGAACCCCCCGCCAACGCCAAGAATCTCGTTCTCTTCGACAACCTCACCCCCGTCTATCCGGACCGCCGGCTCACCATGGAAAATGGCGATAAAGCCTATTCCGGCCGGGTCATTGACCTGATGGCCCCGGTGGGTTGCGGTCAGCGCGGGGTTATCGTGGCCCCGCCGCGCACGGGCAAAACCATCCTCTTGCAGTCCATGGCCAATGCCATCAATGCCAACAATCCGGATGTGTACCTGATCGTGCTTCTGATCGACGAGCGCCCCGAAGAAGTGACCGACATGGAGCGCACGGTAAAGAACGCAGAGGTTATTTCCTCCACCTTTGACGAACCGCCGCAACGCCACGTGCAGGTCTGTGAAATGGTGCTGGAAAAAGCCAAGCGCCTGGTGGAACGCAAGCGCGATGTTGTCATTCTGCTGGATTCCATCACCCGTCTGGGCCGGGCCTACAACGCCGTGACCCCTTCTTCCGGCCGGGTGCTCACCGGCGGTCTTGACGCCAACGCCCTGCAACGCCCCAAGCGCTTTTTCGGCGCGGCCCGGAACATAGAAGAAGGCGGCAGCCTGACCATTATGGCCACCGCGCTCATTGATACCGGTTCGCGCATGGACGAAGTGATTTTTGAAGAATTCAAAGGCACCGGTAACATGGAGATCTACCTGGATCGTCATTTGGCTGAAAAGCGCGTGTTCCCGGCCATTGACATCAACCGTACCGGCACCCGCAAGGAAGAACTGCTGCTTTCCGATGATGTGCTGAACAGGGTCTGGATCCTGCGCAAGATTCTCGCGCCCATGTCGCCCATCGACAGCATGGAGTTCCTGCTGGACAAGATGCGGGGCACCAAGAGCAATCAGGAATTCCTGAATGTCATGAATAAATAGGGAAGTGGCCCATGTCCGACCCCGTTACCGCCCTTACGGCTTGGCTCACGGAAGCGCACCGCGCTCTGAAAAAGACGGAAAGCGACGCCTTGGCCGCATTGTATGAAAACAAAGACGAAGCGGTGTATCGCGCCCTGATGCGGGAGCGGGCCGGGCGCTTGGCGGCTTTGCCTGCCGGGGGAAAGAGTCTGCTGGAAGCTGTGCCCGAACCCTTACGTGGGGAAGTGGGACAGGCTTTGAGCCGTTTTGCCGGGGGTGCGCGCAGAGCCCTGGAGTTGGATTCCGTGTTTTACATGTCGGCCTTGCTGTATCCTGACGAGCACAAGGCGGGCGATCCGGACAACCTGGAGCGTCTGATTGCCGGGATGAGGATGGGGTAGGTCGCACTCGACGCGGGTATTCTTCTCGCATCGGTAGGCAAAAGACGGTATTTTAGGACTCAAACAAGGAAGAATCCCGTTTTCCAAGAAGCTGTACTCAAGTACTGCTTCGCCGGGAAACGGGATTCTGACGCAGTATGAGACTAAAAGCCCGGTTTGCCTCCCGACGCGAGAAGATCACACCGCCCCGCCCGCCCGGCACAATCAAGCCGCCGCCAATGAGCACGTTATTTCTTTGCCAGTGCCACAAAGGTTTCATAGCAGCGGGTGATGGGAGAATCCGGAGAAAGTTTACCCATGAGTCCGCCTATGGGCGGGCCCTCAAAGGCCGGGGGGGCAGGGGCGGCTGGTGTGGTTTTGTGCGCGGTGGACGTGTTGTCTTGGGCAAGTCCTGTTTTGCCTTGCAGCAAAAGGACGTTGACCTCAGTGAAAAACTCGCTGCCCATAGTCGCATTGGCCCGTTCCAGAATTTCTGGAGCCCGTAGCGAAAGCTCCTGCAAGGCCATGCTGTTATCCGCCCCGATATTCAGTGTCTGATCTTTGTGCCCGAGAGGGCGGCCCAGGGCGGCTACATCCTCGCCCATGATCCGATCCCAGTTTTTCCAGAGGCTGACCAGCCTGCCCTGTTCCTGTCCGCCCAGCCGGTGCAGCAGCAGGCGCAGGCCTTCCGCGCTTGAACGCACGCGCTTTTCCCGTTCGGCAAGGCGGGCCTGGATGCTTCTGCCGTTGTCGTCGGGCCGGTTCATCAAGCAGGATCCCGGCCGCTGCGGGCGGTCTTGAGGCCGTTGGCCATGGGGGTCAGGAGGCTGAGGGCTTCGCTGAAGTCGAATACGGTCAAAGCTTTGGCCGCGGCGCTGACGGCATGGCTGTCAATGGAGGCAAGGCGGGGTTCCAGTGAAGCGAACAAAGGGCAGGATGCGGCATCATCCTCGGACAACAGCCGCAATAGCTCCTGCAGTTTGTCCAACAGATCCGGGCCGGTATCCAAATCCGGTCCGGAGCCCGGCATGGCGGTTGTTTCCGGCAGAGAAACGGGTTTAAGCCAATGCCGCATCAGCGTGTACATATCGGTCACGTCAATGGGCTTGGCCAGGTGCTCGTTCATGCCTTCGGCAAGACAGCGGTTGCGTTCTTCCACAGAGGCATGAGCCGTCATGGCGATGACCGGGAGCATATGCAGGGCGGGATTGGCCCTGATTTCCCGGATCGTGGCCCAGCCGTCCATGATCGGCATTTGCAGATCCAAAAAGACCAGATCAAACGGTTTATCGGCGTTTTCCAGAAGGTTAAGCGCCTCGCTGCCGTTTTCCGCCTGGAAGACCTCGGCCCCGGTTTCACGCAGGAGTTCCAGGGCGATCTGGCGGCTCACGCTGTTGTCTTCCACAAGCAGGATGCGGCTGCCGGGAAAATAGGGGGCTGAAGCGGCAGCAGCGGCGCTCGCGGGCTTGGCCGCGCCGGTATCTCGAGCCTGCACCAGTTCCAGCAGAGTTTCTTCCAGGGCCGTGGAGACTACCGGCCGGGCAATCACCGCCGCCACGCTGTGGCCGAGAGAGCGGCTTACATCCTGAGCGCTCTGGATGCGGTCAAAAGGCAGTATGCAGACCAGTTTGGGAATGTTGCGCAGACGCATGACTTCTGTCAGATGATGCAGGTCTCTGCTGTTGTCCGCCTCGGCCAGAGTAAGCGGCAGGATCATGGCGCGGGTGACGCCGGAGGCCGCGTCCGAACCGGCGATGGCGGCAAAGGCTTCGGCCATGTTGCTGAAGGCCAGGTAACGGCAACCGAAAGCGTACAGCATTTCGACCAGAAATTCCCGCTGGCAGTCGCTGTCGTCCACCAGAATGACTTCCAGCCCCGGACCTGCCGTGGCAAGAGCGGAGAGATGCCGGGGCTGCTCCTCGTTCTGGATGGCCGTTACATCAATGGTCTGGGGAACCGTGACCGTGACCGTGGTGCCTTTGCCGAGAGTGCTCTCCAGGGAGAGGTCTCCGCCCAGCAGCGTCAGCAGGCCCTTGGCAATGGTCAGGCCCAGGCCTGTTCCCCCGTAGCTGCGGGTACTGGAGGAATCCACCTGGCTGAAGGACTGGAATAAGGTGTCCAGCCGTTCCTCCGCAATGCCTATGCCGGTGTCGCTGAGCACAAAGCGCAGCAGCGCGGTATCTCCTTCAATATGGTCAAGAGAGCAGCGCAGGCAGACGCCGCCGCGCTCGGTGAACTTGATTGCGTTGCCGGTGATGTTCGTAAGCACCTGGCCGAGGCGCTGGGCGTCGCCCACAAGGCGCAAGGGCACATCAGGCGCTATGATGAAGGCGGTATCGAGGCCTTGTTCCTCGGCCTTGCCGCCCACCAGGGCGGCCAGCCCTTCCACCATTTCCCCAAGCTCGTAGGAGGCATGCCCGATCTGCATTTGCCCGGATTCGATTCTGGAAAAATCAAGAATTTCGCTGACAATGCCCAGCAAGGCCTTGCCACCGGCGTGTATTTTGTCGGCATAGGCTTTTTGCTGGGGGGAAAGCCCGGTTTTTTGCAGCAGATAGGCCATGCCTATCACGGCGTTAAGCGGAGTTCGGATTTCATGGCTCATGTTGGCCAAAAAGTCGCTCTTGGCCCGGCTGGCCGCCTCGGCTTTACTGGCCAGTTCATGCGCGTTGCGGATGGAAACTTCCAGTTCGCTGTTCGCGCTCTCCAAGGCTTGCAGAGTGCTCTGCAAGCGGGCCGCGTCTTCCTTGCTCTGCGTGATGTCCAGGCTGGTGCCCCTGATCCCGGCAATGCCGTCCGCACCGACCAGGAGCCGGCCTGAACTGAGCAGCCAGACTTCCTGGCCGTCCCAGGCCCGCATGCGGTGCTCAAAGCGTCTGAAGGTGCCCAGGGGCATGCTGGCCTGCAGCATGCGCCCCGTGATATCCGCGTCATCGAGGTCATAGGCGAAGTCTTCCATGCGCTTGCCGAGCACCTCGGCAGGTTCATAGCCCAGCAGGACAAGCACGCGATCCGAAATATAGGAGCAGTAGCCCAGGGAGTCCAGTTCCCAGACGAGTTCCCCGGCAGCGTCGGCCACGTCCCGGAAGCGCTCTTCGGAACGGGACAAGGCATCCTGCATCTGGCGGCGCTGCAAGGTCGCGGCCAGGAGCAGGCCCACGGAACGCAGCAGATTTTCCTCGCTCACTCCCCAGTCCGTGCCCGGCTCGATTTTACCGATGCGGATAAATCCCCAGAAAGAGGCGCGGAACAGTATGGGCACGATAAGCGCGTGGCTGAGACGGCTGTCTCTGGTGGTGTTGACGCTTTGCCCGGCCGCGAGTGGGTGCTCCCATTCCGGCATATCGGTGTGATAGGAAAGAGTGGTGGTGTGAAAGGGCAGGATCAGGGCTGCGCTTTCGGAGATCCAGTGAAACACCCTGGTGCACTGCAGGTGCTCCCCTTCACCGTGGTTGCGCCAGAGGCCTATGGCGTCGGCGCCCGTGGCCGAGGCCGTGCGCTCCAGGGCCAGAGTGGCCTGTTCCTCAAGGTCTTCTTCATCCGAATAGAGCAGCAGGGCGGCATCATTGGCAGCCTGCAACAATTCGCTCTGCTTGTGCAAGCTTCGCTCAACGGAATCGGCATCCGGACAGTCGGACGCGCGCGCCGGGCGGGCGAGAAGCAGTGGAATACAACAGAGTATGAGTAACAACGCGGACAAAATAATACAGACCTCTTGTTCGCAATAGTGTTGACAGGCCCTGGGCGAATGCCGTCTACCGTATGGGCAACTCCTGTTCCTTCAAAGGGGCGGCCAGAATAACCGACCAGTATGGCCCGGCAGGATCATAGCCGACGCCGATATCCTCAAATTCCCGGCCCAGCAGGTTGCGGCACTGGTTTTCGTTGCCCAGCCACTTGTGCAGAGTTTCATCGGCCACGCTCCTCCCGGCGGCGAGGTTCTCGGCCACAAAGCCCCATGCGTAGCCGCCGTCCGTAACCCGCTTGCCCAGGGTGCGGCCGTCCGGAGCGGTGCTGGAAAAATAGCGCCGCGCGGCCATATCCTTGACGTGTTCCCGCGCGCTGGCGTCCAGTGCGCCACTGCCGCGCAACAACGGCGCCGGGGGCATGGATTCTCCGCCACAGACGCGGCCCTGAGCGCGTACCGCATTGATCAGGCCGAGCATACGGGCTTCTTGCGAACCCGCTTGCGCTACGGAAAACGTGGTTTTGACCGGCATAGTTCCCACGGGCGCGGCGGCAGCGCTCCCGGCTCCGTTGCCCGATACGGCCGAGGGCGGTGGGGCTTCCACCGGCGCGGCACTTTGCGCGCCGGGTTGCGCGTCCGGCTGCAGGACCAGAGCTCCGTCGCCCGACACAGCTTCGGGCGGGCGGGTATCTTCAAGAGGCACCACACCGGGACGGGGGCTTTTGGGCGCGGAACCCGGCGGCGGAATCGAGGCGGAGTCCGCACCGGAGTTCAAAACTCTTCCCCGGCCGTCGGTGGCAAACTCCCGCACCACAATGGGGCTGGCCGGGGCGTGCTCGCTCGGGCTCACAGGGATTCTCAACTCCTCGACATTGCCCGGGTCATTACGTTTCGGCGCGGGATCCTGAGGTTCGGCCGGAGGCGGTGTGGGCTGTGCCTGCCCCACGGTTTGCCCGGCAGCGTCCGGGACTTGTTGCGGTTCGGCCGCGGCCATGATCAGGGTCCACTGCCCGTTGTGGGCGCTGGCGCCGATGTAGTGGAATTCCTGGCCCATGAGCGCGGAACACTGGCCGGAAACCAAGGCGTCAAAGGCCTGCTGCGGAGTTGCTCCGCGCGCCGTGGCCGCCAGATAAGGAATGCCGGACAGGCCGCTTTCCGCCGCAATCCGGGATACCGGCTGGCCTGAAGAAGCGCTCCGGGCGGCCAGGGTACGCAGGCTTTCCGAGGGCATCAAGGAAGGCGCTTCCGGCATGGGCGCGCCGTTGCAGGTTCGTTTTGCCCGGCGCTGCATCTCGATAAGATAGTAGAGTATGGTATGGTCTTCGGCAAAACCCGCGGCCAAGGCAGGGCAGGGGCCTTGCAGCAGAGCCGGAGCAAGCGCGAAAAGGCAGAGCAGGCAGATCAGCCGCGCTGTCCGGGTCCGGATGCGGATTAGCCAGAACGAAATGCTGTTTCTCGTTGTCATGTACTGATGCTCTCGGCAATACGTTGGTTGTTATATTTCCACCAGAGTATATTCGGTGCTGCCCAGGCCGATGGATGCGGCATAGTTGAGTTGCACCTCGCCCCGCGTATAGGACCAGGTTCCGGTGAATTTGTCCTGGCCCGGTTCATGATTGTGTTTAAGGCGGGAGTGCGTGAAGCCGGGTTGTCCGTTCACCAGATCAAAGGAGGCTTTATCCAGGGCCACCGGATCGATGGAGGCCAGAATTCCGATATCGGGCACCAGAGGGGCGTCGCTCCAGGGCACACAGTCGCAATCGGGCGTGATATTCATGAGGAAGTTGAAATACCCCACGCGGTCCTGCTTGTTGATGACAGCGCCCAGCGCGTATTCCGTCATGCGTTCGTTGAAGGGTTCGAGTTCCGTGGCCCAGTCAATGGTCACGGCTTTGGGTTCGCATACGGTCAGGCATTCGCCGCAGCCCACGCATTTGTCTTTGTCAATGAAGGCGAATTTTGTTTCACCTTCGTTGTCGTCCGTCGAAGCGCGCCAGGCAATGGCATGTTCCGGACAGTTGGCCATACACATGCCGCAGGCGATACACAGCTTTTCGTCCACGGAAAAACGCGAGGCGTGCTGATCGCATTTGCCTTGGGACGGCGCGCAGCCCATGGCCAGATTCTTGATGGAACCGCCAAAGCCCGCCATTTCGTGTCCTTTGAAGTGAGACATGACGATCATGCTGTGCGCTTCCACTATGGCATCAGCGATTTTGACGCTTTTGAAATGCTTTTGCCCGATGGGCACTTCGGAAAAGCTGCCGCCGCGCAGGCCGTCGGCAATGATCAGGGGGGCGTTCACCGTGGCAAAGCTGAAGCCGTGTTCCAGCGCGGTCTGCAAATGGTTCACCGCGTTGTGGCGGCTGCCCTGGTACAGGGTGTTGGTATCAGTCAGAAAGGGCAGGGCCCCGGCTTGCTTCAGCTTGTCCACCACGGCGCGGACAAACACGGGGTTGATAAAGGTATCGTTGCCGCGTTCGCCAAAGTGCAGCTTGACCGCGGCGGGCGCGTTTTTGTCCACAAGTTTGTCAAATCCGGCGGCATCGAACAGAGCCGCGATTTTGCGTATCTTGCTTTCTTTTGCCTTACGGGCGCGCGGACCGGCGAAGTAAACAACAGAAGGGGCTTGTTCAGTCATGGCGGAAAATCCTTTTTAAAAAAGAATCTTGCAAGCGGCGCTACCCTGCCGGGAGACGCATTGCCGGTATGGGGCAAAGCGGGTATATTGCCCGCAAGGCGAGGGTCTACCGCATAATACTTTCAAGTATAACGAACTTGTCATCGCCGCACAAGAACCGGATGCTCCAGCGAACTGCAAAAAACGTCTGCCTTTTTATCCTGCTGGTGCTCGGCGTCGCGGCCGTCGCCGGAGGGAGCCTTTACTATCTTGCGGCGCGCGAGCCGGGACGGGCGCTGCCGGAGGACAGTTATTTCCGGGCTGTTTACGTGCTGCAGCGCCTGGGCGGTCCGGCCGCGCTCGAGCAGGAAGACATACCCGCCAGAGTGCCCTTCCTGGATGAAACCGAGAGTCTTTTACATCATCCCGATACCATACAGGTGTTGCGGCGGGTAGCCGCGGATCTGGCCGAGGCTGGGCCTTCCCGGCCCAAGGCCCCGTTGTTTGAGGCCTATGCCCGACTGGCTCTGGGCGAACGCGATCGCGCGGCAGCCTTGTTGACCCGCTATGTGGTGGAAAACGAGTATAAGGCTCAATATTATGCCCTGCTGTGCGAAAACCTATACGCCCTGGCGGACTACACCTCGCTGTTGCTGATCTGCCGCGAATGGGCCGAACGCGACTCCTCATGCCTGGAGAACAGGGGCTATTACCTTTGGGCCGCGTTGTACAACCTGGGGCGCTATGCTGACGCGGCCCGGAGCGTTGCCGGGCAGAGCCATTGCCTGGGCTGGCGGGCCGGGGTGTATGAGGCGAAGTCCCTTCTGGCCTTGGGACACAAGGAACAGGCCGAGAGTCTGCTTGCCCGGACCGAGCAACACTTTCCCGGTGAGCTTTTGCAGATCCGCAGGCTTTGGGTGCAGTTGCGGGATCGCGATACTGTGTAAAAAGGTCGGGTTCTCTTCTGGTGCGGAATCAGTTCCCCGACGAAGTATGGAAACTATGCAACGGTGTGCTGTAAACAACACTGCTGCCGGGTTTGCTGAAGATGGGCATCTTGTATATGGCGTCCAGAATGACCTCGACCTGATCGTGATCCGTCACAATAAGGAGTACTTCCTTTTCCGCCGGCATCACGGGAATGCCGAGGAATTTTTTGTCTTCCGAGGTGCTGGTGCCTCTTGCGGGCATAATGGTGCCGCCCCTGGCGCCGGCCTGGCGGGCCACTTTCATGACCTCATCCGCCCGCCCGCGCTCAATGATGCAGGTAATCAGGAAACTATTGGCGCTCATCAACTGCTCCTTTGGCGCACTCTTTACTACAATGCCTTGTGGACCGGGGCATAAAAGGTGCGACAGTAATAATCAAGTTTTTAAAGCATGGTATGCTTGGTATCATTTGCTGTTTCAGGGGTGTCTCCAAATAGTTCTTTTGTCCAAATAGCCGCGTCACCCGGCCCTTTTTTCTCCGGTCGAGTACCATAAAGAGTACACTCCCTTCGCAAAAAGGGCCGGGGTCCTTGCTCTTGGAGCAAAATTTCTTATTTGGAGACACCTCCTGGATTATATGAAAAATATAAAAGTATTGAGGATAAAAACGGGCCACAGAGTCGCGATAGCCCAGAGCATGTAGCCGAAAAAGCTGGGCATGGCCACGCCCTGATTTTCGGCAATGGCCCGCACCATAAAGTTGGGGGCATTGGCGATGTAGCTCATGGCCCCAAAAAATACAGTGCCGAGCGAAAGAGCCGCCAGGGTTTCGGCCATGGGCCCCATGAGGTTTACCGCATCGCCCCCGGCGATGTTATAAAAGACCAGATAGGTGGGGGCGTTGTCCAAAAAAGTGCCGAAGAGTCCGGAAATCCAGAAGTACATATGGGGCAAAGGAAGCCCGTCCCGGCTCACCAGGTTGGTCAAGCCGCCCAAAATCCCTTTCTCGCCCGCCTGCAGAATAAGTATGGTCGGGATCATGCTGATGAAAATGCCAAAGAATATCTTGGCTACCTCCAGGATGGGGAACCAGTTGAAGTCGTTCAGGCGGTGGTTCTCCGGGTGGGTCAGCTTGAGGGAAAGGAAAGCCAGGCCGACCAGGATGACATCACGCAAAAGACCCGGCACTTGCAGTTCCACGTGATACACTTCAAACGAACCCAGCTTGAGCGTTCCGCTCATCAGTACCGCACCGACGACGCCGAGCAGGATGAGCAGGTTCACCTTGCCGTCCAGGCCCAGCTTTTCCCCTGTGCCGCTGTCCTCCACCAGGGGGGCGGGGCGGCCTTCCTTGTTGTACAGATGGACTTCCAGGGCAAAGTAAATGCCCAGCACGAGCACAGCCGTAAAAATCATGGGAGGGAAGAGATGGGTGGTGGGCCAGAAAAAGCTGATTCCTTTCAAAAAGCCGAGAAACAGGGGCGGGTCGCCCAGAGGAGTGAGGCAGCCGCCAATATTGGCAACAAGAAAGATGAAAAAAATTACCGAATGCACCCGGTATTTCCGATGGGTGTTGGCCCGCAACAGAGGGCGAATGAGCAGCATGGCAGCGCCGGTTGTGCCCATCCAACTGGCCAGCATGGTGCCGATGAGCAGTATGCCTGTGTTGACCTGGGGCGTGCCCACCAGTGTTCCGGTCACGCGCACCCCGCCCGCCACCGTGAACAGGGTAAACAGTATGATAACGTAAGGGATATATTCATGCGCCAGGACTTCCCAGACATGAAAAAGCGTTATCGCCGGCCCGTAGATCAGGAGGCAGGGAACAATAAAGGCCCCGGCCCAGAACAGCGATATTTTGCCGAAGTGGTGATGCCAAAAAGTCGGCGCAACAAGGGGCCATACAGCAATGCTCAACAGCATGCCCGCAAAGGGGATTATCCAGAACGCGTTTAACTCCGCTCCGGGCAGATGCAAGTCAACGGCGGCGAAAGCGACAGTCGGCAGTCCCAGCGCCAGCAGCAAAACCATCAGGGCCGTCAACAATCGTGAATGTTCCACTTTGCGCACTTCTTGTCTCCGCAATGTATTTGTCCAGGGTGGGCCTTATCAGGAAAAGCGCCCAATGACAACAGCCTTGCCTGCCTTTTACTGGACGGCAATGCATAGCGCAGACAAAATGAGGCGCTGCCCGGCACGCTGCCGTGTTGTAAGATGGACCCGTTAATGCTATAGCGGAAAAAAAGGGGAGGGGCTGACCGTTTCTTCTCTTTCCCGCCCGGTTATAACCATTGTGGTCGCAACCATTCCCCAGGGCGGGTTTTTTTCCCGTTTGCCACCGGAAAGCATTATGGAAAAAGACGCTAAGGAAGCATTGCAGGTAACCAAGGAAATCGTGGTCAAGTTCATTGAAACCGGCCGCATTTCTCCTGCTAATTTTGCCGAGATCTTCCCCGGCGTGTACCAGGTTGTGCTGCAAACCATTACCCGTCCCGGCGGCCCGGCCGGAGCGGCTTTGCTCGGCAAAACCAAATCCGGCGAAAACGGGCAGGATGCATAATGCCCGAACGGCCCAAGGCTTCAGACGAATCCTATTCACCCCAGGCTGACGGACGCGCTGTTCAGAGTCTTTTTTCCCACATTGCCGGGGTCTATGACGGGTTGAACCGGATTTTAAGCTTCGGGCTTGACGCCTATTGGCGGAAGCGCCTGGCTGAGGCGGTCCGCCCTTTTCCAAGCAAAGGCACGGCCCGGATCCTGGATCTTGCCGCGGGCACCCTTGAAGTCAGTGTGGCCCTGGCCAAGCGCTACCCCAACAGAAGCATCCTGGCTTTGGACTTCTGCCGCCCGATGCTGGTCAAGGGCCTGCCCAAGCTGAAAAAGCTGCGTAACCGCAAAATTTATCCCCTGGCTGCGGACGGACGCAGTTTGCCCCTTGCCGACAACTCGGTGGATGCCGTCACCATTGCCTTTGGCCTGCGCAATATCCGTCCGCGCGCTGCCGCCTATGCCGAGGCCCTGCGTGTTCTTGTGCCGGGAGGGCGCTTCTGCGTGCTGGAATTCGGCAGCGCCGAGGATCGCATCCTTTTGGGCCTGTACAATTTTTATCTGGCCCATGTTCTTCCCCTGGCAGGCAGGTTGGTTTCCCGCAACAAGGGCGCGTACCGCTACCTGGCCGACACAGTGGCTGCCTATCCGGCCGCCGCGACCCTGGCCGAGGAAATGCGCCGGGCCGGTTTCACTAATGTCCGCTACGGCAGGCACACCGCGGGCATTGTTTGGCTGCATACAGGAGAAAAGCCTGCATAGGAGATACCTCCTCGTTCTACCTAAATACGGGATACATAATGACGCTTTTTCCCCCGGATTACGACGCCTTTGCCGAGGGCCGCGAACGCATTGCCGTGGTCGGTCTCGGCTATGTGGGCCTGCCCCTGGCCGTGGCCCTGGCCCGGCATTTTCCGGTCACGGGCTTTGATATTTCCGCTGAGCGCGTTGCCGAACTGCGCCTCGGCCGGGACCGCACGGGCGAAGTGGATGAGGCCGTGCTTCAGGCCTCCGCCCTGGAATTTTCCTCTTCCGGTGAAGATCTGTCCAGGGCCAAGCTGATTATCGTGGCCGTGCCCACGCCCATTGACGCGCACAGAAATCCGGATCTGGGTCCGGTGAAGCAGGCCTCGGCCACGGTGGGCAAACATATGCCCAAGGGCTGTGTGGTGGTGTACGAGTCCACCGTGTATCCGGGAGTGACTGAGGATATCTGCCTGCCCATTCTGGAGCGGGAATCCGGCCTGCGTTTCTGCCGGGATTTTTTTGCCGGGTATTCGCCGGAACGCATCAATCCCGGCGACAAAGTGCATACCGTGGAGCGCATCGTCAAAGTGGTGTCGGGCAGCACGCCGGAAACCCTGGACCTGCTCGCGCGGGTTTACGGGACAATAGTCACGGCAGGAGTGCACAAAGCGCCGTCAATCAGGGTGGCCGAGGCGGCCAAGGTGATTGAGAACACCCAGCGGGATTTGAACATCGCTCTGATGAATGAATTGTCCCTGATTTTCGATCGCCTGGGCATCGACACTCTGGACGTGCTGGAAGCGGCCGGAACCAAATGGAACTTTCTGCCCTTCAGGCCCGGCCTGGTGGGCGGGCACTGCATCGGGGTCGACCCGTATTATCTGACCTACAAAGCCGAGGAGGCGGGCTACCATCCGGAGGTCATTCTGGCGGGCAGGCGCATCAACGACGGCATGGGCAAATACGTGGCCCAGAAGGCGATCAAGATGCTGATAGCCTCCGGGCGCAAGGTAGGACAGGCGCGCGTGGGTATTTTCGGCCTGACGTTTAAGGAAAATGTGCCTGACCTGCGCAATACCCGAGTGCTGGATATCAAGGCCGAGTTGGACGAGTTCGGGGTCACGGTGCTGGTGCATGATCCGCTGGCGGATCCGGCCGAAGCCCGGCATGAATACAATCTCGAACTGACGCCCCTTGAAGCCATGCGCGATCTGGACGCGGCCATTCTTGCCGTGGCGCATGAAGACTATGCGCGTATGGGTCTTGCCGGCTTGAGCGGCCGCTTCGCGGGCGCGGAAAAAGCCGTTCTTCTGGATATCAAGGGCCTGTGGAACAAGGCTGAGGCGGAAAAGGCCGGGTTTTCCTACTGGCGGCTGTGAGCATGGCAACGCAAGCGGCATGCCGCGCCAATGCGGGGCGGGATCTGCTCCTGGTATGCGCCACGGCCTATGAAATGCGTGCGGCCGTAGCGCTTCTTCCCGGCGGTCCGGAATGCGATCTGTCGGCCTTTGAACAGGGCGCGCCGCTGGCCCGCAGCATGGAAAATCCCCCCCTTGCCCTGCCCCGGCTTCGCCTGCCCGGAGGCGGACTCACGCTCCTGGTGTGCGGGGTGGGGCCGGTTGCTTCCGCCTTGAGCCTGACTCTGGCCGCCGGGCGCGAAGAGGCCGGAGCGTTCAGGGGCGTGGTAAACATGGGCATTGCCGGGAGTTATGACCTTGAGGCCGCTCCTGTGGGCAGTGTCGTGCTGGTTGACCAGGAATGCTTTCCGGAATACGGCGTGTGGCCGGAGTATGATGAAAGCATGGATGGTTCGCCGCAAAGCGTTGGTCAGCCCGAGCCCCTGCGCTTTGCCCAGGGACTTCTGCCCGCCGGGCCCGTGTTTTCCCGCCTGGCCCTGGATGCGCATAATACGCTTGGCAAGCTGGGCCTGAACTGTCATACTCCCTTGCGCACGGGCGGCGGCGCGACCCTTTCCGGCGTATCCGGCACCAGGCGCAGGGCCGACAGGATACACGCCCTGACCGGGGCGCTGCTCGAAAACATGGAGGGCTTTGCTTTGGCCCTTGGCGCGGCAGCCTTGCGTTTGCCTTTTGCAGAGGTCCGGTCCGTGTCCAATCAGGCCGGTTGTCGGCCTCCCCATACCTGGGATTTTGACGCGGCGGCGCATGCCCTGAGCCTGGCGGCGCAAAATATTTTCGAGCCCCTGTTACGAGCATAGAGCAGTTACACTTTTTCAAGGTGTAATCGCTTTCAAAAGTGGGACCCGATGCAGGAATTGAAACTCGCTCTTGAACAGGAACAGTCCCGCATAAATGCTGCCCTGGAACGTTTCACCGCGGAACTTCCCGACGGATCCCAGCCTGTGGCCCGGCATGTGCTTGCCGCGGGAGGCAAACGCCTGCGCCCTTTTTTGACCCTGCTGATCGGCCGCCTGTTCGGTTGCCGTGATGAAACGCTCTATACCCTCGGCGCGGCTGTTGAAATGCTGCACGCCGCGACCCTCTTGCACGACGACATCCTGGACAATGCGGATCTGCGCCGGGGACAACCCGCGGCGCATACCCTGTTTGCTCCGGCCACGGTGATCCTGGCCGGGGACGCCATGTTGGCCAAGGCCATGTTCATGGTCTCGAGAATTGGTGACACCCGGCTCACGGACTGCATTTCCGAGGCTGTCATGCGTACTGCGGAAGGCGAAATCGCGGAATTCAACGTGTTGCGCAATCCGGATCTCTCCCCTGAAGACTATCTGGCTGTGATTATCGGCAAGACAGCCTGGATGCTGCGCGCTTCCTGCGAACTGGGCGCGATTTTTTCCGGCGCGGACTCTGGCGCGATCCGGACGGCTGCGGATTTTGGTCTGCAACTGGGCATTGCTTTTCAAATGGTGGACGATGCCCTGGATTTCTCGGCAGGCACGGGCAAGCCGTGCGGCGGTGACCTGAGGGAAGGCAAGGTAACGCCGCCCTTGCTTTCGTATATTGCCGCGCTCCCTCCCCATGACGCCGCCGCTTTCAAAGAGCGCTTCCGGCGCGGCCCCCTGAACGAGGACGAGGTTGCAGCCCTGTGCAGCGCCGTGTGCTCGGGCGGGCATGATCGCCGCACCAGGGAACAGGCCGGCGAACACCTTGCCGCTGCCGCTTCTTTTCTTCAGCCCTTCCCCCCTTCGGAAGAACGGACTGTGTTGGAACAGATGTTGGAATATATCCTGAAAAGGGATCATTAGGGTTAGGCCCAACTGAGGGGGCTCTGCCCCCTCAGACTCCCCCGGCAGGGGACTGAGTCCCCTTGCGGGGTTTGGGGCGGAGCCCCATACGGATTACCAATGAGCAAGCAAAGCAAAACCTCTTTTGACGTGATCATCGTGGGCGGCGGTCCGGCCGGGCTTTTTGCCGCCTATTGGCTGGCTGAACACAGTAACCTCTCCGTCTGTCTTCTGGAACGGGGAGAACGCGTGGGCAAACGGCGCTGTCCCATGGGCAGGAACGGCAAATGCCTGTACTGCAAGCCTTGCCATATCCTTTCCGGCATGGGCGGCGCGGGCCTGTTTTCCGACGGCAAGCTGAACTTCATCCACAAGCTGGGAAAAACGGATCTTACCCAGTTCATGAGCGTGAGCGAAGCGCAGGAACTGATCCTGGAGACCGAGGCCGCGTTCAATCGTTTCGGCATGGACGGTCCGGTCTTTCCCACGGACATGGAAACAGCGAAAAATATACGCCGGATGGCCAAACGGTCGGGCATCGACCTGTTGCTTATCCGCCAGAAGCACCTGGGGAGCGACTTTCTGCCCGGCCATATAGACGGGATGTGCCAGTGGCTGGAACACAAGGGCGTGACGCTGCTGACCGGGCAGCGGGTCATTGAGGTTCTGGTGAGCAAAGGCCGCGACAGCCGCGCCCGCTACGTCAAGGGAGTCAAAACCCTGAAAGACGAATTTACGGCCAAAGCGGTTATTCTGGCTCCGGGCCGGGTCGGCGCGGACTGGGTCGGGGAGATTGCCCGTTCCTTCAAACTCCCGGTCAGCCAGCGAGGCATTGAAGTGGGTGTCCGGGTCGAAGTGCACAAGGATATTCTGAGCACCCTGACCAATGTGATTTACGATCCGACCTTTTTCATTCAGACCAGCAAGTACGACGATCAGACGCGCACCTTCTGCACCAACCCGGAAGGCTTTGTCGCTCTTGAAAATTATCAGGATTTCGTGTGCGTCAACGGGCACGCCTACCGGGATCGGAAGTCCGAGAACTCCAATTTCGCCTTTTTGTCCAAGGTGGTGCTGACCGACCCGGTGTCGGACAACCAGGGCTACGGTGTGGCGCTGGGCAAGCTGGCTACCCTGATCGGCGGCGGGCAGCCTCTTTTGCAACGCTTCGGCGATCTGAAGCGCGGCCGCCGTTCCACCTGGAACCGGATCAGCAAGGGCTCCATTGCGCCGACCATGCGCAATGCCACGCCGGGCGATATTGCCATGGCCCTGCCCGAACGCATTGTCTCCAACCTGGTGGACGGGCTTGAGCAGTTGCACGCCGTTGTGCCCGGCGTAGCCAATGAGGAAACCTTGCTCTATGCGCCCGAGATCAAATTTTTCGCCACTCAGGTTGAGAGTTCGTCCGACCTGGAAACAGCCGTGCCTGGTTTGTATGTGGCCGGGGATGGGCCGGGAGTTTCCGGCAACATCGTGTCGGCGGCGGCCACGGGCATTATTCCGGCCAAGGCCATTGCGGCGCGTTTGGGGTAATTTTTTGGATGGGCTCTGCCCCTAGTCCTCAACATTGCTGCTGGTCATGCGGGAAACTTCAATAACGTGCTCGACCTTGCGCAAGCGGTCCAGGGTGAGCAGCAGCTGGGCCACGTCCGAGACTTCGATGATCATTTCGATTTCCGAGTGTCCGTCCACCAGGGAGCGGATAGTGCCGGAGTCGATGTTCACGCCGCCGGAGTCCAGGGCTCCGGCGATCTTGGCCAGCACCCCGCGCTGATTTTCGCTGAGGATATGGATACGGGCCGGAAAGGGCTGGCCCTCTTCACTGCCTTCCCAGTACACCGGGAGGAGGCGCTCCGGTTCCATCTGGCTGATCGTGGGGCAGTTTGCGGTGTGTACGGCCACGCCCCGGCCGCGGCTGATATAGCCGATAATGGGGTCGCCGGGCACGGGGTTGCAACACCTGGCAAAGCGCACCAGCATGTCGTCCACGCCTTTGATCACCACGCTGTCGGCCTTGGTGGGCTTGTGCTCGCCCTGCTTGTGCGGGACTTCCTCGGGCTGCTCGGCGGTTTTGGGCGCGAGCAGGTTCAGCACTTTGCGCGGCGTGACCCTGGCATAGCCCACGGCCGAGATGAGATCGTCCACATTGCTGAAATTCAGTTCCTGAGCTACGGGCAGTAGGGTGCCGTCCTTGAGGGCCTTCTGGATGTTCACCCCGAGGCGGCGGCCCTGTTTTTCCAGCATTTCCTTGCCCAAGGAGATGCTGCGCGCCCGTTCCTCAGTACGGATGAAGTGCTGGATACGGGTTCTGGCTTTGGCGGTTTTGACGAACTTGAGCCAGTCCCGGCTGGGGTGACGGCCTTGGGCGGTGATGATTTCAACCGTGTCCCCGCTTTTCAGGGGCGTGGACAAGGGCATGAGTCTGCCGTTGATCTTGCTCCCGGCGCAGCGGTCGCCGATCTGGGTGTGGATCTGGTAGGCAAAGTCCACTGGAGTGGCGTTTTCGGGCAGTTCTTTGACCGCGCCGCGCGGGGTGAAAACGTAGATCTCGTCCTTGAACAGATCAAAATGCAGGGAGCGCAGAAATTCCTTGGAATCGCTCTCCATTTTGGTCCAGTCCAGCATTTCGCGCAGCCAGTTGAACTGAGCGACATCCTTGGACTTGACCCGAGCGCCTTCCTTATACAGCCAGTGTGAGGCCAGGCCGTGTTCGGCCAGGTGGTCCATCTCCTCGCTGCGGATCTGCACTTCCATGCGCTCGCCCTTGGGCCCGATCACCGTGGTGTGCAAGCTCTGATACATGTTGGCCTTGGGCATGGAAATGTAGTCCTTGAAGCGGCCGGGCACAGGGGTCCATATGGAGTGCACCAAGCCCAGGGCGGCGTAGCAATCTTTGAGGTCCGCCACGATGGCCCGGAAGGCGATGATGTCGTGCATTTCGTCCAGGGTGGTGTTCAGGGACTGCATCTTGCGGTAAATGCTGTAGATTTGCTTGATGCGTCCCTTGATCCGGGCCTTGATTCCGTTTTCGCTCAGGGTTTTCTCAAGCGTCGCGATGACCGAGTTGATGTATTCGGCGTCGTCCGCGCTGTGGCGTTCGATCCATTCGGTGATGTGGTTATAGGCGTCGGGCTGAATGTAGCGGAAACTTAAATCCTCCAGTTCCAGCTTGACCCGGTGCAGGCCCAGGCGGTTGGCGAGCGGCGCGTAGATATCCATGGTTTCCTGGGCGATGCGGCGCTGTTTGTCCGGGCGCATGAAAGTCAGGGTACGCATGTTGTGCAGACGGTCAGCCAGTTTGACAAAGAGCACGCGCATATCTTCGTTCATGGCCAGGATCATCTTGCGGATGTTCTCGGCCTGCTGCTCTTCCTTGCTGTCAAAGGTGAGCATGCTGATCTTGGTCACCCCGTCCACGATGTCGGCCACATCTTCGCCAAAGGACTCATCAATGTCCTCAATGGTGGCCTTGGTGTCCTCCACGGTATCGTGCAGGAGCCCGGCAGCCACGGAAGCGGTATCCAGGCGCATATCCGCCAGGGTATAGGCCACGGCCAGGGGGTGAGAGAGGTAGGGCTCCCCGGACTGGCGGGTCTGGCCCGCGTGGGCCGCCGCGGCAAAGACGTAGGCCTTGCGCACCAGATCCACGCCTTCCGGACTCTGGTATTCGGCCACCTTGTCGAGAATGTCCTGGATACGGATGGTCATCGGGCCTGTACCCCGTAACGTTGTTCGTCCAGCGGCACCCACCACTGGTCGGTATTGTAGAAAATCCCCGCCGGGGCCGGCTCTATGCCCCTGAAACGCCTGTCCACCGCTGACAACTGGTAGGGAACATAAAGAAAGGAATAGGGCTGATCCCGATGCAGGATCTCCTGAAAACGATCATATTCCTTTTTACGCACGGCCTGATCAAGGGTAGAGCGAGCCCGTTCAAGGCAGGCATCGGCCCCGGCATCCGCGTAGCCGACAAAGTTCAGTCCGCCGTTGCCGATGCGCGAGGAATGCCAGACATCATACCCGTCCGGGTCATGGGGCAGGGTCCAGGCCAGGATCACGGCGTCAAAGTGGCCGGGCATGACAAACTGCTTGAGAAAGGCCGCCCACTCCACGCTGCGGATTGTAACCGCAATGCCTATTTTCGCCAATTGGCTTTGCAGGATGATCGCGGTTTTGATCCGTTGCTCATTGCCCTGGTTGGTCAGCAGAGTGAAGGAAAAACGCTGTCCTTCCTTTTCCAGGAAGCCGTCCCGGCCTTTGATCCAACCGGCCTCGGCCAGCAGTTCCAGGGCTTTGGCCGGATCGTGGGGATAATCCGTTATGGCCGTGTTGTAGGCCCAGGCGTCCGGCTTGTAAGGGCCGATGGTGGGCACGCCCTGGCCGAGCAACGCGCCTTGGATGATGTCGCTCTTGTCAATGGCGTGGGCCAGAGCCTGGCGTATTCGCACGTCCGAAAAGAGCGGACTTTTCAAGTTATACCCGAGATAGGTGTAGCTGGAAGCCAGGGTGCGGTAGGTGTTGAAACGTGCGGCAAAGGAGTCTTGCTTGGCCTGGTAGAGGTACTGCAAGGCCGTGAGCGAAGCCATAAGATCCAATTTGCCTGCTTTGAGTTCCAGAAACATGGTGGTTATATCCGGAATAATGCGGAAGATCAGACGATCGATATACGGGCGGCCTGCAAAATAGTTTTCGTTGTAAGAAAGGACCAGCCTGGCTCCCGGCTGCCATTCGCTGAGCAGATAGGGACCGCAACTGAGCGGCTGCCGGATCAGGGGAGTGGTGCGCAAATCCTGGTTTTCCAGGGCGTGCTTGGGCCAGACGCCCCCCATCCAGGTGCTCAAGGAACGCGGAAAAGGATGTTCATAGAGCACCTCAAAGCGGTAGCGGTCCAGCTTGCGGAACTCCTTGATAGCCCGGAAATCGCCGCCGTAGGCCGTGGGCGTTTCAGGATCGATCATTTTGCGATAAGTGAACTCCACATCATCCGTGCTCAGTTCGACTCCATCCTGCCAAAGGATGCCTTTGCGCAGGGTGAAGCGCAACAGACGGCCTTCATCGAGAATCTCAAAATGCTCGGCCGCCCAGGGCACAACATTGAGATCCTTGTCGTATTTAAGTGGCGCCACATAAAAATGGCCGGCGATTTCACTGGAGGCCGAGTCCGAGGAAAGGTAGGGAATGAGATTGCTGGCCTCGCCCAGGGAGCCGGTGATCATGGTGTCGCCGTAACTGGGTTCTTCAGTCCGGGCGGGATCTCCCGCATGGACCGGGCCTCCCGTACAGGCGAGGGAAAAGAACAAAGCCAGGGTCAAAAAAAGTACCGCTCCGAATTTTTTCCGCCCGCCGTAAAGCAGGCATATCAAGCGTAAGTTGTTGTAAAGGATCATGTGTTCACCTCAGGTATGCCGCGCCGGATGGCCAACTCAGCATTTTCAAAGTGAAAATGCTCTCTTTTGCAGCGTAATCCGCTCCAAATATGATACGGCCCAAGTATGGAGTTTCTCAAACTGCCGTCATTATTGCAAGCTTGCAAGTGATTTGGCGTGAATCACATTTTTTGGCATGTTTTATTGCATCTTGTTGCGTTTTCCCGTAAGGTGTGCCGCCGCATACCGCAGGGAGCCGCGTATCTCACGGCCCCAAGGCCAAGAAGCAATTTCCGCTATCACTCGCGGTTCTTTTGAACCTGTTATTTTTGTATAGCAACTACGATATTTTGCAGGCCGCTTGTAATGGAGTATTTTTTGGTGTAAATTTTTTACTGGTATCTTCCGGGGTTTGAACAGGACTCCCGGCATATTGAGCTATTTAGGACTTGTGCCACCAGGGCCTGTTAACGCTATGGCCCTTTTGCCCCCTGCCTGCGTCAGAAAAGCTTTTTATTCCGGTCGAGTACCATAAGAGTACACTCTCTTCATAAAAAGCTTTTCTTCCTTGGCAGGAGCCAAAATTGCCTGTAGCGTTAACAGGCCCTAGTGAAACGTTATGGATGAACATCAGGTAAAAAGCATACTTCAGGAATTCACGAAAGATTCGATTCCTGAATATATCGTTGACGCCGCCCGCGAACTGATCGGGGAAAGCGGCGTGCAGAAGCTCACCCTGAAAAAGGATGAATCGTTTTGGGAAGTTGAAGGCAGCATTCAGGGCGAGGACTTTCAGATCTACGGTCCCAAGCTGACCATCTCCCTGCGTGAGGAGAATGTCAGTTATCACTGCAACTGTCCGGACTCCTTCTCAGGCGCCTGTCGGCACGTGGCTGCCACGGCCCTGAAGCTGCAAAGCTCCCTTGAGGTCCGCCAGGATACCGTGGAGCAGCGCGTCAAGCCGCGCACCGACTGGCGTCAGACCTTCCGTTCCTTTTTCAGCACAGAGATCGAACCCGAAGCCGGGAAGCATTATCTCATCTTGCGGTTTTATCCTGAGCCGGGCCGCCTGCAAGTGGCTTTTTTCCGGGGCAGGCAGAACAAGTCCGGCCTTTCCTCGGTGCATAACGAAATCACTCTGGAACAGATCATCGGTTCCCCGGAGATGTGCGATCTGTCGCCCGATCTGCCTCATGTGGCGACGCTGATTGCCCGGCATGAGGAATATTCCGGCCACCGGGTAACCATCCCGGACGGGCTCCTGACCTGGTTTCTATGGGCGGTGCGCAAAGAATATTACCTGCTCTGGGAAGACAGCGACGCGCCCTGCCGCATTGAGCAGCGTACCATGCACCTGAAGTTCCGGCCGGATTTTAACGAGGATCTGGGGTTGACCTTTGATGTGCTCCTGCACCATGAAGGCAAACCGCCGGTGACCATTGAAGGCACGGAAACCACCTTCCACGGCCAGATGCCGCTCTGGGTATGCTGGAATCGCAGCTTTTATCCGGTTTACACCACCATTGATTCGCGTCTGGTGCAGGAAATGACCCGCGCGCCCCTGGCCATCCCCCAGGAAGACATATCCGAGTTTCTGGACCGGGTATGGAGCCGCTTGCCTTCATCCGCGCTCTATGGGCAGGAGGATTTCCTGCGGCGCATGGAGCCGTATTTTGTTCCGGCCTCATACAACCCCAAGCTTTTCCTGGACGAAGAGGGGAGTCTCCTCACTTTACAGATCCAGAATGTTTACGAAACCATTCACGGCGAATTCATCATGCCTGGGCCGAATCCGGATTTCCAGACCGGCAGCTATCTCTATGAGAACAAGACCTATCTGGTACGCCGCCAGCAGGAAGAGGAAGCAGCCCTGACCAACATGCTCCTGGAAATCAAGTTCCAGCCGCGCAACGCCCGGGTTTGGTTCCTGGAGCCGGATGAGGCCATTGCCTTCCTGCTCGACATCTATCCCAAGCTGGTGGAAAGCTACCGCGTGTATGGCGAATCCGCGCTGACCCGCTACAAGGTGCGCCTTTCCCAGCCGGTGATCACGGCCGAGGTCAAAAGCGACGAGAAAGAAAAGTGGTTCAATCTGGACATCGACATCCAGTATGAAGGCCAGAGCGTGCCCCTGGAGAAGATCTGGAAGGCCTGGACCCAGGGCAAACGTTACGTGCAACTCAAGGACGGCTCCTACAGCAGTCTGCCCGAAACATGGCTGGAGCGGGTGGCGCACAAGCTCCAGGCCCTCGGTCTTGACCCTTCAAAGCCACCCAAGGAGCAGTTCGCCCAGTTCGAGGCGCCCGTGCTGGACAGTCTGCTGGACGATCTGCCCGGCGCGGTCACGGATTCCTTCTGGGATGACCTGCGGGAAAAAATTCATACCTTTAAGGAAATCAAGCCGGTACCGCCGCCAAAGGGCCTCCATGCCGAGTTGCGCGGCTACCAGAAGCAGGGTCTGGCCTATCTGAATTTTTTGCGCGAATACCACTTCGGCGGCATCCTGGCGGACGAGATGGGCCTCGGCAAAACCGTGCAAACGCTGTCCTTTATTCAGCACATGGTGGAGCACGGTTCAACCCTGCCCAACCTGATTGTAGTGCCCACCTCGGTGTTGCCCAACTGGGAACGGGAAGCGGAAAAGTTCGTGCCGAGTTTGAAGATCCTGACCATCTACGGCACGCGGCGCGAGAGCATGTTCAAGCAGATCAAGAAATCGGATCTCGTGCTCACCACCTACGCCCTGCTGCGCCGCGACCTGGAAGAGTTGCAGAAGCATGAATTCAACACCATAATCCTGGACGAAGCCCAGAACATCAAGAATCCGAACACCATCACCGCCCGTTCCGTGCGCCACATCAAGGCGGACATGCGGTTATGCCTCTCGGGCACGCCCATTGAAAACAACCTCTTTGAGCTGTGGTCCTTGTTTGAATTTCTCATGCCCGGCTTTCTCGGCGCGCAGCACGCCTTTAAGCGGGGCGTGGTCAAGCCGATCAAGGAAGGCGATGAAGAGTCCCTGTCCTTCCTGCGTACCAGGGTACGGCCCTTTATCCTGCGCCGTACCAAGTCCGAAGTGGCCAAAGACCTGCCGCCCAAGATCGAGAATACCTATTTCTGCGGTCTGGCCGATGAACAGGCCGAGCTTTATGCCATGCTGGCCAAGAAGCTCAAGGAACAGGTGCTTTCCACCGTGGACAAGAACGGCATTGCCAAAAGCCAAATGTCCATTCTGGACGCGCTGCTCAAGCTCCGCCAGATCTGCTGCCACCCGCGTCTGCTCAAGCTTGATCTGCCCGGGGTTTCCACCAACCTGCCTTCGGGCAAGTTCGACGCCTTCAAGGACATGGTCACGGATATTGTTGAGGAGGGGCACCGGGTGCTGGTATTCTCGCAGTTCGTGCAGATGTTGCACATTATCCGTTCCTGGTTGCAGATCAGCGGAACGCCGTTCTGTTACCTGGACGGGGCGAGCAAGGACCGTTTCGAGCAGGTGGATCGTTTCAACAATTCCCCGGATATTCCGATTTTCCTGATTTCGCTCAAAGCGGGCGGCACCGGGCTTAACCTGACCAGCGCGGACTATGTCATCCATTATGATCCGTGGTGGAATCCGGCCGTGGAAAATCAGGCCACGGACCGCACGCACCGTATCGGCCAGACCCGCCAGGTCTTTGCTTACAAGCTGATCTGCCGGAACACGGTGGAAGAAAAGATTCTGGGTTTGCAAGACGCCAAAAAGGGCGTGGCCGAGTCGATCATTCCGGGCGCGGAAGCCTGGAAGTCCCTCTCGCGCGAAGACCTGGAGATGCTTTTCGAGGTGTAGGGGGTATGCGGTATGGGGCGCGGGTGATCTTCTCGCGTCGAATGCGGGCCGGAGATAAAGGAAGGATTCTGTTCAGAGGCATCTGCGAGCCATTGCCTTTCCAGGGGCTGTTTCCAAATAAGGAATTTTGCTCCAAGAGCAAGGAACCCGGCCCTTTTTGCGGAGGAAGTGTACTCTTATGGTACTCGACCGGAGCAAAAAGGGCCGGGTGACGCAGCTATTTGGACAAAAGAACTATTTGGAGACAGCACCTGCCTAACCGCACTTGGTATAAGCACACGCCGGACAAATCAGGCAGCCTTCCTGGAACACCAGGACTTCATCACACTCAGAACAGCGTTGCGCTCCAAGGCCATTTTCGTCGTACACCGACTTCTTGGACTTGAGGTAACGGTTTTCCAGCACCCAGGCGATGCCGTCCGGGATGGACTGCACCTGACCCTGCTTGCCGGGCTGGAAGACCTGGGTCTCGCCGCCTATCCCCTTGATCTGCTGCACGATTTTCTTCACTTCAATGCCCGAACGCAAGGCCAGAGATACCAGTCGGCCGACGGCTTCTGCCTTGGCCGTGGTGGAGCGCCCGGATTTGCCGATGGTGACAAAGGCCTCAAAGGGCTTGCCGTCCACCTCGTTGATGGTCACATACATGATGCCGTGGCCGGTGCGCACTTTCTGCGTAAAGCCGTAGACCAGGTCGGGCCGATCGCGCACGATGCGGTTCTTCTCTTCCGCTGCTTCGGTTTCGCCTTCGCCGGTGCGCAAAACCTGCATGCTCTTGCAGCCGTCGCGGTAAACGGTCACGCCCTTGCAGCCCATTTCATAGGCCATCCAGTAAATACGGCGGATATCATCCACAGTGGCCGAGTTGGGCAGGTTGACGGTTTTGGACACGGCATTGTCCGTGTGAGACTGGAACGCGGCCTGCATGCGCAGGTGCCAGAGCGGTTCAATGTCCATGGCGGTCACAAAGACCTTGCGCAGTTCTTCAGGCAGGTAATCCATGCCCGCGACGCTGCCTTTGAGGGCAACGGTATCCATGAGCTTTTTGCTGTAGGAATCAGTATCTTTGAGGGCCTGCTCGAAATGGGGATTGATCTCCACCAGGCGCTCGCCGTCCATGACGTTGCGTGAGAAGCACAGGGCAAAGAGCGGCTCAATGCCGGAGGAGCAGCCCGCAATGATCGACAAAGTGCCGGTGGGCGCAATGGTGGTTACCGTGGCGTTGCGGAAGGGGCCTTGCTCTTTTTTGGCGAAGGTCGAATGATCGTAGGCCGGGAAGGCGTGACGCTCCCTGGCCAGGGTTTTGGAAGCGGCGCGGCTTTCCTCCTGCACAAAATTCATGGTTTTTTCGGCCAGTAGAATGGCTTCCTGGCTGTTGTAAGGAATGCCCATCTGGTAGAGCAGATCGGCCCAGCCCATGACCCCGAGCCCTATCTTGCGATTCAGGTGCACCTTGTCGGTGATCTGTTGCAAGGGAAAACGGGAGGCGTCAATCACGTTGTCCAGGAAGCGGACGGAAAGATGGATGGTTTCGCGCAAATCGTCCCAGTTCACGCCCTCGTCGCCGGACTTGCCGGGGATAAAAAACTTGGAAAGGTTGATGGAACCAAGGTTACAGGCTTCATAGGGCAGCAGGGGTTGTTCGCCGCAGGGGTTGGTGGACTCGATTTCCCCTTGATCGGGCGTGGGATTGTCGCGGTTGATGCGGTCAATGAAGACAATACCGGGGTCGCCGCTTTCCCATGCTTTCTGGACCAGTATTTCAAAAACTTCGCGGGCGTTGAGGCGGCCGCATTCTTCCCTGGAATGCGGGGCCAGCAGGGGGTATTCCTCTTCCTTTTCCACAGCCTTCATAAAGTCTTCGGTCAGGGCCACGGACAGGTTGAAGTTGTTGAATTCCCCCTCGCGTTCTTTGGCCCGGATGAATTCCATGATGTCCGGGTGATCCACGCGCAGGATGCCCATGTTAGCCCCGCGACGGGTGCCGCCCTGCTTGATTTGTTCGGTGGCCGTGTTGAAGATGCGCAGGAAAGACAGCGGGCCGGAAGCCACGCCGCCGGTAGAGCCCACGCGGCTGTCTTTGGGACGGAGCCGGGTGAAGGAAAAGCCCGTGCCGCCGCCGGATTTGTGAATCATGGCCGCATGCTTGACCGCATCAAAGATTTCTTCAATGGAATCGCCCACGGGCAGCACAAAACAGGCGGAAAGCTGCCCCAGGCCCGTGCCCGCGTTCATCAAGGTGGGCGAGTTGGGCAGGAACTTCCAACTGGTCATTAACTCGTAAAAGGCCAAGGCCAGGGCGTCGGTCTTCCAGGGGGATTTTTTGCCGTACTTAGACTCTTCCGCGGCAATGGCCGAAGCCACGCGCCAGAACATGTCCTGGGCGTTTTCAAGAACTTCGGCGTTGGGACCTTTGCGGAAATAGCGCTTACCAAGAACAACGGCGGCATTGGGGTTAATATCTACCGGGGGAAGCTTCGCGGGTTTTTTGGGTGCAGCCATAATTTTTCTTGTAATTGTAAAGGGTTGATGAGGATATTAACAGCATTTCAACTAAAAAAATCTACTTCATTTCAGGCCAAAAAGCCAGCCTTGCGGATGGGTTTGAAAAAAATGGACTGTTCGCGGGCGTCGCGTTCAGGCGGCAGTGAGAATGCTGTAGATCATTTGCGCGGCAATGACAAAAAGCAGGCAGGCAAAGACCTTTTTCAGTTTGGGCACAGGCAGCTTATGGGACAGTTTCGCGCCAAGGGGCGCGGTACACACGCTGGCCGCCGCAATGCCGATCAGGGCGGGCACATAGATGAAACCGAGGTGCGGGCCGGGCAGGCCGGGGGTGCCCAGGCCGTTGACCAGGAATCCAACGGCGCCGGCCAGGGCAATGGGAAAGCCGATAGCCGCCGAAGTGCCGATGGCCTTGTGCATGGGCACGTTACACCATGCCATATAAGGCACGGACAGGGTGCCCCCGCCGATACCCACAAAGCTGGATACCACGCCGATTACCCCGCCCGCAACGCTGTTGCCGAGCAGGCCGGGTATTTCACGCGAGGCCTTGGGCTTGATGTTCAGCAGCATCTGAATGCCCACGTAAAGCAAAAAGGCGACGAAAAAGCCCTTGAGCAGGGTCGTGGGCAGGTGTGCGGCCACCCGGCTGCCCAGAAGGGTGCCGAGGATGATGCCGGGAGTGATGGATTTGACAATGGCCCAGATAACCGCGTGATTGCGATGGTGGGCCATGAAACTGGAGATGGAGGTGAACATGATCGTGGCCAGCGAGGTGCCGAGCGCCATGTGGTGCAGGTGTTCGCCTGTGATCCCCTGTAGCGCGAAGGCATAGTTGAGCATCGGCACAATAACCAGGCCGCCGCCCACACCGAGCAGGCCAGCCAGCACCCCGGCAAAAGAACCCAGAATCAGGTACAGAAGGATGGAAGTGAGCATGGCCTCTCCGTTAGTTCTTCAACCACTCCTGCAAAATGGCGATCAGCTTTTCCGCCTGTTCGTTGCTGGAGATATTGAATTTGGACTGGGCTTTGTATTCGCCGCCGATCTTCTTATAGCGGCGGATGCTGTAGCGGTCCTTGCTGTAGGCCTGCTTGGCCGGTTCCCACTGCTGATAGCGGAATACGATGGTCGTCCAGGCGCCCTTGCTGAGCACGGCCTTGTCCAGTTCCTTGACGACATCGATACCGTCTTCCTCGTAATTGATGGTCAGTTCTTCAATGCTTTCGGCCATGCAAGAGTCCTTTTCTTAGATTGAACCGGCTTTAAAATCCCAACTTTTCCCTGACGCCGTCCAAGGTTTTACGAGCTTCGGCCCGGGCCTTTGCATCGCCCGCCTCGAGCACTTCCCAGACCCGTTTGGGGTTGGCGTCCAGCAGGGCGCGGCGCTCCTGCAGCGGAGCCAGGAAAGCTTCCAGGCTTTTGAGCAGAATGGCTTTGCAGTCCACACAGCCGAGTGCGGCACTGGTACACCCGGCCCGGATTTCCGCCTGGGTGTCGTTGTCGGTAAGAAGTTCGTGATAGGGGAAAAGGTTGCACTCATCAGGATTCCCCGGATCAGTGCGGCGCAGGCGGGCCTTGTCAGTAAGCATGCCTTTGACCTTGGGCGCAATCGTGTCCATGCCTTCACGCAACTGGATGGTATTGTTGTAGCTCTTGGACATTTTACGTCCGTCCAGGCCGGGGCATTTGGCCTGCGGAGTGAGGCGGGCCTCGGGTTCAGGAAAGAAGTCGCCGTACAAGTGGTTGAAGCGGCGGCAAATTTCGCGGGAAAGTTCCAGGTGCGGCACTTGATCCTGGCCGACCGGCACCCAGCGCGGACGGTATATAATGATGTCCGAGGTCATGAGCACCGGGTAGCCAAGAAAGCCGTAAGTACCCAGATCCTTGTGCGAAAGTTGCTGGAGTTGCTCCTTGTAGGTGGGGCAACGCTCCAGCCAACTGACCGGGGTGATCATGGACAGCAAAAGGTGCAGTTCGGCATGTTCCTTGATGTGCGACTGCCGGAAAATAACGCTCTTTTCCGGGTCAAGCCCGGCCACCAGCCAGTCTTTGACCAGTTCGGGCACAAAGTCCCTGATGCTCAACGGGCTTTCATACTCGCTGGTAAGCGCGTGCCAATCGGCCACAAAAAAGAAGGTCTCCATTTCTTCCTGCATGGCGACCCAGTTCTTGATCACGCCGAAATAGTGGCCGAGGTGCAATGCGCCGGTGGGGCGCATGCCGGAGACTGCCCGGTGGGCGGCGCTCTTGTTCAAAGCGGTTAGACTTGTGTCAGCGGACACGGACGTACCTCTCTTTGGAGGGGCGCTGCCCCAATACTCAATTAATAGGGTCTGACCCTAAGCTACGGATAGGCCGACCAGGCTGAAAACCAGCCTGGTGCTGAACCTGAGCAGCGGGATCAGCACCGTGTTGACGGCGCCGAAGCCGATCAGCAAAATGATGATGATCATGCCGAAGCGCCCGATGGAGGCATAGGCCTGGGCCAGGGAGGGCGGCAGCAGGCCTTCCACAATGTGGCTGCCGTCCAGGGGCGGGATGGGCATGAGGTTGAACCAGGCCAGGGCGCAGTTGATGCTTACGCCGTAGATGGCTGATTCCAGAATAAAGTGCTGCACCGGCGAGCTGATCCCGGCTACGGACAGGTTGATGATCAGCTTGGCGATCAGGGCGCACAGGATGGCCACCAGAAAATTGGTCAGCGGTCCGGCCACGGACACAAGCATCATGCCCTGGCGCGGGTATTTGAAATAACGGGGGTTCACGGGCACGGGCTTGGCCCAGCCAATGACAAAGGGACGGGTAAAGATGGCGGTGAACACAAACATGCCCAGGCCCATGGGATCAATGTGCCGGACAGGGTTGAAGGTCAACCGCCCGAGCACCTTGGCCGTGGGGTCGCCCATTTTATAGGCGGTCCAGCCGTGGGCTATTTCGTGACAGATAATGCCGAAAAGGGCCGGCACAATTGCCAGCCCGACGGTATATAAAGCGGCGTTGAGATCAAAGTTTGACAGATTCATCAAGATTTCCGGCCATAATCTGGAGTACGGCGCGCGGGCCGGGGAGTCCGGCCGGGCGGTCTATACCTTCTTTTTGGCCAGGACGGTTTTAATGGTATCTTTAAGCCCGGTCAAGTCCACGGACTTCACATTATAGGCATCCGCGGCAATGGATTTCAGATCGTGTTGGAAGCTGTCGTAGGCGGTGCTCAAAATCACTGCCAGTTCCGTGTCCGTAGCCCGTATGGTCTGCAAAAGATCGAGACCGGTGGCCGGGTTGCCTTCCAGCTTGATATCCAGAATAACCAGATCAGGCTTTTCGCGTCTGATAACGTCCATAATCGGTTCACGCCCGTCAGACGTGGACACGGTATAGCCCTCTGCCTGCAATTCTTCCTGGTACAGCATGCGGATATGGAGTTCGTCGTCCACCACAAGGAGTTTTTTATTCATCGAAGGCCTCCGCATAAGGGGGTTGTTGGGCCAAGCTGTCGGGTCATGTGTAAACAATACCTTGGCAAGGAGCCCGTTGCAAGAAATATTAATAAGAATGTGGGCTGCTGTGGTAGGGCAAGCCCGATGTGGGAGTTTGCCAGAGCAATTTAACGAGGAGCGAGACGGTATTCGCTATTTGTTTTTCCTGCGCCAGGTCCAGGGGGGCATGGGGTTTTTGTCCGCCCACAAGCCTTTTTTATTCATTCTGGCCTCTTGTTCCAAAACCCGCCATTTGACGCATAAGGGCTGGCGACAGTAGTTGTCATAGACCCAGGCATGGCCGTTTTTAAGCAGTTCTTCATTCAGTATTCTGCCGTCAGGCAGGGTGACCAGGGCCACGGTACGGCCGTATTGATCCTTATTAATGACCTTGAGTTCAACTTCGGCAAACAAGGCCAGTGAACGGGCAAAGGCTGTGGCCGCCTCGCCGCCCGCCTGCCGGGATTCAGGAGCGTCTATGCCGTACAGACGGATGCGCTGCCGTTCTCCCTGCTGGGTAAAGACCGTCAAAGTGTCGCCGTCCGCCACCGAAATGACGCGGCCGCGCAAAAAAAAGCCTCCGCCCAAGCCGAAGACCGCCAGAAGCAGGAAAAGCACAAACTGCTTCAGCCTGCGTTTGCTCAGAAAAATCGGTCTCTTACTTTTGCGCCGCCGTTTCACCATACCCCCATGTTATGCCTGTTCGCGCCGGACCCGCCCGTGGCCCGGAATCAGTATCAGCCCGGCCAGTCCGGCCAGGGAAAAGCCCGATACGCATAAACCCCTGCGATAGTCGGCTTCATATCTATCCGTGTTCTTATCCGCGCCGCTGCTCCAAACCGGGGAAAAACCCTGTCTGGGACGGGCATCAGCGGGCGTGAAAGCGGCAATATGCCAGGTGCTGCGGGGAATCTGCCGCACATACACGACTTGGTCAACCGGTGTAGCGTCCGCAAGTGACGATGCGCCCGCGCCGTGATCATCGGCTGTCAGGGTCAGGCCCACGATCTCCCCGGTATACTCCGCGCCTGAAAATTGACGGGGCAGGCTGACCTGGAGAAAGCCGCCGCCCGAGAGGGCCGCGCGGGCCATGTTCAGTACAAAGGCCGCGCCGCGCCCGTCAAGGGCATCGGCAAAGTCCATGCCTTCGGCATCCGGCGCCAGTGGAGAGTGCAGCAGCCTGGTGTCTTCCCAGGCTGTGAAATATATCTCGCCGCCCAGCCCGAAGGTCAGGGTAGACAGGGCAGAAGCAATGGCGGGAATGGATTCGCGTTCACCAAAAAGAGAGGGCGAAGCCGAGGCGAGCACGCTGCTCAAGCTGAGCGCGGTACTGTCCACGGTGGACTGCAAAAGGGCGGCCTGCTCTTTGGAAATGAGAGAAAGTGGCGCGTTGTGCAAGTCCGCCGGAGCGGACTCGGCCACGGCCTCCTTGTGCAGAACCAGCAGGTCGGATACACCGAAACCGGCCCAGAGCAAGGCGAAGCCCAGCATGCCGATCACGCCGGCAGCCACGAGTTGGAAGCGTTGCCTGAGGCCTAATGCGGAAGAAGTGGCGCTCATAACTATCCTCAAATGAACTTCACCCGGACGGCGAATTCGTCCGGATGCGCCGGAAAACCGACAAATACCTTATCGTTTATGCACGAACCGGGCCAAACTGAGGTACTACCGCAATACTTTTTTATTTGAAGCCCGCTTCGCTTTGGAGTATGCATAGTCAGGAAGGCGCGCGTGCCGAAGCGCGTTCCCCGGGAGAAATCATATGCAGCGCATGCTGGAAAAAATGGCGAAAAAGCTTAACGACTATGATGAGGCATCCTTGATGCAGCTCTGGCAGCATTTCGCCTCCCAGGTGCATGACTTTGAGCCCACGCGGCGCTGGGAAGAGGCTGCCCTGGCTCTTTGCCTGATCCAGGCCGTGCACTGGAAGAATCAGCTTTTCAACTACCAGTTGGCGTTGTCGGCTAATCCGGCGGACAGGGCCGATATGCCGCCCTTGCCCGACTTTTTTGGCGGGCGGAAAAAGCCCGCGCCGCAAAAAGCCGATGCGCCCCGGCAAAAGGCCACGGTATTGGCCTTTCCGGGTAAATCATCTTGTCCCGCCGGAAACAGCGAACACCCCGACAGCGACAGACCGTCCACCCCCGGCGAATAACAGCGGGGTCGCGGCGCATTCCATTTATTTCAAGGAGAAAGGCATGTCCAATGTGGTCATAGTGGGCGCCCAATGGGGCGATGAAGGCAAAGGCAAAATCGTGGACATGCTGTCCGGCGGGATTGCGGCCGTCGTCCGTTTCCAGGGCGGAAACAATGCCGGGCATACGGTTATTGTGGAGGGCAGGAAGTACATTCTCAAGCTCATCCCGTCCGGCATCCTGCATGAAGGCAAGATATGCCTGATCGGCAACGGTGTGGTGGTCGATCCTGAAGCCCTGGTCGCGGAAATGGACACCGTGATCGCCGAAGGTGTGGCCGTCACTCCGGCCCGGCTCAAGCTTTCCCGCAAGGCGCACCTGATTATGCCCTACCATAAGCTGTTGGACCAGGCGCGCGAAGAACATAAGGGCGAGGGTAAAATCGGCACCACTGGACGCGGCATCGGCCCCTGCTATGAAGACAAGGCGGCCCGCATCGGCATCCGGGCCAGCGATCTGGAAGATCTGCCCCTGCTGCGCAACAAGGTGGAAAACGCGCTTGAGGAAAAGAATGCTCTGCTGTCCGGCCTGTACGGCAAACAGCCGGTGAGTGCCGACGAAATCCTGGCCGTGATCGTGCCCGTGGCCGCGCGCCTGACGCCCCACTTGGCGGATGTCAGCGCTGAACTGGCCGCGGTACAGGCTGCCGGCGGCTCCATCATGTTTGAAGGCGCGCAAGGGGTACATCTGGATATCGATCACGGCACCTATCCTTGCGTGACCTCGTCCAACACCGTGGCCGGCAACGCCTCGGCGGGCAGCGGCATCGGCCCGGCCAGCCTGGATCGGATCCTGGGCATCGTCAAAGCCTATACCACTCGCGTGGGCGCGGGTCCTTTTCCGACAGAATTGTTTGACGCCATTGGCGACACCCTTCAGGAGCGGGGCGCGGAATTCGGCGCGGTCACGGGCCGCCGCCGCCGTTGCGGCTGGCTGGACATCGTGGTCCTGCGTGAATCCATCCGCTTGTGCGGGATTACCGAAATCGCCCTGACCAAGCTGGATGTGCTTTCCGGGCTGAAGGAACTCAAGATTTGCACCGCTTACACCTATAAGGGGCAGACGCTGCAATTTCCGCCCCAGGCCGAACTGGGCATGCAAGATGCCGTGCCCGTTTACGAAACCATGCCCGGCTGGTCCGAGAATATCGAACAGGCCGTGACCTGGGAGGAACTGCCTCAGGCTGCCGGAAACTATATCAGGCGTATTGAGGAACTCACCGGCATGCGGGTGAGCATGATCTCGGTGGGACCGGACCGGGCGCAAACCGTTATACTATAGTAGTTTACGCTTGAGATTGTCGTTTACGGTGGGCAAAGCCCACCTACGCCAATCTCGCGGGCCTTGTTGCGCTTCGCTTCACAAGGCCAGAGCATTTTTATCAGATGTAAAACTTCAAGGTTAAAATGCTCTATGAGTAAGCCCGCATCCAGGAAAGCCGGTTCCGCCGCGCGCAAAACCCCGGAAGGCGACGCGCCCGTCCGTCAAACCTCCGCGCCTGACGAAGACTCCCTGCCCGACAGCGCGGCCATGCAGGCCATGCTTGCGCCGGTGCGAGCCTTTGCGGTTGATCCGGAACACGCCAGGGTACGCGCTTTTCTGGAGCGTCTGGCTTCAGGCCCGCCCCAGGTACTGCTGCTGGAAGGCGGCAGCGCTCCCGGACGTCTGGCCGCCGCCCACTACTGGATGCTGCTTCTGAACTGCGAACAGCGCTCCGCTCCGGCTCCCTGTCTGGATTGCGCCGTTTGCCGGGGCATGGTCAGCCATTTGCATCGGGACTGTTTTTTTCTGGACGGCCTGGCCGGGAGCATCAAAATAGACGACGTGCGCGCCCTGCGCTCGGTACTGGGCGAACCGCCCCGCGAAACCCGGTACCGCACGGTGCTGTTCAGGGAAGCCCAGGCCCTGGGCGAGGCCGCGGCCAACTCTCTGCTGAAGTCCTTTGAAGACCCCAGACCCAATACCTCGTTCATCCTGTTGGCGCCGCAACGTGAGCGGCTCTTGTCCACGCTGGTCTCGCGCAGCATGGTCTTGACCTTGCCCTGGCCTTTGCAAGAGGATACAGCGGCGCGGGAGGCGCTGGCTCCCTGGGAAGCGGCCTTGTGCACGTTTCTACGCAGCGGGAGGGAATTTTTTGAGCGCAGCGGCAGTAAAGGAGCGGTGGACACCGGTTTGGCCCATGCGCTGATCAACCTGTGCCGCCGGGCAATGCTCAACTGCATCACGGCCCGCAAGCAAGGGAGCGCTCCGCGCGAAGGCCTGGAAAGCATCCTGGCCCGGCTGCCCGAGCTTCGCCTGCGCATGCTGGATGAAGCTCTGGCGGAATGCCAGGATAGTCTGCTGTATGGCGTCAATCCGGTTTTGGTGGTGGAATGGCTGGCTACGCGCATGTATCTTCTGTTGCCCAGAAGCCGCGCAGCCTAGGCTATGCTAACAAATAGCTCTTTTGCCCTCCGGCTGCGTCAGATATCGCCTGCTATTTCGGTCGAGTACCATAAGAGTACACTCCCTTATAACAGGCTCATCTTCCTTGCCGGAGAACAAAATTGCTTATTTGTTAGCACAGCCTGATATCATTCAGATATATAACTTCAAAGGTATCATGCTCCTATGAAGTTCATCATTTCGCAAATGGCCTTTTTCATGGCCCAGCAAACCAACCGGCGTAATATGCGCTTCATGCTGCATTTCATGGTGTTTGTTGTGGTGCTTGTTCTGGCCTATTCCGCGGCTTTCCACTGGATCATGCTGTATGAGGGCCGGAACTTTTCCCCCCTGACCGGCCTGTACTGGACGCTTACGGTCATGTCCACCCTGGGGTTCGGCGACATTACCTTCAACGGCGACCTGGGCAAAATGTTCACCTTGCTGGTGCTTGTATCCGGTATTGTGCTGTTTATGCTGCTGCTGCCCTTCACTTTTATCCGCTTTGTCTATGCCCCTTGGCTGGAAGCCCAGAGCAAGGCGCTGACGCCGCGCGAACTGCCCAAGGACACGGAAAACCACATAATTATCGTGGGTGATGACAGCACGGCCCTGAGCATTGCCGAGCGCTGCCGCCGCTACGATATCCCCTACGCCTTGTTGCTTGATGATAGCGCCAAGGCCATCGCTCTGTATGACCGGGGCTATAAAGTGGTGCTGGGCGCGCTTGACGCCATTGAAACCTACCATGCTATGCGCGCGGACAAGGCTGCCCTGGTTCTGGCCCTGCACGATGACATGAAGAATACCAATATTGCGGCCACAGTGCGGGAGTTCGCGCCTTCTGTTTTGATAGCGGGCAGCGCCGGGCACGAAGATTCGGTGGACATCCTGCGTCTGGCCGGATGCAATCAGGTCTTCCAGTTCACCCGCCTGCTTGGAGAGTCATTGGCCCGGCGGGTGTTCAGCGCGGAACACGAATCCAATATCATAGGCCGGTTCGAGGGCTTTTGCGTGGCCGAAAGCCCGGTCCACGGCACGCCCCTGGTGGGCAAGAGTTTGCTGGAGGCTGACTTGCGCGGCCGTTTCGGATTGAACGTGGTGGGCATCTGGCAGGGCAACCAGTATATGGCTGCCCGGCCGGAGACTATTTTTGACAACAGCGCGGTGCTTCTGCTGGCCGGAACCGCGGATATGATGGAAAAATACGACCGCTCGGTCATCCCTTCCGGGAATAAAGCACAGCATCCACCAGTGCTTATTCTTGGTGGGGGGCGGGTCGGCACGGCGGTGGCCGCCACCCTGGACCGCCGCGGGATCCCCTACCGCATCGTGGAACAGAATGCGTCGCTGGTGCCGATGGACGACGGCCGTTACGTGCTCGGGAGCGCGGCGGATATCGCCACCCTGCGTCTGGCGGGCATTGATGAAACAGGGACTGTGGTAGTGACCACGCACAACGACGACCTGAACATCTATCTGACCATCTACTGCCGCAAGCTCAGGCCGGATATTCAGATTATCAGCCGCGCCACCTTGGATCGCAACGTGGCTTCCCTGTACAGTGCCGGAGCCAATCTGGTCATGAGCCAGGCAGGCCTGACCGCCAACGCGGTGATCAACCTGCTGCGGCCGGGCCGGATTTTCATGTTGACCGAAGGCCTGAACATCTTCCGCCTGGCCACGCCGCCGCCGTTGGTGGGCACTACGCTCAAAAACAACGGCATCCGGAACAATACGGACTGCAACGTGATTGCCGTGAAGCGGGGCGAGCGCACGTCCGTGCCGCCGGACCCCAATGCCGCGCTCGAATCTGATGATGAACTGATTATGATCGGCACCGTGGAAGCGGAACGGACGTTTATGCGCTTGTACCTCAGGCCGTGAATGGTAAGCTGCTCTAAATGGTAATGTTTAACCCGTAACGAGTCTGCCATGCGTGTAGCCAAAGTCGGATTTCTGCGCTGGCTCGGTTGGGCTTTTTTCAGCCCGAGCGGGCAAATCAAGCGTTTGCCCTTTGCCGGCACTTCCTTTCTTCTGTACTTGCTGCTGATCCTCTATACCCCCATAGCGGCCCAGATCCTGGCGGTTTATATTCTGCCTCCGCCCGGAGGCGGGCCGCCCAGTGTGGATTATGTGCGCGGCCTGGCCCTGAGCCCCGCGCTCATCCCGCTGTTGCTGCCCGGCGCCTACATGCGCCTGTGCCTTGATCTGAAACGCCTGCACAGCATTGGCGCGCCCCGAATCATCGCCGTGCCCTTTGTCTCCCTGTTCCTGTTCGCACCGCTTATTCCGGCGAATTTCAGCGAAATAAGCAGCCTGGGCGTTCTGGCCTATCTGGCTATTCTGGCCGCCATTCCGGCCAGGGAAGATCGGATGGACCCGCTGGAGCGCAAGTACCGGACCTGGCAGGCCATCGCCACAGGGAACGGCACGGCGCGACGGTTGTCCGGCAGGGAGATTCTTTCCTGGCGTGTTGTTCGCCAGGGGCCTGACAAAAAATAGGTGTTTATCGCGGTATGAACGCCCGGTCGTCGTCAAAGTCTCCTTTTTCGGCATCGGGATGGCAGGCGGCGCAGTTCTGCAACCCGCCGACAGCGGGCCGGTTGAAGACGGCAGGGTCTATTTTGCGGTGCTTTTGCTGAATATACGGCAGCGTGGAAATTCGCTCCGGCGTGGGGCTATCCAAATTCCGCATAATTTTTTTGCCGATTTTGCCGCCGTTTTTGTCGGCGGCGTTTGCCGAAAGATAAGCCGATACACTCGTTTTTTCGGCCTCGTCCAGCGTCAGCTCCGTGCCGAAATGATCGCTCGCGTTGTTCAGCATTTTCCGCCAGGAAGCTGCGGGCAATAAACCTGCGGGATACGCCATGTGGCAACTGCCGCAGCTTTCTTTATACTCCGCCGGCATGAAGTATTCATATCCGGCATGGCGCGGCTTTTTTTTATGGTCTTTTTTTCCATGCTTGCCGCTATCCCCGAGGGCTGCGGCGCTCAGAAACATAAGGACGCACAGCATCCCTGCAATCACCAGGAAGATTTTCGTCCGCATGTGTTTACGCATACGCAATGATCTCCTATGGATAAAGAGTGTCCAGTCCTTCAGCCCGCGCAATGACGCCCCCGGCCGCCAGACGCAGGGTTGTGCCGCCTTCTCGTCCAGGCACGTACACGGCGGCTATCTGGCCCGGCGCGACCGCGTGTTCCGGCCGAGCGAAACGGATGTGCAGCATGTGCCCGCCGGATCCGTCCCCGGCCGGCACAAGCCGGGCCTCGGCCGGTCCGGGCTGTTCCCGGTAGCGTGTCTTGACCAGCACGGTTTCCGGCCAGCAATCGGGCGGGAGCAGTATATTTACGTCATGACAAATAATGCTGTCCAGGCGCAGGTCATCTTTGGCGCCAAGACGCAGGATATTGCCCGCGTGCTCCTTGCCCAGCACGTGCAGCGGCTCCTTCCACCCCACGCCGAGCCCTTTTCTTTGCCCTTCCGTATACTGCCACAGGCCTTTATGCGTGCCGATCCGGCGGCCGTCCCGCAGCAGCATGGGGCCGGGGCCGGAAAGGGGAATATTGAAACGGGCGGCCATGCGCGGAATGAACTCCCGGTATTCGTCGCCGGGCACAAAGCAGACTTCCTGGCTTTCACCGGGCTGGGGGGCGCTCAGGTCGTGCCCGGCCAGCGCGGCCAGCACGTCGGCCTTGGTGAAGTCTCCCAGAGGGAACAGGGCTTTGGCCAGGGCTTTCGGCGGCACCAGGGCCAGAAAGTAGCTCTGATCCTTGCCCGGATCCCGGCCTTGCAGCAGTGCCGGAGAGAGCGGATCGCCGCCGTCTTCGAGGCATTGCTCAAGCCGGGCGTAATGCCCGGTAGCCAGACGATCCGCGCCAAGGGCAAGGGCCGCGTTCAAAAGCAGGCCGAATTTGACTCGCGCGTTGCACAGGGCGCAAGGGTTGGGCGTCAGGCCCAGGGCGTAGCTTTGCACAAAGGGACGGATAACCAGATCAGAGAAGCGTTCCGCCAGATCCGCCGTATGCAGGACAACCCCGATCCGGCCGCAGGCCTCGGCCAGACGCTCGCGCATTCCGGCAGCGGCTTCCGCCGCCCGCTCATCCTCAGGGCGCAGGAAAATGCCGTGCAGGGCGAAAACCCGAAAACCCTGTTTGCGCAAGTCGAGCAGAGTGTATAGACTGTCCGCGCCGCCGCTCACGGCCACGGCCACGGTGGGTTGACCGGAAATATCGTCGCTCATGCCTGGCAGGTATCCGAGTTAATGGAATATGTCCATGCCAAAGGAGAATCACATGCAGATTTACATAGCCGCATCATGGAAACATCAGCACGCCGTGGAAATGCTCACCGAGCGTCTGGAAGCCCAGGGACACGGCGTGCTGTCCTGGCTGCGCGAGGGCAGGCCGGAAGAGGCCTTTTTGTCCCGGCGTGAGTTGGAACATTTTATCCATTCGCCGGAAGGCAGGCGGGTCTTTGATTTTTGCGCGGGCTCCGCTGTCGGCTGCGATGTGGTTATTTACCTCGGTCCCTCAGGCTGTGACGCCTGGGCCGAGGTTGGCGCGGCTTACGGCAGGGGCGTTCCCATTCTGGGACTTCTGGCCAAATCGGAAGATGTGGGCCTGATGCGGCTGATGATTCACTCCTGGCATACCTCGGTGACCGGGTTGTTGGACGCCGTACAAAAGCTCGCCCGCCGGTAATGGCTACAAATTTTTCCTGCCCGAAGGGGCTTCCGCAAGCCGGGCACAGGTGGTATGAAGCTGGAGTCGTCATTTTTCCAACGTTCAACCCTGAGGCGTTCCAGCTACCGTGACTTCCGAGCGCCCGAAACAGAGGACTATCATGAAAAAATTGCTTCTCGGTCTTACCCTGTTGGTCTGCTTTGCCTCCCAGGCCGTCGCGGCTGATGACAAAACCATTGTCGTGGGCGTGACTCCTTTCCCGCACAAGGAAATTATGCTTGTTGCCAAGCCTCTGCTGGAAAAGGAAGGCTACACGCTCGAACTGAAAGATTTTTCCGATTACGTGCAGCCCAACGTGGCTTTGGCCGAAGGACATCTGACCGCCAACTTCTTCCAGCATATTCCTTACCTGGAAAACATGAACAAGGAAAAGAATCTGAAGCTGACCTGGGTGGCCAAGGTGCATATTGAGCCGCTGGGCCTGTACTCCAAGAAGATCAAGAGCCTGGATGAGTTGAAGGCGGGCGATATGGTTTCCGTGCCCAACGACCCGACCAACGGCGCGCGCGCGCTGCGTCTGCTGGAAAAGCACGGCCTGATCACGCTGAAGCCAGGCGAACTGGTCACGGCACGGGATGTGCTTGATAACCCCAAAGGACTGAAGATCGTTGAACTGGAGGCCGCACAGCTTCCCCGCACCCTGGTGGACGTGACCGCCGCGGTAATCAACACCAACTTTGCCACCGAGGCGGGCCTGATACCTTCCCGTGACGCCATCATTATTGAGGCCGAGGATTCTCCCTTTGCCAACGTTATTGCCGTGCGTGAGGCGGATAAGGACTCTCCGGCGGTCAAGGCCCTGGTCAAGGCGGTGCACTCGCCTGAGGTCAAGGCGTATATTGTCAAAGAACTGGAGCCCAAGGGTATTGTTGCGGCGTTTTAAGGGCTGTCCCCAAATAGCTGCGTCACCCGGCCCTTTTTGCTGCGACCCTGTACCATAAGGGTACACTCCTTTCGCAAAAAGGGTCGGGTTCCTTGTTCGAGGAGAATATCCATAATTATGGTTGATGCCGAACAAACAACGTCCGAGTCGGGACAGCTCGAAGGCACGCCGCCGCCCGCGCTTTCCGAAAAGCAGCGCCGCGAACTGTGGACTTATATTGCCGTGTCCATTGTGGCCGTGGAACTGTTGATCGCCGGGGGAGCGCTTTTGTTTGGATTCATGGGCGCCTCGGGAGACGGAACGGTGAGCCGCGTCATTCCCTTCCCGTGGGTGACCTGGGGTGCGGTGGCTTTGCTGGCGCCCGCTTTTATCCTGCTTGCCGTGCACCTGGCCGATGTGGGACTGTTCCGCGCGCCGGGCGGCGCCGCCTCGGAAGCCGAGTGGCAGAAACATCTGCCGGAGCGGCTGCAAAAAATTTATCGCATTGTCAAAGGCGCGCCCGTGGTGGTCATCCTGCTGGGCGTGGTGCTGTTCGGCGTGGGCGTACTGACTCTGGAAGGGGCGTTTTCCGCCCTGCGACGCTTCGGTTCGGCTCTTGTCCCGCACATGCCCTATATTGTGGGCGGCATCGCGGCCGTTCTTTGCGTCATTATCATTGCCGTGGTCTGGCTGCACTACCGTACCCGCCGCTTGATCGCCGAGTATGATTTCCGGCGGGAAGTCCTGGAAAAAACGGGCGTAATCATTGTGGACAAAGGCAGCACACCGTTGCCGCCCGGCGGCGTTGGCGATGTTCCTTACGCTCTGGTGGCGGGGGAAGAGGAAGAAAAGAGAGCTCTCCCGCCGGGGAAAAAGAACAAAACTGGAGAAGACGTACACGAGGATTGATTCTTTTTTGACTATAGATTTCGTTTCCTCGGGATTCGTTCAGGTGGTTGTATGGTTATGAAGAGACGGCAGCAGGTCATGGGCGGCATGGTGATCATGCTGCTGACCTTGTTTTTCAGCATGCTGTATGCCTATATCATGGGCGGTATGGAGCGAAACTCCGCCCGGCGCGTTGACTCTCTGGCCGGCTATAGCGCCGCGCTTATCGAAGATCGTTTGGCTGCATCGGCCGAAACCCTGGAATTTCTGCTCACTCTGGAAGCCGCGTTCGATAATTTTGCCCAGATCTTCCTTGCTCTGGGAAGAACGCAGAAGAATACTTCTCTGCAAACCCATGTAGCCTTGCTGATTCAAGGGCGCGGCCTGATGTATTTTGACGAGAGCGGCAGCAGGATCGTGCCCGCCACCAATAATGCCCATGCGGAGTGGCTGGCCGCCATGTCTTCGGGCACGGATGAAATGGGCATCAAGGGGCCGCTTCCTCCGTTGACCGGCGAAGGGCAGCGGATGCTGCTCTTCACGCAGGCCATTACGGACAAAAAGGGTAACAGACGCGGCAGCATGGCCGTGTGCCTGCCCTTGGAAAACCTGGCGCATCGCCTTTTTGCCATTGACGCGCTGAGTGTGGGCGGGCGGCGTTTTTTCCTGGTTAACGAAAAAAACCAGGTGATCCTGCCTTCAGCAAAGCACGATGCGCCGCCTGACGCCTCGGATGTGCCCATGCTGCGGAGATTGCCGATAGAGGCGTTGTCCGCCAAGGACTCTATAGTCAGGCACAGTGTTGACGGAGTGGAATATATCGCGGCCAAGGCCCCGATCGGAACCACGGGCTGGGAGCTGTTCGTCTTTTCTCCTTCCCGCTATGAACTGAGTTTTCAGCCGTTCCTCATGGGCGCTTTTGGCTTCGCCTGGCTGTGTTTATGCGCCTTTATGCTGTTCGTGCTGTTCCAGACGCGCAGGCAGGTGTACTATAAAGTGCTGAGTGAGATTGACCATCTGACCGGTGCGGGCAACAGGCTGGCTTTTGAAACACATTTGGAGCGCATGGGCGGCCAGGGCCGTTTCCCCATCTGTCTGATCCTGATGGATGTGGACGGATTAAAGCTCATCAATGACAGGTTCGGGCACCAGGCGGGCGATGCCCTGCTGCGCCGGGTGACATTGTTGTTGCAGCGATCGCTGCGTGAAAACGACACCATTTACCGTATTGGCGGTGATGAGTTCGCGGTGATTATTTCCGGCGCCATTTACAGCGTGGCTCAGCCGCTCACGGAACGCATCAGCATGCAGGCCACACTGATGCGTGAAAAAGCGGGTCTGCCGCCCATATTCATTTCTCATGGGCTGGCCGAGGCCAGAGATCAGGAGTCCTTTGCCACCCTGTTCCAACGGGCTGACGAGGCTATGTATAAGAACAAAAAAATGCGACACGAGACAGTGAGCAAGGCCATCACGCAATGGCTGGAACAGTACCCGGATTGTGCTGAGCGCAGGAAGGCGTTCTAGGGTCTGTTGCCACTATGGTCTTTTTGCCCGCTGCCTTCGTCAGAAGCGCTTTTTATTCCGGTCGAGTACCATAAGAGTACACTCCCTCCATAAAAAGCGCTTCTTCCTTGGCAGCGAACAAAAATCCTCATAGTGGCAACAGGCCCCTAATTCCTCTCTCCCGCACAGAGACAAAAAGGTAACAGGCCGGCTTTGCAAAAAGCCGGCCTGTTTTAAGGAAAGACAATGTTCGCCCCCTCTTGATCTCCCGGCCTCTCGCGCCAGCTTGAGGCCGGGAAATCGTACGGGGGGGGATCGTGTGATGGCGGGATTGGCAACCCGCGTATCACCCGTTTTACGCGGCGAATTGCGCGTAAAGTTGTTTGGCGGAGTCGTTGGACGGATTCTCGCCAAGTAAAAGTTCCAGATGTTTCTTTGCTTCCTCGTCACGGCCGAGAGAGATAAGGCAGGCGGCCAGAGCGTAGCGCACGGCTTCGGTCTCACCGGTTTCAAGCGCGGCTTCAAGATACGGCACGGCCTCCTCCAGGCGATTCAGCACATGGGCCAACTGGAGCATGCTGTTCACCGCGATCATGTTGCCGGGGTTATAGTCCAGCGCGGCGCGGAAATGGTCAAAAGCGTCTTCGTACCTGGCCAGTTCCACTTCAATCATGCCCATGCCGGTCAGCGGCTTTTCACCGGGGCCGACCTGATTGGCCTTGCGGTACAGGGCGTGAGCGGCTTCAAGGTCGCCGTCCTGCACGGCGATGGCAGCCAGGCCCATGTACGGATCAGGCATGCCGCTGTTACTGGCCACGGCCTTGTTGTAATAGTCGCGGGCCTTTTCGTATTCGCCCATGAACAAATAACACTCGCCCAATTCCTTGTTTATTTCGTAATCTACGTGATTCATGATCCCCTCCAAAAAGTCCCTTGATATTTAAATGGGATAAAGTTGCCCGCATCAGATTGGTACACACTGGCGCAATGCGGCTGTGCTCTTGTCTAGCAATCGGCGTGCCAAACTCGAAGCAACACTGTGGCGAATCAAGATAAACTCGTTCTTGCCGTAAAGAAAAAAAGTTTACGCAGGCCTCCGCGTTTCATTGCAGGCCTCTCAAGCCGCAAAGGCTCTGGCGCGCCCCTGCCGAGAAGAGGGAACCTTCTTCCTTAATAGGGCTCAGTCGGAAGTGTGACGGCGTATCCAAAAAACCGACGCCGTTCAGATTCCTGACAATTTTTTGTATATATTCTATAGTGTTATAGCTCTGGAATGCTTCTTGCTATTCAGTTGCCATAAAAGTGGGAAAAAATTTCCCCCCCCCGCAAAAACTGCCGGGGGTGAGCTTTGGAGGAACATCTATGAAAAGCCTGTTTGACTCGGAAGTTGGGCTGGTGGGTAAAGTTCTTGATTTGCAACTGCAACGTCAAAACGTCGTCACCAGTAACATGGCGAACATCAAGACCCCCGGCTACCGGGCGCGTAAATTGATGTTCGAGGATGAGCTGCAGGGGGCTCTCGGCCTCGACGCCAGGGGCAAGATGAGCCGCACCGACCAGCAACACATGCCGGTAGTTTTTGATCCCGACGGCTTCGGGCCGGAATGGAAAAAAGCTTTTAAGCCCCGTATTGTACATGGTGAAGACCGCGTGGACCTGGATAAGGAAATGGCGACCATGGCCAAAACCAACCTGCACTATTCCGCGCTGACCACGGTCATTCGCAGCAGGTTTGAAGGGCTGAAACAGATTATTACGGAAGGTCAGAAATAATGGACTTTATCACCGCTCTCGACATGGGCGCGTCCGCCCTCAGCGCGGAACGCACGCATATCAACATCATTTCAATGAACCTGGCCAACGCCAAGACCACCCGCACCGCGGACGGCAACCCCTATCGCCGCAGAAGCGTGGTCATGGAGTCCAGTCCTTTGGACGCCTCCTTCAAAAAGCAGATGGAAGGAGCTTTGGACAAAGAACTGCGCGGCGTGCGCGTGAGCTCCATAGCCGTAGATAGGCGCCCGCACAAACTGGTCTATGAGCCGGGCCATCCGGACGCCAATGCGGACGGCTATGTGGCTTACCCGGACATTAACGTGGTTGAGGAAATGGCTGCCCTGATGACCGCTCAGCGCGGCTATGAAGCCAACGTGACCACGGTGGACACCATTAAGCAGATGTACAACAAGGCCCTGGAGATAAACCGCTAATTTCTCCCGGCCCGGTGACGTTATATTTATAAGGAAGAGAACATGAGTATCCAAGCCGTAGGACTGCGCGCATACACCAATGCCCTGCAAAATTTCAGCAAAGCTGAAAAGAAGATGCAGGATGCCGGGGTCGTTAAGCCCAAAGCCCAGGAGAATGAGTTTTCCAAGGTTCTCAAGAACTCTTTGGAAAAGGTCAACGACCTCCAGACCGACCGTTCCAACATGGTCGCCTCTTTTGCCTCGGGCGAGAACCAGAACGTGCACGAACTCATGATTGCCATGCAAAAGGCCGGCCTGGCCATGAATATGACGGCCGCCGTGCGCAACAAGGTCATAGAAGCGTATAAAGAACTGTCGCGGATGCAATTCTAGGGCACAGCAGCAGGCAAAATAACCGCAACGCGGCCAGACCGCGTGCCAAGGAGTAGACCATGTCCGGCATTTTCGCCAACGTAAGCGACCGTATTCGCGCCTTTTGGGGCAGCATTAGCATGACCCAGCGCATGTTTATCGGAGCCCTGGCCACGGTGACCATTGCTGTGTTCATGGGCCTGATGATCTGGATCAACAGGCCGGATTTCGGGACGCTCTACGCCAACCTTACTCCGGAAGACGCGGCCCGCGTGGTGAAGCTCCTGGATGCCCAGAAGGTTCCTTACCGCCTGGAGCAGAACGGGTCGGCCATCCTGGTGCCGCAGGAAAAAGTACATGGCCTGCGTATCAGCATGGCGGGCGAAAAAGTGCTTACCGGCCAGGGTGTGGGTTTTGAAATATTTGACGAAAACCAGATGGGCAGAACCGATTTCGTGCAAAAACTGACCTACCGCCGGGCTCTGGAAGGCGAACTGGCCCGCACCATCAGCGAGTTTCCCGGAGTTGAAGGGGCTCGGGTGCATCTGGTCATTCCCAACCGCAGCCTGTTTATTGAAGAGCAGCAAAAGCCCTCGGCCTCAGTGCTGCTCAAGCTTTCCGGCACAAAAAAACTTGAACCCAGAGACGTGGAGGCGGTGGTCAATCTGGTGAGCATGGCCGTGGAAGGGCTGGATAAATCCAAAATCTCCATTGCCGATACCAGCGGCAAGGTGCTCTACCAGCCTGAAGAAGAAGGCTCGCTTAACGGCCTCACCCGCACCCAGCACGATCACAAAATGATGACCCAGTCCAGCCTGGAGCGGCGCATTGAGGAAATGCTCATGCCTGTGGTGGGAGCCGGCCGGGTGATTGCCAAGGTCAACGCTGACCTCGATTTCAGTCAGAGGACCGTCCGCCGTGAATCCTTTGACCCGGACAAGACCGTGGTTCGCTCGGAAATGCGCGCTGAAACCAGCACCCAGGGCCGGGCCGCTATTGAAGGCGGAGTTCCCGACCCCAACTTCCGCGGCGACGGTCCCTCCGGCACGATGAGCGACCAGAACTCCAACAGCGAAAATCGCACCACCAACTATGAAATCAATAAGGAAGAGGAAAACATCATTGCTTCCGTGGGCAGCATTGACCGCCTGACCATTGCGGTTATAGTGGACGGCTCCTACGCAAAGAATGAGCAGGGTGAATCGGTTTTCAGTCCGCGTTCGGATGAAGAACTGCGCCGCATCCGCCAACTGGTGGCCAATGCCGTGGGCTACAACTCCGCGCGCGGGGACACCATTGAAGTCAGCAGCATCGCTTTTGGTAGTGTGGATATCGCCGAGCCCGAAGGTCCTCTGAATCTCCTGATGGATTATGCCGCGCGCTTCGGCAAGCCCATGCTCAACGCGTTCCTGGCCTTCCTGTTCCTGATTATGGTGGTCCGCCCGGTGGTCATGGCCCTCATCCGCCCGAAGGTGGAAGGCAAGATGATCGAAGGCCTGGAAGGCCTGCCCGCTCCGGACGAGCGCCTGGCTTTGGTTGACGATGATGACGATGCCGTGGCCGCCACCGCCATACTGGAGAAGATTGAAGACATCAAGGCCCATGCCCTGCATCTGAGCGAACAGAATATCGATCAGGCTCTGGGCATCATCAAGAGCTGGCTCAAGGAAAAGCAGCCGCAGGGCGCGCAAGTACCGGCCAAGGCGGCGTAAACAGCATATTGACCCTGTTGCGGAGCGGTTCAGCTTTACAAAAGCTGAACCGCTTTCTTATTTTCAAACACCCTCAATGGCGCAAACGCTATTTCTTCCGGAATCCTTTGCCATATAGAGAGCTTTATCCGCGCGTTGCACAACAGCCGTGCCGGGTTCTCCAGTGATATATGCACTGCATCCGGCGCTTATGGTAACGCATTGTCCATCCGGGAGATATACATGCTTTTGAATGCAGCGCCGAATTCTTTCCGCTACCATAATTGCGCGATCAACTTTAACCCCAGGCAGCAGCATGATAAATTCTTCTCCCCCATAACGGCAGACAATGTCGCGTTCACGAGAGTGTTCTTTCAAAAGGGATGCCACTGCTTTGAGTACCGTATCTCCGGCTATATGTCCGAAAGTATCATTAACCCGTTTGAAATGATCAATATCAAACATAATGCAGGAAAAACCATCGCTTCCGGGTGCAGCAAGCTTTGGCAAGGCCTCATCAAAAGCGGCCCTGGTGTACAAATGCGTTAACGGATCAAGCTTGCTTTTCTTTATAACCTCATCTTTTTCAACATTTATGGTCCGCAATTCATTATGCAGTTCATGTATTTTTTTACTTTGCTTGTTGATATCAACAATGACGCCGATCAATCCCCGCATACCGTTTTTTTGTACAAAGCCTGAAGACCAGTAAAGGCAGGTATGCATTTCCTGGCCTTTGTATAAATAATTGAAGATATGATGTTTAGTTTTTCCATGCAGTAACACTTCCATATCTTCTTTCTGGTAAAATACCCTGTCCTGCTCAGGGATATAATCGAGATCGAGGACGGTCTTTCCCAATATCTGCTTCATTTTCACATTAAACATACTTTCATATGCCTTATTAATGAAAATAAACTGCAAATGTTCGTTTTTTATGAATACCGGATTAGGGATATGATTGAATATTGTACTCAACTCAAGAGAATCCAATATATCCATTGTAAAACTCCCGCGTTGCTAAAAAGGCAAAGAGCATTTATCTGAGAATGACAGTTTTGTGCCCGTTGAGCAATACCCGGTGTTCGATATGATTGCGCACCGCACGGGCCAGCACGACACTTTCAACGTCACGGCCGAGGGCCACAAAGTCTTCCGGGGTGTGGGCATGATCGACGCGCTCCACGCCTTGCTCAATGATCGGACCTTCATCCAGGTTGGGGGTCACATAATGGGCTGTGGCGCCGATGAGTTTGACCCCGCGTGCGTGGGCCTTATGATAGGGCTGCGCGCCCTTGAAGCTGGGCAGGAAAGAGTGGTGGATGTTGATGCAGCGGCCAGCCAGGCGCTCGCACAGTTCCGGCGAAAGCACCTGCATGTAGCGGGCCAGCACTACCAGCTCGGTTTTTTCCCGCTCAATGATATCCAGGAGCGCCTGTTCCTGCGCCGGCTTGGTCTCGGGCGTCACGGGCAAATAGTGGAAAGGGATGCCGTGCCAGTCGGCCACGTCGCGGAAATCCTCATGGTTGGAAACAATGCCCGTGACTTCAGCCATAAGCGCGCCGGTCCGGTAGCGGTAGAGCAGGTCGTTCAGGCAATGCCCGAAACGGGAAACCATGATCAGCATGCGGCACTTGGCATCAGCCGCATGAACAGTCCAATGCATGGCAAAACGTTCGGCCAGGGCCAAGAAATTTGCGCTGACCACGCTGATGTCCGGGGCTTCAGGCTCGGCAATGAAATGCACACGCATGAAGAACAGGCCGGTTTCATTGTCGCCGAACTGGGCGCTGTCCTTGATGTTGCAGGCGTGCTCGGAAAGAAATACACTGACCGCTGCCACGATACCTACCCGGTCCGGGCAGGAAAGAGTGAGAATATACTCGCGTTTCATGCAGCGGCAATACATTGACAGGAGCTTTCATGTCCAGTGCTTTTTGGCGGCTTGCCGTCCGATCCGACTTTTCCGCGGCCCATGCGCTCAGGCATTACCAGGGCAAGTGCGAGAGCCCGCACGGCCATAACTTTCTGGTGGAGGCCGTGGTAGAGGGCGACAGTCTGACCCCGGACACGGAGCTGCTGCTCGACTTTTCCCTGCTGAAAAAAGACCTCAAAGCCGTGCTGGACACCCTGGATCACAAGGATCTCAATGCTACTCCCCCCTTTGACCGCATCAACCCCTCGTCGGAGAATCTCTCACGGCATATCTTCAAGGCCCTGGCCCCGCTCGTGGCGGCGCGCGGCGTGCGTCTGCACAGTCTGACCGTGGGGGAGAAGGCGGCGCAGAGCGCTACTTATTTTGAATAGGACCTGCTGAGGGGACTCTGTCCCCTCAGACTCCCCTGGCAGGGGAAATGATTTCCCCTGCACCCCCTCATTTTGAGCAATGTCGGGAGTGTCTCAGGTTGGTGTCAGACGAGGAAGGCAAGTTTTTGCGAGGGGGGGCTGGACTCTTCGGTCCTGCCCCCCGAGCAAAAACGAAGCCTGACGAAGTATCACGCCAACCTGAGGCACTACCCGATTTCCTCAAGCCCCAGTCGCTCCCTGAGTGCTTTTTGCTGCTTGCGTTCGCGCGTGCCCAAGGGTTTGAGATCTTCGAATTCCCTGGAGCGTTCCTGCTTGCGTGCAAAGACCAGAAAGCCAGTGTGGGCGATCATGCGGTCATTGGGGCGCAAGCGGTCGGCCACGGGCTTCCAGCCGCGCACTAAAATTTCCTCTACTTCCTGCTCGTCAAAGGGGCCGTTTTCCATGCCCTTGAGCAGCAGGGAAACCTGATCCACCGTGGGCACCAAAAAGGCCAGGGCCGCGCCCGGCTTAACCGCTGCGGCCACTTGCGGCAGGTAGTCCCAGGGCGTGCGCACATCCAGAAACAGGGCGTCGGCGTCGGTTTGCGCAAAACCGTCCTTTACGTCGCGCAAATGTTGGGTGACGTTGTGCCCCACTCCGGCCCACTCCAGGTTGCGGCGACAGAGATCATAGAATTCCTGCCGGGCTTCGTATGTGTAAACGTGGCCGCGCTCTCCGCTGAACCAGGACAAGGCCACGGTCAGGCTGCCCGAACCCGAACCCGCCTCAATGACCCTGGCGCCGTTGCCCACGCCGAGGCGCATGCAGATATAGCCGATATCCTTGGGATAGATGATCTGTGTCTGACGTTTGACGCCCCGCACCAGATCGTACAGGGTGGGTTTGAGTATCCGGTAGGGCTTGCCCTGCAAGGTTTTGACTTCGACGCCGAAATCGACTTCGGCCAGGGCGTGTGCCGGTATTACGCCGTCCGTGCCGTGGATGTCCTGCCCTTCAAGCAGACGGCGCAGGCTGCGCTTGCCCTTGGGGCTGACCAATAGAAAAAGTTCACCATACTGCGGCATAATCGTCCTTCATCCACTCCCACGGCGGCGCCGATTAAAAACCAATACGGCGCTTATCTTTGTCCGGGGGGAGTATCAATTCATTCAGGGCTTCAATGATACCACCAATAGCCGCGTCATGCTTGCCTATAGTCACATCATGCTTTCCTACAGCCTCTTCCAGTTCCGCTACCTTGGCGGCGAGTTCCTTATAGGCGGGTACAGTCTGTCGCATCCAGACGAAGGCGCGGATGATCATGCGGCTGACTTCTGTCGCTCGCGGCGAATTAAGCACACTTGAAAGCATGAGAGCCCCGTGTTCGGTGAAAGCATAGGGAAGATATTTCCTATGCTGCCCACGTCCACTCTTTAAGGTTCCAATTTGGAACCTTAAAGAATCCCACTCCTCGTGGGACAATTGAAAAAAGAAGTCTTCAAATTTTTCTGGGTTGCGATTCACTGCTTTAATAAGGTTCTTGGTTTCCACCCCGTACAAAACGGCCAGGTCGGAGTCGAGCATTACACGCTGCCCACGTATTTCAAAGATGCGTTGGGCAATGGCGTCAAGGGCGGGGGCTGGCTGTATTTCTGGCATGTCACTCACGTTCTTCACTTCCAGGGCGGTAGGAAAAGTCACCATCGCTTTATACCAAAGCGCTTCCTGACACAATCCAATTATCCCTTGTACACGGCCCCGGTGGAGGCGCTGCTGACCTGGGCGGCATAGCGGCGCAGCAAGGGGGAAGAGAGTTCGCGCCGCTTGGGCGTGAAATTTGCCAGGCGTTGCCGCAACTCGGCTTCATCCACCAGAAGATCCAGCTTGCGGGCCGGGATGTCGATGAGAATGCGGTCGCCGTCCTTGACCACGCCGATGACGCCGCCGTCCGCCGCTTCCGGGGAAACATGGCCGATGGCCGCGCCGCGTGAGCCGCCGGAAAAACGGCCGTCAGTGATCAGGGCCACATCGGCATCAAGCCCCATGCCCGCGATAGCCGAGGTGGGCGTGAGCATCTCGCGCATGCCTGGGCCGCCGCGCGGGCCTTCGTAACGCACGATAATGCCGTCCCCGGCCTTGATTGCGCCGCCCAGAATGGCTGTCACCGCTTCTTCTTCCGAATCAAAGACTTTGGCCGTAACCGTGCGGGTCATCATGGAGGGCAGCACGGCGAACTGCTTGACCACCGCGCCTTCCGGGGCCAATGAACCCTTGAGGATGGCAATGCCGCCTTCGGCCGAGTGCGGATTGTTCAGGGGACGGATGATGGCCGGATTACAATTTTTCGCCCCCAAATCACGGAGGTTTTCGGCCACGCTTTTGCCGGTGACGGTCAGGGGCGTGCCGTCAATAAGCCCGCCGGAAAGAAGCTCGGCCATGACCGCCGGAATGCCGCCCGCGTCGTGCAGGTCTTCGATATGCGGAGCCGCTGCCGGGGAAAGCTTGCACAGGTTGGGCGTTTTGCGGCTGATGCGGTCAAAAACTTCCAGGGAAAGGTCAAGCCCGGCCTCGCGGAATATGGCGGGCAGGTGCAGCACGGTGTTGGAAGAGCCGCCCAGGGCCATGTCCACGGCCACGGCATTGGTCACGGCTGCTTCGTTCACAATCCGGCGCGGCGTGAGGCCTGTTTTCAACAGGGTCATGACCTGCATGCCCGCCTTTTTGGCCAGGCGCACACGATCGGCGCAAACCGCGGGGATGGTGCCGTTGCCGGGCAGAGCCAGACCCATGGCTTCAGCCATGCAGTTCATGGTGTTGGCCGTGAACATGCCGGAACAGGAACCGCAGCCGGGACAGGCGCGCTCGGTAAGATCTTCCAGTTCCTTTTCGGTCATGGAACCGGCCCGTACTCTGCCCACGCCTTCAAAGACCGTGATCAGGTCCGAGCGGTTGCCGTTTTTCATGGCCGCTCCGGCCAGCATGGGACCGCCGCTGACCAACACAGACGGGATATCCAGGCGCAGCATGGCCATGAGCATGCCGGGAACCGACTTGTCGCAGTTGGGAATCAGCACCAGGCCGTCAAAAGGGTGGGCCGTGGCCATGAGTTCAACGGAGTCGGCGGTTATTTCCCGGCTGGGCAGGGAGAATCTCATGCCTTCGTGGTTCATGGCCAGGCCGTCGCACACGGCAATGGCCGGAAATTCGAGCGGTGTGCCCCCGGCCAGGCGCACGCCCGCTTTGACCGCTTCGGAAAGCGTGCGCAGATGGATGTGGCCCGGTACGATTTCGTTAAATGCATTGACCACCCCGATCAGCGGCCTGTCCATTTCTTCGCGGGTAAGGCCAAGGGCGTAGAGCAGGGAGCGGTGGGGCGCTTTTTCCGGCCCGCCGGTCATGCGCAGGCTGCGTGTGGGTTTCATGGCTGTCATCCTTTGCTGTGAAGTGGGGCGTCAGGGCATTAGGGAGCCTACCGCGCACCTTTGGGGAACAAAATAACCCCGATGGTCCGAAGCAGAATTTTCGCTTCCAAAAAGGCCGAAAGGTGCTTGATATAAAAAAGGTCGTATTCCAACTTATAGCGGGAGTCTTCCAGGGATGCGCCGTAGGGATAACAGACCTGAGCCCAGCCGGTGATGCCCGGTTTGACCGTATGCCGCACGTTGTAATAGGGCAACTTTTCGGCAAGTTCACTCACAAACTCCGGGCGTTCCGGCCTGGGGCCGACCACGCTCATCTCGCCCTTGAGCACGTTGATCAGTTGGGGCAATTCGTCAATGCGCGTTTTACGCAAAAAGCGGCCCACCCTGGTCACCCGGGGGTCTTGTTTATCCGCCCAGACCGCGCCCTTGGCCTCGGCATCCATACGCATGGAGCGTATTTTGTAAACCGTGAACAACTTGCCGTGCAGTCCCACGCGCTTTTGGCGGTAGAGGATCGGGCCGGGGGAATCAAGCCGCACCGCAATGGCGGCCAGCAGCAGCAGGGGCAGGGTACAGATCAGCAGGGTCAGGGCAAAGCCGATGTCAAAGAAACGCTTGAGACGGCGCATGGTGTTGTCGACATTGAGGTCGAAGCCGTCTTCCAGCAGCAGCCAGTCATCGGCAATCAGGTCAATGGGTACGCGCGCGGCCATGCGCTCGTACAGGCCCCGCATATCAACAACGTTGAGCCCCTGCAACTTGGCCAGGAAAAGGCCGTGCGCGATGTCCGGCTCCAGGTAGAAGGTGTCGAGCACAATGATTTTGGTGGGGCGGTGCTTGTCAATAACCGCGAAAATATGGTCGGCCGGGCCGAGATAGGAGCCCGCCTCCTCGGGGTCAGCCCCTTCCTCGCCCACGTAGCCGATAATATCCGATTCCGGCGCGTACTCATCCAGAACGCGCCGAGCCCGATCCGCATTGGCCGCGCCGAACAGGATCACCTTTTGCGGCCCGGCCCGGTATCTGGAGGCGAACAGGAAATACAGGGCCCGCCAGCCCAGAGTCAGGGTCAAAACGATGACCATCTGGAACACGAACATCATGCGTGGGAAACGCCAGGGCTCAAAGGTGTAGAAAACAAAGCCCGTGGCGATGATGCCGACGACGGTGGCCACCAGCACCCGGATGGCGGTATCTCTGAACTCCTCACGCCCGACGTTGTAGCAGTCCATCATATAAAAAGACGTGAGGAAGATGATCACGGTAAAGGTGGAAGCGCCTGTATAGTCCGAGAAAATCTCCAGCGTGGGCGGCAGCATGACTGCGGAACTGACGGCCAGAGTGGCCAGGATACAGGCCAAATCCACGAAGCGGAAAAAAATACGTGTATTGGGGCTCATGCTAAATACCCATATCTTTCATCAGGCCTTCGGCCACCCGTTCGGCACTGAATTCGTTTTCGGCCATACGCCGTCCAACAACGCCCAAACGCGCGGCCAGGGCGGGGTCGTCGGCCAGAGCGCGAACCGCGTCGGCCAGAGCCGCAACGTCGTGCACCGGCGTCAGAAATCCGTTCTCGCCGTTTCTGACCACCTCGCGGGAACCCGGCACGTCAGCCGCGATCACGGCCCGGCCCATGCTCATGGCTTCCAGCAAGGACACGGGCGTGCCCTCGCGCCAGGACGGGAGCAGCACGGCCGTGGCAGCGGCAATAAAGGGCCGCACGTCTTTGGTTTCGCCCAAGTACTCGATAAGACCTTCTTTCTGCCAGGTCAATACTTCGTCTAAAGGCACGGACCCCAGCCCGTGCTCGGCCGGACCGAGTATCTGAAAACGCGCCCCGGAGTGGGTTTGTTTAACCTCACGCGCGGCCAGGGCCAGCTCACGCAAGCCTTTGGCCTCGATCAGACGGCCCACGTAAAGAAAGACCGGAGCGCCCTCAGGCAACGGCGCCACGGCAAAATGCCCGGTATCCACGCCCGTGCCTTTACTCTGCGCAATGGCGATGGAAGACGGTATAATGGATAAGTGTTCGAACACCTTCCTATCGTCTCGGTTCTGGAAAAACACCCTGCCGGAACAGGAGAGCGCGACCCGATACAGCAGGCGCGCAACTTGGCGCAACAGGCGTTTGAGCAGGCCGTCCGCTTCAAACATGTAGCCGAGCCCGGTGATCATCAGGTTGCGCCGCTCCCGCACGGGGAAGCCGGCCAAAGCGGCGGCCAGAGCGCCGTAGATAACGGGTTTGATGGTATAGGCAAAAAGCAGATCCGGCTGTTCGCGCCGGAAAAAGCCGCTCAAGGCGCGCAGGGTGGCCAAATCCCGTACCGGGTTCAGGCCTTTGCGATCCAGCGGATAGTGCGCAATGGTCACGCCGAGCGCGGTCAGGGATTCTTCCCAGGCCGGGTCGTCGCCGGGCGCGGGCTCAGGCACCAGGCAGAGTACCTGGTGGCCTTCCGCCGCAAGGCGGCGCAAGAACACGGACCAGAAATTGCTCATGGCTCTGGCCTGGTTGCCGAGAAAGGCGATTTTCATGGGCGGACTACTCGACGCGCAGGCTGCCCCGGAATGCATCCCAGGACGTGACCCCGTACTTTTCCATAGCCGCGGGCAAGTCGGCGGCAATGCGGAAGGCCGCGTCGGGCCTGGTGAAGTTGGCCGAGCCCACCTGAACGGCATGGGCTCCGGCCAGAATGAACTCCAGCACGTCCTCGGCGCTACGAATGCCGCCGACCCCGATCACCGGAATGGAAACAGCGCGGCTGACCTGCCATACGCAGCGTAAGGCCACGGGCTTGATGGCAGGGCCGGAAAGACCGCCGGTGATATTGGCCAGCAGGGGACTGCGCGAAGGCAGGTCAACCGCCATGCCGAGCAGGGTGTTGATGCAGCACAGGATGTCCGCGCCGCCTTCCTCGCAGGCTTTGGCAATGGCCGTGATATCCGTGACATTGGGCGAAAGCTTGACAATGACCGGAGTAGGACCGGCCTGTTTCTTGACCGCCGCGGTAACGGCTCGGGCCATGTGCGGATCGTGACCAAAAGCCACGCCGCCTTCTCCGACATTGGGGCAGGAAATGTTCACCTCAAGGGCGGCTATGCCGGGTTCGGCGGACAGGATGCCGCTGAGCCGAGCAAAGTCGCTCACACTGGTGGCATAAAGGTTGGCAATAACCGGCACCTGGTCCGTGGGGAGCAGGGGGAGCTTGTCGCGCAAAAAGGCTTCCACCCCGCAGTTCTGCAGACCCACGGCATTGAGCATGCCGCAGGTGGTTTCAGCCACGCGGGGCATGGGGTTGCCCTCGCGCGGGGTCAGGGACAAACCCTTGACCACGATACCGCCGAGGCTGGCCAGATCGCCGTAAGGCATGAATTCCAGGCCGTAACCAAAGGTGCCGGAGGCGGTGAGCACGGGGTTTTTAAGATCCAGCGCAGCGCCCATAGGGCCTTTCAAGCTGACGCGAAGTTTATTGTCCATAGTTATTTATCCCCTATACCAGGGTCACACTGTCAGCCCAGAATACCGGGCCGCAGGTACAAGTCTGCACATTTTGCCCCTCGGAACGCATGGCCATATCCTGTCTGCCGTGCACAATGATGGGCCTGCCGTCATCCGGGGGCAAGTGGGCTTTCACCACACAGCCGAGGCAGGCGCCCACGCCGCAGGCCATGCGCGTTTCCAGGGAAAGCTGGGCGCGCGCCTTGTGCTTGAGGGCCAACTTCTGCACTGTCTGTAAAAAGGGAGTGGGTCCGCAAGCCAGGACCAGACCCTCTTCCGCGTATTTCTTAATGCGCTCGTCCATGTGCGCGACAAAGGCCTGTCGATCGTCGGGCTCTTTTTCCTGGTGCGCTTCGGCCATGGTATATTCGGTAATGCTGTCAATAGGATAGCACTCAAGAGGCATGCGATGCCCGAAATCCATGTTCAGTTCCCACGGCGTAGGGTGGTTTTGCACGTAACCGACAAAAGGGGCAATGCCGATGCCGCCCGCCAGGAGCAGGGTCGGAGTTTTTGTTTCCACGACAAAGGAATTGCCGAGCGGGCCCCATACATCCAGCACGTCTCCGGGCACCAGCTTGGCCATGGCCGCGGTTGCCCGGCCCCGGATCTGGAAAAAAATGACCATGTCCCTGGGCGTGACCCGGCAGATTGAAAAAGGGCGTCCCCACAGGTGTTCAGGGGAGGCCGCGGCCGGGCGGAGCATAACGAACTGGCCGGGGGACCAGTTTTCCCATTCCGGGGGAGTGAGGCGAAGGGCGTAAAACCCGGTTTCACTTCCGACATTGCCGAAAGGAACCAAATCAATAACGGTAAGTTGCGTAAGTATGGGTTGCGACATGGGGGTCTCGATGTAACTGCGGGTCTCGTGCGCGAAGTTGTGTATTTGGTAGTGCCCCATTTTGGGGTGATACTTCGTCAGGCATCGTTTTTTGCTCCGGTCGAGTACCAAAAGAGTACACTGACTCGGCCCGTCCTGGGCCTCGGCCTTCGGCTCCCGCCCTGCGGGCGGTTCCCAATTCCGCTATCCTGCGGAATTGTCCCGTCGCAAAAAACTCGCCTTCCTCGTCTGACCCCCAAACTGAGGCACTACCGACATTGCTCAAACTGGGGGCACTGCTATTTGGACGCTTTGCCGAGACCGACTTTTTTGTAGCATGGTCTGCCACGGGAACGCGTCCTGAAGAATGGTGATATCGTTCCCTGAACATTTTCTCAAGCCTTAAATAGCATAGAAAACGGTCCGGTTTAGCTGATATTGTGTCCGTACCATGCTCCGGATGCAAGCTACCCCTGGTCCGCCTGCATAATGGGGCGCGCCACCCGCTCCAGCACTCCCTGGGCAAAAGATATGGCCATGCCGTAATTGGTCACCGGAACGCCGTGCCGCGCGCACATGCGCAAACGGCGGCGCATTTCACGCCGGTTCAGCATACAGCCGCCGCAATGCAGCACCAGTGCGTAGCGGGAGAGATCCTCCGGAAAGTCGCTGCCGGAATAAAAGGAGAACTCCAGGGAACATCCCGCGCGTTTTTGCAGCAAATTCGGAATTTTCACCCGCGCGATATCATCGGACTGGGCATGGTGCGAACAGGCCTCGGCAACAAGCACGGCATCGTTTTCCCGCAGCGAGGCAATATGCAGCGCCCCGGCGTGCTGCAAGGGGAAATCTCCTTTCAGGCGGGCGAACAACATGGAAAAGGTGGTTACGCGAATATCTTCCGGCAAGGCATCAATAACATCCCGCACCACCTGCGAATCCGTGATCACTAAATCCGGCGCGTTCACAAGGCGGGCCAAGGTTTGCGGCAGATCCTTCCCCTGAGTGAGAACGGCAAGATGCTCCGCTTCCACCAGTTCACGCAGCACTTGCACCTGAGGCGCGATAAGCCGCCCTTTGGGCGCGGAGGCATCTATGGGCGTTACACAAATGACCGTGCTTGCCGGGGACAGCAGATCGCACACCAGTGGCGGATCATCCTGTTGCGGCGTCAGGGCAAGCAGTGCCTCGCGCAGGAACGCGGGGTCGGCATCGTCCGCCGGGGTACTTACAATAAAAGGGATTCCCTTTTCCCGGCAAAAATCCAAATCCTGTTGACGCGCGGGCCTGCGGTCGCCCTTGTTGAAAACAACCAGGACCGGCGTCTCCAGGGCCAGCAACTCGTCGATAAGCGCCAGTTCCGCCTGTCCCAGGCCGGACTCATCCGTCACCACAAGGGCTATATCCGCGCGGGCCATGATCGTGCGGGCGGAACTCAGGCGCAGTGCGCCCAAAGCTCCGGCCTCGTCCATGCCCGCTGTATCGTAAAAGGTCACCGGTCCATACGGCAATAATTCAAAATGTACCTGCACGGGATCCGCCGTGGTGCCCGGACGCTCGGAAACAAGCGCGCTGTTCTGGCCAATGATGCGGTTCAGCAGGGTGGACTTCCCTGTGTTGCAGCGCCCCAGAATGGCTATTTGCAAGCGGTTGCCGCGATGGGTTGTGGTCATGGTTGGTCCTTGGTTTATTTTTTTTGGAGGGACGCTGTCCCTCCAAACCTCCCTGCAAGGGGACTGAGTCCCCTTGACCCCACAATTTCCTGAAAACAGCGAAGCTGTTTTCAGGGTATGGGGGTGCAGGGGCATCATGCCCCTGCCGGGGGAGTCTGAGGGTGTGGCTAGTAATGATGGGGCTCACGTTTATCCTGTTACAACGTATCGTTGTATGGAGCCCTTTGAGCCGCTGGCTTGAGCCCCCTCAGCTTTTCTTCCTCCAGGCTTTGCCCGGCCCGGAGGGCAGGGAGAAGCCGTGTTCCAGAAGCATGGCTTGCATGGCTGCGGCGCGAACCTTGGGCGGCGTTGCCGCAGCGTTCTTGCCGGGGTAAATGGCATAGGCTGCCCGGACATTTTCCGGCGTGAGCGAGGGCATAAGCACATCTCCCACTTCAAGCGCTTGCAAGCGCATGGCATTGCCGTGCAGGGCCAGGGCGCTGGTAACGGGGATGTGCGCGCACGGCGTTGCGAGCCGGGCGAGAGCCATGCGATGCAGGGCTGTTGTTGGCGGACAGGCGGGCTGTGCGCCCAAGGGCGTATCCGGGTGCGGGATAAAGGGACTGATGGAAATCATATCGGCCTGCAAGAGGGCAAGCTTTGCCATATCCCGCTGCGCCGAATCCGGGGTCTCGCCGGGCAGTCCGGCGATAAGCCCCGTGCCTGTTTCATAATCCAAAGAAACCAGGTGTTCGAAGGCGCGCAGGCGCGCGTCCAGAGAGCAGCCGAGACGCAGACGCGCATGGAGGCTGTGGTCAAAGCTTTCCATTTTCAGCAGATAGCGGTCCGCTCCCGCCTCGCGCCACAGGGCGTAATCCGCAACATTTCGTTCCCCTACGGAAAGGGTGATTGCGAGGCCGAAGCGTTCCTTGACGGCGCGGATGATCTTTGCCAGGGCGGGGCCGTTGTAATGCGGATCTTCACCGGATTGCAGCACCACGGTGCCTATGCCCAGCGCCGCGATATCCGCTGTTGCCGCCAGAATGGCTTCCGGCGTCAGACGATACCGGGCCAGTTTGGCATTATCGCGGCGTAGTCCGCAATAGAGGCAGTTTTGCTTGCAATAGTTGGAGAATTCGATGATGCCGCGCAAAAACACCGCATCTCCCCAATGCTGTCGTCTCAGGGCGCACGCCTGTTGCCAGGATTGTTCATCGGGCATACCGGGGGGAAAAGCGTTCTCCATGAAGCCCGGCGCGCGGTTCATACGTAGACATCGCGCTCGCCCGCATCAATGGCGGCAAGACGTTTTTGCACGGCATCGCGGCGCCCGTCCTCCCGGATGGCCGCCGTTTGCGCGTCAATGAAGCGCCGTCCGGCTTCGCGCAACTCCGGCGTGGCGTAGTCCGCCAGATACTCGGCATAGGTGGTCAGGGCATTGGGCTCGCAAAAGGTATGGATGAAGGCTGTTTTGGCAAGGCCCATGAACTGCTCGCCGGTACGGCCAAGACGATAGCAGGCGGTGCAGAACGAGGGCATGAAGCCCGAATTTTGCAAGTCCTGAACAATTTCCGGCAGGGTCCGCTCATCGCCCACCCAAAACTGCTGGGCCTCGGGTTTATTGATGAGCTCATCGGCATAGGCGCCGGGATAGGTGCGCGAACCCGCGCTCATCTGCGAGATGCCCATGCGCAAGAGTTCGCGTCTGAGTTCCGGTTTCTCGCGTGTGGTGAGTATCATGCCCGTATAGGGCATGGCCAGACGTATAACCGCGACAATGCGTTTGAATACCGGGTCGCTGATGACATTCGGCGGATTGCGGGAAAGATCGGAGTTCTGGGCCGGTTCTATACGCGGCACGGAAATGGTGTGCGGGCCGACCCCGTATTCTTTTTCCAGAGACTCCGCATGCGCCAGAAGCGCAAGCACCTCAAAGCGGTGGTCGAAAAGCCCGAACAGCACGCCCAGACCCACATCGTCCACCCCGGCCGCCTGGGCGCGGTGCATGGCCTCCACACGCCATTGGTAGTTTTTTTTCCGGCCGCCCAGATGTATTTTGGCGTAGGTTTCCCGGTGGTAGGTTTCCTGAAAGCATTGGTAGGTGCCGATACCTGCTTCTTTCAAACGGCGGAAATCCTCAACATCCAGCGGGGCGCAGTTGACGTTGGCCCGGCGTATTTCCGCGCCGGGACGCTGCTTGACGGAATAAATGGTGGCGATGCTGTCCGCAATGGCTCCGGCATGCCATTTGGGATGCTCACCGTATACGGCCAGTACCCGTTTATGCCCCATATCCTGCAAGATACGGACTTCCCGCGCTATTTCGTCAGGAGTCAGGCTGCGGCGTTTCAGGTTGGCGTTGTTCGCGCTGAAGGCGCAGTAAGCGCAACGGTTCCCGCATTCATTGGTAATGTAGAGGGGGGCGAACAAGACAACCCTGTTGCCATAAATTTTTTCTTTCAGCGTCAGAGCGGCGGCAAAAAGTTTTTGCTCCTGTTCCCGCGGCATGGGCGCGAGCAGCGCGGCAACGTCGGCGCTTTCAAGCCCTTTGCCCTCCAGGGCTTTGGCCAGTATTTCGTCTATCCTGGCCGGAGCGGGGGCGGCATTGGCGGCAATGCTGTCCCAAATGCGGGGTTCATCAATGAAGCATTGGTCTGTCATCGGAGGTACGGCCTGTAACGGCTAACTGCCTTTTGCGCGGCAGTCGAGATATCTATGCAGCTTTTCCATGAGAGCATGATTGTCGATTGGCTTTCCAAGATGCTCGTTCATCCCGCTGGCGAGGCATTTATCAATATCTTCCTTAAACACATTCGCCGTCATTGCGATAATGGGAATTTCCCCGGCGTAGGCGGATTCAAGGCCGCGAATGGCGGTGGACGCCGCATACCCGTCCATCTCAGGCATTTGCACGTCCATAAGAATCAGGTTGTAGGACTCTGGGGAAGCCTTGAATTTTTCCAGGGCAATCCGGCCGTTTTCGGCAATGTCGATGTCCAGGCCGGTGCCGTCCAGGAGCGCAAAAAAGATTTCGCGATTGATTTCCACGTCTTCCGCAAGCAAAATCCGGTATCCGGCAAAGCAGCCCTCGGTACAGTCGGATGCAACGGACGCTTCAGCTTTTTTTATTCCCATGTACTCATTGACGAGGTCGAGTATATCGGCAGGGAAGAGCGGCTTGGTTAAAAAATGATCGATGTGGGCGGTATGGCATTCCTGTTCTATGCTGCTTCTGTCCAGGCCGGAAATAAGCACAACAGGGAGATCTTTTTTCAGGATGCCTTGCATTTTCCGGGCAAGGTCCACCCCGTTCGTATCCGGCAGGTTGTAATCAATAAAATATACGTCATAGTCGCTCAGTCTCTGCAATAAGGCGAGCACTTCACTTTCATCGCTTGCCGTATCGCAATGGATGCCCAGTTGCTCCGCCACCACGGCAAAAAACATACGGGCATCCGGGTCGTCGTCCACAGCCAGTATTCTGGGCTTGTGGCTCCAGTCCTGCGGTTTGTCCCTTTCGCCCTTTCGTCCCTGCGCCTGAAAATCAATAAAGAATGATGAGCCTTTGCCCATAACGGACTCTACCCAAATGGAGCCGCCCATCATCTCTATGATGCGTTTGGATATGGCCAGCCCCAGTCCTGTTCCGCCGAACTTGCGCGCCGTTCCGCTATCCGCTTGTTCAAAGGCCTGGAACAGGCGTTCTTTGTCCTTTTCCGCAATGCCGATCCCGGTATCGGCGACCTCCAGACGTATGGTGTACAGAGCGTCTTTCTGTTCGTGCAGAGTAGCCGCGAGCCTGACGTGGCCGTACTGTGGGGTAAACTTGACGGCATTGGATAAAAAGTTGGTTATAACCTGCGCCAGTCTCTGATTATCCCCTTCAAGCATGGTTGGAATGTGCGGGTCGATGGACACGTTGAAATGCAGATGCTTTTCTTCCATGCGAAACGCTATGACATTAGCGATATCCTGAAGCATTCTTTCAAAATTGAACCAAATAGGGGAGAGCTCGAACTTGTCGGCTTCAATCTTGGACATATCAAGAATATCGTTGATAACCCCCAGCAAATGTTGCGATGCGACAGAGACTTTTCCAAAGCAGTAGTCTTTGCGTTCCGCGTCTTTGGCTGAGGTTCCCAAGTGCGTCATGCCGATGATGGCGTTCATGGGCGTGCGGATTTCATGCGACATGCGCGAAAGAAAATCGCCCTTCGCGCGTGAAGCGGCCAGCGCGTCTTCCTTGGCTGTCACAAGGCTGCTGTTGAGTTCGCGCTCCAGTATTCCGATGACCAGGAGGATCCCGGCGGCTTCCAAAAGAGCGGCTTCTTCGCTTGAAAAGTTCCGGTCATCAACGCTGATGGCATCTACAAATCCCCAAAATTCGCCCCGGATAAAGATGGGCACAATGAACAGCGTTGTTACCACATCCGGGAAAAGGCCGGGTTTATCTTTCTTTGAATTAATGAGGACGCGCTTGCCCTGTTTGAGTTCGGCGGCCCAGTCGTCCGGCCACTCACCCAAAATGGCGATACTGTCGGGATTCTCTCCATACCATCCATTAATGCGGGTAAATGTTTCCCTGTCCCCGTCAAGGCCTTTGCTCCAGATGGCTACAGCCGAGCAGTTAATCGTATCACTGAGTATGCGCAGGGAGTTTTTTACCTGAGTGGCGTAATTTTCATCCAGGGTGGACAAAAGGTTGTCCCCCATCTTTTGCATAAGAGCCAGGTACTCGGCATTGCGTTCCCGTTCCAGTTGGGCGTTGTCTCGAGCGGTAATAGCGCAATTCATGGGAATATTTACGTTAAGCGCTACTTTTCGCGCCATATCGCGGCAGGACTCCGAACCACAGGCGCCGCAGTTGACCGAGCGTTTGTCAGGGTCGGTCTTGTGCATCAGGATAAAGGCATTTTCAATGGCTTCTTCGGATGCGTCCCAATACTTTTTGGGGAAAGCGGTATAGGTGCGGGAAAAATCCTCAAGGCGCAGTTGCCGGTCGTACTCGGCAAGCCGTTCTCTGCTTTGGTGCAGATTTCTCACTACGGCGGTACGGGCCGCTTGCATCTGCTTGTGCAGTTTAAAAATATTTTGTTCTTTGTCCGTTGCCGGTCCGAGGAGGCAGCCATTGGCGCAACACAACACATCAAAGACATCCGGCAGGTGTTCGGCGCTGGTTGCGGCATACTGATCGAGATATTGTAAAACCTCAGCGCCTTCTCTCTTTTCTATGTGCAGGGATTTTTCGGTAAAAAAGTCAAGATTTTCGCGTAAACCGCCCGGAAGGGGGAACAGTGTCCCCGGCCCGGCCTTGGCGTGGTCAAATCCACTCTCCTCGTCAGGCAGGGTAATGGCGTTATCTTCAAGGTATTTAAGGAGCTTCTTGAAGGTAAGGTTATATTGGACGAGCCCTGTTGATGCATGTTCCACTGTTTTCGCAATGCAGGGAGATATGGAGGCGATGGCCCCTTGTATGCCTGATTGCCGCATATATATTGCCGCACATGCCATCGGGCTGTGAACAGGGGACAAAAACGGCAAAAGCTCATGTCTGTGGCGTTCACAATAAGAAACAATGGCCGAGCAGGGCTGTGTGATTATGGGTCTTGGCTCTTTCTCCAGCAAGCGCAACTGCGCCCATATACATATATCCGCACCCAAGGATACATCATAGATGGCCGTGGCGCCGCGTTGGCGCAGCCATGTGAACAATCGTTTCCATTGGGGGATGTTTGTCTGGATGGCAGGGGCGGCCATTATAGAAATCGGAACGCCGGCCTCAAGGTCTTTAAAAAAGCGTTCCGTATCGTCGACAAAATCTCTGGCCGCATGGTCGCAGGCCTCGACACAGATTCCGCAAAGAATGCATTGCGTCGGGTCCGTGCGCACTTTTATATTTTCATTTTCATCCTGATAGGCAATGTTTGCCGTTTCAATCGGACAAGCACGGATGCAGCGGTTGCAGCCGATACATTTGCCTTCTTCCAGGAGTATATAGGCATTTTCAGGGGTATTCATGTGCAACTCTCTCTTTATATTCGGGTACTACATTTTCGGAAATGAGGCAACATGCTGAGATACATCCCTCTCGTCAGCGTGACTCTATAAGCGATTTACGCTAGTGTCGCGTGACGCGGCACCAGCGTAAACTGCTATAGACATGCCGGACCGGAGTTATGCCCCATGCAACGAAAACGTTTGAAGAATACGCGCCCGGCTCGAATGAGGGCGGGCGCGGACGAGAGAGAGAGGCAAGCGGGAGCGGATATTTCCTCCGGCGTGAAAGATATCCGGGTTCGTCCTGAAATCCTTGCGCCCGCAGGCGACATGCAGGCGGCCCTGGCCGCTCTGGCTGGGGGGGCTGATGCCCTGTACCTGGGACTCAAGCATTTTTCCGCGCGCATGCAAGCGGAGAACTTCTCCACCACTGCCCTGGCCGGGCTGACCGATCTGGCTCATGCCGAGGGCAGACGCATTTACGTGGCCATGAACACTCTGGTCAAACCCTCCGAGCCTGCCCAAGCCTATCGCCTGGTGCGCAGGCTGGCCGCCGACGTCAAGCCGGACGCCCTGATCATTCAGGATCCCGGTCTGCTCGACCTGGCGCGCCAGGCCGGGTTTACGGGTGAACTGCACTTGTCCACGCTGGCCAATGTCACGCATCCAAAGGCCCTGCAAGCAGCGGTGGACCTCGGTGCGCAGCGGGTAATCATCCCGCGTGAACTGCGTTTTGAGGAAGTGCGCCAACTTGCCGAGACCTGCCCTGAAGGGTTGAGCCTGGAGATATTTGTGCACGGCGCCTTGTGCTATTGCGTGTCAGGGCGCTGCTGGTGGTCCAGCTACATGGGAGGAAAAAGCGGCCTGCGCGGACGCTGTGTGCAGCCCTGCCGCCGTCAGTACGCCCAAAAAGGACGTGAGGGCAGGTTTTTCTCCTGTCTGGATCTGGCGTTAGGGCCCGCGGCCCGCGCCCTGCTCAGTCTGGAACAGGTCAAATCCTGGAAGATCGAAGGCCGCAAAAAAGGCCCGCACTACGTGTATTACGTCACGTCGGCTTATCGTCTGCTGCGCGATGAACCGCATAACCCGGAAGCGCTGCAGGAGGCCGAACGCATACTGGGCCTGGCCCTGGGCCGCCCCGGCACCAGGGCCGCTTTTCCGGCGGGCTTGGGCGGCCGGGAAGAATCGCCTGTGAGCTCTTCTTTGACCGGAGAAACGCAGACCAGTTCCGGCCTGATCTGCGGCCGGATCACCAGGGACGATCAGGAACGCTATCTGCTGCGGCCGCGTATGACCCTGATCCCCAAGGATTTTCTGCGTGTAGGCTATGAGGACGAGTCCTGGCATTGCACCCTGTCCGTGCCTGCCGGAGTTGCCGAGGGCCGCGATCTGGTGCTGAACCTGCCCAAAAACAAGCATCCCAAGATAGGTACGCCCGTATTTCTCATTGATCGGCGCGAGCCGGAACTGACCGCCCTGCTGCTTGACTGGGGCCGGGAATTGCAACGTTTCGCGGGCAAGAAGCAGGAACGTGAGGATGTGGCCGGTCTGGAACCGCGCCTGCCTGCCCCTTTGCGCGGCACGAAACGCAAGGCGCTGGACGTGCGCCTGCTGAGTTCCCTGCCGCACGGCCGCGAAGGCAAAGACGGGATCCGGCCGGGCTCCGTGCAGGGATTATGGCTGTCGCCCAAGGCCGTGCGCGAGGTCTCCCGCACTCTGTTCGGGCGTATTTCCTGGTGGCTGCCGCCGGTAATCTGGCCGGATGAGGAAGAACACTGGTCCCGGCTCATCACAGCCGCGCAGCGGAACGGGGCACGCCATTTCGTCTGCAACGCGCCTTGGCAGGCCGCTTTTTTCTCGGAGAAAAAAGGCTTGTCTCTGACTGCCGGACCGTTCTGCAATCTGGCCAACGTCCTGGCTCTGGAAGCGATGCGCGGCCTGGGCTTTGAGTCGGCAATAGTCAGCCCGGAACTGGGCGGAGACGATCTGCTGGCGCTTCCGGCGTTAAGCCCGCTGCCGCTGGGAATCGTGCTGTCCGGCTTCTGGCCTGTAGGCATTACCCGGCATCGCAGCGGACCGGTCAAGGCCCAGGATGCTTTTCAGAGTCCCAAAGGAGAGGCTTTCTGGATGCGCCGTTATGGCGAGAACCTGTGGTTTTATCCGGCCTGGCCCCTGGACTTGGCCGCGCATCGTCCAGCCCTGGAACGGGCGGGATATGCGACTTTCATTCACATGGACGAGCATCCGCCCAAAAGCATGGAACAGGCCAAGAGGCCGGGGGAATTCAACTGGAATGTAGATATGCTATAGGGGAAATTCGGGCGCGTCATTTTCATTAAACAGGGTAAACCCGTTCCGTCGCAAGAGCGCGGCTGTCAGGCCCATGCCGGAAACCAGACGGCCGGAAAAGGCGCCGTCATAGATCTGGCTTGTGCCGCAGGACGGGCTGCGATCCTTGAGAATCGCCGTTCGTATGCCATGTGTCCGGGCAATGTCCAGCACACGGGAAGCGCCGTGCATGAACATGTCGGTCAGGTCCCTGCCGCCAGAGGTAAAAGCCCTGCCGTGGAGCAACTCGCAGGGGGCGCGCGGAGTCGTCAAGCCGCCAAGCACTTCGGGACAGACCGGCACGGCCAGACCCGAAGCAACAAGCGCCTCCAGGCGGGGATAGTGCAGCAAGACCCCGTCATAGCGGCAGATGTGGCCGCACAGGCAGGCGCTTATGATGAATTGTGGCACGGCCAGCTCTTGAAAGGATGAGCCACCAGATTTGAATTATAATAGCGCGGATCGCCGGTAACTTCCAGCCCGGCCCAGTGCGGTTTGACAAAGGTCTGGGCCTCGTCTTCCAACTCGACCTCGATGATGATCAGGCCCTGGTTGTCGCCGTGAAACTCGTCCACTTCCCAGTTCAGTCCGGCAAAAGGAATGGCGTAGCGCGTCTTCTCAATCAAAGGCCGTTTGGCCAGGCTTTCCAACATCTGCCGCGCGTCCTTAAGAGGAACCGGGTATTCAAACTCCAGCCGCGTGGCTCCGGTATTTTTACCTTTGATGCCGACCCAGGCCCTGTCCCCGGCAATGCGCACCCGCACGGCGCATGCGTCGTCCGTGCTCAAATAGCCCTGGCACAGGCGCACGCCTTCGACCAGGCCGCGCCAGTCGTCATTGGCCGGCAGGAATTTGCGTTCAATTTCTTTGGGCATCAATCACACTCCGCACCCGTGCGCGCGTTTCCCGATCCAGATCCAGAATCGCGTCCACCGAGGCAGGCTCATGGGTCTGCGTATGCGCCTCCAGAGCTTCAGCTACCACGTCCGCAATACCATAAAAACCGATGCGGCGCTCCAGAAAAGCAGCCACAGCCTCCTCATTGGCCGCGTTCAGGACCACGGGACAGCCCCGGCCCGCTTCCTGGGCTTGGCGGGCCAAACCGAGACAGGGAAAGGTCTGTTCATCGGGACGGGCAAAGCTGAGCGAGCCCAGAGCGGCCAAATCCAGGCGGGAAACCCCGGTTTGCAGGCGGTCCGGCCAGCCCAGGCAATACGCGATGGGCACGCGCATGTCCGGCTGTCCGAGTTGAGCCAGTTGGGAGCCGTCCGTGTATTCCACCAGGGAATGGATGATCGATTCCTGGTGTACCAGCACCTCAATGGCCGAGAGCGGCAGCCCGTACAGATGCCGGGCCTCGATGATTTCCAGGCCTTTGTTCATCAAGGTCGCTGAATCAATAGTGATTTTTGCGCCCATGTTCCAGTTGGGGTGCGCCAGGGCCTGGTCCGGGCCGACCGTCCGCAAGGCGTCCCGGCTTTGGCCGAAAAAGGGACCGCCCGAGGCCGTGAGAATGAGTCTGGACACACCGGCGTCCTGGGCAAAGCCACCGGCCAGACATTGGAAAATGGCGTTATGTTCGGAATCCACGGGCAGGATGCAGGCTCCACTTTCGGAACAGGCAGCGCGGATCAGATCGCCCGCCAGAACCAGGGATTCCTTGTTGGCCAGGGCAATGACCTTGCCCGCCCGCACGGCGGCAAAGGTGGCCCGCAGGCCTGCCGCGCCCACCTGGGCGGAGAGTACCGTGCTGACTCCCGGCAGGGTGGCCAGGGTTTCAAAGCCTTGCTGCCCGGCCACAATGGCCGGGGTGTAGCCGACCGGAAGGAGCGAACGCAGTTCGGCAATGGAAGATTCTTCCAGCACCCCGAGGTGATCGGGGCGGAACTCTGCGGCTTGTCTGGCCAACAGGGGGATATTCCTGGCTCCGGCCAGGGCCGCGAGATGAAATCGTCCCCCTTGCAGGCGCAGGACTTCAAGGGCGGAGCGCCCGATGGAGCCGGTACTGCCCAAGATGGACAGGGTACGCGGACGCTGTTCCTGCCAGGCGCGTCCCGGCAAGGCGGAAATATAACGCAGACGAGGCCGCGGTTGCTCTGGGCGTTCGATGGTCATGGTGTGGTTTTGCCGGTGTTCAGCCTGCTGATCAAAAAAGCGCGATCAGGCGGATGCCCATGTACACGGGAATGGTGAATAAAATACTGTCAATGCGGTCCAGAATGCCGCCGTGTCCCGGCAACAGGCTGCCGGAGTCCTTGACCTCAAGAGTACGTTTGAGCGCGGACTCAAAAAAATCACCGAACAGAGCCGCCTGGTGCAGCAACAAGGCGGTCAGCAGCCAGGCCCACCAGGACATTTGCGACAGGCCCCAACCCAGGTTGTTTCCCGCAAGGCCCAGCGTGGTGCAGGCGACAAGACACAAAGCCAATCCACCGAACAGCCCGGCCCAGCTCTTTTTGGGACTGACCGAAGGCCAAAGCTTGCGCTTGCCCCATAGTGTACCCGCGTAGTAGCCGCCGGTATCCGAGGCGACGGCCGCCAGAATGACCAGGCATTGTTCAGCAGGACTCAAATACAGAGCCAGTTGCAAAATCAAGGGAATGTAAAGCAGGCCAAAGGCAAAGGGCGCATACTCGTTGAGCGTTGCCTGTTCATTGCCGAGGCCGAAATCGAACAGAAAGGCCATGCCCAGGACGCAAAAACACAAGCAGAGCAGAGCCAGGGTCATTATGGCGCCACCGGCCTGGGATAAGACCAGCAGGCCGCCGAGCAGGATAAAGCCGATTTTGCGCGGCCAGGGCGTGTTCTCAGGGCAGGCTATGGCAAAAAACTCATACAGGCCGAGGCAGGCGGCGGCAAGCACCAGCAGGCGCAGGAGCCAACCTCCCATGCTGATTCCGGCGAAGAGCACAAGGATGAGAACCAGGGCCGTGACTATGCGCTTGTGATGTGAGGGCAAGGACATGCGGTACTCTTTTACGGTTGTCGTTCCGGCTCGGCATCCAAAGCGCCAAATCTTCGAACCCGGACCGCATAGGCGGCAAGAGCCTGGTGCAGGGAGGCCGGGCTGAAGTCAGGCCAGAGCGTGTCGGTAAAATAAAACTCGCTGTATGCTGTTTGAAAGAGCAGAAAGTTGCTGATCCGCTCCTCTCCGCTGGTGCGGATGACCAGGTCAGGGTCAGGCTGAGCTTTGGTGTACAGGTAATCCGCCAGCGCTTCCGGAGTGCATTCCGCAGCCGGGCGGCCGGACTCCATGAACAGGCGGCAGGCGCGCGCGATTTCCTCCCGGCCCGAATAATTCAGAGCCAGATTCAGGACCATCTTGTCGTTCCCGGCTGTGCGGTTCATGGCATGTTCCAGGGTTTTGCGGGCGGCAAAAGGCAGTTCAGCCAACTCCCCCAGGATCTGCATGCGCACGCCCATCTTTTCCAGATCGGGCAGTTCACGGGTGATGAAATCCACCAGCAGATCAAACAGGAACCGCACTTCCTCGGCGGGCCGCTTCCAATTTTCCCGGGAAAAGGTATACAGCGTGAGATAAGCAATACCCAAGGCAAGGCATTCTTCGACTATGGCTCTGGCCGCTTCAGTCCCGGCCCTGTGCCCTTCGCTGCGGGGCAGATTCCGAACCTTGGCCCAGCGGCCGTTACCGTCCATGATTACAGCTATGTGCCGGGGCAGAAATCCCTGTGGCGGTTGTTCGGAAAGACTCACGGCAGCCTCGGAGAAAGATGGGATAAAACACCGCGTACCCTAGCGCTTAGTGGGCGCAGGGTCAAGGAAAAGGCAAAACCGCCTGCCGGACCTGTACCGGTAACAACCCTGCCCTGGTTGCCGCCGTTTTTTGCTATGTAATGCTTGAAAAAGAAGGCAAGATATGGCACAAGCCAGATGTCGGACCGGTGGCGCATGCATGCCCGGACCGACATCACCCGGCCGGGTGGCGAAATGGTATACGCAGCGCACTCAAAATGCGCCGTCCTACGGACATGGGAGTTCGAATCTCCCCCCGGCTACCAGAAGGTTATCTCAGGAAGTCCCGCAAGGTCCATGAAGGCTGAGCGGGGCTTTGTTTTTCTTGAAGCGAAAGACGCCCCTAACGCGGTCAAAAAGGCAGGTCAGACCTGCGGGGGCGCTTTTGCCTTCAGGCCGCTTGGCATTGCGTTGGGCGTGCTTGTTGGTGTAAGCGATGGAAAAGGAGGCTACCATGCCATATGTCAATATCAAGGTCACGGGCGGCAATGAGGCTCCCACGGCTGAACAGAAAGCAGAACTGATCAAAAGAGCCACTCAGATGCTGGTAGATGTGCTGGGCAAAAATCCGTCCACCACTGTGGTGGTTATTGATGAGGTGGATACGGACAACTGGGGCATTGGCGGCGAGAGTGTCTCCGTGCGCCGGGCCAAGGCGGCAGCGGGCACCAAGCCGTAGGCGTCGGGGAGAGAGTGACTCTGCCTATAGAGCAGTGTTCATTGGAATTCCGGCTGGGGTTTTTATTTTGACGTGAAGCTGAGAATCAGGAGGATATATGCGATTGCGAGCACTTGCGGCATGCGTTTTGGTCCTGTGCGGCTGTGTGGGCTTTGCTGCCGCGTATGCCGCTGAACAGCCTAAAGAAGCCACGGAGATAACGAAAGAACTCCACAAGAAAGCATATGCGGCGCTGCCTGATAAAAGCGGCGCATTGCCGGGATCGCAGGACCTGAAAAACGCCCAACAGGGCATGTACGAAAAGTTTCCTCTGCCGGTCGTGACAACTCAGGACGGAACAAAAACGATTTGGGACGTTTCACGATACGCTTTCTTGACCGATCTGAATAAAAAGGCGCCGCCCACCGTCCATCCCTCACTCTGGCGGCAGTCGCAACTGGTCATGCAGGGCGGGCTCTTCAAACTCAGGGACAGGCTCTACCAGGTTCGCAATCTTGACATTGCCAACATGACCATCGTGGAAGGCGACACCGGTCTTATCATCATTGATCCCCTTACCCTGGAAGAGAACGCAAGAGCCGCTCTGGAGCTTTATTACAAGGGAGTGGGACACAAAAAACCGGTGGTGGCGGTGATATACTCTCACAGCCATGTAGATCATTATGGCGGTGTGCGGGGTGTAATGCCGAATGAACCAGCCGCGCGGGAAAAAGTACGCATCATCGCGCCGGAAGGCTTTCTTGAAGCGGCCGTTACGGAAAACGTGCTCGCGGGCAACGCCATGACGCGCAGAGGGGTATACATGTACGGCAACAGTCTGCCGCCCTCGGAAAAAGGCCATGTGGGTAGCGGACTGGGGCTTAATCCTCCTACAGGCGGCACGGTCACGCTCATACCGCCGACTGAAATTGTGGTCAAGCAGGGGAGAGCGCACAAGGAGGACGCCATAGAAATACGGGAAATTCCGGAAAACACGCCGGAACGCATCGATGGGCTGACCTTTTATTTTTATCTGGCCCCCAACACGGAAGCTCCCGCTGAAATGCACTGGTATACCGAGGAACTCCGCGCCCTGTCCGCAGCGGAGAACTGCACAAAAACTTTGCATAACATTTACACGTTGCGCGGGGCAAAAACGCGCGACGCCCTGGCCTGGTCCAAGGCACTGGACGAAACGTTGCGCCTCTGGGGCGACAAAAGCGATATCATGTACGGCATGCATCATTGGCCGGTCTTTACCAATGCCGAGGTCAAGGCTTCGCTGATTGCCGGGCGCGATGGCTACCGCTTCATTCATGACCAAACCCTGCGCCTTGCCAATTCCGGCCTGAACAAGGAGGAAATCGCATCCCGGCTGGCCTTTCCGCCGGAACTGGAAAAAATATGGGAGCTGCATGGCTATTACGGCAGCCTGAGCCACAATGCCCGCGGCGTCTATACCTTTTATTTCGGCTGGTTCGACGGAAATCCCGTCAACCTCAACCCTCTGCCGCCGGTGGAGCGCGCCGGACGCTATCTTGAATGGATGGGCGGGCCCGAACAAATCCTCGATAAGGCCGCAGCAGCGTATCAGCAAGGCGAATACCGCTGGGTCATCGAAGTGTTGCAGCATATCATCATCAGCGCGGCCTGGGACCAAAGCATCGGAAAGGAAGTTGATGGAAAAGCCCGCCGTCTCTCCGCCGACGCCATGGAACAGTTGGGATATCAGGCGGAAGCCGCCACGTGGCGTAACTTCTATCTGACCGGAGCCCAGGAGCTACGGCAGGGCAAAGCGACTCCGACGCTCGCGAACAGACCCAGTTGGGATACGCTCCTGGCCATGCCCACTGCAATGCTGCTCGATTACATGGGAACACGGCTGGATGCGGACAAGGCGCATGGCAGGACAATAGGGCTGAACATCATTGTACAGCGCGACGAACAGGAGAAGTGTTCCGTCCTGCTGCGCAACAGCGTCATCAACAACCGGGCGGAACATCTGCAAGCCCCTGACGTCACGCTGGCACTGGACGCCAAAACCCTTGCCGCGCTTATCACCGGCATGGTCGACTATTCCCAGGCCTGTAGCGTGAAACAAGCGGGCATAGCGCAAAAGACCTCATGCACGGTGGTGGAAGGCGACGCCGCCAAGGCGGAAGAATTTTTTTCCTTACTGGCTCCTCCTTTTCCACGTAACTTTCCTCTTGTCGCTCCGGATAGAAGAGACTGAGCGGTAACGCCTTTGAGAGGAGAAACAGCGCTAAAACGCCCTCATCCACTCCTGTTTCAACATGACATTCCCCTCCAGCGCATTGCGGATAAGCTGCATGGTCTTTTCCTTGTCCTGCGGCAAATAGGCCCGGATGGGCAGGTAATTGCTGGCGTGGTTGGCCGTGAACATGCCTTTGCTCAGGTTGGTGTGCTCGAACATGGTCCCGAGTTCGGCCAGGAGCTCCATCTGGGCGGGCAGGACAAAGCTGCCGTTTTTCAATTCCTCTCCCAGCGGCGCGTCATGCGGAGACATCAGGGTGAGCGCGCCCACAAAATCCGGGTCCATGCGGCTGAGCAGTTCGCCTGTGGCCTTGGCGTGTTCCGAGCTTAATTCCTTGCCGCCCAAACCCACTATTACGGTCATGGACAGGATGAACCCGGTCTCCTTGAGCCTTTTGGCCTGGGTATACAGTTTTTCCGGGTCCGCGCCTTTTTTCACCCGTTTCAGCACTTCCGGGTGGCCGCTCTCCACGCCATAGTAAATCATGGCCAGGCCGAGATCGCGCAGTTGTTTCAGGTCCTGGTCCGATTTCAGGGCCACGCCCTTGGCGTTGGCGTAGGTGGAGACACGCTCCACCCAGGGCAGGCGTTCGGCGATGTTGCTCAGCAGCCATTCCCAGTGCCGCATGGGCATGACCAGGGCGTCCCCGTCCATGACAAACAGCCGTTTCTGGTGTTGCATGTATTGGGAGGCGTATTCCAGATCCCGTTCCCAGATGGAGCGGTCCTTGATGGCGAATCGCTTGGCCTTGTAGGCATCGCAAAAGGTGCATTTGTTATGCGAACAGCCGAGCGTGGCCTGTAGCAGAATACTGTAGGCCTCGCTCGGCGGGCGGATGCAGTAGCCTTGATGATCCAGTCCGTCTTCTTCAAAAAACATGAGATTCTCCTACCCATACCTAAACAGCACACCAAAGGTAGGACGCGGATGCCGCCACTCCAACGCGCCAGGCAAGTGGGCGCAAGTCACACGGCAAGCACCGCATTCCAAGCACCCAGCCGCATCAAACACCAGCTTGCCATCCTGGCCCAAGCTGTACAGGCCCGCCGGGCAGACCACAGTGAGCGCCCTTGCGGTTGCCGCGTCCATGTGCTCCTGGTGCGGAATGATATGTGGGTTGCCCTCATCAAGCAAGAACTTGTCAAGGGCGAGTTTTTGTTCAACATTCATATGGAGCGCGCTCCTCTGAAGGCATCTTTAAGCAGGTTGAACAGGCCCGCTTTGGACAGGACGGGCAGGGCCTTTTTGATGAAGAGGGTGGAGGGGCCGTTTACCGTAAACAGTCCGGTGAGCAGATCTTCCGCCAGTTGCGGGTATTCCTGGTACAGCCGGGAGGTGTGCCCGATAAAATCCGGCGCTCGTTGGTGTGTGTGCAGATCCCGCAGCACGAAGCTCTGCTCGAGCCGGGTTGTATACCCGGCCAGAGTCGCGGCTGAGAAGTCGCCCTTGTTTTTGGCTTCCAGCGCGGTTTCAGCGGCCAGCATGCCCGAGGCAATGGCATAGTCCATGCCGCGCACGGTGTAGCCCAGGTTCAGGCAGAAGCCTGCGGCGTCGCCGAGCAGCAGTACCCCGTCCGCGGCCAGAGTGGGGAGCATGCGCAGGCCGCCTTCAGGCACCAGGTGTGCTGAATACTCCACCAGCTTGCCGCCGGAGAGCAAGGGCTTCAAGGCCTTGCTGTCCCGGAAGGCTTGCAGCAGATCCGGCAGCCTGGACCGGGATGCGGTCAGGGTGTGCATGGACATGACCAGGCCCACGCTCAGGCTTTCTTTGTTGGTGTAGACAAAGCCGCCGCCGACCATGCCCTGGCTGGGTTCCCCGGCAAAAAGATGGGCCGCGCCCTCGCCGGGTTCGAGGTTGAAGCGATCATTGATCACCCCGCCCGGCAGCTCCAGCACTTCCTTGACCCCGACCGCTACCATGTCGGGCGCGAGTTCTTTTTTCAGCCCGGCCTTCCGGCCCAGCGGACTGTTCACCCCGTCAGCCAGGAGCACCACATCGGCCGTCAGTTCGTCCTCACCCGCGCGCACCCCCGCAACCTTGCCGTTATCATACAGAAGCTCGTCGGCCGAGGCCGGACAAACCACATCGCAACCGGCCTCCTCGGCCTTGCCCGCCAGCCAGGGGTCGAACTCGGCCCGCAGCACGGTGTAGGAAGCCGAGGCCGGGTTTGCGAAGCGGGCGGAAGAAACGTCCAGCGTACAACAGCTTTCCCCGGTCAGCATGGAGATCTTTTCTCTGATCACCGTGCGCTCTATCGGCGCTTGTGCGGCAAAACCGGGCAGAATTGTTTCCAGGCTGTGTCCGTATAAACGCCCGCCGGTCATGTTTTTCACGCCGGGCCTGTCGCCGCGCTCGACAACGAGCACGCTCATCCCGGCTTTGGCCATGCACAGGGCCGCCGTGCTTCCGGATACCCCGGCTCCCACCACGATGGCGTCATAGTCTGCCATATCGTACTCCTTACACAGCCCCGAAAGCCTGAATCAAACTTGGCGCCACTTCCTTCCAGTCGCCCACAATGTAATAATCGGCATTCAGGTTCATGAGTGCTTCCGCGTCCTTGTTCACGGACACGATGATTTTGGCGTCGCGCACCCCGTAATAGTGCTGGGCCTGGCCGGAAATGCCCACGGCCAGGTAAAGCTGGGGCTTGATCTGCTGGCCGGAAATACCGATGTAGCGTTCCTCGGGCATCCACTTGAAGAATTCCGCGATGGGCCGCGAACAGGCCATTTCCGCGCCAATGGCCTTGGCCAGAGCCTCGATCCCGGCCAGGTCCTTTTGTTCGCTGAGCCCGCGACCCACGCCCACCACCTTGGCCGCGCCGTCCAGGTTCACGCTCCGGGCTTCTCTGGGCAGCCGGGCCGTGACCTGGGCCGCGCCCGGAGCCGGGGCCAGTGTCGCCACTGTGCCCGAGCGCGAGGCATCGGCCAAGGCCGGATCGCAGGCCTTGGCAGCCACGGTGGCCAGGACGGTCGCGGCCCTGGTTGTGGCCTGCGCCACTCCGGCGCCGCCGTATACCAGGGTTTCGCCGGAAACGCCGTCCGGCGTCAGGCTCAGGTTCTTCACATCGGAAAAACAGGGCGCATCCAGGAGAGCCCCCAGTTGGGCGGCCATGTCCCGGCAACGCTTGGCGGCGCTGAGTAAAATCAGGGCAGGCTGTTCAGCCCTGGCTTTTTCCGCCAGAAGCGGCGTGTAGCTTTCCCAAAGCGCGTCCGCGGGCAAGGGCAGGGCAAAGGCCGCCGTGGCCCCCAGAGCAATGCCCTGTCTGGCCGCCGCCTCATCCCCGTGGACAAAGGCCGTTATTTCCCCGTCCGGCTGAAGCGATTTCGCATAGGCCGCGAGCACGGCCAGCCAGGCGGTGTTTTCGGCGACAATCCATATCTTTGACATACTTTTTCTCCGTAGAAACAGAACCTTACAGAATTCCGTCCGCGGCCAGTTGCCTGGCCAGGGCCGTTGCGGCCTCGCTGATGCTCACCCCGTCCGGGTTCAGACGCACGGCCTTGCGTTCGGAGAGCGGGGCCTTCACGCCGGCCACATGCAGAAGCGGCGCCACGCTATCGGCGGACAAACCGATATCGGCCAGGCCAAGCTTGATTGACGGCTTCTTTTTGGCCGCCAGGATCTGCTTCACACTGGGAATCGGGGCTTCGCAGATGTCCGGCACAATGGAGACAACCACCGGGCCAATGACCTTGACGCACTCGGTTCCCTGTTCCAGCTTGCGTTCCAGGAGCAGGGCATCGCCCTGGACTTCGGCCTTGCTGACGTAGCTGACCGAGGTAAAGCCGAGCAGCGCGGCCAGACGCGGCCCCACCTGCTGGGCATACTGGTCGCTGGAACCTTCGGAGCAGATCACCACGTCCACATCGCTGATGGAGCGGATCATGGCTGCCAGCACCTTGGAGGTGGCTGTGGCGTCAGCAACGGCCATGACCGGATCATCCAGACAGTACACGGCATCCGGCCCACGGGACAAAGCGTCTTTGGCCGAAGCCTCCGTGGCCGCGCCACAGGTCAAGGCGACCAGTTCGCAGCCCGAGGCCTCTTTGAGGCGCACGCCTGTTTCCAGGCCCATGCGATCATATTCGTTGATCTGGGGCTTGCATTTTTCCATATCCAGTTCGCGGGTCCGTTCATTAATCCGGATATCGGCATCCGACAGAACCCATTTGTAACATACGGCTATCTTTTTCATTGTCTTCCCGGCCTGTCTTCAGGTCTATGGTATACGCTCTGTGCTCCGATACCGGGGGAAGTCCCGACCTTCCCCCGGTTCAGCGGAGGTCTCCGGCAGGCGAAGGCTGGAACTCCCGCCGGAAGACGCAGCCTAGGCCAGCACGGCTCCTGAAATGACCATCTTCATCACTTCATTGGTGCCTTCATAGATTTCCGTGATCTTGGCGTCGCGCAGGAAGCGCTCCACCGGATAATTCCTGGTATACCCGATGCCGCCGTGCAACTGGATGGCGTCACGGGTGACATCCATGGCCATTCTGGCCGCGGTCAGCTTGGCCATGGCCGAATACTTGCTCCAGCGGCCCGGCGTATCGTTGTACCAGGCCGCCTGATAGGTAAGCAGGCGCGCGCCTTCAATCGCGTTGGCCATATCGGCCACCATCCATTGAATGCCCTGGTTGGCGGCAATGGGCTTGCCGAACTGCTTGCGATCCTTGATATAAGTAACCGCCGCCTCCATAGCGCCCTGGGCAATGCCCACGGCCTGGGCGGCAACGCCGATACGGCCGGCATCCAGAGCGCGCATGGCGATTTTGAAACCGTCGCCTTCTTGCCCCAGCATGTCGGAAACAGGCACCACCATGTTGTCAAAAATCACCTCGGCCGTGGCTGAAGCGCAGATGCCCATTTTTTCCTCAAGCTGGCCGATCTTCAGGCCCGGATTGTCGCGGTCGACAATAAAAGCGGTGATGCCCTTCAGCCCCTTGTCCGGCTGGGTCATCACGAAAATAACATACGTGCCGCCCACACTGCCGTTGGTGATGAACACCTTGGAGCCGTTGATGATAAATTTGTCGCCCTCGCGCACGCCCCGGCTGGCCTGGGCTCCGGCATCCGTGCCCGCGCCGGGTTCGGTCAGGCAAAAACACCCGATGCTTTTACCCGAGGCCAGATCAGGCAGGTACTTTTGTTTTTGTTCATCCGTGCCAAAGTAATAAATGGGCTTGGTAGCCATGCCGTGCACGGACAGAATGATGCTGTGCGAGGCGTCCACCCGGGCCAGTTCTTCATAGACGATGGCCGCGGCCAATGAATCCACGCCGGTTCCGCCGTATTCTTCCGGCAGGGCCAGACCGAACAGGGAAAGGTCTTTCATCCGGGCCACGGTTTCTTCGGGAAAGCGGTGGGTCTTGTCTATTTCGGCTGCAATGGGCTTGATTTCGTTGTCGGCGAATTCGCGTACCATGTTGCGGATCAGGACTTGTTCTTCGCTCGGGGAAAAGTTCATCTGGGGGCGCTCCTTTTATATAATTATATGTGGTAATTATGGCCTGTTATATGCCCATATAGGCCTTAACAAGTTCGTCATCCAGCATGAGCTTTTTGCCCGGACCTTCCATGAGCAGGGAGCCGTTGCCCACCACATAGGCGTAGTCGGCTATTTCCAGGGCATGCTGCACGTTCTGCTCCACCAGGAGCACCGTGGTGCCCTGTTTCCGGATGTCCAGGATCAGGTCAAACACCTTGTCCACGATAATCGGCGCCAGGCCCAGCGTGGGCTCGTCCAGCATGAGCAGTTTCGGCTCGCTCATCAGCGCCCGGCCAATGGCCAGCATCTGCTGCTCGCCGCCGGACAGCGAACCGGCCATCTGCTTGCGCCGCTCATACAGAATGGGCAGCAGTTGGTAGATCTTTTCCATGTTGGCCACCCTGTTGGTCCTGGGGCCGGGCAGGTAAGCGCCCATTTCAATATTCTCCTGCACGCTCATGAAGGGAAACACGCGGCGTCCTTCCGGCGTCTGGATCAGGCCTTTTTCCACAATCTTGTTGGCAGGCACGTTGTCGATGCGTTCACCGTTGAAGGTGATTTCCCCGTGCTTCTGGCGGTGCGTTCCGGAGATGCAGTTAATCAGCGTGCTTTTTCCGGCGGCGTTGGAACCCACCAGGGCCACGATTTGATGATCCTCGACTTGCAGCGAAATGCCGGAAAGCGCCTGGAAGTCTCCATATGAGGCATAGAGCTGGTTTACAAGCAAAGCCATGAAAATACCTCGACAGTCATAGAGTTGGAGCGAGCCGCCGCGTTGCCGTTCCGGAGCGGGTTAATGCGCGGCATGCGCATACTTCTTGCCCAGGTAGGCCTCAATGACCTGCTCATTGTTCCGCACTTCTTCCGGAGTGCCCGCCGCGATCACCTGCCCCTGGTTAAGCACGATGATCCGCTGACTCAAGGACATGACCGCGCTCATCACGTGTTCGATCATGACCACTCCCGTGCCCATCGCATGAATGCGGGCGATAACGTCCGACATTTCCTTGACCTCGGGCGGCGTGAGCCCGCCCATGACCTCATCCAGCAACACCACCTTGGGTTTGGCTGCCAGAACCCTGGCCAGTTCCAACTTCTTGCGATACCCGATGGGCAACCCTTTGGCCTTGTCGCCGGCAATGTGCAAAAGCCCCACCTGATCCAAGGCTTCTCTGGCGATACAGCGGGCATCGCCCATGTTGTTCTCGTACCACAGGCTCCCGATCAACACGTTTTCGAGCACCGTAAGGTTCTGGAAGGGTTTGGTGATCTGGAAGGTGCGGCACAGGCCCACGCAGGTAATTTTATGCGGCCTCCAGTTGGTCACTTCCTGGTTGTCGAAAAACACCTTGCCTTCCGAGGGCTCGTAAAAGCCGGTGATCATACTGAACAGGGTAGTCTTGCCCGCCCCATTGGGGCCGATGACGCCAACCAGTTCGTGCTGCCCGATGTCCATGTTCACATTGGATACGGCTGTCAGCCCGCCAAAGCGCATGGTCAGGAATTCTGTCTTAAGCATGAGCATGCCCCCCCGGCTTTAGAGGCGCGGCTTTTGGACGCGCCGAGCTTGGCGAAAGCCTTTTTGCACCTGTCACGAAATTCGACCACAATCCCCCTGGGGATGAACAGCACGACCAGAATCAGAATCAAGGCGTACACGGTCAGGCTGGCTCCGCTGGCCAGGTCCGGGAAGGACGAGCGCAGAGTGATTTCCAAAGGCGTGATCACGGCCGCACCCATAATCGGCCCGATGGCCGTGCCCATGCCGCCGATGATGGCATACAGGGCAAACTGGATGGAAAGCTCGTGCCCGAATACATACATGGGTTCGATGAACATGTTGTACTGGGCGTACAAGGTGCCTCCCACCGAGGTCAGGGCCGCGCTGATGACAAAGGAGGAGAGCTTGGCATTCAGGGTGTTGATGCCCAGCGCTTCGGCCGCGTCCTCGTTTTCGCGCAGGGCTGTCCAGCGGTAGCCGATGGGGCTGCACTCCAGCCGCCGCGACAGGAAGTACACAAAGAGCATCAAGCCCATGAAGATATACACCCAGGTAAGTTCGTTCTCGAAAATCATGTTCTGCACGCCCGGCCGCCAGGGAATCAGCAGGCCTTCCGCGCCGCCGGTGAGCTTGCGGGCGTGCACGGCCGCGATTTCCATGAGAGCCAGGAACGCAATAGTGCACAGAGCGAAAAACTTGCCCTTCAGGCGCAAGGTGATGATGCCCAGGAACAGGGCCAGGCACATGGATATGCCCACGCCCACAACCATGCCCACCCAGGGCGAGACACCGGCTTTCACGAACAGGATCGAGGAACTGTAGGCTCCGGCACCGAAAAAGGCGGCGTTGCCCAAAGAGAACTTGCCCGCATAACCGCCCAGGATGTTCCAGGCCCCGGCCATGGCTCCCCACAGGCAGATCAGAGCGATGATATTCAAGGAGAATTTGGCGTCCTCCCGCAAAATCAGGCTCATCAAAAGAGGCAGGGAGATCACCGCGGCCAGGACCAGCACGGTACGGACTACGGAACGTCGCCGCTCTTCCCGCATGGCCAGGACATCATCGTGATAGGAAGGATCTATGAGAGATTTGTCTTTTGCCATTACAAGCCTATCTCCTCAGCCCCCTTCTGGCCGAAAAGGCCGTTGGGACGGAAAATTAATACCAGGATGAACACCGCGAAATAGACCGCCTGCTTCAGGCCGGTGTCGATGAAAAATCCGCTCAAGGTCTCGACCAGGCCGATAATCAGGCCGCCCAGAAGCGCGCCAGTCATGCTTCCCATGCCGCCAAGCACGACCACGACAAAGGAAACCGTGCCGAACGTGATGCCCACAGTGGGATATACGGGAAAAATGGGCGCGAGCAGCGCGCCCGCAATACCCACCAGCAGGGCTCCCAGGGCAAAGGTAAGCATGAACACCCGGTCGATGTTCACGCCCATGAGCTGGGCCGCGGCCTTGTCCTGCACCGTGGCCCGGATGGATCGGCCCGTGTAGGTGAAGGCGATAAAGACAAACAGCGCCACGGCCACGATAATGGCCACCACAAAGGCGATAAGCGGGGCCACGCCAATCTGGACACCCGCTATATGCAGCACCTGCGCGCCCACATCGCTTTGCAGCATGCGGTAGTCCGCGGTCCAGAACACCAGGGCGCTGTTGGACATGAGCATGCCCAGACCCACAGTGGCGAAAATCTGCACGACCATCGGGGAGGCAAGGGTTCTGCGGATCACCAGAGCATAAATGGCGGCCCCGTAAAAAAACATGATCGCGGCCACGATGGGCAGAGCCGCGTAGGGCGACATGCCGGTCATGACCACCAGCCAATAGGTGAGAAACATGGAGAGCATAAGAAATTCGCCATGCGCGAAGTTCACTATGCGCATGACCCCGAAAATCAGGGTCAGGCCGATGGAAATCAGGGCGTACACGCCACCGATGAGCAGGCCGGAAATAATGAGTTGTACATAGATCGATGCGTCTGCCACTGTGAATTCCTCATTCCTCTGGCATCCGGGTTTATGGTGCGGGAAGCCGCCGTGGCGGCGGCTTCCCGCCTTTTGCCCAAGGAGAACAGAGTCGGGTTGCGGTGGTAGTTACGAACGCTCTTTCCAGGTCGGCAGAGGAATCATTTCCGGCGCGCGGTTGGCGTACTTTTCCGGGAAGACCACGTTAACCTTGTCGTCCAGCCACTGCAGAATGGTGCAGAAGGCGCGCTCGTTCTGGCCGCCGTTGGGTTGGTCATGGGGAATGAACTTGCAGCCGCAGCCGTTGGCCATGGCGCCGGCGGGCAGATCCAGAGACATGGCCGCTTCCCTGATTTCGTCCGGATCAAGGCTCTTGACCTTGGGGAAGACCTCATTGAACAGCACCATGCTGGCCGCAAAGGAGAGCCAGGCGTTCGACGAGGGGATCTGTCCGTTTTTCATGGCCTTATAGCGCTTTATGAATTCCTCGCGCATGGCCAGAGCTTCGGGCAAAAGCGCCCTGGCATTGACGTCCGTGGGGAAGTCGGAACTGAAGATGCCGTTCACGGTCTTGCCGATGTTCTGGGCCAGGTTGGGCACGCCCCAGCCTGCCGAGGTGCCGATCAACACGGAGGGATTGACGTCAAGATCGCGCAATTGCTTGCAGAGCACAATGGCGTCAGCGCCGATGCTGGCGCACAGGATTCCGTCCGGCTTGGCCGCTTTCAGCTTGAGCACCACCGGGGAGAGGTCGGTGGACTTGGCGCTGTAGCCTTCATCAGCCACGATTTTCAGGCCGTGCTTTTTGGCCCGCTCCAGAATGCCGTCGCGCACGGACGCGCCGTAGGTACCGTCTTCCCAGGCCACGCCAATGGTAAAATCTTCAGGCTTTTTGCCCATTCTGGGCGCAATGTACTCGGCCACGAAGCTGGCCGAGTCGCCGCCGGAAAAGGAAGCTGGAGCCACGCAACGGAACAGGTACTGGAACCCCCGCTTGGTCAGGTCAGTGACAACCGCATTGCCTTCCCAGTAAACAACCTTGTTGCGTTCAGCCACGGCAGTGGCGGTATAGGCGATGGCCGAGGAAAAACTTCCGGTTACCAGTCTGACTTTTTCATTGCTGATCAGGCGGTTCATTTCGCTGGTGGCCGCTGTCTGATCCGGGGCGTTGGCCCTGGCGAACACAATTTTCTTTTTGCCGCTCAGGGTGTTGACCCCGCCTTGCTCATTGACGAGCTGCTGCGCCACTTCACAACCGGCCAGACCTTCATTACCGCCAAAAGCCAGGTTGCCGGTCAGGGGAAAGATCATGCCGATCTTCCATTCGTCGTTGGCAGCCATGGCCGAGGTTTCCCGCAGGAAAAACGGACCGACGGACAGCGCCGCCGCGGCCACGGCCGTGCCCTGGAGGAACGTGCGTCTGCTGACCTGGGGCGCGCCGACGATTTCCGCATTGTTCTTTTTGGACTTCATGCAATACCTCTCTATTGTAAAATTGTATCTTCCGCCCAACGGCGATCAACACTCATCTACGCCTCTGTTTGCGATACTGTTGTGAGGGATGCGGCCCTAGGCATTGTCGAACCGGGTTTCCCTCTTTTCAATAAAGGCCGCGGATGCCTCGCGGAAGTCCGGGTAAGCCTGGAACTCCACGGTACAGCGCAGGTTATTGGCAAATTTTTGCGGCAACTGCCGGTCGTAGTTTTCATTCAGGCAGCGCTTCCAGAGCATCAAGGCCCGGCGCGAATTGGCCGCGAATTCCCGGGCCAGGGCCTGAGCCTCGTCCAAAAGAGCCTCCCTGGGCACAACCTTGTGGATGCCGCCGTAATGGTGGATCTGCTCGGCCGTCAGGGGATTCCCGGAAAATGCCATGTAGCGCAACACCTTTTCCGGAACCATCAGGGAGGCGAACCCATCCGCGCCGATGATCCCGACCTTGATTTCCGAAAGCATGAACTTCGCGCCCTGCACGGCCACCAGCACGTCGCAGCATCCGGCAAAGGCGCAGCCCGCACCGGCGGCGGCTCCGTTAACAGCCCCGATAACCGGGTAACGGCAGTTCTTGACCGACATGTAGGCGTTCAGGATGATATCATAATACGCAGTGCAACTGCCACGTTCGTAGAATTCGCTGAATTCGCCGAGATCGTTCCCGGCCATGAAGATTTTCCCGGCCGACGTCAGGATGACCGCCTTGATGTCTTCCCTGGCGTCCAGGGCGTAAAAGGTGTCGCGCAGTTCGATATAGGCTTCGCCGCAGGTGGCGTTGGCCGGGGGGCGGTCATAGGTCACAGTGGCAATAAAATCTTGCACGTCTACTTTAACAAAGCTCATCATACACTCCTTGGACAGTTGAGATGGCGGGCACGTCACGACTTACTCAAGACCTCGTCAAATATGCCCATGGGATCGGGCTGGAAAATGCGTTTGTCCATTTCCTTGAGGTCTTCGGCAATGAGCGGACGGAAGTCCATCTGGTCCATGACCTGGGTTTCCATGTCGATGCCCGGCGCAACCTCGATCAGGGTCAAACCGTCCCGGCGCAATTCAAACACGGCCCGTTCCGTGACATAGAGCACCTTTTGCTCGCTTTTGCGGGCCTGATCACCGGAAAAGGTCTTGTGTCCCACCTTGGGCAGAAACTTTTTGTGTTTGCCTTCGTTCACGATGTTCAGCTTGCCGTCTTTGATGGCCACCTCCAGGCCACCGGCCGTGAGCGTGCCCACAAAGACCACGGTGCGGGTGTTCTGGGCGATATTGATGAAACCGCCCGCGCCGTATATGCGCGTCCCGAACTTGCTGACGTTGACATTGCCTTCCTGGTCCGCCTCGGCCAGGCCGAGCACCGCGATGTCCAGGCCGCCGCCGTCGTACATGTCGAACTGAAAGGAGTGCTCGATCAAGGCTTCAGGATTATAGGCGCAGCCGAACTCCAGGCCGGAGCAGGGAACTCCGCCGACCGGGCCTGGTTCCACGGTCAGAGTCATGTGCTCGGAAAGGCCTTCCTCGGCCGATACGCTGCCCACCTGGGAAGGAATGCCCACCCCGAGGTTGACCACAGCGTCCCGTTTCAGGGCGAAAGAGGCCCGGCGGGCGATGATCTTGCGTTCGTCCAGAGGCATGGGCGGTATGGCGGCCAGGGGAATCTTCAGTTCGCCGCTCAAAGAGGGATCGTAATAGTTGGTGTAGGACTGGCGGTGGAAGGTAAAGGGATCGGAACACTGCACCACATAGTCCACCAGGATGCCGGGCACACGCACCATCTGCGGGTGCAAGGTGCCTTCTTTCACCACCCGTTCCACCTGGGCGATAACAATGCCGCCCGAGGCGCGGGCCGCAGCGGCCATGGGATAGCACTCACAGATGATGCCTTCCTTTTCCATGGTCAGGTTGCCGCGCAGGTCGGCCGTGGTGCCCCGGATAATGGCCACGTCGATGGGAAAGGTCTTGTACATCAGGTATTCCTGGCCGTCGATTTCGATCAGGCTGATCATGTCAGGTCCCTGTTGTACGGTCAGATCATTCAGCTTGCCCCCGGTTTCACGCGGGTCGGCAAAGGTGCCCAAGCCGACCGAGGTGATCACGCAAGGTTTTTTCCCGCCCTTGGCCCGGATCAGGTGCATGAGCACACCCTGGGGAATGTTATATGCCTCAAACTTGTTTTCCATAGCCATTCTGGACAGGTCGTACTGCATGCCGATGTGGCCCGCGATAATCCGCTTGACCAGCCCTTCGTAGGCAAAGCGGTTGCAGCCGATGCGGGTTTTGTAGTCACTCTGGCTGGACCCCCAGGTAAAGGTCAGGTTTCTCGGAGAGCCGGTTTCCAGAAAGCGCTTTTCCAGTTCAAAAGAGATTTCCTCGGCATGTCCCATGCCGATGAAGCCCGAGGACCCTACGGTGTCGTTGTCTTTTATCAGGCGGACTGCTTCAGCAGCCGTTACAAACTTAGGCTTTCCCAATGTCGACTCCTTACGATACGGGCTATGTACGTGATGCCCTCTGGCGGGTTGCAGTACGGAATGTGCAGGCCAGCGGCTTGCGCAACTTCGGACAAGACCGGCAATCCAAAGCTGGAGTGTCCCTGCAAGCCGCGTTGCTGCGTTATATTGGGAAAGGCAAGGATCATGCCATCAGGCAAAATAATAGAATAACTGATGTGATGAGTCAAAAATATATTCAGAATTTTTACGGTAATAGAACAAGATGTAATGTGATTGCTATAGAAAAATATTTATTAAAGCATGCTGTAATTTGTGGGAAAAGCCACTTTTAACGCGAAATCGCATCAAAAATATGCGGGTCAGTTTTTTAATTATAGCGAACAAGCATGCCAGATGCCTTAGTTAACGATCAGTATTTTATGGCAAACATTTATCTGCGAATTCGCATCAAAGGCGTTTATGAGCAGTCTTCTTTGTGGTTACGGAGAGATGCGGGATTGACTCTCGTCCTTACTTGTGTATAGCATAAATCACAGTCGGCCAAAAGGCTTTTCAGTAGATTGTTCTTTTTTGTGCGAATTCGCATCGAAAATTTTACGGAGGCTCCGTGCAGCACTGGCTGACAGAAAATCTCAATCCCAATGGCATAGCGTCCGTTTCGCCCCATGCCCCGTCGTCCCTCTCCACTGCCGGGGAGGCCCGATTCTGCTTTGACTGCATGGAGGATTTCCGCCGTCTCGTCTCCACTCTTTTCGCGGCCGTGCCCCATCCCTTGCTGTTACTTGATGCCGAAGGGAAAGTGCGCTTGTGCAATCCGGCCGCAAGCGCTCTCTTGCCGGATACCCAACAACTTGCCGACAATGAGAGCTTTGAAAGCTTCCTGCTCAAGGCCTGCCTGCCCGGCTTTCTGGCGGAATGGCCTTTTGAACAGGCCAGAGAAGAGGGCATTGAAATCAACGGCACGCCCTTTATTGTGACCGTCCGCCCGGTGCGCCTGAAAAACAAGATCGCCGGGCGCTTGCTTGAACTTAAGGAGGTTTACTCGCTCGGCAATGCCCACGAGGAACTGAAGAGCGTGCGCCAGCAACTGCACGAGTTGTCCAGTTGCATTGAAATTTCTTCCGATGGCTTTTGCATCATGGACAGCAAGGCCAGGGTGATTTTTGTCAACCACGTGTATGAACGCATCACGGGCCTCAAGCGCGAAGCAATCATCGGGCACAGTATGAGCGAGTTGATTGCCCAAGGCGTGTTTGATCGCTCAACCAGTGAGAAAATTCTGGAAACCGGCCGCCCGGTCACCCTGACCTTGAAAGTGCGCACGGGCAAGTCCGTGCTGGTCAGCGGCAGCCCGCTGTTTGACAAGAATAACGAAATTTCCCGTATCGTCTGTAGTATCCGGGACATTACCGAACTGAACCGGCTGCAGAACGAACTGGAATCCGTGGCCACCCTGAAGACCCGCTACGAAGAAGAGCTGGTCGACCTGAAAATGCACGCTCCCCATAATAAGCACATCATTTTCCGCTCGGAGAACATTCGACGCATTGTGGAACTGGCCCTACGCCTGGGGTCGGTGGATTCGACCATCCTTTTGCAGAGCGAATCCGGGGCGGGCAAGGAATTGTTCGCGGATTTCATTCAGCGCAATTCCCTGCGCTTTGATAAACCTTTTCTGAAAATCAACTGCGGCGCCATTCCCGAGCACCTGTTGGAATCGGAACTGTTCGGCTACACGCGCGGGGCCTTTACCGGGGCCAACCGGGAAGGCAAGGTGGGCCTTTTTGAAGCCGCCAACCACGGCACGCTTTTGCTGGACGAAGTGGGCGAGTTGCCCAAACCCTTGCAGGTCAAGCTGCTCCGGGTATTACAGGAAAAAGTGGTGCGGCGCATCGGCGATACCACCTCACGCGAGGTGGATGTGCGCATTCTGGCCTCCACCAACCGGGATCTGGCGGCCATGGTCGAAGCCGGAGAGTTCCGGGAAGACCTTTTCTACCGTCTGAACGTGGTGCCCATTTACATACCGCCCCTGCGCAAGCGCAAAGAAGACATCTTCCCCCTGCTTCAGGCCTTTCTGGAAAAATTCAGCAAGCGCTATAGCACGGAAAAAGTTCTGCACCCCAAGGTATTGCCCGTGCTGCTGGAATATTCCTGGCCGGGCAATGTGCGGGAATTGGAAAACATCATGGAGCGGCTGGTGGTAACCTCGGCCGGGAAGATCATCAACGTGACCGACCTGCCGGACGAGTTCTTTCAGCAGGAGAAGGACAAGCTCGAATCGCTGCCGCTGAAAGGCAAGTCGCTTAAAGAAATCATGGATGCCTATGAGGCAACCATATTGCGCCACTATTATTCCGAATACGGAACAACACGGGATGTAGCGGCGGCACTGGGCATTCATCAGTCCAACGTGGTGCGTAAGCTGCAACGCCTGAGCCTGGAAGATGTCAGCACAACCAAGTCCCGGTCCGCTGAAAAAGCGCGGAAGGGCCGAACGGCAAAGCAAAGCAAGGCCGCGAAGTGACCGGCATCGCCTCCAAATGGATATTCCGGCAGAATAGCAATAAAGCGCGGACCAGAGCTCTGGTCCGCGCTTTATTGCTATTCTGCGCAGGAGGAATGCGGTATGTGGGGGCTATGTCCAGGACCTGCGCCAACCTGCGCCGATGCCTTTGCTGCAGCCCGGGTTGGCGTTGATATTTCTGCCGCACTGCCCTGTGCTTGCGCTTGCGGCATCTTGATGTGAAGGTTTACCTGGCAGCAAATAATTCGAGCTGGACCCCGGAATATCCGGCCTGGACTCCAGTCCAAAGCCCGCGCTGGGGGCAGAGCAGGGCATTTCTGGTTCCGGCGTCAGAGCTTCCACATAGGCTTGCAGCCCGCAGGCTCCGGACATGAGCAGGCGAAGCGTGCAGGCCGCGTCATAATCCAGAGGTTCGCTCAGGGTCTTGGCGCACAGGTCCGCAATGCCCTGGCTCAATTCAACGGCGCTGTTGCAGAGTTCGCGCACCTCGGTCAGAGTTACCGCTTTTCCCGCGGCATTGGTATAAACAGGCGTATTCAAGACAGACTCCTTTATAACAGTTACTACGGTTTATGCTGCGCCAAGGCCGCCAATTTTCGGCGCAATTGATGATTGACTCGGGCAAGGCGCATCCGGCCGCCGCGTTTTGTTCCGGCCTTCGCCGGGCACGAGCAGTCCATGTCGTTGCGTGCACTGCTGGATCGAAAGCCAGATAAGATTATACGCGAGCCTGAACCTCTGCCGCACGCCGTTCATGCGGCGGCAGTACACGAATCCGCCTTATTCACTATATATGCCTAATAATGCTATACGAGAAACTATAGCGCACATAGAAATACTATATCGCTATTTTAATGCTATGTCAAAGCCTCATTGCATTTAAAATGCTGTTGCCGCACATATAGCTTTGGACCGCCATATGCCGAAATCGTTCTGCGCGAAAGCATTTATGCATAGCGATTCTTCTAATGCTAAATACATATCTTGGCGCCGCTTGTGGTATCGGGAAATGCCCTAAGGAGAAAAAGTGAATGGTTGCGAAAATCTTGGTATTCAAGTTTGAGAATAGTGTGGAAGGAGTATGAAGAAACAATGAGGCGTGTCGGCTTGGCAGGGCATGGGCGTCACATCGGCTATTTCCGGAGCGGCGATGAATAAAGCTCAAACGGCGCGGGGCGTCTTTTTTGGCTTTTGAAGTCACCCAGGCAAGGGACGATTTTTTTATTGGTTTGCATTATTCTGTAATAAATAAAGAACGAGCGGAAAGCATTTCAAAAAATGATTTCCGCTCGCTTCCGATTTAGGCAAATAAAAACTGGCGGAGAGGGAGAGATTTGAACTCTCGGTACCTTTTGGGTACACACGATTTCCAGTCGTGCTCCTTCGGCCGCTCGGACACCTCTCCGCGTGAAGGAGTTTCTAGCAAAACCTTTCGGGGATGGCAAGGAAGATTTAGCGCAATTTTCTTGCTTGACTCTCCGTTCGAGCGTATTTTCCCTTTGGCAGGAGAATCAGTGGGCAGGTTTCTTACAAGCCGGAGACTGCCCTGGAACGGCTGAGAGGAGGAACAATGGGCAGATTTCTCGTTACCGGCACAGCCGGATTTGTCGGTTCGGCCGTGGCCTCGGCATTGCTTGCCCGTGGCCATTCCGTTGTGGGTATCGACAATCTCAGCAACGGGTTTTTGAAAAATGTTCCTGTGGGAACAAAGCTTTTCAAGGGCGATTGTCAGGACGAACAGGTTTACACCCGTTTGCCCGAAGGCGCATATGACGCCATTTTTCACCTTGCGGGCCAGAGCAGCGGAGAAGTAAGTTTTGACGATCCGGTCTATGACTTGCGCACCAATACCGAGTCCACGCTGCACCTGTTGCGTTTTGCCTTGAGCCGGGGCTGCAAGCGCTTCATTTACGCCAGCAGTATGTCGGTTTATGGGCAGCAGCCGCTGGAGCCCGTACAGGAAGACGCCCCGACGTTCCCGCTTTCCTTTTACGGCGTGGGCAAGCTGGCCAGCGAACACTATCTGCGCATTTATGAGCAGTTCGGCATCAGTTCCACCTGTTTGCGCCTGTTCAACATTTACGGACCCGGCCAGAACATGGGCAACCTGCGACAGGGCATGGTCAGCATTTTTATGGCCATGATGGTCAAGGACAAGCACATCCACGTCAGGGGCACGCCCAACCGTTTCCGCGATTTTGTTTACATAGATGATGTGGTGGCGGCTTGTCTGGCCTGCCTGGAGCGCCCCCAGTCCGGCGGCAAGGCGCTCAATGTGGGCGGCAGCGGCCGGGTGCAGGTAGGGGAGCTGATAGAAAAACTGCGCGCCCTGTCCGACGTCCCGATCACTGTGGAATACAGCGGCTGCACGGCCGGAGACATGTTCGGCATTCATGCCGACCTGTCCCAGGCCGCCAAGTATCTGGGCTATGAGCCGGAAGTGGGCATAGACGAAGGATTGCGGCGCATGTACGACTGGTATCTCAAGGAAAAGGCCGAGTCCTGATGCGGCTCGGAGGGCGCAGCGGCGAGCTTTTTGCCGCCTTTGCCCGAATTACCGCAAAGGCTTTTCAGGATGACAGGCTGTTGTCCTGTCCCACCTTGTCCAAGGCTCCCAACTATGGCCGGGTGCTGGAGCGCTGGCTCGGCAACGAGCCCGCCGAGGCGCGCGGGGGCCGTTTTTTCTGCCGCATTGCCCTGCGTTACCTGATCGCCAACAGCGGGCATCTTGTTTTTTTGCTGTTGAGCGCCGTGTTTGCCCGCATACTGCGCTGGAAGCGGCCCGCGTTCTTGCAGGAAGGAAGCAGGCTGGCGCTTATCGACAGCTTTGCCCTGTTGCCTGAGATTGCCCGGCAAGGGGTGTACACGGAACGCTATCTGCCGGGGCTGGCTGAAGAAGCGGCCGCGCAGGGATATGCGGTGGTGCGTTTCCATCGTCTGTACGGCAGCCGGAACCCCGTGCTGTTGTGGCGCGCCTGCCGGGTACTGGCGGGCGATCTTCTGGAAGCGCATCTCTTCACCCTTTCCGATTGGCTGCGTCTGGTCCGGCATTGTCTGGTCTATCCCTTTTCCCTGTATCGTCTTATCCGTTCCCTGGCCGGATTCGGCCACGGTACACCAGAGGCGGCCATTCGCGAGGCCCTGCTGGACTCGGCCGGGCAGTGCGTTCTGATTGGTGAAGCTCGGCGTATTGCCGCCTATCGTCTCGGGTTGCTGTTAGCCGGGCAGTCCGGCTCGGTGCGGATATTTTCCTGGTATGAAAACCAGACCCTCAATAAGGCCCTGCAACGCGGGCTGGCTCAGGCCGAAAGCACAACCGGCAAGCATGTTCCGGTAACCGGGGCGCAGCTTTTTTTATGGCCTGCTTCGCTTCTGAATAACCATCCTGATGATGGGGAAGCGGCTCTCGGTCTTGCCCCGGATACAGTGTTGGTCAACGGCCCCTACTTCCTGCCCGAAGCGTCGCGCCAGGCCTATGCCGTGGGGCCTTCCCTGCGCTACGGCCACTTGTTTGCCGGTATTCCGTCTGAAAATAAAACAGGTGCCCCTCTGCTCGTACTCCTCTCCTATCATCCCGAGGAAACGCGCCGGGTGTTGGCTCTGGCCCTGCCTCTGGCTTTGGCCAAAAAGGGGCCGGGCGTGGTGTACCGTTTTCATCCGGCCACTCGTCCGGAGGATTTCGCGGACAAATTGCCGCCGCATCCCGTGCTGTCGAGCGGTCCGCTCATGGATGCGCTGCTGAGTGCCGGGGCTGTTCTGGGCGCGGGTTCGGGTTCCCTGGCCGAAGCCGCAGCTTTGGGTATTCCGGTCCTGTCAGCCACAGGTGAGCCGGACACGCCGCATGAGGGGCTGAACTATCTGCCTGACTATGGCCGGGGCGTGCTTTGGGAGCGTGTGGCCGAGCCTGGGGAAGTGCCCGGAGCGCTTGCGCTTTTGGCTGCCGCCTCAGGGGAGCGGCAGGAACAGGCGCGGGTTTTGCGAGACATGCTGTTTTGCGAACCCACGCCGGAGAGCATCCGGCAGGCTTTTGCACTATAAGGCACTACCCAAGGTCGAATCCGACCTTACTTTTCCCGGCCTCTTTTTATCCACCAGTCTTTGTCCGGGCCTTTGAACCACCAGTCCGTGTGATCGTTTTTGACGATTTCCTCGGCCAGCGTTTTGCCTTCCTCGGTACGCAGACGTTGCAGGGCGGCCTCCAGCCATTGGGAAGCATAGGCATTACCCAGATCGCGCTGCTCCACCAAGTTCAGGATCAGATCAATCTGGTCGGCATCGGCGGCCAGGCGCGCTTCCTGGGTTTCCGCCTGATCCTGCTCGTCCCAGAGGGGGAGCAGGCGTTTGCTCAAGCCCGTGCCTTTGAGCGCATGTTGCATGGCCAGACGCTGTTTACTGGTGTTGTACATCATGTTGACATAATTGAAGTCTCCAGTGCGCGCCTCGTGGAAGTCATGGATCAGGCAGAGCATGGCTGTGCGCTCTGGAACGGCCCCGGCCATGTCGGCCAGCACATAGCCGATGAGCGCGGCCCGGAAGGAATGCTCGGCCACGTTTTCGCTGCCGCTGCCCAGGAACTGGTAGCCGCTGCGGGGTGTTTTGCGCAGCATGCCCGCCTCGAACAAAAAATCCGCCAGACGGGTTATGCGCGGGCGCTGCCCGCAGTTGCGCAAGGGATCGCAGGGAGGGGAAGCCTCGTTGTCAGCCGGGGATCGGTTCTGGCTGTCCGGCTGTTTGGCGTCACTGTCGCTCATGTGGGACACTCTCTTTTTTATCTCCCGGTCAGCCGGGCCATGCGCCGCATATTCAGGTGGCAGATAGCCACGGCCAGGGCATCCCCGGTATCCAGAGCCCAGTCCGGTTTTCTGCCCAACATTTGTCCCACCATATAGGAAACTTGGGTTTTCTCCGCCCGGCCGTTACCTACCAGGGTCTTTTTGACCTGAGTGGGTTCATAGTCGCTTACCGGCACCCCGTTGGCCGCGCAGGCGGCAACGGCAATCCCCCTGGCCTGTCCCAACTTGAGCGCGCTGACCACGTTTTTGTGCGTGAATACCTGTTCCACGGCCGCTTCGTCAGGCTTGAGCCGGGCAACCAGATCGGCCAGTTCCGTGAACAGGTGGCCCAGGCGGGTCGAAAAATCGTCGCCTTTTGGCCGGACCGCGCCGCAGGCGACCAGGCGGAGTATTCCGGATTCCTCGCGTACCAGGCCCCAACCCAGACACTGGGATCCGGGATCAATGCCGAGCACGGTGAGAGAGGAGGCGGTCATGGTTTTCCTTATGTGTTTGGGAAATCCGGGGGTTGTTTGCAGATACGTGAAAATAGCAGGCCACGCAAGACTAAGGCCCGGAAGCGCAAGCTTCCGGGCCTTAAGGGTGATGGGATACTGTGTATTACAGTCCTTTTTTGGCCATGAGCTCCACCAGATCAGCCACACGGCAGGAGTAGCCCCACTCGTTGTCATACCAGGAGATGACCTTGGCCACAGTACCGTCGGTCACGGTGGTGTATTCCTCTTCCACAATGGAGGAATTCGGGTTGCCCTTAAAGTCCATGGATACCAATTCCAGGTCGCTGTAAGCCAGGATACCCTTGAGCGGACCTTGGGCCGCGTCTTTGAGCACCTTGCGCAGTTCGTCGGTATCCGTGGGTTTTTCCAGAATGGCGGTAAAGTCCACCACCGAAACCGTGGGCGTGGGCACGCGCATGGAGAAGCCGGTGAAGCGGCCCTTGAGCGCCGGAATGACCTTGGCCACGGCTTGGGCGGCGCCGGTGGAAGTGGGAATGATATTGCAGGCTGCCGCTCTGGCCCGGCGCAGATCTTTATGCGGCTGGTCCAGGATGCGCTGGTCGTTGGTGTAGGAATGTATCGTGGTCATGACCCCGGTTTTGATCCCGAATGTCTTGTGCAACACCAGGGCGATGGGCGCCAGACAGTTGGTGGTGCAGGAGGCGTTGGACACGATGTTGTGTTTGGCCGGGTCATAGTCGTTCTCGTTGACCCCGAGGACCACGGTAAGATCTTCTTCTTTGGTGGGCGCGGTGATGATCACCTTTTTGGCTCCGGACTGGCGGTGCACTTGAGCCTGCGTGCCGGTACGGAAAATGCCCGTGGACTCCACCACGATGTCCACGCCGAGCTCGCCCCAGGGCAGGAGCTTGGGGTCGCGTTCGGCCAGACTCTTGATCTTCCATTCATCCACAATGACCGTGTCGCTGCCGACCTTGGCCGTGAAAGGGGCCTGGCCGTAGTTGGTGTCATATTCCAGCAAGTGGAAGTTGGTCTTGGCGTCAAACAGGTCGTTCACAGCCACGATTTCCACGCTGTTCCTGTAATACTGGTGCAGGGCGCGGAAAACCTGCCTGCCAATGCGGCCGAAGCCATTAATCGCTACGCGTGTTTTGCTCATTGCATCTTTTCCTATAAGTATAGAGTCAATGGGAATGGCGCGATGCCTAGTCTTCAAAAATCTGGTAGTTGAACTGGGTGAGCAGTTCATAGTCGGAACGCAGCGCCTCGTGCAGGCGCGCGTTCTCAATGGCAATGGCCGCGATATGGGCCACGGCCATAAGGAAATCATACTCCTCAGCCGAAAACTCGCGCGGTTTTTCCGTATAAACGCGCAACACGCCCACGGGCTTTTTATCAATCAGCAGAGGAGCCACCAGAATGGAGGCGATGCCCTCGGCCCGTGCCGCTTCCGGGTACTGAAAGCGCGGGTCCGTGGTAACGTCCTTCATGTGCACCACCTTGCCGGTACTGAGCACATCGGAGTCGATACGGCTCTTGAGCATTTCAACCTGGCCCTTGCGCAGATACCCTTTGCTGAGGCCATAACTGGCGCTGGCCAGCAGGTATTTGCCCGAGCGGTCCATCAGGCGCAGGGTACAGGCCTTGGCCGACAGGGCTGCGGCCACCTGCTCCACGACTTTTTGCAGAACAATCTGTGGATTCAGGCTGGAGTTTATGACCGTAGCCACATCATACAAGGCTTGAAAATAGTTTTTTGCCTGAGGTGCCATGAATGAGCCTCCTTGGGGAATATGGAGAAGCGCCCAGCCGGATAGTACATAGGCCGCTTTTCGTAGTATGTTTGAGACTATAGGACATTATAAGGAATATGGCAAAAACAATCTTCCACTGCATATTTTTATATTCTTGGCGGAAAATACATTGGCGGACAACGGAGCGCTTCCGGGTATCTTTACAGGGGCCATAGGCAGGAGTACAGTGTGCGCGTTGATCCGTCCGTGGACGTGAGCCCGGACATTACAGCTACAGCCAAGATCTTATGAAGGATGACCCATGTCCCTTACCTCTGCTTTCCCCTCCACCGGTGCGGTATTGTTGGCCGCGGGCAAAGGCACGCGCATGCATTCCGCCACTCCGAAAGTCTTGCAGCGCATTCTGGAAGAACCCATGCTGCGCTATGTGTATGACGCTTTGGGCGATGTGTGCGGGGGCGGGGTATTCACGGTGGTGGGGCACGGCGCGGAAGCGGTACGCGCGGCCTTTCCCGGCCTGGCAGCCGGGTTTGTGACGCAGGAGGAACAGCTCGGCACCGGGCACGCCCTGCAATGCGCATGGCCCGGAGTGCTCTCAGCCGGGCTGGACTATGTGCTGGTGATCAACGGGGATACGCCTCTGGTGCGCACGGAAACGCTACGGCACTTCCTGGAGGAATCCACAGCCCGGCAGGCGGATCTGGCTTTTATCACGTTGTCGTTGCCGGATTCCGGCGCTTTCGGCCGGGTGTTGCGCAAGTACGGCCGGGTCAGCGCTATTGTGGAAGCCAAAGACTATGATGAGGAACTGCACGGCCCGGACCCGTGCGAAATAAACGCAGGCATATACTGCCTCAAGGTTTCCACGCTGGATGCGCTGCTGCCTCTGCTGGAACGCGGCAATAAAAGCGGCGAGTACTATATTACGGATCTGGTGGGCCTGGCGGTTGAACGTAATCTCAAGGTACTTGGCTTGAACATGGGGAATGACCCTGATCTGCTGGGGATCAACACTCCGGCGGAACTGGTACGGGCCGAAGAACGTATGCGCGAGCGCATTGTGCTGGCGCACCAGAACGCGGGCGCCATCATACGGGCGGACCGGGGCGTGCGCATCGGCCCGGAGGTCAGGCTTGCTCCCGGCGCGGAAATCACCGGTCCCTGCGAGCTTTACGGGCATACAAGGCTTGAAGCCGGTGCGCGCGTCGATTCTTATTGCTGGATTTCCGACGCGCATATCGGACAGGGCACGGTGTTGCGTTCCTTTTGCCATGCCGAAAAAGCCGAGATCGGTCCCTTGTGCACGGTGGGTCCGTATGCCCGGCTCAGGCCGGGCACGATACTGGAAGAAGGCGCGCACGTGGGCAATTTTGTGGAAATAAAAAAAGCCCGCCTGGGCAAAGGGGCCAAGGCCGGGCACCTGAGTTATCTCGGGGACGCGGAAATCGGTGCGGGCGCGAACATCGGGGCAGGGACCATCACCTGCAACTTTGACGGCCACAACAAGCACCTGACCCGGATTGGCGCACAAGCCTTTATCGGTTCCAACACGGCCCTGGTCGCGCCCGTGTGCGTGGACAACGGAGCGCTTGTGGGCGCGGGTTCGGTAATCACCAAGGACGTGCCCGAAGGACATTTGGGCATTACCCGCGCGCCGCAGCGAAATATCAAACGAAAAAAATAGGCACTGCTAGATAAAAGTAAGGTTTGTTATTTTCCCTACTCACCGCTCACACGGATCAACTCCAGCACCTTTTCACTGAGCTTTTGCAGGTCCGGCTTGGCGAACTGGGCGTCAGCCCCGACAGATTTCCCCTTGTGTTCCAGGGCGTGAGATACAATGGAGGAGAACAGGGCCACGGGCAACTGCTTGAGTGCCGGGTCTTCCTTGATTTTACGGCACAAGGTCAAGCCGTCCATGCGCGGCATTTCAATGTCGCTGATCACAGCCTGTAAGAACTCTTTTACAGGTTTGCCTTCGGCAGCGGCCTGCTTCTTGATCTCATCAAGCATGTCCCAGGCGTCTTCCCCGCTGACCGCCTGACGCACGGTAAAGCTGCCGGACTGTTCCAGCAGGTTTTTGACCAGACCGCGGATGCTGCCCGAGTCGTCGGCATGCAGGATGGTGTAGTGCTTATCAAGCAGATGCTCGGAGATCTTGCCCAGCCGGATGGCCAGAGAGGGATCCATGTCCGCAACCACATTTTCCATATCCAGCAGAAAGACCACGCGCTGTTCAAGGCGCACCACGCCAGTGATGGAGTTGCGGCTCATGTTTTGCAGGAAGCCGCCCGGCTCTTCCACATCATGCCAGCTCAGGCGGTGGATGCGGGTAACGCCGGAAACCAGAAACCCGGTGACAATACTGTTGAACTCGGTGACGATAATCTTGGCGTCGTCATGGGGGACGGTTTTTTTGTCCAGATATTTGGATAGGTCCACCAGAGGTATGACTTTACCGTCGCGGTGTGAAAAAGCGCCCATAACCGCCGGATGGCGCATCTGAGGCATGGCCGTGCAGGGTTGGAGGCGGATTATTTCCACCACTTTGGCCACGTTCACGCCATAGTGCCCCCGGTATTCGGGCTCATCAAGAAAAAATTCGACTATTTCAAGCTCGTTTGTCCCTGATTCAAGAAGAATATTGGTCTGCGACATGAGACACCTGCCATACGTGGTCTGCGCGTTGACGAGAAACGGTACGGCGCCGCCGGGGCGCGTTCCGAAGATACTACAGTATACTCCAGACAATCATACCATACCTTATGGTCAACCCTCACATATTTTTGTTTTTTTTGCAAAGGAAATTCAAGACCGCCGGTAGGGTCATTTTCCGTCCAGGTGATCGTAGTGGCCGCTCACGGAATCAAGAACCACAATCAGCGGCGGAGCAAAGCCCTGTTCGGCAACAGCCCGTTCCAGTTCGAGCGCGGTCGCAGCGTCCGGCCGCGTGGAGAGATGCAATTCCGTTGCATAGGGCAGCGCGTTGCCCGGCGTATCCAGGGAGCGCACCAGGCGGAGGCGGAAATCCGGATTCGGGTGATGGGAGAGCGAACCCAGGAGCAGGCTGATGTTCCGTTCCGCTTCGGCTGCCGCGATAAGGGCCGCATGGCTGGGCGCAAGGTCATAGGCAAAGCGGGTGAGCATGCAGGGCCGGGCCTGCTGGTCCGGGTTATCCAGGTTTGTTGCGGCCGCCACGGCGCGGATGGTTGCTTTGTCCAGGCCCGCTTCGGCCAGTGGAGAGCGCACCCCAAGTTCCCCGAGGGCTTTGATGCCGGGGCGGAAAAGCAACAGATCCGAGGCGTTGCTGCCGTCGCAAAGTGTGGCCCGGCTGGAAAAATGTTCCTGGGCCGCTTGGGCCAGCCGGGTAAACAACAGGCGTTTGCAGTGATAGCAGCGCTCCCTGGTGTTGGCGCGCACTTCGGGCAGACTCAGGGGGTCACTGGGAACAAGGGTAAAACCAAAGCCGTTGGCCGCGGCCCAAGCCTGGGCGTCCGCACTTTCCGCGGCAGGCACGTGCGCTCCGGCAGCGTGAAAAAGATGGATGTCCGGTCCGGGCCCGTCAGCGGCCAAAAGACGCGCGGCATGCGCCAGAAAGCGGCTGTCCAGGCCGCCGGAAAAGGCCAGGGCAATGGGAGAAAGACCCGGCAGCAAAGCGGTCAGCGCCTCGGGCAGGGCGCTTGATGCAAAAGGGGTGTCAGGCATTATTGCGCCTTGAGAGCCGGGTTTTCTTCGCCGACGGCGGCGTAAAGGCTGGACAGGGCGATGCTGTAGTCGGATCGGGCTTCGGCCAGAGAGGCTTCGGCCTGGGAAAGCTTGGCCTGGGCGTCCAGCACGTCCGTCATGGTGCCCACCTGCTGGCGGTAACGGGCGTCGGCCATGCGATAGGCCTCCGCCGCTTGTTCCACTCCTTTCTGGGCCACCTTAATGCGTTTGGCCGCCTCGTCCATGGCCAGTATTCTGACCTTGACCATGAACCCCACTTCCTGACGCAGGTTGTCAGCTTCAGCCTGTACCCGGCCTTTTTCATGACCTGCCCGGCGCACGTCGTACACGGTCTTGCCCCACTCAAAGACCTGCCATTCGGCGGTCATGTTCACGGTCCACTCGCTATAGTGCGGCTTTGTGTTCGGACTGCCCGCGGCCAGAGCGTCGCTGCCCGCGGTGCCCCAGGCGGTGGAAGCGGTTACTTGAGGATAAAAGGCGCTTTTGGCCTTGGTGATGTCCTTTTCCGCAATCTGTACGGATTTTTCGGCCATGATCAGATCCGGCCGCAAACGGTAGGCCTGGTTAAGGCAGTCATCCAGGGAACGGGCAAAGGTGATGTAGCCGAGCTGCCCCGTGTACTCCACGTCCGCCTCCAGAGGCAGCAGGAGCAGGGTGTTCAGGCGGGCCTTCTGGCTTTGCACCGCGTTTTCCGCCACCAGCAGAGCGCTCTCCGCTGCTGAAACGTCAACTTCGGCCTGCAACACATCAATGCGGGGCGATACCCCCACATCGTAAAAGGCCTGGCTTGAGGCCAACTGAGATTGCAGGCGCTCCAGAGCGTCGCGGGCGCTGACCACATCCTGTCTGGCCCTCAGGTAGATGAAGAAATTTTCCTGCACGATGCGGATCAGTTCCAGCCTTGCCTGGCGCACGCCCTGCTTGGCGCTGTCTTCCCTGAGCGCGGCCTGCTGGTAATCGGCCAGGGTGGCGAAGCCGGCGAACACGTTCTGGCTCAGGTATACGCGCCAGGTGAACAGTTCTTTGTCCTGAGCCCGTCCGGCGTTGCTCACCCCGTGCTGCCGCCGATCATAGTCATAGCGCGTGCCCAGCACCGGGCCAAAGGCGCTGCGCCGGGACTTTGTACTGGCTTGCGCGCCTTTATAGCCTTCCTCGGCCGCCTTGATCGTGAAGTTGCGTTCAAGGGCTGTTTCCACCGCCGCTTTCAGAGTGTAGGACTGTCCGGCCTGTGCGCCAAAAGGCAGCAGCAGGATGAGCCCGGCCAGAGCGCGGGCCGCCATGCGTGAAAGAGCGGAGTGTCTGTACATGCGGCATATCTATATGGTGGCTAGAAAAAGTGCAAGCCAAGCCGGGGCACTACCCCGCAACTCATGCCTTGACCTTTGGCTCTTTTCAGAATAGTGAATGACGAGTTTCTTTTTTCACTGCTTCGCGAATTCCCGTTCAAGGGAATGTTTTTATTATGACATTTACGCTTGAGGTGCTTGTGCAAGGTCGGGCAAAGCCCTGCCCGCGAGCTTTCTTGCGGCTTCAGTGCGCCTGTCGGCACATACGGAGAGGTCCGTAACAGCAATGATCAGCAGGGAAAAGCCTTCCACCGGCGCGGCCAGGGCGCAGAGCGCGCTGTATGTGCTGCTCTGGCCTCATAAGGAGGCCATGGCCAAGCGCTGGTCCGACGTGGTGCACGGCACCTATCCTTTTGAAACAGTCGGTTTTCTGCGTACCGCCGGAGACCGTTTCACCAACCCCGTGGGCTTTCGCACTGAAGAGGCGGCCAAGGCGCTCATGGAGGCGATATTTGCGGAAACGCCCGATGAAGAGGCCATCAAGAAAGCCGTGGACGAGATTATCCGCGTGCGGGCCATTCAGGATTTTTCGCCGGAAACGGCGGTGGGCGTCTTTTTTGCCATGAAAGATATCATCAGGGATGTGGTCAGAAACTCGGAGGATGCGTCCGCCGAACTCATGCCCGCCCTGTGGGCGCTGGAATCGCGCATTGACGCGGTGGCGCTTCTGGCCTTCGGCGCGTATGCGCGCAGCCGGGAAACCCTGCACCGGCTCAGGGTGGAGGAAACAAAGCGCCAGTATTCACAACTTTTGCGGCTGGCTGAAAAGAAAGCCGCAGACTCGGATGGGGCTGATAGCAACAACTGATAGCCAAGCAGCGAGGTAAGGAATGATCTTTTCACTTCTGGCGGTCATCGTTCTCGGTGGCATAGCCTGCCTGATTGCGCCAAACGCGCCGCAATTATTCGGGGTATTGCTCCCGTATGCGGCCGTTCTGGTGTTCATCGCGGGCTTTGTCTGGCGGATTATGAACTGGGCCAAATCCCCGGTGCCTTTCCGGATTCCAACCACCGGAGGGCAGCAGCGCTCCCTTGATTTCATCAAGCCCGCGCGTCTGGATTCGCCCTACACCAAAGCGGGAACTATCGGGCGCATGATTCTTGAAGTGCTCCTGTTCCGCTCCCTGTTCCGCAACACCAAGGCGGAACTCAGAAAGGACGGCCCGCGCCTCGTGTACTGGTCATCCAAGTGGCTGTGGCTCTTCGCCCTGCTGTTTCACTACAGCTTTCTGCTCATCTTTATACGCCACTTCCGCCTTTTCCTGGAGCCGGTACCCGTATGCATCGCCGCCATCGAGGCCCTTGACGGCCTGATGCAAATGGGTATTCCCCGTTTTTACATGTCAAACGCGCTGATTATGGCGGGCCTGATATTCTTGCTCTGCCGCCGTCTGTTTGACAGCAAGCTGCGCTACATCTCGCTGCCCAACGACTATTTTCCCCTGCTCATGCTGCTTACCATCGCGGGCAGCGGTATTCTGTTGCGCTACTTCGTGAAGGCCGACATCGCCACGATCAAGCAGTTCACCATGGGTCTGGTCACCCTGCACCCCAACACTCCCGAAGGACTGCCCACGCTGTTCTTCCTGCATCTCTTTTTCGTGAGCGTGCTGCTTATTTACTTCCCGTTCTCCAAGTTGATGCACATGGGCGGCGTGTTCCTGTCCCCGACCCGGAACCTGCCCAACAACTCGCGCGCTGTGCATCATGAGAATCCCTGGAATCCGCCCAAAAAGTTTCACACCTACGCGGCCTATGAGGACGACTTCCGTGAACTCATGGAAGAGGCGGGACTGCCCGTTGAAATCACTTCCGAAGAAGCCGAAGCCCGCGCCGGCGCCGCCAAGGAGTAGTCATGTCCAAACTGCCTGACGCGAAAACACTGGTCAAAAGCATAGACTGGTCGTTCCCCACGGCCTCGTGGATGGACTCCAAGCCGGTCTTCAACCCCGGTTCCTTCTGCTATCCGGCCAAGCAAGAGACCATGGCCGGTCTCGGCATGCCGCATCCCCATACCTGGAACCCGGCCGAGGAAGACTGGCACCTGCCGGAAAACTGGGAAGAAATCATGTACAACACCCTGAAGGACAAGCTGGAAAAGTTCCGCTCCTTCAAGGTTTTCATGGACATCTGCGTGCGCTGCGGCGCCTGCGCCGACAAGTGCCACTTCTTTCTCGGCACCGGCGACCCCAAGAACATGCCCGTGCTCCGGGCCGAACTCATCCGTTCCGTGTACCGCAGGGACTTCACCACGGCCGGAAAGCTTCTGGGCAAGTTCTCCGGCTCGCGCAAACTGGACAAGGACGTGATCAAGGAGTGGTTCTACTACTTCTATCAGTGCACGGAATGCCGCCGCTGCTCGCTCTATTGCCCTTACGGCATTGACACGGCGGAAATTACCATGATCGCCCGGGCCATGCTGCATGAACTGGGCCTCGGCACGCACTGGATTATGGACCCGGTGTCCAACTGTAACCGCACCGGCAACCACCTTGGTATTCAGCCGCACGCCTTCAAGGAAATCGTGGAAATGCTCTGCGATGACATCAAAGAGGTGACCGGCATCCAGATTAATCCGCCCTTTAACGAAAAGGGCCACGAAATCCTGTTCATCACCCCGTCCGGCGACGTGTTCGCGGATCCCGGCATCTATACCTTCATGGGATACCTGATGCTCTTCCACGAAATCGGCCTGGACTACACGCTCTCCACCTACGCTTCGGAAGGCGGCAACTTCGGCTCCTTTGTCTCGGCCAACATGATGAAGAAGCTGAACGCCAAAATGTACGCCGAAGCCGAACGTCTCGGGTCCAAATGGATTCTGGGTGGCGAGTGCGGGCACATGTGGCGCGTGGTGCACCAGTATATGGAAACCATGAACGGCCCCACGCCCTCGAAGATGGAAACGCCGGTCAATCCGCTCACCGGAACCGTGTTCCAGAACGCCTCCTGCACCAAGATGGTGCACATCACCGAGTTCACGGCGGATCTGATCAAGAACAACAAAATCACCCTTGATCCTTCCCGTAACGACCACCTTACGGTTACTTTCCACGATTCCTGCAACCCGGCGCGCGGCATGGGCCTCCTGGAGGAGCCCCGCTATGTGCTGAAGCATGTCTGTAACAACTTCGTGGATATGCCGGAAAACACCATCCGCGAGCAGACCTTCTGCTGCGGCGGCGGGTCGGGTCTGAACACCGAGGAAATCATGGAGCTGCGCATGCGCGGCGGGCTGCCCAGAGGCAATGCCCTGCGTTATGTGCAGGAACGGCACGGTGTGGACACTCTGGCTTGTATCTGCGCCATTGACCGCGCCACACTGCCTCCGCTGGCCAACTACTGGGCCCCTGGCGTCACCGTGACCGGCACCCACGAACTGGTGGCCAACGCGCTGGTGATGAAGGGCGAAATCAAGCGCACCATGAACCTTCGCCAGGAAGACCTTCCCGGTGTGGAGGAGGATGAATAAGCATGTTTAACGCCAAATACATCTGGCCGGGAATTGTGCTCTTTGTGGTACTTTTCACCGCGCCCTTCTGGTTGAATGTCGGATCGGACAAATATGTCCGTCCTGAGCTTGCCTTGCCCGCTAACGGCACGGAATGCATTGAGCCGCGCGAGTTCATGGCCGCCGAGCACATGCAGATACTCGACACCTGGCGCGACATGGCCCTGCGCGAGGAAAAGCGGATCTACATTTCCACGAGCGGCAAAGAGTGGGTAATCAGCCTGCAGAATACCTGTATGAGCTGCCACGCCAACAAGGTGGATTTTTGCGACAAGTGCCATACTTCCAACAGTGTAGACCCCTACTGCTGGGACTGCCACATAGAGCCGAGGGGGAACAGGCAATGAAAAACAGACGCCAGTTTTTGAAAGTCGCCAGCCTTTCCGTGCTCGGGCTCGCAGGCGCTTTGCCGGGCATAGCCCGAGCTGCCGGGGCGGCCACAGGCCCGGCCTCGTACAGCGTCGGCAAAGCAGCCTTGAAGGCCAAGCACTGGGGCATGGTTATTGACACCCGCGCCTTTGACGCGCCGGAAAAATTCGAGGCGGTCATCCGGGCCTGCCATTCGTACCATAACGTGCCGACCATCAACACCAAGCGGGAAATCAAGTGGATCTGGACGGACAGCTACCGCGCGACCTTCACCGATCAGATGGACAACTACCCGGCCACGGAAGTGCTGGAACGCAGATACCTGATGCTCTGCAACCACTGCGTTAACCCGGCCTGCGTGCGGGTGTGCCCGACCAAGGCCACCTTCAAGCATAAGAGCGGCATCGTGGTTATGGATTACCACCGCTGCATCGGCTGCCGTTTCTGCATGGCCGGTTGCCCGTATGGGGCGCGCAGCTTCAACTTTGAAGACCCGCGTAACTTCCTTGAAAGCAGGGACATTAACGTGGCCTTCCCCACTCGCATGCGCGGGGTGGTGGAAAAGTGCACCTTCTGTTCCGAGCTTCTGGCCGTAGGCAAGATGCCGTTGTGTGTGGAAGCCTCGGAAGGGGCCATTGTGTTCGGCGACCTGGAGGATCCCGGGTCGGAAGTGCGTAAGGTGCTGGCCGAAAACTTCACCATCCGCCGCAAACCCACCCTGGGTACCGAACCCAGTGTGTACTACATCATCTAGGGGAGGGCAGCCATGATAGAAAAAGTGCTGAAAGGCAGACCGTCTTTCTACATCTGGCTCGCCTGCCTGGGCGCAGTCATTACCCTTGGCGGACTGGTCTATCTGTACCAGCTTTTTGTAGGCTTGCGCATCACGGATCTGTCCCGTGACGTGTCCTGGGGATTTTACATCGCCCAGTTCACGTACATGGTCGGGGTGGCCGCTTCCGCGGTCATGCTAGTGCTGCCCGCCTATCTCCACAATTACACCAAGTTCAAAAAGATGATCATTCTGGGCGAATTCCTGGCCATCGGGGCCTGTATCGTCTGCATGCTCTTCATCTTCGTGGACCTGGGGCAGCCGCAGCGCGTGCTCAACGTGATTCTGCATCCCACGCCCAATTCGGTCATGTTCTGGGACATGCTGGTGCTTTCCGGCTATTTGCTCCTGAACCTGCTTATCGGCTGGGTCACTCTTGAGGCCGAGCGCCATCAAGTGGAGCCGCCCAAATGGATCAAGACCTTTATCTACATCTCCATATTCTGGGCCTTCTCCATTCACACAGTCACCGCCTTCCTGTACGCCGGTCTCCCCGGCCGCCATTACTGGCTCACGGCCATCATGGCGGCGCGCTTCCTGGCCTCGGCCTTCTGCTCCGGTCCGGCGCTGCTGCTCCTGCTGGTCTTTATCGTGCGCCGGGTAACCGGCTTTGATCCGGGCCGGGACGCTATACGCACCCTGACCAAGATCATTGCCTATGCCATGGGCATCAACATCTTCTTCTTTGCCCTTGAGCTTTTCACGGCCTTTTACAGCCAGATTCCCGGCCACATGCACCCCATTGTCGCCATGTTCTCCGGACACGACGGTCATGCGCTGTGGATTAACAGTTGGATGTGGACGGCAGCCGTGCTGGCCATCCTGAGCTTCTTGCTCATGGCCTTCCCCGGCACCAGGAATAACGAAAAGCTCCTGCCCTACACCTTGTTCATACTGGTTGTGGCAACCTGGATTGACAAGAGCCTGGGCATGCTCTGGGCGGGCTTTACCCCGAACACCTTTGACGCTATTACCCCCTACGCCCCGAGCCTGGCTGAAATCCTGGTCGGCCTCGGCGTATACGGCATAGGCGCTTTGATTGTGTCCGTACTGTGGAAGATTGCTCTGGACGTTAAGAAAGAAGCGGGAACATTCTCCGCGCCTGCTTAAGATCCAGGTAATCCTTTTGTTTAACCCGGCCCTTTTTGCTGAGGAAACATCCTCGTAGGCAAAAAGGGCCGGGCTCTTTGTTCCCTAAAAATAGCCGTAGCGGGCTGGAAAACGCGCTCTCATTGTCTTTGTGGCGAATATGCACACTATCCAGCAAACCGGCCAATGGGCTTATTTACCACGGCCACGAAAGCAAACTCGAAATATTGGAATCAGGGAAGCCTTGGAGTTTTGACGATGACTCCTCCCTGTTCGGGTTGGCACCCGAGGCGCATCGCATTCAACTTGCCTATCTGGAGATGGACTGTATGAAGAACTGGATGAAGAATATAAAAATACAAAGCAAACTCTTTCTGTCATTTAGCATATTAGTTGTGCTTATGATTGTTTTGACTTTTGTTGCCGTTATAAAAATCAATGATATACATAAGGAATATGATGAATTGGTGGCTTCCGCTTTAAGGCGGCAAACTTATGTAGCCGATGCGATAGGCGACTTGATGCGGATTCGTTTTATAAATATTTCTAAATTATATTTGACTGATGAAACCGCACTAACGAACGTAGTTTACGAATTTAACAGCGGCTATGACACATACACTGAATCATTTATAAAAAACATGACCGAATATCGTGATAATGTGGTTAATAATACAAGCCTCCCAAAAGCGGCTATTCAGAAGCGTTTAGACTTGGTGGATGAGTCCTTGCGCCTGTTTGTTTCTGAATACCACGATAAGGCAGGTGGCCTTGACAATGCCATTCAACATACAGACAGAGCGCGAGCGGAAGCGTTGTTATTGCAAATCATCCCCATAGGAAATTTAATTTCCGATAAATTGCAGCAGCTTAGAGGAATGGCTTTTAGTATGGCTGAAGAGAGAGCCGCTAAGGTTTCAGCCGATGTGGGCAGTATAAGAAATTCGATGCTCATCATTTCTTGTTTTTTTATCATTTTTTCGACTTTAGCGGCAATTATTGTGGTGAAAAGTATTAGAACGCCTATTTCCAGAATAAAACTGGCAATGAATGAAATTGCCGGCGGAAATTTGACGTTCCCCATCAGGAGCGAATATGGGGACGAACTGGGCGAACTGTCAAATAATATCGGGGATATGGTTGATACGATTACTGAAATGAATAAAGCCGTCGCCACAATGGATTATATCGACACGATGGTATGCGTCACGGATTTGGGCTACAATATTATTTACATAAACCAAAACTTAAAAAATATTTTGGGCGTTGAGAAGGAATACCATGTAAATAAAAAGAAATGCTACAAGGCAATCAGAAATTTTGACCATCCGTGCTCATTTTGCCAAATGGAAAAGCTCCTTCCCAATAAGGATTCTTTCCCTACGGTGGAATATGAGAATGTGTGGGACGAATCTTTAGGCGCATGGATTGGCGGCAGGGCTTCGATTATTCGATGGATAGACGGGCAGGAGGTGTTGATAAACGCCTTTAACGATGTTTCGGCAAAAAAGGATTATGATGAAAAACTCCAATTTGCGGTAAGGGCGGCGGAAGCGGCTTCTGTTTCAAAGAGCGCGTTTCTTGCGAATATGAGCCATGAAATAAGAACGCCCATGAACAGTATCGTAGGGTTCACCGAACTTGCGATGGATAAAAACAATCCCCCTAACACAAGCGAATACTTGATAAAAATATTTGAAAGCTCTAATTGGCTGTTGGAAATAATCAATGACATACTTGATATTTCAAAAATAGAGGCCGGCAAAATGGAGCTTGAACATATCCCCTTTGATTTGCACGAATTGTTTATGAACTGCCAGTTCAGTACTCAGCCAATCGCGCTGGAAAAGGGCCTTTCCCTGTATTTCTACGCCGAACCGTCTATTGGAAAAAAGCTGTTGGGCGACCCGACGCGGCTTCGTCAGGTGCTTACAAACCTTCTGACCAATTCCATTAAATTCACGAATGTGGGTACAATCAAACTTTCAGCATCCGTAATAGATTCCGCGGACGACCATTGTACGCTTCATTTTGATATTAGAGACAGCGGCATAGGAATGACGCAGGAGCAAATAGATAGAGTGGCGGAACCTTTTGTGCAAGCGGATATCAGCACGACGCGAAAATATGGCGGCACAGGTCTTGGCCTTTCTATAACCAAAAGCATCATCGAATTGATGGGAGGCAGACTTTTAATCGAAAGCATGATTGGCGTCGGAAGCAAGTTCAGTTTTGAGATTACTTTCAGCACGATAGATGACGCCGATGATATACCGCATCATAAATCGGTCATATATGAACTTGAAAAACCCAATTTCGAGGGAGAGATTCTGTTTTGCGAAGATAATGAAATGAATCAGAGTGTTCTGCGCGACCACCTTGAAAGGGTAGGAATAAAAACGGTTATAGCGGCCGACGGCAAACAAGGCGTGGATTTAGTCCGAAACCGCGTGCAAAACGGTGAAAAACCTTTTGATTTAATATTTATGGATATTCATATGCCCGTTATGGACGGGTTTGAAGCCGCGTTTAAAATTGCCGAAATGGAAACAGGAACGCCTATTGTGGCTATGACCGCAAATATCATGGCGACAGACAAAGAATTATATAAAAAGAGCGGCATGCAGGAATATGTGGGAAAACCGTTTACTTCTCAAGAATTATGGCGGTGTTTGCTGAATTATTTAAAGCCTGTGAATTGGGAAACGATCAATGAAAACCAAATTCTTGACAACGACAAAAGTTTGCTTGGACAGATGCAAAAGGATTTTGTCACCTACAATCAGGACACATACGCGAATATCAAAAACGCTGTTGATACGGGAAATATAAAGCAGGCGTTCAGAATGGCGCATACATTAAAAAGCAACGCGGGACAGATTCATAAACCAAAGCTGCATGAAATCGCAAAGAATATCGAGCATATTATGATGGACGGCAAGAGCCTGCCCTCAGATGACCATATGCGTTTGTTGGAAGCCGAACTGAAAGCCGTTCTGTTAGAACTTTTGCCCCTGCTTGATGAAACGGAAATCACGTCCGCGATTGAAACAGGTAACAGTAAAAAAATATGCGCGTTAATTGAAAAACTCGAACCGCTGCTTATAGGAAGAAAGCCGCAATGCTTGGATTATGTTGACGAAATCTGTTCAACGATACCGGGCGCGGAAGAACTTGTTTATCAGATGGAAAATTTTGATTTTAAGTTAGCGCATATAACGCTCATTAAAATCAGGAATATTTGGGGGGAGGGTAAAAATGGCTGAAAATGAAAAAAATAGCATTTTAATTATAGACGATGACAGAGCAAGCCTCAAGGCGCTTACGCTTATGTTAAGCCCGGATTATGAAATTTATACGGCAAAAGACGGATTGGACGCGATTGAAACAGCGGTTAAATTTTTACCGGACCTTATTTTGCTCGATATTGTAATGCCTGATATGAACGGCTACGAAGTAATTGCGGAATTGAAAAAACATGAAAAAGTAAAAGACATCCCTGTTATTTTCATTACTGCTCTCGGTAATGCTGAAGATGAGGAAAAAGGGTTGGCGATGAATGCGGTGGATTATATAAGTAAACCCTTTAGCTCGAAAATCGTTAAATTAAGAGTGTCAAATCAGATTAAGATGCTGAATCAGCTTCAAACGATTGAGCGGTTGAGTGTAACCGACCAAGTGACAGGCATAGCGAACAGAAGGTGCTTTGATAACTTTTTAAAGACAGAATGGAATAGGGCGATAAGAGAGCAACTGCCAATAAGCCTGTTGATCATTGATATAGACCACTTTAAACGCTACAACGATACATACGGCCATCAGCAGGGCGACGTGGCTCTTCAGGCAGTCGCAAAAGCCATTGCAGAAAATAACAAACGCGCGGGGGATTTAACGGCGCGGCTAGGCGGCGAAGAATTTGCCGTAGTATTGCCGAATGCCAAGTTAGAAGGGGGCTTAGGGGTGGCAGAGCAGATTCGTTCAGGCGTTGAAAATCTTGTTATTCCTTGCGCTGACGGTTCTATTACTAAAATTACCGTTAGCATTGGCGTAAGTTCACTACTGCCGACACAAGGCAGTTCGATGGATGCTTTTATCTCTCAAACAGACAATATGCTTTATACTGCAAAAGAAACGGGCAGAAATAGGGTGTGCGCCATTTAATAAGAACTTCATTACAGGGTAACGTTGGAAAATAAGCCTTATTTTCACAGCTTGTTTTTATATAGCTTGGGAAGTCAGCAGCCTTGCGCTGCCGGGGCTTACAAATACGCCCAGGCAGTATACAAACGTGCCCGCATAAAAATATGGTAAGGAGTCAATCATGGCACATAAAAAGATCGAACGTCAGAAAGAACTGCAACGCAAGCGCCGTGAAGAGCGCCTGAAGCAGCGTATCCGCGAAGCCAAGGCTGCCAAAGCTTAGAGCGTGACGACACGCTCTAGGGGCTACTGCCTTCAAAGAGCTTCGTTATCCCAGACCGAAGCGCCGTCCGGTTGAGCTGCCAGTTATGGCCGAGATTCCTGCCATAGCGGCCCTCGTTGTTGGCCTGATGCCGCTATTTTTGGAATGCTTCCATAATCGCATGGAAAAGTGATTCGAGGTCTGTTGCTTGGCATTCTCTTAGCTTGGTTTTTATATGCTAAACTTGGCTGGGCATTGTACGGAACAGGTTTTTTTCTTTAAAGCGCGCTGCGCAAGCTGCTGTTTCAACACCCAGTTGGCCAAAGAAGTAATGCCTTCCTGCTTATCCACCAGGCGCCAGTCCTGCATTTGTTCATCTGGACCGGGCAGGGCCCAAGCGTTGAAGCGCAACCCCAGACCGGTGCAGGACGCGTTCCTTTCCGCACTGCGGTTTGCCACCTCACAATCCAGCCAAAACGCCGAAGGGTGCGCACCTTTCAACGGGTGGAGCGCTAGAAAACAAAGTACGCGGTCTTTGACCTGCGCGGAAGAAATCAGGGAGTTTTCCTCGTGAGAGATGAGCAGGCCCAATCCGCCCGCAGAAATATTCACAAGGGAAGAAATAGGCATGCTCCGGGCATGGATGGATTCCGACCACTCGGAGGGGGCAAGTTCAGCCGGGGTGGTCGGCGGTGAATTCTCATCCTTAAGCATCCATATCCGCAAGGCATACACATGCTCTGGAAAGGGAGAAACACGGAAAAAATTCCGCCTCTCGCCGTTATCCAAGGTCTCAGGAATGTTCAAAATCAATTCGAAAGTGCCGTTTTTGCGCCGCATGCCGCATATACGAGTCCTGAACTGGTAGTGGGAGGCGCGGGAGGTGTCGGCATTCGCAATAGAGAAGTGCACCGATACTTCCGAACCGGTCATTTCTGTTGGAAATTCACTTTGACTGACTTGGCCGATATTAACGCCCATGGAGTTCGAATCGATGTACATGCATGGCCCGGAGTACCGCCCTGTATGGCTGTCTCCGGTAAAACGCACAGCCATATTGCAACGCATACTTTCCGCCTGGCCAAGTATTTTCCGCACGGCATTGCGTTTTGCGGCATCCAGCCGACAAGAGTTCCTGAATCGCTTCCGCAAAACCTTAGATATAAGTGAGCGCATAGACTTCTCCTGAATCATCCTTATGTTACTATGTGGGCGGACACTGACGGCGGACCTTTTTATCCTCGCCCGCAGCAGAGCAACACCCACGCCATAACATATAATTTAATAAAAACGCTATATTATGAACAATCGCCATCGTGAACAACGCTTGTCGCCAATCAGAATCGGCAGCCAGGCATATTTCCGGAGTCAGTTCCTGTTTGTTGCGGGAAACCTTGGGGCCGGTCTGGAAGGGGCCAGGGTACGAGAAAGTTCCTCCCGGCTGTCCTGAGCCGGCTTTTTCCGGCTGATGCATGTCAAAGAGTAACGCCTTTAGCGTCCGCGCGGGAGCAGATGGATTGCACGGCGCTGTGGGACATGTTATTCTCCTCCAGCCCGTTCCAGAGGGCCGCCCGGCAGCATGATGAACCGCCCGGAATTATTGTGGCAAGCTGGTATGCTTTCCGACTTATAGTGAATGGAACATTAAAAAAATGATGCGTGACAATAGAGTGACAGCAAGCATTATAGAAGGGAGTGATTGTTGCATTAAAATGTCAAGTACACGATAAAAATGGCAGGACAGGTGATGTACGATTGAAGACACTGAAATACAGGCAGATCGCCGCTGCTGTTTTGGCCGTTCTGCTGATCCTGTTAGGCGTTATCTATTATTACGCCATATTGCACATTGTTCCAGCGAAGCAAACGATCGGGAGGCAGCCGGACAACAGGTATGACGATACCCTTGTTGTCGTGGCGGATATCGATTACAAGCCGTTTTCTTTTTATGACGCCAACGGACGGCCCGGCGGCTACGATATCGAGTTTATCCATCTCGTAGCCGAAAAGATGCGGATGAACGTGGACATACGGCTGATGCCCTGGACGGACTGCATGAGCGCGATAACGCGCGGCGAGGCGAATGTGATTCTGGGGCTTAACTATGAAGCCGGCGAATCATCGGGGATGCTTCATTCGGTAGTTACCAGCAACGACATTTTTGTCTGCTTCGGCAGGAAGAATTTTTCCGATATAGCCGATCTTTATAATAAAAAACTTGCGACGATAGAAAAAAGCGGCTGCATAATGAAGTTTTTGCGGCCGTATCAGCTCATGGAAAACACGGTGTTCTATCCCACATATACTGAAGCCCTGCATTCTGTCCTGAGAGGCGAAAACGATTATGCCATCATCCGCTATTCGGTTGGGCGCGAGATTCTCGCCGGTCTGGACGGGCGTGATATCCGCGCCGTGGGACCGTTTGTCACCACCTGTTCCGCTTGCGTCGGATTGAGCGCGGATAGCGGGCATCTTCTGGACGCCATGAACCGCGCGATCCGGGAGCTGAAACAGGATGGAACCATAAAGCGCCTTACGGACAAATGGCTGGGCAGATACGTGGAATCCCTCAGCTTCAGGGATTTTGTGCGCGTGTTCGATTGGGTCATTATAGCGGCGGGTCTCATGCTGCTGACGCTTGTCGCGCTCGTATTCTACATATACCATGCCAATCATGCGAAGATATTACAAAAAAAAGAACTGGAGCTGACGCAAGGCCGCATATCCGTCATGCTTTCGCAAATCCGGCCGCATTTTCTCTATAATTCCTTGTCAGCCATCCGGGAGCTGTGCCTGATCGACCCTCAAGTCGCCAGCCAGACGGTCGACGAGTTTGCCATGTATCTGCGCGGCAATCTCGATTCGCTTTCCATCACAAAGCCAATCCCGCTCGACAGGGAACTGGAGCACGTTGAAACGTACCTCGCGCTGGAAAAAAAGCGATTTGGCGATAAATTGCACATCGTCCATGACATAACGGCCCGTGATTTTTTACTGCCCGCCCTGACGCTCCAGCCCCTTGTGGAAAACGCCGTGCGGCATGGAGTGACAAAACGGACGATGGGCGGCACGGTAACGATCTCCACAGTCGAAACCGAAACGGATTATGTCGCCGTCGTGTCGGACAACGGCATTGGATTTGACCCGCGTGAGACAATACAAGACGGACGCAACCATGTGGGCATCGACAACATTCGCAGCCGCCTTGCATCCATGTGCGGCGGGACGCTTACGATACAGAGTGAACCGGGCATCGGCACGACCGCCGTCATTGCGATACCGAAAGGAATCGTGGACACATGCGCATCATAGCCGCGGACGACGAAATCCTCGCGCTGAAAGGCCTGGAGCGCGTCATCAGGAACGTGCTTCCTGACTGTACCCTGTCCTGCTTTGACACGGCGGAAGGCGCGTTGGAACACGCCAGGGAAAACCATGTGGACGTGGCGTTCCTCGACATCGAGATGGGCGGCATGAACGGCCTTGCGCTTGCCAGGCTCCTGAAAGACATCCACGGTACAATCAACATCGTGTTTACGACCGGCCATTCGCGGTACGCCGTGGACTCATACGATGTTGCAGCAAGCGATTATCTGCTCAAACCCATTACAAAAGAAGCCGTTGCAAAAGCGATGGCTCGTTTGCGTGAGCCTGTTGATGTAAAAGCCGGAACGAAAATATATGTGCAGACTTTCGGTAATTTTGAAGTATTCGTGGAGGGTGCGCCGCTTATCTTCGCCCGTTCCAAGACAAAGGAACTGCTTGCGTATTTGATAGACCGCAAGGGCGCGTTATGTAGTAATAATGAAATAATTGCCGCTGTTTGGGAAGAAAGGGTGGACTCCTGTTCCCTGCAAAATTATTTCAGGCAATTAGTGGTTGATTTAACAAAGACTTTAAAAAAGGCGAGGATTTCGGATATTGTCATGAAGCAGCGTGGGCAGTTGGCGGTACGCCCTGACAAATTTGCGTGCGACCTCTATGAATTTGAGCGCGGCAACAGTGCCGCTGTACGGATGTATAGCGGAAAATATATGGCGCAGTATAGCTGGGCGGAGATTACCAACGCGCGTTTAGAAAGCATGACCACGATAAACAGAGTAGACACATAAATACCATTTTCAGCATAAGGGCATTTTACTGGTCGGCGTCCAGGCGGCGCTGGCTTTCACTTTGCTCAAGCCCAGTACCTTTGCCGCCCCAGAGTAAGTTAGCTTTGAGACGCCGCACTCGGCGTTGGCGGCGAAAGTGAATTTTGCCTATGCCTCGTGGGCGCGTCCATACGAGAAAAGGTATCCTGAGGCCAGTGGTACGTCATCTTGCGCTGCCGGGGTTTACAAATACGCCCGGGCAGTATACAACCGTGCCCGCATAAAAATATGGTAAGGAGTCAATCATGGCACATAAAAAGATCGAACGTCAGAAAGAACTGCAGCGCAAACGCAAGCGGCGTGAAGAGCGCCTGAAGCAGCGTATTCGCGAAGCCAAGGCTGCCAAAGCTTAGGGACTGCCTTCAAAGAGCTCTGTCATCCCAGGCTGAGGCGCCGCCCTGGTCTGATTTCTGTTGACGCGAGCCTTGCTCCCGAGTACATTTCAAGGCACGGACATAAGGGTTACGGCAGGCCGTGCCCATAAATGTGCCTGATGTTGGTATGATGCCTCTTGCCATCCAAGGGTGAGATGCTTATCTTTTCGCCGGAATTACTCGCCCTGGCGACGTGGACATTACGTCTGCCGGGATGTTTTTCGTGCCGAAGGTTTGGGGCGGAAAAAGGCGAGAGATAGGTAATATAGTTGAACACGATAAGGACCGCAGCGGGAAGGTTTTTCCGGCTCGAATTGTCGTTTCCGGAGGAAGATCATGCCGATTTATGAATACCGCTGCACCGAATGCCAGCAGCTTTTTGAAGAGTGGTGCAAGCAGGTTGAAGACAGCGATAAGAGCCACAATTGTCCCATCTGTAAAGGCCAGGCTCGCCGGATTATGTCTAACACCAGCTTTGCCCTGAAGGGCGGCGGCTGGTATGTGACCGAATACGGTTCCCGGCGCAAGGAAGGGGAGAGCGACAGCAGCACGTCCTGTTCGAACGCGGCTTCCCCGGAAGCTCCGGCCGCGTGTGCGTCTTCCGGTTCCTGCACTGGTGCGGGCGCTTGTAATGCGACTGCCGGCACATCCGCATAATACGTCCGCGCCGCCCCGTACAGGCTTTGCGACGGATACTTTTTTCCGCGCGGGACGTTCCGGCTGCTTGTTTGCGCCGGAATGTCCCGCGTCTGCTTTAGGGCGGTTTCATTTTGAGATTGTCGTTTAACGGAGACGCTGCTTTCCATGATAGAACGGTATACACGCCCTGAAATGGGCGCTCTCTGGACCCTGCGCCGCCGTCTGGAGGCCTGGCTTGAAGTGGAGCTCGCCGTGTGCGAAGCCTGGGCTCATCTGGGCGTCATTGACGCTGCAAACATGGATGAAATCCGGCGCAAGGCGGATGTTGATGTGGAGCGCGTGCTGGAAATAGAAGAGCGGACCCGCCATGACGTGATTGCCTTTATCACGGCCCTGGAAGAAAAGGTCGGACCGGCGGCGCGCTTCATACATCTGGGCTGCACCTCTTCGGATATCGTGGACACGGCCAACGCCCTGCTCCTGGTCCGGGCTGGGGAGATGATCCTCAAGGATTTCGATGCGCTGCTGGTCACGCTGAAGAAAATGGCCTTTGCGCACAAAGGGCTCCTGTGCATGGGCAGGACACACGGCATTCATGCCGAGCCCACCAGCTTCGGGCTCAAGATGGCCGGATTCCATGCCGAGTTCGCGCGTCACCGGGAGCGTTTCGCTACGGCTGTGGAAGGCGTGCGCGTGGGCAAGATTTCCGGGGCCGTGGGCACGTATACCGCGCTCACCCCGGAGGTGGAACGCCTGGCGCTTGAACGGCTTGGCCTGGAGGTGGATCCCATTTCCACCCAGATCATCCAGCGGGATCGGTATGCCGCCTATTTCACCACCCTGGCTGTGGCTGCCGGGGGTGTGGAACGCCTGTGCGTGGAGCTCAGGCACCTGCAACGCACCGAGGTGCGGGAAGTGGAGGAGGGCTTCGGCAAGGGCCAGAAGGGTTCATCAGCCATGCCGCACAAAAAGAATCCCATTTCCGCGGAGAACATGACTGGCCTGGCCCGGCTGATCCGCAGCAATTCCCTGGCGGCCATGGAGAACATGGCTTTGTGGCATGAGCGCGACATCAGCCACTCCTCGGTGGAGCGGGTGATTATGCCGGACTCCACCATTCTTATGGATTACGTGCTGGCGCGCCTGAACGGTCTTTTAGCCGGCTTGCGGGTTATGCCCGAGAACATGGAGCGCAACCTGATGGGGTCTTACGGGCTGTTTTTCTCCCAGCGGGTGCTTTCGGCTCTGGTAGAGGAAGCGGGCTTGCCCCGGCAGGCCGCCTATGAGCGGGTGCAGGCTCTGGCCATGCAAAGCTGGGAAGAAAAGCGTTCCTTCCCGGACCTGGTCCGGCAGGATGCTTTTATGCGGGAGCATCTGAGCGGGGAACGCCTGGATGCCATCTTTGACCCGGCGAGTTACCTGCGTTATGAAGAGATCATCTTTGAGCGGGTGTTTGAATCATACGAGTAAGGAACTGACAATGCTTGAAGCGCACAACCTGGAAATTTGCAGAGCGCGTCTGGCGACCCTGTTGTATGAAAAATCATACATGGAAGGCGACTTCACCCTTTCGTCCGGGCGCAAGAGCGACTACTACTTTGATTGCCGGCAAAGCTCTCTCAATCCCGGCGGAGCCTGGCTGATTGGTTCCATTTTCCTGCATATGCTGCAGGGTATGGACGCCAAGGCCGTGGCAGGCATGACCCTGGGCGCGGATCCGCTGGTTACGGCCACCTCCCTGCTGGCCTACCACCATGATATGTATCTTCCCGCTCTGATCGTGCGCAAACAGCCCAAGGGGCACGGCGCGGGCAGACAGGTCGAAGGTCTGGCCAACGTGAATCCGGGCGACGGCGTGGTCATGCTGGAGGATGTTGTCAGCACGGGCGGTTCCGTGCTAAAAGCGTGTAAAGCCGTTGAAGAGGCCGGATTTAAGGTGCTCTCCGTGTTCTGCATTTTGAACCGGGAAGAACCGGGCGGGGCCGAGGCCTTTGCCGAGGCCGGATACGAACTGCGTTCCATCTTCACACGCGAGCAACTGGTTACCTTGGCCCGCAAGCTGGCGTAGACGAGCGTCGGATGCCCAGGCTATGCTGACAAAAGGCCCTTTTGCCCTCCTGCTGCGTCAGATGAGTCTGCTATTTCGGTCGAATACCATAAGAGTATACTCCCTTATAGCAGGCTCCTCTTCCTTGCCGGAGAACAAAATTGCGTATTTGTCAGCACAGCCTGGCAAACAAGCATCTCAAGCGTACCATGCTGTAATGAAGTACTTGAGCCAAGCATGCCGTTTTCCTTTCTGTCTGACGGGCGTCTTTTTGTATGCCCTGCTGGCGGGCGGCGTGTTTTCGGGATCGGCGTCCCTGTCGCATGCGGCCGCCTCCTGGCAGACAGTTATTTCCGGGCATCCGGCTTCGCCGCCCTACCTGATTGCCGTGGACAAGTCGCGGCAGCAGCTTTCCTTTTTCGAACGCCACAGTCCTTTGAAGCTGTCGCGCATGTTCTTCTGCACCACGGGCCAGGCCGTGGGCGACAAGGAAGTGGAAGGCGACCTCAAAACCCCGGAAGGCATCTATTTCGTGGTGCAGCGCATCGGTTCCGGGCTTGATTTTCTCAAATACGGCAACGAGGCGTATACCCTCAATTATCCGAACCCCGTGGACCGCCTGCGTCGCAAAACCGGGTACGGCATCTGGATTCACGGCCGGGGCGAGCCCCTGGTGCCGTTGCAGACAGAAGGCTGCGTGTCCATGGATAACAGCGAGCTGGCCTTGCTCGGCAGGCTCCTGGCGCCCGGCACGCCGGTAGCCCTGACCGAATCCTTTGCTTTTGCGGTGGAAGGGGACAAGGATCAGGTCGCCACAGCGGATGAACTGCGCCGGAAGGTCAAGGAATGGGCCGAGGCCTGGTCCGCCCGTTCTCACGCCTATTTCGATTTTTACGATAAACAGGCTTACAGCCTTGCTCAGGGCGAGTCATTTGCCGCTTTTCAGGCGCAAAAGGAGCGGCTGTTCAAATATCTGCCCTGGATTAAGACCACGGTCAGCGACATTCAGGCCTTGCAAGGGCCGGGATATTGGGTGACCTGGTTTTACCAGGATTATCAGGCCCCCAACCTGAGCACGCGCGGCGTGCGTCGCCTCTACTGGAGCAAGGACGGCAAAGGGGAATTCAAAATCCTGGGCATGGAGTGGCTGCCCGGCATGAGCGCTGCAACCCTGGTCGCTTCAAGCGGTCCCTTGCTGCCTCCGCTGGAAACCACGCCTCCGGTTGTTGTGCCCGCCGGATGGAGCACGGCCAGGTCCGGCGATCCCGGTTCTTACGGGGTGGTTGCCGCTGCCGAAGGGCGGCTGCCCGTGCGCAGGCCGCTCGCCGACTCCCCTGGTCTGGTTGCTTCCTCCGGTCCTGCGGACGGTGTTCCGGCTGAGGCTGTTCCGGCCCCGGAAATCCCGCCCGTCACTACTTCGGCCACGGACGCGGATGCTGTGTTATTGGCCTCGGGAAGCGGCAAGGATTTAGCGGCTGCGGCCGCCCTGGCTTTGGCTGAGAAAGCTCCGCACAGGAGCGCCGATCATGTGGAAGATCCGGCCTTTGGCGCTATGGCGCGGCCCTCGCAGGAGGCCGTGCGCCTGGCCAGGGAAGAGCGGCTGCGCGGGCGCGCTGAACAGGCCGGCGACTTGCGTATTGCCGTAAATGAAAAATCCGGACAAGGCGGCATGCCGTTGCCGCCGCCTCTGCCCGCGCAGGGTTTGGCCGAGCCTTCGCAGGCGTTCAAGCCTCAGCGCGAGCCGCAACAAGCGGACCAGATTCAGGCGGTCAGCCAAAAAGTGGCTCCACCCGCGGCAGACAACGATTTGCCTCCGGCATCCGCTGCCCTGGCAGCTACCGTGGCCGCCCCGGCCGCCGCCGATACCGCGCTGAGCGACGAGGAGCTCGCTTCCCGTGTCATCGCTGCTGTGCAGTCTTGGCGCGCGGCTTGGGAGCAGGGCGATCTGGACGCCTACATGGCCTGTTACGCCCCAAAGGCCAAGCAGGGCGCGCGCAGAAGCGCTGAAGACATCAAAAGACAGAAGGAAGAACTCTGGAGCCGGGCCAGGCCTGTTTCAGTGCTGCTCGAAGATATGCGCGTGAGCGTGAAGGGCGATACGGCCCGGGTCGTCATGCGCCAGGAGTATGCGGACGAAAAAGGCAACGGCGATATCGGACGCAAAACTCTTTCCCTCACCCTGAAGGACGGCGCGTGGCTGATCACGCAAGAAGACTGGAGCTCATTGCCTCATGAAACCGGTAATTAAAAAACAGACCCACTATAGTGTTCTGCTCATGCGCGACGATACGGAAACCAGGAAATACAGGGTTCACAGCAGGACGTTGCGCTTTTTAGTTTGGTTTTTCCTGTTGCTGGTCGCCGGAGGCGCGGCGGGCATTACCGGAGGAGTCCATTACTGGAAAAAATACAGGACCATGGTTGAGCGCTATGACGCGCAGGAACGGGAAGTCAGTGAAATGAAGCTGCAACTCGAGCGCCTGGTAACGCTGGAAACCCTGCTCTCCGCCAGCAACGGCGCTGTTCCCCAGGCCAGACATGCCGAGGTGGGTGTCAGCCAGACGCCTGTTCCGGTACGTAATGCCACGGCGGGCAATACTCCGTTAAATGGCGCGCTTGCGGCGCACAATGCCACTGCGTCCGGCAGCCTCACCGCTGGTGCGGGAGCGCACAACGCCACAATACCCGCTGTTAACGCCACGGCTCGCGCCGCGCAACAGGTTGCCGGCAACGCCACAGCCTTGGACAATCTCATCCAGGCGCGGGATTTTTCGCATCCGCAGATATCCGATCAGGAAAGCCCGTTACGGGTGACCGGATTCAACGGCCGGGCCACGGGCCAGCAGCGTTTGCGCATCAGTTATGAGCTGTCCGCCGAGGGCAATGACGAGCAACGCATGATTTCCGGGCAGGCCAGGTATTTTGCGGTGTTCTCCAACGGCACCCGTATGGAGTTGTCTGCCTATGACAGCGAGGGTTCACGCTTTTCCATCACCCGGATGAAGTTGATGCAGAATTCGGTTCGTCTGCCTCAAGGGTATCGCGCCTCTGATGTGGAAAAAATCGACGTGCTGATCGAACTCAACGAAGGCAAAAAGTTTGAAGAGCGTTTTGGGGTGGGCGGCTAGATGAACAAACCGACTGACTGCGGCTCTGATGCCGTCGCTCCCGAAGCTCCGGGCAAGGATTTTATCCGGAGCAAAATCGAGCATGATCTGGCCACGGGATACCGAAACGTGGTGCACACGCGCTTTCCGCCCGAGCCCAACGGCTACCTGCACCTTGGGCACGCCAAGTCCATTTGTTTGAATTTCGGCGTGGCCGAGGAGTTTCACGGCCTGTGCAACCTGCGCTTTGACGACACCAATCCGCTCAAAGAGAGCCAGGAATATGTGGACGCCATTCGCCAGGATCTGCGCTGGCTGGGTTTTGACTGGACCGACCGGGAATATTACGCCTCGGATTATTTTGCCAGGCTCTACGGCTATGCCGAGGATCTGATCCGCATGGGTAAAGCCTATGTGGACAGCCTGTCCGCCGAGGAAATTCGCGCCTTTCGCGGCACCCTGACCGAGCCGGGCAAAAACAGCCCGTACCGGGATCGGAGTGTTGCGGAAAACCTGGATCTGTTCCGGCGTATGCGCGCGGGCGAGTTTGAGGATGGGGCGCACGTGCTCCGGGCCAAAATCGACATGGCCTCGCCCAATATTGTCATGCGTGATCCGACCTTGTACCGTATCCGGCGCGCGCACCACCAGCGCACGGGCGATACCTGGTGCATCTACCCCATGTACGACTACGCGCACTGCATTTCCGACTCTCTGGAGCGCATCACGCATTCCCTGTGTACCCTGGAGTTTGTGAACAACCGCGAACTGTACGACTGGGTGCTGGAAACCCTGGAACTGTTCCGTTCTGAGCAGACCGAATTCGCCCGCCTGAACATCACCCGTACCGTGCTTTCCAAGCGGAAGCTGATTCAGTTGGTGGAAGAAGGGCATGTGCGCGGCTGGGATGACCCGCGTCTGCCCACCCTGGCCGGGATGCGCCGCCGGGGCGTGCCGCCTGCGGCCCTGCGCGAATTTGCGAAACGCATCGGCATTTCACGGGCCGACAATATCGTGGAATACAGTTTCTTCGAATTCTGCGTGCGCACAGTGCTCAATGAGACCGCCCCGCGCGCCATGGCCGTGCTTAATCCGCTCAAGGTCATTATCGAGAACTATCCGGAAGGGCAGGTGGAATGGTTTGACCTGCCGCTTACCCCGGATCAGCCGGAAAAAGGCGTGCGCCGCATACCCTTTTCCCGCGAGATCTGGATCGAGCGCGAGGATTTTCGTGAGGATGCCCCGAAAAAGTTTTTCCGTCTGGCTCCGGGGCATGAGGTGCGTCTGCGCTGCGCCTATTATATAACCTGCAAAGAAGTGATAAAGGACGCGGCCGGAAACATTACCGCTCTCATCTGCGCCTATGATCCGGAAAGCCGGGGCGGCGGCACGCCCGACAACCGCAAGGTCAAGGGCACCCTGCACTGGGTATCGGCCTCCCACGCCCGCGAGGCCGAGGTGCGCCTGTATGACGACCTCTTCCTCAAGGACGATCCCGATACCGTGGAGCAAGGCCAAACCTTTTTGGATGCCGTCAACCTCGATTCGCTCCGCGTGCTTACCGGGCTTGTTGACCCGACCCTGCTCGAGTGCAGGCCTGGGGATGTGGTCCAGTTCGAGCGTCAGGGGTATTTCTGCCTGGACCCGGATTCCACTCCGGAGCGGCCCGTGTTCAATCGCACCGCCACGCTCAAGGATACTTGGGCTAAGATGGAAAAGAAAGGGTAGCGCCCCAGTTTGGGGCGATACTTCGTCAGGCTTGTTTGCGCTCCGGGGGCAGGGCCGAAGAGCCCAGCCCCCATCGCGCAAAGCCGCGCCTTCCTCGTCAAAGCAGTCAACGACGCTTATTGCAGTCTTCGCAGTCTCGCCATTCCTGTCCTTGCGGAGCGGCAAAACGTAGCGCACCCAAACTCAGGCGCTACCCAAAAATACCGGAAAAAATGTGATTACCAACAAATTTTGCCGCTCCGCTTGACCTGTGGGGGAAACTGCACTATTTTTATCTTTACGGCGGTGATTTCCCCGCCGGGAGGATACCCATGTACGACAACAAAATGAAACGGGGCAGACGGCCCAGGGTCATTGCCAAAGCCATCACGGTCTCGAAAGAGCGTGTGTTTTTCGCGGTCGCCCTGGCATCCGCCTTTACTGCTCTCTGCATCAGCCTCGCTCTACGCGGTCTTGTATAAGAACGCGCATCGAGACTGTTGTTGTATCCGTTTCAACGGCCATGCGCGCCACCCCTTCGGGGGTGGCCGTTTTTTTTGGGGTAGCGCCTTAGGTTTGCCGTGATACTTCGTCAGGCTTGTTTGCGCTCCGGGGGCAGGGCCGAAGAGCCCAGCCCCCATCGCGCAAAGCTGCGCCTTCCTCGTCAAAGCAGTCAATGGCGCTCATTGCAGTCTTGACGGTTTCGTCTTTTCTGTCCTTTGTGGGGCGGCAAAGCGTAGCGCAGACAAACCTAAGGCACTACCTAAAATGCTCTATTTGAGAAAACAGGAACACCGTCATGACCCAGCACGATCCTAACCGCATCATCTTTTTTGACACCACGTTGCGCGACGGCGAGCAGTCTCCGGGCGCGACCATGAATCTGAGCGAGAAGATTCGCGTTGCCCAATCCCTGGATTCGCTCGGCGTAGATATTATCGAGGCCGGGTTTGCGGCCTCCAGCTCCGGTGATTTTGCGGCTGTCGCCACCGTGGCCCAGGAAGTGCGCAATGCTCGTGTCTGTTCTCTGGCCCGTACCGTGATCGCGGACATTGACCGCGCGGCCGAAGCCTTGAAGCACGCCAAAAAGTCGCGCATCCACGTCTTTGTGGCCACGTCTCCCCTGCACATGCAGTACAAGCTGAACAAGACTCCGGATCAGGTGCTCAGGATGATTGAGGAAGGCGTCAGCCACGCCGTGAAGTGCAGTGAGGATGTGGAATTCTCCTGCGAGGACGCCTCGCGCTCCGACCTGGATTTCATGGTTGAAGCCTGCCGCATTGCCGTGGCCTGCGGGGCCAAAACTCTGAATATCCCGGACACGGTAGGCTACGCCCAGCCTGAGGAGCATGCCGCGCGCATCGCCTATCTGAAAGAGCGGATTGATCCCACAATCATTATCAGTGTGCACTGCCACAACGACCTCGGCCTTGCCGCGGCCAACACCCTCGCCTCATTCCGGGCCGGGGCGCGTCAGGCCGAAGTAACCCTGTGCGGTATCGGCGAGCGCGCGGGCAACGCCGCGCTCGAGGAAATCGTCATGGCCCTGACCGTGCGCAAAAATTACTATCAGCTCGAGCACGGCATCAAGACCGAGCAGATTTATCCTGCCGCGCGCAGGCTTTCCCGCATCATCGGTCAGCCGCTCGCCCGCAACAAACCTATCGTGGGAGCCAATGCCTTTGCCCATGAGTCCGGCATTCACCAGGCCGGGGTGCTCAAGAACCCGGAAACCTACGAGATCATGACTCCCGCCTCCATCGGGCTGCCCAGCAACGCCATTGTCCTGGGCAAGCATTCGGGCAAGAACGCGGTCAAGTCCAAGCTGGAAAGCATGGGCTACATGCTCGAGCCGGAACAGATCGATATCGTGCTCGCGGCGGTCAAGAATCTGGCGGACAAGAAAAAGGATATTTTTGACGAAGATCTTGAGGCCCTGGTGCTGGAAGAGGTGTACCGCATTCCGGACAAATACGCTCTGGTGCATCTTGGAGTTCAGTCCAGCGACACCGGGCTTCCTCCCACGGCCATTCTTGTGCTTGACATAGACGGCAAACGTGTGGAACACGCAGGGTTTGGCGTGGGTCCGGTGGATGCCGTGTTCCAGGCCATTGCCGCGGTGACCGGGCATACGCCCAAGCTGGAGCAGTATTCGGTGAACGCCATTACCGGAGGCACCGATGCCCAGGGCGAAGTCACCGTGCGCATCACCGAGAACGGCCGTGCTGCGGTCGGCCGGGGTGCGCACCCCGATGTGATCAACGCCAGCGCCAGGGCCTATCTGAATGCCCTGAACCGGCTCGTTAAAATGGATAAGTAGGCGCATTACATGTACTCTGTGGAGGGGCTCCGCCCCTCCACACCTCCCCGGCAGGGGCATCATGCCCCTGCACCCCCATACTGCGGGGTCAAGGGGACAACACCTTGCCATAAAGGCTGGCGTGACTCCCATCGCCAAGTATGGCAGAGGCGAAACCGGCGTGTTACTGTGCCCCCTTGCGGGGTGGAGGGGCAGAGCCCCTCCAAAAGTATTAGGAGGAAATTTACTATGGCTCGGACCCTTGCCCAGAAAATTCTGGCGGACCATTCCACAATGCCGGTTACGGACGCTGAAATAGAACCGGGGCGCATCGTCAATTGCAGGCTGGATCTGGTGCTGGCCAACGACATTACCGCGCCGCTGGCTATCAAGTCTTTCAAGGCCATGGGCGCGAAGCACGTCTTTGACAAGGCCAGAATCGCCCTGGTCATGGATCACTTTACCCCGCAAAAGGACATCGCCTCTGCCGAGCAGGTTATGGTGATCCGCAAGTTCGCTGAAGAGCAGGACATTGTGTACTACTTTGAAGGCGGGGATGCGGGCGTGGAGCATGCGCTCCTGCCTGAGTTGGGCCTGGTGGGCCCCGGTGATCTGGTCGTCGGCGCGGACAGCCACACCTGCACCTACGGCGGCATCGGGGCCTTTGCCACGGGCATGGGTTCCACGGACATCGCGGCCGCTATGGCGCTTGGCGAAAGCTGGTTCAAGGTTCCCGAGACCATCCGGGTCACCTTTAGCGGCAGCCTGGACGACAATGTGAGCGGCAAGGACCTGATCCTGTGGACCATCGGCAAGCTCGGGGTTGACGGCGCTCGCTACAAGGCGCTTGAATTTGACGGTCCGGTCATTGAGGCCATGCCCGTGGAAGGCCGCCTGACCATGGCCAACATGGCCATTGAGGCCGGGGGCAAGGTCGGATTGTTCGCGGCCGACAAGGCCGCCCTGGAATACTGCAAGGCCGCTGGACGCACGGGCGACAGGGAGATCCACGCTGACCCCGGCGCGCACTACGAGCAGCACATCACTTGCGACGTGACCGGCATGGAACCCCTGGTGGCCTGCCCGCACCTGCCGGAAAACGTGCGCCCGATATCCGAACTGGACAACATAGCGGTGAACCAGGTGATCATCGGTTCCTGCACCAACGGCCGCATTTCCGATCTACGCGCCGCAGCCGCCGTGCTCGCGGGCCGCAAGGTCAAGAAAGGCCTGCGTTGCATCGTGCTCCCGGCCACGCCCAAAATCTGGAAGCAGGCTCTCACCGAAGGCCTTATTGAAACCATGCTGGACGCGGGCTGCATTATCGGACCGCCGTCCTGCGGCCCCTGCCTCGGCGGGCATCTCGGCATTCTGGGCGGCGGCGAGCGTGCCTTGGCTACCACCAACCGCAATTTCCGTGGCCGCATGGGCAGTCTTGAATCCGAAGTTTATCTCGCCAACCCGGCTGTTGCGGCGGCAACCGCCGTTGCCGGCGTGATTTCTCATCCCGGCAAATTGTAGGAGCTGTGCCATGAAAAAATATACAGGCAAATCCCTTACTCTGGGCGACCATATCGATACCGACGCCATTATCCCGGCCGTGTACCTGGTGAGCACCGACCCGACGGAACTGGGCAAGCACTGCATGGAAGGCATGGATCCCAAGTGGGTGAATAACGTGGTTCCGGGAGCCAGCGTGATTGTGGCCGGACGCAACTTCGGCTGCGGCTCCTCGCGCGAACATGCCCCGGTGGCTATTGTGGGCGCGGGCATTGCGGTGGTCATTGCGCACAGTTTTGCCCGCATCTTTTATCGCAACGCCTTTAACATGGGCCTGGTGCCCATTGAGATTGGCGACGCGGTGGCCGCCTTCAAGGAAGGCGACCAAGTGGAGGTGGACATGGCCGCAGGCAAGATTACCAATAAAACCAGCGGCAAGGTCATTGATTTTCCGCCGCTTCCCGAGGCCATGCGGGCCATTCTGGATGCGGGCGGGTTGGCTCCTTTTGTAAAGAAACGGCTGGGTAGCGCCTGAGTTTGGTGTGATACTTCGTCAGGCATCGTTTTTTGCTCCGATCGAGTAGCATAAGACTACACTCCCTTCGCAAAAAACGCGCCTTCCTTGTCAGATCAGTCAACGGCGGTTGTTGCTGCCTTCACAGTCTCGCCTTTTCTGACCTTTGTGGGGCGGCAAAACGTAGCGCACCCAAACTGAGGCACTACCTAAATACTTGGGGATATACCATGAACAAACATATTGTGCTCCTGCCGGGCGACGGCATCGGCCCCGAGGTCGTGGCTCAGGCGGTTAAAGTTTTGCGTGCCGTTGAAAAGCGTTTCGGCGTGACCTTTACCACCGAAGAAGCGCTCATGGGCGGCTGCGCCATTGACGTTACGGGCGAGCCTTTGCCGCCGGCCACGCTCGCGGCCTGTAAAAAGGCTGATGCCGTGCTGCTCGGCGCTGTGGGCGGCCCCAAGTGGGACAACGCGCCCAAACGCCCGGAAGCGGGGCTTCTGGCCATCCGCAAGGAGTTGAACCTGTTCGCCAACCTGCGCCCGGCAACCGTGTTCCCGGAACTGGCCTCCCTGTCGTGCCTGCGGCCGGATCTGGTGGAAAAGGGCCTGGACATTCTTGTCATCCGCGAACTGACCGGCGACGTGTATTTTGGTAAGCCCGCAGGGGAAGAAGTGCGTGACGGCCTGCGTTACGGCTTTAACAACATGATTTACAACGAGGATGAAGTGCGCCGCATCGCCCGGGTGGCTTTTGCCGCGGCCCGTGCCCGCAACAAGCGCGTCTGTTCCGTGGACAAGGCCAATGTGCTGGACGTGAGCCGCCTGTGGCGCAAAGTGGTGATAGAGACGCACAAGGAATTTTCGGATGTGGAGCTGTCCCACATGTATGTGGACAATTGCGCCATGCAGTTGATCCTCAATCCGGTCCAGTTCGATGTGATCCTGACCGGCAACATTTTCGGCGATATCCTTTCCGACGAAGCAGCCGCCGTGGCCGGGTCCCTGGGCATGCTGCCCTCGGCCTCCCTGAGCGGCACTGCCGAAGACGGAGGCTCGGGCCTGTACGAGCCCATACACGGTTCCGCCCCGGACATCGCCGGTCAGGACAAAGCCAATCCTCTGGCGACCATCCTGTCCGTGGCCATGATGCTGCGCCTGACCTTTGCCATGCCTAGGGCCGCCGATGTTGTGGAAGCCGCCGTGCGCGACGCGCTGCGGGAAGGCTGGCGCACCGGCGATATCGCCCGCGCGGGGCTGAAGGGCGAGGTCATCGGTTGCGCCAGGATGGGTGATCTAGTGGCCGCCAAGATTGAGCGTAGCGCATAGGAACCATCATGAGCGACACTCCAGCCGTTGTCACCCGTTTCGCGCCCAGTCCCACCGGGCACCTGCATATTGGCGGGGCGCGTACCGCCATTTTCTGCTGGCTCCTGTCCCGCCACTTTGGCGGCCGCTTTCTGCTGCGTATTGAAGATACGGACATAGAGCGCTCCAAGCAGGAATACACGGACTCTATTCTGGCTTCCATGCGCTGGCTCGGCCTGGACTGGGACGGTGACCCCATTTACCAGCGGCAGCGCTTCGCCATCTATGATCAGTATATTGATCGCCTACTGGCCGCAGGGCACGCCTACTGGTGCGAGTGCACGCCCGAAGAGGTCGAAGCCATGCGCGAAAAAGCGCGGGCCCAAGGCCAGAAGCCGCGCTACGACGGCCGTTGCCGTTGCCGGAACCTCGGTCCAGGACCGGGCCGGGTGGTACGCCTGAAAGCGCCTCTGGAAGGTGCGGTGGCTTTTGACGATATCGTCAAGGGACATGTGGTGTTCGAGGCTACGGAACTGGACGACATGATCCTGCGCCGGGCCGACGGCGCGCCCACCTACAATTTTGCCGTGGTGGTGGACGACCTGAGCATGGGCATCACCCACGTGATTCGCGGTGACGACCACGTGAACAATACCCCGCGCCAGGTGTTGATCTATTGGGCTCTCGGGGCAAAGCTCCCTGTGTTCGGACACGTGCCCATGATCCTGGGAGCGGATCGCCAGAAACTGTCCAAACGTCACGGGGCCAAAGCGGTCATTGAATATGAAAAAGATGGCCTGTTGCCGGAAGCTCTGGTCAACTACCTGGTGCGCCTGGGCTGGAGCCACGGTGACCAGGAGCTTTTCTCGATCAAGGAACTGGTGGACTTTTTTGACGGCGCCAACCTGAACAGCGCGCCCGCAGCCTTTGATCCGGAAAAGCTGCTTTGGGTCAATGCCCAGCATCTGCGTTCGGCCGCTGTCGGGGACTTGCAGCCCAGGGTCATGCCTTTCCTGGCCGAGGCGGGCGTGCCCGGCGAAGACAAGGAATTGGTGCTGCGCTGCATTCCGCTGGTGCAGCCCAGGGCCAACAGTCTTCTGGAAATGGCTGAACAGTTGCGCCCGCTTCTGACCAGGGCCGCGCACCTGGCCTATGATGAAGCTGCCGTGGCCAAGGCCTTGAGCGACGAGGGCAAGGGCTATGTCCGGGAGCTCAGGGAACGTTTGGCCGGGCTGCCGGCATTTGACCGCGAGGCTGTGCACGCCTGCATCCACGGCTATGTGGAGGAAAAGGGCATCAAGTTCAAGGCCCTTGGGCCGCCGTTGCGGGTTGCCCTGTTGGGCCTGACCGGCGGGCCGGATCTGGCTGATGTCATGGCCGCTTTGGGCCGGGAGGAGGTTCTGGCGCGTCTGGATCGAGCTTTAGCCATGTGATCTTCCCGTTGCTACCTTTTTCTTGCCAGAGCACCTCTACAAGATTACTATCCAACACAGTATATTATGCTCTATTTTGAAGGCGAGGTGCGCCATGACTATTCAGATAGCGGTACTGGCTTCGGGTATCGGCACCAACCTGGCTGCGATTATCAAGTCCATTGCCAGCGGCAGGCTTGAGGCCAGGGTCAAACTGGTGCTGTCCAACAAGTCTGATGCCCCGGTACTGGACATTGCCAGGGAGAACGGCATTCCGGTCTGGGCGCGTGACCACAGGGAGTATGAGAGCCGCGAGGCTTTTGACACAGCCATGCTGGAAGCGATCCGGGCCGAGGGCGTGGACACCATTGCCCTGGCCGGATACATGCGCATGCTTTCCCCCAGCTTCATCAAAGCGTATGCGGGGCGCATCCTGAACATCCACCCGGCCATTCTGCCCAGCTTCCCCGGTGTGAGCGGCTATGCGGACGCTGTGGAGTACGGGGTGCGCATCACTGGTTGTACGGTGCATTTTGTGGATGAGCAGATGGATCAGGGCCCGGTGATTATCCAGGCGGCTGTGCCGGTAGGCCCCAACGACACGCCCGAGAATACCATTGCCCGCATTCACGCCCTGGAATACCGTATCTATCCGCAGGCTCTGCAATGGCTGGCCCGGAACCGCCTTTCCGTGGAGGGCCGCAGGGTGCGCCTGCGCGCGGCCAAGTTCCCGAGTGTGGAAATCGCCAGTTGCCAGACAGGCGCGCTCGGGCCGTGGATGGTTTGTCCGCCCTTGGAAGAGGGATTTTGACCGTAGGGGCTGTCTCCAAATAGTTCTTTTGTCCAACTAGCTTCGTCACCCGGCCCTTTTTTCTCCGGTCGAGTACCATAAGAGTACACTCCCTTCGCAAAAAGGGCCGGCTTCCTTGCTCTTGGAGCAAAATTCCTTATTTGGAGACAGCCCCTAGTCCATGTCCCCAGCCATTCCTCCACATCCCCAGGCCGCGCCCCAGCAGAAACTGCCCCGCATAGGCGGGCGCGTGTCTTCGCGCGAGATCGCCTCTCTGGTCTGGCCCCAGGCCCTGACCATGCTGTTCCAGTTTCTAATCGGCTTTACCGACGTGGCCGTGGCCGGACGCATTCATCCGCACCTCCAGGGCGTTATCGGCATCATTACCCAGTGCCAGTTTTTTCTACTGGTTATCGGCCTGGCCCTGGTCAACGGCAGTGTGGCCGCTATCAGCCAGTCTCTGGGAGCGCATCTCATGCTGCGGGCCGACCGCTACGTGGGCCTGCTGTTCAAGGTCGGCACGCTTTTTTGCGCCATCACCTTACTGATCGGCTATATTTTTGCCGTCCAGTTTATGAATCTCCTGCGGGTGCCTGAGGAGATTTATGCTGAAACGCTGGAACTCTGGCTGCTTTTTCTGCCCATTCTGCCCGTGAGTTACTTGACCTTTATGACAGCGGCCGTGTTCCGGGCGCGCAAAATTGTCCTGGTGCCGCTGGCCTCGGCCGTGGTTGTCTGCATCATCAACGCGGTGGCCGATATCGGCCTGGGACTCGGCAAGTTCGGATTGCCCAACCTGGGAGCGCACGGCCTGATTTACGCTTCCATTGTTTCCGTTGCTGCCGGGGGGCTGTTCAACCTGATGGTCCTGCTGCGCCGGAATTTGCTTTCCCGGCGCAGTTTCGCGCCCTGGCGCTGGGAGCGCCGGGCTTTCCCCTATGTTCTGAAGGTGGCCCTGCCTTCGGGAGGGTCGCAGATTCTCTGGCAACTCGGGTACATGATGCTGTTCATGATCACCAATACACTGCCCCATGACAGCGTGGCAGCGATTAACGGCCAGGTGGCGGGGATGCGCATCGAGGGTATTTTGTTCATGCCCGCCATGGCCTTCAGCTTTACCGGTTCGGTTCTGGTGGGGCACTGCCTTGGCGCGGGCGACCGGGCCGAGGCAAAGCGCGTGGGGCTGCGGGTTATGGCCGGGGGCGTGCTCAGTATGGGGCTGCTGGCGGCCTGCATCTATCCCTTTTTGCCGGAAATCACCAATTTTGTTTCTCCGGAAAATTTTTCAGTCCAGGCGGTTGCTGTAAGCTATATGGTGTTTAACTTATTAGCTGTGCCCTTTACCGTGACCAGCATGATCATGAGCGGGATTTTTTCCGGCTCCGGGGCAACGCTGTACAGCTTGCTGACCTTTACCGTGGGTACCTGGGTGGTGCGCTTGCCTCTGGCCTGGTACATGGGCCATATCGTGTGGCAGGACGCCTCGGGCGTGTTTCTGGCCATGCTGGTTTCCCAGGTTGTGCAAACGGGCATATGTCTGTATTTATTTTTCTACCGCGACTGGTATCGCTTTGCTTCAACAGCGAAGCGATTCGGGCGGAAAAGTGCGGTGTAATATGTTACCCAGTGAATATTCCCCTATTTCCTTTGGCGGCATGGAGCATTATCTGGAGCTTCTGAGCCGGAACAAAAGCCGGGCTTCGGACTACAGCTTCGCCAATATCTGGGGTTGGGCCCCCTACTACCACTTGGAGTGGCGTTTTGACGGCGCCCTGTGCTGGATTCGTCAGATGAAGCCCGAGCCCGCCTACTGGGCTCCGGTGGGACCGTGGGATGCGATCGCCGACTGGTCGCTTCTGGAGGAAATGGCTCCGGGGGCCAGGCTGACCCGCGTGCCGCACGCGCTTTGCGAAGTCTGGAGCGTGGACCTGGAAGACAAGGTGCGGATAGAAGAAGCGCGCGGCCAATGGGATTACCTGTACCTGTCCTCGGAACTTGCAACGCTGCCCGGCAACCGTTTTCACAAAAAGAAGAACCTGCTCAAACAGTTTCAGAAGCAGTACCGGTATGAGTATCAGACACTTACCGGAAACTGCGTGGAAGTCGTGCTGAACATGCAGACCGAATGGTGCCGCTGGCGGGACTGCGAGTCTTCCGAAGCCCTGTTGGCGGAAAATGATGCGGTATCCCGTGTGCTGGCCCACTGGAACGACATTCCCGGCCTGTGCGGCGGCATCATCCGCATAGACGGCGTGCCCATTGCCTACACCCTGGGCGAACCGCTGGAAGACCATGACACCTTAATCATCCATTTTGAGAAAGCCGCCAATGGCATCAAGGGCGCCTATCAAGCCATCAATTACCTGTTCTGCAATGATGTAGGCAAGAACTTCACCTACATCAACCGCGAGCAGGATCTGGACGACGAAGGATTGCGGCAGGCCAAGCTGAGTTACAATCCGACGGATTTTTCCAGAAAGTGCGCGGTAACTGTTACTTAGAGTCCTTACCGGCTTTACTCAGAAACGCCAATTTGGCTCCTCAAACAAGCAAGCGGATCTTGATTGTATTCCGAATTTGTATTACATGTATTTTATGTATTACAAGTAGGGAGGATACACTCATGCTCACCATCCGACTCTCTGCCGATATGGAACAGCGCCTTACCGCGCTGGCCAATATAACCCAGAGGCCGAAAAGCTTTTATGTCCGCGAAGCCCTGGAACGTAGTCTTGATGATATCGAAGACGCTTATCTTGCTGAAGCAGCCTATGAGCGCTTCAAGGCCAGTGGCGAGAAAGCGATTCCTTTAGAGGACGTGATGAGAGAACATGGCCTGGAAGGTTGAAATCACGCCGGAAGCAAACGCCGAGCTAAAAAAACTTGGTACGGCCGAGGCGCAACGCATCCTTAGATTTCTCTTTGAGCGCCTGCAAAGCAGGGAAGACCCGCGGGAAATAGGCGAGTCGCTGAAAGGAAACTTGCGCGAGTTCTGGCGCTATCGTGTGGGCGACTATCGCGTTTTTTGCCGCCTTGAAGGTGGTATCGTTACGGTCTTTGTTATTCACATCGGCCACAGGCGCGAGGTATACAAGAAAAAATAATTGGCTCTAATCCACGTTGTTCCAGTGTTCGATCTGCTTGCCCTTGATCCAGCTTCCGGTCTTTTGCCCGAATGCTTCCTTGTACGGGGCTTTATTGTGCACTTCCGTCACAGCCGCCTTGTCCACATAGTACTCATGGAAATAGAAGCGGTCAGGCCGCTCGGTTGATTGAAAGACCTCAAAGCCGAGACAGCCGGGCTCCTGCGTTTTGCTGCTGTTGGCGTGGAATAAGGCTGCGGCCTTGAACTCTTCAATATGCTCCGGGTCAATATCAAGGATCACGGAAATTGCATACATGCCGGGGACTTCCTTTTGGATTGCGCTTTTCCGGTTAATAAAGACAGCCGTGCGCCCGGCCGGGCGCACGGCTATCAGCATACAGACATTGCCGGAAAAAGGCTATTCGTTCTCCCACGGTTCGCCATAGGCGTTGTAGTGAATCTTTTGCGGTTCATAGCGGCTGAGACGTTCCTGCGGCTTTTGCGGTTTGCCCACGGCGATCAAAGCCAGGGGCACGATGCTCGGCGGCAGCGCAAACAGTTTGCAGTAAGCGCTGACCCGCTCCTCCACCGGATGGACAGCGGTCCAGACCGTGCCCAGACCTTGGCCCGTGGCCGCGAGCATCATGTTCTGGATGGCGGCCGAGCAGTCCTGCACCCAGAAGCCGGGATACTTTTCCAGAGACAGGTCGCCGCAGACCAGGATGGCGGCGGCGGCATTGGGCACCATGCCCGCGTACTTGTTAATGGACGGCGCGACCGCCAGCAGGGCGGGATCGTCAATGACGATGAATTGCCAGGGCCGGGCATTGCCCGCGCTCGGGGCAATCATGGCCGCATCAAGCATTATTTGTATTTCATCAGCGGAGATCGGCTCGTCCGTATAGGCGCGGACACTGCGCCGCGTGTGTAAGGCAGTGAAAATATCCATGCTGCATCCTCCGTAAATAGTATTCAATATATATGATACTCTTTACGCAACAGCAAGTACAATACGGAAAACAGCGAAGCTGTTTTCCGGCTATGAGGGGTGCAGGGGAAATCATTTCCCCTGCCGGAGTTTGGGGCGGAGCCCCAACTGGGACCAGTCCCTAGCTGCCCGTCTGCAACTGCCTGAGCACACTGGTGCAGCGCGGGCAGGCATCCGGGAAGGCCGGGTCCGTGCCCAGCTCAGTGCTGTAGATCCAGCAGCGGGCGCATTTTTCGCCCTCGGCCCTGGCAACGCTGATACGCAGCTCGGCCAGGTCCTGGGCGGTCACGGCGTCTGCCGGAGCTTCGCTCAGATCCTTCAGGCTGAACTGGGACACAATGAACAGGGCGCGCAGGTCAGTGCCGAGAGCCGTGAGGTCACGGGCCAGCGCCTTGCCCGCGTAAAGAGTGACCGCGGTGTCCAGGCCGTGTCCGACAGCGCCCTCTTTGCGCAGCGGTTCAATGGCCCTGGTGATTTCGGCGCGCACATCCAGGAGCGTTTGCCAGCGTGCCGATTCTTCCGGCGACATACGCAGGACAGGCAACTGCTTTTCCTCCAGGGCAAACACCGTGGGCACATTGGGCCGGAGCGTTTCCGGCAGATGGCCGAGCGCTTCCTCAGCCGTGAAGGACAGGACCGGGGCCATGTCGCCGAGCAGAACGAGCAGAATGCGCCAGAGCGCGGTCTGGGCGCTTCGGCGTTCCACGCTGCCCGGAGCCGAAGCATAGAGGCGGTCTTTCAGCACATCCAGATAAAAGGCCGAAAGGTCGGTCACGCAAAGGTTGTGCAGGGTGTGAAAAACCTTGTGGAATTCATATTCGGCATAGGCATCCTGCACTTCCAGGTGCGCCCGGGTGACCACGTCCAGGGCATAACGATCCAACGGGTCCAGGTTGGCCTCGGCCACAGCGTCTGCCGGGCTGAAGTCGTACAGGTTGCCCAAAAGATAGCGGCAGGTGTTGCGGATGCGGCGGTACGCATCCACCTGGCGGTTCAGGATTTCGTCGGATATGCGCACATCTTCGCGGTAATCCACTGAAGCTACCCACATGCGCAGGATTTCCGCGCCGTGCTTTTTGATCACCTCTTCCGGCTCAATCCCGTTGCCCAGGGATTTGGACATTTTTTTCCCTTCGCCGTCCACAACATAGCCGTGGGTCAGCACGGCCTTGTAGGGCGGCACGCCGCGCGTGCCCATGGAGACCAGCAGGGAAGAGTGGAACCAGCCCCGATGCTGGTCCGAGCCCTCCAGGTACATGTCCGCCGGGAAGCGGCACTCGGGCCGTCTTTCCACCACAGCCGCGAAGCTGGTGCCGGAATCAAACCAGACATCCAGAATGTCGGTTTCCCGTTTCCAATGACTGCCCCCGCATTTGGCGCAGCGCAGGCCCTGGGGCACGATCTCCTCGAGGGGAGCTTCAAACCAGTAATCGCAGCCCGTGGGGTGTTTTTCAAAGCGGTCGGCCATATCCTTGTTCCAGGCCGGGTTATGCCAGGCCTCGCCGCAAGACTCGCAGAGCAGGGCCACAATGGGCACGCCCCAGGTACGCTGGCGGGAAATGCACCAGTCCGGCCGGTTCTCGATCATCTGGTAGATGCGTTCCTCGCCCCAGGCCGGAATCCAGCGCACCTCCTTGCGGATGGCATTCAGGGAGCGGCTGCGCAGGTTGTTGGCCTCCATGCCGATGAACCATTGCGTGGTGGCCCGGAAAATGACCGGCTGCTTGCAACGCCAGCAGTGCGGGTAGGAGTGGCTGATCTTCTGCTCGGTCAGAAGGTTGCCCACTTCCTTGAGTTTGGCGATGACCAGGGGGTTGGCTTCGAAAATGGTGTGCCCGGCAAAGAACTGCACACTGTCCAGGAAGCGGCCGTCGTCATCCAGGGGTGAGAGGATCTCCAGGTTGTTTTCCAGACCCATCTCATAGTCTTCCCGGCCGTGGCCCGGAGCGGTGTGCACCGCGCCCGTGCCCGCGTCCAGGGTGACGTGGCCGCCCAGCACCAGGGGCGACTTGCGATCATAAAAGGGGTGATCAGCCACAATGCCCTTGAGGTCCGCGCCCTTGACCACGCCGAGGATTTCCGCGTTGACCCAGCCAAAGGTCTTGCGGCAGAGTTCCAGGCGTTCCTCGGCCAGGATGTAGTAATCCCCTTCCACGCGCACCAGGGCGTAATCAAAGTCCGGGTGCACGGCAACGGCCATGTTGTCCGGCAGGGTCCAGGGGGTGGTGGTCCAGATTACGATCCAGGTCTTGCCCGGCTCGGCCTTGGGAAAGAGCTTGCTTATTTTGGGGTCATGTATCGGAAAGCGCACGTATATGGAAGGCGAGGTGTGATCATAGTACTCGACCTCAGCCTCGGCCAAGGCTGTATGGCAGGAACAGCACCAGTGAATGGGCTTTTTGCTGCGAGCCACGGACCCGGCGGCCATGAAGTTGCCCAGTTCGCGCGCCGTGGCCGCTTCGTACTCCGGCGACATGGACAGATAGGGCTTGTCCCAGGTGCCGAGCACGCCCAGGCGCTTGAATTCGGTGCGTTGGATATCCATCCATTTGTTCGCGTACTCACGGCAGATCTTGCGCACCACATGCGGGGGCAGGGTCTTTTTCTTTTCCCCCAGTTCGTGTTCCACCTTGAGCTCAATGGGCAGGCCGTGACAGTCCCAACCGGGCACGAATTCGGCCGTAAAGCCCTGGATATTACGCGACTTGACAATAATGTCCTTCAAAATTTTATTGAGCGCATGCCCCAGATGCAGGTGGCCGTTGGCATAGGGCGGACCGTCGTGCAGCACGAACACGCCGCGCTCGCCGCCGGAAGCGACCATGTGGCTGTATGCCCCGTTCTGATCCCACTGCTTCACTGTCTCGGGCTCGCGCTGGGACAGATTGGCCTTCATGGGGAAGGAGGTTTGGGGCAGGTTCAGGGTTTTTTTGTAATCGGGCTTGTCGGCATCGCTCATAAAGGTCAGGCTCCGTGTCCGGCGCGTCTGGCTGCCGGAGAATAAGGAAAGCTGGTGCGAAATCAGGAATTCAGTACCATGTGGCAATCATAAGGCAAAGTCAAGAGAGCTGAACCGCTGTCGCGCTACCCGCGCGGTCCGGCAAATACAACCCTGCCCGCTTCCAGTCTGAGTTCATGGGTAAAGAGCGAGCCCAAGTCTTGTTCGTGGTGGGAGACGTAAATCAGGGTCGTGCCGTGCATGGCCGCGTCATTTTTCCTACCGGGGGGCGTTACCCCCCGTTCCCCCCGAGTCCGCGCAGGGCCAAGCCCTGCTGCGTCCTCAAGAGAACGGAAGAAGAGGGTCCGGCTGGACGCATCCAGCCCGGAGCAGGGTTCGTCCAACAACAGCAGAGGCGGGCGCGAGGCCAGGGCTCTGGCCAGCAGCACCCTGCGCATGGCGCCGCTGGACAGGGAGAAAAAGGGTAAAGCGGCCATCTGTTCCAGGCCCAGACGCGTGAGCCAGGCCTTGGCCAAAGCGCGTTCTTCCGGAAGCGGTTCCTCGTACAGACCAATGTGGCCGCGAAGACCGGAAATCACCACCTCTTCGGCACAGAGATCATAGTCGTAGACATCCTGTAGCCGGTCAGACACATATCCCACGCCCCGGCGCAGCTCCTCCAGGCCGGGACGCGCTTTGCCGCACCAGAGCACGCTGCCGCCGTAAGCCGCAAACTCCTCGCCGTACAGCAGGCGCAAAAGCGTGCTCTTGCCGGATCCGTTACGGCCGGACACCACCCAGCGTTCGCCTTTGCGCACGCTCCAGTCAATGCCATACAGCACCTGTTTGCGTTCGATGAACACGTCCACGTTGGAAAACTGGAACAGTGGTCTGTCCGGCGCAAAAGGGCAAACTGAGCCACTACCGGAAATCGTCGGGGGGCCGACGGGAGCGTCGTTTTCATTGAACAGGGCCTGCAAAGAAAACAGCGGTTTGTACTCTACCTTCCCTGCGTTGATCACAAGAGCCTCTGTGATGCCTTCCGGGATGTCGTCCGGACGGTGCGCGCTGACCAGCACCGTGCTGCCCCGCGCCATGGCCAGGTTGATGCTGCGGGATACGGCCCGGCGCGCCTGCGCATCCAGGCCGTCAAACGGTTCGTCGAGCAGCAGCAGGGCCGGGCGGTTCATGAGCGCGCGCAGGATGAGGGTCAGACGCAACTGGCCTTGCGACATGGCCGGGGCCTCTATGCCCAGCAAATGAGAAGCTCCGGCCTGGGCCGCCAGTTCGGCGGCTTGGTCATAGTATGCGGCGGACAGTTCCCCGTAAAGCATGGCCGCGTTGTCCAGGCCGGAGAGCAGGATTTCCTCGCCGCTGATCTTCCAGCCCTGCCGCACGTAGTTGCGCTGCATGGCCGGGGACACGGTGCGCACGTGCGTGCGGGCGTTCAGGATTGAGCTGTCTTCATATCCATCAAAAGAGAAAAGTATGCGGCCGGGACGCTCGGGCGGAAGGTTTGGCATGGGCCTGAGTTCGCCTTGCAGCAGACGCAGCAGGGTGGACTTGCCCGAAGCGTTGGGGCCGATCAGGGCCAAGTGCCGCCCGGCATGAATGGACAAGGAAAGTTCGCGGAAAAAGGGTGTTGCGCCGAATCCGGCGTAGACCCGTTCCAGACGAATGAGAGGCGGAGAAGAGGGAGTGGCGGAAATGTCGGCGTTCACATCATAGGGCCGGGGGCACGCTGAAAGGCACGGCGCGCATGCGGCCGCCCTGTACCACCATGCTCTCCGTATACCCGAAGCTTGCCGCATAGCGGGCCAGTTCAGCGAAAGCATAGCCAGGGGTGTCGGTACAGTGGGCGTCGGAAGCAAAGCTGATGGGCAGTTGCATGGCAGCGGCCAGAGCCATGATTTTCGGACCCGGATAGATTTCCTTGCAGGGTTTGCGCAGGCCGGCTGAGGAAACCTCCATCAGCATGTGGTTGTCCTTGATCGCCTGCAGGGCTGTTGTGACTTTGGCAAGAGCGGAGTCGCCCGTAAGCCAGGCATTGAAATCGTCCACGCTGAAGAGCTTGATCAGGTCCGGGTGGGCGGCAATATGGAACAGGCCGGTGGCGCACATGGAAGCCAGATCGTCATAGTAGCGGGCATAGACGGCAAAACGCTCCTCCTGGGATAAAACAGCCCAGTCGTCGGCCGTAAAGTCAAAGCCCCAGGAATCCTGATAATGCAGGCCGCCGATGATATAATCAAAGGGCTGGCGTCGGCATACGTCGGCCAGGTACGCTTCCTTGCCCCGGATATAATCCGCCTCAAGCCCGAACAGCACGGTCACGCCTTCATCGATGCCGCGCGCGGCAACGGCCCGTACTTCGTCCACGTATTGATCAAACCGGCTGTTCAGTTTTCCCTGATAATCCGTGGGATAGATATAGCCTTCGGGCCGGGGAGAGTGTTCGGAAAAGCCGACAATCTTCAGGCCCTTGTCTTTTGCCGCCAGATACATGGCTTCGGTGGAGGCCTGCCCGTGCGAGTGGTGGGTGTGGGTGTGCAGATCAACAATAATGGGCAAAGCGTGCGTGGTCTGGTTCATGAACCTGGTCAGCCTCGGTCTTTGGGGTTGTTCAGGACCAGGCTGACGGCCTCGGCCACGATCTGGTCTATTTTTTCCTTACGTATCGGATCGCGCAACACGATGGTTCCCTGCTGGGCGTAACGCGCTTCAAGCTGATTCAGGGCATAGGCGTAAATGTCCTTGACGTCTTCGGACGAAAATTCATTTTCCAGGCCCTTGGCCGTAATGATCTCGGTCATGCTTTTGACGACGCGCTGCTCGTTGCGATTGCGCACGTGATACAGATCAACGCCGAACACAACATATTTTTCACGGGTTTTTGGCATGATTCCCTCCATTGACGGCGCGCCGCCGTATACGCTCTATTTGGCCAACTTGGCTCGTCTGTACTGTACGTAAGCATCCCGAACCGAACTGTAAGGCTCGATGGCGGCCCGCTTCAGATTGTCATAGAGATCAAGCACGTCATCCAGGTCGTTGAAAGTGCCCACCGCCTTGGCGCTGAGGCCCAATTCCCAAGGGTGGACATAGGTGAGCGGATGCAGAAAGTAGTCGCCCACCGTGCCCACAGTGTCGCGCGCCGTACTCGGACCGAGCAGGGGCCAGACAATGTAAAAACCTTCGCCGATTCCCCAGACGCCGAGGGTCTGGCCGAAATCCTCGTCCTCCACTTCCACCACCGGCTTGTGGTGCTTGGCCACGTCAAACAGACCGCCCAGCCCTGCTGTCGTGTTCAGGATAAAGCGGGACATCTCCACACCGGCCGCCTTGCCGCGTCCCTGCAACAGGTTGTTGGTAAAGCGCGCCGGAAAGGTCAGGTTGTGGAAAAAGTTTTTGATCCCTCTACGCATGAACGAGGGCGTGATATACTCGTATCCCTTATATGCCGGTCTGGCCACATGTTCAATGAGTGTGTCGTTAAAAGTGAATACGGCCCGGTTCCATCTCTCCAGGGGATCGGGAATAACCTGGGATACGGCGTCCAGATAGTCTTCGTCATCATCCGGCAAGGCCCCGTTTGCGGCAAAGGCTGTTCCGGATTGGAAGAACAGAACAAGGAGCGCGAGGCAAAGGCAGCGCGACAACATCGTATAACTCATGACCGGCTCTGGCGTTTTTTGTTGTTGTCTTCGCGCGTTTCTTCAGCTTTGGCGCGTACCAGCGTGATCAGTTCCTCAGGGTCGCCTTTTTGCAACACGACCTGGAATTGGGAACGGTAGTTCTGGACCATGCCCACACCCTCGATGATGATGTCATAGACCATCCAGCGGCCATCCCCACGCAGCATGCGATAGCTGACCGGCACGGTCTTGTTCTTGATGTTCACTGTGGTGTCAATTTGAACTTTGTCTCCGGCCGAGCCCACGGGCGTTTCCTTGACATAGGTCACGATCTCGCCGTTGTAACCCTCCAGCGCGCCGAGGTAGCGTTCGCGCAGGAGGTCTTCAAAGGCGTCCATAAACCGTTTTTTCTGATCCGGACTGAAGTTTTTCCAGTTCGGACCCACCGTGCGCATGGAGAGCTCCTCAAAGCTGAACAGGGTCAGTATGATGCTCTCCACCTTGGCCTGCATGGCATCGCGGCCTGCCGGGTTCTTCCATTCGGGCTTTTTCAGTTCATCCAGCACCTGGTTGACGGTGCTCTCAAGCGCCTGATGGGCTTCGGAAGCCGCGTCAGCCTTTGCCTGAGCGAACAGGCAGAGGGAAAGTGCAAAACAAACTGAAAGCAGGCAGCGCTTCAGTTTGGGGTGATACATCGTGTGTGTCATTGCACACCTCCGAATACATATTTGCTGATCAGGGACTCAATGTCGATGGCGGACTGGGTTTCCTCGATCTCGCCGCCGTCGGCCAAGTGGTTGCCGGAACCGCCGAGCGAGATGCTGATGTATTTGTCGCCTATGAGCCCGCTTGTTTTCACCGCGGCAATACTGTCGTCGCTTAAAGACACGTTCTTTTTTATCTGCATATTGACCTTGGCCGCGTAGTCGCTGCCAAGGCTGATGCCGGTAACCTTGCCCACCTGCACGCCCGCTATTTCAACGCTGGCTCCGGTTTTCAGGCCGGTGATGGAGGCGAAACGGGCGGTTACAGTATAACCGTCATTGCCGAAAATCTCCATCTTGCCCAGTTTGACGGTCAGGTAGCCCAGGCAGACCAGGCCGATGAGCACAAATACGCCGACGGAAAATTCAAGAGAATATTTTTTCATGATCATATTCCATGGTTGTATACTTACCGCAGAGCCCAGGCTGTGCTAGCCCCGGTCCAGCCAGTTGTCGAGAGAGGCATGCATGAGCTTGCGCGTCTCTTCGGAGAGGGTGCGTCTGGGATCGCGCAGGTCTTCTTCCGGGACCGGCGTGCGGTCCATAAAGCGTCGCAAATAGGGGTCCGCCGAGCTTTCCAGACCTGCCAGGTCTCCCTCGTAACCGATGCCGCCGTCGCGGAGCACAATGACATGATCCGCGACGGACTTGACGCTGGCCATGTCATGGCTCACGGACACAATGGTCATGTCCGGGTATTGGCGCTTCATGTCCAGCAGCAGTTCGTCCATTTGGGCCGCGCTGATCGGATCAAGGCCGGAGGTGGGCTCGTCGCACAGCAGGATGGGCGGATCCGTGACCAGGGCGCGGGCCAGGCCGGCCCGTTTACGCATGCCGCCGGAAAGCTCCGCGGGGTAATAGTCGGCGAAATCGCCCAGGCCCACCAAAGACAGCTTGTGCACCACGATTTCCCGGATAATATGCTTGGGCAGTTTTGTGTGCTCGCTCAGGGGGAGAGCCACGTTCTGGCCCACGCTAAGCTGGCCGAGCAGGGCTCCGTCCTGAAACAGCACGCCCATGCGACGGCGCAGCATACGGAAATCTCTGCCCGGCAGGGCGAAAATATCTTTGCCTCCGAGCAGAATCTTGCCCGCCATGGGCCGGGAAAGCCCGATAATATGGCGCAGCATGGTGGATTTGCCCCCGCCCGAGCCGCCCAGAATGACGGAAATTTTGCCTGCGGGCAGGGTTACGCTGACCTGGTCCAGGACCACGGTGTCCCCGTGGCCCATGCGCACATCTTTGAATTCTATGTTCCACACGCTGGACATGACAGCCTACAGCAGGAAGGAGGTGAGCACATAGTTCGCCACCAGCACAATGACGCAGGACAAAACCACGGCCGAGGTTGTGGCGTTGCCCACGGCTTCCGCGCCCATGCCGTCCCTGCGCAAATGGGCGAAATAGCCCTTGTAGCAGGACACGGTCACGACGATGAGGGAAAACACCAGAGCTTTGAGTAGACAGCCGACAACATCGGCCCGCTGCACGCTGCTTATGACCCCGGAAAAGTACACGCCCTCGTTGATGTTCAGCAGCAGCACGCCCGTGATATAGCCGCCGTAAATGCCCACAACGCAGAAAACCGCGGTCAGCAGAGGAAAAGCGATCAGGGCCGCGCTGAAACGCGGCGCCACCAGATAGCCCAGGGAGTTGATGTCCATGACTTCCAGGGCGTCGATCTGGTCTGAAATGCGCATCACCCCGATCTCGGCGGCCATGGCCGAACCGGCCCGGCCCGTGACCATGACGGCCGTGAGCGTGGGCCCAAGTTCGCGGATCAGGCTCAAGGCCACGCCCGGTCCGAGAAAACCCTCGGAACCGAACTTGCTCAGGGCGTAATAGCCTTGCAGGCCGAGCGTCATGCCCGTGAACAGGCCAATCAGCACGATCAGGAACAGGGAACCCGCGCCGATGACGTAAATCTGCCGGAAAACCTTGGGAATCTGGGATGTGGAACTGAACACGCGGGACAGGCCGTGCAGCATGAACAGGGTCATGGCCCCCATCTCGCTGATCAAGAAGAGGGTAATCCGCCCGACAGAGATTGCCAGGGAACGCAAAAAGCCGGGCGCGGGCTGGCTGGAGATATTGTTGTCGTGCGTCATGGCATGGGTCTTGTCTTCGATACGTATGGGGAGAGCCTTTTTTCCAAAATATCGGCCATCCTTCTAACGTCCTAAGCGGTCAGGCTACATAAGTCAATGAGCGCATGTATTCGCAAGGCGTGAGGGGCTTTATCCGGCAGGGGTTTTCGACTTCAGAATCACTCGCGGCACGCCGTGGTTTTTCAGTTTTTCACGCAGGGCGTCGGTGTCGTCCGGCTTGCCGGTGAAATCAACCACGGTGCGGTACCAGGTGGCGCCGTCGCTCAAGGTCTTCTCCACTCTGGCCTTGAATCCGGCCTTTTTCAGCTTGTCGGTGAAGGCGGCGCAAGAGGGTTCGTCTTTGTAAGCGGCAGCCTGATAGACATAATGGTAGACCTGAGTGTCGCCGGAAGCTGTGTTGCCGCCGGAAGCTGTGTTGCCGCCGGAAGCCTCCTGGTTGGCGCTCTGCCTGTCCTGTTTCGGCTTGTCCGCTTGTTTGTCCGGGGCTTTTTCCTGCGGCTTCGGCTTGTCCGGCTGTTTGGGCGGCGCGGCTGGCCGCGACGGGGCGGATTGCTTCAAATGATCGCGATACCCGAGGTCGCCCTGGCTGATCACGCCGGACTGCCGGTGTTCCTCGGCCACGTCCGGCCCTGCGCCGGTGTGCTGCTCCGGCGTTACCAAGAGGCGCTGTCCTTCGTTCTCCCCAGGTTCGCGCCCGCCTGAGCCGGAGGGCGTCTTTTCATCTTCGGCAATGACTTGCGGGGGCACGGGCGTGACCCGCTCGGGCAAGATGCGTTCCAGTTCCGGGATGCGCGCCTCCAGGTTGTATCCCCGGCCAAGCAGCACGCCCAGGGAAAAAACCAGCACAAAACCGGCGCACAAGCTGACAAGGCCGCCCACCAGGGCGGGCGGGGAAAGGGAGAGGGTGATGCGTCTGTTATTCATCATAAATCACATGGTGTCGGGCGCGGAAACTCCAAGCAGATTCAGGCCGTTCCTGACCACCTGGCCCGCGGCGCGCAAGAGGCGCAAGCGGGCTGCCGTAAGCCGCGGCTCCGCCGCATCCAGGATGCGGGTCGAAGCATAGTAGCGGTGCATGAGCCCGGCCAGATCCATAAGAAAATAGCTGATATAGTGCGGCGCGCGATTGGCTGCCGCGTCCTCGATCATGGGAGTGAACCGATCGAGGCAGCGCAGCATTTCCAGTTCCTCATCCAGGGTGAGCAGGGCCAGATCGTCTTTCCCCTTTGCGGCAGGGTCGATGCCCTGCTCATGCGCCCGGCGCACCAGAGCCTGGACCCTGGCATGGGCATACTGCACGTAATACACCGGGTTGTCCATGCTGCGCTGGCGCACCAAAGAGAGGTCAAAGTCCAGCTTGCTGTCGCTCTTGCGCGAGAGAAACATAAAGCGGGCCGCGTCCGTGCCGGTTTCCTTGATCACATCGGCCAGGGTCTCGAACGCCCCGGCCCGCGTGGACATGGCGATTTGCTCGCCGTCGCGCAGCAGGTTGACCAGTTGCACCAGCACCACGTCAAAACTTTCCTGCGGATAGCCCAGAGCAGCCACGGCAGCGCGCATGCGCGGGATATAGCCGTGGTGGTCCGCGCCCCATACATCGGTCAGCGAGGTGAAGCCCCGGCTGTACTTGTTGGCGTGATAGGCGATGTCCGAGGCAAAATAGGTCAGGCTGCCGTCGGATTTGCGCAAAACCCGGTTTTTGTCGTCGCCAAGGGCCGTGGTGTTGAACCACAGCGCGCCGTCTTCCTCATAGGCGTGCCCGGCAGCCTCCAGGTTCTCCAGGGTGCGTTCAACGCTGCCGTCCCTGACCAGGCTGAGTTCGGAAAACCAGACATCGTGGTGCACGTTAAAGTCGGTCAGATCCTGCTTGATGCCGTCAAAAATGACCCGCATGCCATAACTGTAGCAGCGGTCAATGCCTTCCTCATCCGGCAGTTCGGTCAGATCCGGCTGTGTGTCCAGCATGTCCCGGGCGATGTCGGCAATGTATGCGCCCTGGTAGCAGTCTTCCGGAAAAGGCTCGTGATGTTTGCCTTCCAGTTCGAGGGCGCGCAGCCAGATCGACAGGCCGAGGGTACGCATCTGCTTGCCCGCGTCGTTGATGTAGTATTCGCTGGACACCACATAGCCCGCGTGGCGCATGATCCGGGCCAGGCTGTCGCCCACGGCCGCGCCGCGTCCGTGCCCGATGTGCAGGGGGCCAGTGGGGTTTGCGGACACGAATTCCACCTGGGCTTTGTGTCCTCCGCCCGCCAGAGAGGAGCCAAAGGCGTCCCCTTTTTCCTCCACCAGGGGAATGTAGGACTGCCAGAAGGCCGGGGTAAAGGTCACGTTGAGAAAGCCGGGACCGGCCACTTCCACCTTGGCAATGTGCTCGTGTTGGGAGCGCAGTTTTTCGGCCAGGGCTTCGGCCAGTTGTCGTGGGTTCTGTCCGGCCGCCTTGGCCAGGACCAGGGCGCAGTTGGCGGCGAGATCGCCGAATTTTTTATCTTTGGGCGGTTCAATGACGGCCTTGTCCGGCCAGGCGTGGCCAAGTTCGGCCACGGCCTGACGTAAAAGAGAAAGAAGAAGATCGCTTGCGCGCACTCGGGGTGCCTCCGGGATAATTGGGGTCAAGCTCAGAAGCGTATACTTTTTTCCGGCCTCTGAAAAGAGTTTGGGTAGTGCTGTCCCCCTCCATTTTTCTGGTATATGCGTGACGTTTGCGCTATACAGCGCGGAGCACGGAAGCGCACGGCACGGGCCGGGCACAACAAGCAGGACGGGAACTCTATGACGGAACAGAGACAGGATTCCTCAGGACTCAAAGGCGCGCTGGATCGCTATTTCAAAATACGCGAAAACAAAAGCACGATCAGGACCGAACTTCTTGCCGGTCTGACCACGTTCGTGGCCATGAGCTATGTGATTTTCGTCAATCCCAACATCATTGCCGAGGCGGGCGTGCCCAGGGAGGCAGCCATTGCCGCAACCATCTGGTCCGCCGTGATCTGCACGCTGCTGCTCGGCCTGTGGGCCAATTTTCCGGTGGCAGCCGCGCCGGGCATGGGGCTGAACGCCTTTTTTACCTACACCGTGGTCATCGGAGCGGGCCTGTCCTGGCAGACCGCGCTCGGCGCGGTGTTCATCTCAGGGGTGGTCTTTCTCATTCTCACCCTGGGCGGCATCCGTCAGGCCATTATCGCGGCGATTCCCATAAATCTGAAGCGCTCCATCGGCGTGGGCATCGGTATGTTCATCGCCTTTGTGGGCATGCGCGGGGCCGGGATTATTGTGGACAACCCCGCCACCCTGGTAGCTGCCGGAGATGTGACCAGCATTGTCTTTGAAATCGGCAAGCCCGCGCCTCTGCTGGCTCTTGCCGGGGTCATTTTCACGGCCGCGATCATGGCCCGAGGACATGCCTGGGGCCTGATCGCCGGGGTGCTGTTCACCACCCTGCTCGGTATGATTTGCGGCGCGGGAGCATGGCCCAAGGACCTTTCCAGCCTGGTCAGCACCCAGTTGCCCAGCCTTTCTGAAACCTTCATGGCCATGGATCTGGCCGGGGCCTTCGCCTATGGCATCATGTCCATTATTTTCACCTTTACCGTGGTCGAGTTGTTCGACAACATGGGCACGCTGATCGGCCTGACCCGCAAGGCCGGGCTGATGCAGGAAGACGGCACGATCAAGAACCTGGACCGGGCCCTGATTTCCGACGCCGTCGGCACTATGGCTTCCGCCGTGCTCGGCACTTCCACGGCCACCACCTACGTGGAGAGCGCGGCGGGCGTGACTGCCGGGGGGCGCACCGGCCTGACCGCGGTGGCGGTTGCCGCGCTTTTTGCCGTGTCCCTGTTTTTTGCTCCTCTGGTGGGCCTGGTACCCGCCTTTGCCACGGCTCCGGCCTTGATCATCGTGGGCGCGCTGATGATGTCCGAGGTGAGCCACGTGCGTTTCGACGACTTTACCGAAGCCCTGCCCGCCTTTCTGACCATCATCATGATGCCGCTCACGTACAGCATTGCCAACGGCTTTGCCTTTGGCTTCGTCAGTTACACGCTGCTCAAGATCTGCGCCGGACGCGGGCGCGAGGTGAGTTGGGTCATGCTGGCAATCAGCGCGGTGTTTATGGTGAATTTCATATTGCGCTTGGAGTAGGATAAGTATTGTAATCAGTTACTGTGCATGTCCGCGATGACGTCGTGCAGGTGTTTTATAATTTCCTCCACGTCATGCACGACTTGCGCGCTCTGCTGCATGGACTGGAAAACCCCTACAGCCAGAGTGTGGATTTCTTCCGTTGCGGATGTGGCATGGCTGATGGCCTCCGCCTCCTCTTCCGCAGCCGAAACGATAACCCGGACGGCCTCGGCGGTTGTTTCCACAAAGTTCACGGCTTCCCGCAAAATGGCGCCGGAACGTTCGACCATTTCCGTGCCGTGGCGGATGGCTTCCGAAGCGACTTCGGTATTGCGCACATTGCCTCTGGCGCTATCCTGCATGCCTTTTATGGCCGCTTCGATCTCCTTGGTAGCGGTCACGGTTTTTTCCGCAAGCTTGCGTACCTCATCGGCCACCACGGCAAAACCGCGTCCCGCGTCCCCTGCTCTGGCCGCTTCTATGGCGGCGTTCAGGGCCAACAGATTGGTTTGATCGGCGATATCGGCGATAACGTTGAGCACCTGTCCGATGTCCTCGGCTTTTTTCCCAAGATCGCCCATGTCGTTGCGCAGGGAGGTGGCCAGGTCCTGGGCGTTCTGGATGGTGTTTACCGACTCTTCAAGCATATTGGCACCTTCATTTACCCGCACGCTGGCAAAAGCGGCCTGCTTGGAAGCGGAATCGGCGTTGGCGGCGACCTGCTCCAGAGAGCCTTTCATCTGCAGCATGATGGAGGAGGCATCGGCCGTGCTTTTTTGCTGCGCGCCCGCTCTTTCCGTGACCATTTTGACTTCCTGATCCAGCCTGTCGGCGGTCAGGGTGAGTTTTTCGATAATTTCCTCGCTCTGTTGGGCGGCTTTGGCGAATCTCTCGTTGTTGGCCAGGATTTTTTCTTCCTGCCTTCTGTTTTCCGAAATGTCGTAGTACAAGCCCAGGCAGCCGAAAACCGTGTCATCAGAATCCGCGAGATATCTTATGGATACCATCACATTCGTCTTTTTTCCCTTGTGTCCGTTGACAATCAACTCCACATTGCGGAAAAATTCGCGATTGTGCATGGCCTTGCCGATCAGCGTTGTCCGGCCGGGCTCATTATAGAAAACATCACCTATCCGGCGGCCATAAATACTTTCTTTAGCGCCATCAATTTCAAGCATGTCCATCAATATATCGTTGGAGAGCACGATCCGTTCATCCGTGTCCACCAGCACGAAAGGCTGGACAATACCGGCCACAAGCCCCTGGAACCAGTCGTAGTGGCTCTTGCTGTTGAGGCGCAGAGCTTCCAGGGCATCGGGCAGTTTTTTCAGGCTGCCGTAAAAACCCTTCATGGGCTCATAGCGGGTTTTACAATCGTTTTGAGCCAGAAACAGCATGGCCTTTTCCAGTGATTCCAGGGCCTGCCCCAACGTTTTCTCCAGGACTAGATAGGCGGCAAGCGCTCCCAGGCCGATGGAGGCAATACCGGCCAGGATAAGGCCAAAGAGAGTGCTGCCGGCTAACGAGAAAGCAACCATTGCCGCCACGGTGGAAATACTGGCCAGGCTAAAGGCGGTAAGGCAAAAAAAGAGTCTCATCATCGCCTCCTTACAGGGACTTTTCCGGCAGGATAAGCAAGGAGCGCACGGCCGCCGCAATGGGGCTGTCGTATGCCGCAAGAGGCGGTCCGTCGTACAGGGTCATAAGGATCAACGCCCCTTCCGAAGTCAGCATGAGTTTCAGGTGCTGGTTACGGGTTGTTTCAGAGTCCTTTTCCGGTTTGTCCGGCGCTGAACGCAGATTGAGAGAGAAAAAATCATCGCCCAGGTGATGGTTGATCATGATGCTGTAAGGGAAAACCTGCTTATAGGCCTGCTGCAAAGCGTTGGCCAGGGCGATAACCACGCTTTTGGAATCTTGGGCCACATTTTGCGCGGCCTTTCTGTCAAGGCCAAGCGCATTGTAGTTCAGCGCAAACACAACCAGAGCCGGGGAAGCCGTTGTGTCATCAGGAAACTCCGCCGCCCGCATGTGGATTGCCCTGGGGATGGTATCGCCTTGTATAAAGACGGCGCACACTCTGCGCGCAAGCTCCTCCACCCGGCGCCGGTCTCCAGCTTCACGCCAGTCTGGCGGCAACGTCAGCATATAGCCCGCCACCGCGTCGTGCCAAATGACTTGCGTCGGCGTCGCTTCTTCCGCCATCAGACGATCGGGAAAACACAGTAAGGAAACAAGAAGCAGGGCGGCGATTTTTATCCGGAGTTTCATGGCATTTCCCCTTATTAATCCGTATTGGGGCTCCGCCCCAAGCCCCGGCAGGGGACTGAGTCCCCTGCACCCCCATACCCGACAAACGGCTCCGCCGTTTGCCGGAAATTGCGGGTCAAGGGGGCCACGCCCCCTTGCAGGGTGGTTTGGAGGGACAGAGTCCCTCCAAAAAATAGCCCTGAACCTAGTACAAACCGGTGAGGTGGTAGAAAATGATAACCACGGGTATTGCCGCTGTTTTTATGGCCGTGATGGCGAGAATGGGCATGTAGGCCTGCCGGTGCGTAAGGCCGGTCACGAACATGGCGGTGATGACCGCGCCGTTGTGCGGCAGACTGTCCATACCGCCCGAAGACATGGACGCGATCCGGTGGACAACTTCCAGAGGAATGTTTGCCGCCGCGGCCATCTCTTTGAACATGTCCGCCATGGCGCCCATGGCAATGCTGATGCCGCCGGAAGCGGAACCCACAATGCCGGCGAGGACGTTGACGGTGATGGCTTCGGTTACCAGCGGGTCGCTGCTCAGGCCCTTGAGGGCGGAGACGAGGAACAAAAAGCCGGGCAGAGCCGCGATAATCGAGCCGTAACCGTATTCGGAAGCGGTATTCATGATGGCCAACAGCGCGGCGGACATGGCCGGCTTCATGCCTTCGGTGAATCCCTTGACCACGGACTTCAGGGCCAGGAGAATCGTGCAAAGGATAGCCGAGATCATGGCGATTTCGACCGCCCACAGGCCGCGCATGGTGGCTACTTTGATTTCAATGGGCTTGATGCCGGGGAAGTCCAGTGTATAGATTTCACCAAACATGTTAGGAATGCCGTATCTGGTCATCAGAAAGTTGACCACGCCCACCAGGATCAGGGGGATCATGGCGAGTTGCCAGGGCGGGAGTTTCATGTTGGGGTCCAGCGGCGCCGGTTCCTGAATCAATTCCACGCCGCTGGCATAGGTATCCCCGTTGGCGGCGGCTTTCTTCTGCAGATGTATGAAGTACATCATACCGAGAACGAGGATGAACACGGAGCCGATGATGCCGAGGATGGGAGCGGCAAAGGCGTCGGTTCCAAAGAACGAGGTGGGGATGATATTTTGAATCTGGGGTGAACCCGGGAGGGCGTCCATGGTAAAGGTCACGCCGCCGAGCCATATGACTCCGGGGATCAGTCGCTTTGGAATAACAGCCATTTTGAACATTTCAGCCGCGAAGGGATACACGGTGAACACGATAACGTGGGCGGACACGCCGCCATAGCTCAAAATAGCCGCCACCAGCACGATGGTCAGGATGGCGTTCTTTTCTCCGACCGCCTTGAAGATCGCCAGGGTGATGGATTTGGCGAAACCGGACATTTCGATGACTTTGCCAAAGATGGCGCCGAGCATGAACAAGGGAAAAAAGTTGCGCACAAACTCGGAGGTTTTTTGCATGAACAGGTTGGTGTAGGCGGGCAGCATGGCCAGCGGGTCAAAGAACATCACCGCGGCCAAGGCCACTATGGGGGCGAAGATAATGATGCTGTACCCACGGTAAGCAACGGTAATCAGGGCAACGAGCGCCAGAAATATAATTAAAAAATCCATATACTGCTCTCTCTGGTTGGAGTTACATCACATCTGCGGCGTGCTTTGCGGCTATGGCAATCGCCTCCCCCTCCAGCACGACTTCCCCGTGCTGATTGGTGCATTGCATGAGCATGCGGACACGGTTCTTTTCCATCTTTTCAAGCACGTGGCATTCCGCCCGCAGGGTATCGCCTATTTTGACCGGCCGCTTGAAATTGCAGGTCTGCGAAACGTACAGCGCTCCCTTGCCGGGGATATACATGCCCACCAACGTGGAAAACAAGGATGCGGAGAGCATGCCCTGCGCGATTCTTCCCCCGACCTTTTTTCCAAGAGAACTTGTGCTGGCATACACCTCGTCAACGTGTATGGGGTTAAAATCGGCGCACACGGCTGAAAAACTGTGAATGTCCGATTCAGTAATGGTTTTGGAAAACCAGGCCTTATCGCCTACCGAGATCTCATCGTATGTTTTTCCTCGCATGGTGCTGCTCACATTAGGCAAGAATGTTCCCGGCAATGACCATCTTCATCACTTCGTTGGTGCCTTCATAGATTTCGGTGATCTTGGCGTCGCGCATGTAGCGCTCCACAGCGCAGCTCTTGGTATACCCGATGCCGCCGTGAAGCTGCACGGCCCTGGTGGTTACCGACATGGCGGTTTCGGCCGCGATAAGCTTGGCCATGGCCGCTTCCTTGGAGAAGCGTCCACCGGCTTCTTTGGCGCAGGCCGCCTTGAAGACCATCACCCTGGAGGCTTCCACGGCCAGGGCCATTTCGGCCAGCATCCACTGCAAGCCCTGATTGGCGGCCAGGGGTTTGCCGAACTGCTGCCGGTCCTTGACATAGGCAATGGCCGCGTCCAAAGCGCCACGGGCGATGCCCACCGCCTGCGCGGCCATGCCGATGCGGCCGCCGTCCAGAATCTGCATGATGACCTTGAAGCCTTCGCCTTCCTTGCCGAGCAGGTTTTCCGCGGGCACTTCGCAATTACTATAAATGATTTCCGTCGTTTGCGAGCCGCGGATGCCCATTTTGTCTTCTTTTTGTCCCACTTTGAAGCCGGGAAAGCTTTTTTCGACAATAAAGGTGCTGATGCCTTTAAGGCCCTTGGAAGGGTCGGTCATGGCGGAGGCGAGGTACACGTCGGCGATGCCGCCATTGGTGCAGAAGATTTTGGTGCCGTTCAGAATGTACTTGTCGCCTTGCAGCACGGCCGTGGCTTTTTGCGCGCCCGCGTCCGTGCCCGCGCCGGGCTCGGTTACCGTGAATGCGCCTATCCGCTCGCCGCTGGCCATGCCGGGAATGTATTTTTTCTTTTGCTCTTCGGTTCCGTAGCTCAAAATGCCGCCCATGGACGCTGAACTGTGCACGGAATAGATGGCCGCATGGCTGGCGCAGACAGCGGCAATCTCCTCAAGCGCGAGCGCATAGGAAATGTAGTCGGCTCCGCCGCCGCCCAGATCTTCCGGCACGAACAGGCCGAACAGGCCGAGTTCGCCCATGCGCTTGACGGTTTGCATGGGGAAGGTCTGTTCCCGGTCAATTTCAGCGGCAATGGGAGCTATTTCCTTTTGCGCGAACTCGCGCGCCATTTGCTGGATCAGCAACTGTTCTTCAGTAGGGGTAAAGTTTATCATCAATGTCTCCTTACTTTTTTACAGGGTCAGGCCCATGCGGCCGTCCTTGAAAATACGCTCGTCCATCAACTTGAGATCCTTGGCAATCAGCGGCTTGAATTCCATTTTTGCCAAAATGTGTTTTTCAAGATCCACGCCGGGCGCGATCTCGATGAGCAGCAGCCCCTCGGAGGTCAACTGGAACACGGCCCGCTCGGAAATGAACAGGATGGGTTGCTTGGTCTCCATCGCATATTCGCCGCTGAAGGAGATCTGCTCCACAGCCTTCACAAACTTGATGCCGTCACCGTCACGGATAATATGCAGCTTGCCGTCCTTGATTTCGTATTCGCCTTTCCCGGCTGTGAAGGTGCCGCAGAAGCAGACCATGCGGGCATTTTGCGAAATGTTCACAAAACCGCCCGGTCCTACCACGCGGCCGCCGAATTTGGTGACGTTCACGTTGCCCTTGGGGTCGATTTCCGCGGCGCCCAGGCAGGACAGGTTTATGCCGCCGCCGTCATAGATGTCGAAGATGTCAGGGTGCTTGTACATGGCCACGGGATTGACCGAACCGCCGATGCCTATGGTGGGCAGGGGTACGCCGCCGAGAATTCCTGATTCGATGGACAGCGTGATTTTATCCGCGATGCCTTCTTCCGAGGCCACACCGGCCACAGCGTCGGGCACGCCGATGCCGAGATTGACCAGGGAGTTGGGCCGCAACTCAAACGCGGCGCGCCGTCCGATGATTTTGCGGGGCGTCAGGGGCTCGGGCTTGGACGAGGCGGTGGGGACGCGCAATTCGCCGGAACATTCCGGGCGGTACCCCGACCAGAGCCAGCACTGCACGTTGTTTTCCGGCTTGCCTTCCACAATGTAGTCCACCATGAAGCCGTGCACTTTGACTTCCTGCGCGGGAATAGAGTTGGCCTCGACAATTTTTTCCACCTGCGCGATGACGATGCCGCCGCTGTTTTTGGTGGCGGCCGCCATTTCCAGTTGATCCGCGTGGGCGGCTTCCTTGCTCAGCGACAGGTTGCCGTTTGTGTCGCCCAGGGATGCCTTGATGAAGCAGATGTCAATGGGGAACGTCTTGTAAAGCAGTTGTTCCTTGCCGCCCGCGACAACCAGTTCGACGATATCTCCCGGTATGGCGCGCGCGGCGTCGTTGAACTTGCAGCCTTCCACCCGCGGGTCGGCAAAGGTCTTCAGGCCCACATGGGTGAGCACGCCCACCTTGCGTCCGGCAATGGCGCGCAGCAGATGCGAGGTGACGCCCTGCGGCACCAGATAGGTGGCGATTTTGTTCGTAACGGTCAATTCGTTCAGCTTGGGTTCCAGGCCGATATGGGCGCAATACAGTTTCTTGAGCAGGCCCGCATGGCCGAGATGGTTGGCGCCCCGTTCCTTGCCATCGCCCACAGCGGCCGTATGGAACATGGTCAGATCGCGCGGGGATTGCGTTTCCATAAAGCGCTCCTTCAGAGCGATAAGCAGTTCCTCGGGAACGCCGAATCCCACGAATCCCCCAATGCCGATCGTCATGCCGTCCTTCACCAGGGCGGCGGCTTCAGAGCCTGTGATGATTTTGCTCATAGCTGTCTCCTTGTCATGCGTTTCAATAAAAATTAGCGGTCAACAAAGTTTGCCGGGCGTTTTTCCAGGAAAGCCCGGCAGCCTTCCTTTTGATCTTCCGTGGCAAAACACAACGAGATAAGGTCCTTTTCCAGTTCAAGGGCCTTGTAAATATCGGTATCCACTCCCCTGTTGATGGCGGTCTTCGCGTAGGCCAGGGCGACTCCGGATTTCTCGGCGATCAGCTTCATCATCTTCAATGCTTCGGGCATAAGCTCGTCCGGAGGAAGCATCTTGTTAACCAGACCCAGGCGCAAAGCTTCTTCCGCCGGCATCATGCGGCCGGTATAAATCAGTTCCTTGGCAAGCCCCTGTCCGACAAAGCGTGTCAGCCGCTGTGAGCCGCCGAATCCCGGTATCAGGCCCAGGTTGATCTCGGGCTGGCCGAACACGGCCTTTTCCGAGGCCAGCCGGATGTCGCAAGCCATGGCAAGCTCACAGCCTCCGCCCAGGGCATAGCCGTTGACCGCGGCGATAAAGGGCTTTTCCATAAGTTCAATGCGGTTGAACGTTTCCTGCGCATAGCCCATGTAGATTCTGGCCTGACGGCTGTTGTAGTCGGCCATCTGCGAGATATCCGCACCGGCCACAAACGCTTTGCCCGCCCCTGTAATGACGGCGCCCTTTATGGCGTCGCTGTCTTTAATAATGGTCAGGGCCTCATTCAGTTCTTTCAGGGTGTCGTTGTTCAGGGCATTCATCGCGGAGGGGCGATTCATGGTGATTGTCGCGATACGCTCATGCGTTTCGAACACAAGATTAGAGAAGGTGTGCATGTGAACTCTCCTTTTCATTTTTTTGCTTGCTCTTGTTGTCGCAGCGAATTCAAAAAGCAATACAACTGGCAGCAAAAGCAATAAGCATACCGAATCCGGATTATCCGGGATAAATGTAGTGTAATTATCTGTATGGTAATGAAAAAATAATTATAACAAGCGTTATTCGCATGAAAAAAAGCTCTTCTTGACTGACATGTAGTGAAATGCTGATATGTAGAGTCGTCAATACATATAGCGAAAGAGCGACATAGGTATTATATTGGTATATTATCTACTTATACATTGAGTGTTGTAGCGGCCAGGTGAAGAATCGGCAAAAACTGACGACAGGCTGCATGAGGGAAAGAATGAAAAAAAGCGACAACAGGTGTGTCGCTTACGACAGCAGGAACACGCTGCGCCTCAATTGTGAATATTTTCTCGCTCATTTGTTGAAATGCACAACATGTCGTGCCGCGACAGTGGCTCCGGACGACACTTTGTCAGCTCTTAAAAGGGAGATTTTTTGTAGCTTCTTTTGCTAGTAATAAATTTATTTTTTAATGATTTTAAATTGTTGTTGCATTTTTTCCAGACAGCTCTTTTTCGTGGCGCGTTTGTTGCTATGGAGGCGCGTATCCTTCGCGATTGTCTGTCGAGCAACACTGCCTTCCATCATGCAAGGCATCCCCTGCACCATCATTCATAGTTAGAGGTATCCATGAAAAAAATCGCTGTTTGTTACAAGTGGGTTCTTTCCGACGCCGATATCCGCGTGAACGAAAAAACCTCTGAACTGGATCTGTCCAGGTGCAAGCCCCAGGTGAATGAGTACGACCTCAACGGCCTGCAAGCCGGGGTAAAACTCAAGGAAGAAGCCGGGGCCACGGAACTGGTGGGCCTCACCTGCGGCGCGGCTGTTGAAGCGTCGGTCAGGGATGCGCTCTCCCGCGGCCCGGACGCGGTGTATTATCTCGAAGATCCTGTCATGGCGCAGGCGGACAGCAGCACAACCTCCAAGGTACTGGCGGGCATGATCAAGGCTGTGGGTGATGTGGATGTGGTTATTTGTTCCGAAGGCTCTTCTGATGAATACGCCCAGCAGACAGGCCCGCGTCTGGCCGCCTTGCTGGGCTATGCTTCGGTAAGCTGCGTTTCCGGAATTTCCGTGCAAAACGGCGCCCTTGAGCTTGAACGCAAGATGGAGGAAGGCTTTGAAGTGGTCAGGGCCATGCCTCCGCTGGTGATTACGGTGACGCCCGATGTGGGCGACGCCCCCATCCCCAGCGTCAAACAGATTCTCGGGGCCAAGAAAAAACCTGCCAATGCTCTGCGCCTGGCGGACATGAACCTCTCCGCCGAAACCATAAGCCCGCTGCTCAAAACCGTGTCTATTCTGGCTCCCAAGACGAGCCGCAAGGCCCTGTGCCTGAACTCTGAAGGCGTCAGCATGGAACAGGCCGTCACGGCTCTGGTGAAGCATTTGAATGCGGACGGCCTGCTCTAGGCTATGCTGTCAAATGGCCCTTTTGCCCTCCGGCTGCGTCAGATATCGCCCGCTATTTCGGTCGAATACCATAAGAGTATACTCCCTTATAGCAGGCTCATCTTCCTTGCCGGAGAACAAAACTGCCTATTTGTCAGCACAGCCTGTAGAGCGCCCTGCCGGGCAAGTTTTTATAAACACACGCACGACTGGAGGAAAATATAATGGCTAATATTTGGATAGTGGCTGAAACGTCTTCTTGGGCTGCCGTGTTGATAAGCGCCGCCAAAAGCATCAACGCCGGAGCTCGGATAACTGCCTTTGTGAAAGGTGACGAGGCCGCGGCCAAAGAAGCGGCCGCCTACGGAGTTGCCGCATTCGCCATGCCCCAAGCCCCGGAACGCCTGTGGGAAGACTACGCCGCGCCCTTGGCTCAGAGAGCCGCTGCCGAAGTTCCGGCCTTCATACTGGTGAGCGCTTCCCGCCGGGGCCGGGATCTGGCCGCCCGTGTAGCCGCCCTGATTGACGCGCCCTTATTCAGCAACGGCAAAAACATCAGGCTGGAAGACGGAGAAGTGAAAGGCGAGACCGGCGTTTACGGCGGCATGGCCGTGAAGACGGCCGTTACCGGCGCAAAAACCGTACTGGTCACCGTGGGAGCCAAAGATTATGAACCGGCCCCCAACGGTGCGGCCGTGGGCGAGGTGGGCACGCTGGAACCTGCCGACTCCGGGGTCAGGGTGCTCGACCGCAAGCCTCGTCCGGTGCAAAGCGTTAACCTTGGCGAAGCCGCCACTGTGGTGTGCTTCGGACGGGGAGTGACTGAAGAGGCCGATATTTCTTATGCGCGTGATCTGGCGGCCGCCCTAGGCGGAGAGCTTGCCTGTTCCCGCCCCATTGCCGAATTTTTTAAATGGCTGCCCGAGGAATGCTATATCGGCATTTCAGGCCAGGTGATCAAACCCAACCTGCATGTGGCCGTGGGCGTTTCCGGTCAGGCGCAGCACTACTACGGCGTGCGCGATGCAAAAACCATCGTCAGTATCAACAAGGACGCCGAAAGCCCCATGAACCAGAATGCCGATTATTATATCGTGGGCGACTTCAAAGAAGTTATCCCGGTCCTTCTCAAGGCATTAACGAATTGAGTGGGGTAGCGCCTGAGTTTGGCGTGATACTTCGTCAGGCCTCATTTTTTGCTCCGGTCGAGTACCATAAGAGTACACTCCCTCCGCAAAAAACTCGCCTTCCTCGTCTGACGCCAAACTGAGGCACTACTCAAGGCAACCCTTTGGAGTACAGGCCATAACACCGCGTCAGGCGCGGCAATGTAAAGCAAAGGAGAACAGATATGGCGGATTATGATGCCATAGTTGTAGGCGCGGGTCTTTCCGGCGGCACGGCTGCCTATTGCATGGCAAAAGCGGGCCTGAGCGTCCTCATGGTGGAGCGCGGTGATACGCCCGGCGCCAAGAACATGACCGGCGGCCGCCTTTATGGGCACAGTCTGGAAAAAATCATTCCGGGTTTCGCCGCCGAAGCCCCGGTGGAACGCAAGGTGACGCGCGAGCGGATTTCCATGATGACGGGGGACAGTTGCTTCAGCATGGATTTCGCTACCGACAGGTGGAATGATCCGTCCTGCGCTTCCTACACCGTGCTACGTTCGGAGTTTGACGCCTGGCTGGCGGGCAAGGCCGAGGAAGCGGGCTGCGATGTGGTCTGCCCGGCGGTCGTGGACGCGCTGCTTACGGATGCGAACGGCAAAATCACCGGCATCATCGCCGGCGAAGATGAGCTCACTTCCGATGTGGTGCTCCTGGCGGAAGGCGTTAACGGACTCCTGGCGCAAAAAATCGGACTGAAAAAAGAATTGAGTCCGCACCAGGTTGCTGTGGGAGTCAAGGAAATCATCGAACTCCCTTCCGGCGTGATCAATGATCGCTTCAACCTGAATGAAGGCGAAGGCATGGCTCAACTTTTTGCCGGGTCCTTGTCCAACAATCAGGTGGGCGGCGGTTTTTTATACACCAATAAGGAAAGTCTCAGCGTCGGCATGGTCATGACAGTAGCGGGCATGGCCGCTTCCGATGCCCGCCTGCCGGATCTGATGGAAAACTTTCTGCAAAGCAGCCCGTTGAAGCCTCTGCTGGCAGGCGGCAAGCTCGCCGAATATTCGGCCCATCTGGTGCCCGAGGGCGGGGGCAATATGACGCCGGTCCTGAGCCGCGACAACGTGCTCGTCCTGGGGGACGCCGCTGGCTTTTGCCTGAATCTCGGGTTCACCGTGCGCGGCATGGACTATGCCATTGCTTCCGGGCAATTGGCGGCGGAAACAGTGATTGAAGCCAAGCACAAAGGCGACTTTTCCAATGCGACGCTTTCCGGCTACGTCACCCGCCTGGAAAACAGCTTTGTGTTGCAGGACTTGAAGACGCACCGGCATGCGCCTGATTTTGTGGAACATACCCCGCTGCTTTTCAACAAGTACCCCGAGATGGTGGCCGGTATTCTCACTGATATGTACAAAGTGCAAGGCCCCGCCCGGCTGATGCGCGGAAAAATCCTGCCCCATGTGCGGGAGGCGGGCCTGTTCAATCTCCTGAAAGATGCATTCAGAGCCATGAGGGCAATATAATGGACGTTGCGCAAAAACTCTCGGTTGATAAATTTGTGGTGAACGAAGGCAACCCCCATATCGTCATTCACCTTGAACGATTGGATGAGGCTGCCCGGCATGCGCTGACCGTGGTGTGTCCGGCCGGACTCTATACTCTGGATGAAAAGGGGCGCATGGCTTTTGAGGTGGCCGGATGCCTGGAGTGCGGCACCTGCCGCGTGGCCGTGGGCCATGTGCCCGGCCTCATGGAGTGGAGCCATCCCAAGCCCTCTTTCGGTGTGCAGTTTCGCTTCGGCTGAGAGAGTGATATATTGTAACGGTCTATAACAGGCTGTCATGTTTGCGTTGCGGACATGACACATGCTCCTTGAAAATATCTTGAACCTACGGCAAAATGCATTTTGTCAGTAATGGGCTCTCTTGATGAGGAGTACGCTATGGAATCTATAGGTGATATTATAGCTGAAAATGAGTATCTTAAAGAAAAACTCGCTGTTTTAGAGCGAAGAGTTGGCGCATTTGAAGTGATTCTTGATACGGTTCCCGAGGGATACATCCTTGTGGGGTCCGATGAAACAATTCTTTATATCAACACCGCTTACTGCAATTATTTTGGCGTGAAGCGGGAGGACATTCTCGGAAAGTCCATATACGAGCTTATCCCCAATACAAAGCTTGTGGAAATAATGGAGAAGAAGCTCACGGAAGTAGACGCGCTGCATGTGTTCCCCAAAGGCCTCACCGCCAGCGGGGAACGCAACGTGGCCGTCACCAGAATGGCCATTACGGATGAAAACGGCGCGGTTTTCGCTGCCGCGGCGCTGATCAAGTTTTCCCGCTACACGGCAAGGCTGGTGCAGGTGCTGCTCGAGAAAGAAGAAGAACTGGACTACTACCGCAAGGAGCTTGCCCAGTACGACGAGCCGCTCTGGTCTTTTGACAACATGCCCTCAATCAATGCGGCCTTTCATGAGACCAAAGCCCTGGCGCAACGTTTTGCCCAGAACGATCTCTCCATCCTGCTGCAGGGAGAAACCGGCACGGGCAAGGAGGTTTTTGCCAAGGCCATTCACCATGCCAGCAGCCGGAAGGCCTTTCCTTTTGTTGCCGTCAATTGTGCGGCTATCCCGCTGGAGCTTCTGGAGTCGGAACTTTTCGGCTATGAAGAAGGAGCATTTACGGGAGGGCGGCGCAAGGGCAAGCGCGGCAAACTGGAGATGGCTGACAAGGGAACGCTGTTTCTGGACGAAATAGGGGATATGCCGCTGTCCATACAGCCAAAGCTGCTGCGGGTGCTGGAGGACAATATGCTTGAAAAGCTGGGCGGAGAAAAATCCGTCCGGGTTGACGTGCGCCTTGTGGCCGCGACCCATCAAAACCTGGAGGAAAAGGTAAAAAAGAAGGAGTTTCGTGAAGACCTCTACTACCGGCTCAATACCCTGCCGGTCTATATCCCCCCCCTGCGCGAGCGCAGAGAGGATATTCCTCAACTGGCGTATACGTTTTTGGGAGAACTGAACGAACGCTATGAACCGAGGCGCGAGATTTCGGCGGAAACGCTCACATACTTGCAGCAGTATTCCTGGCCCGGAAATATTCGCGAGCTTAAAAACGTCATAGGATACGCATTTATGACGGCCGGGGATACGCTGATCACCCTGAAGCACCTTCCAAGCCATATACATGAGAGCATAAAAAGGGAGAAAGTTTCAGGAGAAGCCCTCAAAGAGCTTCTCCCAAAACAGGAAAGCGACATCATTATATCCGCGCTCCGAAAATATAACTGCAATTGCAGCAAGGCGGCGGAGTCACTGGGTATTCACCGGGCAACATTATACAGCAAGATACTAAAGTATAACATCAACCTTCCGGAGTTGCGTTCCTCGGAAAACGCTTAGGAATTATATTTTTTGGAGGGACGCGAACCAGTGGCGCAAAGGTTATCAACAGCGATACCCCCGATGGGATGAACGTGAGCCTTAGCACTACTGTCCGCACCTCCAAACCACCCTGCAAGGGGGCGTGGCCCCCTTGACCCGCAATTTCCGGAAAACGGCAGAGCCGTTTTCCGGGTATGGGGGTGCAGGGGACTCAGTCCCCTGCCGGGGTTTGGGGCGGAGCCCCAATACCGACTAAGTAATTTTTGGCGGCCCCTGCACAATCATTTCCGCCAGGGTGAGGTCCACGCGGGGAAGCTGACGGCCCGCGCGTTTGTGAAAATCCATTTCCAGCGCGGCCAGGTCCTGGTAGAAGGGCGTGCGATCTAAAGAAGGGCAGTTGGGTTCGCTCGCGCAGGGCAGGGTGATGAAGCGGTCGCAGCCGGGAAAGACCTGGCTTTGCCCGTCCGGCCGGGTAAAGGTATTCCGGGTGCCGTGCATGCGGCAGATCATCAGGCGGTAGGGGTACAAGGCGCAAAGGCCACCTTCGTTCAAAGGACACATGGCCGAGGGCGGCGTATTCCGGGCAAGGCTCTGTCTGGCCTGTTCCAGATACGCTTCGGCCCGGCGTCGTACCCGGACCAAGTCCTGGGGAGGCAGCGCAAACAGGCCGCGCCAGAGATAGGCCCATTCCACATAGGTATGGTGGCGGAAGTAGCTGGTGCAACAGTTGGTGGGGCAATTGTCGCAGGTCAGGCCCGCTGCCGAAGCCGAGGCCTGGTAGGCCTCCTGCATGCGGGCGTAGAGTTCGGCCAGGCGGCCGAACAGACCGCCTGGAGCGGCGGAAGCGGCGTTCTTTTTAGGCTGTTTTTTCATGCGCCAGCCAGCGGGCGATGCCTTTTGCGTATTCCAAAGCCGGGGCCTGACCGCCCTCCAGCGTGAAGTCGGCGGCGGCTTCATATAGACGCGCGCGTTCGGCGTAGAGGTCTTCAATGCTTTGGCCCGGATTCATGGCCATGCCGCGTTCCGGCTTGCGGGCAAAACGCTCCAGAATTATGGGCAGGGGCACACGGATATAGATGACCGGCCCCAGACTCTTGAGGTGCTGCACGGCAAAGTTGCGGTACACGGCGCTTCCGCCTGTGGATATGACGCAACGCCGGACGTTCAGGCGGCTGATGATCTCGCCCTCAAGGTCGAGAAAGCCTTCCTTGTCCAATTTTTCGGTGATCTGCTGCAACCGCGCCCCGTAGGTGGCTTCGATCACGTTGTCCGTGTCAATCTGCGGCCAGCCGATCAGCGCGGCCAGTTCCCGGCCGATGGTAGTCTTGCCCGCGGCGGCCATGCCCACAATGCTGATACAGTTCTGCGGCCCTGCCTTGCCGGGATGCGGCGTAAATTCGGGGGTGCTCATAGCGGCTCTTGTAGACAGGGGGGAAGGGGCCTGTCAAGAGAGCGGCGCCGATCACTTGTTCATTGCTCTGAGACCGTTGGCCACCACCAGTAAACTGGCGCCCACGTCCGCGAACACGGCCATCCACATGGTGGCCAGGCCCATGAAGGTCAGGATGAAGAAAATCGCCTTGATCCCGAGGGCCAGGGTGATGTTCTGCATCAGAATGGCGTAGGTGGCGCGGGAAAGCTTGACGAAACGCGGAATCTTGCGCAGGTCGTCGTCCATCAGGGCTACGTCAGCGGTTTCAATGGCCGTGTCCGTCCCGGCCGCAGCCATGGCAAAACCCACGTCGGCTCCGGCCAGGGCCGGGGCATCGTTGATCCCGTCGCCTGCCATGCCGATGGTTCCCTTTCCCGCTTCCCGGGCCAGTTGTTTCACGGCGGCCAGCTTGTCTTCGGGCAGGAGATTCGCCTGATAGGCGTCCACGCCCGCCCGGACGGCAATGGCCCTGGCCGTGTGTTCGTTGTCCCCAGTCAGCAACATGGTTTTGATGCCGAGTTGTCCGAGTTCCCGGATGGCTGCGGCGCTGCTGTCCTTCAGGGTATCCGCAACAGCGAACAGGCCTTGCGCGCCATTTTCGCTGATCAGGGCCACCACGCTCTTGCCCTGTGTTTCCAGGGCAACGATGGCTTCTTCCAGGGCCGGAGAACACAACCCGAGTGCTTCCACCATGCGCTGGTTGCCAAGCCGCCAGGGTGCGCCGTTGATCGTTCCGCGCAGGCCCAGGCCGGGAACAGCCGTGAAGTCGTCCACATCAAGCAGGACAACGCCGTTTTCAGCCGCATGTTCGGCCAGGGCCCTGGACACGGGATGATCGGAGCGGGCCGCGAGACTGGCGGCCAGGCTCGTGATGGCGGCATCATCCAGACTGCCGATAGCTATGTAATCGGTCTGGACGGGCCTGCCGCGAGTGATGGTCCCGGTCTTGTCCAGGGCCAGCCAGGTGAGCAGGCGGCTTTGCTCAATAAATATGCCGCCCTTGACCAGGATGCCCTGCCGGGCGGCCGCGGCCATACCGCTGACAATGGTGACCGGCGTGGCAATAACCAGGGCGCAGGGGCAGCCGATAACCAGTATGACCAGGGCCGTGTAGATCCATCCGAGCCACAGGCCGTCCAGGAACAAAGGCGGGATAACGGCCGTCAGCAGAGCGATCAGGAAGATCGCCGGGGTGTAGACGGCGGCGAAACGATCCACAAAGCGCTGTATGGGGGCGCGGCTGCCCTGGGCTTTCTCCACCACGTGGATGATCCGGGCCAGGGTGGAGTTGGCGGCCTCGGCCGTCACTTCCAGGACAAAGGAGCCGGACTCGTTGATGGTGCCGCCGTAAACCAGGTCCCCGGCTTCCTTGTCCACGGGCAGGCTCTCTCCGGTGATCGGAGCCTGGTTGATGCTTGAGCGGCCTTGCACAATGATGCCGTCCAGGGGCACGCGCTCACCGGGTCTGATGCGCACCCGGCTGCCGACGGCCACGAGGCGGACATCCTTTTCCACCCAGACGGCTTCAGCGCAGGGGGAAGCGGGCTGAAGCACGGTGGCTGTTTCCGGAGTGAGATCAAGCAGGTTCTTGATGGCCGTTCTGGCCCGGTTCAGGGATTTGGCTTCGATGGCCTCGGCCAGATTGAACAATACCATGACCATGGCGGCTTCAGGATATTGGCCGATGAGTATCGCGCCGGTCACGGCCACGGACATGAGGGCGTTGATGTTCAGATTGAAATTCTTCACCGCCAGCCAGCCCTTGCGGTAGGTGCTTAAGCCCGCGAACAGAATGCTCAGCAGGGCGAAGATCAAGGGCAGCCAGTCGACAAGGGCTGCGCCGTTCACCTGCCAGGCCCGCACATCAAGACCAAAGGGCCGGGCTCCCCATACGTTGATGAATTCAATGCCTTCTGAGACGGCGGCGAATAATCCCGCAACAGCCAGTCTGGCCCAGGGGAGCCGGGCTTCGGCTGTGACCGGGGGAGTCTCCCGGCTCAGGCCGAGCAATTCCGGGGTCATGCCGATGGAAACGAGCGCCGTTTCAATGCCTTCAGTGGACGGCAACTGATGGCTGACCATAAGCACTCGCTGCATCAGGTTGAATTCAAGGCCGATAATGCCGGGCAGGGAAGCGAGTTTTTTGCGGATCAGAGCCTCTTCCGTGGGGCAGTCCATGTTCAGGATACGGTAGGTGGTTATGGTTGATGCCGCGCCCATGATCGTTCTCCTTGTGTTTTGACAAGCCTACAGCCTATAGTTACTATAGGGTCAAGAGGAGTTTTCATGAAAATCGGTGAACTGGCGAAAAGGACCGGCTGCAAGGTGGTGACCATCCGCTATTATGAAAAGGAAGGTCTGCTTGCCGAACCGGAACGCGGCAGCGGCAATTACCGGCTGTATGGCAAAGAGGATCTGGAGCGTTTGGAGTTCATCATGCACTGCCGGGGGCACGGCATGAAGCTGGAGGAAATGAAGAAGCTGCTGGCCTTCCGGGATCACCCGCAGCGGGACTGTACCTGGGTCTGCGAGCTGGTCAGTTCCCATATCAAAGAGGTGGAGGCCCGGATTGCCTCCCTGGAGCATTTAAAAAGCCATTTGGAGCAGCTTGGGCGGCGTTGTTCGGGCGGGCGGAACGGCAGGACCTGCGGCATCATGCACAGCCTGGATCATCCAACGGCCTGCTGCGCATCCTGCGCGCGTTGCGCGGCGGAGCAGTAGGCCAGGCTGTGCTAACAAATAAGCAATTTTGTTCTCCGGCAAGGAAGAGGAGCCTGCTATAAGGGAGTATACTTTTATGGTATTGACTCGGCACATCCTGTGCCTCGGCCTTCGGCTCCCGCCCTACGGGCGGTTCCCAATTCCGCTATCCTGCGGAATTGTCGACCGAAATAGCAGGCTCATCTGACGCAGCCGGAGGGCAAAAGGGCTATTTGTTAGCATAGCCTACTTCCGTCCGGCCAGAACATCACGGGCAAAACAACTGACAATGATGCCGCCTGCCTGGGCCACGTTCAGGGAATCGAAATCGCGCAACATGGGAATGGACACCAGGTAGTCGCAGCGTTTTTCCAGGCCGGGCCGGATGCCGCTTTCCTCGCTGCCGAGAATGAGCAGGGCGGGCAGACGGAAAGAGGCGCTGTAGGCGTCCAGCACGGGCAGGATGGGCAGGGCCGCTTTACGGGCGGCATCCGGGCCGTTGTCCGGCAGGGCGACCTTTTCCGGGCTTCCGGCCACGGCCGCGCCGTAAATGGTGAAGCCCAGTTTTTTTGCGCTGTCCACGGCCTGGCCCAGGTTGGCCGCCTTGGCCACGGGCAGGCGCTCCAGCGCTCCGGCAGCGGCCTTGGAGGCTGCCGCGCCAAGGTACACCCCGTTGTGGCGCGGCGCGATCATCCCGGCTCCGCCCAAGGCATAGAGGGTGCGGGCCAGTGCTCCGGCGTTGCCGGGGTCCTGCACCTGGTCCAGGGCCAGCACCAGGGGCAGAGGCGCATCCATAACGTTGTCCAGCAATTCGTCCAGGTCCACAAACCCGGCTTCAAAAAGCCGGGCCACAACGCCTTGGCTGTTGCCTGAATAAACGCGGGCAAAAGAAGGCGGGTCAAGCAGGGAAAAGCGCACCCCGGCAGCCCGGCAGGCATCCACAATAGCGGCCATGTCACTGCCGTGGCGGCCCTTGCGCAGAAAAACCGCGTCCACGCGCTCCGGCGTGTTCTGCAACATCTCCAGTACCGGTTTGATGCCGGGCAGCAAGGGGGCTTGTTCTCCGGCGGTCCGGGGAGCGGCCTGCCTGCCGGAATTGTGTTCCGGAATGGAGAGGGGTTCGGCATTGTGGCCCGGCCTTTCATGAGGGGGAACCACGGGGCGCTGAAAGCGGACCGGCTTGCGCGTCTGCCTGGGGTGAGCGCGTTCGGGTGTATTTCGGTTGGTGTCCGCGCTCTCACGGACACTGCCTTTGGGCCGTCTGGCCCCGCCGGGGAAGGAATTTTTGCCGGATGTGTTCATGTTCGCCTGCCTGTTCTTTATAAGGAGCGGGTAGTGTCTGAGTTTGTCGTCAGACGAGGAAGGCGAGTTTTTCGCGACGGGAGTGTACTCTTATGGTACTCGACCGGAGCAAAAAACGAGGCCTGACGAAGTATCACGGCAAACTGAGGCGCTACCCGAGCTTGCTTCACCTGCAAACTTAGATTATACAGTACCAATCAAAGGAAGCTCCGGCTCTCGTATCTTATCCACCCCTTATAAAGCAAGCCCTTGTCCGCGATGCGGTATGGCGGATTTTTTTGAGAACTTCATGCTTCGAATCCCCCGCTTTTGTTCCCTGTTCCGGCTGTGTCCGTTGCTGCTCTTCCTGCTTATTGCCCTTTCCGGTTGCGCTGTTAAAAAACAGACCGAGGATGTCGGCAAGTACTACGGTGATGAAGATGAGGTGATGACCCTGTACACGCCGCGTGATGACGGCGTGCCTTTAAGCCCGGACGAATTATACGCCTTCAAAACTGTCAGTGATCTGGACCGCAATCTTTCGGAAGAAGATGCCCGCATCGTGGAGTTGCACTTTAAGTTTTTCGTGCATGAGCGCCGCGGCACCTTTGAGCGCTTTATGGTCCGCAGTTCGCGTTTTTTACCGCACATCAAAAAAGTTTTCACGGACCGGGGCATTCCGGAGGATATCGCTTACCTGTGCATGGTCGAGAGCGGGGGCAACCCCAACGCGCGTTCTCATGCCGGGGCGGTCGGCCTGTGGCAGTTCATCCCCGGCACGGGCCGCAGATACGGCCTGATCCAGAACGCCTGGATCGACGAGCGCCGCGATCCCTATAAGGCAACCTACGCCGCTTCCGACTATCTGCTCAAGTTATACGGCGACTTCGGCGACTGGCATCTGGCCGTGGCCGCTTACAATGCCGGGGAAGGCAAGATTGGCCGGGCTGTTCGCGGCACCGGGGCCAAGGATTTTTTTGAGCTTTGCCGGTTGGACGGTTGCCTGGAGGAACGGGCCCGCCTGAAGGATGAAACCCGCGATTACGTGCCGCGCCTTATTGCCTTTGCCAAAATAATGCGCAACCTGGACCGCCTGGGCTTTAACAAGCCCGATCCCGACTTGGCCTGGAACCTGAGCCCTCTGCCTGTGCCGCCCGGCACCAACCTGACCGCCCTGGCCGGTCGCCTCGACCTGAGTTGGGAAGAGTTTTCCGGTATGAATCCGGCCTTTCGGCGCGCTTCCAGCCCGCCGAATATGCAATCCACAGCCTATGTGCCGCCCGGCAGACTGACCGACGCCGTAAACTTCACAGCCAGCCGCGAGGCCCGCGCCGCCCCGGAGGGCAGGGACTATACAATCAATAAGGGCGATACTCTGGCTTCCATTGCCAAGCGCCACAAGGTCAGTGCTACAGCCCTCAGGGAAGCCAACGGTTTTGACCGGCTGCCCTCCATCGGCACCGTGATCATCGTGCCCGGCAAGGGGCCTTCCCCGGCCAGAGAAGGGGAGGAGGCGTCCGGCGTGACGCACTACACCGTGCGGCAGGGAGACACGCCCTTTGCCATCGCCCTGAAATTCGGGATAACGCTCGACGCCCTGTGCGAAGCCAACAACCTGAACCGGGCCAAGCCAGTGCTCAAAGTAGGGCAGAAGCTCTCCGTACAAGGCGCGCGGGCCTCCGGTGGGGCTTCCCCGTCCGGCCCCGGCGTCCGGCCGTCTCCGGCCTCCGCCTCTTCCGGAGCCGCCGCCCTGACCACGACGCGCAACGTGACCGTGCAGGCCGGAGATACCTTGTTCAGCATTGCGGCAAAAAACGGGACTTCGGTCAGCGTCCTGCAAAAGGCCAACAAGCTGGGCAGCAGCACGACGCTGAAGGTGGGGCAGAAGCTGATCATTCCTGTACAGTAGTAGTGGCCAGGTAAAGAAGGAAGAGCGCCCTTGCACCCCGGAACCTTTGAAATTCTCCACACTGACGGCCCGGCCAGGGCCGGGCGTTTGCATACGGCGCACGGCGTTGTGGAGACGCCCATATTCATGCCCGTGGGCACTGTGGGAAGCGTCAAGGCCATTGCTCCCGACGACCTTGAAGCCATGGGCGCGGAGATCATTCTCGGCAACACCTACCATCTGTATCTCAGGCCGGGCGATGAACTGGTAGCCCGGCGCGGCGGCCTGCACGCCTTTGCCGCCTGGAACGGCCCCATTCTGACCGACAGCGGCGGCTTCCAGGCCTTCAGCTTGTCCGAATTAAGCAAGTTCAGCGAAGAAGGAGTGGAGTTCCGCTCCCACCTGAACGGTTCAAAGCACTTCTTCACCCCGGAAAAGGTGATCGGCATCCAGCGCAACCTGCACTCCGACATCATGATGGTTCTGGACGAGTGCGTGCCCTACAACACGCCCTATGATTACACGGCCAGGTCCATTGAACTGACCACGCGCTGGGCTCTGCGCTCCAGGCAGGTCTATCCCAGAGGCGCGGGCGGAAATCTGCTTTTCGCCATCACCCAGGGCGGTTTTTTCCCGGATCTGCGCGCCGCGTCCGTTGCCCAACTGATCGAACACGATTTTGACGGTTTTGCCATCGGCGGTCTGTCCGTGGGCGAACCCAAGGCCGAAATGCATGCGCTGCTGGCCCATACCGCTCCGCTCCTGCCTGAAAACAAGCCCCGCTACCTCATGGGCGTGGGCACACCCCTGGATATTGTCAGCGGCATTGCCCGCGGGGTGGATATGTTCGACTGCGTACTCCCCACCCGCAACGCCCGCAACGGAACGCTCTATACCTCCCAGGGCAAGATCAATATCAAGCGCCTTGAATTTGCCGAGGATGACGGCCCGCTGGATCCGGCCTGTTCCTGCTACACCTGCCGGACCTTTTCCCGCGCTTACCTGCGCCATCTGTTTCAAGCCGGGGAGATTTTGTCCTTCCGCCTCAACTCCCTGCACAACCTGACCTATTATTTGGACTTGGTGCGGGGAGCGCGCGCAGCCATCCGTGAAGGGTGGTTCGCTTCGTTCAAAGCCTCCCTTGAGCTTCTGTACCCTGATGAAGCGGCGCTGATAGCCCCTTAGGGGCTGTGGCCAAATAGTTCTTTTCACATATCTATGGCATTTTACGCTTGAGATGCTTTGCTTACGGCGGGCAAAGCCCGCCTGCAAGCATCTCGCGGCAAGGATTTATCTGTAAATCCTTGCAGAGCAATTACACTTTTTCAAAGTTAAATTGCTCTATCTGCTCCGGCTTCAGATACCTCTTCGCATACTGCCGCGCCTTTGTATTCGTCGGCCCGGCTTTTGATCAGGTGTCTGAATTTTTTCAATTCACTACATTCATATTGCTGGTTGTCGCCAATCTTCTCGTATATAAGTGAACCATATCTTTTTCCGAGGAACAGGTCATGGCAAAAAAAATCAGAGACATCATAGAGATAGATGAGGAACGCTGTAACGGCTGCGGGCAGTGCGTGATTGATTGCGCCGAAGGAGCTATCGCTCTGGTGGACGGCAAGGCCAAGGTTATCGCGGATATTTACTGTGACGGGCTGGGCGCTTGCTTGGGCGGCTGTCCGGTGGACGCTCTGCGTATCATCCGGCGCGAGGCCGACGATTTTGACGAGGAGGCAGTGCAAGACCATCTGCTGCGCCAAGGGAAACCGGCGCCAATGGCCGCCCAGGCCGGGCCGGGCGCGCATGGCGCTTGTAATTGTCCCGGCGCGGCCGCAACCAGCTTTACGCTGCTGCCCATGCGTGACGGTCCCGGCAGCGCCGATCTGGACGCCTGCGAAGGCATACCCGGTCCCGGCGCGGCGGGCGGGCCCGGCGCACGCCGCTGGCCGTTAAAGATCCGCCTGATGCCTGAGGAAGCGCCTTTTCTGCGGGGCGCGGCGCTGTTGGTGGCAGCGGACTGCGCCGCCTTTGCGGCGCCGGATTTTCACCAGCGTCTGGCCGACGGCAAGGTCATGTTGATAGGGTGCCCCAAGTTTGAGGGGAGCGAAGCCCTGGCGCGCAAGCTGGAGGCCATTGTGCGCGCGGCCAAGCCGGAGAGCCTGCTGGTTGCCCGCATGGAAGTGCCCTGCTGCCGGGCCTTGACCAAAGCCTGTCTGGACGCGCTCGGTGCGGCGGGAGAGGATATCCCCCAGCGCGAGGCCGTGATCAGCCGGGCCGGAGAAGTGACGGGTTCGTGAGCGGCAAAAAACATACCTTAACGCCCCCGCGAGGGGCTGGGCCGCAGGTCCGGCCGCGCCGGTAGGCGCTTATAGCGACGCAGGCGGGCGGAGGGAGCTTTGCTCCCGGAGCATCTTCCCGCCAAGGAGCGGAAGAAGGACGCCCTTGCCAAATGCGGAGCCGCGCGCTATGAAATCGTAATGAAGAACGCAATTCCCGAGCCTTGTTGCCGCGCGTATACTATTCTTCCCTTGTTCCGTTTCCGGGTGCTTTTTTTCCTGCTGTGTTCTTTGCCGCTTCTTGGCGCCTGCTCCAACCAGGGTGACAAAGAGACTGCCGAGCGCGCCGTGCCGGTCCGGCTGGCCGTGGCTGAAAAGCGCGCCGTGCCTCGTGTGCTGGAAGCGGTAGGCAATGTGGAAGCTTTTTCCTCGGTGCAGGTAAAATCCCAGGTTGGCGGCCAGATTGTTGACGTGCCCGTGCGGGCCGGGGAAGAAGTGCAAAAAGGCGACATCCTGTTCCGGCTCGATCCCCGGCCCTTTGATGCGGCCGTGGCCGAGGCCGAGGCTCGTCTGGCTCGTAATGAAGCGCTTTTGGCCAAGGCCCGTCAAGATCTGGCCCGCTATACCTCCCTGCTCAGACAGGATGTGATCAGCCGGGAGGCCTTTGACCAGGTGGCCACCACGGAAAAGACCATCCGGGCGGATATTGAACAGGATCAGGCCGCCATCCAGACAGCCAGGCTGAACCGCGAATATTCCGAAATCAAGGCCCCGGTTTCAGGCAAGCTCGGGGATATTCTGATACGCATGGGCAACGTGATCAAGGCCAATGACGAGCGTACCCTGGTGGTGATTAACTCCCTGCGGCCCGCTGAAGTGCGTTTTACCCTGGCCGAGCGCCACCTGCCCGCCATCCTGCGGCTTACCCAGGCCGGGCCGCTGGAAGTCGGGGTTTTGCCCGAGGGCGATACCGGCCCCATGATTATGGGCGCGGTCACGGCCGTGAACAATGAGGTGGACCGGACCACGGGCAGTATCCGGCTGCACGCTGTTTTTCCCAATGATGACAACCGCCTCTGGCCCGGCCAGTTCGTGCGCGTGACCCTGGTCATGGCCATGCTCGAGGATGCCGTGCTGGTGCCGGAAAAGGCCGTGCAGGAAGGCATGTCCGGCCCCTATGTGTATCTGGCCACGCCCGATCCCTCGGGCAAGATGAACATGTACCGGGTGACCCTGGTCAGCGTGAAATCCGAGCCCGGTCCCAAGGGTTTTGTGGTTATTTCCGAGGGTCTGTCCGCCGGGGACGTGATCGTCACTGAAGGCCAGCTCGGTCTTGCGCCGGGAGCTCTGGCTATAGACATGGGCGAGCGGAGATAGGATAGTGCCCCTGGTTTGAGGCGCTACCCGAGAAGAAACAGGAGCCGCATGAATATATCCGCACTTTTCATCCGGCGGCCGGTGACCACCACTCTGGTTATGCTGGGCATCATGCTGGCCGGAATCATGGGGTATCGCCTGCTGCCCACAGCGGCCCTGCCCACGGTTGACTTTCCTACCATCCAGGTGTCGGTGTCCTATCCGGGCGCGAGCCCGGAGACCATGGCCGCTTCCGTGGCCACGCCTCTTGAGAAGCAGTTTTCAACCATTGCCGGGCTGGATTCGATGATCTCCTCGAGTAATCTGGGCAATACCCGGATTACCCTGCAATTCGCCTTGGAACGGGATATTGACGCGGCAGCGCTGGACGTGCAGACCGCCATTTCCACGGCCCTGCGCCGCCTGCCCAGCGATTTGCCCTCGCCGCCGAGTTTTCGCAAGGTCAACCCCGCGGAAATGCCGGTCTTTTACCTGGCCATGTTTTCCGAAACCATGCGCCTCTCGGACGTTAACGAATACGCCGAGAACCTGGTGGCCCAGCGCCTTTCCATGATTAGTGGGGTATCCCAGGTCCAGGTTTACGGTTCGCAGAAGTATGCGGTGCGGGTGCAGGTTGACCCCGAGGCGCTGGCGGCGCGGGGAATCGGCATTGACGAGATCGCCGAAGCGCTGGGCGAGGGCAATTCCAATCTGCCCGTGGGCTCCCTGACCGGCCAGGTGCGCGAGTACACGGTGCAGAGCTCGGGCGGACTGTACAAAGCTGAAGATTACAAGTCCCTGATCGTGGCCTGGAGAAACGGCGCGCCAGTGCGTCTTTCCGAAATCGCCCAGGTTATCGACAGCGTGGAAAATGACCGCCGTGTCTCCTGGTACGGCGGGCACCGGGCCTTTACTCTGGCCATTGAGCGTCAGCCGGGCGCAAACACTGTGCAGTTGGTGGACAACATCAAGAAGGTGCTGCCCGAACTGCGCAACCAGTTGCCAGGAGCCATTCAGCTTGAAATCCTGTACGATCGCTCCGAGAGTATTCGGGAGGCTGTGGCGGATGTGCAGTTCACCATGATGCTGACCATCTGCCTGGTGGTCATGGTGATTTTCCTTTTTCTGCGCAACCTTTCAGCCACTGTCATTCCCAGCCTTGCCGTGCCGCTCTCCGTTGTGGGCACCTTCGCGGTCATGTATCTGATGGGCTTTTCCCTGAATAACCTCTCCCTCATGGCCCTGACCTTGTCCATCGGCTTTGTGGTGGACGACGCCGTGGTCATGCTGGAGAACATTGTCCGGCATATGGAAATGGGCAAGGATCGCATGACCGCCGCGTTCGACGGCTCGCGCGAGGTCGGGTTCACCATTGTGTCCATGACCGTTTCTCTTGTGGCTGTATTCATCCCGGTGCTGTTCATGGGGGGAATTGTGGGGCGGCTGTTTCACGAATTCGCCGTGACCATCACCGTGGCCATCCTGTTTTCCGGAATCGTTTCCCTGACTCTGACCCCGATGATGTGCAGCCGCTTCATCAAGCCGGTGGACCACAACAAGCGTCAGGAAGGCTTGTACGGACTGAGTGAGCGGGGTTTTGACGCGGCGGTGCGTTTTTATGAGCGTACCCTGCGGGCGGTCATGCGCCATCGTATGTCCTGTCTGCTCTTTTCTTTCGCGCTGATCGGCCTGACCGCGTGGCTGTTCATGATCGTGCCCAAGGGCTTTCTGCCCACCGAGGACAATGGCCAGATTTTTATCCGTACTGAATCACAGCAGGGCAATTCCATCCAGAATATGGAAACGCACCAGCAGCAGTTGATTGAAATCGTGAAAGCCAACCCCTATGTAGAGCGCTACATGTCGGTTATCGGCGGAGGCGGCGGGGTAAACTTCACCCACGAAGGTTTTTTGAATCTGCGCCTGGTGGACCGGGCCGATCGGCCGCATGCCACGGTTATTTTGCAGGCTCTGCGCAAGGAATTCGCCAAGGTGCCGGGCATCCGCACCTATGCCTCGCTCCCGCCTCCGGTCCGTATCGGCGGGGCAGCCACCAAGGGCTTGTATCAGTTCACCATGCAAAGTTCGGACATGGATCTCCTGTATACCCAGTCCAACGAACTGCTGCAAAAGGTGCGCGCCCTGCCCGACCTGGAAAACGTGGCAACCGATCTGTTGCTCTCCAACCCGGAGGTGCGGATCGCTATTCTGCGCGACAAGGCTTCGGCTCTCGGGCTCACGGCCAGCCGCATCGAGCAGGCCTTGTCCCTGGCCTACGGCACGCGCGAAGTTTCCACCATTCTGGCCCCGACCAACGACTACAAGGTGATCCTGGAACTGGAGCCGAGATTCCGGGATCAGCCGCGCACCCTGGATTTGTTGCACGTGCGCGCGCCGTCCGGACAACTGGTGCCTCTGTCCACTCTGGTGGAGATCTCGACCGGAGTGGGACCCATGGTGGTCAACCACCTGGGGCAGATGCCGTCAGTCACCATTTCCTTTGACCTGCGCGAGGGGGTTTCCCTGGGCAGGGCCGTGGCCGAGGTGCAGCGTCTGGCCCAAGAAACCCTCTCGGACAGCATCAGCACCAGTTTCCAGGGCACGGCCCAAGCCTTTCAGGAGTCCTTTGCCAATCTCTGGCTGCTTCTGGCCATGTCCATAGCGGTCATCTACATTGTGCTGGGTATTCTGTACGAGAGCTTCATCCACCCGCTGACCATTCTTTCCGGCCTGCCTTCGGCGGGCGTGGGAGCGCTGGCTACCTTGCTTATTTTCGGCAAGGAACTGGATATCTACGGCTTTGTGGGTATCATTATGCTCCTCGGCATTGTCAAAAAAAATGCCATTATGATGATCGACTTCGCGCTGGAAGCGCAGCGCAAGCAGGGTATGGACGCGGCAGACTCCATCGTGCGGGGAGCCTTGGTGCGCTTCAGGCCGATCATGATGACCACCATGGCCGCGCTCATGGGCACTCTGCCCATTGCCGTGGGGTTTGGCGCGGGCGCGGAATCGCGCCAGCCTCTCGGTCTGGCCGTGGTGGGCGGCCTGGTGGTTTCGCAGTTGCTGACGCTGTATTTTACCCCGGTGTACTACTATTATCTGGACACGTTGCAAGCCAAATTGATGAAAAAGCGTGACCCGGCCGGAGAGTAGTTCCTTCCTCGCCAAGGAGCGGTGAAAAGAAAAAATACGAAAGATGCCCGTCAGGCATTGACCTTGGCCGCTAATTGCGGTAAACGAGCATTCCCATTCGGGTCGTTAACTCAGACGGTAGAGTATCTGCCTTTTAAGCAGAGAGTCGCAGGTTCGATCCCCGCACGACCCACCAATAAAAACAAGGGCTTATGTGTTTACACACATAAGCCCTTTTGTCGTATTTATACTCTATTGCTACCCTGTTCATAAAAAGGCGGGTGCGTAATGAGGTGGGCGCTAGATAATCTCTCTGCGGACACCAGGGTCATCATTGTTAGTCTTGACACCGCCCGATGCTTCAGGCGCATTCAGGATGCGAGGGGTTCCCGACAATAGGGTAGCGGAAAATATATTGGGCTAACTTTAGGGGTAACACAAAAATATAATGCAATATTGGCATATTAAATCATACATTTGCGGTATAAATTATTGTCGCACAATTATTTCGTAACAGCCTGTTCCAAAACAAGGCGTATGTAACGTGTATAGGGTATCCCTTCTGCTTTTGCCTTAATTTTCACGGCATCAAGAAGTTTTTGCGGTAACCGCATATTGAGAGCAGCGGCTTTTGGTTCAAACTCAAAATTTACCGGCGCAAATCCGGACAAATTATATTCCGACAAATCGGCAGACTCTACAAACTGTTCAGCGTCGGCATCACTTTTGATTGACGGCATCGGCTTAGCGGTATGTTTTTTCATAGTGATCAACCTCCCTCTGGTGCATATAGCGCGCACTGATAGGCCGGACGAAAGCTTGGCCGTCATTCACGCGGAACATAAAAACAAGGAACAGGTATCGCCCGGCCTTTGATTTTCCGATAGCGCGCATGCGCGGCTCATCCGGGTGCGGGTCCGGCATTACGGCGGGGGAGAACTGAAAAACTTCTTCGATTTCCTCTTTTGACACGCCGTGCTTACCGCACTTCGGCCAATTCCCACTGTCCCAGTCAAATCCTGCTACAGCTATCTTCACATATCACCTTTGTATATACATTTATCTACACATGATAGCAGAGATTGTCAATATCATCTGGGCGACGTAGCCGGAGACCGTAGCGAAAAAAGGGGGGACAACTTTGGGGGCAATGTATTTTTATATCTAAAATATATGGTGTTATACAAACATGATAAGCGATGGATTATAAGACGCACGCTCAAGAACGCGGGACACGTCTCGCCTTTCTGTCCGGCAGGCTTTCGTCCATACCAACAGAGGAACCCACGGGCAGTTCAATGATGAAAGTGGCGCCGTGGCCTTCTTCGCTTTCCACCCAGATGCGTCCGCCCATCAGGCTGACAATGCTTCTGCTCACAGCCAGCCCCAGGCCCGGACTTTCCTTATGCCGGTGCCGATTGGCGTAGATCTGTTCAAAGGGTTGGAAGAGCGTTTCCTGACGGTTTTTGGCAATGCCCGGTCCGGAGTCGGATACTTCCACCCGGATCATGATCAGGCCGTCGCTTCTGATCCGCCTGCCCACGTTGACGTTTACCGAACCGCCTTCGGGCGTGAATTTCACGGCATTGTCGATCAGGTTACCCAATACCTGGATCAAATGTTGCCTGTCACTGGTAAAGGAAATGGGCGCATCATCAGTTATGGCCGTGTTCACGGTCAATTGTTTTTCTTCGATCAGGCAGGACAGCAGGCCCAGTGCCGAAGCAAGCGCATTTTCCATGGACACGGTTTCACTGGCCAGGGAAAAAGTGCTGGTTTCGATTTTGGACATGCTCATGATATCGCCAATTACCCCCAGCAGATAGCGTGAGGCGATTTCTATTTTGTCGATGCAGCGGTCCTTTTTGTTGGCTTCGCTCGAGGATTTGGCGATTTTGCTCATGCCCAGGATGGAGTTCATGGGTGTGGACATTTCGTGGCTGATGGCTTCCATGAATCGGCTTTTGGCCTTGTTGGCCCGCTCGGCCGCCTCTTTGGCCTTTTCCGCCGCTACTTTTGCCAGCACCATATCCGTCCGGTCATGGAAGAGCATGAGCGCGCCCACAGCCGTACCCGTATCATTCAGCATGGGGGCGATATTGATGATATAGTCCCGCGGGGAGCCGTTGTTGCCCATGTCCACCATGTCGTGCAGGGTGGTATGCTGACGGCTGCGCATGACCGCTTCGAAAGAAGTTTCCAGATCCGCCACCCAATAGAGCGAGGCAAAGCGGCTGAAAATATCGCGAAGATGCGCGCCGTTGATCGAAGCTACCTCGGCAATGTTCGCGGCGGCAAGGAAGGTGTTGGTGCAATGCAAGAGCCGCGCTTCGGCGTCAAAGAGCAGAATAATGTCCGGGCTGTTCTCCAGGAGCAGGTTCATGCCGTGCTGCATGCGGCGCTGTTCCGTGGTCAGCATCTCGTTTATGCTGGTGTAGGCGGTCAGCATGGCTTTGTTGCGTTGCAGTTGGGATTCCACATCCCTGAGTTGGCGCTTCAGGGTGCGGACCTCTTTTTGCATTGTAGCTACCGCTGTTGCAAGGGCTATGGTTTTGTCTTCGTGCATGGCCATATGACTGTATAATCCCCAAGGGGGTGGTTACTGTTTGCAAACCGGGGCGGAACGACTTTTGCGAACACTGACCCGTTCAAGCGTAAAAGGTGTCAGAATGCGCAGGCAATAAAGGTAAAGTTGTGGAACCGGTTGACCAGCCCGCCGGATTCCTCATACAGGGGGCATATTTCGCCGCTGGAATAGGCCAGATGCCAGGGCAGGTCCGGTCCGGCGAATTGACGGATGAGATCCAGTTTCGCGCCCGGATTCAGGACCATGATCATGTTGTATCCCAGACAGGGAAACAGGATCAGGCCATTGAGATCCGGGTAGGACAAGACTTGGCGCATTGCGCTTTCCGTTGTGGCCGTGATTTGTGCGGGTGATATGGCGCTCACCCTGATGCCGCCCCCCTCGGGCATGGCTCCGCCGAACACGGCGTACCCTTCTTCCGTAAGCGCATAAATGGCTCTGGCAATGGGCTGAGTGCCGTCACGGTAGTCCACCAGAAAGGGGACGCAGCTTAGCCCTTCAAGCCCGGCCCCTTTGGTCAGGCCGATGGACTCAAGGTAGACCTCAGCGGTGTTGCCGTTCACGGTTTTAACGGTACTGCCCTGGGATGAGGTGATGCGGTCGGCTGCATCACGACAGGCTTCTCCAGTGGTCGAGGCGACAATGTAGCGCGGGTGCACGTTGCCTGAGATCAGCAGGAAGGGCAGGCGATCCCGGTAGCATTGCCCGTTGTGGATGACAAAGGAATTGGCATAGGTGGCCGTGTCATAATCGCAGGCCGTGGCCCCGAAAACAGGAGTGGAGCCCGAGGCCTGATCCAGGGCCGAGAGGAGCAGGTCGCCGCTTATGCCCGGAAGCATGGGGAAAAAAGCCAGAGAAAGAACGGGCGGGCTGTCCAGCGCTTTTGCCGCTTGTTGCCAGGCCGCACAAACAGCAGCGGTTGCCGCATCCCCTTTGGCCGCCTCGGGCGCTTCGGAAGAACTCCGTTCCAGCGGGGCGGTCAGGCCCGTGGAAAAGGCGCAGTCGTCCGCCGTAAGCACGGACAGGCAGAGCTGCATGCTGCCCGATTCGGCATTGACCCCGTTGGCAAGGGTGGTGCAGCCCACCACGTCAAACGGCAGGGCCTCGCAAATAGGACCGATGATGCCTGATTCCACAAAGTCATAACTGCAGGTGATAAAAGCGGCGCTATGGCGTTTCAGTTTGCGCTCAAGGTCAAGCTGGCGCTTCAGTTCCGCAACCGCCTGTTCCGCGCTGTCCACCTCATAGGTATAGGCGTTAAGCATGTCCATACCTTACTCCTTATGCCGGTTACTTACGGCGGTCGAGCACAAAGCCGCTGCCGGGTATCTCCTTGATCTGGAACTTTAACTCCGCGGCCACGGCCGATACCTCCAGATCGCAGGAAAAGCGCCCCGGCTGGCAGGGAATGACCGCCATGGACACGGCGGTCAGAGGCGTTTTTTCCAGTTGCCCTTTGCGATTGAGCGTGGTGATGGAGTTGTCGCGCATATCGTCCGGCGAGAATCGCTCCCGGATTGTCTCATCAAAAGAGTGGGCAATCATGAGGCAGATGTCTTCAACATCCTCCTCAGCCGAAAAAACGACAAAATCGTCACCGCCCACGTGGCCGACAAAGTCGTTCGGATTGCCGAACAGCCTGATCTGGTCGGTGACGATTTTCGCGGTATCGCTGAGTACGCTGTCGCCCTCCAGAAAGCCGTACCTGTCGTTAAAGGCCTTGAAGTTGTCTATGTCCAGGTATATGGCGGTAAAGCCGCGCCCGGAGCGTAAACGCTCGGAGAGTTCGCGCTTGATGTCGATGTTGCCGGGCAATCCGGTCAGGGGGTTGGCCGAGCGGTTCCCCTTGATCAGACGCAGGGTGTTCCTGACCCGGAAAATCAGTTCCCGCTCGCTAAGCGGTTTGACCAGATAGTCGTTCGCTCCCAGAGCCAAAGCCGCCAGGCGGCTGTTTACGTCATCTTTGGCGGCCAGCATCATGACCGGCATCAGGCTGTGGCCTTCCCGCTCACGTATGATTCTGTATATATCCAGCCCGTTCAGGCCGGGTATTTCCATGCTGAGCAAGACAAGATCCGGCTGCTCCGTATCCACGCATAAAAAGGCGTCCGGAGCATCCCCTGCCTGGAGTACCCGATAGTCGTTCTCTTCCAGAAGTTTACCTGTCTGGGCACGAAAAAAAGGGCTGCCGTCGATGATCAGGACCGTATTTTTCATACTGCAAAGAAATCGGTTGCATACATGGCTACGCGCAAAAATAGGAACGAAGGCGCGCCGGAGAGTGAATGCCGGGAAAGAAGTACCTGTTGCGCGACGCAACAATGGCATGTTGTATAGCAGAACTGTCCGCTGTTTGTACAGGGGAGGATTTCGACTGCCGCCTAACGGCGGACAGATGCCAGAGGCGAGGGAGGGAACACCTGACAGTCATCCAGATACATGCCCATTTTAGGCGCAAAGCTTAACACAGTGCCCAGGATAACCAGGCGTTGCCCTGGGATTATGGCCGGGTCTTTAGGACCTATTCTTTTTATTGCCGGTTTGCTTGATAGAATCCGCATGTTCACGCAATAAAATTGTAGTAGCATCTGAAGAGAGATTCGGATATTCTGCGCATAATCAGTAACATTATCAATGGGCCGTGAGGATCTTAGCATGACAACCAAATTTAAAATCATCGGTGGCTTTATCATTATGATAGTGCTTCTGGTAGGGATGGCCGTGCTCGGCTATACCGAACTCCAGAAGGCCTCGGACGGTTTTGTGGAATACCGTCGTAACGCCAGGGTTAATGTCACTTCGAGTGACTTGCAGGCCGATATGTTTGACGCCGCAGCCAGAACCTATGATTTTCTTACCGACTACGATGAAAAAAAGCTCGAGGCCGCCCTCGAGCTTTCCAATACCTTCCTGGCCAGAGCCAAGGAAGGTGAAGGCCTGACCCAGGTGGAATCGCGCAGGCTCGCCTTCCAGGATCTGCAGAAGCAGATGGCGGACTTCAAACGTGTCCAGGACAATCTGCGCAACAGCGCTCTCTCCCTGCGCAATCAGTTCTTTACAGTAGTCAGGCCAAGCTACCACAAGATGATGGAGCAACTGCTCGCCCTGGGTGACACCGCCGCTGAGACTGACAACGCCACGGCCCTGCATGCGCTCACGCAAGTCTGGTACAATCTCGCCCGCGGCGTGGGCGCTCTGGGCCGTCTGGCCGAGTCAGGACGCAAAGAGGACGCTGAGTCGGCAAGTAAGTACCTTGGCGATATGGGCAAACCTCTCGAGGAGATAGGTCCCACGTTGCAAACCCTTGCAAGCCGGAATGTACTCAAGGAGGTCATAGCTGAGAATGCAACACTCGTGGATGCCGCCAAGGTTATGCAGCAGAACGCGGAAGCCAGAGCCACAGCCCTGGAGGCCTTGCGCAAAATGTCGGAGAGCATGGACAACGCGGCAAACGCTCTGAGCCAGGAAGTGGACAAGGGCATGCTTACCCTTGGCGACAGAGTGCTGAATGAAAACGACACGGCCCAAAAATGGCTGGTGGGCATCAGCGCCGTGGGTCTGCTTATCGGCAGTTTGCTGGCCGTGGCTATTATCCTGAGCATTATACGCGTGTTGAATGATCTTTCCCGCTTCGCCGGAACGGTTTCTAAGGGAGACTTTTCTTACCAGGTCAAGACCAGGGAGAAAGGAGAAATCGGGGCCGTGGTTGAGGCCATGAAGGCTATTCCGGGTACTCTGGAGAACATTCTGGCTGAATACCGCTCCCTGGAGAACAATATAGAACACGGCAAGTTGCAGAGCGAAGGCGATGTCTCCAGATTCCAGGGCGAGTTCGCTGTTCTGATGCGGGGCACCAACGCTATTCTTTCCCGCTTCCGTATGGTGGTGGAAAACATCCCTTCGCCCGTGGTCATGTTGACCAAGGATTGCCAGGTTGCCTACCTGAACAGGGCGGGCCGCGATGTGGCCGGGACCGACTATGAGGGTAAGACCTGCAAGCAGGTCATGCAACGCGAAGATTCCGACACCCCTTCCGACGCCCTGAGAAGGGCGGCCGAAACCTTGAAGCCCGTTTCCGCCGAGACCCGCGCCCACCCGCAGGGCAAGGACATGGACATCAGCTACACGGCCATTCCCATGCTCGACGCCAAGGGCGAACTGGCCTCGGTACTGCAGTTGATCACCGACCTTACAGCCATTCGCGGCCAGCAGCGCATCATGCTGCAAGTGGCGGCCCAGGCCACGGAAATTTCCAACCGGGTGGCCGCGGCCTCGGAAGAGCTCTCCGCCCAGGTGGAGCAGGTCTCGCGCGGGGCGGAGATGCAGCGTGATCGTGTGGACTCCACTGCCAGCGCCATGACCGAAATGAACGCCACCGTGCTTGAGGTGGCCCGCAGTGCCGGCCAGGCCTCGGAGCAGAGCAACGGCACTTACAAAAAGGCCGAACAAGGCGCTGATCTGGTGCGTCAGGTCACGGGCGCGATCAACGCTGTCAACGCCGTGGGCCAAAAACTCAGAAGCAATATGGAAGAATTGGGCAAGCAGGCCGAGAGCATCGGCGGTGTGATGAACGTCATTTCCGACATTGCGGATCAGACCAACCTGCTGGCCCTGAACGCGGCTATTGAAGCGGCGCGGGCCGGGGAAGCCGGACGCGGTTTCGCGGTTGTGGCCGACGAAGTGCGCAAGCTGGCGGAAAAGACCATGCAGGCCACCCAGGAAGTGGGGAGCAGCATCAGCGCCGTGCAGCATTCGGCCAGAATCAACATTGAGGAAGTCGGACGCGCCGTGGCCAGTGTGGAAGAAGCCACGGGCCTGGCCAACTCTTCGGGCGCGTCGCTTTCCGAAATCGTGGAACTGGCCACGGCCAACTCTTCGGTGGTGGCGTCCATTGCCACCGCTGCCGAGCAGCAGAGCGCCACTTCTGAAGAGATCAACCATGCCATTGAAGAAATCAGCCGCGTGGTGGGCGAAACCACCGAAGGCATGATCCAGTCTTCCGCGGCCGTGCAGGAACTCTCACAGATGGCTCAGGAACTGCGCCGGGTTATGGAAGGGTTGAAGTAGGAGTAAGCAGCCGGGCCGCACGGGCCGGTGATAGCAGATACACTGCCACCCCGCCGGAAATTTTCGACGGGGTGACGGTTTTTTGAGGATTCATGGTTATGCGGCACAGTACTTTTTCGCTCTTGCGCCACGGTTTCATGCTTTTTGCCGTCTGTATCCCGCTTGTGCTCGGCGGCTGCGCAGCCAAGCACGGTCCTGTGCGGGCAGCAGGGCGTTTTCCCGAGAGTCCCGCGCTGACTCCGGCAAAGACGCTGGAGCAGGCATTGGCCGAGGGTAAAAACGAAAACCGGAACGGCCTATCGGTGAGCGGCGGCTGGGGGTTCAGGCGCGGCGATGCCTGTGTTTTGGCTATGCCCGCAGGCAAGAAGCGAGAGAATCACAATTCCGTGCCTCTGGAGCGGCTGCTGGTACAAACCCGCAATGAAGTGGAGTTCACGCATACGCCGCCTGCCGGACAACGCTACACGGTGCAAGACTACGGCACTGTCTCGCGTACCCTGTGCACACTGGACGGACGGATGTATGCGGTCTGGCAGGGCAAGGTTACCCTGATCCCGCAGCAGGACGCTCCGGCGGCCGGGCAAAGCCAAGCTCCGTCCCGGCGCTATGCTTGGGACAATAGTCCTCGGGTCGTGCAGCGCGAGTATTGGTTTGATCTTACCGACACCAGCACGGCCAATAGCGGCGCGGCGGCCAAGGACGCGGCCGGACGTTCCAAGGCGGCTCAGTCAAGCGCGGACCGGCCGTAAGGCTTGTAAGCGGGCTTTGTTTACAGAGGCCCACATTGGGCCGCTTATGACAAAATGGCACAAAAAAAGGAGCTACATTTGTAGCTCCTTTTTTCTTACTCACTGGCGGAGAGGGAGAGATTCGAACTCTCGATACAGGTTTAAGCCCGTATACTCGCTTAGCAGGCGAGCTCCTTCGGCCGACTCGGACACCTCTCCGGGCTTGCGGCGCAGTACCTGTCAAGGCGGCGCTCAAGGTAAGGTGCATGTTTAGCTCAAGCGTGCTTTGCTTGTCAAGAATATAAGGGTGGCGACAGTGCCCGGTTTGCGGTGATACTTCCCACATTTTTTATAAAAAAGGCATAACACCCTAAAGGAGTGATGGAGACGGCCGATATGTGAGGTAACAGTGAGCGGGAGAATCCTGCTCAGAATTGGTAAAAACCCTTGCAAATTCGGCTGTATTCTTTGTAGGGGCAGGAACGGTGACTTTCCGGGAAAAATATTATCACCCCCCTAAAGAGTCACTTGAAGCAGCCGATAAGTGAGGTATCACGGCGGCAGTGTCGCAAGGAAGCGACCGGCAATGTGCACCGCTTGAACCGCGTAATATTCATGGAGGAATATTATGAGTCTCGTTATCAATCATAACATGATGGCTATGAACGCCGCTCGTAACCTCGGCGCTTCCTACAACAACCTTGCTACCTCTGTTCGTCGTCTGTCCTCCGGCCTGCGTGTCGGCGCATCTGCTGACGACGCCGCCGGTCTCGCGATTCGCGAACTTATGCGGGCTGAAATCGCCGGCTTGAATCAGGGCGTGCGCAACGCCAACGACGCTATCTCCCTTCTTCAGACGGCTGACGGCGCTCTGGGCGTCATCGACGAAAAGCTTATCCGGATGAAGGAACTGGCCGAACAAGCCGCGACCGGTACGTATAACTCTGACCAGCGTCTGATGATTGAATCCGAATATCAGGCCATGGCTTCGGAAATCACCCGTATCGCCAACTCCACGGACTTCAGCGGCGTACACCTGCTTAACGGCAACCTGTCCGGTGATACCCACGACGGTAGCGGACTCACCTCCACCGGCAAGATGAAGATCCACTTCGGCACCGGCAACGACTCGGCGGAAGATTACTACTACATCAAGATTGGCGATTCCACCGCTTCGGCTTTGGGCGTGGGCAACCAGACGGCTGCCAGTAACGATGCCTACACGGTTTCCACTCAGGTCGCGGCTCAGAGAGCTCTGGAAGGCGTCAAGCAGGCCATCATTTCCAAGGACAAGATTCGCGCAAGCCTCGGCGCCATGCAGAACCGTCTGGAAAACACCATCAGCAACCTGCAGATCCAGGCTGAAAACATGCAAGCCGCTGAATCCCGCATCTCTGACGTTGACGTGTCGCTGGAAATGACCAACTTCGTGCGGAACCAGATTCTTACCCAGGCCGCTGTGGCGATGCTCTCGCAAGCGAACTCGCTGCCGCAAATGGCCCTGCAGCTTATCGGTTAAGGGCGGTCATGGGATGGGGATCCCCACAAGAACACCCGTAAAGGCAAACAAGACGACGGCACGCTTCCGCAAGGGGCGTGCCGTTTTTATTAAAGACGTCACTCAGGCGCGGCAATATCGGCACGCAGCCTGGAACGGCGTCGGCCGGTTCCAGGCACTGAAGCGCTATTGCCGGGGTGGGCTTCGGTCAAGGGGATGAGCAGGGTAAAGGCTGTGCCGGTACGGGCGGATGATTCGACTTCGATGTCACCGTAATGCTCTTCCAGAATGCTTTTGGCAATGGGCAACCCGAGGCCGGTGCCTTGCTCCTTGGTGCTGAAAAAAGGCGTGAAAATGTCGGGCAGTTGCTCGGCCGCTATGCCCGGTCCTGAATCGGCAATCCTGATCGCGGCATGGAGATGGCTGTTGCCTCTGCTGACCAGCGTTTCCTCCACAACGAGATTGCCGGAGTATTGCATGGCCTCGCAGGCGTTGAGCAGGATATTAAGCATGGCTTCGCGCAGTTGTTCGGGGTCGGCCTGAACCTCGGGCAGGGACTGCTCGCGGTGCAGAGTGAGGCTGACCGGAAACACAGCCAGGCGGTTTTCCAGAAGGGCCAGAGAGGCGTCCACCACAGCCGAAGGGGAAATTCGCTCCAATTTCAGTCCGGGTCGCTTGGAAAATTCCAGAAAGTTGCTGACAATGCCGTCCACATGGCGGATGGCATCGGCAATAACCGCGAAATCCTCCTGCTGGCGCGCATCCGGAGTCAGGCCGCGCTCCAGGGAAAACAGGCGCAATTTAACCGAGGTCAGCGGGTTGCGTACACTGTGGGCTACCCCGGCGGCCAACTGGCCTACCATGGCCAGTTTCTCCACATGTCTGAGGCTGACGGCGCTCTTGTCCAAAGCAGCCTGGGTGCGGCTTACTTCCTCACGCAGTTCGCGCATGGTGGCGGCAACATGATTCAGGCCGGAATGCTCTTCGGGCCTGAGTTCTTTTTCAATCTGTTCCAGGGGGCGCAGAACCTCGCGGGCAATGGTGCGCCACAGCGCTGTGCCGAGCAGCAAAAGCAGGAAGCAGGCGCTTAAAACCACCCAGGTGAAGGTTTCTTCCAGATACACGGGCGCAAGGCCGGCCATGTCGAGGGCGGTCAGCACGAAGAGCACCAGACTGGTGAGCATGAGGACCAGCAGGAACATGGCCAGGCGGGCGCCAAGGGTTTCGGGAACAGGAAGGATGCGGAGAAGCGGGTGCTGCATAGAGCATGTTACCCAGGCGGATGTATCCGCTACTCGGTCTGGGCCAGGATCAGTTCTACTTCGTCAAGCGAAAGCCCGGTGGCCTTGGCCAATTGCGCGGACGTCCGCCCTTTGCGTTTGCCGGAAATAATCACTTCGCGCAGAAACTGCGGGGACCGGCTCATGGCCTGTGCCTGCTCAAGCAGGGAGTTCAGTTCGGCGCTGCGCTCCTCAAGGCTGGCGTTCAGGCTTTGCAGGCCTGCTTGGCGTACTGTGAACGACTGCATCAGCTCGCGTTCCAGTTCCGCATTGGTGCGTAATTTATCCATAAGGGTCTGCTGCCCTTCGCTGAGTTTGAACAGCAGATCCTCGGACTTGCGCAGGCGGATGAAAAAGCGCAGCAGCAAGGCAAAAAGCACAAGTTCAGCCAGGCTGATGACGATAAGTATCCAGAGTTGCATATATCAAATCTTCACGTTCACGATATTTCCGGCCCAAGGGTTGCTGCCGGCCGGTCCGGGCTCGTTGTTGTCAAAAGGGTCCTGCTCAGCGCTATCTTGTCCGGCGTTGGACCCGGCGGATTTTCTCCCGGCGGCGTCCTGCTGCCCGCCGCCCTGACGTTCGCCCCGGTCGCGTACCTTGCGGCTGCGGTTCGAGGGTTCAGTACCGGCAATACGCTGTCCTTCGGCCTTCAGGAGTTCACGGGAAGCTTCCTGCCCGGCCTGGAGCAGGGCATGGGGCTGGTTCTGCTGTTGGTCGACAATTTTTTCCACCAGGCCCATTTGGACTATGGGAGCCGGCAATGTGTTGAGGACGCTCATGGCTTACCTCACAAGGGGCCACATCCGGGGTGCGCGGGCGTTATACCTGCCTAGCTCCCCGTGATGAGATATTCTTCAAAAAACAATTCCGTTACCTTTTCCGACGAGATCTGCTCATTGATCACGCTGAGCAGATCATTTTTCAGCATCTCTCTTGATTCCTTATCGGACAAAAAGGTCAAAGGCTTATTACGCAGATAATAATAGATGGCGTCTCTTACGGCAACGTCTTTTGCGCCGAGTTCAGCGAACAGCACGGGATTTTCCGTGGGAATGGCGAAACTGGCGCGCAAAAAGCGCAGTTCCCCTTCACTGCCGCGCCGCTCGATAAAAAAGCCTCCCAGACGGTACAGGAATTTCGGTCCGGGCGGGGCATCTTCGCGCTGGGGCACGCCGGAAACCACAATACGCTCCGGTTCATGCGCCACCGGCGCGGGTGTCTTGTTTCCGCCAAGCGTGAGCATCAGGACCAGGGGCAGCACAACAAGCACAGCAACTAAAGCCCCGATCAGGATGGCCAGTTTCTTTTTGTCGGCCAACAGGGCTTTGAAACCCGTGACCGATGCCGCATCCACCTCTTTCGGCCGTTGGGCTGGGGCGGGCTTTTCAGGCTCGGCCGCCACTTCCTTGGGCTTTTCCTCTTCCGGCTCTTCCAGAAACGGGGCGTCGTCAATATCCAGTTCAACTTTGGCCCCGCGAGCGGAGGATTCGCTACCGGACGGCGCGGCTTCGGAAGGCCCGTTCTGGGCTTCCGGCGCGGCATCGGTGCGGGGGTCGGTATCTGGCGTCATAGAAAGAGTACGCTCACTGGCGAGAAAGTATGGCCCGGCCGGGCGCGGCCAGGGCCGGGAGCCTGAAAATTCGCGGCGCGCATCCCGTTGTCAACTGCCGGAACACGCGGGTAGCGCCTCATTTTGGGGTGATACATCGTCAGGCATCGTTTTTTGCTCCGGTCGAGTACCATAAGAGTACACTCCCGTCACAAAAAACTCGCCTTCCTTGTCTGACCCCAAACTGAGGCACTACCGACATCGCTCAAACTGGGGAACTACCAAGATTCTTCCGTTCCCTGGGAAGGAACAGGGGGCGCGTCCCGGCGGAACGGGGCAGGAAGAGTCCGCGGCCGGGGCGATCCGTTACGGGAAGATTTTGTCGATCTTCTGTTTCATAACCTCAGCGGTGAAGGGCTTGACGATATAATTGGAGACCTTGGCCTGCACCGCTTCAAGGATATTTTCCTGCTGCGCTTCGGCCGTGACCATAAGAAAGGGCAGATCCGCGAATTCTTCGGAAGCGCGCACCTTGCGCAGGAGCTCAATGCCGGTCATCTGGGGCATGTTCCAGTCCGAGATGATAAAATCTATTTTATCCTTGTTCAGCGTATCCCAGGCAGTGGTGCCGTCGTCTGCTTCCACAATGTTATTGAAGCCGAGCTGACGCAGGATGTTTTTGATAATGCGGCGCATGGTGGAAAAATCATCAACAACCAGCACACGCATATTCGGGTTGAATGGCATGAAACGTCTCCTTTACAAGGCATGCGGTTCGCCGTGGCGAACGGTAAATTCCTTACGTAAGCGCGAAAGAGCCTGCGAGTGCAATTGAGAGACCCGCCCCTCCGTGATGCCCATTACTTCGGCAGTCTCCCGCATGTTCAACTCGTCAGTATAATACAGGGATAATACCAGCTTCTCTCGCGGTGTCAATTGTTCAATAAGTTCAGCTACTCTATCTATGAGTTCCTGGGCGGCGGCCTTGGCGAAGGGCTCTTCCCCGCCGGCGCACTCCACCGGAGACAGGGATTCCTGCATCAACTCCAGGGAAAGGCAGAACTGGTTATGCAGCGCTTCCAGGCCTTCGCGCACCTCTTTGATGTCCATGCCCGTTTCCGCGGCCAGGGCCTCTTCGCTGGGGCTTGCCCCGGTCTGGTGCTCCAGTTTGTGAATGGCTTCGTCCAGCGTGCGCACGCGGCGGCGCAAGGAACGCGGGAACCAGTCCAGCTTTCTCAGTTCGTCCAGCATGGCGCCCCGGATGCGATTTTCCGCGTAGGTATCGAACTTGATACCCATCTGCGGGCGGAACTTGCCAAAGGATTCCATAAGACCCAGGGTTCCGGCGCTGATCAGTTCCGAAAGCTCCACATTGCGCGGCAGCCTGGCCTTCATGCGCAAGGCCAGATACTTCACCTTGGGGGCGAAGTGACGCACAATGCTCTCCTGCTCCGCAGGCGTGCACGCGGTCCAGGACAGGAGCCCGGAGTCAAAACGCTCCCAGGGCTCTCCGCCGGTTTTCCCGCTGCCGCTACTGGGCAAAGAGGAGCCGCTTCCAGAAGAATTTGATGTTGCCATCGAGCGAGTGGGGTACTTCCCAGGTTCGTATGGTTTGTGACACTTCCATCATAGCCCTGCTGGCAGGGCTGTTGGGGTCCATGACGCTGAAAGGTTTCTGGCTGATCACGGCCTTACGTACAGCGGCGTCTCTGGGGATCATGCCCACGTAGTCGAGGCCGATGCCGGCAAGAAAATGATCGCAGGCTTTGTACAGGCGGCGGAAAATATCGAGCGCCGACTTTTCGTCCGGGGCCATGTTTACCAGTATCCGGAAATCGTTCACCCCGTGGTTCTGCTGCATGACCTTGATCAGGGCGTAAGCGTCGGTGAGCGAGGTGGGTTCCGGGGTCAGGACGACCAGACGTTCCTGGGAGGCCAGGTTGAAATACATCACGTTGTCGTTGATGCCCGCGCCTGTGTCCACGATCAGGAAATCAACCGTGTCTTCCATTTCGTCCATGGCTTCGAGCAGGGTCACTTTCTGGCCCATGCTGAGGGACAGCATCTCGCTGACGCCGGAGGACGCGGGCAGTATTTTGAAGCCGTATGGCGTGTCCATGAGCACATCGGAGAGGTCCGCCCCTTCGTGGAACAGGTGGAACAGATTGTGGGTCGGGGTCAGTCCCAGGATCACGTCCACATTGGCAAGGCCAAGATCCGCGTCCAGGAGGACCACCTTTTTGCCTGCTTTAGCAAGGCAACAGGCAAGGTTGACCGAAATATTGGTCTTGCCGACGCCGCCTTTACCGGAGGTGACGGAGATGACCAGGGGCAGGTCAGATTTCATAAGCGGCTCCAGAAACCGTTGGAGTTTGAATGAGTGTATTCATTTTATTGTAAAGCTTCAAGTAGCTTGTCCTTTATTATACGTTTCTCTATGCCCCGGCGGGCAGTTCCCGTTTAAAAAGCAGTCGCCAGAGCATGTTTTCCTTGGCCGGAACAAGGGAATTGCCCAGGCCCGGCCCAAAAGACAGGGCTGAGACGGGCAAGCCCGTGCTGACAGCCACATTGACGATCTGGCCGTAGTGCTCGGCCTCGTCCAGTTTGGTCCAGACAATACTGCTGGCGTGTGGCACGCGGTAGCGCTCCAGCACGCCGCGCATCTGTAAACTGCCGTAATGCGGCGGCAGAACCAGGTGCACGGCCAGATCGTCCGGGCCTTCGCCGCACAGATCCGCCAGACCCGCATCGGCAATCAGGGTACTCAGACTTCTGTTGCGGGAAAAGCCGGGCAGATCCACAATGACCCGATCATAGTTTTCGCGCAGGGCTTCGTTCAGAGACGTCACCAGTTCCAGGGTGGTGGAGGCTTCCTTGTAAGCCAGGTCGGAAAGATCGCAGTAGTGGCGGAGCAAGAGGCGGCCGTTCCCCCGGGTGGCGTCCGCGTTGAGCATGCAGATGCGGCAGGCCGGGGCGGCACGGCGCAGACTGAGGGCCATGCGGATGGCTGACGAGGTTTTGCCCGCGCCAAAGGGACCGGCGATCATATGCAAGCGCTGGGGCCAGGCTTCCAGGCCCCAGGTGCGCACCGGCACCAGTTGGGCCAGGGGGGCAAGAATGGAAGCCGTGGGATCGGCCTGCAGGCGCTGGAAAATATGCAGCACGGCAGCGTCTTCCACGCCCTCGCGCTGTAAAAATTCAATGGCCAGACGCTGGCGGGGCGGCAGCAGATCCAGGCGCAGGGAAGGCTTCATCAGCGCCAGCAAATGGTTCTTGATGCTGCTCCATTCCTCGTGCCAGTGCTGCCAGCCGGGCGGCGGCGAACCATAGGGGCCGGTCTGCATTTCCGGCTGCCCCGTAGCCTGCCCCTTCGCCTGCGCGGGCGGCATTGCCGTTTGTCCCGCTGTCTGTCCGGGCGCGTCTGTCCGGGCGGCGGGCCGGGACTGCAGCTTGCCACGCGACGAATAGGTGGGCGCAACGTCTTCGTTTTGCCCGGTTTCCTGTTCAGCAGGAGGGGGAAGATCGGACGCTTGCCGCGGCATGGAGAAGCGCGCGGGGCTGCCTCCCAGGGGTTCAGAGCCGGAAGCGGCCGTGCGGGCGGGGGAAACCGGCGCGCGCTCCAGGGCGGCGGTCATGGTAATCAGACCGTCTTCTTCCTGTGTATCAAGGATAATGGCGTCCGGACCAAGCTCCTTCTTGATCAGGGCCAGTACTTCCTTGCTGGTGGGCGCGCTGAAACTTTTTATCTGCATGTCCGGTGGCCTTATGAAGTATTCACTCTTGGATTGGAGGGGTTCCACCCCTCCAAACCTCCCCGCCAGGGCCTAGCCGGCCCTGGACCCGGCATTCCGGAAAACGGCTTTGCCGTTTTCCGGGTGTGGGGGTGCAGGGGACAGAGTCCCCTCAGGGGGTTTGGGGTGGAGCCCCAATCTTCAGTTTTTATCCATCAATCCTGGCGTTACCCACCGCGGTCAGCCGGATATCCGGCGGAATTTCGGCCTGGGAGATGACCGGTACCGAGGGCAGGAAGCGCATGACCAACTGGGCCAGGTGCGGCCTGGTCACGGGCGTGGCCAGCACCACGGGCTGCCCGTCCGTGTTCACGGCCGCTTCCACCAGTTGGTTGATGCTCTGCATCAGGCGCTGCGCCGAACCGGGCGAAAGGGCCATAAAGGTTCCGTTTTCGGTCTGGCGCAAGGAGTCTTGCAGGATCTGCTCGGTGCCGGAGTCCACGGTAATGATGGGCAGAGCCCCGCCTGAATCAAGATACGGCTTGACAATGGTGCGGGCCAGACGCTCGCGCACGTACTCGGTGAGCACTTCCGAATGTTTGATCATAACGCCTTGGTCACCCAGGGTTTCCACGATGCTCAGGAGATCCCGGATGGATACGTTTTCGCGCACCAGGTTTTGCAGCACCTTTTGCACCACGCCGAGCGGCAGGATGCCGGGCACCAGTTCTTCCACGGCCTTGGGCGCGGTCTTGGCCAGGTTGTCCAGGAGACCCTGCACTTCCTGACGGCCCAGGAATTCGGAAAGATGGCGGCGGAATACTTCGGTCAAGTGCGTGGCAATGACCGTGGAGGGGTCGACCACGGTGTAGCCCGCCAGCATGGCTTCTTCCTTCTGCACTTCGGGAATCCAGACCGCGGGCAGGTTGAAGGCCGGTTCCCTGGTCTCGATGCCTGTGATGCTGCTTCTGGCGTTGCCCGGATCCATGGCCAGGAAATGGTCGATCAGGATCTCGGCCGAGGCCACTTCGTTGCCCTTGATGAGCAGGCTGTACTGGCCGGGCTTGAGTTGCAGGTTGTCCCGCAGGTGCAGGGATGGCAGCACCACGCCCATGTCCAGGGCAAACTGGCGGCGGATGGAACGGATGCGGGAGAGCAGGTTGCCGTTCTGGCCTTCGTCCACCAGAGGCACCAGGCCGTATCCCACTTCCAGTTCCAGAGTATCGAGCGGCAGCAGGGATTGCACTTCTTCCGGGGTATCCAGACCGCCCTCGGCCGGGACTCCGCCTTTGCCCGCGCCGGCGGGCGCGCCGCCCGGGCCGCCGGACAGAGCCTTGCCCGCCGAACTGCCTGCCGGCAAGCTCCTGGGGCCGCTGACCGTGGCTTCGGCATCCTTGCGCCCGGCAATTCTGGCGACGAGGAAAAGGGTCAGTGAAATACCGATAAAGGGCAGGGCGGGCAGGCCGGGCATCAGGGCGAACAGCAGCAGCACGCCCGAGACCAGGGTCATGGCCCGGCTGTTGTAAGTCAACTGGCCGATGAACTCTTCGCCCATTTTGGCTTCGGCCGCCGCGCGGGACACGATGATGCCCGCAGCCGTGGAAGTGATGATCGAGGGTATGGTGGCCACCAGGCCGTCACCGATGCTCAGCAGGGAATAGGTCTGCATGGCCTCGGTCCAGGCCATGTCTTTTTGCAGCACGCCAAGCAGCACGCCGCCAATAAGATTGATGAAGGTGATCAGGATGCCCGCGTTCACGTCCCCCTGTACGAATTTGCCCGCGCCGTCCATGGCGCCGTAAAAATCGGCTTCCTTGCGGATGGCTTTACGCGTGGCCGTGGCTTCTTCCTCGCTGATCAGGCCGGAGTTGAGGTCGGCCTCGACAGCCATCTGTTTGCCGGGCATGGCGTCCAGGGTGAAGCGGGCCGCGACTTCCGCGATACGAGTGGTGCCCGCGGTAATGACTATCTTGTTCAGGATGAACAGGATCATAAAGATGACCGCCCCGATCACGTAACTGCCGCCGACCACGAACTCGCCGAAAGCCTGGATGACTGAACCGGCCGCGTCCGTGCCTTTGTCCCCATGCATCAGGATAAGGCGGGTGGAGGCCACGTTCAGGGCAAGACGGAGCAAGGTGGTGACCAGGAGCAGGGAGGGAAAAATGGAAAATTCCAGAGGCGAAACCATGAACATGGAGGTGACCAGGATCAGCAAGGAAAGCGAAATGGATACGCAGAGCAGGAAATCGAGCACCAGGGTCGGCATGGGTATGAGCATGACCACAAGGATCACGACAACGCCGCCGGCCAGGAGCAGGTCGCCCTGCTTGGCGAACTTTTCGTAATTAATCTTGGGAAGGGGTGTGTTTGCTGCCATAATACTGACGCCTTCTGAATTCCGGGCCGTCAAAGCGACGACGGCGCGGCGGGAAATTAAGGTTTTGTCGTTCGGCCGGGATTCCTTGTCTTCCAAATCTGCGCAAGGATGAGTGCCACGGCCTGGAACAGTTCCGCCGGGATCATGTCCCCGACTTCCGTTTGCTTATACAAAGCCTGTGCCAAAGGCTTGTTTTCACGGATGGGAACCTTGTTTTCGCGGGCGATTTCCTTAATTCTCTCCGCCACCCGGTCAACGCCCATGGCCACGACCACCGGGGCCGGAGCTTCACTGGCGTCATATTTCAAGGCGACAGCTATATGGGTGGGGTTGGTGATGACCACATCCGCCTTGGGCACTTGAGCGAACATGCGCTGGGCGGACATCTTGAGCATCTTCTGCTTCATCTGCGCTTTGACTCTTTCATCACCCTCCATCTGCTTGCGTTCGTCCTTGACCTCGTCCTTGCTCATCTTGAGGTCTTCCTTATATTTCCAGCGCGTGTACCACAGGTCTATCAGGGAAATGACCAGCATGGGCCAGAAAGCATACAGCGCTACCTTGGCCGCCAGTTTGAGGATGTAAATGGCAATCCCGGCCGCGTCCATGTAATACAGGTCCGGGAAGTGCTGCATCTCGTTTTTGATCACGATGGTCGGAGCCACGCCGATACACAGGGCCAGGAGCAGGCTTTTGCCCAGGCGGATGAAGGTCTGGGACGAGAGAAACATGCGCTTGAGCCCGCTGAGCGGGTTGAACTTGCTCAGTTTGGGCTTGAATACTTTGGTGGTCCAGAGCTTGCCCACCTGGACGCGCAGCAGCACAAAGATGAACAGGCCCACGGTGAACAGGACCGGCAGGACCATTTTGGCCAGGGAGAGGGAAAGTTCGAGGCGCATCTGCGCAAAGAGCGCGTCGTTGAAGTCCTCGGTGGGCCAGTGGGTGAAATAATGGCGCATCAGCCGCATGATCTCGTTACCCATGAAGCCGATCCACATGGTCAGGATGAACAACCCGGCCAGGACGCTGATAGCCTTGGGCATTTCCTGTGATTTAGGGACGTTGCCTTCGTCACGCGCTTTTTTGATGCGTTTGGGTGTGGCGTTTTCTGTTTTGGACGGATCACTCGCCATGGATACGCCCCCATGAGGACAGGACAGTGCGGGCCAAAGCCATGACGGCGCGGACGGTCATTGCGGACCTCCGGCCAGCGCCATGATGCGGTCAAACATGGGGCCGAGTCCGATGATGATCTCTTCCATGTGCAGGGACAGGGTGGTGAACATGATGCCCATGAAGAAAAACCCCACCGCGATTTTTACCGGAAAGCCCAGAGTGAGCAGGTTCATTTGCGGCGCGGCGCGGCCCATCAGGGCCAGGGTAAGCTCCACCATGAACAGGGCGGCAATGGCCGGCGCGGCAATTTTTACGGCCAGGGAGAACATGCCGCCGGACAGGGTCAGAATGTCGCCGGTGAGCGCGCCGCCGATGCGCAGGCTCCCCGGCGGAACCAGGGCAAAGGAACCGGACAGGGCGCGCAGCAGGTGCAGGTGTCCGTCCAGGGCCAAAAACACGACCAGAGTGACCAGGTGCAAAAGGTTGGACGTGATGCTGGCCTGGTTGCCCGAAGCGGGATCAGCCAGGGTCATCATGGTGAAGCCCATCTGAAAGCCCATGATTTCCCCGCCGGTCTGGATGCCTGCGAAAATAAAGGACACGCACAGGCCCATGATCAGGCCCAGTACCGCTTCGCCCAAGACCATGAGGGCGATGTTCCAGGGGTGGGAGGGAAAGAGGGCGCCGGGAAAGGAAAGGTGCGGCCAGACCGCCATGGCCATGACCAGGGCCAGCGCCGCCTTGACCAGCACGGGGATATAGTCGCCGCCGAAAAAAGGCAGCAGGAAGACCACCAGGCTCACCCTGGTCAGAGTGAGCAGGAAGCTCATGAGCGTGTCGGCGTTAAAGGCGAAAATATCCATTGCTCCGACTATGCAGGAATCGGGCTTTTTTGTGAAGGGGGCGGGAAAGTTTTGCGCGGCAGGAGCGGATTACCTTTTCAAGGTCGTCTCGCCCGGCACAAAGGCCGTCTCCAGTACGGACACCCGTCCGTCTTCCTCCCCGCCTTCAATCCTGTGCAGCAGCATGCGCGCCGCCTCCTCCCCCATCGTGTCGGCCGGAATGTTCACGGTGGATAAACGCGCGTTGATCATGTCCAAAAAGGCGATATTGCCGAAACCGACAATTTCGACATCCGCCGGGACGGACAAGCCTTTGCGCCGGCAAAACTTCAGCACCCCGAGGGCTGTCTCGTCATTGGCGGCAAAAACGGAAAGCGGCATGGGGTAGTTGCGCACAAGAGCTTCCATGGCCGCATAGCCTTCGGTATGCCCCATGCGGGCGATGCGGTGGATGTATTGATCCGGGTCGAGGTCCGGCCTGCTTTCCCGCAGCACGTTGACGAAGCCCCGGCAGCGTAGCGCGTTCATGCTCTGCGTTTCCTGCCCGGCAATATGCACGCGCGTGCGTTCAGCACAAAGACTGCGGGCGGCTGCCTCGCCGCCGTGCAGGTTGTCCGCCACGACCGCGGCAAAACCCTCTTGCCCGCCCTGATTGCCGATCAGTACGACAGGCTTGCCCCGTTGCCGCAGATCGTCAAGATGCCGTAAATCTTCCCCACAAGGCAGCACGATAAGTCCGTCCACTCCCCGCTCGGCCAGTTGCCGGACCTGCTCCCGCTCCCGCCGGGGATCGTCCCCGGACTGGGCTACCCAGAACGCATAGCCCCGGCACAGCAGTTCCGTTTCCATCCCGGTGAACACCGCGCTGAAAAAAGGATTGTCGAAGGAGTTGATGACCACGCCTATGGTGTGGGTGGCTGATCCGCGCAGTGCCCGCGCCACGGTGCTCGGCACATATCCCATCTGCGCGGCAAGCTGCCGGATCTCCTCGCGCTTGGCCGCGCTGATGTGCCCCTTTCCGCGCAGGGCAAGAGAAATCGTGGTCGGCGTAACCTGGGCCATGTGTGCGAGCTGCCGGATGGTGACATTTTTTTTCTGCATCATTTTTCCTCACGGTCCAATAACTTGCGGCTGAAGGCTTGACAGGTCCGGACAGTGTAGTTTAACGTTTAACTAACGGGTTCAAAAAACGCTTTACCACCCTGTCACTGAAAGGAGGCCACATGAACGTTTCTTTATCTCCGCTGATCGACCCCAGGGGCGCGCAGTCCCGCCGCCGCATACATCTTGCCGCGCGTCCCGGCATTGAAGAACTGAAGAAAGGGCCGATCCTCTTTTACGATAATACAAAGCTTGGTTTTTGCAACTACGGCGAAGTGTTCACCCGGATCAAAGAACGGTTGCGCGGTCTGGGCGCGGGGAATTTTCTTGACTACCGGGAAACCGTGCGCGGCAAGGACAGCGTCAGGCTGCGCGAGTATGCGGCCATGCTGGCGAAGGAAAAACCCGTCTGCGTCCTGACCGCTCTCGGCGACATGGGCACCAGTCCCGCGACCGCCATTATTACTATTGCTCTGGAGGAACTGGGTATTCCCACGCTCTACATGACCGCTCCTCCGGGCCATAATATCGCGCGGGCCACGGCTTTTTACAGGGCGGGCCATCTCTGTCTGTGTCCCCTTTACGATCTCTATCAGGGCAGCAGCGTGGAAGAAGTGCGCGCCATGGTCGACGGACAATGGGAAAGAATATGGACGGCCCTTTGCGGCACTGCGGAAGAAGTGGCCTTGGTGGCCGATCTGCAGTATGCCCTGGACACCCCTCCGCCGGCCGGGGATTGCCGCCTGCACCTCGCCTTGGCGTCCTCCGAGCCGCAAGATTCCCTGCCGGAGGCCGGGCTTGGCGTTGAAGAAGCAACGGATCTCTTTGACGCTCTCCATATCAGCGACGGTTTGCCCATAGTGCCGCCGACGGAACGCAGGGTGGAGGCCATGTTCGAGTACTGTCCCTTCCCGCGCGACATGGTGCTGGCCGAGGAAGTAGGCCCCTCGGGACGGGATATATGCGTTATGGATGTGGCTGTGGCGGCGGTCATGGCAGGCTGCAAGCCCCGCCACATGCCCATACTCGTGACGGCGTTCAAAGCCCTTGCGCATCCGGCCTACAACTTCCTGCAATCCGTGACGACCTCGCATCCCGGCGGCAACATGATTCTGGTCAGCGGGCCGCTGGCAAAGGAAGCGGGCATCCACAGCGGCCAGGGCTGTCTGGGGCCGGGCTTTCCCGCCAACGCCTGCATCGGCCGCGCGGTCAATCTTGTTATTATCGCCGCAACGCGTTCAGTTCCGGGCTATGCGGATCTTGCCTGTTTCTCTTCGCAAGCGGAATTCACTTACTGTTTTGCGGAAAGCGGGGACGGGCCGTGGAAAACCATCAACCAGGAACGCTTTGACGCAGAGACCACGAGCGTCTACGTGCTCAAGGCTGAGCCGCCGCACGACGTGATCGACTTTCTCAGCCTGACCGGCGGCGATCTGCTGGATACCTTTCTGGACAGTTGCACCACCCTCGGCTCAAACAACGCCTATATCCCCGGCCCGCTGCTGCTGCTGCTGACTCCGGATCACGCGCAACTCATGCACCGCGACGGATATACCAAGGAACGCATCCGCAACGCCGTGCATGCGAACGTCCACCACGCCGTTCCCATGGTCAGGGGCAGGGGGCTGATGCCGGTGCGTCCCAAGGACTTTTCTGACAAGCACCCCATGCCCGTCACGCGCGGCCCGGCTGATGTGGAAGTCGTGGTGGCCGGCGGCAGAGGCGGGCACTCCGCTGTTATTTTGCCTTGGGCGCTGCACAGCGAAGGCATCGTGGAAGCTGTCCGCCTGCCGGACGGCCGGAAGGCGAAAAGCCTGGAGGACTTCAAAAGGCGCGCCTGAGTGCGCAAAGGACGCAAACATATGCGCGACACGCTAAAAGAACTGGCGTTGACGGGAGTGCTGGCCGCCATCGCGGTAACGGCCCTTGTCTCCATCAACACCACGCAGCGCCCGAGCTTGTCTTTCCAGTATGCAAGCGGCCTGCCGTTCAGCACTCTGCCGAACATTTATGCGGGGCTGCTGCTTTTTCTCTGCCTGATCAACGCGGGCCTTGCCCTGTCCGTCCGGAAAAAACAGGCAGCTCTGCCCGCGGTTGACAGGCTCTCGCTTATCCGCGCCGCGGTGACCATTGTTTTGTTGCTCGTCTTTGTGAACCTGATCGGAAAAATTCCGTTCGTGCTTCTGTGCGCGGGCTTCCTTGGCATCCTGTTTCCGGTTTACGGTAAAAGAAACGTGCTGCAAATAGCGGTCATCACCGTGATCGGCGCCATCGTCTTGCACCTTATTTTCGTCACCGCTCTCGGCCTGCGCTTGTGAGCGCACAGCATAAGGAGACCCGTTATGTTCGCCGAACTCTTCATGGGTTTTGAGCATATCACGAGCTGGTACAATATGTGGGTGATCTTTGCGGGTACCGCCCTGGGCATTCTGGTAGGCGCGCTGCCGGGCTTGAGTTCGCCCATGGCCATGATCATGCTGTTGCCGCTTACCTATCCCCTGCCCGGTATGCCCGCGATGCTGATCATGATGGGGGTCTATGTGGGCACCAAGCTGGGCGGCTCGTATTCGGCCATTCTGCTGCGCACTCCGGGCACGCCGGCCGCCGCCTGCACGGTGCTCGACGGCCACCCGATGGCCTTGCAGGGCAAAGCCGCCGAAGCGTTGGGCTACGCCACCATGGGGTCAACCGCGGGAGGACTTATCGGCTGGATCACGGCCAGTCTGTGCGTTCCGGTTATCGCCGCCATTGCCATAAAATCCGGTCCGGCGGACGTCGCCCTGGTAGGACTGGCCGGTCTGGTGATGGTTTCTTCGTTTGTGCGGGGCAGCATGCTCAAAGGGATGATCGGCATGCTGCTCGGGCTGCTGCTGGCAACTGTGGGTCTCGATCCGCAGGACGCCACTCCGCGCATGACCTTCGGCATGGAGGAACTCTTCGGCGGCATAGACTTTGCCGCCGCCCTGGTGGGCTTTTTCGGCATTGCCGTGGTGCTTTCCGATCTCCACAGGGTACAGGAAGGCATGACCCGCATCCGCGGGAAGGTCGGCCTGGCTCTTCCGCCTGTGCGGGAATTGTTTCAACGCTGGCGGGCCATTGTGATCGGCGCTTTCTACGGTCTTTTTGTCGGGGCCGTTCCCGGTGTGGGGGCGGAAGGCTCCGCCTGGCTCGCCTATGCGACAGTGCGGAAAAATTCGAAAGACCCGGACAGCTTCGGTAAAGGCAACCCGGACGGCATTTTGGCGCCGGAAGCCTCCAACAACGCGGTTACCGGCGGCACCATGCTGCCCATGCTCACCCTGGGCCTGCCGGGGGACGGTTCCACGGCCATCATGCTGGGCGCTCTCCTGCTGCACGGTCTGACGCCCGGCATCACCCTGGTCAAAGAGTCGCCGGAAATAGTATACGGCCTGCTGGCCGGGCTTGGCGTGGCTCATGTGTTCATGTTTCTTCTGGGCGTTTTGGCCATCCGGCCCTACATTTTCCTTTTACAGAATGACCGGGCCTGGGTTTTTCCCTTTGTCCTCATCATGGCCATGGTAGGCTGCTACGCGGGAACCAACAATCCCTTCCCGGTGATGCTGGCCGTGCTGTTCGGCATTCTGGGCTTTTTCATGGAAAAGCGCGGTTTCCCCATCCCCACTGTGGTGCTGGGCGTTATTCTGGGGCCGATCATCGAGGTCAATCTGCGCCTCGCCCTGTCCCTGAGCAACGACAACTGGCTGGTTTTTGTGGAAACCTGGCCCAGAAAATGCTTTTTTGCGCTTATATTATACATTATCGGCAAGGAGATATATTTCGCCTTGCAAAAAGACGCGTCACCAGCCACGGCCTAACCCAACCATCAACATGTGAGGGAAGAATATGCGATGCCTCAAATACTGCCTTCTGGCAGCTTTCCTGTCGCTTCTGTCTGTGACTGCCGGTCTTTCTCCGGCCAAGGCCGCGTATCCATCAGAGCCGGTTCGTATTATCGTGCCCTGGCCCGCGGGCGGCGGAACGGACAGCATCGCCAGAGCCTTTGCCGCCGCGCTGGAAAAAAGCCTCGGAACAACCGTGCTTGTGGACAATGTGGTGGGGGCCGGAGGGATTACCGGAACCTTCCAGGTCGCCAAGGCGAAGCCGGACGGCTATACCCTGCTGTTGCAGGGTTCCTCGGACGTTACGACGGCGATGGTCTTCCAGAATACGCCCTTCACCCTGGAAGACTTCGATTATCTTTGCGCCTTTTACAGTACGCCAACCTGGGTGCTTGCGCATAAGGACAGAGGCTACACCACCTTGAAGGATTTCCTGGACGCGGCGGAAAAAAATCCCGGCGCCCTGACGCTTGCCTCGGCAACGCCCGCCGGAGCGCAACTGCTTTTCGCGGCGGGCATCCACGGCTATACGGGGGGCAAATTCCGCATCGTGCCCTATCAGGGCGGCGGACCCTTCCGCAAAGGCATGCTCAGCAACGAGGTGGACGCGGGCATCGTGCATTCCCCGATCATGCTGCCGGAAGTGAAAGACGGGCTTATCCGCGTGCTGGCGACAGGTCAGCCCCTGGACAAGATCCACTACGAGCCCCTGCGGCAGACGATTACTCTGAAGGAAATGGGTATCCCTCTGGAAGTGGGCATCACGCGCGGCATTATGCTGCCCAAAGGCACACCGCCCGAAATCAGGGCAAAACTGCTTGAGGCGTGCAAACAGGCCGCCGCTGGCCCGATATTCACGGATTTCGGCCTCCAGTTCGGGTTCAGCCCTGTATGGATGGAAGGAGCGGACTTTAAAAATTTACTGGTTGAGGAACTGGCGACCTTCACAAACGTCAAGCAGAAGTTTGTGGATACGCAGCCAAAATAGCAATCGAGCAGTGCACCTTTGAAATGCGCGGCGGCACGCTATGCTTCGGCATATTTGCCGCCGCGCTTATAGCGATGCAGGCGTGTTTCGGGGCCATGCCACGCTTTCTTTAAAAGCGGCTTCCTTAACGCCCCGCGAGGGGCCGGGCCGCAGGTCCGGCCGCGCCGGTAGGCGCTTATAGCGATGCAGGCGGGTTCCGCAGCTACGCTGCGGAACATCTTTCCCGCCAAGGTGCGGAAGATTGACAAGCGAAGCTCTTCTCTATATTACCTGTCTTCCGGGCGCGAGCCCGGAACGGAGTGCGCGTTTTTCGCCGGAAAAAGGATTTTTTTCTTGCCTTTTTCCCGAACTGGACGTATTAGCACGAATTCGTTTGCCGGCGTAGCTCAACTGGCAGAGCAGCTGATTTGTAATCAGCAGGTTGCGGGTTCGAGTCCCATCGCCGGCTCCAGATACGTGGTGGAGTTCCCGAGTGGCCAAAGGGAACAGACTGTAAATCTGTCGTCGTACGACTTCGGTAGTTCAAATCTACCCTCCACCACCAGACTGGAATGCAAAGGCTGTAGGAGACAGAAAGCTGTCGAGGAACTACGGCGGATATGCGGGAATAGCTCAATGGCTAGAGCATCAGCCTTCCAAGCTGAGGGTTGCGAGTTCGAGTCTCGTTTCCCGCTCCATAGCACGTCCTTCGTTCCTCCCCCCTTTCTGCGTAAATTTTACGGAGAAGCCCACGTAGCTCAGTCGGCAGAGCGCGTCCTTGGTAAGGACGAGGTCAGCAGTTCAATCCTGCTCGTGGGCTCCATTTCCCCTTGCATCCGAGAAAACAAAAATTAGCACACGATCATCACTTATTGAGGGAGACCGATCATGGGTAAGGAAAAATTTGAGCGCACAAAGCCTCACGTTAACATCGGCACCGTTGGTCACATCGACCACGGCAAAACCACTCTGACCGCCGCCATCACCAAGATTGCCGGTCTGAAGGGCTTCGGCAAGTTTGTCGATTATGCTTCGATCGACAAGGCTCCGGAAGAAAAAGAGCGCGGCATCACCATTGCCACCGCGCACGTGGAGTACGAAACCGAAAACCGTCACTACGCGCACGTTGACTGCCCCGGCCACGCCGACTACATCAAGAACATGATCACCGGCGCTGCCCAGATGGACGGCGGCATCATCGTTGTGGCCGCCACCGACGGCCCCATGCCCCAGACCCGCGAGCACATCCTGCTCGCCCGTCAGGTCGGCGTGCCCAGCCTCGTCGTGTTCCTGAACAAATGCGACATGGTGGACGACGAAGAACTGCTCGAACTGGTGGAAATGGAAGTGCGGGAACTCCTGTCTTCCTATGGTTTCCCCGGCGACGACGTGCCCGTTATCCGCGGTTCCGCTCTGAGGGCTCTGGAAACCGACGATGCGAATTCCGAGGAAGCCAAGTGCATCGTGGAGCTTCTCGCCGCTTGCGACAGCTACATTCCCGAGCCGCTGCGCGAAATCGACAAGCCGTTCCTGATGCCCATTGAAGACGTGTTCTCCATCTCCGGCCGCGGTACTGTTGTGACCGGCCGGGTTGAGCGCGGTGTTGTCAAGGTGGGTGAAGAAGTCGAAATCGTGGGTATCAAGCCCACGGTGAAGACCACCTGCACCGGCGTTGAAATGTTCCGCAAGCTGCTCGACCAGGGCCAGGCCGGCGACAACATCGGCGCCCTGCTGCGCGGCGTGAAGCGTGACGATGTGGAACGCGGCCAGGTTCTTGCCGCTCCCAAGTCCATCCTTCCGCACAAGAAGTTCAAGGCGGAAGTGTACGTGCTGTCCAAGGAAGAAGGCGGCCGTCACACGCCGTTCTTTACCGGGTACCGCCCGCAGTTCTACTTCCGTACCACGGACATCACGGGCATCATCGCTCTTGAAGAAGGCGTGGAAATGGTTATCCCCGGCGATAACGCCACCTTCATCGTGGAACTGATCGCTCCCATCGCCATGGAGCAAGGCCTGCGCTTCGCCATCCGCGAAGGCGGCCGCACCGTGGGCGCGGGCGTAGTTTCCGAAATTCTTCCGGAGTAAGCCCATGCGCATTAATATTCTGCTCGCCTGCACCGAGTGCAAACGGCGTAACTACGCCACGAGCAAAAACAAAAAGAATACTACTTCCCGCCTGGAGCTGAAGAAGTATTGTCCCTGGGACAAGAGAATGACGCTCCACCGCGAAACAAAGTAGTGAACACAGGGCAGTAGCTCTAACGGCTAGAGCGGCGGTCTCCAAAACCGCATGTTGGGGGTTCGAATCCCTCCTGCCCTGCCATAAGCCTTTGAAAGTATGCGCGGCAAGGATTACCCCTTGCCGTCGCATTCCATAAGGCTGTGACCGCATTGGATAAAGGTGCAATCGCAATGGCCACCAAACAGAAAAAACTGGACAAGGCGGGAGAGATCGCGGCAGTCGCCGTTGATCGCTCGCCCTCCAAGATACAGGCTCTCGGCAAGTATTTTGAAGACGCCAAAACCGAGCTTGGCAAGGTCTCCTGGCCGACCCGCAAGGAAGTCAAGGTCACGAGCATTGCCGTGCTCGCTCTTGTGGTGGTCATGTCTATTTTCCTGGGCATAGCGGATCTCGTACTCTCCAAGATTATGGAATCCATCCTCTCCATAGGGTTGTGACATGACAGACTCTCCAGAAACCACGGGAAAGGCGCGCTGGTACATCGTGCACACCTACTCCGGTTTTGAGAACCGGGTGGAGCAGACCATCAAGGAAATGATGCGCACGGAACAGGACCAGGGCTTTATCAAGGAAGTGGTCATCCCCACGGAAAAAGTCATTGAACTGGTGCGCGGCGAGAAAAAGACCTTTACGCGCAAGTTTTATCCCGGTTACGTGATGGTCCGCATGGAGATGAACGATTTTTCCTGGCATCTGGTGCAGTCCATCCCCAAGGTGACCGGGTTTGTGGGCGGCAAGAACAGGCCGACCCCCATGCGCGATTCGGAAGCTGACCGTATCCGCTCCCTGATGGAGGCGCGTCAGGAGCAGCCCCGTCCCAAGTTCAACTTTGAACGCGGGGACGAAGTGCGGGTCATTGACGGGCCTTTTGGCGGCTTCAACGGCGTTGTGGAAGACGTCAACTATGACAAAGGGAAACTGCGCGTCTCCGTGTCGATCTTCGGCAGGCAGACTCCCGTGGAACTGGACTTTGTCCAGGTATCCAAAGGATAACAAAGAGCATGCGTTTTGCGGCCCCAACGTTTTTTCGGGGCAAAGCTGTGCGGATGCTTTTGTAAAGGAATACTCTCATGGCCAAGAAAGAAATAGCTAAGATCAAGCTGCAGATTCCCGGTGGGGCGGCCAACCCTTCCCCGCCCGTGGGCCCGGCCCTGGGCCAGCACGGTCTGAACATCATGGAGTTCTGCAAGGCCTTTAACGCCAAGACCGCCGATGAAAAGGGCATGGTTATTCCCGTGGTGATCACGGTGTACCATGACCGCTCGTTTACGTTCATCACCAAGACCCCTCCGGCTGCGGTACTGCTCATGAAGTCGGCCAAGGTCGAGAAAGGGTCGGGCGAGCCGAACAGAAACAAGATCGGCACCATCTCCATGCAACAGGTGGAAGAAATCGCGGCTCTGAAAATGCCCGACCTGACTGCCAAGGATATGGAAGCCGCCAAGAAATCCATTCTCGGCACTGCCCGCAGCATGGGCCTTGAGGTTAAGTAGCGTTTAATCATTACGACTGCCGTGCCGGGGCCTGGCCCGCGGCATAATCCGGCAGGAGATTCAAACGAAGAGGAAATAGGTGCACCATGCCCAAACATGGGAAAAAATTCCGCAAATCCATAGAGAATGTGGATTTACAGCAGAAATATACAGTGGAAGACGCTGTGTCCAAGTCTTTGGCCGCTTCTTTCGCCAAGTTTGATGAAACCGTTGACGTGGCTTTGGGTCTCGGCGTTGAACCCAAGTATTCCGACCAGATGGTGCGCGGCGCCGTGCCCCTGCCGCACGGTCTGGGCAAGACCGTGCGTGTGGCCGTGTTTTGCAAGGGTGAGAAGGAAGCCGAAGCCAAGGCTGCCGGGGCCGACTTTGTGGGCGGCGAAGACTTGGTGGCCAAGGTTAAGGAAGGCTTCCTCGATTTTGACGCCGCTATCGCCACCCCTGACGTGATGGCCCTGGTGGGCCAGATTGGCCGGGTACTCGGCCCGCGCGGCTTGATGCCCAACGCCAAGACCGGCACCGTTACCTTTGACGTTGCCGCCGCGGTGAACGAAATCAAGGCCGGACGTGTGGAGTTCAGGGTGGACAAGGCCGGGGTGCTGCATGCGCCGCTGGGCAAAGTCTCCTTTGGCTCGGAAAAAATTCTGGACAACCTGCGGGCGCTTTTGGCTGAAGTGAACCGGCTCAAGCCTTCCGCCGCCAAAGGCACCTATATGAAGGCTATGGCTGTGTCCACTACCATGGGCCCCGGCGTCAAGGTTGACCCCACGGTTATTCGTAAATTTATCGAAGGGACTGCTTAGGACCTGCTGCCACTATGGTCTTTTTGCCCCCTGCCTTCGTCAGAATCGCTTTTTATTCCGGTCGAGTACCATAAGAGTACACTCCCTCCATAAAAAGCGATTCTTCCTCGGCAGAGAACAAAAATCCTCATAGTGGCAACAGGCCCCAACCAGACCTTAACGGTTCCCTGTTAAGGTAAAGGTTTAGTCCCTTCGATTGCGGGAACCTGTTCCCGCTTGGCAGAGGACCTGGAAATCTGAGTCACAGACAGTCGGCGCAAGGCGGCCATATAATGGCAATCGCTGAGGTAAGCCCGGCCGAGACTTATCTGAAGGCTCTCATTTCCACCAGCACAAAGGCTGCCCCCGCATGCTACGGCCTTCAGGCTTATTGTCTGAAGCGCTTTATCCGGCGGGAGACGCCTGCAACTCCAGGAGAGTCGCGTGAACAGAACTGAAAAAGCCGCAGTCATTGAGAAGATCAAGGCCTCAGCCGAGAAGTCTTCCATCGCGGTGGTCGCTGACTTCAAGGGAATGCCGGTGGAAGAGATGACCCGCTTCAGGGTGAAGCTTCGCGAAGTAAACGGCGAACTCGTCGTTGTGAAGAACACCCTGGCACGTATCGCCTTTAACGGCGGTACGCATGACGTCATCAAAGACAACTTCCGTGAAAACTGCGCCATTGCCCTTGGAATGGAAGATCCGGTCGCCCTTGCCAAAGCGGTGTCGGATTTTGCCAAGACCAGCAAGACCTTGGAGATTCGCCACGGCAGCCTGGACGGCAAATTCCTTTCCGCCGATCAGATCAATGCTCTGGCAAAGCTGCCCGGCAGAAACGAACTGCTTGCCCAGACCCTTGGCACCTTGAACGCAGTGCCCACAAACTTTGTGTCGCTGCTGGCCAACACCATTCGCGGAGTGCTCTACGCGCTTAAGGCCATTGAAGAGAAAAAGGCCGCGTAAGAGATTCAAGCCAAAGACCTTTGAAGGAGAAAATCCATGTCCGTTACCAAAGAACAAGTTGTTGATTTCATCGCTAACATGACCGTGCTCGAACTGTCTGAATTCATCAAGGAACTGGAAGAGAAGTTCGGCGTTTCCGCCGCTGCTCCCGCTGCCGCCATGATGGCCATGCCCGCCGCTGCCGCCGCTCCCGCCGAAGAAGAAAAGACGGAATTCGACGTCATTCTGAAGGCAGCCGGCGCCAATAAAATCGGCGTGATCAAGGTTGTCCGCGCCCTGACCGGCCTCGGCCTCAAGGAAGCCAAGGACAAAGTTGACGGCGCTCCCTCCAGCCTGCTCGAAGCCGTGGCCAAGGACAAGGCCGAAGATGCCAAGAAGCAGTTGCTTGAAGCCGGCGCTGAAGTCGAAGTGAAGTAAGTCTGTTATATGCGGGGCTCTGTCCCGCACCGGCATTTGGAAAAACATAAGGGCGCGGTAACTTCCGCGCCCTTTGCTATTGGCAGGTCTTTTTCAAACTTACAGCAGGTGTTTTTTAAGCTCCGCAATCACCACGGCAACATCAAGCGGTTTGCCCAAATGGCTGTTCATGCCCGAGGCCAGGCACCGTTCGATGTCCTCGCGGAACACATTGGCCGTCATGGCAATGATCGGTATGCTATCCGCTTTCCGTAAACCTGATGCGCGGATTTGCCTGGTCGCTTCATACCCGTCCACATCCGGCATATGAATATCCATCAGGATGAGGTCATACGCGTCAGGCGCGGCGGAAAATTTTGCAACCGCCTCCGCACCGTCAACCGCAAAAACCGTCTCTATTCCAGTATCTTCAAGCAGTGAAGCTACAATTTCACGGTTTATTTCGACATCATCCGCCACCAGCGCCCGCTTCCCGGCAAAAATGCCGCCCAGGGCGCCGTCATGCGCCTCGCATGCCGGCCCCTCTTGAGAGGCTTCTTTGCTCGAAGCGCCGGTTTTGACCCTGATTTCAAACAGGAAGGAAGCGCCTTTGCCGAGTTCGGATTCGACCCATATGCGGCCGTCCATCATATCGATGATACGTTTGGCGATGGCCAAACCAAGCCCGGTTCCGCCGAATTTACGGGAAATGCCGCCATCAGCCTGTTCAAAGGAGGCAAACAGGCCGTTCCGCTGCTCTTCGGATATGCCGATTCCGGTATCCTTCACCACAAAGCGGATGGTGCATATCTCATCCTCTTCGGCAATTTTTTTTGCCGTCAGCGCTATGGCGCCGTGCTCAGGCGTAAATTTTACAGCATTGGTCAGCAGGTTGGTAATAACCTGGGACAGACGTTGTTCATCCGATATGATGGTTGCAGGTATATTGGTATCAATATCGAGCGATAAGGCCTGCTTTCGCTCTTCAATGCGAAAATTCATGCTGCCGACGACACGTTGCATCATCTGCGCAACGTTGCATTCGCCAAGCGACAGTTCCAACTGGTCAGCTTCAATTTTGGACATGTCCAGAATATCATTAATAACGCCGAGCAAGTGCTGTGAAGCTTCGTTGATTTTGTCTAAACAGTATATCTTGCGCTCAGGAGCGTCGGCAGTTTTTGCAATGGTGGTCATCCCGATAATGGCATTCATCGGGGTGCGCATTTCATGACTCATGCGGGCAAGAAAGTCTGACTTGGCGCGCGTTGATTGCTCGGCCAGTTCACGGGCCCGCTCAGCCGCATGTTGGGCGCGTACACTTTCAGTCATGTCATGGAAAAAAAGCATCGTTCCGACAGCCGTGCCTCGTTCGTCCAGCATAGGGATAACCTGAATGGAGTAATGGCGTAATCTATCATCCTGGCCAAAGGCGATCGCTTGCTCCATCTCCGATGAACACTTGTACGCAACAGCCGCCTGAAGCAAGCCGGTCATATGCTGCAAAAAAGCGTCGCTTAACACAGGGGAAAACAGCTCATGGAATGATTTATCCCGGATGATGCTTGCGTCTTCTATTCCGCAGTGTTGCAGATAGGATACGCTTGTAAGAACAACATGCCCGTGAACGTCAAACAGCAGGATAATATCCGGGCAGTTGCTCAACAGGAGATTTACATATTGTTGCAGCTTATATTTTGTATCTTCATTTATTTTGTGGCGCTCATCCAACTGCTGTACCATCGCGTTGAAGGCTCTGGAAAAATTCCCCATAAATTCGACGCGTTGCAGATAGTCTCCTTGAGCTACCTGTTGGGTTTGCCAAGTTAAATGTTTCAGCGACGCATGCAGCGATTTCAGCGGAGCGGCGACCTCATTGCCGGACGACGGCATTTCCCCGTCCAGATCTCCCTTGGACAGGGCATTGGCAAACTTCCTGGTTTCAGAAATACACTCCGCGAGATATTTTAAGCCTTCCCCCAAATCACGGAAGCCTTGGGGCAAACGCTCCAGATCCAGCGCGGCGCGTGCCGGACTGTATAAGACATCACGCAAATAATTAAATAAAACCTCTGCAATCGGGTCCACAATATTCTACCTTTCGGGAATACACATGTACGGCAACACCATACAGGCTGCTTTGCCATCGTGTTTGCAGTCTGAAATCACTCCACAACAACGCCGCTAAAGCGGCATACTCTATCGCCGTTGGCCCAACAATCCACCTCACGGACCTGGTATTTCTTTCCGGTGTATGCCTCAAGAATACCGGCAATAAACCCTTCGTCATAATTGCACACGTTTTCGTTAGTAACGGGCAATCCGCTGCAATCCAGATCCTGTCCTACCGTGAGCACAATGCTCCCTGTTTCAGGATCAAACGCTTCCAGGCGCAAAATGCCGATTTTCAGGGTTTGCAACAGGTTTTGCAGGTTGGCCAAAAAGGCGTTGAAATCCACTTTCAGATCCAGCGTATTTTTGGCAAACTCCACCCCGGCCAAAAAACCGGCCTGGCGGAAGTATTCGTTCGCCTGTTCTCCGCCGTGCGCCTTGGTCAGTACATCCAACATGGTATACTGCATCAAGCGGTATACCAGCACGGGCATATCTTCGCCCATGTCTCCACGGCCTGCCTTGATATCGCCAAGGCTGTCCCAAGTGAAAACGTTATGACTCCGGCCTTTCAAAAAGACATTACTCATGGCGCATCTCCCTGATACGTTATTTTTACTTAATCTGCTTTATTTAGGCCGATATTTCAAGCAATAATTCCCGCTTGGACACCTCATTATGAGAGTGCGGTATGCCTTACGCCTGGTGTGCGACTCTGGAAAGCGGCGTTCCGAATCCAGAGCGATGACGTTGTTGTGGCGGCTTTCATTCGCGAGTGCGATCAGGGGTAGTCGAGAGGGGGCTTTTCGAAAGCGGCGTTATTCCGTAAAATTTCTTTGCCGACCTTTCTCTGGAGGGTGCGGTTTTCTGCGTGGGCCGTTTTGTACGGCCCTTACTTCATGCGGTAGGTGATGCGCCCGCGCGTCAGATCATAGGGGGAAAGCTCCACCTTGACCCGGTCTCCGGGCAGAATGCGGATATAAAACTTACGCATCTTGCCGGAAATATGGGCAAGCACTTCATGCCCGTTTTCCAGTTCGACACGAAACATGGCGTTGGGCAGAGCTTCCTGCACAGTACCGTCAATTTCCAATGCTTCTTCTTTGGCCATACGCTCCCTCGGGAAAATATCCGGCGCATCCGCGTCATGGAACGCAGAGCCCATATGTCTTACCGCAATTTTGCGGCAGAATTGTTCTCGTGTCATGTTTCGCATTGTTTGTCAATGCGATTAAGGCATTGCATAAAAATGCCATAAATGAGGAATGGGGTTGCCGGGACCCACGCGGGCCCCGGCAACCTTTGCGGGATCAGCATTTATACGCGTTGCAGCACCCAGGCCACCCGGCCTACGATGTGCTCTTCATACCCTTGTACAGGCATAGTGACTTCCGGATGCAAGGCATTGTCGCTCCGGAGAATAAGACGGTTGTTCTGCGTATCCATGAACACGCGTTTGAATACAACTCCCTCATAGGGCAGGCGTATCCCGTACATTTCCCCCGAGGCCACGTGTTTTTTCGTTGTATCCAGGCCCACGTAAGCGCCTTTGAGAATCGCGGGCTCCATGCCTGAGGAGTCGGCGCGCACCACGTAGACACCGGGGGTGGCAAAGGATTGGGGGATGCTCAGCCTGCCGACCGTGGACAGGGCATCGTTTTCGTCGGTAGAGGGTTGCGTGGTATGTACTTGCACAATCATGTTTTTGGCGTCAGGTCCGCCGTAGCGGGCCACATCCTCACAAAGAGCGCCGGCCGGAGCATCCACAGGGACATAGCCTTGCTCGGTGCGCAGGTACATGGGGCCGCTGCCTTTTTTCAGCCAGTCCGGATTAAGTCCGAACTGTTCAAAAAGTTTCATATACCAGTCTGAGGGAACGGAATTACGTCTTTTAGCATCGGAGATGCTTGACTGCCTGATGTCCAGGACTTCAGCCAGTTCAACTTGAGTTCTTGTATTTGTTGCGAGCTTGATGCGTTCGAAAATTTCTTCGAAGTTGACCACTTTGTTTCTCCTCAATATCCTTCGTTCGATTCTTTACGGAGCGGAATTCACTTCATATGGTCACGAGTACATTGTGCATTTCCGGTAGATCTGAACCCAGGCTCTTAATCCCAAAGGAATAGTAAGATACCGGAAACGATACGTATTCTGCGATATAAAGCTTTGGCTCCGGTATTCGGAATGCGGCAAATACATTGGCATTCCATCGGATAACAGCCACACAGAATCTATACATAAGAACAAAAGTGGATTAGGCAAGTCGAATATCGATTCTTTATACAAAATAAATGATATAAAACCTTCACATGTTCCCTATTATGAAGGCGCAGCACTACTTTCCAGGGGAGAGCAGGTTGTCCGGACCTGCGAGAACATTCCCCCCGTGTAACTCTCCGCCATCAAAACAATATATCGCCATAGCTATATATCGTGATAGCGTTATTTGAGATACTTGAGTAAAGGGTCCTCATTGGAAAAAACTATCCGGCTGTTGTCTTTAAATGCTTTCCTGTACACCTCCAGGCTTTTGGAAAACTCATAAAAAGCGGGGTCCACGGAGAGTACTTCAGCAAAGATTCTGATCGCGTTCGCGTCCGCTTTACCCCGTATAATGATGCTCTCCCTGTTTGCATCCGCCAGAATGATGTCGCGCTGCATCTCCGCTTCGGATCTGATGCGCAAAAACTCGGATTCGCCTTCATAGCGGTATCTGTTGGCCATGCGCTGGCGTTCGGCGTTCATGCGGCCATAGATGGCCGGCCGGTTCGGCAGGTCCGTGCGTTTGATACGGACATCCACGACGCTTACTCCGTACTGTTCGGCTTGAGTCCGCGACCTGTTCAAGACATCCGCCATAATGGCCGCGCGCTTGGTATAGACCACCTCGTTCAATTCCTTACCGCCGATAGCAGCGCGCAGTTGCGAATACACGATTTCATCCAGGCGTTTTTCCGCGGCCCGCTCAGTGCGCAGGGAACGGTAAAAGAGCATGGGGTCGGTGATGCGCCAGCACACGTAGTTATCGATTTCAAAGGCTTTCAGGTCCGCGGTCAGCGTCTCTGTCTTGGCTATCTCAAATACCATCAGGCGGGCATCAAAGAAGACCACGTTCTGGATAAAGGGCAGTTTGAAGTTCAGGCCCGGTGTGCGGGCGGTATCTTCTATGGCTTCGCCAAGCTGCAATACGATGGCTCGTTCGCGTTCGTTGACGAAAAACACGGATTGACTGCCGATCAGGGCGATAATGACAACAACGGCCAGCAGGATGATGGTTTGACGGTTCATCGGGCGTTTGCCTCCCCGGCCGGGGCGGCCTGCTGTCCCGGCGCGTTCTTGAAGGGAGCGGAAGACGGGTCAAGATTCAAAAGGGGCAACACATTGCCGTTGGCGTCCTTGGAAATCACGATTTTCTGCAAGCCGGAGGCGGAGAGCAGGTCAGCCATGGCCTCAAGATACATGCGTTTCCTGGTTATATCTTTGGCCTTGCTGAACTCGTCCACCATAGCCAGGAAGCGTTGAGCTTCACCGGTGGCGGCTTCTTCCACCTGGCGGCTGTAACCGCGCGCGGCGTTGAGCATGCTCTGGGCCGTACCGTTAGCCACAGGCACGATTTGCATACGGTACGCTTCGGCCTCGTTGATCCTGCGTATCCGGTCCTCACGGGCGCTGGCCACATCCTTGAAGGCGGCTTCCACATCCGGTGGCGGTTGCGCGTCCAAAAGTTGTACCGTGTGAATTCTTACTCCCATATTATAAGGGGTGAGAATATTTTCCAGCACTTGCAGGGTTTCCACCTGGATTTCCGTGCGGCCGATGGTCAGAATGCTGTCGATCATGCTGCGGCCGACCACTTCGCGCATGGCGGCCTCAGCGGCGCTCTTGATGGTGGTTTCCGGATCGCGCACATTGAACAGGAATTTGTGCGGTTCGCTGATGTTATACTGCACGTTAAAACGCAGGTGAACGATATTTTCGTCACCCGTGAACATGCTGGCTTCTTCAGCCACGGTTTTCCCGGTGCCGCTTTTATAGCCCGCGGTACGGCCGCCCTCGAGCGTCTGGCCGATAACCATGGTGCGCAAGGGCTCGGCAACAACAATTTCCGCCTGTTCAAAAGGATAGGGCAGATGATAGTGTGGGCCGTCCATCACCTCTCGATTGAACTTGCCGAATCTGGTGACGACTCCGACCTCGCCGGGCTTGACAATAAAGATACCTGAGGCTAGCCAGATGAGGAGAGCAACAATGAGCAGGGGGCCGATCGGAACCCCCCGGTTGAACAGTTTGGACAAAAAGCCGCTCGGATTGAAATTTTCAAAAGGATTTCCCGGGCCTTCCCCTTGAGGGGGCGGCGTTCTTCCTTGCCTTTGCCGTTTTTCTTGTAGTTTTTCCCAGTCCCAATTCATAATGGGTTAGACAATAGAGGACACTTTGAAAATGGTCAAGCAGTACCCTTCAGACAGCACTTTCGCAGGGCTGGAACATTGTACTATTGGAAATAGTACAATGCTCCTCTCTGAACAGTTATGCGACAGTTTCAAGTGTAACATGCTATAAAAATAGCTATTTCTATCTCACCGGAGTTTTGCCTGATGAAGCTCTTTCGTCTGCCGCGGCGCAATCGCAAGTTTTTGGATGAAGAAACACCTCTGCAACGTTTTTTCCGCATATTGCTGATTCTGCTGCTCTTCGGCGCTGTGCTGCTCGGGTTCTGGCTCAGCAGTGAACGCCGCATGGAAATATTGAAACCCTCCGGGCCTGTTCAAGGGCAATCCCTGTCCAGGCACTCGCCGCACACCACATTATGACAGTTTCCGACACATCTTCCGTATCCATTCATACTGACGGTTCCTGCCTCGGCAATCCCGGTCCCGGCGGATGGGCCGCCCGCCTGGAATACCAGGGTGAAGTCAAGTTTCTTTCCGGCGGTTTTGCCCTGACCACCAACAATCGCATGGAAATCTACGCGGCCCTGATGGCTCTCTCGGCCCTGAAGCGGCCCTGCACGGTTGCTCTGCACACGGACTCCCGCTATTTGTGCGATGCTGTTGAAAAGCGCTGGCTCAGCAATTGGCGCAGGAAAAACTGGAAAAAGGCCGATAACAAGCCGGTGCTCAACCGTGACTTGTGGGAGCGGCTGGTGCCCCTTTTGGAGCGGCACAAGGTACGTTTTCACTGGGTTGAGGCCCATGCGGGCCACCCGGAAAACGAGGCCGTGGATTCGCTGGCCCGGTCGGAAGCCGCTAAGCCGGGTCTGCCGAGGGATGAAGGTTTTATGCCCGATGGATGTTGAGCTTTTATACACTAAACTGCTCCTGCCGCTCCTCAGGCTGGCAGGCGTCATGTGTATAGGCCTGCTTTTGGCCAGTCTGCTGGAAAGCCTGCACTGGACGCGTTTTGTGGCCAAGCTGGCCGCGCCCCTGGCCAGGGCCGGGCATTTACATGAAACTTCGGCCGCTTCTTTTGCCCTGGCTTTTTTTTCGCCCGCCGCTTCCAACGCCTTGCTGGCCGAAGCGCATGCCAGGGGAGAGATGACGCGCGGCGAGTTGATGTTCGCCAATTTGTTCAACAGTTCCCCTACCTTTCTGGTACATCTGCCCACGCTGTTCTCGCTGGTCTTCGCCTTTTTGGGGCCTCTGGCCTTTGTGTATGTGGGGCTCTGTTTTGCCGCGGCCGCACTGCGCACAGTATGCACGCTCGTTGCGGGCAGGCTTATGTTGCCCGAGCCCAAGGCAAGGCGTATTGGGTGTGAAGAGCGGGGCGCGGAGCAGGCCAGGGACTGGCGCAAAACCGTGGACATCACGTGGGGCCGTTTCAGGAAGCGTATCGTTAAGTTGCTGATATTTACCGTTCCCATTTATGTATTTTTTTTCGCTTTGCAGCAGGCCGGGGCATTCAGGGCGGCCGAGCGCTGGATGGCTGATCATTCGGGCTGGCTCGCTTTTCTCAATCCCAAGAGCCTGAGTATTGTGGCCATGAGTTTGTTGTCCGAGTCCGGGGCGGCCCTTTCGGCCGCTGCCGCCCTGGCTGATGCCGGAGCTTTGGCGCCGCGGGAAATCGTTATGGCCCTGCTTGTAGGAAACATCATCTCGACCCCGATGCGCGCTGTGCGCCACCAGTTTCCGTCCTATGCGGGTTTTTTTTCCCCGGCCCTGGCCCTGCCTCTGGTTTTGGCGAATCAGGCCTGTCGGGCAGCCAGCCTGGTGGCTGTGACAGCGGTATATTATTGGTATGCATTTTAGGCTGTGCTAAAAAATGGCCTAGCGCCTTTCCAGCATCGCGCCGTAGAAAAACTCGCGCAGAGGGGAGTCAAAGGGGGTATGGAATGCGCCTTTGTGCATGGCGTCCGGGTGGGTTGCGGTAAAGGCCGTGATCTGATCCTGGTTTTCCGCCGGGTTCAGTGTGCATGTGAGGTAAATAAGACATCCGCCGGAACGCAGGCAAGGCCAGGCCGCCTCCAGGATACGCCGTTGAGTGGCCGCGAGGCTGTCCAGGTCTTCCGGGGTACGGCGCAGGCGGATTTCCGGGTGGCGGGCCAAGGTGCCCAGGCCGGAGCAGGGGGCGTCCACCAGGATGGTTCCGAAAGTCTCCGTAACGCTCTCCGCCGCGACAGCCAGCACCGGGGGACAGGGCGGAGCGGTCAGGCCGAGCCGGGCATATTCTTTGCCGAGGCCCTCCAGCCGGTGCGCCGAAGGGTCTGAAGCCAGGGCCACGGGAATTCCCTGTTCCAGCAGAGCCAAGGTTTTCCCGCCGCGTCCGGCGCAGCAGTCCCATAAGGGCTGAGGCCAGAGCGCGGGGCTGAAGGCCTCCAGAGCTTCATACGAGGCCGCGCTCTGGCGGCTGGCCCTGCCTTCTTTGATCAGTTCCTTGGCCTGCCAGGGCAAGGGGCCGTGAAAAGCCAGGGCTGAAGCGCCGACAACTTGCGCGCTATCCGCGTTTTCCCGCAGCAGGCTGTCCCGCGCATCAATCCATCCGGGTCTGGCGCGGTTCAGGCGCAGGCCCGAGGGAGGAACGGACTGCGCTGCTTCCAGCAGGGCAAGCGTTGCTGTTTCCCCATAGCTTGTCATCCACAGAGTGATCAGCCATTCCGGCATGGCATACCGTGTTGCCAGGGGCAGATCCGGACTATGAAAATCCTTGAGGCCGCGCTGCATGGAGCGTAAGGCTCCGTTGGCCACGCCGCTGAGCCCTTTGCCGAAGCGGTTGGCCACATGTTTGACCGCCCAGCCCACCGGGCCGTGGTGCGGCACGCGCAAAAAAGCCATCTCATACAGGGCTGTAATCAAGGCCAGGCGCATTTCGTCCGGGAGTTTGTCCGGCCGGGAGAGAAAACGCTCGGAAAACTCCTTCAGACGTAAGTACCAGCGCAGTGTTCCATAGGTGATTTCCGTGCACAGGCGCTTATCCGTGGGCATGAGGGCGGCCGAGGAAAGCACCCCGTCCAGCGCGGCCTGGGAGTCCGCGCCTGCGAACAGCGTTTGCGTAAGCGCCACCAGGGCGGCCGCGCGCGGATCATGCCCGGCTTTGTGCAGGTGCAGGGACAATTTTTTGCCGCTCATGGCTGTTCCGCCCCCGGCTGCTGTTCTTGTGCGGTGAAAGAGACAACTTGGGCAAAGCGCTGTAAAGCCTGTTCGATCAGATCCAGATGAACAAGGGTGTTGAGACAGGGACCTTCCGGGCGGTCGTTGAGAATGCCGTGCACGGGCAGAGGGTGGGTATCCCGGATGCCCGAGGTCAGATCGCGCTCACAGGCCACGGCAATGATCAGTCCGGGCCGCGTTTCCACCACGATTCTGCGGGCAATGGTGCCGCCCGTGGCAATGGCCAGATTGACCCCGTATTTGTCGCGCAAGGCGAGCAGCCCCGCAATGGGACAGCGGCCGCAGCGTTCACAGGCGTCCACACTGTAGCTCAGGCGGATGCGGCAGTCGGCCCGTTGCAGACAGTGCGGGAGCAGGATCAGGATGCGATCCGGACTGAAAGTCGGGTGCAGTTTTTCGGTCAGTTCGTTATTTACCTTAATGAAGCTGCGGCGCACCTCATTGGTGGAAAAACCAAAGGGGCGGGCCAGCAGTTCCATGATCGGCAGAAAAAACTTGATGATGACGCCCCGTACTTTGGTGCCGCCCCAAAAAGGTCTGTCCCAGGTAATTTGCAGCACCAGGCCCAGGGACGCCCAGGCAATAAGTATGATGCAGCAGACAAGCAGAAAACCCGTGACCCAGGGTATATACGGATGGATATTACCGAAGCCCACGGCCGGTATTATCCAGCCCACCAGCATGAACAGGCAGAGCAGAATGGACGTGCCCGTGACCAGACCCACGAACAGTCGTTTGCGCGGCCGGGTTGGGGGACGGCTGCTCATGAATTCAAGTTGGGTGTTCTTGCCTGGGGAATCGTGGTGCATCGAAATCTTTTATACTAGGGCTTGTTAAGGTTACAAGCAGTTTTGGCGCCTAGCGCAGGACGCGCACGTCGCCGACGCGCATGGTAATTTTCCGGGCATCAAAATGCTCCAGCAGGGCTACAAGGTACTTGCGCGACAGCCCGGTCACGGACTTCAATCCAGCCAGGTCAATACTTTCATGGGTCTGGAACCACTCTTGAAGAATGGCTTCGACGGCATCCAGGTGTTCGCGGGCATACCACAGCCCTTCGGCCACGCGCACCAGTTGTCCGGAGGCGCGTAGAGCGTTCATCACCGCGGCCGCTTCTTTTTTATTCGCGCCAATGGCTTCCAGCACTTCGTTCAGGTTGGGTGGCGTCATTCCCGCCTGCTGGTGCGCGGCCAGAATGGCTTCGCTCAAAGGAGCCTGCTCCTTGCTGAAGCTGGCGCTGTGCGCGGGCAGACGCAGCAGATCCTGCTCGGCAATCAGGACGCCTTTTTTAATCAATCGTTCAATGACAAAATGCGCCAGCTTGGGGGCAAGGCTTTTGCCCCAGCCGGAAATAATCTCGCTACGCGCCACGCCCTGGCGTTCCCCGTGCCGGGCGTGGAAGTCGGCCACGGCTTTTTCACAAGAGAGGCAGAACTGGTCCAGGATATCCGCGCTCAGGTACAGACGTTGTTCCTTGTCAAAGCAGAACACCTTCTGGCTCCCGGACAGCGTGGCCAGACGCTTGTCCAGGGCGCGGGAGTCAAGGTTGGCCAACACGCGCAGTTTGGCGAAAGACAGGCCCTTATCCGCATCCCTGGTGCAGGCCAGTTGGGTCAGAATGCTGTTTTCCGCCTCATCGGATGGTGCGCTGCCCGGCACAAGCGAGAGCACCTGTTCACAGCGCTCGGCAAAAGCGCGCGAACGGCGGCGCATGTCCACGCCAAGGGGGTTCAGCACCACGGCCCCGGCCACGGTGCGCAAGGGCGAGAATGAGCGGATCACGCAGCGGTCGCCGAACACTGCGGCCAGGGGTTCGGCAAAACGCACTTCGCACAGGCAGGAATCGCCGGGCAGAAGTTTGTCCCGGTCGGCAAAATAAAGCCGGGCCTGGGTTTCCCCCGAGCCGTGGTGAAAGTGCACTTCGGCCCTGTGCCGCAGGGGACGCGGCGCGGAAGCCAAACAGGTGACGTTGATCACCCAGGTGGCGGCGGGAAACAGGGTGTCCGGGAAGGTCAGCACCGCACCGCGCTGTATCTGCTCCACAGCCAGATCCGGAATATTCACGGCCGTGCGCCTGCCCGCAAGAGCGGTCTTTACCGCGCCGCCGTGGCTTTGCAGGCCGCGCACCTTGCTGCGCAGGCCCGAGGGTTCGATTTCCACACTATCGCCCACACTGACGCTACCGGCGATCATGGTGCCCGTGACCACAGTGCCGTGTCCGCGCAAGGTGAACACCCGGTCAATGGGTAAACGGAACAGGTCCTGGGAGCGCACCGGGGCCAGACGGGCCTCCACTTCGGCCAGGGCGGCGATCAGCGTGTCCAGGCCGTGGCCCGTGCGCGCGGAGACCGGAATAACCGGAGCGCCTTCAAACGCGGTCCCGGCCAGGAAAGAGGCAAGATCCTCGCGGGCCAGTTCCAGCATCTCGGCGTCCGCGGCATCAGTCTTGGTGAGAGCCACCACGCCGTCTCTGATGCCGAGCAGAGAACAGATTTCCAGGTGTTCGCGGGTCTGGGGCATGACGCCTTCGTCAGCGGCAATGACCAGGAGTATGAAGTCAACCCCGGAAGCCCCGGCCACCATGGTGCGCACAAATTTTTCATGTCCGGGCACATCAACCACGGAGAGCGAACGTCCGTCCGGCAGAGACAGTTCGGCAAAGCCGAGTTCAATGGTAATGCCGCGCCGCTTTTCCTCTTCCAGACGGTCGCAGTCCGTGCCCGTAAGGGTGCGGATCAGGGTGGTCTTGCCGTGGTCAATATGCCCCGCTGTTCCCATGACGACCGGCATGCTATTCCTCCCGTAAGGCCCGCGACATCAAGGCGCGCAGAGCGTCCAGCGGGGCGGTTCCGCCCAGCACCTGGCGCACGGCAAAGGCCAGGGGTAACTCGACCCCCATTTGTGCAGCCAGTTCGCACACGGCTTCGGTGGTTTTTACGCCTTCGGCCACCATGCGCATGGAAGCGGCGATGCTTCCGATGCTTTCTCCGGTCGCCAGTCTCAGTCCCACCTGGCGGTTGCGGGAAAGATCCCCGGTACAGGTCAGCACCAGATCCCCCAGGCCGGAAAGGCCCATAAAGGTAGCGGCGCGCGCGCCCAAAGCCTCGCCCAGGCGGCTCATCTCGGCCAGGCCGCGCGTGATCAGGGCGGCCCGGGCGTTATGCCCCAGCTCCAGGCCGTCGCACAGGCCCGCGGCAATGGCCATCACGTTTTTGATAGCCCCGCCGAACTCGACTCCGGCCACGTCCGTGCTGGAATAGACCCGGAAAGCCGGGGTGGAAAAAACGGCGCGCAATTCTTCGCCCAAGCCTGCATCGGCACAGCCCAGGACCACGGCCGAGGGCTTGCCCTGCACCACTTCCCTGGCGAATGACGGCCCGGACAAAATGGCGTAGCGCGGTTTTTTGCCGGGCAGAGCTTCCGCGGTGACCTCGGACATGCGCTTCAATGTGCCAAGTTCAATGCCCTTGCTTGCGCAGACAAACACGCCGTCATCCGGCAGCAGGGGCGCCAAGCGGACCAAGCTTTCCCGCAGATATTGGCAGGGAACGGCAAGCAGCACAATATCCGCTCCGGCCAGGGCAACGGCAGGATCGGTCACGGCACGCAGGGCCGGGCACAGAGGCAGTCCGGGTAAGTAGCGGCTGTTTTCATGCCGCGTGTTGATCTCTTCAGCCAGGGAGGCATCTCTGGCCAGCAGCAGGGTCTCAAGGCCCTTGTCAGCCGCAAGATGAGCCAGAGCCGTGCCCCAACTGCCCGCTCCCAAAATCGTTATGCGCATGGCCTTGCTCCTGGTGTCCATACTTCTGAGGGGCGCTGCCCCTCAGACTCCCCGGCAGGGGAATGATTCCCCTGCACCCCCATACCCGGAAAACCGCGGAGCTGTTTTCCGGAATGCCAGGTCCAAGACCGGCTAGGTCCTGGCGGGGTACGGTGTGGTCGGTAATGCTGGGGCTCACGTTCATCTTGTTGCCGAGTATCGTTGTTGACGACCTTTGAGCCGCTGGCTTGAGCCCCGCATCATAAATAAATATCATCCCAAATTTTTGAAATACCAGTCGCCCGCTTCGCGTAAGCCCTTGCGCACGTCATATCCCGGATCATAGCCGAGCAACTCGCGGGCCTTGCTGATATCGGCCAGAGAGTGGCGCACGTCCCCAGCCCGGAAATCCCGGTGCCCGGCTTCGGCCTTGGCCGCTTCCGGCCTGTGCCGGACAACCTCGTCCCGAATAAGAAGGAAGAGCTCGTTCAGGGTGGTGCGCTGGCCGAAAGCCACGTTGTACACCTGATTCCAGGCTTCGTTCTTTTGGGCGCAGGCCGCGAGCAGGTTGGCCTGCACGCAGTTGGCGATAAAGCAGAAATCGCGCGAGGTTTCGCCGTCTCCGTTGATATGGACCGGATTTGCGCGCAGGATGTCGGCAAACCACTGGGGAATGACGGCCGCGTATGCGCCGTCGGGGTCCTGGCGCTGTCCGAAGATGTTGAAATAGCGCAGCCCGATGCTGCGGAAACCATAGGCCGAGGCAAAAACATCGGCGTACAGTTCGTTCACATACTTGGTCACGGCATAGGGGGAGAGAGGCTTGCCGATGCGATCCTCCACTTTGGGCAGGGTGGGTTCGTCCCCATAGGTGGAACTGGAAGCGGCATAGACGAAACTGCGCACGCCCGCATCCCTGGCCGCAACCAACATGTTCAGGAACCCATCGATATTGTTGCTGTTGCTTAAAATGGGATCTTCAATAGAGCGCGGCACCGAACCCAGCGCGGCTTGGTGCAACACGTGGTCGGATCCGACGCAGACCGAACGGCAGGTTGCCAAATCCCGGATATCGCCCTCCACGAAACGAAAGTTTTTCCAGGCCTCGGGGCTTATGGCATCCCGGACCATGTCCAGGTTTTTGCGGTAGCCGGTAGAAAAGTTATCCAGGCCGACCACCTTTTGTCCCGCGTCGAGCAGGGACTGGACCAGGTTGGAGCCGATAAAACCTGCCGCCCCGGTGATCAGCCAGGTTTTGGGCGAGTTTTTCAAGGTGTCGAGTAAGGCGGCATAGGCGGACATGGGTGCGTGTTCCTTGTGCTGAAGTAAAAAACCTTACATTTCGGTAGCGCCTCGGTTTGTCGTCAGACGAGGAAGGCGCAGCTTTGGCCGATGGGGCTGGACTCTTACGGTCCTGCCCCGGAGGACAAAGCAAGCCTGACGAAGTATCACGGCAAACCGAGGCGCTACCTACATTTCACCGGCTTTGAGGCGCGCTTCCCTGGCTTCCTTGACGCGGCCCAGGGCTTCCATGGCCCTGGCCAGTTGCAGCCAGCCGCCGCGCAAGGTGGGGCGCAGGGAAACACTCTGGCGGGCAAAGGAAGCGGCCATTTCCGGGTCTTCTCCGGCGTCCAGGTACATGCCGGACAGGAGAGCCATGGCCAGGGCGTCCTGCGGGTCGTGCAGGAGCGCCTCGTGCAGGTGTTCCCGAGCTTCGTCGCTGTTGCCCTCGCTGATGCACAGGCGGGCAAAATGCCGATAGGTCAGGCTTTTGCCGCCGGGGAGCACGGCGGCCTGTTCGTACAATTGCCGGGCGGCTTTCCGATCACCGGCGCTTTCCGCCAGTTGGCCCAGACGGACAAGGGCATACAGGTGTCCGGCTTCGAGCTCAAGGCAGCGCTCATAGCATTTTCCGGCTTCACCGGGCCGCCCTTGGGACTGGTGCATGTAGCCGAGGTTGTACATGGCCATGACATCGCCGGAATTGCAGTCCAGGGCGCGAGTAAAATGGCGCTCGGCTTCGGAATGGCGGCTCAGGCCCGCAAGACAGATGCCCAGGGAATTCCAGGCCATGCTGTTGTTCTCGTCGGCCAGTAAAGCCAGTTGGTATTCCTTGATCGCCCCGAAGGTGTCGCCCTGGCTGAAGCGTTTATCCGCGCTGATGTTCAGAGCCAGGGAGTCAAGCACGCCCACGTGCGGCCTGGGCAGGAGCATGGCGTATTCCAGGGCCTTTTGACAGTTTTCCAGGGCGTCGGCCTTGCGAAAATCCAGACAGGGGTGCATGGCGACGCCCGCAGCCACCTCAACACCCAGACGGGAGGCAATGGCTTCGGCCAACCGGGCATATTGTCCGGCCAGGGAGGCAACGTCCGGTGAAGGGTGAAAAAAAATCAGGCTGTTCAAGCCATAGCGGCCGCCAAGAGGGGGCGGGGCGCCGGATGCGCCCGGATCTCCCAGGCTCAGGTCTTCCAGGCACAGGCGCACGGCTTCGGTCATGAAGCGGCCCGGATGTGCGCCGCCCTCCTGGGGATCATGTTCCGCCGCTGCGTCCTGTTTGGGCGCAAGGCGCAGCAGGGCCAGGGCAAAACTGTCCGTGCGTTCGCGCTCCTCGGCCCAACGAGCCAGAAAGTCGCCGTGCCGCAAAAGTCCGGTGGCCGCGTCCAGCTTCACTTCTCCGCCAGCGGTCCGGGCCAGGCTTCCCTGCTCCTCGGGCAGGAGCACCAGATGATCGCCCGGCGCAATGTTCCAGCCGGGTTCGCCGAGGTGAATGACCTCGGCCTGGGAAACATCATCATGCACGTCCATGAGCACTATTTCGCCCTTGTACAGCGGGGTGAGCGGGTGTGCGCTTCTTTCCTGTTCCGCGCCGGCATAGCCGGTGGTCCAGACCGAAAAACGCTGGCCTTCCCGGGCGTGCATGTTGGACCCCAGACTGACCAACACCCTGGACAGGGGCAGGCTTTCCAGCACCCGGCCGCCTTCGGCCAGGATGCTGCCAAAGCCCATGACCGAATCAGCGTCGGTTCTGCCGGAAAAAGGCGTTTCCTCGGCCAGAGCGGCGGCCAGACGGGCTTTTCTGAGGATCAGGCGGGCCTGCTCCGACGGCGGACGCATGAACACGGGGCCCGCAACGTCCTGCGGGTACAGCGTGTAGCCCACGGAGGCGTAAATGCCTACCTGTTCGCGTTTGAGGGGATGGACCAGAAAGACTTTACGCATGGCCTGCACGATGTCCGCGGCCAGAGCGCGGCAGGCGCGCGGGCCCGCCGAGGGCAGGTGCACGGCAAACTCCGAATCCCCGGTACGCGCGGCCAGGGCCTGTTCCGGGCACACGGCCGCCAGGGCATCGGCCAGGGCCACCATCAGTTCGTCGGCGAACTGGTAGCCGAATTCGCGCACCACGTCGCGCAGAGCGGCCAGGCGCACCACCAGGGTGGCCAGAGAGGAACGCCGGATTTCCTCGGGCCCGCTGACCAGGCCCTCGCCGCTTCTTCCTGCGCTCAGGCTGCCGTCCGCCTGGCTGGAAGCGCCCGGAGCCGCGCGCAAGGGGTCGCGCAGGGTTTCAATTTCCCGCTCCATGCAGCGCAGCAGATAGTGCCGCGTGAACAACCCGGTCACCGGGTCGCAGAGGCTGCGTTTGTAGAGCAGGAGGTTGTCCGTAATGAGCGCGCGCAGAGCGGGCCAGTGCGGAAGCAGAGCCGTGGCGGCCTTCTGCTTGACCCCCCTGGCCACGAACACGCCGAGCATGGATCCGTCTTCTCCGGTCAAGGGCAGCAGGAGCTTGTTTTCTCCGGCGACCCATGCGGCATCGCTGTCATCACTGGTGCGTGGAAAATGCATGCTGTGGCTGGTAAAGGGAAAAAGCGAACCCACGGCGTCCACAAGGCGCTGTTCAAAAACAATCATGTCCTTGCGGGACAGGTCTATCCTGTGTCCGGTTTCTCCTGCTCTGATCATGACCCAAGCCTACTTGCGGAACAGAACCTGTTCTATGCGCTTCAGGGCCTTTTCCAGGATTTCGTCGCTGGTGGCAAAGGAAATCCGGATGCAGCGATCATCGCCGAAGGCGGCGCCCGGCACCAGGGCCACGCCCGCGTCATCCAGAAGAGCAGTGCACAGGGAGGTGGAATCGGGGAAGCGCGCGCTGTAGTGGCGGTGCACGTCCGGGAAGATGTAGAATGCGCCCTGGGGCTTGGGGCAGACCACATCGGGCCAGGAGGAGACAATCTCGTAAGCCAGATCGCGGCGGCGCTCAAAAGCCACGCGCATGGCGTCGGCATCGGCAAAGCCGCCGGTCAGCGCTGCCAGAGCCGCCTTTTGCGCTATGGAGCAGACATTGGATGTGGCCTGGCCCTGCAAGCTGGACATGGCCTTGCTCAAGGCCGCGTCAGCTAAGGAATAGCCCACGCGCCAGCCGGTCATGGCAAAGGTCTTGGCCACGCCGTTCACAATCACAAAGCGGTTCGGGTATTTTTTCCACCAGGAGCACAGGCTCACGGACTCCGTGTCGCCAAAGACGAGACGGTCGTAAATTTCGTCGGAAAGAACAATGATGTCTTTGTCCACGGCCCACTGGGCAATGGCGTCGGCCTCGGCCCTGGTGTAACAGGCGCCCGTGGGGTTGGAGGGAGAGTTGAGCACGAGGACGCGCGTCTTTGGAGTCACGTTGTTTTCAAGATCAACCGGGGTGATCTTGAAGCCTTTTTCCGGATTGGCCGCAATGATTACCGGCTTGGCCCCGGCCAGTTCCACCTGGGCCGGATAGCTGATCCAGTACGGCGCGGGAATGAGCACATGGTCCCCGGGGTTCAAAAGGGCCTGGAAGACGTTGTAAATGCTGTGCTTGCCGCCGTTGCTGACCACAATATGTTCCGGAGCGGCTCCCGCGTCATACTGGGAATTGAAGTATCCGGCCGCCGCCGCGCGAAGTTCCGGTATGCCGGGCACAGCGGTATAGCGGGTGAAGCCCTCGTCAATGGCCTTTTTGGCGGCCTCGCAGATATGCTTCGGAGTGGGAAAATCCGGTTCGCCAACGGACAAGCTGAGAATGTCCTTGCCCTGGGCTTTAAGTTCCTGCGCCTTGGCGGTGACGGCAAGGGTCGCCGGGGGCTTGAGTTGCGACACGCGATCAGCAAGTTTCATACGGATGCTCCTCACAAATGGTATTTCAGGCTTGAGACGGTATGAGAACAAATGAGCTTAAAAGCAAGCAACGTAAGCGTGGAATGCTATAGCAGGTTCCTTCGGGACTGTAAATTATGGGCCAAACTGAGGCGCGACCGCTCTGGACAGGCTTGTGTCCGTGCGGTACTATCGAAGCTATATTACCAAAAATCCGGCAACCTACGGCATGAATATATCCGCGCCCTTTATCTCCCGCCCCGTGGGCACCACCCTGCTTACCCTGGCCATTGCCCTGGTGGGTATTGTCGCTTACGCGCTGTTGCCGGTTTCCCCGCTGCCCCAAGTGGACTTCGCCACCATCAGGGTATCGGCAAGCCTGCCCGGCGCCAGTCCGGAAACCATGGCCGCCACCGTGGCCACGCCTCTGGAGCGCACGTTGGGGCGCATCGCGGGCATCTCGGAAATGACCTCCACCAGTTCCCAGGGCAGTACCAGCATTGTCCTGCAATTTGAGTTGGACCGGGACATTGACGGGGCCGCGCGCGACGTGCAGGCCGCCATCAACGCGGCCAGGGCCATTCTGCCCACCATGCCGCGCAATCCGAGCTACTGGAAAATGAACCCGTCCGATTCTCCGATCATGGTCATAGGCCTGACCTCGGACGCCATGACCAAGGCCGGGTTGTATGATATTGCGTCCACGGTCTTCAAGCAGAAGCTGTCCCAGGTTTACGGGGTGGGAGAGGTCAGCGTGGGCGGGGGGGCTCTGCCTGCCGTGCGGGTGGAGATTAATCCCGGATTTTTGCAGAGCAGGGATATTTCTCTGGAAGACGCGCGCGCGGCCATTGCCGGGGCCAATGTCAACATGCCCAAGGGCATTCTGGATGACGGAGAAACACAGTGGTTTGTCGGGGCCAATGATCAATTGCGCACGGCCGAGGACTTCGCTCCGATAATCATCCGGCACCACAACGGCGCTACCCTGCGTCTGTCCGACGTGGCCGACGTGGATGACAGCGTGGAAGACGTGCGCAACGTGGGTTATGTGAATGGCAAGCCCGCTGTATTGCTGATCATCTATAAACAGCCGGGCGCGAATATCATCGAGACCGTGCGCCGTGTGCGCAGTGCCTTGCCTACCTTGCGCTCCTGGATGCCGGAAAGCGTCGATTTCACCATTGTCATGGACCGCTCTCCTTCCATTGCCGCCTCGGTGCGGGAAGTGGAAAACGCGCTGCTCATTTCCATGTTCCTGGTCGTGCTGGTGGTCTACCTGTTTCTGCGCAACGGCAGGGCCACGTTTATTCCGGCCGTGGCCGTGCCCGTGTCCCTGCTCGGCACCTTTGGGGTCATGTATCTGTTCGGATACAGCTTGAACCACCTTTCCCTCATGGCTCTGACCGTGGCCACGGGCTTTGTGGTGGACGACGCCATTGTGGTGACGGAGAACATTGTCCGGCACATGGAAGACGGCGTGCCGCCGGTCAGGGCCGCCTATTTGGGCAGCCGGGAGGTGGCGTTCACGGTCATGTCCATCAGTTTTTCCCTGATTGCGGTTTTCATCCCTATTTTGGGCATGGGCGGCATTTTGGGCAGGCTGTTCAAGGAATTTGCGGTCACCCTCTCGGCGGCCGTGCTGGTATCGCTGGTGGTGTCGCTGGTGGTTACGCCCATGATGTGCGCTCAGTTGCTGCGGCCCGAGGCCGGGCCTTTGCCGCCTGAGCCGGAAAAAGCCCGCTTTCCCACGTTCATGGGCCGGGCCGTCAGGAGCGTTTCCAGGGGTGCTTCCCGGTTGATCCGCTTGTGGGGCGATTTTATGGATTGGCTGCACGAAAGCTACGCGCGTACCCTGGCCGTGGTTCTGCGCCATAAATTCTTGACCCTGCTGACCTTGCTCCTGACTATCGGCTGCAACATCTACCTGTATGTCATTGTGCCCAAGGGGTTTTTTCCGCAACAGGATGTGGGGCAGATTTTCGGCATGATCCGGGCTGATCAGAGCATCTCCTTTCAGGCCATGCAGCCCAAGCTGGAAGCCCTGATGGACATTGTGAGCAAACATCCGGGGGTCAATGCCGTGGGCGGATTCACCGGCGGCGCCCAGCGCAATTCGGGCATGGTGTTCATCAACCTCAAGCCCGCCAGAGAACGCAAACAGAGCATGGAGCAGGTGATTAACGAACTGCGCGAACAGCTTGCCGTGGTGCCGGGCGGGGAACTGTTCCTCAATCCCATGCAGGATCTGCGCATGGGCGGCCGTCGTACCCGCGCGGCCTATCAGTATACCCTGCAAAGCGACGATCTGGCGTTGCTGCGCCAGTGGACGCCGCGTATCACCCAGGCCTTCCAGGACATACCGGGCATGGCGGATGTGAACTCGGATCAGGAAACGCGCGGCCTGCAAACCATGGTTACCGTGGACCGGGACGTAATCGCCCGTCTCGGCGTTACCCAGAAGCAGGTGGATACCGCCCTGGGCCTGGCCTTCGGCCAGAGTCTGGCTTCAACCATATACACCGGCGGCAACCAGTACCGGGTGGTCATGGAGTTTGCCCCGGAATACCTGCAGGGGCCGGAAGGCCTGTTCTATCTCTATGTGCCTTCGGGCGGGAGCACGGTTGCCGTGCCCGCGTTCATGAGCACCGGAATCAGCGGCAACACGGCCAGCACTTCGGCCGCAAGCGGGGCTGGCGCTGCCGCCGGGGAACACCCCCTGGTCCCCTTGAGCGCTTTTTCCTCCTTTGAGCCTACGCTCACAGCCCTGTCCGTGTCGCACCAGTCCCAGTTCACGGCTTCGACCATTTCCTTCAACCTGCTGCCCGGCGTGGCCCTGTCCGACGTGCAGGAGCAGATAGAAGCAACCATGCTCCGCCTGGGCGTGCCCGAGACCGTGCGCGGCAGCTTCCAGGGCACGGCGGGCGCCTTTGCCAGATCCATGAGCGATCAGCCGCTCCTGATTCTCGCGGCCGTCGTGACTCTGTATATTGTGCTCGGCGTGCTGTATGAAAGCCTGATCCACCCGCTGACCATTCTGTCCACACTGCCCTCGGCGGGCATGGGCGCCATCCTGGGGCTGATGCTCTTTGGCGCGGAATTCACGGTCATTGCCTTTATCGGGGTGCTGCTGCTGGCGGGTATTGTCAAAAAGAACGCCATCATGATGATCGATTTCGCTGTCGAAGCCCGGCGCAGCGAGGGGCTTTCCGCCCTGGACGCCATTTACAAGGCCTGTCTGCTGCGCTTCAGGCCGATCATGATGACCACCATGGCCGCGGTGGGCGGGGCCGTTCCCCTGATGCTGGGCAGCGGGGACGGCGCGGAAATCCGCACGCCCCTGGGCATTACCATTGTGGGCGGGTTGCTTGTGAGCCAACTGCTGACCCTGTACACGACTCCGGTGGTCTATCTCTACCTGGATCGGTTCAGCCGCGAAAACAAGACTGCTGAACGGGCGCGGTTGCGGGACCGGCAGCAGCAGGACTCATGGAGGGGCTCTGCCCCAATACTACAGGAGCTGACCTTACAATGAAAAACAGCCCTCTCTTAGGTAGTGCCGCAGTTTGGGGTCAGACAAGGAAGACGAGTTTTTGCGAGGGTGGGCTGGACTCTTCGGTCCTGCCCCCCGAGCAAAAACGACGCCTGACGAAGTATCACGCCAAACTGCGGCACTACCTCCTCCTCTGCCTGCTCACGCTCTGCCTAAGCGGCTGCTTTAACCTGAGCCCGGCTTATGCCCCGCCGGATCTGATGCAGCCCATGCCTGAAGAGTATAAGGAAGAAGAAGGCTGGAAAACGGCCACGCCCAGGGAAACGTTCGACCGGGGCTCCTGGTGGGAGGTGTTTGACGATCCGGCGTTGAATGCCCTGATCACTCAGGCTGACCGGGCGAACCAGAATATCGCGCTTGCGGCGGCAAACCTGCGCCAGGCCAAGGCCCAGATAGACGCGGCCAGGGCCGCGCTTGTGCCCGGCGTGGGCGCGTCCGCTTCCGCGACCAGGAGCGGGACGGAAAACAGGCCGGCCAGCAGCGGTTATTCCTTTGGCATACAAGCGCAATGGGAAATAAGCTTCTGGAATTCCCTGCCCAATTACGAGGCGGCCCAGGCTCAGGCCACGGCCTCGGCCGCGGATTTCGCCACCATGCGCCTGGCCGTGCAGGCGGAGCTGGCCCAGAGCTATTTTCAACTGCGCGGCCTGGACGGGCAGCAATCCCTGTATGAATCCACCATCACTTCTTACCGCAGAGCCGTGCAACTGACGGAAAGCCAGCTCAGGGGCGGCATTGTCACCCGCATGGACGTGGACCAGGCCCATGCGCAACTGGCCACGGCCGAAGCCCAACTGTCCACGGTCAAACGCCAGCGGGCGCTGCTGGAACATGCCATTGCCGTGCTTATCGGGCAGATTCCTTCCACCTACAGCCTGGAACGCGGCACACCGGCCGCGTCTATTCCCGGCGTGCCCAGGGACTTGCCGTCAACGCTGCTGGAACGCAGACCGGACGTGGCAGCGGCCGAACGCCGGGTGGCAGCGGCCAATCAGCAGATAGGCATGGCGCGGGCGGCCTGGTTTCCAACGTTGATCCTTGGGGGCGACGCCACGGGCACGGGCGCGGCCTGGCATTCCGGGCCGCTCTGGGCCTGGGCCGTGGGGCCGAGCGCGGCCTTGACTCTCTTTTCCGGCGGCCGCAGGCTGGCGGAAAACGACGCGGCCTGGGCAGGGTATGAAGCCGCGGTGGCCAATTACCGCCAGACAGTGCTTGAAGCTTTCCGGGATGTGGAAGACAGCCTCTCAAACCTGACGTATTTGAAAATCAGCGCCGAAGCCCAGGCACGGGCGGTCAAAGCTTCCCAATCGGCCCTGAGCGTTGCCGAGTCCCAGTACCGGGGCGGTATGACCACCTATTTGCAGGTGGTGACCAGCCAGGAAGCCTTGTTGTCGGCGCAGCGCAGCGCCATCGAACTGCAAAGCCTGCGCCTGCAAAACACTGTGGGCTTGTTCAAGGCCCTGGGCGGGGGCTTTGAGGAAGCGGATCTGCGCATGCTGGTGCAGAGTCCTCCGGCGTTGGGACAGGCGGAGCGGTAGACGCGGGAAAAAGAATAATCAGCAGCACGCCGCCAAGAATAAGGCTCGCTCCGGCCCAGCCTTGAAGGGAAAACATCTCTCCCCAGAACCACCAGGCCAGCAGGGCGGCCAGGAGAGGCTCCAGGGTGGCGACAACAGCCACGACTGTGGGCGGCAGGCGTTTCAGGCCCTCGCAGTAGGACCAGTATGCCGCGTAGGTGCAGAAAAAACCCAACATGACAAGGGCTGTCCAAACGGTGGAGCTTTTAGCGCTGAAACTGACAAAGGGCAGAAGAAGCAGGGCTCCGGCGGGCAGGCACCAGCAATAGAGGGTGAGGGGCGAATACTGTTTGAGATAGTGCGCGCCGAAAATATAATGCAGGGAATAGCAAAATCCCGCTGTCAGTCCGGCCGCGATCCCGAGAAAACTTGCTCCCTGCGGGAGTCCGCCGCCGGACAGGCAGGCCAGTGTGGCTCCGCCTAGAGCCAGTGCCAGAGCAAGGAGCTTGGGGCCGGTAAAGAGTTCACGGAAGAACAGGCGGGAAAGCAAGGCGACCCAGGCCGGAGCGGTGTACAGCAGCACAGCGGCAAGGGCCGCTCCTGCCTCTTCCACCGCCAGGAAATACGCGGCGAAAAAACCGCTAATCCCCACACAGCCGAACGCGGCGAAGGTCAGCGCGATACGCGGAGGAACGCGGATCGCGCCCTTGGGCGCGGCGTGCAGCCAGAAGAAAAAAGCCCCAAAGACGGCCCGCCAGAAGGCGGCCTCCTGAGGGGAAAGCCCGTCGGCCATGCAGATACGGCCCAATGGGCCGAGAAAGGCCCAAAGCAGCGCCGCCAGGGCGGCAAAGACATAGCCAAGGCACTGCCGGTAGCGCTTCATTTTGTCGTGATACTTCGTCAGGCTACGCTTTTGCTCGGGGGGCAGGACCGAAGAGCTGACTCGCCACCTCCTGTGGCTCGCCCTTCGGGCGGGGTCGCATTCGCTCCCCCGTCCAATTCCGCTCTCCTGCGGAATTGTCAGCCCTCCCTCGCAAAAACTTGCCTTCCTCGTCTGACAACAAACTGAAACGCTACCGGCTTTGTTCAAATTGATGGGATGGCCCTTTTGCAAGCTGCCCCTCTGCTCATATCTTAATACGCATGGTCCGAATCCAACTCCTCCGGCGTAACCTTGTGCGAGAAGATGTAATAGACCCAGGACTGGTAGCCGATAACTATGGGCACGCAGATCAGCGCCACGAACAACATGATGGTCAACGTCAGTTGAGAGGAAGCTGCCTTGGCCACGGTAATGCTCGCCTCGGGCGAAATGCTCGAAGGAATGATGGCCGGGTACATGCCGAGCACGCCGAACAGGGTGACCAGCACGATGAATCCCGCGCTGGCGGCAAAAGCCCCGGCCAGGATTTCCGCCTTGAGCAGGAAAGGCAGGGTAACGAGCAGCACCACGGCCAAAACGGGAATAATCATCATGGCCGGGGTACGCAGGTAGTTGGCATAGAGCGGAGTATAGTAGGCTGTGGCGATAAGAAAGGCCACGGCCACCCCGGCCAGCGGAAGCCAGAGCGTTCTGGCGGCGTGAACGGCGCGGTCATGCAGGGGGTTCACTGATTTGATGGCCAGCCAGATGGCGCCGTGCGTGGCGAACATCAGGACAAAGAACACGCCGCCGAGCAAACCGTAGGGATTGAGCAGCATGAGAATGTTTCCGAGATATACGCCCTGCTCGTTGATGGGAATGCCCTGGAACAGGTTGGCAAAGGCCACGCCGAGCAGCAGAGCGGGCAGGAAACTGCCCAGGAACTGGAAGCCGTCCCAGACGTTGCGCCATTGCGGGTGATCTATCTTGTTGCGGAATTCAAAGGACACCGCGCGGAAGATAAGGGCAAAAAGCAGAATCAGCAGCGGGGCGTACAAAGCGCTGAACATGACGGCATAGGCCAGAGGGAAGGCCGCGAAGGTCACGCCGCCCGCCGTGATCAGCCAGACTTCATTGCCGTCCCAAAACGGACCCGCCGCATTGAAAATGACCCGGCGGTCCTCGTTTGTTTTGCCCAGAAAGGGCAGTAGCGTGCCCATGCCCAGGTCGAAACCGTCAAGCATGAAGTAGATCGCCCACAGCAGGCCCCAGAGAAAGAACCAGGTGGTCTGCAGGAATTCATGAGTTAAAATATCAAACATAGCTTATATCCTCATGGCGAGAGAGTTGAGGGCAACATCCGCTACGCGGCTAAGCCGCAGCCACCGGGCCCTTGATGGCGAAACGGCGCAACAGGTAGATAGCCAGAACGCCCAAAAGCCCGTAAATGACGGTAAACGCGGCCAGGGACAAGGCGACGGAACTGCCCGGCACCGGCGAAATGCCTTGCGCGGTGAGCATGAGCTTGTACACAAGCCAGGGTTGCCGCCCGACCTCGGCCACCATCCAGCCCGCCATGATGGCGATATAGGGCAGGGGAATGGCATAGGCGAGAATCCGGGCAAAGCCGGGGCGGTCCGCGATGCTGTTCCTCCATACATAGGCCAGGGCGGCCAGCAGGATGAACAGGCCACCCAGGCCTGCCATGAGCCGGAAAGAAAGGAAGGTGAGCAATACCGGAGGCATGGCCTCCTCGGGCTGCAAGGGGCGTATGATTTTTTCCCCGTCCGGCATCACGGCCACAGGCAGCGAGGGATCATATCCGGTCCTGGCCTGGAATTCGGCAAAATCCAGAGGGGCGAGTTCCTTCAGGCCCTTCACCTCGGCGTTGAAGTCGCCGAAAGCCAGGAAACTGAGCAGGCCGGGAATGGGCAGCAGTTCAAAATAATTTTCCTTTTTAGCTTCATTGGGCAGGGTCAGCAGATACATGGGCACGGACGTGCCGGTTTCCCAATGCGCTTCCATGGCCGCCAACTTGGTGGGCTGGATTCTGGCCACGGTCATGCCGTGGTTGTGGCCGTGCACGGCCAACACAACAGACAACACCAGGGTCCAGACCGCGGCCATCTTGAACGAGCGGTTGAAAAAGTCGCTTTCATTCTTGCGCACCAGGTGCCAGGCGGAAATGCCGAGCACGAAAAAGCCGGCCAGTATCCACGAGGCCAAGATGGTATGGAAAAACTGGCTCCAGGCAAAGGGGTTGCTGATAACCGTGAAAAAGTCGGTCAGAACCGCCTTGCCGTTAACAAAGTCGGCGCCCACGGGATTCTGCATCCAGCCGTTGGCAATGATAATCCAGATTGCGGAAAGATTGCCCGCCGCGGCCACGACCCAAATGGCAAAACAGTGCACCTTTTTGGAAACCTTGTCCCAACCAAAGTGCCACACCGCGACAAAGGTGGATTCGAGGAAAAAGGCCAGCGTGGCTTCAATAGCCAGGATAGAGCCGAAAATGTCGCCCACGCCGTGGGAGTAGTTCGACCAGTTGGTGCCGAACTGAAACTCCAGTGTGATGCCGGTGACAATACCGAGCACAAAGTTGATGATAAAAAGCTTGCCCCAGAATTTGGCCATTCTTTTGTACTGCTCGTTCCCGGTCCGGACGTAAATGGTCTCCATAATGGCCAGGAGCACCGACAGGCCGAGGGTGAGCGGAACAAAGATGAAGTGGAAAAATACCGTTACCGCGAACTGCAGCCGCGACAACATCACAACATCCATAACATACCCCTTTGGCAGAGGAGGAGGGCGTCAGCGCTGAGATGGCTGCAATGCCCGCCCCCGGTTAATTAGACATATAACATTTCGCCAGGGCTGAGCCGTGGCGGGGAGTTTGCGGCGCTTCCGGTATTGTCTCAGTTTGGCGTGATACTTCGTCAGGCTTGCTTTGTCCTCCGGGGCAGGACCGAAGAGTCCAGCCCCATCGGCCAAAGCGGCGTCTTCCTCGTCTGACACCAAACTGAGACAATACCGGCATTGCCCAAGCTAAGGCATTATCGTGCTTCCGGGCAAGTGAAGCTGGAATTTAGTCACTATCAGGAACTATTACCATAAGCAATAGTTTTTCACACTCGGAATATATCAGTAAATGTATTCACCCGCAACAATCTTCAAAAAGATATCCGCTGAACGCGGGTTTACAGGGCATCGGCTTTTCTGTACCTTATTTGCTGGATTCACCACACACGCGGCATACTTATCCGGAGGCGCACCACCATGGCTCCTGTATCCTGGAAGGGCATTATTCTGGCCGGAGGTTCCGGAACACGGCTGTATCCGCTGACCTTAAGCGTGAGCAAACAGCTCATGCCGATATATGACAAACCCATGATCTATTATCCGCTGTCAGTGCTCATGCTGGCCGGCATCAGGGATATCTGCGTCATTTCAACGCCGCGCGACCTGCCTTTGTTTCGTGATTTGCTGGGCGACGGCTCGCGTTGGGGCTGCCGCTTTTCCTACACGGAACAGCCAAAGCCGGAAGGCATAGCCCAGGCCTTTTTGCTGACCAGGGATTTCATCAGAGACAGCAATGTCTGCCTTATTCTCGGGGATAACATCTTTTTCGGCCAGGGCCTGACAGGGGCGTTGGAGTGCGCCATGAGCCGGGAGCGCGGAGCCACGGTATTCGGTTACCATGTGCGTGATCCGGAGCGCTACGGGGTGATGGAGTTTGACCGGGAAAAAAGGGTTTTGACTATTGAAGAGAAACCCGCCAAGCCCAAATCGAACTATGCCGTGACCGGACTGTATTTCTACGACCGGGAGATAGCGGATGTGGCTGCAAGCATCCGGCCTTCGGCCAGGGGCGAACTGGAAATTACCGACGTGAACAACGAATATCTGCGCCGGGGCAGTCTGAATGCCGAACTGCTGGGACGCGGCATTGCCTGGCTCGATACCGGCACCCATGACGCGCTGCTGGCCGCAGGAACCTTTGTCCAGGCCGTGGAAGCCCGGCAAGCCCTGAAAATTTCTTGTCCTGAAGAAATAGCCTGGCGCAAAGGCTACATTTCCGACGCCGAACTGGCTGGTTTGGCCGGGCCCCTTGCTAAAACGGGTTATGGGCAGTATCTTCAGGCCTTATTGGATGATACGCTGCCTGGAAATACCCTGTGAATGCCGGAGGAGCTTCTCCCATGCTGAAGCAAGTGGCCGTAATCGGAGGAGCCGGATATATCGGTTCGCACGCCGCCATGACCCTGCATGCGGCCGGGTATGATGTTGTTGTGTTTGACAATCTTTCCACAGGACATGCGGAGTTTCTGCGTTTCGGCCGCCATGTGCGGGGGGATTTGGGCGATCCGGCGGCGTTGGACGCGTTTTTCGCCGCCAATGACATCCGGACGGTCATGCATTTTGCCGCCTGCGCCTATGTGGGAGAGTCGGTCAGCGATCCGGCGAAATACTACCGGAATAACGTGGCCAATACCTTGAACCTGCTGGATTGCTGCCGTAAATACCAGGTTGCCAATGTCATTTTCTCCTCAACCTGTTCCACCTATGGCGTTCCCACGGCCTTGCCCATAACGGAAGATCACCCGCAGCAGCCCATCAATCCTTACGGCCGGACCAAGCTGGCCATTGAATGGGCCTTGCAGGATTTTTCCGCTGCTTATGGTCTTCGCGTATGCAGCCTGCGCTACTTCAATGCCGCCGGGGCTGCCCCGGCTTCTCTGCGGGCCGGGATCGGAGAAAAGCACGATCCGGAAACTCATCTCATCCCCCTGGTGCTCAAGGCCGCCGGCAATCCGCCCCACGATCTGGAAAGGGGTATCCGGGTTTTCGGCACAGACTATGACACCAAGGACGGCACATGCATCCGTGATTACATCCATGTCTGCGATCTGGCGGATGCGCATATTCTGGCCATGCAATACCTGGAAGCCGGGGGCGGGCGCGCCGCGTTCAACCTCGGCAACGGCCAGGGCTATTCAGTGCGGGAAGTGATTGACTCTGCAAGGCGCGTCACCGGTCTGCCCATCAAGGCCGTGACAGCGGCCCGGCGGCCCGGCGATCCGGGCATACTGATTGGCGACGCGGCCAGGGCGGTGTCCGAACTTGGCTGGAAGCCCAAATTCGCCGGGCTTGACGATATTGTGCAAAGCGCCTGGGACTGGGAACGTTCCCTGAGCGGGCAACAGCAGGTGCTGTGACATGGCCGGGCGGCACGACGCTCCAGCGCCCGGCGGACCGCAAAAGCGTCTGCTCAACCTGGGCTGCGGCGACACCTGGCATCAGGACTGGGTGAACCTGGATTTCCAGAGCCGGAGTCCGGCGGTCATCGCCTATGACCTGCGTTTGGGCGTGCCCTTTGCCGATGACAGCGCTGATGTGATCTACCATTCCCATGTGCTGGAACATTTCACCCGTTCCGGCGGGGAGAAGTTCCTCGCGGAATGCTTCCGGGTCTTGCGGCCCGGCGGGCTCATGCGCGTTGTTGCTCCCGACCTGGAGAACATAGCGCGCGCCTATCTTGCGGCCCTTGAAGCAGCGCGGCAGGGTGGCAAAGAGGCCGGGGAACAACACGAATGGATGACCATCGAGCTTCTGGACCAGATGACGCGCACCGGACCCGGCGGGGAAATGGCGGCCTTCTGGAACCGTAATCCCGTGCCGCAGGAGGATTTTGTCGCTTCGCGCATGGGGCAGGAGTTCATACAGTACCGCCAACGCATGGCGGAGCGGCAGCCGCAGGCCGAACACCCGTGCACGCCTCTGCCCGTCGTAAACAGGCAGTTTTATCTCGGCGGAGAGCTGCATCGCTGGATGTACGACAGCGTCGCCCTTGAGCGGCTGCTCCTTGCCCTGGGGTTTTGCGAGGTCACGCGGCAGCAATATGACGTCTCGCTGGATCCGGATATTCTCCGCTACGGACTTGACGCCGCGCCGGACCACGGCCTGCGCAAGCCGGATTCCTTCTTCATGGAAGCGATCAAGCCCTTGCGGCCTGAAGACACAAGCGTAAAAGTGGCGCTTTTCTCCACCCGTGACTCGGGAGGGGCCGGTATTGCCGGACTGCGCTGTCATACCAGCTTTGCAGGAACAGGCATCCGGTCTGAAATGTATGTGGCCGAGCAGCATACCTGCGCTCCCCATCTGCACATCCTTCCGGGCAAGGGGCAGGTGCTCAGGTTGGGCGAAGGCGGCTCGGCCGTGCTTTCGACCCTCCGGCCGGGCGAGAGCCGCCGCTCGTCGCTCTATAAAAACAGGCCCAAGGGGCTGGAGTATTTTTCGATCCCGCAACAGTGCGTCGATTTGGGAGCCGTCCCCTTTTTTGACGATTTTGACCTGATCAACCTGCACTGGATCGCTGATTTTCTTGATGTGGGCATGTCCAGACGCTTTCTGCAAGGACGGCCCATAGTCTGGACCCTGCACGACATGCGCGCCTTTACCGGGGGTTGCCATTATACCGGGGATTGCCGGAAGTTCACGGAAAACTGCGGCGCCTGTCCGCAGCTTGGGTCCACGGATCCCAGGGATTTGAGCTTTGAAACCTGGCAGGCCTCCATGAGCGCCTACCGCGGCCTGAACATGCACATTGTCGCGCCCAGTGCGTGGCTGGCGGAAGAGGCGCGGAAAAGCAGCCTGTTCAAACGCTTCCCGGTTCATGTCATTCCTTATGCGCAGCCTCTGGATATTTTCAAGCCGCTGCCCAGGGAACCTCTGCGGCGCGGTCTGGGAATCAAAGCGGATGAACTGGTGCTGACCTTTGTCTCCCAGCATCTGGGCAACAAGCGCAAGGGCATGGAATTTCTTTTGGACGCTCTGGGCCTTATTGCCGCCGGGCCGCTTCGGGAAACGGTCCGGGTACTCCTTATGGGCGCCAACCCGCCGGATATCTTTTTCAAGCTGGGGTTGCGGACCGAAGCTTTGGGCCACCTGGACCGGCCCGAACAGGCCGCCGCGGTGTACAATCTTTCGGATGCCGTGCTGGCGCCGTCCCTTGAAGACAACTCCCCCAACGTCATTTGCGAAGCGGCCGGCTGCGGCGTTCCTGTTGTGGCTTTTGCCGCGGGCGGGATACCCGAGATGATCCGGCATCAGCAGACCGGTTGGCTCGCGCCTGTCGGTTCCGCCGAGTCCCTGGCCGAGGGAATCGCCTGGGCGGCTGAGGCGCGTAAGGACCCGGCCTTGCGCAGCCGCTGCCGGGCTCTGGCTCTGGAAACGTGGTCCCCCCAGTTGAGGGCCGCCGACTATTTGGCCTTGTTCCGGGAGATTACGGGAAAATAATGCGCGTTGCTCTGATTCACTACTGGCTCGTGACCATGCGCGGGGGAGAGAACGTGCTTGAAGCGCTGCTCGATCTCTTCCCTCAGGCGGATATCTTCACCCACGCCTATGCTCCTGAGGCGGTTTCCGCAAAAATCCGGGCCGCCAGGGTCAACACTACCTTTATCCAGAAGCTTCCTCTGGCCACCAAGGCGTATCAGAAGTATCTCCCCCTGATGCCGCTGGCCCTGGAGCAGTTGGACTTGCGCGGCTATGATCTGGTGATCAGTTCCGAGTCCGGCCCGGCCAAAGGGGTGCTCACCAGCGCGGATACCCTGCATCTTTGCTACTGCCACACGCCCATGCGCTATTTGTGGGATATGTACCAGGACTACCTGGCTGCATCCGGCCCGATTACTCGCGGCGCACTGCGCTTTTTCAGCCACAGGCTCCGGCTTTGGGATGCGGCGTCCGCCCAGCGGGTGGATTATTTTGCCGCCAATTCCCGCAATGTGGCCAGGCGAATTGCCAAGCACTACAGGCGGGAGGCCGAGATTATTCACCCGCCTGTGGATGTGGATTTTTTCAGTCCGCAAGACGGCGCGTTCCCCGAGCCGGAAGACTACTATCTGTACGTTGGACAGCTTGTCGGATATAAACGGGTGGATGTGGCTGTGGACGCCTGCACGCGCCTGGGCAAAAAGCTGGTGGTTATCGGAGACGGTCCGGAGCGCAAAAGGCTTGAACAGGCGGCCGGGCCGGGCGTCACTTTTCTGGGCAACCAGAAGAAAGACCTTTTGCGCCGGTACATGCAGCGCTGTAAGGCCCTGCTCTTTCCGGGCGAGGAAGATTTCGGCATCGTTCCGCTGGAGGCCATGGCCTCGGGCAGGCCGGTCATTGCCTACGGCAAAGGCGGCGCGCTTGAAACGGTTATTCCCGGCAAAACCGGGCTGCTGTTTCAAGAACAGAACGTTTCTTCCCTGTGCAATGCCCTGGAAGAGTTTGCCCCTGATTCCGGTGCTTTTTCACCGCAAGTGCTGCTTGAGCATGCCGGAGGCTTTTCTCACGCGGTCTTCCGGCGCGGGTTCAGCGTATTTTACGAGCGTTGCCGGGCCGCCTGGGAAAAGAGCCCGGCGGAAGGTAGTATTGGCCGCGAGTGAAAGCTCGCCTTATTCACTCCAACAAGGACAGCCCCTGAATGGCATTGCCGCGGCTTCGTTCCACCTGCACAGCCCTGGTGTTTTCCGATCTCTGCGCGCTACTCGCGGCGCTCTTCGTCGGGTTTTTGCTTCGTTTCCTGCTGGACGGCGCTCCGTCGTTTCCACTTTATCTGAAGCTCGCGCCTGGTGTGGTTCTGTTTCTTTTTCTCTACGCCGCCCTGGGGCTGTACCCCGGCATACTGCGCCCCAGGAGCGAAGAGCTCAAGCGCCTCAGCCTCGGCACCTCACTCGGCTTTCTATTCCTGAGCTTCATCATGTTTATGGGACAGCAAGGCGCGCTGTACTCCCGCTTTATTATTCTTTTCGCCTGGCTTTTCGCGCTGGTAGCCGTGCCTCTGTTCCGCTGGCTGATCCGGAAAGCCTGCGCTGACCAGGCCTGGTGGGGATATCCTGTCGTGCTGTTCGCGTCCCGGAGCGCCATTGCCGAGGCGGAGCAAGAATTCCAAAAGCGCCGGGAAATGGGGCTTTACGTCGCCCGGAGCATTGCTCTGGACCATGACGGAACCTTGCCGTCGAGCATGGGGGAACTGTGCCTTGAGTCTGGTTTCATACCGGGGGGCCTTGCCCCCCATACCCCCCAAGTCCGCACCGGGCAAAGCCCGGTAGCGTCCTTCGGGAACAGGACGCCGGAAGCGTGTTTGCAATCCTTGTCCGAAAGCTATCCCGACGCCCTGGCGTTTATTGTGTGCGGCGAATTGTGCAGGGAGGTGCGCCAGGAACTGATTCCCCTTATCGGGAGATATTTCCGGCAGGTGCTCGTACACCTGGACAACCCCTGGATCAACCAGGTCACCCTGCAGGTGGCGGATGTTCCCAGCGGGCAGGTGCTGACATTGCGCCAGAATCTTCTGGACCCGACACGCATGCGCATCAAGCGTTTGCTCGACATCGTGCTGTGCATTCTGGGCAGCGTTTTTCTGCTGATTAGCATTCCCCTGATCGCCCTGTGTATCCGCCTGGACAGCAAAGGCCCCGTCTTTTTCACGCAGAAGCGGGTCGGACAGGGGGGCAAGCCGATCCGTGTTTTTAAGTTCCGCACCATGGTGGCTGACGCTCAGGATGTGCTGGATACGATTCTGAAGGAAAACCCGGCCTTGCGCGAGGAGTGGGCGCAGGATCAGAAGCTGAGCAAGGACCCGAGACTGACCAGGGTAGGGGCTTTTCTGCGCTATACCAGCCTGGATGAATTGCCCCAGGTGTTCAACGTGATCAAGGGGGAGATGAGTCTTGTCGGCCCCAGGCCCATTGTGGAGAACGAGATAGCCAAATACGGCGAGGCCTACGCTCTGTACACGCGGGTAAAGCCCGGAATCACGGGACTCTGGCAGGTCTCGGGCCGAAACGACACCACTTACGAGGAACGGGTGGCCCTGGATCAGCACTATGTGTACAACTGGTCGGTCTGGTTGGATATTTATATTATCGTCCGCACGATTCCGGCTCTCATCAGCGGAAAAGGAGCCTATTAGGGACTGTTAACGCTATGGCCCTTTTGCCCCCTGCCTGCGTCAGAAACGCTTTTTACTGACTCGGGCCATCCTGGCCCTCGGCCTTCGGCTCCCGCCCTGCGGGCGGTTCCCAATTTTGCTGTCCTGCAAAATTGTCCGGCCCTGTACCATAAGAGTACACTCCCTCCATAAAAAGCGCTTCTTCCTTGGCAGGAGCCAAAATTGCCTATAGCGTTAACAGTCCCCCTCAGGTCTCGCAGGTACGAAACCCTTCACGCTTCGTTGGCGCGATACCAAAGCGGCGCCAGGAAACGCAAGCCGCAAGATTCCCCCACATCCGGCCCTGGCGTGCGTCTGCCTTTCTGGACGCGGACCTCCTGGCTGCCGATACGCACCTGATAATCCACAACTTCCCCCAGGAAGGACTTGCGCGTCACCTGGCCGCGCACACCGCCGTCAGCAAGGAAATCTATCTCCGAAGGTCTGCTGGCGAGCGACAGCAACTCTCCTGAAACGCGAAGATCTTGCGGCGGAGTGATTTCTGGCGGCAGCATGATCCCGTCGGGCGTTTGTACGCGCTCTTCACCGGCATGCACGTTCAGGAAGTTCGACAGCCCGATAAAACTGAATACGAATTTGTTGGCAGGCTTGGTATACACGTTGAGCGGCGTGTCCACTTGCTGCACCACGCCGAGGTTCATGACCAGAATACGGTCGGAAAGCGCCATGGCCTCCGCCTGATCGTGAGTCACATAGATGATGGAGAAGCCGTATTGCCGCTGCAAGTCCTTGATCTCGAAGCGCATTTCCTCACGCAGGTGCGGGTCAAGGCTGGAAAGAGGCTCGTCCAGCAGCATGACGTCCGGGTTGATGGCCAAGGCCCGCGCCAGGGCCACGCGCTGTTTGCCGCCGCCGGAAAGGTCTTCCGGGCTGTTTGTTGCCGCGTCAAGCAGGTTGGTGGAACGTAAGGCGTCTGTGGTGCGCCTGTCTATCTCCGCATCGGAGAGCTTGCGGATGCGCAGCGGAAAGGCCACATTTTCATACACGGAAAGGTGCGGCCACACGGCAAAGGCCTGAAACACCATGCCGAAGTCCCGTTTTTCCGGCGGCAAATAAAAATTCCGCCGTTTGGAGGAAAGCAGACGCTCGCCAACATAAATTTCACCGTCGTCCAAATCCTCAAACCCGGCCACCATGCGCAGGGTGGTTGTTTTTCCGCAGCCGGAAGGGCCGAGCATGGAAAAGCACTCGCCCTTGCCTATCTCCAGGTTCAAGGCATCCACAGCCCGCACGGAACCGAACTGCTTGGTAACATCTATCAGCCGCACATATGACATTACTGCACCCACTATCCTTTGGACCGCTTGCCTGTGAAGCGATAAATCAGCATTTGCCCCGCGATGATCAGGATAAGCGCCACTCCCGCCAGCGCGGCGGAAACGACGGTTTCCCCGTCCTCGTTCAGCGTGTAAATAGCCACGCCGATGGTCCGCGTCGTGGGCGCGTACAGCATGACGGAGACCGTCAGTTCGCGCAGCGAAGGCAGAAAGATGAGGAAGAACGCCGCCAGCATGCCGGGCCGCACCAGAGGCAGCACGATATCCTTCAGCGCCTGCCACATGGTCGCGCCGGACGCGCGCGCCGCCTCAACCAAAGAGTCGTGCACCTGCTCCAGGGCGGCGGAGTTCGCCTTCAACGAGAAAGCCATGTACCTGGCAATATATGCCACAAGGATAATCCAGACCGTGTTGTACAGGTTGATGCCGTACTTGCCGCTCCAGGCCAGGATAACGCCCAGCGCGATGACCGAGCCGGGCACGGAAAAAGGCAGCATGCCGAGAAACTCCAGTACCCCCTTGCCGCGCACCTTCATTTTCACGATGACGTATGAAATCATAACCCCCGCGAACATGGTGATGAGCGCGGCAAGAAGGCCGAGGGTCATGCTGTTCCTGATGGCGTCCTTTGTTACCTTGTAGTCAAACAGGATGAACCTGTAGTTGTCCAGGGAGAGGTTTTCCCAGGTAAAGGGAAGGCCGTATGTTTTCAGGCCGCCCACCAGGAAGATGACCACCGTGGGCAGCGCGATGGTAAACGCGATGTAGCTTATGCAGAACACAAACAGCGGGATGCGCAGGCCGCGCAGTTTCAATTCCACGGGCCGGAAGCTTTTTCCGGCTATAATCTGGTAGCGCCCTTTGCCTTGCACTTTTCTTTGCAGCCAGATGATGAACGCCGCGGATATGACCAGTACGGAAGCCAGCACGGTCCCGGTCCGGATGGAGGCAAAGCTCCCGGCGCTCTCGTGAATGCGCTGGTAAATCAGCGTGGGAATATTGAAGATGCCGTTCTCAATGCCCAGCACGGCAACAGTGCCGAAGTGAGCCATGGAGTACAGCATGATCAAAAGCGCCCCGGAAAGGATGCTGGGCATGACCAGGGGAATGGTGATTTTGCGCGTGATGGTGAACAGGCCCGCGCCGGATATGCGGGCGGATTCCTCCAGGGTCGGGTCCATGCGCTCCAGCGCGCCGCAAACCTGGATGAATACAAAAGGGAAGAGGTACATTATCTCGACAATGATAATGCCCATGTAGCTGTAAATATTGAAAATGGGCCCGTCAAAGCCCAGAACGTCCATAAAAAAGCGGTTGATATATCCGGCCCGAGGGGAAAGGAGCATTTTCCAGGCCAACGCGCCGATAAACGAAGGCAGCATGAAGGGCACCAGGAACATGCCTTTCATGAACTTTTTGTAGGGCAGGTCGGTGCGCGTCACCAGCCAGGCGAAGAATGTTCCCACGGCGGTGCTGCCCACGGTGGTCCCGAGGGCGATGATAATCGAGTTGAGCAGAGCTTCGTAAGTATCCGGTTCTTTCAGCACCTTGATGACGTCAGCGATATTCAGCGCGCCGCCGGAAAAAAAGGCATTGATGAAAATAAGCAGTACCGGCACCGCCACAACGATGACCAGAATGGCGATGGAAAACCCGAGAATGATCTGCGCGGCTCCAAAGCCGGATTTTTTCGCTACAACGGTCATGTGATCACCTCGCCCATGCCGGCGGCGTCAAACCAGTGCAAATCGTGGAAGGCAATCGCGCAGTCCTCGCCTTCCCTGAACAGCAGCCCTCGGGCGATCGCATCATGCGTTTCCAGCGCGGTACGAAGCTGCGCGCCGTCGATCTCCACCAGATAATCCATCATCGCGCCAAGAAAGCTGGCCCGTTTGACGACGCCCCGCAACACCTTGCCGTTATCCGCCGCTGTGGCGTCATAGCGGGATATGCGCACATCGGAAGGACGGAACGCGGCTACCCAGTCATTGGCCCCTCCTTCCGGAGCGGCCCAGGGAATGTCCTGCCCGCCTTTACCCACACAGAAGCGGTTCCCTTCACGGCGCACGGGCAAAAAGTTGGCTATCCCCATGAAGTTGAAGACAAAATTGTCAACGGGCTTTTCAAAGACTTCCACAGGAGCGCCTATCTGGCGTATGGCGCCGGACGCATCCAGCACGGCCAGGCGGTCGGAAATGGCCAGGGCGATTTCCTGGTCATGCGTGACGTAGAGAACGGTAATATCCAGCTTATGCTGCAATTCCTTGATCTCAAAGCGCATTTCCTCGCGCAGGTTCGCGTCGAGGTTGGACAGCGGCTCGTCCAGCAGCATCAGGGAAGGTTTTGCAACCAAGGCGCGGGCAAGGGCCACCCGCTGCTGCTGCCCGCCGGAAAGTTCCGAAGGCAGGCGGTGTTCCAGCCCCTTCATGTTCACCAGGGCGATGGTGTCCATGACGCGGCCGGACAACTCGTCCTTGGCCACTTTTGCCAGCTTCAGGGGATATCCCACGTTGTCGAACACCGTCATGTGCGGCCATACAGCATACTCCTGGAACACTACTCCCAGGTCGCGCCGGTCCGGCGGAACGCCGGCCCCGGTTGAGGCATCGGAAACCACGGTGTCGCCAATGCGTATGCTGCCCTCGTCCGGAGTTTCAAACCCGGCGATAAGCCGCAGCAAGACCGTTTTTCCGCAACCGGACGGCCCAAGCAGGGTGAAACACTCCCCATGCTTGACCGTCAGCGATAAATTTTTCAGCACCTGATGCTTGCCGTAGGCTTTGCTGATGCCTTCAACGTGAATGGATGCCATACTGCTCCTGTCTATAGCAGTTTACGCTTGAGATTGTCGCTTAACGGCGGGCAAAGCACAGAGCCTGTGTCCGCGACCCGCCTACGCCAATCTGACTCGGCACATCCTGTGCCTCGCCCCTTCGGGGCAGGGTCGCTTTGCTCCCCTGTCCAATTCCGCTTTCCTGCGGAATTGCCGCGGGCCTTGTGGCGCTTCGCTTCACAGGGCCCGAGCATTTTATCAACTATAAAATTTCAATGGTAAAATGCTCCAGGGCGCTGTCTATTTCCAGCAAGTCCCGCAGCCTGTGCGGGCTGCGGGACTTGTCAGACGCAAAATGGAGATTTTACCTTACAGTCTATTTTTTCCCTTGCATGATGTCCGTAAACTTCTTCACTGTTGCTTCTTTCTCGGCGATCATGTCAAGATAGTTCACTTTAATGGCGCGCTTCATGGCCTCGTCCGCGGAAGGCAGGTTGAACTTTTCGGGCACGGTTACGTCCGTGCGCACCGGGAGGGTGCCTTCGCTGGCGATAATGGCCTGGGCTTCCTTGGAAAGGAGGAAGTCCACGAATTTTTTCGCGGCTTCCATGTTCGGGGTCTTTTTGAGAATGGCCACCGGGCTCGGCACGACCAGCATTTCAGGCGGATATGCGAGGGCCATGGGAGCGCCTTTCTGGATTTTGTCATTGATGATGTAGTCAACGGCAAGGCTGGCCACAAGGTCGCCGGAAGCGGTGTCGTCAATAACCTGGCCGGAACCTTTGCCTATCCTGGCGCCGTTGGCGTGCAGTTTTTCAAAGAATTCCCAGCCGAATTGCTTCACCAGCAGGGCGACGCTCATGTACGAGGTGCCGGACAGGGCAGGGTTGGCTATGCCGAAAGCGCCCTTGAATTCGGGGTTGGTCAGGTCGCTCCAGGCGGTGGGCGCGGTCTTGATATGCTTGGTGTTATACCCGATGCCCAGCGTGCCCAGGCGGGCGGCGGTAAAGGAACCGTCGTGATCGTCAAAGGGGTTCAGCACTTCTTTCAGCATGGACGAGTTGTACGGCTCCAGCATGCCGTCGGCCTTCATTTTATAAAAATCGGGCACTTCACTGGTCCAGATAACGTCGGCCAGAATTTTGCCGGACTCGCGTTCCGCCGCAATTTTCGCCATAAGTTTGCCGGCGCCCGCGGACTGGTAATCCACGGCCATACCGGGATGCTGTTTCACAAACTCGTCGCTCAACTTGCCGATAAGCGACTCTTTCATGGAAGTGTATATAATGAGCTTTTCCGCGGCAAAGCTGTGCCCGGCAACGCCCAAAACAAGCGCGCAACCCAAAACAAAAGCCATCAGTTTAGTACGCATGGATATCTCCTCCATAAATTTGTATTGCAAGGCGAAGTGGAAAAACCTGTATCGGCTATATTTTATTATAATGATTGAAAAACATGTTCTTGTCAAACGATTATCAGGTTTACAACCGGGGAGCGTTGACTCGCTTCGCGTGCGGTAGTGCATGGTACTACATCTGAGCGATGCGCGCAAAAGCTTGGCGGACTATAAACCGACAGGCCTTGGCGTTCCCTTTTCAGAGGCGGCCCAATGGTTGCGGCAGGGCACCAGGAAGGAAGAGATGCCCGCCCTTCGAGATCTGCGGCAGTAATCCGTGGTTTTGATTGTCCTGTCCCAGGCGGCTTTGCTGGACCCTACCCGGCTCTCCGATTTTTCCGGCACGCTGGATCCGGATGCAGCGGTCAGGGCCGGGGAAGCGAACAGCGCGGGCATTGCGCGACTGGAGCGCTTTCCCGAGTCGGTTCCGCTGTTTAACAAGGAATGCCGCATTCTGACGGTTCCCTTTGGAAGACGCGGCTACAGTGTAGCCTATGTTTCTTTTGCCGATGACGAAGTGATTATCCTCGGCATCAAGCACCAGCCGGAAGAGTTTTTCCCGTTCGAGTTGGAGGATGCGGAGGACGAGGAACAAGCCGAAATGTATGATCCCGGACAAAAGAAGAGGCCGGAACCCTGGTTTTAGTGATTCCGGCCTTCTTCGGGGAGGCTTAATTTGATTGAGCCTCCAATGTCTTATTTTAATTAATATTTTTACATAAGAAGATTTTGAATGCCAACAAGAATACCAACATCTCTCAGCGGTGGTCTATTTGTATCAGTTCCACAGCGCTTTCGAGAGATGATGTATATCTTGAAGCTGTAGGGCGGTCAAAGCGATTTTGGGAAAATATTTACTCGCAAAAATAAGAGGGGGGATTCGCTACTGATTTTCAGATTTTGGGAGCACATCTGTATGTTCACCTTCATAATGTTGTAATATTTTTTGAATTTTACGATTTAAGGTTACTGGTAAAGTTTCAACCTTGCCTTCACAAATAAGCTGTTTAAATTCTGACTTTTCTCCTGCGGACAGCGCTGCGTAATCACTTTCCCACTTGGCAATATCTTTTGTTTTATACTCGTAAATATCTCTATTGAGTATATAGTGGTATGGATAAAGCAATATCCGTTTGAACTGCTCCTCATCACCCCCAAAAGCTCTCAGAAAATAGTCTCTATTATGTGATACAATCCCATGAGTGGCATGTAAAACAAGTTGAACGCTTCTAAGTTCACGTTTTGTCCATTTATCACCAAGATATTTCCTATCAGTGTTTTCAACAGGGCTGTAGCGCATGGGGAATGAAAATATTTTTCCATATGGATAACATTTAAGTATATTCAAATTAACTACAAACCTTCTGTAAAGATTCACAGGCTCGTCTTTATAGTTAAATAACATATAGTTTGATAGGCTGTTTATTCCAAAATCAAGAGCCATTCTTGCTTTTTGTTCATAAATTTTTGACATAGCAATATCATCGAAGGCTAATCGAAGTGGGTCTATTGCTATTTCAGCCATTTTTTTCATCATCCGTTTGGTCATCCGCCGCGCATCCACGCCTTGGTTGAAATCAACTGTACGCTTTTTATATATTACATTGCCATTATGATTTGTTTTTTTTAATCTTGCTCCTTTTTCAAATCCGCAATCTCTTAACTCATCTATAATCTTATCATACGATGAAGATGCTGCAATATTATTATCTAAAAGCAAAATATTTTCTTTTTCTCCCCATCTGTCTGCAATAAATTTTATTCTTGGATATATAGGAATATAGTCAACAAATAGCGGTTCAAGTCTTTTCACAGCACAGAATTGACATGAATTAGGACAACCTTTTGTTGAATATAGAAAATAAGCGCTATCGAGAATTTTAGAATATTGAGGATGCAAGTCACCAAAGATATCATAAGATGGTGGAAGGTTGTCGATAGATGGGACACAATCAATCAAGTAGCCGAGGTCAGAATTATTTTTTGCATATTGAGCAAGAAAATGGTCTTCTTTGTCTAAAAGGCCAACATGTGGAGTCACTCCGGTTTCTTTAAATAATTTTTGCGGAAGAAGTGAAGCTGAAATTCCACCAACCTCAACAACGTTGCTATTTGCAGGGTTCGCCCGATAAAACTGTACTGTTTTTGCTAAGACATCAAAATTATATGTAAAAATAGAGGTAATATATATTTTATCCCAAAAGTCGTCTCGAGCATTTTTGTCAAGCCCTGGAACGAATACAATATCATCACCAAGTAGGCGATGATAGGTTGCAATTTTCATAAGCCCCATAGGGGGGTAGGAGGTTCTGGCTTTGGGTTCTACAAGTAAAATGCGAGACATTTTTTAATGATCACTTTGAGAAAGTAGGCTAGATGTCATGTCATGGAGGTTCGCTAAAAGAGTGCGTTGTTTTCTATTGAGCTGCCTCAAATCTATGCCTTGGTAATCTTCTAAAAGGAGCTGGGCTGTTTTCAAAAACTGCTCTAGTCGCTCTGCTTGATTTGAACATAACTTGTATGCTTCTGAAATGGAGTCACCAGCAAAAAAAGCACTGGTTGCATTTGATGATAGTAATACACTCGGTAATATATCGCGGACATCACGCGCTGATACATACAAATGAGACTCAGGGGCGGCCGAAATTCTATCGCAAAAAAAGGAAAAAGCCTCTGTATTCTTGTATTTCTTGGAATGTTCTTCCCACTCAAGCCAATCTCTTATAGGCAATTTCGCATGTGCGTATTCAAAGTGGCTAAAAAATGAATTAGTAGCCTTATTAGTATATCTTTTATCCTCAAACATCTGTTTTAATCCATAGTAGCCTTTTAGTATGACTGAGGCTCTTGATAAGCTGAGGCCAACGGCTTTTGCCGCCTCGGTTACGGAAAAATTCTTAATTTCAATAAGAGAATGTATCAAATGCCCCTGTTGATATGGCCCCCAGCTTTTTGCCCCAGAAATGTGCCGAATTCCCTGAAGAAAAATGGCTTCTCCATCATGGTTCTCAATAACTTTTACTTCCAGTGGGTTCAAAGTATTGAGTATGTAGTCAGGTAGATGGAGTACTTTCCTATCCACATCATTAAGGATTGTTTTTATTGCTGCAAGACGTCGATTTCCTTCTACAATAATAAAGCTTCCATTGCCATCAGGCTTTACTACTACTGCATCCACACTGACGAACCCAAGGCGGACTATAGAGTCTATAAGCCTAGCTGCTCCTTCACGTTGAAGAAGGTGGCGGCGGAGCAACTCTTGTCCTTTTGGTAAATACGCATCTTCGGCTTGTCCTATTTTTGATCGAAGGGCGTTTCCGAAAAGGCGAGGGTTTGTGTAGTCAAGAAGCAATTTTTCTGTAGATATTTTAATATGTTGTAGTATAATGTCTGTCATCGTGCCTACCGTTAGGATAGATTGTGCGACGCGGAAGAATACAGCAACAACTACCGAAGAACAAGAAGCACGTATTCAGACGTGGCAGAATAACTGAGAAATTACGCCGTGGTGTGCGCTAGGGGGGAGACGTTTACTGAACAGATAGAAGAGTAGGTAGGAAGTAAGCTTTCAAGGTTTTTATATCGTTCTGTTATACGCTTTTTGAAAAGCTTACTGTCAAAGGTTACACTTTTGGATTGACGAATAAAGCCAATTTTAAGGTGATGTAAAATTTGCGCCAATTCTTTGCCGTCTATCAAGCGAATTCCTATCCAGTCAGCAAACATGGCTGCATTTTGGGTGATATCATTGGATGCGATTAGCACCCTCGCTTGTGCTGAAAAAGGTTTACAGAGTGCATAACTGTGTACAGGAACGGAAAGGGTGTTGGGAAGATTCTTATACCCCCCACACCGTATAATCTCTGTTGCTCCAAGAAAATCTCTAATGTGCCCAATCCCTACCTTTACCTTACCATACCTTTTGGTTTGCCCAAACACAGTGACATTTGAAAAGTTGAGCTTGATAATATCATCGATAATTGTGTACTTTGCTAAAAAATCTATTCCGCCATCCCCGCTGAGGCGCGTAGGCTCAATTTCTTGAAACCCAAGATAATTGAGGACAACACAACATACTTGCTCAAAAAGTACAGGGCTGCACTTGTTAATATATGTGTTGAATGTCGCAAAAGCACCACTGGTAGCCGTTTTGTCATTCAAAAGATATTTTTCACAGGGGCTAAAGTAATAGCCGCGAGCCACATCTCCTTCCCGAAGCCACTTCTTTATTTCTAAAATAGTGCGCTCCCCATCTTCACTGGAAAGATAATCATCAGCATCGACATTATGAAATTCGCATAGCTCGATCAAAACTTCTTCAAAAGACTTCTCTGGGGTAGAAGCCATTAAATCATTGATGAAGACTTTTATGTCTTGAATCGCAAGCATATTATTCAGATTTTGACGCTAATAATTTTGTAATGAGCTTTTCAAGCTCCTTAAATAGTGTCACTTCTTCGTCGCTGAGTTCATGGGACCAAGGAATTAGCTTTACCTTTTTAATTGTTTCCTTGACTGATAGCACCCAAGTAGGGGCGGCGGCAGCGCTTTGTGCGTTGGCAATAACATAACTCTCTGCTACGGAAGCTCCTTTCATGAGGGCTTCTGTCGCACCTGTGGAGTCAAGCACTTTGGGAAGCTTATCTCTCACGTCCTGTGCTGTTGCAGTATCCTTACCGCTAACCTCCTCCGTAATAATTTCATAAAAACGGATAAGCTCAGCCGTATTATTGAAAGCTCCTGCATCTTCGTTCCACCCCAACCAGTGGCGTATAGCGGGCTGTGCAAAGATTTGTTCGAAATGGCTGAACTTATCTGGTGTAGCATGTTCAGCAAATTGGTCGTTCTCTCTCATTAAGTTAAGAGCCGTGTACGCCCGGAGCATTCTTCCAGCTTTAACTCTAGAGAGTCCAACGGCTTCCCCTGCTTCTGTAAAATTTAGACCAGAATCGGTAAACTGCTTGATAAGTTCTGCTTGTTGATAAGGCCCCCATCTTTTGATGCCGGAAATATGTCGAACACCTTGTAGAAACCACGTTATTTTTTGAATATCTACTTTATTTAATCCCTTACCATCCAAAACAAGAACATCAATGGACTCAAATGATTTTGAAATTTCTTTTTGAATCGTACGTTTTTGTTCCTCAATTTCTTTCATGAGGTACTTAATTGCAGCAACGCGTCTATTTCCCTCTAATACTACATAGCAATCTTTTTTTACTTCGGTGACGACAATTCTATCCATCCGCAAAAAACCAACTTTTGCGATGGAGTTTACCAAATCATCAATGTCATAGCGTTTATTTTTAACAAGATAATTTAATATCTGTTCTTGTGTTTTTGCAGATGTCGGGTCGGCATCCGGGGAAACTTGGTAATCCTTTTCACCTTTGAGCCGAGGGTTATTAGGGTCCAAATATAGATTGCTAGGTGCCAATTGGCGAGGGACGAGCTGTGTTCCTACTTTTAAAAAATCCATTTTTCCCTCGGTAGTTTTTAAGGTTGGGTTCTTTTATAAAAGAGGCAAAAATCTACTGAGGATTCTGCAAAAAATCAAGGATGGCAAAAAATTTAACCGTGCTGGCGAGGGTTCAGGTACAGCTCTAGGTGTAGAGTGTCAACACGTTGTTCATCCTTCGAGTAATGGCGAAGCCGGAGGTTTTTTGCTAAGAGCGTTATGAGGACACTGGAAATTGTAGCGCTACCTCCATCCTGACCTGCGGGGCAAAAGAGGCTTATTCACTATCTTCGACGGTTCAACGCCCAAAAGCGGGAAGAGAAAAAAGCGTGACGGGAAAATGCACAGGTGATTCTTTGTGCATGGCAGAAGTATAGCCCACTATGCTTACTTGGTGGAACGTGGACGATCGTGCCGCTCGACCACTCTAATTTTTCGCCTTCCATCTTGTCACAAGAGCATCCATCATTTCCCCAGGGCGAATATTGAGAGCTTCCGCAAGCCTTATCATCATGTCGATGTTTGGCCATTTCTTGCCTGTTTCCATCTTACCAAGGAATCCCTTGGAAATACCTGTCAATCCGGCAAGCTGCTCCTGAGTCATTCCAGCCTTCAGTCGGTAATGCCTCAAGACATCCCTGAAATATATTTTTGTTATTTGCTCTTCCATTTATGCAAGATAGCTCTTGCATAGGATGCTTTTCTTCCCTATAGGGAAGAAAAGCATCCTATGGGGAAGAACATTATGCAAATAAAATACTGTGAGCTAGAAGGCTATTATATACTTGGGCAAGAAGAATATGAGGGAATAACCGCTGATGCCGTGCTGGCTCGTTTCAAGGTAGCTACAGGTACAAAAGCACAGGTGGAGCTTGCAAGGTGGCTGGGTGTAAGGCAAGCGCTGATTTCCGATGTACAGCGCCGAAATATTTTTCCGATAAAATGGCTGTCTCTCTTGCTGGAAAAGTGAACATATTACAATCCTGTGTGGATACTGACAGGCAGGGGAAAGGTTTACACAGAAAAATAAGGTCGGGCGCATAGGTGTCGTACCAGTCGAGAGCAACAAGCCGGAATGTGTTCCGGTTGTGCCCTTCTTCTTCGATAAGGATACGCTTGTTGATCTTCTTCTGCCTGGAAGGGTCGATACCGTCAGCCGCTGTCGGCGAGCTTCTGCGGGCTGCCCGTTGCCTTTGCATCATGCACTGTGGTATCTGAAAGGGACATGACAGCATTCTTCGTTGACGGTATATTTTTGTTTTTTGAGCGAGAGCTATACCGTTTCTATCCCGGACAAAAGAAGAAGCCGGAACACTGATTTTTCAGTGATTCCGGCCTTCTTCGGATGAATCCGTAAATTCGATGGTGCCGGGGGACGGGATTGAACCGCCCACACGAGGATTTTCAGTCCTCTGCTCTACCAACTGAGCTACCCCGGCGAGTTGCGAGAGGAACATTTAGCCGATGTTCCCGTAATATGCAAGCATTTTTTGCTCCGCGCGCAATCTTTAACCCCTTTATACACCATGCCTGAGTTACCCGAAGTGGAAACCGTGGTCCGCACCCTTGCCCCGCAGGTGCAAGGCAAACGCATTGCCACGGTCAACGTGTTGTTGTCCAAATCCTTACAGGACAAGGCGGAGCTTTTTCCCCTGCTTGCGGGCAGCAGTATTGACCGGGTATACCGCCGGGCCAAGCTGTTGCTGCTCTCGCTCACGCCTGCCGGAAAGAATCCTGCCGGTGCCTCCCTTATTCTTGCTTTTCATCTGAAAATGACCGGCAGTTTTTTTGTCCATCCGGCGGGAACGCCGCCTTTGAAGCACACCCGGATTATTTTTGATCTGGAGGATGCGGGCGGCCCGGCGGGGCGTCTGTTCTTTGATGATATGCGCACCTTCGGCTTTTGCCGGGTCATGCGGCCCGAGGATTTGAACGACTGGTCCTTTTGGGCCGGGCTCGGTCCGGAACCGCTGGAAGGCACGGCAGAGGATCTGGCCGGATATTTCGTTGCCGCTTTCAAAAACCGGCGCGGGGCAATCAAGGCCGCGTTGCTGGACCAGAGTGCGGTCGCCGGGGTAGGCAATATTTATGCTGATGAAGCCCTGTTCCGGGCGGGCATCCGTCCGGATGCCAAGGCGTGTTCTCTCGACGAGGCGCGTTTGCGAAAGCTCGCGGCTGATCTGCGGGATATTCTGCACCTGTCCATCCGCGAATGCGGCAGTTCCATCCGCGACTACCGGGACGCCAACGGCAAGGCCGGGGCTTTTCAGAATTCCTTTGCCGTATACGGCCGCAAGGGACAGCCCTGTCAACACTGCGGGCAAACACTGCAAAGCGCCCGCATAGCCGGGCGCGGCACAGTGTTTTGCGGTTGCTGCCAGAGGTAAGCCGTTTTCAGGATGCCGGGTCCAGGGCCGGCTAGGCCCTGGCGGGGAGGTTTGGAGGGGCAGAGCCCCTCCAAAGCCTTAGTCTAGAACGGCCAGACGTTATCCAGCAACCGCGTCAGCCAGCCTTGCTTCTGCTTGTCGGCCAGCACGCCTTCGCCGTAGTATTCGATTTTGGAATCAGCCAGTTGCGTGGATTCCACGGAGTTATCCGCGCCCACATCCTGCGAGCGCACGAGTCCGCTGACCACCATGTACTGGGTTTCCTCATTCACGCGCACGGCTCTGGCGCCCTGCACCTGGAGTACGCCGCCGGGCAGCACGTTGAGCACGCGCGCGCCAATGGTCGCGGTGACGTAGTTTTCCCGCTTTGTCTCGCCCTTGGCGCTCAGGCCCGAGCTTGATGCCGTGGACAATATGGGATCCACTCCGACCGGGCCGGAAAGCACGCCGCCCGCGCCGGGATACAAGCCCATTGTTTTTCTGTTAAATGCCGCGGTAACGCCCAAGGAAGAAGTGGTTTCCCTGTCCGCCGTGGTATCGGCTTTGGACTTGGACTTGGCGTTTTCCACCACTTTGATCAGCACGATATCGCCGACCCGGCGGGCCCGGTTGTCCGCGTAGAGTTCAGTGTTTTCAGCGGCGCTGAACAGGGAACCGGGATTGGTGTAGCGCTGTTCCGGCTCCGTGTACTGCGGGGGCGGCGTCATGGGCAGGGTAGGGGCCATGCTCCTGTCCTGCGCGGCGCAGCCGCTGATGAGTATGCTCAGAGCCAGGGCCGCCGGCAGCGAATATCGTAAGGAGAAAAGACTCTTACCGGTGTGTGCGTTCATAATTGTTCTCGATATGACGCCGGCCGGTTCAGGGCACGGCTGTTATGGTTACTGTTGTCGCATCGCGGATCAGGCCGTAGACTTCCCTGCGGCTCTGCACGTTGCGCAGGGCTATGGTTTCTCCCGCTGAACCGTCGGCCAGGGCTTCGGCCTGGGTTGTCAGGCGCACGGTGGGTCCTTCATAGAGCAGCGTCACGATACTGCCCTTACGTACCGTGGGTATGGGCGCCACATCCGTTTTATAAATAACCTGGTCCACACCGATGGGCCGGGTGACGCGCCAGGGCCCGCCGCGCCCGTCCCAGGTTTCGCCGCGCAAGGTGGCGAGATTTATGCGCTTAAAGGTGACTTTGGTGTGATCCAGAAGGTCGTCCCGGTTCAGGATCACTGTGGAACTGGGCACCTCGGCCCAGCAGTCCGCGAACACGGAGCCGGTGAGCTTCTGTTTGATGCTTCCGTCCATTTCCCGCACCAGCAGGCGCAGGCTCAGGCGGCCGGGCGTCATTTTTTTGAGCGGCTCGAGGACAAGCTGCTGACCGGCATGCGCCATGAACACATACTGGGGAAGACGAAAATCTGTCAGCGCCGTTTCTCCGGGCAGGCTGGCCAGGTAAGGCGCAAGCTCGCTCTGCACCATATGCTGAATGGCTTCCTTGCCGATCAGCACGCCGCCCCGCTGCAAAGCCAGGGAGCCGGGGAACAGGGTATAGGGCGCGAGGTCCTTCATGCTGCGCATGACCGCTTCCTGCAATTTCGGCCGGGTCATGTTCATGGCCTTGCCTTCAGGCGGGGAGGGCCACAGTTCGCGTTTGGCCAGTTCTTCCCAGGTTTCGGCGGGCATATTCCCGATCGGCACGGCCACTTCGCCCAGACGCACGGTATCACCCTGCACGACAGCCGCTTCCAGAAAGCGGATGCGCCAGGGTTCGTTCAAATCGATCTCTTCCGCCCCTTCGACCGCGGCCCGCGCCGGAGCGGCCGCCCAGGCGACGCAAAGGCACAGCAGTGCGAACACTGATACGAAATGGAATGGGGAACGAGTGCTGAACATGTCTGTCATCCTCTGAATAGCGTCAGGCCTTACGAACGCTTGAGCTGCACGGCGATCTGGAGCATGGAGTCAGAGGTCTGGATCGCCTTGGAGTTCATTTCATAGGCCCGCTGCCCCACGATCATGTTGACCATTTCGTCCACCACTTCCACGTTGGACATTTCCAGAAAACCCTGGGCAATGGTGCCCACATTGGCTTCGCCGGGAACGCCTTCAGTGGCGTCGCCGGAAGCGGGGGTCGTGTTGTAAAGATTGCGTCCCTTGGCCTCGAGTCCTGCCGGGTTGATGAAGGTGTACAGGGGGATGTCCGCGGCGGCCAGTTCATTGCCGGAGGCGTCCAGGGCCGCGATATGTCCGTTTTCCGTGACCACGATGTTTTTGGTTTCAATGGGCACGGTGAATTCGGGCTGCAACACGTAGCCGTTGGCCGTGACCAGAGTGCCGTCCTGGTTGAGCTTGAAGGCTCCGGCCCGGGTGTAGGCTTCTTCTCCATTGACCATGACCTGGAAGAAACCATCGCCTTCAATGGCCAGATCCAGGGGGTTGCTGGTGTTCTGGTAGTCCCCTTGCGAGAAGAACTTGTGCACGGTGGTGGGGCGCACGCCAAGACCGACCTGGATGCCTGTCGGGATGGTCTGCGCGCCGTCGGCGCCGGTCACGGTGCCTGCTATGCGCAGGTTCTGGTAAATCAGATCCTCAAACTCGGCCCGGCCTTTTTTGAAGCCCGTGGTGTTCACGTTGGCCAGGTTGTGGGAAATAACGTCGATATTCAATTGCTGGGCCACCATGCCTGTGGCCGCGGTCCAGAGAGAGCGCATCATATTAGTTGTTCTCCTTAAGCTTCATACCGGCCCATGTCCGGTTTTTCGGTCAGGCAGTAGGCGCTGAGAATGCGCGGAGCGTGGCAGAGATACAGCCGCTCCAGCAGGCCGAAAAGCATCCGGGCCGCCGTGTCCGGGATATTTTTTCCGGGTATGTGGTGTTGTCCGGAAGAGATGATATGAAAATTCGGTTCAAAAACGTGTGCGCTGTCCATTATCCGCGTCCTCTGCCTACTTTCGTAGTCGTTTCTTTATCAATGGCTTCGGTGGTCTGCATGACCTTGGCATAGGCTTCAAACTGGCGCTGGGCCTCGATCATATTGACCATTTCATACACCGCGTCCACATTGGAGGTTTCAAGAAAGCCTTGAACCACGGTGCCTGTGGCAGCTATCTCTTCAACTTCCGTGCCAGTTCTGGGGCGGTACATATTGCCGCCCAACTTTTCCAGGTCCAGCGGCCTGTCAACATCCACCAGACCGATCTGGCCCATCAGGGCGCCGTCGCCATAAATGTCCCCGTTCTCGGCAATGGTGAAATTTTTGACGCCGGGCGGAAGAATGATTTCTCCGCCGTCACTCAGCACGGCAAAGCCCTGTTCCGTGATCAACTGCCCTTCGCCCGTGAGGCGGAAATGGCCGTTACGGCTGTAAAAATCGCCCTGTTCCGTGCGCACTTTGAAAAAGCCCTTGCCGTTGACGGCAACGTCAAAAGGCGCGCCGGTAATTTTCAGGGATCCCTGCTCAAAGTCTGTTTTGGAATAGGCCAGACGGGGCCGCGCCACATGGTGCGGCTCGGGAAACAGCTTTTCCGACTTCAGGTGCGCCTGGGCTTCCATAATCTCGTCATGCGCGTACCGCATGAAGGTGTCGCGAAAAGACAAGAGATCGCGCTTGTAGCCCGTGGTGTTCACATTCGCCAGATTATTGGCGATGCTGTTCATGCGATGTTCGTTGCTCAATGCCCCGAACAGTGCGGTATACATGGAGTCTTGCATTATGTTCTCCCTTTCGGCGCGGCAACGAAAAGCAGCCGGATGCCATCTGGAACGGGAGAATGCAAATTCAGGGCCACAGAAAATAGTGTAATGAAAATTAGCTGGATATTAAAAAAGACCGCGCTTTTCCCGGCAAAAGCGTCGGCTTGATGACAAGGAAAAGAAATACCGCCGCGCTTTTCTCCAGCGCGGCGGTTCTGTGTGGTTTTTGTATGGCGGGTGGGTGTTATTTGCCGCGCTTCAACGTGGCCGCAAATGTACCGGCGGCCATCAGCTCTTCGTGGGTATGCTTTTTGGCCATGTTCTGCATGATGGCCTTGTGCTCACCGCCAAAGGTGCCGTCGGCATAGCCCTGCAGGCGTTTGAGGATGGTATCCTTATCCAGCTCATTCAAGGGCGTTGTGCCCCCGGCGGATTTGCTGCCGTCAAGGCCGTGGCAGGCGGCGCAGACTCCCTTGAATAGAGCCTCCCCGTCAACAGCCGAAGCGGCAAAGGCGGCGGAGGCGGCAAAAAGAGTCATACTTAGGATTATCAGCAACTTCTTCATGGTAATGCTCCTTGGGACAAGAGGAATGTGCTCCCGCATGCCGTCGCCGGTTTCCTTCAAGTGGTCGGAGAAGGGGAGAAGCGCGAACAGCGGATAACGGGACACTCCTGCTTTTCCTCAGTGTAGCACATGGGAGAGAAACAGCAATAGGAAAACAGATAAAAAGTGAAGCCCTATTGACCGGCGGGTAGTGCCTCAGTTTGGCGTCAGACAAGGAAGGCAAGTTTTTGCGAGGGTGGGCTGGGCTCTTCGGCCCTGCCCCCCGAACAAAAACGCAGCCTGACGCAGTATCACGCCAAACTGAGGCACTACCGGGCGAATAGGCCGTTCCCGCGCGCTTTGCACCAGGTCACAAAGGGCATGAAGTGCTTTTCCAGAATGTGGCGGGCGTTGTTCTCAGCCTGGGTATACTTGCGTTCAGTCTTTTTTCCGGTGCCGACCCAGTGCGTGAGATAGGGCCGGATATCCATGTGGCGCGCATAGAGCCCCCGCCGGTGCAGTTCGCGGAACCAGGCCACGCCGATATCCAGACAGACTTTGCCGCACGGCTCATAGCCGCCAAAAGGCAGTATGTCTCCCTGGGGCCACACCAGAGGCCGGGTCATCTCCACATTCACCAGACAGCCCCACTCGTTGACCCGGCATTCCGGCAACGGCCACGCGTTTGAGGCATAGTGCGTTTCCCAGCCTTCCCAGTAGGGGCGCACAAATATTCCGCGTTCCACCGCCAGGGCGTACAGGCGCTTCAGACCCTCATAGTCGGGCCTGAAGTCCCGGTAGCGTTCCGGGGAGCAGGCAAAAGCGCAACCACTGTCCCGCGCCAGTTCCGCGTTACTGGCCGGACAGTTCCAGCACTGTCCGATCTGGCCCACGGCAAAAGCGTCGCCTATGCTGTCCAGCATGGCTCCCACAATATCGCGCTTGATCAGCACGTCGTTGTGCAGCACGAAAAGATAGCGTTTGTCCGTCTGTTCAAAGCCATATTCATAGCGCACACTCAGCCTGTATTCCCGGTCATTGATCCGGGCCGGGTCCGCCGCGTCGCGGCGCAGCCAGGATTCGGGCTGATAGTTCACGACCCGGTCGCCGAGATATTCGGCAATGGCATAGGGAGGCGCGGGATCAAACATGGACCCCTGCGGCTCAAACTGGAGATAGATGCGGTCAATGTGCCGGTCGGAAAACTGGAGCAGGGAAAGCAGAGACAGGGCCGTCTGATACGGCTTGGCAAAGATGTTCATGGCCACGTCAACGCGCATACAATCTCCTGTGCCCGGCTACCGCTTTTTTGCCCGTTGCCCGCCGGTTTTGCCGGCTTTTTTCCGGACGTTTGGGGAGCGTCGCCGTTTGCCGTCAGACGAGGAAGGCGCGGCTTTGGGCGATCCCCCGGCAAGCCTGATGCCGTCGCGCAAGCGGCGCGTCCTGGCGCCGTCCTTGCCGGGGGCAGCGTCAACGCTCCCTTCCAGCACAAAATTCAACTCCAGTCTGCCCGGATTCACATCGGTCAGGGTAACGCGCAAGGCCCGCCCCAGTCTGAAGGTCCGGCCGGTTCGTCTGCCCCTGATCTCCTGGCGCTCTTCCACATAGTCGTAATAGTCATCCTCCAGCGAGGCCAGACGAACTAGCCCTTCGCACAGAAACTCCGGCAGTTCCACAAAAAGGCCGAAATCCGTCACCCCGGATATCACGGCGTCAAAGCTCTCTCCTTCCCGGCCGCGCAGGAAAAGCAAGCTGAGCCGCTTGTGGATTTCCCGTTCAGCCTCGGTGGCGGTCCGTTCCGTGGCGTTGATGTGCTCGGCCACGGCTTCCAGCCGGGCCTGGGACAGGTTTTTTTCTCCTGTGGGAACAGGCAGACCGAGGGCGCGTTTGAGCGCGCGGTGCACCACGAGATCCGCATAGCGCCTGATGGGTGAAGTAAAGTGGCAGTAACACTCCGAAGCCAGACCGAAATGGCCTTCGTTTTCCGGCTGATAGCGGGCCTGCATCATACTGCGCAAAACCAGCCGGGTAATGACGTATTCTCCGGGCGTGTTCCGGCTTTGCTCCAGAATGCGGCGCAAATCCCGGCCGCTGAGCGTGGTCTTGGAGCGACCCTTGCGGCCGCCCGGCTTACCTTGGTCCGCGTCAAGACCGCTGCGGGCCAGAAAATCGGCCAGCACGGCCAGCTTGTCCGGATCCGGCGGCTGGTGCACGCGGTACAGGGCGGGTATTTCCCGCGCTTGCAGAAATTCGGCCACGGCCTCGTTGGCCGCGATCATGAATTCTTCGATCATCCGGTGTCCGAAATGCCGCTCGCGCGCGGCCAGGCCGGAAAGTTCCCCCTGCTCGTTGAACAGGTACGCCACCTCCGGCAGATCAAAATCAAGCGTTCCCCGTTCCTGCCGCCGCTCCAGAAGGGCGCGGGCCAGGGTTTCCGCCTCGCGCAGCATGGGCAGGACCGGGGCCAGGTTTTGCGCTTCTTCCTTTTCGCAGAGCAACAGGCCGCGCTGCACCTGCCCGTAGGTAAGGCGGGCGCGGCTTTGTATCACCGCCGGGTAAAACTCCGCGTTCCGGCGCACTCCTGAGGCGGAAAAGCGCATGTCCGCCACCACGGCCAGACGCGGCACATCGGGCTTCAGGCTGCACAGGCCGTTGGACAACGCTTCCGGCAACATGGGCTCCACGGACAGGGGAAAATAATAGGAGTTGCCCCGTTGCCGGGCTTCGGCATCCAGCGGGGTATCCGGGCGCACGTAATGCGACACGTCGGCAATGGCCACACGCAGCCGAAAACCGTCTTTTTGCGTCTGTTCCCATACCGGGGGGCTCTGCCCCCCGTTCCCCCCAAGTTCGCACCGGGCAAAGCCCGGTAGCGCCCTTACATGGATGGCGTCGTCAAAGTCGCGGGCCGCGCGCCCGTCAATGGTCACAAAATCGACGTCACGCGCATCCCGCCTGTCCGCGAAGTCCTGCTCCCGCGGATCGCCGGGAAGATCCCGCAGCGCGTGCAGCACTTCGGCCGGAAAAGGGCCGGGAATAGCGTTGTTGCTCTTGGTGATGCGCTCCTGGGCCTGCGGGCTTTCCTCATGCTCCAGATTGACCGTGGCCTCGGCTTCCCAGAGGTTGGGACCGGCTTTCTCGCCCGGACGCAGGAGCAGCAGGTTTCCTTCGGCAACCGGTTTGTCCAGCTTGCTTACGTCGGCAATAAACAGGGCTTGCAGGCGCGGATTGGCCGGGGCGCACATCCATTGCCCGTGTTTCTGCCGCCGCAGGGCATGGGCGGGCAGTTCGGTCTGGGCCCGGTGCAGCACCCTGCTCACCCGGCCCTCCACATGCGGTCCCCGCTTGCCGGGCAGCAGCAGCGCTTCCACGCTGTCTCCATGCCAGGCGTCATTCATGTTCGCGGGATGAATATAGATGTCCGCTCCGCCGTGCTTGGGACTGACAAAGCCTATGCCCGAAGGCAGCACGGCCAGCACGCCCTCGACATGTCTGGTCCGCGCGGGCGCAGCCCAGCCGCCGCTTGCGCGCACGGCCCGGCCTTGCTCCTGCAACTCATACAGGGCGTTTTCCACCCGCTTTTTGGCTTTGCGCGGCAGATGAGTAATGCGCAAGAGTTCGTCCATGCGCAAGGGACGGTTCACCTTGCGCAGCGTATCGCGCAGGAGAACGGACAAGGCTTGGCTATCCTTATAGTCTGTTTCCGTGGCGGGCGTGGCGCCGTGTTCGCTTTCCCCGTCGTTTTTCTTCAGCTTTTTCGCCATGATGGATGTCCGCCCGACAGCATGGATTTTGCGGTCACCACTTCCCGCAGACTGCGCGTGAACCAGGAAGAAAAGCTTTCATCCGTGAAAACCGAGGGTCCGAATTCCGCTTCGGTCTCCAGCACCCAGACTGGCGCGCTGTCCCAGGCCTCCCGGAAGGAAGCCAGCTTAACCGCGTCCTTGGCCGTGCAAACCACGGGCAAAGGCGCGGGCAGCATTCTGCGCACGGCTTGCACATCGGTTTCGGAATAGGGGTGGTGATCCGCAAAGTCAAAGTGGCGCACCGGCGGCCGCCCCAACAAGCGCGCGGCGGTCGTTTCCACACCCGCGGGGTTGCCTACCCCGCTGATCAGCGCATAGGGCCGGTCGCGGTATTCCTCCGGATCGAGGTTTTTGCCCTGTTCCGGCGAAAATAACGGGCGCAGGCCCGTGGGAGCCATGCGGAAGCTGAACAGCGGCCGGTCAAAGTTCTCCAGACGCTGCCAGGCCAGGCCTTCCAGGCGGGTGAGTTCTTCGGCTTCGGCCTTGAGCACGAAAGCCGAGGCTGAAGCCAGGGCGGAAAGGCCCTCCCTCCAGGGCCCGGTGGGAATAACCCGGTCCCAGTCCGCCTCCAGATCCTCCGGGCGCAGGAGCACGATGTTGATGTCCCTGCGCACCGCCAAATGCTGCATGCCGTCATCCAACAGGATCAGATCCGGGTTGAAGCAGGCCTCGGCATAGCGGGCGGCTTCCGCGCGGTTGGGAAAAGTAACGATCTCAGCCTCGGGAAAGGCGTGGGCCAGCATCAGAGGTTCGTCACCGGCCGCCTGGGCCGGAACGCCGGGCCGGACATGCAGCGGAGCCGTGCCCGGACGGGCCTTGTAGCCCCGGCTCAAGACCGCCGCCTTTAAGGACTCGGTTCGGGCAAAGGCGAGCAGCCAGGCGGTAAGCGGCGTTTTTCCGCTGCCGCCCCAGGCGATGTTGCCCACGGAAACAACAGGGCAGGCGGGCCGATACGACGGTAGCCGCCCGCCCGCATAAAGTATCCGCCGCACGCTCATGACTCCGGCATAGGGCAAGCCGAAAGGCTTGAGCAGCGGTCCCAGGGTCTCATAGAGAGAATGCGGCGTCATGCGGTTATGTCCTGGAAAAAGGACGGCCGGGTAGTGCCCCAAGCTTGAGGCACTACCCGGAATTGCCCTTAAATAATAACCACAGGTTTAATGAGGTCTTTGGGTTTGTTGTGCATCAGGTCAAGGGCAGGCTCAACCTTGTCGAGTCCTTCAAAGCGGTGGGTGATCATCAGGGAAGGATCAATACGGCCGACTTCCACCATGCGGGCCAGCTTTTCCATGCGCAGGCGGCCGCCGGGCATCAGGCCGCCGACGATGAGCTTGTGGCCCATGCCCACCCCCCACTGCTCGCGGGGGATCTTCACGAATTCGCCGCTGCCGAGGTAGTTCACGTTGCCGATGCGTCCGCCCGGCTTGAGGATGGTGACGGCCTGGATAAAGGTGTCCACATCTCCGCCGGCAATGATCACTTTATCCACGCCTTTGCGCTTGGTGGCTTCCATAATTTGATCAACAATATCGCCCTCTTTGTAGTTGACGATATCCGTGGCGCCGTATTTTTTTGCCACGTCAATGCAGTTCTGGCGGGAGCCGACAGCGTATATTCTGGACGCGCCGCGCAGGGCGGTTCCGGCAACAGCCATCAGTCCGACCGGGCCGATGCCGATAACGGCCACGACATCGCCGAACTGGACATCGGCCAGTTCCGCCCCGTGGAGGCCCGTCGGCATCATATCGCTCAGCATGGTCGCAGTAGCCGGATCCATCCCTTTGGGGAGCAGGGCCATGTTTCCGTCCGCGTCATTGACGTGGAAGAATTCCCCAAACAGGCCGTCTTTGATATTGGAAAATTTCCAGCCGCCCAGAGCTCCACCGGAATGCATGCTGAATCCGGCTTGCGCTTCCAGAGAATTCCAGTCCGGAGTGATGGCGGGGATGATGACTTTATCGCCCGGCTTGAAATCTTTGACCATAGAGCCGACTTCAACTACTTGCCCAACACCTTCATGGCCGAGAATCATGTCGCTGCGTTCGCCGACAGCGCCTTCCCATACCGTGTGTACATCGGAGGTGCAAGGAGCAAGCGCCAGTGGAGATACGATGGCATCCAGAGGACCACATTTCGGCTTTTCTTTTTCGATCCAGCCGGTTTTTCCGATGCCAAGCATTGCGTAACCTTTCATAGCGTTCTCCCTTAAGGTATTTAAGGTTGGTGGGCACGTAAAACGTGAGAATCTTTTTTAAGTATCGCTTATGGCAAAGCCGGTCAATACCAAATCGAAAATTATGACATAGGGGCTGTTTCACAGGGCGGCAAAAAGAGCAGTGCCTCATTGTCTGAAGACAATGAGGCACTGCGCAAAAGAGCTGTTGGAGACAGTCTTCTAGTTTCTGTTGCCCATAAGACGCAGCAGCATCAGGAACAAGTTCAGGAAATTGAGATACAAGTGGAGCGCGCCGATAACCACGCCCCGGCGCACGGCCGTGGCATCGTTCTGCGGAATGTTCTCGCCCATTTCCCGGAAGAGCTGGGTGTCATACGCGGTGAGACCGCAGAAAATGAACACGCCGATAACGCTGATGACCGTGGTCATCATGTTGGATTGCAGGAACAGGTTCACAAGCATGGCAATGATGATGCCGATAAGACCCATGAACAGGAAGCTGCCCCAGGAGGTCAGATCCTTTTTGGTGAACAGGCCGTAAAGGCTCATGGCGCCGAACATGCCCGCGGTGGCGACAAAGGCGGAGGCAACGGAGCCGGGCGTATAAATCGCCAGCACATAGGACAGCCAGATGCCGTTCAATGCGCTGTACAGCACAAAGAAACCCGCCGCCGCCGAGGCGGAAAGTTTCTGAATTCGCGCTTGCAGATAAAGTGCGATGACAAAGGCGCCGATGGCTGTTCCCCAGTAGAGCATCTGCCCGCCGGACTGATAGAGCGCGGGCCCGAGAGATGTATAGGTAATGGCGCAGGAGATGACCGCGGTGAGGCCCAGCCCCAGGGTCATCCAGTTATAAATGGAACGCATGAAAGCGTTCATGACCTCGACCCGGCTTTCGGATCTGGGCAGCGTCGCAGTGTTGTTATTCCAGACCATTTCTTACTCCTTCCATAAAACGTGGTGAGTTTTTGTTATACCACTTTGGTATATAGCAAAGAATATTTCGTTTGGCAATGCCGGGTAGTGCCTCAGTTTGGGGTCAGACGAGGAAAGCAAGTTTTTGCGAGGGCGGGCTGACAATTCCGCAGGAGAGCGGAATTGGACGGGGGAGCGAATGCGACCCCGCCCGAAGGGCGAGCCACAGGAGGGGGCGAGGCAGCTCTTCGGTCC
>WRHY01000002.1 GCA_009783025.1 Desulfovibrionaceae bacterium
CCCGGAAAACGGCTTTGCCGTTTTCCGGATATGGGGGTGCAGGGGCATCATGCCCCTGCCGGGGAGGTTTGGAGGTGTGGCCAGTGATGGTAAAGCTCACGTGTATCCCATTGGTGGGTGTCGATGTAGTGAGACCTTTGCGTCACTGGTTCGCGCCCCTCCAAAAAGTTAACAGGAAAAACTATGAAAAAGCTGCTGACGACTTTAGCGATGTGCTGCTTTTTGTGCTGTGCGCCCGCCTTTGCGGCGTCTTTGCAGCCGGGACCCAATGTGTCTCTGCAAACTCCCGGTGATTGGGAGAGTGTGAGCAGAGATTTCGCTATCCTGACCCATCCTGCGGTGTACCGACTGCTCAATGCTGTGGACGCAGGTGCGCCCGAACTCAAGCAGGTGGGCTGGCTGATGAAGGGAAATACCCTGCAAGGCGCGTATAGCGTCAGTTTTCGCCAGAGCGGCATGGGCAAGGCTTTGCGTATTTTACAAGAGGCCAAGGGCGCAGAGCGCGAAAAAGCGGCTAACACTTTTGCCGATACCTTTGCCGGAGTGATTCAGGCAGGCTATGACAAACGCGGCGTTCACGTCGGGGCTATAACTGCCGAAATCATTGAGGCTGGAGCGGATATGATCATGGTTATGGACACCATGCTGCGGGATGAATCAGGCGAATTTATGCGTTCGGAAACAGTGTTTCTGCATGGCGACAGCATGCTCAGCATCAGCGCGGTACATGACCTGAAGGCCGGACAATCGGTTGCTGCGCAACTGGAGGCCATCCCGCTTTCGGTACAGTGGAAAAATTGAAATAGTTTTGGTTTATAACAAACTTTTTTACAGCATGATTTATTGACCTGAGGATCATCACCCTATGTCGCAAAGCACAGATAGCCGGGAAGTACGGCCCGGCATCAGCATAGAAAAGGAACTGCGCAAGTCGTATCTGGAATATTCTCTGTCCGTGATCATTGGGCGGGCCATTCCGGACGTGCGTGACGGCCTGAAACCGGTGCACCGGCGGATCATGTTTGCCCAGCACGAACTCGGCAACAGCTACACCCGTCCGCCGAAAAAGGCCGCCCGCGTCGTTGGTGACGTTATCGGTAAATTCCATCCGCACGGCGATTCGGCCGTGTATGACGCCCTGGTGCGCATGGCGCAGGATTTTTCCATGCGCGATCCCCTGGTGGACGGACAGGGCAACTTCGGCTCCATTGACGGCGACGCGCCGGCGGCCATGCGCTATACCGAAGTACGCATGTCCCGTCTGGCCGGGGAATTTCTGGCCGATATCGAAAAAGATACGGTCGAGTTCCGGCCCAACTACGACAACACCTTGGAAGAGCCCTCGGTGTTGCCGGCCAAGGTTCCCAACTACCTGCTCAACGGCACCTCCGGCATAGCCGTGGGCATGGCCACCAACGTGCCGCCCCATAACCTGGGGGAATTGTGCGATGCCCTTCTGGCCCTGGTGGATGACCCTGAGTGCACGATCTATGACCTCATGGAGTATGTGAAGGGGCCGGACTTTCCCACGGGCGGCGTGGTATACGCCGGAAAAGGCCTGGAGGACGCCTTCACCGGCGGACGCGGCTCGGTCAAGATCCGCGGCGTGGTGGAAGTGGAAACGCGCAAAAAGGGTGGGGAAGCCATTGTCATCCGGGAAATTCCCTATGCTCTGAACAAGTCAAGCCTGGTGGAAAAAATAGCGGCTCTGGTCAACGACCGCCGTATCGAAGGCGTGTCCGACCTGCGGGACGAATCCGATCGCCGGGGCATCCGTATCGTGCTGGATCTCAAGCGCGGCACCATCCCGGACATCATCATCAATGCGCTGTACAAATACACGCCGCTGGAAACGTCCTTTGCTTACAACATGCTGGCTGTTGTGGGCAACCGGCCGCAACTGCTGAACCTGAAGTCCGCCCTGACCTATTTTCTGGAACATCGGCGCGAAGTGGTCATCCGGCGCACGCGTTTTGACCTGAAACGTTCGGAAGCACGGGCGCATATTCTGGAAGGTCTGCGCATTGCCCTGGATAATATTGACGAAGTGGTGGCCCTGATCCGGGCTTCAAAAACGCCGCAGGAAGCCAAAGACGGCCTTATGGAGCGCTTCGGCCTGTCCGAATTGCAGTCCCAGGCCATCCTGGACATGCGACTGCAACGCCTGACCGGCCTTGAGCATGAAAAACTGCTTGAAGAGTATAAGGAACTCATTAAGAAAATTGAATACTTTAAGTCGATTCTGGAAAATGACGATGTTCTGCGCGGCGTTATCCGGGACGAAATAGCCGAACTGAAAGCCACCTTTGCCACGCCGCGCAAAAGCGCCATTGAATATGACGACCTGGCGGGCATTGATATTGAGGATCTCATTCCGGACGAGGACGTGGTAATCACTCTGTCCCGGCGCGGCTATATCAAGCGTACCACTCTGGATAATTACCAGCAGCAACGCAGAGGCGGCAAAGGCATAGCCGGACTGCACATGAGCGATGACGATGTGGTGCAGGACTTTTTAACCACGTCCAATCATCAGTACCTGCTTCTGTTCACCAACAAGGGCCGCATGCATCAACTCAAGGTGCACCAGGTGCCCGAGGGCAGCCGCACGGCCAAGGGCGCGCATATCGCCAACCTGCTGCCTTTGGACAAGGACGAGTGGGTAACCACGGCCCTGACCGTGCGTGAGTTCAACCCGAGCCAGTATTTCCTTTTTGTGACCAAAAAGGGCATGGTTAAACGCTCCGACGCTTCCATGTATGCCAGGAGCCGCAAGAGCGGCCTGATTGCCGTGGGCCTGCGCGAAGGCGATGAGTTGATCACGGTGCGCGAGGTGCAGGAAAACTGCCAGGTGGTGTTGACCACCGAGGCCGGTCTGGCTATCCGCTTTGACTGCGGGGATGTGCGTCCTACCGGGCGCGGCGCGTCCGGGGTCAAGGGCATTGCCCTGCGCGGCGTGGACAGTGTGGTTGCCTGCGTTATCGCCAAAGAGGCGGATGAGGAAACCTCGATCATGACCATTTCCCGTAACGGCTACGGCAAGCGGACCAAGCTGGATCTGTACCGGGTACAGTCGCGCGGCGGCAAGGGGATCATTAACTTCAAGGCCACGTCCAAGACCGGGCCGGTTATCGGGGCCATGCCGGTTTCCGATAACGACGCCTTGTTGTTGCTTACGTCCACCAACAAGATCATCCGGATCGGGGTGGAAGAGATCCGGAGTATCGGCCGGGCCACGCAGGGCGTGCGCCTGGTAACGATGGATGAAGGCGCCTCGGTGGTCGGCTTTGACCGTATTGACGACGGCGGGGAAGAAGGTGAGCAGGCAACCTAACCTCTCCACAATGCGTTTGTATGTCGGAACGCTGCTGCTGCTGGCCACGCTGCTGTTGACCGGCTGTCCGCTGGAAGAGGTGTTGTCCAAGCCCAACAAAGACGACCTGACCTTGGCCGAGGAGGCCTTGGGCGAACGCGATATCGGTGACGCGGAAATGTATTTTGAGCGTTACCTGCGTAAAAATCCGGACGGAGAAGACCGCTGGGAAGTCTGGTTGCAACTGCTGTCCATTTCCCTGGATATTCGTCAGGATAAGGCCACAGCCGGGGACTACCTTGAGATTATGCTCTCGGAGTTCAACGCCGATCCGCCCAAGCGACGGCACATCCAGATGGCCCTGGCTGGTTTGTACAAGGATATGCGGCTGTTTTCCCGTGCCTTTTCCCTGTGGGAAGCCTTGGCCACGGACCCTGATCTGTCCTCTGAAGAGCGCGCCCTTGTCTACCGCGAGCTTTCCCACGCCTACCTGCGCCGCCTGGAGTTCACCTCGGCCACCGACATGCTCGGCCTCTGCCTGCAACTGGACGTGCGCCCGGACACCAAGGCCGACTGCCTTTATGCCCTGGCCGAAACCCAGATGCTGACCGACAAGCTGGGTGAATCCGAACAAGCCCTGCGCGATCTGCTCCGCCTGACCGATATTTCCACGGATCGCAGAGTCCTGGCCACCTTTATCCTGGCCGATGTTCTGGAGCAGCGGGATAAACTTCAGGAAGCCGCCTCGCTCTTTGAAAGCATCCGGGAAACCTACCCCAATACCAAAGTGGTTACGGTCCGCCTCAGCGCTCTGAAGGACAAAATGGGTCAAAAAAAGAGCGGCAAAAAGAAGTGACCGGACAAAACACATTTTTTCTCGCCACGCTCGGCTGTAAAGTAAACCAGTATGAATCCCACGCCCTGCGCGAGGCCTGGCTCGGGCGCGGTCTGCGCGAAACAAAGGACCCGGCCCTGGCCGGGATCATTCTGGTCAATTCCTGTGCTGTCACGGCCAAGGCTGTTGCTGACGTGCGGGCCACGGTACGGCGTTTGAACAGGGCCGCTCCCGGGGCGGCAATCATTATCAGCGGCTGCGCGGCCGAAGTCCTGGAAAAAGAACTGGCCGGGCTGCCCGGCGTGTGGGCCGTAGTGGGCCAAGCCGACAAAGCCGGTCTGCTCGCGGCTCCTCCTTTTACAGCGGTGGATAGCAAGGAGACGGCATACCCGCCCTTTGCCGTTTCCGGGTATGACCGTTCACGGGCCGTCCTGAAAATCCAGGACGGCTGTTCGCACGGGTGCGCTTACTGCATTGTTCCCCTGACCAGAGGCCGGGCCAGATCCCGTGCTTATGCGGATGCCGTGGAAGAGGCCGGGCGGCTGCTCCGGGCCGGTTTCCGGGAGATTGTCATCAGTGGCGTGAACTTGCGCCAATACACACTGACTTCGGAGGGGGATGCCGGAGGCGACTTCTGGGATTTTCTGTCCCGCCTCGACGCGGCCTTGGCGCCCGAGTGGCGGGGCAGGGCGCGCTTGCGCATCAGTTCTCTGGAGCCGGGACAACTCGATCATAACGCCCTGGAGGTGCTGCAAGCCTGTGCGATGCTTGCGCCGCACCTGCATCTTTCTTTGCAGAGCGGCAGCCCCTCAGTGCTCTGGCGCATGGGGCGGGGACATTATGATCCGGCCTCTCTGCCGGAGTTTTTTACCGCCTTGCAGCGGATATGGCCTGTATTCGGGCTTGGCGCGGACCTTCTGACCGGATTTCCCGGCGAAAGCGAGGCCGAGTTTGCCCAGGGCCTGGAACTGTGCAGGGCTCTGCCCCTGACTTATGCCCATGTGTTTCCCTATTCAAGACGGCCCGGGACCAGGGCGGCTGGTATGCCGGATCAGGTGCCGCCGGAAGTGAAGAAAGACCGGGCCGCCCGGTTGCGCGCGCTAGTGCAGGAGAAAAAGGAACATTTTTTCCATTTCCTGCTCACCCTTCCCCGCTTGCAGGTAGTGTTTGAAGACCGGGAAGAGCAGGACGGCTCTGCACCGCCCCGTGGGGTATGCGAATTTTATGCTGATTGCACCCTGGGTAGCGCTGACAAACCGGAGCACGACCTCCCCCGGCGCGAAATTGTCACAGTGCGGCCCCTTGCCGTGCGGAAAAACAACCTTGTTGTCGAGCCCGCACATGGTGCAAGAGACTGAACATGGGCCGGATGCCTGCTTTCCCTCTGATTTTTCCTAAAAACAAACGCCGCTCCCGCAAAGGGCGCGTTCTCCCGCCTGCCCGCCGATCCGCGCGCTGCTATGTCTATATTGATCCCTCACAGGTGCATCTTTTCCGCTACTTTCTTGAAGCCGAAGAGAACCTTGGCATTATGACCGTGGTTGACCGTTGGCGGGCGGCCCTGCTGGTTCGCTTCTCTCCGGATCAGGAACGCCGACTGTTCGAGCGCCTGGAGGAAATGCGGGCAGTCGTCTCCTTTACCGGACCGTTCAGAGGCCCTAGCTAGCGCATAGCCCTCCGGCCAGATTGCCTCCTCCCCGCTTTCGGGATAGTATTCTCTGCACTATGCCGGACCTGGTTACCATAGCCTCAGGCCTTGACTTACAGACCGCCTATCTTGCCCGCGCCAGGCTTGAAGGTTCCGGTATCTACTGCTTCCTCGCCAATGAGTCTCTCATGCATGTCCATTATCCGCTTTTTTCTTTTGGCGTGGGTGGCGTGGATCTGCGCGTATTAAAAAGCGATGTGCCGGAGGCGCTGGAAGTGCTGGCAGGCAGGGAATTGGACGAAACGCGCGAGTCAGACGCCTTTCCTGCGCTGGAACAATGTTGTCCGGAATGCAAGAGCACGGAGTTCACGCGAAACCGCTCCGGCTGGCTGCGGGGAGTTTTGTTGACTCTTTTCGCTATCCCGTTGCGTTTGCCGCGTGATCGCAAAACCTGTAAAGCTTGCGGGCACAGATGGTAGTAAGCGAAAGAGTATCCGGCGCAACAAGGCGATAAAAACAAGAAATCCTCGTATAACCATTGGTTATACGAGGATTTCTTGAAATTCTGGTCGGGATGAGAGGATTCGAACCTCCGGCCTCAGCGTCCCGAACGCTGCGCTCTAGCCAGACTGAGCCACATCCCGGTACAGGGTGGATTTATATGCCAAGCTTTCGTATCTTGCAAGAAAAAAGCGAGTGCGGTCTTGTTTATTGAACTACGTTAATTTTTTAAGTATATTTAGATTGTTGGGAGGAGCATTCATGTATGGAGCACAACGGGGAGAGCTTCTTTTTCCGCTCGGGCCTTAGACAAGAAGCGTTGTGCCTTTTGCATTTCCGTGACATAGTGAAGCAATAATTGCGCAGTTTGTTGTTAGCGCTGCTAACCTGGGTTTATCTGTGATGCGCATCACAGGGCGTTGGCGCAAAAAAGTTATATTGCACACCTCTTTGCGTGGTAATGATGTTTTGGCGGTGACGAATCTCCGCCGCGTTGGGAACATACCTGTTTGCCGGTGAAGGAGATTTTCGTGATAAAGGTTCTGGTTGTTGATGATTCCGCCTTTGTCAGGCGCACTTTGGTCGGCATTATTGAAAAAGACAAAGATATTCAGGTTGTTGCAACGGCCTCCAATGGAGAAGAAGCTGTTGCCAAGGCAAAGCAGTATGATCCCGATGTCATCACCATGGATGTCGAGATGCCGAAAATGAATGGTCTGCAGGCCTTGGAACATATTATGAAGGAGCACCCCTGCCCGGTGATCATGGTCAGTACCCTGACCAGTGAAGGGGCGGACGTGACACTGCGGGCTCTGGACCTGGGAGCGCTTGATTTCATGCCCAAGCTTAACGCCGGTTCCGCATCGGACATGCAGCATCTGGAAAGCGAATTGAACCCCAAGCTGAAAGCTCTGGCCCGGCGCAAGGCATTCATGCGGCTGAAATTCAGGAATACTACCGGAACTGCAACAGCGGCGGGAACGGCTACGGTCAGGCCGGCCCCAAAAGGCGGGGCAGGGCCTTTTGACTTGGTGGCCATTGGTGTTTCTACCGGCGGGCCGCCTGCCGTGCAGAAAGTGCTGTCCGCTCTGCCGGGCAATTTTCCGGCGCCCATCCTCATTGCCCAGCATATGCCCGCGGCCTTTACCGGGCCTTTTGCCGTCCGGCTGGATGGCCTGTGCGAACTGAGCGTGAAAGAGGCCGAACCCGTGGAACGGGTTAAGGCAGGTCATGTGTATATCTGTCCCGGCGGCAAGCACCTGCGGCTTGAGAACCGCGGCGGCGTTCTGACCGCCGTGGTCACGGAGGAGCCTAAAACAGCCTTGTACAAACCGTCGGCCAACGTGCTCATGGAAACAGTAGGGCTTGCCTTGGGTCGCCGGGCGCTTGGCGTCACGCTTACCGGCATGGGCAACGACGGGCTTGAAGGGACCAAGGTGCTCAAGGCCAAGGGCGGCTGGGCCATTGCCCAGAACGAAGCCTCCTGCGTGGTATACGGCATGCCCAAAGCCGTAGTCGACGCCAATTTGGCGGATGAAATTGTTGATATAAACGATATGGCCGCGACTATTCTTGCCCACTTTGCCGGTAGGGTATAAAAACATACGGAGAAGCTGCTTTGTCGTTGCTGCGGACCCTCGTTGTTCTGAATACGATCAATACAGATGTTAGGGCGTTGTCCCTTACCTGCGCATCATATGGAGTACTTCATGGCAGAACAATCACACATACTCGCTCTTCTTGCTGAAGAAGGCCCCGAACAGATCCGTGAAGGGGCGCGGCTGGCTGGTGAGCAAAAGCTGGCTGACGCTATTCCGGGGCTGGTGCGGCATATCACCAGTGCCAATATCGGCGTGCAGGAGGCCGTGGACAGAGCGTTGCGCAAAATAGGCGGACTGGAGGTAGTGCATGCGGTTATTCCGCTGCTTCGTTCCGACGACGCCCCGGCGCGCAATTTGGCTATGGACCTGCTGCGCTATCTTGGATCCGCGGCTATGCCCGCTTTGTATGACCTGCTCAAGGATGACGACCCGGATGTACGCATTTTTGCGTCGGATATTCTCGGCTCCACAGGCAGCGCGGTTGCAGTGCCGCATCTTTGCCATGCCCTTTTGAATGACCCTGAAGTCAATGTGCGCTATCAGGCGGCCGTGAGTCTCGGGCAGCTTTCCTTCCCCGAGTCCGCGGCCTGTTTGAACAGCGCCATGGAAGACGAAGAATGGGTGCAGTTTTCCGCCATTGAAGCCTTGACCAAGGTCCGCGACGCCGGTTCGGTGGGGGCGCTCATCAAGGCTTTGGGCAAGGCCTCCGAGCTTGTAGCTTCAACCATTGTGGACGCACTTGGAGAAATGGGAGATATCAAGGTTGTGCCGCTCCTGCTCAAACGCCTGGACTCATCGCCTACACCGCTCGGCAACAAGATCGTCCGGGCTATACTGAATATCATGGGCGAGCGTTCCTTGAGCCTGCTTGGAGTTAAGGAGTGTGAACGCCTGCGCGGGTACCTGCCCTCCGCCCTTGAGGACGAGGACCCGGATATCCAGGACGCGGCGGTCAGAGGCTTTGCCGCGCTTGGCGGGCCCGGCGCGACCACGCATGTTCTGCAGTATGTTTCCCAACTGGATATGGAACAGGATGCTCCCAGGATTGTCAACGCCATAGAGGCCTTGGCCGCTATCGGACATTCGCCGGAACTTGATGCCGCCTTGAAAAACGAGGACGACTTTACCGCCCAGATTGCCATGGAAGTTCTCCTGCAGGTGGATGAAGAGGCGGCGCTGCCCCTGCTTGTTTCCGTGTTCTGGGAAAAGTCCCGCGATTTGCAGCGGGTGATGATTCTGGAACTGGCCAGTCGGGCTCCGTCCGAATATCAGGACTTCTTTCTTGATGTGCTTGAGCGGCATCAGGACGGCAATGTGCTGCGCGGCGCGTTGCTTTTCCTTGGCCGCCGGGGCGATCCCGACACGGTGCTGGAAAAGGTTCTGCCTTTCCTTGAACATCGCTATAACGACGTCAAGGAATCGGCTCTGGAAGCCTGTATTGCCCTGCACACGCCGGAAGTGGAGCAGTACTTCAAAGACCTGATCCGGCACGTGGACCCCACGCAACGCATGATAGGCGCTTACGGTCTCGGCTATTTTGACATTGACGAAGCTGCGGAAGAACTCGCGCTGGCCTTGAACGACGAGTCGCCGGAGGTGCGCAAGGTGGCGGTGGAGGCTTTCGGCCGCGCCTGTCCGCTTAAAGACGCCTATTTGCAACTTGTCGAAAGCAAGCAGCATGATGAAAACCGTGAAGTGCGCATGGCTGTTTTCGATACCCTGGGCTTGTGTTCCAGCGAGCGTTTCGTCAAGAGCCTGATCATGGGGCTTTCCGATGCCGATCCTTGGGTGCGTGTTCGTTCCGCGGAACGGCTGGGTGAAAATAAAATACTCGATGCCGTGCCGCCCCTGGTAAGCATGCTGGAGGACGAAAACAGCCTGGTGGTCATCAAGTCCGCCCAGGCTCTGGGTATGATAGGCGGCGAAGCGGCTTTCCGGGCGCTTCTGCCGTTGCTTGAACACCCGGACAGGGATGTCAGTGAGGCGGCCGAAGAAGCCGTGAACGCCATCCACCAGCAGGCAGGAGAATAGCGCATGGCACTCTTCAGCAAACCGGCGGCCGCTCCCAGTCCCCTCGGCGCCTCTCCAGTGTCCCGCGCCACCAAGGTGGGCGATGATGAGTTCGTCCAACTGAGGGACTTCATCTATGAGCAGAGCGGCATTTATATTGCGGAAACCCGTAAATACCTTGTGGAAAACCGGCTGACCAACCGGCTTAAGGAACTGAATCTTAAAAACTTTGGGGAATACTACTACTACCTGCGCTTTGACCCGGGTCGCCGGGCCGAGTTGCCCAAGCTCTTTGAGGTGATCACCACCAACGAAACCAGCTTTTACCGTAATCCTCCACAATTGCAGGTGTTTCAGGAAAAAGTCCTGCCCGTGGAACTGGACAAGCTGCGCGCGGCCAAGACCAAGCGTTTGCGCATCTGGTCAGCGGGATGTTCCACCGGGGAAGAGCCCTACACCTTGGCCATGATTCTGCATGAGGTGTTGAAAACGGAGATCACCAGTTGGGATATCAAGATCACGGCGAATGATCTCTCCGAGGGCGTGCTTGCGGCCGCGCGCAGGGGAATTTATTCGGAATACGCGCTACGTACTACGCCCAAGGAGATCATAAGCAAATATTTCCGCAAGGAAGGAGAGGTGTATCACGTTGAGTCCAAGCTCAAAAATCTCATCTCTTTCGGGCCGATAAATCTGAGCGACAGGGCCATGCTCAAACGCGTGGAGCGTTCGCAAATAGTCTTTTGCCGTAACGTTATTATTTATTTTGACGATGATATGAAGCGGCAGGTAATCGAGTCGTTTTATGACAACCTGGTGCCGAGCGGGTGCCTGCTGATCGGGCACTCCGAGTCGCTGCACAACATTTCGCGTGCCTTTAAGCCCGAGCACCATGTGGGTACCATTGTTTATCGCAAAGAAGCGTGACGCAGTATGAACGCGGAACACGGGCCGGAAAACAGAGACGCCAGGGCCAAAGTCATTGCCGTGGCGAACCAGAAGGGAGGCGTCGGCAAAACGACCACGGCCGTTACCTTGGCCGCGGCGTTGACCCGTCTGGGCAAGCGGGTTCTGGTAATAGATCTTGATCCGCATGCCTGCGCCTCGGTACACCTGCGTTATTATCCGGATGAGCTCTCGGCTTCGGTCAATGACATTTTTGGCGAGCATCCGGGCGACATGGACGAGTTGTGGGACAGGATCCGCCATCACCATCCGGTGCAGGAGTTTGATGTTGTCCCGGCAAATATCCGCCTGGCCGAGTTGGAGGTAGACCTGCGCAACCGCAAGGGCAAGGGCGCCATTCTGCAACAGACGCTTGAGCATGTGCGGCATGAATATGATTTTATTGTGCTGGATTGTCCGCCGCATGTGGGCATCCTGCTGGTCAACGCCCTGGTGGCCTCGGATCTGCTGGTCATTCCGATCCAGACGGACTTCCTGGCCTTGCATGGCTTGAAATTGCTTTTTGACACGATAAAGGTTTTGAACAAAGTGCTGCCCCGTCCCATTTGTTATCGGGTTCTGCCCACGCTGTACGACCGGCGGGCACGGGCCTGCGCCAGGGTGATGGATCTCCTGGCTCTGAAGATGAAGGACAGCATGTTTAATACCGTCATTGGCATGGACACGCGTTTTCGTGAAGCCAGCGCGCAAGGCAGGGTGATATACGAAATTTCCCCGGAGAGCCGGGGAGCGCGTGAGTATGAGGACCTTGCAACCGAGATACTGGCCCTATGAACAAAAGCCCTGAAGACTATTTCAAGGAACAGAATTTTTCCGCCGTCAGCGATGATAAATCCTCCTTCTCCCCTGCTGAGCAGGCCTTTATGGACAAGTATCTGGGGGTGGATGGCGGAGCCACGCTGGAGAAGCTCGGTATTACCGCTGCGCCCGCGCCCGACGCCGAGCCGGACCAGCACCGGGAAATGACTGCCGAAGAGCCTTTGGAGAGTATGCTGCGCAACTCCGAAGAGCTGCTTATGGTAGGATTTTTCATCGGTGGGCAGGAATACACCATTCCCACGGTCGCTGTGCAGGAAGTCATCCGCACCATGCCTCTGGCCAAGCTTCCTGCCGCGCCGGAGCTCATTGCCGGGGTTATCAACCTGCGCGGCAAGGTGACCCCGCTGATCCACCTGCGCGAAGCCTTGGGCGTCTCCTCAGCCCGCGAACAGGAGGACAAGTTCATTATTGTCTGCCGCCGCCAGGGCATTCAGGTAGGCATGATTATTGAGCGGGTGCATACCATGTACCGGGTCCCGCAAAAGGACATAGACTGGGCTGTGGAAAGCCATATCGGCGCTAACGTGGAATTTATTTCCGGACTTTTGAAGCTGAAGGACAAGCTCGTGGGCATTGTTTCGGTTGATAACGTGATTGCAAGTATTCTCAAGTAAGGGGAGAGTCCTATGCCAAAACATATTCTCATCGTCGACGACTCTAAAACCATACGGAATCTCGTCGCCTTCATCATGAAGAAGGAAGGCTTCAAGGTGACCATGGCCGAAGACGGCCTGGACGGGTTGGAAAAACTGTATTCCTCCGATCATATTGATCTGATCATCTCTGATATCAATATGCCGCGCATGGACGGCTTTACCTTTATAAAAACCGTGCGCGAGCAGGAGGCTTACCGGGACGTGCCCATTGTTGTGCTCTCCACCGAAGGCAAGGAGCAGGACATTCAACAGGGCATCAATCTTGGCGCCAACCTGTATATGGTGAAGCCCGCGCAGCCCGACAAAATGATGAAAAACGTCAGAATGTTGCTTGGCTGAGGCGCGGCGAGCAGACCCTGTGCTTCTCCCGCTGTTAAACCGGCAGCTTAAGCGTAAAATGCCATAGAAAAGGAAAATGTATGAGCCAGGAATTTATGGACGAGGAACTGTTTGGTGATTTTATCATCGAAGCCAGGGAACACCTCGAGACCATTGAGCCGAACCTTCTGGAGTTGGAAAAAGCTCCGGATAACCTCTCGTTGCTCAATGAAATATTCCGTCCCATGCATTCCATGAAGGGGGCTTCCGGATTTTTGGGTCTGAACAAGATGAACGGCCTTGCGCATAAAGCGGAAAGCATTATGGATGAGTTGCGCAAAGGCGCCATGGCCGTGACCCCGGAAATCATGGATATCATCCTGGCCACCACGGACGCGCTCAGGCAGATGATTGACAGCCTGGAGGCCACCAGCACGGAAGGCGATGTGGATACCGAGCACCTGGAGGCCACTCTGGACGCGCTTATGGCCGGAGAAATGCCTGTTGCCGCGTCTCCTGCTTCCGCTCCCCCCGCTCCTGCCGACGCCGTGGAAGAGAACGCCGCCGAAGAAGAAGCGCCCGCGCTTGAGTCCGAGGCAGTGGCGGAAGATGACGCTCCAGCAGTGGAAGCTCCGGTTCCCGTAGCGCCTCCCGCCGCTCCCGCGAAAACGTCCGGCGTCCGTCAGACCGGCGATGTGCAGGCTTGGATAGAGTCGCGCGCGGTATTGCCCGCATACGCCCTGACCGCATTCGGCGAGGGGCATTTGCGTGACTTCATTGAAGAAGCCAAAGACAATATTTCCAGTTTGTCCGACGGTCTTCTGGTGCTGGAAAAGCATCCGGAAGGGCAGAAAGAACTGGTTAACGATCTGTTTCGCTATTTCCACAATCTCAAGGGCAACAGCGGCATTATCGGTTATAATGAAATAAACGGCCTGACCCACGAGGCGGAAACCCTGCTCAATTCTCTGCGCAAGGAAGACGCGGGGCCGGTGTCCGGCCCTGTGGTGGACCTGCTGCTGTTGGCCGTGGATGTGCTTGAGGCCTTGATCTACCGTATTGATGTCGCCAGCGGTTCAGCCGAACCCATAGACACGAATGAGGTGTTGGAAAAACTGCGCGCAGCCGTGGCCGGTGACGAGGTGACCATGCCTGCCAGCCTGATGGCCGCTGCTCCGGCCGGAGCGGCTGCGGAAAAAGCAGCGCCGCCCGCTGGGGAAGACAGCGTGGACCAAGATGACATTTCCGTGTTCCAAAATACGGTGGAACAACAGTTCACGCACATTGTCTCGGCTCTTGAAGGCATGCGCGCGGACGGGGCCAACCGTGAATTTGCGGACGCCATGTTCCGTTCCCTGACCACCATTCAGAACTGCTCCAGCTTCATGGGGCTTGATGAGGTCAAGACCTATGCCCAGCGCACGGCCGGCCTTGTGGATCAGGGCCGGAACTCGAACATGGACTTCAGCATCATGGCTGATTTGCTGCAGCAGGAATGCGCCATTATCAAAGACATGATTGAACCGGCCATAGCGACTCTCGCGGCCTCCGGCGCTCCGTCGGCGGGCGAGCCTGCGGACAGGTCCGGGGAGGCGGAAGCCGCGGCAAAAGCGGCTGCTCCGGCGACAAAGCCCGCACCGGCTCAGGATAAACCGGCTCCCGCAAAGAAAGCGGCCAAATCCGCGCCCCCTGCCAAGGAAACGTCCGCTGCTCCGGCTGAACCCAAGCCCGAGCCGCCCGCTGCCGCAAAAACTTCGGCTCCCACTGTCCCGGCGGCTGTGAAACCTGTAACTCCGGTTGCCGAGGCCAAACCCGCGGCCCCGGCTGCCACTCCGCCCGCTCCGGCCGGAGCAGGCGCGGCAGCGGCTGCGGGCGGCGGTGACCACGGCGGCAAAGCCTCTTCCACCATCCGCGTGGATCATGAAAAGCTGGACCACCTGATGAACCTCATCGGCGAATTGATCATCAACCGGAACCGCTATTCCATGCTGGCCCGCCAGCTTGAGGACAACAGCACGGACATCAGCATCATTGCCCACAACCTGACTGAAACGACCTATGCCATGGCCCGCATATCGGATGATTTGCAGGACACCATCATGAAGGTCCGCATGGTGCCCGTGGCCTCGGTCTTTTCACGCTTCCCGCGTTTGGTGCGCGACCTTTCCCGCAAGAGCGGCAAGGAAGTGGAGCTGATTATGGAAGGCGAAGAGACGGAACTGGACAAAAGCGTGGTTGAAGTTATTGGCGACCCGCTGGTGCACCTGATCCGGAACTCCGTGGACCACGGCATTGAGCCTGAGGACGTGCGCGTCGAGCGCGGCAAGCCCGCCAAAGGCAACGTGTGGCTGCGCGCCTTTTACAGAGGCAACTCCGTGGCCATTGAAATTGAGGATGACGGCAAAGGCATTGATCCTGAGAAGATGCGCGAAGTGGCCGTCCGCAAGGGCGTCATCACCCCGGAAGAGGCCAGATCCCTGGACGACCGCGAGGCCATGGAACTTATATTCGCGCCGGGCTTCTCCTCCGCCGAAGTAATCACCGATATCTCCGGGCGGGGCGTGGGCATGGACGTGGTGCGCACGAACATTAAGAATCTCAAGGGCAGTATCAGTATCGCCTCCGAGGTGGGCAAGGGTACCAAGTTCACCCTGTCCCTGCCGCTGACTCTGGCCATTATTGATGCTCTTATGGTTATTGTGGACAACGAAACCTATGCCATTCCCCTGGACGCGGTTTCCGAAACCACCAAGATAGAATCCGAACGGCTCACGGACGTGAAGGGCCGCAAGGCGGTCACTCTGCGCGGCGAAGTACTGGGCATTGTCAGCCTGGGCGAATTTTTGGGTCTCAATAACAATATGGACGAGACCGAGATCCTCAACGTTGTGGTCATTCAGGATAACGATCGCCGCTTGGGCCTGGTGGTCGACCGGCTGCTGGAGCGGCAGGAAATCGTGATCAAGCCCCTTGGAGCCTATCTTGGGGACATTAAGGGCATTTCCGGAGCCACAATCATGGGCGACGGCAGCGTTATTCTTATTCTTGACCCGCATGAGCTTTATTTGCTGGCTACTTCCAAGGCCAGTTAGGGGGCTGTCTCCAAATAGTTCTTTTGTCCAAATAGCTTCGTCATCCGGCCCGTTTTGCTCCGGTCGAGTACCATAAGAGTACACTCCCTTCGCAAAACGGGCCGGATTCCTTGCTCTTGGAACAAAACTCCTTATTTGGAAACAGCCCCCTGGCGCCTTTTACATGCCCGTTTACTCAAAACACTCCTTGAACCAGCCAGGCACGGCCACGGGCTTTCCTGTGCCGTCAACGCAGGCATGTTGGGTAAAGCCTTCGGCCAGCAATACCGCACGCTCTTCATTATATAAACGATACCGGAAAATGAGGGAGGCGCGACGCCAGTCCGTAGCTATGGTCACCAGGTGCAGGAGATCGTCGTAGCGGGCCGGAGAGCGGTAACGGCACTGGGCCTCGCGTACCGGCAGGTACAGCTCCCGAGCCTCCACATCCTTGTAGGACATGCCGAAAGCGCGGATAAAGGCGTTGCGTCCACGTTCAAAAATATGCAGATATTCCGCATAATACAAAACACCCATGGTGTCGGTTTCGCCATACGATACCCGGTGCTGCATCCAGACCTCAGGATCTGTCTTTTCCGTCATCATCCCATTTCTCCCTTGGTGTAGGGGGTGTCTCCAAATAAGGAATTTTGCTCCAAGAGCAAGGACCCGGCCCTTTTTGCGAAGGGAGTGTACTCTTATGGTACTCGACCGGAGAAAAGAGGGCCGGGTGACGAAGCTAGTTGGACAAAAGAACTATTTGGAGACACCCCCTAGCCATTCCCGCGTTGCTAAAGGAAGCATATACCTGTAAGCAGGTATCGCTGTGCGAGTTCTTTCCTGTATGCTTGGCGCACGGCTTTGTCAAAGGAGGCACTCGCCGCATGATCCGCTTTTCTTCCGCATCACGTCACGCCCGCCTGATCCCGGCGGCCCGAGTTTTTTCTCTGGCCGTTCTGTGCTGTCTGCTCTGCGCCTGCGCACTGAAAAAAACGGAAAGCACAACATCCATCAGCGGTGGTTCTGAAGGACCGCCCATGTTCACGCCCCTTGACCAGCGCGGCGCGTTCCGGGTGCCCCTTCAGGAGGCGGAACAACTGGCCCGCAAGATGCACCCGCGCTATCACGGCATGCGTTCCTTTGCCGAGATGGCTTTTGGCGTGAGCCAGAGCCTGGCCCATGCTTCTGCCCGTCCGGCTTCCTCTATTGCGGTGCAGCAGCCGGGCTTGAGCCTCACTTACGGGCAGCTTGCCTCCACCCTGAAACATCTGCAAGCGCTTTTGCCCAAGCTGGACAAGGACCCCGGCCTGTTGGCCCGCGATTTTGCCTGGTATCGCATCGGTCCGGATTTCGGTTTTACCGGTTATTTTGAGCCCACCTTGCGCGCCAGCAGGAAAAAGTCCGCCGCTTATCCATACCCGCTGTACAAGGCGCCGCCCGATTTGCGCAAGGGCGTCCCCTATCACACCCGGAACGCCATTGACCGCAAGGGCGCGCTGGCCGGGCGCGGCTTGGAAATCGCCTGGGTCAGCAGCGAAATGGACGCTTTTTTCCTGCACATCCAGGGCTCGGGCCGTCTTGTTTTTGAGGACGGAAGCGTTTCCCATGTGCTGTATGCGGGCAAGAACAACCGGGCCTATGTGCCTTTGGGCCGGGTCATGCGCGACCGGGGCCTGCTTGAGCCGGATAATGTGAACATGCAGAGCATCCGTGAGTGTCTGTTGGGCAATCCTGACAAGTGCGCCGAACTCTATGACACCAACCCGAGCTATGTCTTTTTCCGGGAGGCTGCCCAAGGCCCCATCGGGGCTATGGGGCGGCCCCTGACGCCATATGTGAGCACGGCGACAGACCGTAGCGTGCTGCCGCACGGCAGCCTGGTATTTTCCATCGTGCCCTTGCCGGACGCCGCGGGACAACCGCGCCGCCCCTTTTACGGTCTGACTCTGCCCCAGGATGTGGGCGGGGCGATCAAGGGCAACAGGATTGACCTTTTTTGCGGAGCGGAAAAGGAGGCCGCGCACATTGCCGGATACCTCAACAACAAGGGTGCGGTTTATATCCTGGTGAAGAAATAGAGCCGGACAGCCGCGTCACCCGGTCCTTTCCTAGATCGCTGCACAAGGGGATGTCCCGCTCTAATACTAAAGCGTTTCCTGCCGATAAGCCTTGTACACGAGCTGCCACAAACGTTGCAGCCGTAAGATTTCAAGTTGCGCTTGACGCTTCTTCGGGATGAGGCAAGGAGTCCCTGATGCGAACCCATACGCTTTTTCTTTTCATAGCAGCCCTGCTGCCGCTTGTTCTCGCCGGCTGCGGCGGCGTGTCGAACAAGGATTTTGTTCATGCCGGGGCTGACCGCCCCCAAACGGCTTCCCGGACCATAGAGGGCATAGACTACAAAGCGCCTGATCCGGATTATGCCGACGCGCGCGAACTCAAGCTCAAACTGCGTGAACTCGGCGACCAACTGGTTGCCGACATGCAGGACTGTTCCCTGCAAGGTTCCGTGGCCTTGCCCACTTCTTTTGTGAACCTGGATGATTTCAACGAGACCTCGGCCTTTGGGCGGCTTATTGGCGAGCAGCTTTTTTTTGAGCTGAACCAGCGTGGATATCCTGTGCGGGAATACAGGATGTCCGGCAATATCCAGCCCAGGGAAAAGGCGGGAGAGTTCGCCCTTTCCCGTGAACTGGGCAAGTTTTCCGCAAAGTCCGGCAACGCGGTGGTGATCGTGGGAACCTATGCCTGGGCCAACAACGCGGTATTTGTTAACGCAAGGCTGGTCCGCCCCAAGGACGGCAGAGTGATCCGCACGGCAAACCTGGTCATCGAATCCAATCCCACCATTGAACGCATGCTGGGGAGTAGGTCCAGAAACAAGAAGGCGGGCGGTTCGACCGTGGCCGACGGGACCATGAATATCCGGGACTTTGACACGGTCATGAGTCCGCCGCCGCCGCAGAACCTGACGGCCATCGACAAGGGAGAGGACATCCACTGATCCTGGATGACCAACAAGGATACAGACCATGAAATACTGTCTGCTTATACCGCTTTTCGCCGTGCTCCTGCTCGGGTGCAGCGGCAAGAACACGAGGCCTGTGGCGCCGTATAACTCCAACTGTCTCTGGAACCTGCAACTGGGGCGCGATTACGCGGCCCAGGGGCGCTATGAACTGGCCAGGGAGCATCTGCTTATGGCCGTGGCCTCCAACAGCGATCCCCATCTGCGGGGTCTGCTGACCCACGAACTGAAAAGCGTGGACACCATGATACAAACACAACGCTGAGGCGCTTATGATGACCAGCACACCTTACAACATATATATTGCCGCTTCCCATCGGGAAAGCGAGCGGCAGCGCGTACTTTTGCCGCGCAGGAACATGGTTGCCCTGGGGCTGCTTTTGGGTCTTGTTTTTATGCTTTGCGTCCCGCAGGCCTTTGCGGCGACAATCCCCCAAGCAGCCTCGGCAGCGGGCCGGGAAATGGACCGCCAGGTGGTCAGCCGCCTGGGCCAGGGGGAAGCGCCCGCGCAGGGCGTGTCCCTATGCATTACCACGCCCGTGGACGTGAACGACCTCACGGCCTCCAACCCGCTGGCCCGCCAGATGCAGGAAGAAATCGCCCGCTGGTTTGTTCAGGCCGGATATAACGTGGTTGAAATCCGCAAAGGGGCTGACATCCTGTTTGAACCTTCCACCGGTGAAATGCTCCTGACGCGCGAAGATCGGTTGCTCGGCAACCGGAGCGTTACCAGCGCCGCCATTATTACGGGCACCTATACCGTGGCGCTTGACCATGTGCGCTTCAATATACGCATGGTGCGGACAAAAAACCGCGAAGTCCTGGCCATGTCCACCATCACCCTGCCTTTGAACAGAGAGATTGCGGCTCTGGCGCGCGGTTCCGGCAGTGGTTCCGGTTCCGGCGGCTCGCCCATTGCGCCCACGGTTGTGACCATGCTGCCTTAGGGGTTGTGAGAGGGCGTGGTTGGGGGCGCGGGAGATCTTCTCGCGTCGGAAGGTAAACTTGTCTTTTAGGCTGATACCACGTCAGAATGCCGTTTTCCAAGAAGCTGTACTCAGGTACTGCTTCTTGGAAAACGGCATTCTTCCTTGTCTCAGCCCAAAATCCAATCATTTGCCTCCCGCCGCTCGAAACTCGCCATCCGCCTCGCGTAGCGGGGCGGATATTAAAGGAAGGGGACCATTTTGAGAGAAGATCACACCACACCCATCCCAAACTACCCCACCACCACAAAGGAAGGATATTTGCCTTTCCAGCCATGCTGAGGTATTTTTCCTGGTTGGAGGTTCCATGACCATTCCCTTTTTCACCCTGCGCGCGGCTTCGGAAGCGGACGAATTTCTCACCCGCCTCGCGGAGCGGGCCAACCCGGAAGAAAATGAGCGTTCCGTAGAGGAAACAGTTGCATCTATCCTGGCGGACGTGAAAGAGCGCGGTCTGGCCGCTCTGGTGGACTACACCCGGCGTTTTGACGCGCCGGACTTTTCCGAGTCCCGTTTTGTGATTCCCGAGGCTGAGTTGGCCTGGGCTGCGGAAGCCATTCCCGCTGACGACCGGGATGTGATTCTGGAGGCCGCTGACAATATCCGTCGCTTTCACGAGGCGCAAAAAGCCCGTTCCTGGTTTGTTCCGGGCAAGGGAGGCAGCATTCTCGGGCAGATGGTGACGCCGGTTGACCGCGCGGGACTGTATGTGCCCGGCGGCAAAGGCGGCAGCACGCCGCTCTTGTCCAGCCTGCTTATGAACGCCATACCGGCCCAGGTTGCGGGTGTTCCCGAACTGGCCGTGATTTCTCCGCCGCGCCGGGATGGTACGGTCAACGAACATATTTTGGCCGCTGCCCATCTTTTGGGCATCAGGGAAGTATACGCCGCGGGCAGCGCCTGGGCTGTGGCCGCCTTGGCTTTTGGCGCCGGAAAGCTGAAGCCCGTGGACGTGATAGCCGGACCGGGCAATATTTTTGTAGCCACGGCCAAGCGTATGCTGATCGGCCATGTGGGCATCGACATGATAGCCGGGCCGAGCGAAGTGTGCGTGATTGCGGACGCCACGGCCAATCCGGCTTGGGCCGCGGCGGATCTGCTTTCACAGGCCGAGCATGACCCCCAGGCCTCGTCCGTGTGTCTGTGCACGGATGCGGCAACAGCCCGGGCCATAGCGCAGGAAACCGACCGGCAGTGCGCGCTTCTGCCGCGCAAGGACATTGCGGAAGCATCCCTTATAAAGTACGGCGCGGTTATTGCCGTGCCGGATATGGAAACAGCCTTGGCCATTGCCAACCGCATCGCCCCGGAGCATCTGGAACTGCTGGTGGATGACCCTTGGGCGCTCCTGCCCAAAGTGCGCCACGCGGGCGCGGTATTCATGGGGCATTTTTCGCCGGAAGCCGTGGGCGATTATTTTGCCGGACCCAACCACGTGCTGCCCACCATGGGCACGGCCCGTTTTTCCTCGGCTCTGTCTGTGGATACATTTTGCAAAAAAAGTTCTATTATCGCCGCAGGCCCGGAATTTACCAGGGCAGGCGCGGAAGCGGTGGCTCGTCTGGCCCGCCTTGAAGGCCTTGAGGCGCATGCCAGATCAGCCTTGTGCAGGCTGGATTTACCATAGCAACTCCATTACTTCAGACCAAGGATTGTCCCATGCGTGTAGTGACGGAAACAAGCATTGTGGAATACCCCCTTGTGTCACGCGGCAAAGTACGCGACATATACGAAATTGACGCGGAAACGCTGCTTATTGTGACCACGGACCGGATGTCCGCCTTTGATGTGATCATGAGCGTGCCCGTGCCGTACAAGGGGGTGGTTCTGAACCAGATCACCATCTTCTGGATGCAACGGTTTGCCGGGCTGGTGAAAAACCATTTGCTTGAGCACGACATTGAGCGCTTCCCCGAGCCCCTGCACGGGTACAAGTCCATGCTGGAAGGCCGGAGTGTATTGGTTCGCAAGGCCAACCCCCTGATGGTGGAATGCATTGTGCGCGGCAATATTTACGGCTCCGGCTGGAAAGATTATAAGGACACCGGCATGGTCAGCGGGCATTGTCTGCCTGAAGGGCTCAAAGAGTCCGATCGATTGGAGGAGCCCATTTTCACGCCTTCCAGCAAGGCTGAAGCCGGGCAGCATGATGAAAACATCACCAGGGAACAAGCCTTGCGCATTGTGGGCAAGGACCTGTTTCATGTCATAGAGGATCTTTCTCTGGCTATTTTCAGCGAGGCCCGCGACTACGCGGCCGGACAAGGGATTATCATTGCCGATACCAAATTCGAGTTCGGCCTGATCGGAGATGAACTGTACCTGATTGACGAAGTGCTGACCCCGGATTCCTCACGTTTCTGGCCGGCCAAAGGCTTCACTCCGGGCAAGGCGCAACCCAGCTTTGACAAACAGTATCTGCGCGACTGGCTGGAAAAGCAGGTTTGGGACAAAACCCCGCCGCCTCCGCCGCTGCCGCCCGACGTTATTGAAAGCACAGCGAAAAAATACCGCGAAGCCTATACTATTCTCACCGGCAAAGAACTCGCCATAGGGGCTGTTTCTCAATAATTCTTTTGTCCATGTATCAAGGAGTTTAATCATGCTGTTACAGGGGAAAAAGGCCGTCATCTTCGGCCTGGCCAACAACAAAAGCATCGCCTACGGCATTGCCAAGGCTTTTCGTGATAACGGGGCGGAAATCGCCCTTTCCTGGGTCGGGGACGCCCTGAAAAAGCGCGTGGAACCTATAGCGGAGGAGCTCGGCGCCGCTTTTACCTTTCCCTGTGACGCGACCAAGGATGAAGATATTGCTGCTTCCGCGAAAACCGTACAGGAAAAGTGGGGCAAAGCGGATATTCTGGTGCATGCCGTGGCTTTTGCCAACCGCGACGACCTGCAGGGCCGCTATATAGACACCACGCGGGACGGTTTTGCCATGGCCCTGGATATTTCCGCCTATTCCCTGGTGGCCATGTGCAAGCACTTTGAGCCGATCTTGAACGAGGGCGCGTCCGTGCTCACGCTTTCCTACTATGGCGCGCAGAAGCATATCACTAATTACAATGTCATGGGCGTGGCCAAGGCGGCTCTGGAAGCTTCGGTCAGGTATCTGGCTTACGATCTGGGCAAAAAGGACATCCGGATCAACGCCATCAGCGCGGGTCCCCTGAAAACCCTGGCTTCCTCCGGTATTTCCGGCTTTCACAAGATCCTGAACCACATTGAAAAGTACACGCCGCTGAAAAAGAACGTAACCATTGAAGACGTGGGCAACACCGCCCTGTTTCTGGCTTCTCCCCTGGCCTCGGGCATTACTGGGGACATTATCTTTGTGGACGCGGGATACCATACTTCCGGCATTCAGATTGGAGAAGAATAGAGGGAGCTGCCCCCCAATAGCTATACCCCCCGGACCTTTTTACGGCAAAAGGTCCGGGGGGTATATACAGCCAGTTGAACAAAAGAATTATTTGGAGACAACCCCCCCCTCTCTTTTGCCTAATCTACAAATATCTCTCCAAAATATTTTTGCGGTTTACGATTAGTTTATCCAATAATTTCTGCTGTTCGGTTATTGATTCGGTGGCGTTGCTCATGTATTCGGCAAAACCGTCCTGGAGCTTTATTGGCGGAAGAATTATTGTCAAATCTTCAATTTGCATTTTTGTAATTGCTTGTCTCGACATTCCGCCTGATTCCCCCAAAGAAAGCAAGAGCCGTTGATAGCTGTCGTTGGTAAGTATAGCATTAACAAAAACATAATTTAATTGAGCAGGATCACAACGGATAATTGAAACGTGCTGATTAACCCTCGCCGGTAAAACGTTATTGGGAACAATACAAGAACGAGCCACTGAAGCTCCTGTAATGTTAAGCAAAACATCATTCTCCTGTATCGTCACGCCGTCAAGTTGTTTGGCTTGCTCATCCGTTATAAATGCCAACCCATCATACTTGAAGTAACCATTGTAAACATTCATACTGCGGATAAGGCTTACACCACTTTCCACATAACTGCTTTCTCCACCTCTTGGTGTTGCGCCGGATCCAATTTTTGTGGATACTTGCGATAATTTTTCTGTATCCCACCCCATTGGATTGGCAACTGGGTCTCCAAACATATCTAAAAATTTTGCTTTTACCTCTTCGCCCAACTCGGTAATGCGTATCTTAACGCCGTCAATCTCCTTTTCGATAGCTTCAAACTCAGCTACAATTTGCCGCTGGACTTCAAGTGAAGGCAGAAGGATTTTTAATGCAAGAATTTCATCTCGACTTATTGAATCGAATGACATCCCAATGCGTCCAGATATTTCCTCTTGCATTGATGACAGCAAACAGAATAGATACAGCGGAATGATTTTACTCTCGTCACATCTAATGGCAGCTAGGCCACGACCAATACAAATGTCACTTTCCACGAAATTTACCGGACCTACAGGCGCGCGGACAGACATAACAATATCACCCTTGCGGGCTTCTTTCGTTACAGAGGTAGTCCAAACTCGTGGAGCACCAAGAAATTTCTCTGTAAAATCTGTCTTTCCTTGATAAAAGGGTAGTCCGACACCATCTTCATTATAAAATTCACTTTCTGGTGATTGCCCAGATATAACATCGCAGATCGCGCCAAGCTCAACAAGCATCTCCTTGTTTCGCTGCATCAATTTTACACTTGGCTTGATTCTTAAATTCACACGCTTCCCGAATCTGCTTGTTCCATACTCAAAAAAGCCACTCAAACGTCCATGGGAAGCGTATTTTGCGACTACTTCGTCAACTGCGCATACAGGTTTACCAAGAAAAGCATCATGAATATAGCTATTTATCTTTTTGGAGTTTGATACATTGCCACTTTCATCGAAAAGCATAGTGCCTTTAGGCAAAAATTTTATGCCTTCGTGTCCCCTGCGCTTACTAAATTCATATCCCAAAAATGTCTTTTCATCTTGCTTTTGACCAGATTTCACCAAAATAATGTCTTGCTTGTGGGTCAGAAGGAAGAAAAGCATCTTTTCCTTTTCAACCTCAAAGGCTTTAGTATATGGAACTTCGCCAAAATCTCGGGAGCAATCTTTCCAAAGCTCATGATTTTTCATAGCATCGTTGGCGTTTTCGCTTATTAGCGAAATATAATCTTCAAAATTCAAACCATCGTAAACATTAGTGACATAAGAAGAGAAAGCTCGTTCGATTCCCATGACGGTAACATCACGTTTATTGGCAAAAAATGCATTTATGGCTTGGTTTATTTTCTCATGATCGTTATCAGAACGACGCTCTAAGAAAAGCACAATTGTATTTGTTCCAGTTTCCATAAATGTGCCAGAGCCAAACTCAACAATAGCCTTTACATTAAAATATTTGAAAATAATCTCACGAGCGCGCGAATATATGCCCCCATTAGAAAGAATGGAACTGGGAAGAATAACCCCTGCCCAACCACCCTCTTTAAGCAACTGCTTCATACGCTCGACAAAAAGACATTCTATTTCAGAGCTATTATCCGTTAGGCTATCAAACAAATCGAAATTTTTTGCGCCATCCTTCAGATTATGCCTAAAGGCAGTAACCGAAAACGGCGGATTTGATATTAGAATATCAAATTGTCCGTTATCCTTCTTATTAGATGCTACTTTCTTTAGTTTGCCCTTATAAGTCTTTGAATCTTCAAAGCCATCTAGCCCATCACCCCATATAATTGTGGCTTCGCCATCACCATTAAAGAAAGCACTGACTTTGGCTGTTTTAACAAGGCGATTATCAAAATCAATGCCATACACATATTCATCAGCCCAAGAGAATTTAACACTATCGCTCCAAGCGGCAAATTTTTTTCTATTGCTCGGTGAAGCATTATTTGTATCAGTTTTTTCTATAATGCCCTGCATTTGAGCCATGAACTCCGTTAGGAAATGGCCGCTACCGCAAGCATAGTCAATGACCGTGGGTAATGGCTCATCTGCCCTTATCCGGTCATACACGAATTTCTCAAGTGGTAATGACGATATAATAAACTTGGCAATAGGGACAGGCGTGAAAAACTGTCCCGCTTCCTGTTTCATGCTGGTGTTTAGTAAAAGTTCAAAAAAGTTGCCTAAAAACTCATGCTTTTGCTCATATCTAAATTTGTAACCTTGTAATAACTCAACTATCTCACGAACAATATTGGCATTCAATTCAAAGGTTCTTTCATCGAGGACTTCAATAAATGCAAAGTTAGGACTTTTTTTTAATCGAAGGTCAGTTATAATGCTAATCAGTTCTGCTTTGTTTGCGAAATTTTCAAGACCGCCGAGCTTTTTCTCCACTTCATCCATAGGATGATCAATGACATCAATATCCAAAAAACGGCTCATACCATCTTTGTATAGGTCGTTCAACGTCATTTGCAGTTCTTCATCACTTAGTCCATCCCAACATTGAAACGCCACTTCTTCGTCTGGATTCTTGTTTTCATCAATAATTTTGCACACAAAAAGATTGAGAAGCTTATTAAAAGCGTTAGGCTTATCGGAAACCCCATTGTGGCGCAAAATTTTCATAATCTGATTGTAAATTTTGCCGCTATCTTCTTCGTCCATATTTTCTAAATTGCCATACGTTAATCGTTTGTGGACAATATTATACGGCGATGCGTAATCTTCAAAAATGCCATTTTTCTTGAATACTTTATTCCAACGCTCGTGTATGTCTTTAGTCTCGGACAGCGCAGCCCACTCTTCGAGCGTGTCAACAATGCTGTTTACAGATTCAAAGGCATTATTAGCAAGGCGAGAGGAATATAAGCATAGATGTTTCGCTGAGGTGGCATTTTTATAGTATGTAAATAGCTGCCCACCATCGGTGAGCATCTTTTTCAATTCTTTTTCATATTCCTTGCCCCAAGTCTTACATTCAATCATTAAAAAAGCTTGCCCGTTTGGAGTGTTTACCAATATGTCAAGCTCTGCCGAATGACCCCTGCCAGACGGGTACACTTTTTCGAGCTCGATACAGCCCGGAGCATATCCCTTTTCGAGCAAACGGTTCACACATTCTAAAACGACCAAATTCTCTGGTCTTGAAAAATTGCTGGCTGCTCTATTTCTCACAAGTATTTGAGCAGGCTCATTAAAGGAGCTATCTGCATATTCGATACGATTAGCCGAAACATCGACACGCAAAGAATAGCCCTCATGCTGAGCATACGATTTGACGTAGACATCGGCTTCGCCGTCCAACGGCACAAAACCAAGGAGCTTTATTGATTTTTTTACAATTTCTACGCCTATAGCCATAAAAACGACCTCCGCTAGGAGCTGTTTCTAAATGCCCCTTTGCAAAAAGGGCCGGGAGTTCCTTGCTCTCCACATTGGGGCAAGGCTGCTGTGGCAGGGCTACGGCAAGGAAGCTTTCTTCTTGCGCGTTTTATGAGTTTTTATATTTTTTCCGTTTATAAAAGTCAACGCTTTATTTTGTATTAATTGTGGTTTTTGCATCCGGAATATTTTAAGGCCGCCAGGGTTTTAGCGGACGCTATTCCGCCGGGCTGAACGCTTTCTTTTTGGAAACCTTGACCATTACCTCGGTAACGAACTGAGTGTGGTTCCTTGTTGTCCAATAGTCGGTGACATAGCGTTCATACGACTCTTCATCCAAGGTATACCCATACTGCCGTGCCCAGTTGCAAATTTTTCCGTAGGTGTCGCCAAGGGTCTCGTGGCTGCCTATGTGGTAGCAGGTGGCCATCATGCAGCCGCCAAAGGCTTCCCTGACCTCTTTGGCGCAGGGCAGCAGCGTTTTCTGCATGATTTTTATCTGCCGGGCTTCATTCCGCATTCTTTTTTTGAAAGAGGAAAACTGTATGATGACCGGGCCGGTTATTTCATGGCCCTGTTTTTCAAGAAAGTTGGTGAAATCAATATTGATGATGGCGGCCTTGATGTCGTTGTCAAACGTCTGCTCCTGGAAAATAAGCTCCGTTTTTTCCACATACTTGACGGAAACTTCCTGGATATTGTTTTCAATAACCATCTCCGCTTCGCGGATCAGGTCATACCAGTCTTTGACGGATATATATTTTCTGCGGATAGCTTCCTGCTCTTGTTCCAGCTCTTTGATTTTTGCCAGGAATGAATTTTGGATTGCCCGGTAGACATTGGGCACATTGCCTTCGATAAAGGCCCGCATCTCATCAAGCCGGAACCCCATTTGTTTGTAATACTTGATAACCGGCACCGTCAGCAGGGATTCATCGGTGTAATAGCGGTAGTTGTTGTAGTCCTGCCGCTGTGAGGAGATCAGGCCGATTCTGTCATAATAGCGGAGAGCCTTTTTCGATATGTTGCATATTCTGCTCATATCTCCGATGGAATACTTTTCTTTGTATCTCATGGATACCCCCCACCGTTACCTGGCTACCGGTAGAATAGAGCGTGTCCGGCTTTCTGTAAATATTATTTAATCTTTGATATATTTATTGATAGTGGCCGCCCCTTCCGCAGGGGCGCGGAAGTAAACCTTGAGTTGGTTGTCGGAATCCAGCTCGAAGCGGGACTCCTCAAGCAGGCAGTTCGCTTCAGCGGTCATCAGAGCATTTAATATATCCTTCTTTTTAAAGGCCTTGAAGTGGCTGTACTGACCCTTGAGCGCGGCCATAACCTCATCAGTGGAGGCTTCATCAACCTGGGTGAAGTATTCCAGAATGGCATAATTAAGCGGCTTCATTATGCGCCTCCGCGTCATTTTTTCTGAACAGATCCAGGGGGTTCATCGCGATGATGAAAATACCGACGACCATGACCACGGCCGCGATCCAGGCGATGCCGGGCAGCATCCAGCCGTCCTGCTTGAAAATCAGCCCGAGGATGACCCAACAGAAGAAGGGACCCCAGAAGGAAAACATGCCGTTGCAGGACATGCCGAGAGCGGCGCCGCACATGGCATTGCCCTTGTACCAGAGCTGGAAGGCAAAGTAGGCGGCGAAACCGGCCACGATGAACCAGGGCATGGCCTCGGTATCAACAAAGGCCGCGCCGATCATGTCAAAGGGGTTTACGCCGGTGATATAGGCAAAGATGGGCACCAGAATGAAGAGATTGGAGAGGCTCGAAGTCACCTGGCGGATGGTGATTCCGATCTCGGAGTCGATCATGGCGGTGCCGTATCCGCACACGCTGCCTTCAAGCCCCCAGCCGAGGGCCGCGAGGAAGCCGAAAAATATTCCCAGGAACAAGCTCTGTGGAGCGTCCTCACCAAGACCGACGCTGCCGATCAGGGCGCTGGCCAGAAAACAGATGGCAATACCCAACATCATGCGCGGAGTCAGCCGCTGTTTGAAAAGAATTCTGGCCAGAATGGCTCCGATGGCGGGGCACAGGGCGCTGATGGGCACGATAATCGAGCCCGCCTGTTGCAGGCCCACCACATAGCAGGTACTGGCGATCGGGCCGCCGATGAGCGCGGCGCCCATCATGACGCAGCCGGGTTTGGTCTTGAGGCAGCGGAAAAAGTCTCCGAGTTTGCCTTTGGCCAGCGCAATACCGAGAGCCCAGAGAGCGCTGCAAGTATCGGTGACCGCCGCGCCGAGCGCGCTCAAAAGAAACATAACGCCGAAAGACGACAGTCCCGAATCAGGCCCGTACCATACTCCCCACACGCCCAGGCCCATGGCCAGAGTCATGAAGGCCGTATAGTTGCCGTATGACATTCCTGACAGAACAGCGGTGATGACCCCTGTTCGTAAAAAATCGGACTTCAACCGTTTTCTGGCGGCAATAGCCGCCGGGGTTGGTGAACTGACTGCCTGCGCCATATACATCTCCTCTTTTCCTATACAGGTAGCATTTCCCTCAAGGGGAAGGTCAATGCCATAAGGGGAATCTTTTTTGGAAAAGAATGCAGGGCCTCGTTTTGTGCGCTCAATAGTGAGTACGGCCACGTGTTTTCCGAATTTCTCCGGGGAGGAAAACAGCTTTTTCCTTGGATTGTTGCCTTAAGGCCTTTTGCTTCGGCCTGCCTGTCCGGCCTGTTCGTATGCGGTATATTGATGCTAAATCAGCGAGTTGCATTTTTCCCCCTTTTTTTTGTAAAGCCTCTTGACTTTCCCCCTTGGAGGAAGGGCTAGAGTAGAGGTATTTTCCATCCCAAATAATCCGGAGAGCATATGCGTTACTATGGTGAAGAGGCCCTGGGCCTCATTGAGACACTGGGCATGGTTCCGGCGATCAACGGTGCGGACGGCATGCTCAAGGCGGCCAATGTCCAGTTGATCTCCTATGAAAACGTCGGTTCCACCCTGGTTACCATCATGGTCAAAGGAGATGTGGCGGCGGTCAAGGCTTCGGTTGAAGCCGGGGCAACGGCGGCCGCGTCCATCGGCAAGCTCACCGCGCGCAACGTCATGCCCAGGCCCATCCGCGCCGTCGGCGACATCGTGTCCGTGTATGCGGTTGATGACGCCCCCGCCCCGCCGCTCAAAGCCCTGGGACTTATCGAGACTTTCGGTATTGTGTATCTGTTGGAAGCGGCGGATGCCATGGTCAAGGCGGCCAATGTGGAGCTTATTGGTTTTGAAAACGTGGCCTCGGGCTACATTTCCGTCCTGGTACAGGGTGATGTGGCCGCGTGCAAGTCCGCCGTGGAGGCGGGCGTCAGGGCGGTGGAAGCGATGGGAAGCAACGTGTACAGCTCGTGCGTTATCCCCATGCCCCATCCTGATCTGGCGAAGCTGATCAAGCGCTACGCCATTGAAAACCTGTTGCCCTAAGGTACACGGGAAAGGGGCGGGACGGTATGCTGGCCGATAAAGATTTACTTTCCATGCAGCAGGCGCGGATTCTCTCGGAGAACGCCTTTGCAGCCCAGAAGCGGCTGGCGGCCTTTCCGCAGGAGAAGCTCGACGCCATTGTTGAAGGCATGGCAACAGCGGTTGCGGAGCAGGTCCGGACTCTGGCCGTATTGTCCCACGAAGAGACCGATTATGGCAAATGGGAAGACAAGCTGGCCAAAAACCTGTTTGTCTGTTCCGAAGTGCGGAAAGCTCTGAGGGACATGCGCTGTGTGGGCGTGATCTTCGATGAGCCGGAAAACGGGCTCATGGAGATCGGCGTGCCGCTCGGCGTTATCGTGGCGCTCTGCCCTGTGACCAGCCCTGTTTCAACTACGATCTATAAAGCGCTGCTTGCCGTCAAGTCCGGCAACGCAATGATCTTTTCTCCCCATCCCGGAGCCTCGAAAAGCATCAGCACGGCCCTGGACATCATGATCGCTGCCGCCGAAGCGCAGGGCCTGCCGCAAGGCTGTCTCTCCTATCTGAGCACAGTTAGCAAAAGTGGTACTGCCGAGCTTATGCGGCATCCGGCCACCACGCTGATCATGATCAGCGGAGTGCCCGGCATGTTCGAAGTGGCGCGCTCTACCGGCAAGCCGATTATTTACGGCGGCGCGGGCCACGGTCCCGCCTTTATCGAGCGTAGCGCGGATCTCCGCCAAGCCGTGGCGGACATCATTCTCAGCAAAACCTTTGATAACGGCATCGCCCCGTCAGCTGAGCAGTCCGTGGTGGTTGAGACCTGCATCACGCAGGACGTCAGGCGGCTCTTTCAGGAGCACGGCGCATATTTTATGTCCGAGGAAGAGTCCCTGCGCCTGACAGACCGGTTTTTCCACGCCGATGGCCGGTGCAAGCGGTCCATGGTGGGCCTTGCGGCCGATGTTCTGGCAAAGCGGGCGGACATCTCCGCGCCCGCCGGGGTGAAGCTGTTGCTGGCGGAACGCAAGTATGTGTCGGAAGCGGATCCCTACTCCAGAGGGTTTTTTGCTCCTGTGCTGGCCTACTATGTGGAGGATGACTGGGAGCATGCCTGCGAAAAGTGCATTGAACTGCTGCTGCATGAGAGAAATGCGCATACGCTGGCCATTCATTCCAACAATAAAGACGTGATCCGGCAGTTTGCCCTGAAAAAGCCCGTGGGCCGGATGCTGGTCAACACTCCCGCCGCCTACGGGGGCGTGGGCATGAGCACCAATCTCTTCCCGGCCATGACCCTCGGCAGCGGCTTGGCCGGGTACGGCATCACTTCCGATAACGTCTCTCCTTTAAACCTTATTTACAGACGTAAAGTCGGGTACGGCGTCAGAAAAGCGCCCGCGCATGTAGACAACACCCCGGCCGAGGCCGACAGCGCGCGCAGGCTGGAGGCTTTGCAGCGCATATTGACAGAAGCTATCGAGGCTATAAACGGGTACCCAAGCGGGTCCGCAGACAGGTAATTCCTTGCTCAATGGAGGATGAACAATGGATCTGAGCGATTTTTCCAATAAGCTCGCGGAAGCGACCAAGAACTTGACGCCCGCGGAAAAGGCATCGTTGAGGAAGATTTTTGAAGGCATTTCCGCCGATATCCTGCAAAACGTTCCTGTTTCCACGGCGGCTCCTTCCAAAGATAGCGGCGTGCCTGAAGGGCCTACTGAGCGCCATGTGAAGCTCAAGGAAAACTTTCTGAAACAGGTGCCCAGCATCACTACCTACCGGGCCCGGGCCATCACCAAGATTGCCAGGGAAAATCCGGGCATGCCCAAAGCGCTCCTCCGGGGCAAAGCCTTTCGCTACAGTTGCGAAACAGCGCCCCTGGTCATCCAGGATCATGAGCTTATCGTGGGCAATCCCACCGGCGCTCCGCGCGCGGGCGCGTTCTCCCCGGATCTGGCCTGGCGCTGGACCGAGCAGGAGCTCGACACCATAGGTTCCCGGCCTCAGGATCCCTTTTATATTGCCGAGGAAGATAAGCGGATCATGCGCGAAGAGCTCTTCCCCTTCTGGAAGGGCAAGTCCGTTGACGAATACTGCGAGGACCAGTACCGCGAAGCGGGCGTGTGGGAGATGTCCGGCGAATCCTTCGTGTCCGACTGCTCCTATCATGCCATTAACGGCGGCGGCGACTCCAACCCCGGCTTTGACGTCATTCTCATGAAAAAGGGCATGCTGGACATCCAGCGGGAAGCCAAGGATCACCTGGACAAACTGGATTACGAAAATCCTGACGACATTGACAAGATCTACTTCTATAAGTCCGTCATCGACACGACCGAAGGCGTGATGATTTACGCCAAACGTCTTTCCCAATATGCGGCTGAAAAAGCGGCCCATGAAAGCAGTCCCAAACGCAAAGCCGAACTGCTGAAGATCTCGGAAGTTTGCGCCAGGGTGCCCGCCCACAAGCCCAGCACCTTCTGGGAGGCCGTCCAGGCCGTGTGGACCGTGGAATCTCTGCTGGTTGTCGAAGAAAACCAGACCGGCATGTCCATCGGCCGCGTGGACCAGTACATGTATCCCTTCTACAGGGCCGATATCGATTCCGGCCGCATGACCGAATACGAGGCCTTTGACCTCGCGGGCTGCATGCTGATCAAAATGTCCGAAATGATGTGGATCACCAGTGAGGGCGGTTCCAAATTCTTTGCCGGGTATCAGCCTTTTGTGAATATGTGTGTGGGCGGCGTGACCCGCGACGGACGCGACGCGACCAACGATCTCACCTATCTGCTCATGGACGCGGTGCGCCACGTGAAAATTTACCAGCCTTCCCTGGCCGCCCGTGTGCACAACAGGTCGCCGGAAAAATATCTGCGCAAGATAGTGGATGTCATTCGTTCCGGCATGGGCTTCCCGGCCATCCACTTTGACGATTCGCACATCAAGATGATGCTGGCCAAGGGCGTTTCCATTGAAGATTCCCGCGATTACTGCCTGATGGGCTGCGTGGAGCCGCAAAAATCGGGCCGTCTGTACCAGTGGACCTCCACCGCTTACACCCAATGGCCTATTTGCATCGAACTGGTGCTGAACCGCGGCGTGCCGCTGTGGTACGGCAAGCGGGTCACCCCTGATATGGGCGATCTCGGCCAGTACGACAGCTACGAAAAATTTGAAGCCGCCGTCAAAGAACAGATCAAGTGGATTACCAAGTGGACCAGTGTGGCCACGGTCATTTCGCAGCGTGTGCATAAAGATCTCGCTCCCAAGCCGCTGATGTCCCTCATGTATGAAGGCTGCATGGAAAAGGGGCGCGGCGTCGAAGCCGGCGGGGCCATGTACAACTTCGGCCCCGGCGTTGTCTGGAGCGGTCTGGCGACCTACGCGGACTCCATGGCCGCGATCAAAAAGCTCGTGTACGACGACAAAAAATATACCCTGGCCCAACTCAATGAGGCCCTGAAGGTCGATTTCGCGGGGCATGAGAAGCTGTTGGCCGACTGTCTGGCCGCGCCCAAATACGGCAATGATGACGACTACGCCGATCTTATCGCGGCGGATTTGATCAACTTCACGGAAATGGAGCACCGCAAGTTCAAGACCTTATATTCCGTGCTCAGCCACGGCACTCTGTCCATTTCCAACAACACCCCCTTTGGTCAACTCCTGGGCGCGTCCGCCAACGGCCGCCGGGCCTGGATGCCGCTTTCGGACGGCATCAGCCCTACCCAGGGCGCGGACTACAAAGGTCCCACGGCAATTATCAAATCCGTGTCCAAAATGGCCAACGACAACATGAACATCGGTCTGGTGCACAACTTCAAGCTGATGTCCGGTCTACTGGATACCCCGCAGGGGGAAAGCAGCATCATCACGCTCATCCGCACGGCCAGCATTCTCGGAAACGGCGAGATGCAGTTCAACTACCTGGATAACGAGGTGCTCCTGGATGCCCAGAAGCACCCGGAAAAGTATCGCGATCTTGTGGTCCGCGTGGCCGGGTACAGCGCCTTTTTCGTGGAGCTGTGCAAGGACGTGCAGGACGAGATCATCAGCCGGACCGTATTGCGCGAGATTTAGAGACAATACCGTGATTGAAAGAAAAGCACTGATTTTCAACATCCAGAAATACAATATGTATGACGGCCCCGGCATCAGAACGCTGGTGTTCTTCAAGGGCTGTCCCCTGCGTTGCCAATGGTGTTCGAATCCCGAGGGACAATCGCGGCAGTTTCAGGTGTTGTACAAAAGGGAGCAGTGCGTGCTCTGCGGGGCCTGCGTTCCGGTTTGCCCGGTGGGCATCCATAGGCTTGCACCGGGCGGGCGAAGCCATGTGATGGACAGAAACCTGGAATGCGTGGGCTGCCGTAAATGCGAGCAGACCTGTTCCGCCGGGGCTTTGGCCGTGACCGGCGAATTCAAGACCATTTCGGAGATCATGCAGATCATTGAAGAGGACAAGCCCTTTTATGAGACTTCCGGCGGCGGCGTGACGCTTGGCGGCGGCGAGGCGCTGATGCAGCCCGAAGCGGCGGCCAATCTGCTTATGGCTTGCAAGCAGCAGAGCATTGGCACGGCTATTGAAACCTGCGGCTACGTAAGGCCCGAGATCGTGGCCAAGGTGGCCGGGAGCGTCGATCTCTTTCTCTATGACCTGAAGCATATGGATTCGGATCGCCACTACGAACTGACCGGCGTGCGTAACGAGACCATCCTGGGCAACCTTAAACAGCTTCTGGAAAGCAGGCATACCGTAAAAATACGCGTACCTGTTTTGAAAGGCGTGAACGACGGGAACAGTGAACTTGATCAACTGGTCCGGTTTCTGAAACCTTATTCGGAACACAAGAATTTCAAGGGGATAGACCTGCTGCCTTACCACAAAATGGGAGTGCACAAGTACAGCCAGTTGGACAGGGAGTACCCTATCAAAGGCGAACCCGGACTGAGCGAGGCGGATCTGGAGCGCATCGAGAGCCGTATCCGGCAGCATGGCATTCCGGTTTCCGTGATCAGGCACTGAGCGCGACCTAAGGTTATTTGATTTTGTAATGGCATTTTATGCTAGAAGACTGAGAAGGAGAACGTTATGTCAGTATCCAACGCATTAGGAATGATTGAGACCAAGGGGCTTGTTGGCGCGGTTGAAGCGGCTGACGCCATGGTCAAGGCGGCCAACGTCACCCTGGTGGGCCGCGAGCAGATCGGCGGTGGTCTGGTGACTGTTATGGTTCGCGGCGATGTGGGCGCGGTCAAGGCCGCCACCGATGCCGGGGCCGTGGCTGCCAAGGCCGTGGGTGAACTGATCAGCGTGCATGTCATTCCCCGTCCCCACGCTGAAGTGGAAATGATTTTGCCCAAAAGTGTGCGGTAGGGTCAGGAAGAATTGTGGGAAAAAATAAGGAACTGTTGTTATGGACGCTGCCGCTGTTGACCGCCGGATAGGCGCGCTTGAGGCCTGTATTGAGAACACCGTTCCGGTGAGCCCTGACGAGCCTCTGCATGTCGGGGTGGATCTCGGCACCGCCTATATCGTGGTGGTGGTTCTGAACGGCAAAAAAGAGCCCGTGGCCTGCGCCATGGAATTCGCCCAGGTGATCAAGGATGGTCTGGTTGTGGATTACGCCGGGACCGTTCGTATCGTGAGCAGGCTGACCGCCGGTCTGGAGGAGCGCCTCGGGCGGAAGCTTACCCATGCGGCCATTGCCGTTCCACCGGGCACCGGGGAAAAGGATTGCGGCACCCATCGCTATGTGGTTGAGGCGGCCGGGATGGAAGTGACCGACATTCTTGACGAGCCCACGGCAGCCAATGCCGTGCTTGGAATTGACAGCGGCGTTATTGTGGATATTGGCGGCGGCACCACCGGCCTGTCCATTCTGGAAAAAGGAAACGTGGTTTACGTGGCCGATGAACCCACTGGCGGCAGGCATCTTTCCCTGGTGCTTGCGGGGAGTTACCGCATTTCCTTTGAAGAGGCCGAGGAGTTGAAAAAACAGCCCGGACGTCACAGGGAGATTCTGCCCGTAGTGAGTCCGGTCATTGAAAAAATGTCCTCCATTATCAACAAACATATTATGGGCAGGCATGTTTCCGCCATTTACCTGGTGGGCGGCACCTGTTGCCTGGCAGGGATGGAAAAGGTGGTCGGAAGAGAAACGGGCGTACCGGTGTTCAAGCCGGCCAACCCTTTTCTGGTGACGCCCCTGGGCATAGCCCTCAACTGTGGCGCGCGGAAGTGATGTATGGATGCCGTGGATACCTTGGGCGTGGTGGAAAGCAGAAGCATCGCCGCGGGCGCCATACTGGCGGACGGCATGGTCAAGGCCGCGCAGGTGGAGCTTGTGCGCGCCGCCACCGTATGCTCGGGCCGCTATCTGATTCTTGTTTCCGGCGATCGCCAGGCCGTGGGCACGGCGGTTGCCTTTGCTCAAGATTCAGGGCGTCCCCTGGCCGGAGGCTTTGTTATTTCCAATGTTGCGCCGCAACTTATCGCTGCCCTGAAAAAGGGAGAACCGGCCGGACCGGGAGAAGCCATCGGCGTTGTGGAGTGCCGTACCGTGGCTTCCGGCCTGAGCGCCGCTGACAAGGCGCTCAAGCGGGCTTTTGTGCGTTTGTGCCGTCTGGTCACTGGGCAGGGGATTCTCGGAAAGTCCTATTTCGTGCTCAGCGGGGATGTGGCTTCGGTCGAGCAGGCCTGTGCGGCGGCAAAAGAGTCACTGGGGCGCGATTGTATCGAAACGGCAGTGATGCCCCGGCCTGATGCGGCGGTGGTCAGGGCGTTAACCAGGACGTGAGGTGGAAGATGCAAAAACAGCTTGTACAGGTCAGCAACCTGGATGATTTCGTCTGCCGGGCGGAATCCAGGATATACGTCAACGGCAGTACCATGATTTTGACCTCGGGGGCGAAAGACGAGCTCTCCAGGCGGAAGATTGCCGTTGTTTACGGCTCTTGTCCGGCAGCGGCAACATGTACGCTGCATGGACAGGCGGCTGCGGGCGCGCTTTTTGCCTGCGTCAGCGGCGCGTGCCAGGAAGGCGGCGCCGAAGCGGGCTTTGAGACGCTTCTGTTCGGCCTGGCCGCAATGTTGAAAAAAGAATACGGGGTTACGGACCCCGAACAGTTGAAGGCGCTCAGCCTGCATGCTGTGAACATTATCAAGTCTAATATCTGAACCAAAAGGAGAACTTTGTCATGATGAGCGCACTGGGCATGATTGAAACCAAAGGTCTTGTGGGAGCCATTGAAGCGGCGGACGCCATGGTCAAGGCCGCCAACGTCGAACTGGTGGGCCGCGAGCAGATCGGCGGCGGCCTGGTGACCGTGATGGTCCGGGGCGATGTGGCCGCGGTGAAAGCCGCCACGGATGCCGGAGCGGTCGCTGCTGAACGCGTGGGGCACCTGGTGAGCGCGCATGTGATTCCTCGTCCGCACAGTGAAGTGGAGATGATTTTGCCAAAACGCGCGGACGGCAAGTAAGCAACGGAAGGTGGGACATGACCAAGATGGACAACGAGCCGAAGCAGCGAGTTATCCAGGAATATGTGCCTGGCAAACAGGTGACTCTGGCCCATATTATCGCCAGTCCCCAGAAAGGCATTTACATGAAGCTCGGCCTGGATAACGAGGGGGGCGACGCCATCGGCATTCTGACCATCACTCCCAGCGAGGGGGTTATTATCGCGGCGGACATTGCCACCAAAGCCGCTGCCGTGGAAATCGGCTTTCTTGATCGTTTCGGGGGGTCGCTTCTACTGCTGGGAGATGTTGCCAGTGTGGAAGCGGCCTTGCAGGGCGTGATCGCCTATTTTGACGAGGTGCTGCACTACGCGTCCGTGGATATGACTCGGTCCTGAGGCGAACGCTTCATTCCCCGCAGCCGTAGCCGCCTGAGTTCATGATATCCTTTAATTCCAGGATAAAATCATGGCTGAAAATATAATCAGGATTGGGTGCGCCCAGTTCCTTCACCCGTTCGTTGATTTTTTGCGCGCACAGGTCGAGAAGGGCTTTATAATCCGCAAAGGCTTCGTTTTCCTCAAGCCGGACCTCATACTTTGAAGAGACATCCGCCACGATGTATTTTCTGACCGGTTTCCAGGTCCGTATACACAGGTTGTATAAGGCCTGATTGACCATGAACAGGCCGAAGTCCCCTTTGCTGTCGGTAAGGGCCAGTTTTTGCTCCGTAAGTTTATCAAACCCCCTGGCTGTATATGTTGACGCCAAATCGCTGCCAAGATCTATCAAAAGATTGTCCGAACAATAGTAGTACTGCTTGAACCCCACAAAGTTCATTCGCAGCCCGTAGTCTCCATCCTCGGCTCCATAGAGCCCGTAATCTTCACTCCAGAAACCGAGGATGTCGGAAACCTGTTTGGGGATGAATATGGCCTGTCCGGCGAGTGTGCTCGCGCAAAGGCCGAGAACGCCGTCTTGGGTGTGTAGCGCGCCCGGATTATGCAGGAGCATTTGCCGCGCCGCGCCGCCCAGTGTGGAAAAAGGGTCTCCATGTGACCACAGCTTGAATATTTTGCTGAAAAAATTCCGATCCTTTATCACAATATCGTTGTCCAGCTTCATGTACACCGGAGCATCCGTCATTTCCCAGCCTATATTGGCCGCGCAGGAGATGCCCATATTCTTTTCCAACAGGAAGAGTTTGTCGATGACTCCCCCTTCCTTGAATTCAATCAGCTTTTTAACGAGGTCGGCATCGCTGCCGTTGTCGACAACAGTGACCGTAAAGGGGATGTCTTGCGAACATTTCCGCAAGGCTAAAAGAGCGGCTTGCGTCAACTCGTACCGGTTGAACACGGGCATGGTTATGTTGAGCACGGGAGTGGGCATGGGACTACACCAAAAGCTCTAGCTTTCTATCCCCAGCTTTTTCACGCTGGACCAACCGCCGGGCACGCTCCGGACATCGTTCTTGCGTCCTTTGTGAGCAAGGTTGAGTTGGGCTTCAGAAGAGCGCAGGCCGGTATTGCAGATCAGCACGACAGGCTTGTCAGCGGGCACTTCGCTCAGGCGTCCGGCAATCTCGTCCTGGGGTATGTTCAGCAGACGGCCGCCGAACTTGGCGACCATGTGTTCGGCATCCCGGTTCACGCGCGTGTCAATGAAACAGACATCGTTACTGTCCCGGTCAGCCCAGAGCGCTTCAAACTCTTCCAGGGTGACGGGAATGTTGCGGCCTTCCAGTATATTTTCGGCCACGTTTCCGGCCACGTTGATAATATCCATGGCCGCCGCGAATGGAGGCGAATACAGGACTTCCAGGTTTGACACATCAGCCGCAACGGCCTTTCTGGCGAGCAGCGGCGCAAGGGCGTTGATACGTGCGGCCAAGGCGTCGCCATTGGCGTTCATGCCCTGGATGCCGAGCACCCGGCGGCTGGAGCGTTCCACCACCAGTTCGAGCACCATCAAGCTTTTATCCGGATAGAAGTGGGCACGGTCGATCTGTTCCACATGAGCCACGATAGCGTCATAGCCTTCGCGCCGCGCGGATTCAATGGTCAGACCGGCGCCCGCCGCGTTCTGGTTGAAGAGCTTGATGCCCCAGGAGCCCACTGCGCCGGGAAAGACGGCATCGCCCCCGGCCAGGTTGGTGCCGATGACCCGCCCCTGGCGGTTGGCCATGGACCCCAGCGGGAACCAGCCCGGCTTGCCGGTAACCTGGTTGGTGATGCTGACGCAGTCGCCCCCGGCATAAATATCCGGATCAGAGGTACGCATGCGATCATCCACGATGATCAGGCCGCGTTCCGTACAGGCAATGCCCGCGGCCTTGGCGATTTCGCTGTTCGGCCGCACTCCGGCGGCCATCACCACAAGGTCGGCGGGCAGTTCGCGTTTGTCCGTGATTACCTTGGTCACCCGCCCGTTGTGGCCTTCAAAGCGCAGCACCTTTTCCTGGCTGTACACAGTGACGCCATTGTCCTCCAGGTCCCTGGCCGCCATACGGGCTAGGGCGGGCGAGAGAAAACCGGGCAGAATATGCTCGGCAAGTTCCACCACTGCCGTGGGAATGCCCCACATATCGCCGAGGGCCACGGCTATTTCCAGGCCGATAAAGCCGCCGCCGATGACAACGGCATTGTTGACCTGACCGCCGGACACGGCGTTACGGATGGCCTCGGCCTCGTCTAGATTGGTGGCCGGGCCGATACCGGCAAGCTCCACGCCCGGAATGGGCGGGCAATGGGCCGAACTGCCCATGCCCAAAACCAGCTTGTCATAGCGCAGAGAGGAAACCGCGCCAGTTCTCAGGTCTTCCACGCGCACGGTTTTCGCGGTCCGGTCAATGGCGGTTGCCCGGGTCTGGGAGAGGACAGTGATGCCGCCCTTGTGGGTTTTGAAAAACTCGGCATCGCGCACCGTGCCGTAGGGCGTGGTTTGCAAGTCCTCGATCCGGTTCACCTCGCCGGAAACAAAATAAGGAATGCCACATCCGCCATAAGAGATACGCGGAGCCTGATCAATGAGGATAACCTCGGCGTCCGGCATGAGGCGTTTACAACGGCTTGCCGCTTTGGGGCCAAGGGCCACCGCGCCGATAACGACAACTCGCAAAGACATGGGAACCTCTCTTGGATAAAACATGAGACCTGAGGCCGACAGTGGCGGGAAGTATATATTATATCGCTACTGAAAGTTTAGGACTTTTTGGAGGGGGTTGCAAGCGCGATGGTGTCTGGTTTGTCCGTGAAAAAGGCTTGCGAAAAGCCGCTGAGGTAGCCGTTGGCAAAGGCTGCCGCATCCATGCTGTTTTTACCTGCGGGCCGTAGACTGGTAAAGGCATAGCAGCCTGTGCCGCAGGCGATCAGCAGGGCATTGTCAACCAGTCCCAAAATATGCGCTGTTCGATCCTGGGCTTGGGGGAGCGCTGAGGCGCAGGCTTCCCGCATCTTCCCGGTCAGGGGAAATTGTCCGGGGGCGGGGTGCACGGCCAGAGGTTCCCGGCCGTCGCGGTGCAGATACATGACAGCGCCGGGCCAGGGCGTGAGGCCTCTGATTTGGGCATGCAGTTTTTCCGGGGGCAGGGAAAAGTCCAGTACACTTTCTTCTTTGCGCAGTTTGGCGGCATGGGTGGCTCTGGCTTCCTCCTGGGCAATGGCGGGCAAAGCCCCGGCCCGGAGCCGCTCCAGGGCCCGCAACAGCAAGTCGGCTCCTTCATGGGACAGTTCATCATGCAAGGTGGCGGAAGTGTCGTTGATATCAATGCCCACGGCCCGCTGCATGAGCATGGGGCCGGTATCCAGTCCCGCTTCCATGCGCATGATGGTCACCCCGGTCACGGACTCGCCTTCCATGATCGCCCGCTGAATCGGGGCGGCCCCGCGATATTTGGGCAAAAGCGAGGCATGCACGTTTATTGGCATAAGCCGGGGAATATCCAGCACGCGCTGGGGCAGAATCAACCCGTATGCGGCCACGATAAGCACATCCGGCTGCAAAGCGGCCAGTTCATGATAAGCGGCGTCGCCGTCCGGGTCGGACTTGAAATTTAGAGGCTGGAAAACAGGCAGCCCGTGTTCCAGGGCCAGCGCCTTGACTGGAGGCGGGGTCAACTTTTGGCCGCGCCCGGCAGGGCGGTCGGGCTGGGTATAGACCGCGAGCAGTTGCACCTGCGGGCTGTTCAACAGGGCTTTAAGGATTACAGCGGCAAAGTCCGGGGTTCCCATGAACACGGCTCGCAGGGGCGGGTGCAAGGCCGCGGCTTTGCCGGCCCGCGCCTGAACGGATGTGGCCGGAGCGGCCGCATCGCCGGTTGCGGCTGCGGGACATGAAACGGGTTTTCCGTCCATTACTTGCCCTTTTTCTTGATTTTGCGGTCGAACATTTCCCGCTTCAGGCGACTGATATGATCGATGAACAAAATGCCGTCCAGGTGATCGCATTCATGCTGCGCGCAGATGGCGAGCAGATCCTCAGCGTCAAAGGATACCGGGTTGCCGTCCAGATCCGTGGCTTCCACATGGGCCTGGCCGGAGCGACAGACCGTGGAGCGGTAATCCGTGACCGACAGGCAGCCTTCTTCGGAGTCGATCTCAGGGCCGGAAAGCTTGAGCACCGGGTTGACGAGAACACGCAGGTCCTCGCGTTTTTCAGGGCCGGAAACGTCCATGACCACAAGGCGGATGGCTGCGCCGACTTGCGGAGCGGCAAGGCCGATGCCGTCACGGGCGTACATGGTTTCCACCATGTCTTCGGCCAGTTTACGAATCTCGGGCGTGATTTCCTGTATTGGCTGGGATATGCGGGCAAGGCGCGGATCCGGGTATTGCAGAACGGGCAGAATCATAGGTTCCCTTTGAGGCGGCAGGGGTGGCATGGAAACAGGGGTAGTGCCTCGGTTTGTCGTGATACTTCGTCAGGCTTCGTTTTTTGCTCCGGTCGAGTACCATAAGAGTACACTCCCATCACAAAAAACTCGCCTTCCTCGTCTGACGCCAAACTGAGGCGCTACCGAAACAGGTGCTACGAGTTTATTTTGTGGCGCAAAAGAGTCGCGGCCTGAAAAGAGAATAAGCAAAATCTGAAAAAAGGGAAGGGGAGACAGAGGGTTGCAGGCGGGTTTTACCTGAAGTAAGGTTCTAAAAAGAAAAAAGCCTTTGGAGGGGGACCAAAGGCTTTTTCGTGAAGGGGGACTTCACAGGTCCGGCAAAAGAGGGGGACCGGACAAAGGGGACTTGCTGACGCAACCTGGGGGGAGGTTGTGGCTCGAATGAGGGGGACATCGGCCAAGTCAGTTGATACTTTATAAGCATGAATCGTGCCAGAACTTGCGAATTTGTGAGGTAATTTTTTTATTGTTTTATTTTGCAGTGTTATGATGAATATGTACTGTTGTGACAGCAGAGAGGGAATTTGTTGCCTCCTACGAATGAGCGCATTCGCACGTGCATTTTCGCACTGATACCATATATGCGTGCGAATGCGCCCGCCAGAGCATTTTACCATTGAAACTTTATAGTTGATAAAATGCTCTGGCCTTGTGAAGCGAAGCGCCACAAGGCCCGCGAGATTGGCGTAGGCGGGCTTTGCCCGCCGTTAAGCGACAATCTCAAGCGCGAACTGCTATAGAGAAGATGAGAATTTCTTTATCGAGATAAGAATATAGAGTATATTCTCCAGAACGTGTTTTGACCTCGGGAGCCCTGTATGTTTTTTCGCGCTCTGCTTGACCAGCCGGAACGCCTGTGGCGTTTCCTCGGCATATTTCAGTCGCCGCCCCTGCGGCTTGCGCATGTGCTGGCGGTTTTCTTTGTTCTGTTGCAACTTGTGAGCGGTGTAGTGATGGAGATTGGCAGCCTTGCTTCCTGGTACCACATGTGGGCTGGGGCAAACCTGTGTCTGCTTGCCGTTATTTTGCCTGTGTACAGCCTTAGAGCGCGAGGCCCGCGCCATTTTTATCCCTATCTGTGGGGGGATGTGGCCACTGTAAAGCACGACCTGCGCCAGGCCGTCCACTTCAAGCTGCCTCCTCCCCGGCCTGGAGGTTTGGGAGCGGTTGTGCAAGGGGTTGGACTGGTTTTTCTCGCTCTGACCGCGTTTTCAGGACTGACCTGGTTCGTGCTTTGGCAGACCGGATCGGCGCATGCGGAAACCGCACTCACATTTCATAAAACAGGGGGCGTGTTGATTTTCTTCTACGTTGTCGTGCATGGCGGCATGGCTACCCGGCATTTCATCGTCTGGCAGCGTAACAGCAGGAGGCATGAATAACCATCAGGGGCGTTTCGCGGCAGTGCCCCGTCTTTCTTCCGACAGCGCTTTGGGCTATGGTGCCCCATGCCGTTCGCGCTTTATCCCACCTCTCTTTTACGTATTCTGCTTTTTCCAGAGGTTTGCCTGCTGGCTGGTATTGCGGGAATTCTGGCCCAGCGTTTTCCCGGTCCCGGCCTGGTTCTGCTGGCTCTGGTCTGGCTGCTGGATTTACCCCGTACAGCCTCCTGGACAAGAACCTTTTTCTATCTGTCGGTCTTTTGCTTTGCCTTTGGCTATGCCGCCTGGCGGACGCCCGCGCCTGAGCCTGTGCCGGACTGGCTGCGCGTGGCCTCCGCTGTTGTGGACGCGCGGGGAAAAGCCGCGCGCCCTTCCGGAGCGTTGCGCATCCAGGCCAGGGTATTGAGTTGCGATCTGCTGCAAGGGGAGCGGGCCAGAGTTATACTTACGGATGTTTTGCCCGCTGTGTCCGGGGCGGAGGACACGCCATACCACGGCAAAATCGTGTGGGCCTGGCGCGAGCCCGACTTCATGCCGCTGCCCGGCCAGAAGCTGGAGATCTCGGTCCGCTTGTCCAAAGTGCGCAGCCTCACCAATCCCGGCGCCTGGGATACTGAAGGGTATTGGCGCGATCGCGGGGTATGGTTCAGGGCCTCAAGTGGGGACAAAACAAAGGCGGTGATCCTGGAAGACGGCGGTTTGCTGTCCCGCCTGCGCCGCGATCTGCGTGAACGTTTTTACGCCGTTTTGCCGCGCGAGGAGATAAGCGAAGGCTCGCGCATCATTCAGGCCGCGGCCATACTCCCGGCCATGGTGTTCGCGGATCGTTCGCGCATCAGCCACGAGCAGGGCGATCTGTTTGCCAAATCCACTTTGGGCCACAGTCTGGCGCTTTCCGGGCTGCATCTGGGCTTTGCCGTGCTGGCCGGTTTTGCTCTGGCCTATGTGGCGGGCCTCCTGTACCCCCGGCTATGGCTGCACATAGCCCGGCCTTCTCTGGCCATGCTGTTTTCTTTGCCCTTTGCGCTTCTGTATCTCTGGTTGGGACAGATGCCGGTTTCCCTGGTCCGGGCAGCCTGTATGCTCGCCTTCTGGAGCCTGCTGGTCTTTCTGAAGCGCCCGCGTGTGCTGCTGGACGGATTGTTCGCGGCCCTGGCCGTTATACTTGCTGTTGACCCGTTGGCCCTGTTCGACATCGGCCTTCAGCTTTCGGCCTTGTCCGTGGCCGCCATTGCCCTATGCCTGCCGGAATTGTTTCAACTGTCGACCCGCTTCTTTCCCTTGCGGCGCTATCCGGGGGTCAGCGGTAAAATCCTGCGCGGCGGTTTTATCACGCTCGGAATATCCTTCAGTATTCAGGTTTTTCTGTTGCCTTTGATAGCCCATATCTTCGGCTTCTCGGGGCTGCTCTTCCCGCTGAACCTGATCTGGCTGCCGGTGCTCGGCAGTGTCGTGCTGCCTCTGTCTTTTGCCGGGCTTTTTCTCATCGCCCTTGGAGCGGATACGCTGGCCTCGTTCGTTTTATATCTCGCGGTTCTGCCGTGTGAAGCGCTCATGGCCCTGCTGCTCGCCCTGGATAAAGCCGGACTGCTGCTGGCTCCGGTTATGCCCCGGCCGCACTGGTTGAGCGCTGCCGGGTATTGGTTGCTGCTTTCGCTTCTTCCCGGTTTTTTGCGGCGCATCCCCAGGCGCGAGTTCCGCTCCGGCGACGGGCAGGGCGCTTTGTCCGGTTACGCGGCCTTTGTTGTGTGTGGTCTTGTCATGCTCATGGCGCCGGTTGGGCAGGCCTGGTTCGAGAATACGCGGCCCGGCGTGCGCCTGCGCTTGCTGGATGTGGGGCAGGGGCAGGCGGTACTGCTGGAATGGACTGGCCTTGGCGGGGATCGTGAAGCCGGGCGGGTTCTGATAGACGGCGGCGGGTTTACCGTGGGCAGTTTTGACGTGGGGCGCTCGGTGGTCAGTCCTGTACTGACCAGGAACGCCCTGCCCCGGCTGGATATGGCCATAGCCACGCATCCGGACGCGGATCACATCGCCGGTCTGTTCTTTATTTTGCGGCACTTTGCCGTGGGCCATTATTACAGCAACGGGGACCCGCCTCTGTCTCCCTTGGCCGAACGGGAACAGGAAGCGCTGGCGCGGCGGGGCCTGGACAAGGAGGTGCTGTGCGCCGGTGATCGCCTGGAACTCGCGCGGGATTTGTATCTGGAGGTTTTGTGGCCGCCGCATGCCGAGCAGCGGGCTTTGCTGCCGCAGGGGGCAAAAAGGGACCGTGCCAACAACGCGTCTCTAGTGTTACGTTTGACATGGCATGGCGTCCCCCTGCTCCTGGCGTGCGGTGACGCTCAAATTGCCGCTCTGCGAGGGCTGCTGCAAATTCAGGACAGTGCCGGGCTCGGCGCACAGGTCCTGATACTGCCCCACCACGGTTCGGCTGGCAGTCTTGTTCCGGAATTTTACCGGGCGGTCAGCCCACAACTGGCTCTGGTCAGTTGCGGCTACGGCAACTACTGGGGTTTCCCGGCGCCTGCTGTGGTTTCGGCTTTGGAAGCGTTGGACATACCGTTACGCAGTACGGCGGAATTCGGGCAAATTGCCGTGCATTGGACGGATCCGGGCGCGGAACCTGAAATTTCTTTTGCCCGTCTGGAGGGATATTCAGATGATTAGTGTCAGACTGAGGGGACTCAAACCAGCGGCTCAAAGGTCTCCATACAACACGAGCCACACCCTCAGACTCCCCTCATACCCTGAAAACAGCGAAGCTGTTTTCAGGAATGCCGGGTCCAGGGCCGGCTAGGCCCTGGCGGGGTGGAGGGGCAGAGCCCCTCCAAAGCGAAGTCTAAAACCCGGCCTCCAGAAGCGCCGCCAGCTCTTCCCGAATGATTTTTGCCGCGGCTTCGGCCGCAAGCTTTTCGATGTTCGCGTACATCTCGCCCTGCCGGTGCTCCAGCGAAGCCATCCTGCTGTCCAGATTGTGCAGGGTCAGTTCCATATCCTCAATTTTCGCCTCAAGGGCGGAAGGACCGGGAGTGTCGACCGGGCGCAGGGCGGCAAGATCGCGGCGCAGGGCATCCATGTCCATGCGTAAGGAAGCCAATTCCGAACCGGACGCCGGGACAGACCCGGCGGCAGTTTCCGGCGGTGTACCGGTTTGAGATTCCGGGCCGTTTTCAGAGGCAACGGCGGAAGCTCCTGCCGGTGCGGGACCGGAAGCCGGCGCTGAGGCCAGCATGTCGTCAAGCAAGGCATCAAGCTCGTTGAGATCCACCTCATCAAAGCGCGGGCCGGCCGGGGCGTCCAAAGAGGCCTCCACCAGTGCGGGCAAGACATCCTCTTCCGTGATTACCGGCATATCCTCTGCGGCGGTCTGTGCGGGTTCTTCACTCTCCGGTTCAGCCGGAAGGCTCGGCTCGAGCATGCGTTCCATGTCCAGTGATTCCGAGGCAATGTCCCCGACTGCCGTGTCCAGGGAAAAGGCGTCTTCTTCTTCCGGCATTTCCGTTTCTGGAAACTCCTCAACCGCAACCTCGGAATCGGCCGCGTTAATATCCGGCGGGAGTCCCTCCAGATCAACGGGTGTTGTTTCCGGAAGCGGAGCACTTGCGGGGACGGGAGTGGAAAAGTGGTCATCCAGGCCGAGTTCGGACAGCAAATCCTCTTCTGACGGAGGCGCAACGGGTACGGCGCTGCTTTTAGCCACGGGAACGGCGTCCAGATCCGGCATATCGTCGGCTGGCGGCAGGTCCGGCGCATCAGCATTTTCCACAGAAGGGGAGGGTTGCGTCGGCGCGCCAAGGGCATTCAGGATGTCATCAAGATCATCCATGCTGGGCATGTCAAGGCTTTCGTCCGGGTCCACTTCGTGATCCACGGGAGTCGGATCGGGAAAAGGCTGATCGTTCTCTTCCGCGGCCTTGGCCTGTTCCGCCTTGGACAGCGTATCGAGCATGGATTCGAGATCCGCGCTGAAGTCTTCGTCCGCGTCAGACGCCTTGGATACGACCTTGCCCGGCTTAACGACTTCAAGCAGGTCTACAATTTCGTCGTCCGCCTCAGCAGAATCGGTTTCAAGAGCCAAGTTCAGCCCGTGTTCATCTTTTGCCATTGAACGGTCCGATGTGGGTTGCGGCCTGTCGGCCCGGAAGAAACAAGCCCTCTGAAAATGGTAAAATGCTGTAAGTCGTTCGCAGAATAACCATACCTTGATGTTTATGGCAAGTCCGCTTTACGGGCAATACACGATAAAATGCAAAAAAAGCAGCCGGTAACTCCGCAAAAGGATTACCGGCTGCTTTTTATCATATTTTTTCTGAGGCTGTCGCTCTATCCTACGGGTGGCACACGGACTTGGCGCAACCGGCCAGTTGCTTTTTCTTTTCCTTGTCGTCGCCCGCGAGTTTTTCATGGCAACTGAGGCAGCTTGGGAACTTGTTGTCTTTTTTCTTGTGTATGGCCTGGTTATAAGAGTGGATACTCTTGTCCGCCGTTCCGGTGATGTCGTGGCAGCCCGCGGTGCCACAGGCGCGGAACTCTTCTTTGCCGTCCACAGGGTGGTGGCATTCGACACAGGTAACAGTGGCGTGGGTACTGTGGTTGAAGATGACTTCCTTTTTGCCGCTTTTGTTCATCTTGATGCCGTCGGCGGGAACATCGGGCTGCGCGGCGACAGCCGGCAGGACAAGGGCCGCCGTCATACAGAAGATGGCCAGCATGAGCAGTCTTTTCATAAGCCGGATTCCTCCTTAAAAAGTGGGTCAGATAGAGTTCGCTAAGTCCTATCCCTTGCAGGACAGGGGTGTCAAGGAGGATGATCGAAAAAAGCTTGTCGCAAAAAAAATGAAAACGATTACCGTGCTGTGTTTCTTCACCTATTGGACGTATTATTTTTTTCTCCTGTTGGAATGTGGTTTTTTCTGTTCCCGCCTTGCACTTGAGGGGGGAATCTTTTATTATTCAGCCAAAACTCACGTCCTGGAGTCCTGTCGCGGCTTCAAGCCTGAGAACGGAAGCGAGGATCGGCAACATGGCCAAACGGAAGCTGGAGTTTGTCACGCGGCTGACGCGGGAAGATGTCGCGGGACTGGTTGAAGCCCTTGTGGAGGGCCTGAAAGACGGTGTGCTCAAAGTGCAGAAGAGCGGAGAGACCCTTGCGCTCGAAGTGCCGCGCGTGGTTGACCTGGAGATAGAGGCGGCGATCAGTGACGAGCGGGCCGAGTTTGCCATAGAAGTGTCCTGGCGTACCAACCGGGCGGAAAATCCCGATACGGCTCCCGGAGGCGCTGGTGACTGCGCCTGTAGCGAAAAAGAAGATGAACGGGCCAGGGAGATGTTGGCTCGTGCCGCGCGGCAGCTTGACGCTTCCGCGAAAAAAGCTGCCGGAACCATGAAAAAAGTCGCTACGGCAAAGAAAAAAACGACAGCCGGAGCGAAAAGTAAAAATCCCGCTACAAAATCGCGTACATGATATCACATTCACTTCCGGCCGTGCGCGGCAGGCTGGCTCCGAGCCCCACGGGCAGGCTGCATCTGGGGAATGCCTACGCTTTCCTTGCGGCATGGCTGCGGACGCGCTCTCAGGGCGGCACGCTTATCCTGCGCCTGGAAGACATTGATCCCGAGCGTTCACGGGAAAGTTTCGCCGAAGGAATTTACGAAGATCTTGCCTGGCTTGGCCTCACCTGGGATGAGGGACCTGATCAGGAGGGTTCCTTTGGTCCTTATGCGCAGAGTCGCCGCCTGGATCGCTATTCCGCCCTGCTGGATGACCTGCAGCGCCGGGGCCTTGCCTACCCCTGTTATTGTACCCGCAAAGAACTGCGCCTGCTGGCTTCGGCCCCGCACATCGGCGATGAAGGCGTGCCGTATCCGGGCACATGCCGGGCCTTGTCTTCCGGTGCGCGTCTGGAGTATGAAGACAGCAGCCGCAAAGCCTCGCTCCGGCTCAATATCCAAGCCTCGCTGGCCGCCTTGCGGACCGGAGAGGATGAAGATGTACACGCGCTCATGGCCTTCCGCGATGCCGTGCTTGGCCCCCAAGCCGTTGCAACGGCAACCTGGGGCGGCGATTTCGCCCTGCGCCGCTCCGACGGAGTGGTCGCCTATCAGCTTGCGGTGGCGGCTGATGACGCTGCCATGGGCGTGACCGAGGTTGTGCGCGGAGATGACCTGGCGCCGTCCACTCCACGCCAGATACTGTTGTTACGGCTTATGGGAGCCGCACCGCCCTTGTATGCCCACCTGCCTCTTTTGTGTGACGCTTCAGGGGAACGTCTGGCCAAGCGGCACCAGGGGCTTGAAATTGCGGCTCTGCGGCGAAACGGCATAGGCCCGGAAGCGATCATCGGCTATTTGGGCTATCTGGCCGGATGGCAGGCAAAGGCGCAGCCTGCCGAACCGTCGGATTTGCTTTCCGGATTCTCTCTGGCTACTCTTATGGGGCGTCAGATGCGGTTGCCGCCGGATCCGTTGCGTGTGATTGCGGCTGTGTAACCATTCCCTTACATCCACTAACAATAAGGCACACCACCTATGCAACACCGGGTATATTTCATAGAGGGCGACGGCATCGGGACTGAAATCTGGCAGGCGGCGCGTCCGGTTCTGGACGCGGCGCTTGCCAAAGCCTATGGCGGTGAGCAAGGCATAGACTGGCAGGAGTTGCTTGCCGGTGAAAAGGCTCTGCGGGAAACAGGAGAGCTTTTGCCTGAAGCCACGCTGTCCGCATTGAAGAGCGCTTCTCTGGCCATCAAAGGGCCTTTGGGCACGCCTGTGGGCAAGGGTTTCCGCAGTCTGAACGTAACCTTGCGTCAGACCCTGGACCTGTACGCCTGTATCCGCCCGGTACGGTACTTTCCGGGCATAGCCTCCCCGCTCAAGCACCCGGAATACGTTGATATGGTTGTTTTCCGGGAGAACACGGAAGATCTCTATCTGGGCATTGAATATAAAAGCGGCACGCCGGAGGCGCGGAAGCTCCTGGCTTTTCTGCGCGATGAAATGGGTGTCGGCGTAAGCCTGGATGCGGGCATCGGCCTCAAGCCCATGACGGAGAAAGGTTCAAAACGTCTGGTTCGCAAAGCCATTGCCTTTGCCCGGGATCGCGGCCGCAGCAGTGTGACCCTGATGCATAAGGGCAATATTATGAAATTTACTGAAGGCGCGTTCCGGGAGTGGGGGTACGAGGTCGCTCGCGCGGAGTTTGCCGATGTCAGTTGTTTGGAAAACGATATTCAGCCGGGCAAGATAGTAATAAAAGACCGCATCGCCGATGCCCTGTTCCAGGAAGTGCTTTTGCACCCGCGTGAGTATAGCGTCATTGCCACGCCCAATTTAAACGGCGACTATATTTCGGACGCTCTGGCCGCCCAGGTGGGCGGGCTCGGCATGGCTCCGGGCGTGAACATGTCCGACAGTCTGGCCTTTTTCGAGGCAACCCACGGCACGGCGCCCGCCATCGCGGGACAGGATAAAGCCAATCCGTGCAGCTTCATTCTTTCGGCAGCCATGATGTTCGAGCACATGGGCCTGCCGGATGCCGCGGCGTTGATTCATAAAGCAGTGGATAAGGTCATTGCGGATAAAACCGTGACCGGCGACCTGGCCGGGCAAATGGACCATGCCACTCAGGTAGGGTGTCGGCGCTTTGCGGAACTGCTGGGCGAGGCGCTGTAAACAGAGTCTTTTTGCAGAGCGGATCAGCCTTAGAGCGACTGATCCGCTCTCACCCGTTCTAATACGGGTTTTCCGTAGGGATATCGGGATCGGGCGAGGGTGAAGTCCAAGCGGATGTTCTCGAGTTCTTATTCGAAATATCCGCTGAGGAAGCGCAGCCCGCACTATGGATTGCCATGCTGAAGAGTATGCAGATATAAATAATGCGATTTGCAATAGACATATTTGACTCCTGAATATAGAGTAATGAATGTATTATATATAAACGAGCAGAAGCAAAGGCAAGTAGGCATCCCGGATTGCCCCGGCGCTGTGTATCTGGCGGCGCGGGGGTTCGAGGCGGAGCTTGAGTACGAGCTCAGGCGAAGCGGTCTTGAGCTTCTTTTCCGGCGTGAGCGCCTCATGGGCACCAGGGAAGGCCCCATACATGCGGTATGGGCGCAAAACATCTGGCAATCTCCCAGATTTATTCCCATTGTTTCCATTGCCGGGGCTGCGGCAGCGCTCAAAGCCATACAGCGGAACTGGGCTCTTTACTCCACTCTCGAACATCGCCGCGCATCTCTTATTCAAGAGGCGCTGCCGGTCGTCAGGACAAAGCCGCATGTGTTCGGCTCCCCTTTGCCCACTGCTCCAATGGGAGCATGGACCCTGTGGTCCAGGGATTTGCTGCTGGCTTCCCCCGCGTGCAGCAGTTCTTTTGCCAACGGAGAAATACACTTTGCTGAAAACAAACATGCCCCGCCTAACCGGGCCTATCTCAAGCTTTGGGAGGTGTTTACCCGTATAGGCCGCATGCCCGGTCCCGGAGATCTTTGCCTGGATCTCGGCAGTTCGCCCGGCGGCTGGACATGGGTTCTGGCCGGGCTCGGCGCGCGTGTTTTTAGTGTGGACAAGGCTCCGCTTGCCGCTCATATCGCGTCCGACCCTCTGGTGGAGTTTTGCAAGGGCAGCGCCTTTGCCGTTGAACCGCGTTTTACCGGCAATGTCTCATGGTTATTCTGTGATGTGGCCTGCTATCCCGAGCGACTATATTCTTATATTCGTAAATGGGTTGATTCAGGTGTTTGTACGCATCTGGTATGCACAATTAAATTTGCAGGTAAAACAGATTTTACTGCCATTGATTCTTTTTCGGATTTATCTGGAGGTTTATGTATGCATTTATTTGCGAATAAGCATGAAATAACATGGGTAAGCCTTGTCAAATAAGAACGTTTGCTGTATGTTAAGCCTCCAAATGGCGCAAAATGTATCTCTATTGCATGATTATGTAATGATAAAAGTATCGTCATTTTTTTATATATTACCTGCTGGTAATAGTGACGGTTACCTGCAAATGAAAATGGCTTCAGTTGTCTAAATAGATCTGTTATAAAATTCGCGTGCAGTATTTTCAGTATGCTTTGCGATGCTGTATATTTGAACTGCATATGATTTTTTCATCACATCCTCGAATGGAAGGAGAAAGCTATTTATGGATGATTATATCAAACAGGCTCTTGAAATCGTGAAAGCTCAGGCGAGCTTTAGGACCATGACCGAGGAAGAGATCAGCTCCATGGTTCGGTCGCTCTCAACAGCCATACGTCAACTGGCCTCAGGAGATGGGCAGGCGCTTATTAACGGACCGGACGCCGCTGCCCGGCAGATCTCTGAAAAATCCGTCACTTGCCTTGAGTGTGGGAAAAGCTTTAAGCTGCTCACACGCAGACACCTGCTGTCCCACGATCTGACCGCTGATGAATATCGCGCCAAATGGGGATACGCCAAGGATGCTCCTTTGGTATGTAAAAGCTTGCAGCGTGAGCGGCGCAAAAAGATGAAGGATATGAAACTGTGGGAGAAGAGGCGCAAAGAAGCGCGCTGAAAACTCGCGCCGGGGGCATGATGGCTCCCGCGCCCGCATCGCCCGCAAAAGCGGATAACATGGCTCTGTGCGCTCTCGTTGGAGCCATGTTTTTATGGAGCGGCACTTTTATCGCCATGCGGATTGCCTTGACCGCGTTTCATCCCGTGCTGATGATATTTTCCCGCATGCTGATCAGTACCGTGTTCCTGTTGCCGCTGCTGGGAAGGTGGATTAAGAGGACGCGATACAGCAAAGGTGACTGGCGCATCATACTGTTGTTGGTGATTGCCGAACCGTGCCTGTACTTTATGTTTGAGGCCTATGCCTTGCGCTACACCACGGCTTCACAGGCCGGGATAATTACCGCGCTGTTGCCTCTTCTGGTCGGTGTGAGCGCTTTTTTCATCCTGAAAGAACGGCTTGGCCTGCACGCCTGGGCGGGTTTTTTTCTTGCCTTTGCCGGGGTGATCATACTCACTCTGGCTGGAGAAGATACGGCCGACGCGCCCAATGCCCTCTTGGGCAATACTCTTGAGTTTTTCGCCATGCTTATGGCCTGTGTATACACCTTGTGCGTGCGCAAGTTAACGGGCTTTCCTCCCTTTTTTATTACCGCTTTGCAGGCTCTTGCGGGAACGGTTTTTTTCGCTGTCATGGCTCTCGTACTTGACGCGCGTTTGCCGGATACCCTGCCCGCGCTTGAACCCCTGCTTGCTCTGGCTTTTCTTTCCTTCTCAACCATAATGGCATACGGGCTGTATAATTTCGGAATTGCCCGCCTCGGCGCGGGGCCTGCCGCGGCCTGGACGAATCTCATTCCCGCTCTGACGCTGATCATGGGCATCGTCCTCCTTGGCGAGAGCTTGAGTTTTGTGCAGAGCCTGGCCATCGTGCCCATTTTGCTCGGAGTGGCCTTGAGCCAGAGGAAGAGTTAAACAAATTACTCGTGCCGCAGTTTGAGCAAAGCCGGTAGTGTCTCAGTTTGCCGTCAGACGAGGAAGGCGAGTTTCTGCGAGGGTGGGCTGGACTCTTCAGTCCTGCCCCCCGAGCAAAAACGAAGCCTGACGAAGTATCACGGCAAACTGAGACGCTACCCGGTTGCGCCCCAAGTGCCCTTCTGGTATGGAGGTCAGGTTGTCCGGTGTATGATTTTCTTGCTATCTACCTACAACCGAGAGGTGACGGAATGACTTTCAAATCGTTTTTTCTTGCTCTGGCTGCGGCCATTATGCTTATGGCCACTCCGGCTCTGGCTGCGGAGCACTATGTCAACGGTATTGACGCCAACTATCCGCCCTTTGCCTTTGTGGACAAAAGCGGCAAACCCTCGGGCTTTGACGTTGACTCCATGGATTGGATCGCCAAAAAAATGGGCTTCACCGTGGAGCACCGGCCTATGGATTGGGCAGGCATCATTCCCAGCCTTCTGGCCAAGCAGATTGACATGGTTTGTTCCGGCATGAGCATTTCTCCCGAGCGTAAGGAGCGGGTGAATTTTTCCGAGCCTTACTGGGAGATCCGCAAGTACCTGTTGGTGAAGAATGATAGCGCCCTGACCAAGGAAGATCTGCTCAAGGGCAAAAAGACTCTGGGCGTACAGGCCGGCACCAACGAAGCCGAGTTGCTCAAACAACAGGCGGAAAAGGAAGGCTGGAACTACGTGTTGAAATTCTATGACTCGCCTCCCTTGGCCATTGAAGACCTGATCAACGGCCGCATTGACGGCGCGGCCATTGACTCGGCCCCGGCTGATGAGGCCATGAACAAAGGCAAAAAGCCGATCAAGGTTGCCGGCGAGTTTGCCGAGCCGGATGATTTCGGCGTGGCCGTGCGTAAAGAAGACACCGCTCTGCTGGACAAAATTAATAAGGGCTATGCGCTGCTCAAGAATGATCCGTATTGGGAAGAGCTCAAAGCCAAGTATATTATCGTAAAATAATTCACCTGATCTGTCTTTTCGGGGAGGTCCGCCCGATCTGGTAGTGCCTCTGTTGGGGTCAGACGAGGAAGGCGAGTTTTTTGTGACGGGAGTGTACTCTTATGGTACTCGACCGGAGCAAAAAATGATGCCTGACGATGTATCACCCTAACAGAGGCACTACCTGCGGCCTCCCCGCATTGCCTTGTCAGCCGGGCCGTCATGCAGGAAAGCATACTGAGCATATTGGAAGCCATGCCGTGGATCCTTAACGGCGCCTTCATTACCATCGGCACTGTGGTTGCGGCCATGCTGCTCGGACTGGTCATAGGCGTGCCCATGGCTGTCGGCCAGGTATATGGCGGCCCGGTGACGCGCAGGCTGGTGGGTATGTATGTCTGGTTTTTCCGTGGCGTACCCATTCTGGTGTTGCTGTACCTTTTCTATTTCGGCCTGGTGTATCAGCTCAGTCCGCTGCAATTCAGCCTGTTCGGCCTGGAATGCAGCATCTCGATCGCGCTGTCGCCCTTTGCGGCTTCCTGCATTGTCCTGGGCTTGGTCAGCGCGGCTTACCAAAGCCAGATCTTCAGGGGCGCGATCAATTCCCTGCCCAGCGGACAGCTTAAAGCGGCGCGCGCCCTCGGCATGCGCGATTCCGTATCCATCATGTCCGTTATTTTGCCGCAGGCGTTACGCCTATCCATTCCGGGCTGGTCGAACGAGTACTCCATCCTGCTGAAGGATTCGGCCCTGGTATCCGTGCTCGGCACCATGGAACTCATGGCCCGGACCAAGGCGATTGCCACAAGCACGGCGGAATACATGGCCTTTTACCTGACTGCCGCGCTGCTGTATTTCCTGATTACCTGGCTTGGTTTGCGCGGTCTGCGCTATGCGGAAAAATCGCTCCGTATCCCCGGATACTCACATTTGTAGTGAACTTTGCAGTCATGAAACAGAACCAGCAAACGCCCGTGCTTGAGGCTCGAGGTATCGGCAAAAGCCTTGGCGGCCGTCTTATCCTGAATGACATTTCCCTGTCCGTGAACAAAGGGGAGATGAAGGTGCTGATCGGGCCTTCGGGCGCGGGTAAGAGCACCTTTTTGCAGTGTCTGAACTACCTTATCCACCCGGACAGCGGCGAACTCTGCTTGAACGGCGAGCGCGTCACCCCCTCCAACAAGAGCGATCTGTACGCTCTGCGCAGGCGCGTGGGCATGATTTTTCAGGACTTCAATCTTTTTGACCACCTGAACGCGCAGGAAAATGTAAGTATCGCCCTGGTCAAGGTCAAAGGCATGTCCAAGCGCGACGCCTCGTTGCGGGCCATGATGGAGCTTGAGCGGGTAGGGCTGTCCCGCCGGGCCGGACTCTACCCGGCGGAGCTTTCCGGCGGACAAAAGCAGCGCGTGGCCATTGCCAGAGCCCTGGCCATGGACCCAGAGGTTATTCTGCTGGATGAACCCACGTCCGCGCTGGACCCCGAACTGGTGGGCGAGGTGCTCTCCGCCATCCGCGAACTGGCCAGGGGCGGTATGACCATGATCATGGCCACGCACCAGATGGAATTTGCCAGGGCTTTGGCCACGGAACTTCTGTTCATGGAAAAGGGCGCCATTATCGAGCGCGGCGCGCCTGCCGCGCTGCTGGCGCCGGGGGCAACCACCCGTACTCAGGCCTTTTTTGCCAAGCTGGTTTCGGAGGAAAGCGCGTGCTGAGCATGGACCTGTTCTGGAACCGGGTCATTCCCGCCCTGAACGAAGGTCTTCTTTTCAGCCTTGCCCTGATCATTCCTTCCGCCATAGCCGGTTTTCTCGGAGGCATCCTGATCGGGGCGCTCCGCGTCTATGCTCCGCCAACAGTGCGCCGGGTTGCGGATTTTCATGTCGGCGTGATCCGCGGTGTTCCTCTGCTGTTGCAACTGTACTTTCTTTACTATGCCCTGCCCAAGTGGGGCATCAGCTTTACCGCCTATCAGGCCGCGCTTATCGGCTTTATCTTGTGCAGTTCCGCCTATCAGTCCGAATACATACGCGGAGCGCTGCTGTCCATTGGACAGGGGCAGGTCAAGGCTGCTTATTCCATGGGTTTCAGCACCGTGCAGATGGTTCTGTTTGTGGTCATCCCCCAGGCTGTGCGCCGGGCTCTGCCCGGTTGCGGCAACGAGATCATCTACTTGATCAAGTACTCCTCCCTGGCCTATGTGATCACCTTCATCGAACTGACCGGCCACGCCAGGGAACTGACCGCGCGCTCTTTCCACTACATCGAAATTTACTTTACGGCGGGCATGTACTATCTGGCCATGACCACACTGGCCGCGTGGGTTCTCAAGTGGCTGGAGAACAAGGCCTATGTGCCGGGATTCGGCGCGCCAAAGTGAGTTTGGTATGAAACAAAAGCAGATTGATCAACTGGACAAGCTGGCCCGGCGGCTGGAAAACAGCGGTGTGGCGGACTATGTGCGGCTTTCGCAGAATATTCCGAAAGTCCTCTGGCTGAACTTCCTCTCCGGCATTGCGCGCGGGCTGGGGTTTACCGTGGGCACGGCCATTGTGCTGGCAGCTCTGTACAAGGCCGTCAGCACGCTCATCAGCATGAACATCCCCTATCTTACGGAACTGCTGACCGAATTCATTATCATGGTCAAGACGACTCAGTAGCCGCGCCATCTGGTCCAGAGCAGGGCAAACAGGCCCGCGCTCAGCAGATACACGGCGTTGATGCCGAAAAATTCATTCATGCCGTAAGCGACCAGTGGTCCGACAGCGGCCCCCACGTCAACAATAAGGGCGTACATCATGAGCAGGGCCCGTCCACCCGCCAGGGACGCGGCGTCCGAAGCCGTGGCGTCGGAAATGGTGGTCAGCACGGTTGCGGTCAACTGCATGCCCAGGATGCACATAAACCAAACAAGCAGGGGCAGCGGCAAGGCCAGCAGGGCCAGCATGCCGGCTCCCGCGGCAAAGGCCCAGCACAGCATGCGTGGCCGCCCGAAGTGTTGATCCGACATGCGGCCTGCAAAAGGAGCCAGCCAGGGTTCCCACCCCCAGCGCAGAGCCTGGAAAAACCCGGCCAGAGTGGCGGCTCCGATGAGTGTTCCGGCCAGGCCGATGCCTCCGGCCGTGTGCACATCTATGAGCTTGCTCAGGGTCGAGGCAATGACCCCTTGGATGACAAAAGCCACCAGCCCGCCCCCGGCCACTATCCACAGCACTTTCCTATCCTGCCCGAGAAGAGCCAGACCGGCTCTGATGCCGGTATCGTGACCGTACTCCTCCTGCGTGTTTTTGCCTTTCGGAATGGCGGCCAGAGCGAGAAAAAAGGACAGGGATGTGAGCAGGCCGAAAACCACGGCTGTTACCTGCATGCCCCAGATATCCGCCAGAACGCCCCCCAGAAACATGCCCACCAGACTGCCCAGGCGGTACAGGCCGTTGAACAGGCCCGTGTAATGGCCACGGTTTTCCGGTCCGGACAGCCTGAGGATGCAGAAGAGTGAGCCAAGGCGCAGCAAGGTCCAGGCCACACCCCAGACACAGCGGGCCAGTATCCAGAAAGCCAAGTTGGGCAGAAAGCCGTAGGAAAAGGTCGTAGCGGCGGCCAGAGTGATGGCGATCAGAATGCCCGTGCGTTCGCTGATATGGGAATAAAGCCAGCCTATGCACGGGTTGAGAGGCAGCCGGACAAGACGGTTGACCGCCAAAATAATACCGACTTCCCACAGAGCAAGCCCCAGTTCGGCGGCATGCACGGGAAGCACGATATACAACATGGAGTCGCCGATCAGACAAAGGGCCGCGATCACGGCAAAGACAACGATGTGCCGTTTATTGTCCGGTGCGTTCATGGGGATGCTGTAGCACGGTTTATGCGGCTTGTCTTGGCCGGGTAGTGCCTCAGTTTGGCGTGATACTTCGTCAGGCATCGTTTTTGCTCGGGGGGCAGGACTGAAGAGTCCAGCCCGCCCTCGCAAAAACTCGCCTTCCTCGTCAAACAGTCAACGGCGCTCAACGCTGTATTCGCTGTCTCGCCTTTCCTGTCCTTTGTGGGGCGGCAAAGCGTAGCGCAACCAAACTGAGGCACTACCTAGTGCCGTATATATGCCCCTTGCCGCTCCTGCCTTGTGTATTTTTTCATTTTATGTAAACAGTGACATTTGACATTATCTTGGCGAGTGTTTTTCCGCCATTCCAACCACCACATTCCGGAGAACAGCATGGCCAACAATCTTTATATCACAGCAACGGAATCGAAAAGCGGCAAGTCCGCCATAGTGCTCGGCATGATGCAACTCCTGTTGCGCCATGTGCGCAAGGTGGCTTTTTTCCGTCCGATCATCTCCCTGCCGCCGGGCGCCAAGCAGCAGGATCATGATATCCAGTTGGTTATGGCCCAGTTCGGGCTGGATATCCCCTATGAGGAAACCTACGCCTATTCTTTGCAGGATGCCCGCAACCTCATGAACAGCGGGCAGCATGAGACTATGCTGGATACCATTCTGAAGAAATATAAAAGCCTGGAATCGGCGTATGATTTTGTCCTGTGTGAAGGCACGGACTTCATGGGCAAGGATCCGGCGTTTGAGTTCGATCTCAATGCCGAAATCGCGGCCAACCTGGGTTGCCCGGTGTTGATTGTGGCCAATGCCGCGGGCAAGTCAGCCAGAGAAGTTATTGACTCCACTCAGATGACCCTGGACCAGTTGGACGAAAAAGGACTGGATGTGGTGGCCTGTATTGTGAACCGTTCGGAAGTTTCCGAACGGGAGGAAAGCCAGATCGCTTCCGCCCTGCAAAGCCGGGACAACAGTACGCATCCGCTGATCACCTATGTGCTGCCCGAGGAGCCGACCTTGGGCAAGCCCACTGTCGGGGATGTGAAAAAATGGCTGAACGCTCAGGTACTCTATGGTCACGGGCGATTGGATGCTTTGGTGGACGAGTACCTGATCGCGGCCATGCAGGTGGGCAATTTTCTTGAACATGTTGAGCAGGGTCATCTGATCATCACTCCGGGAGACCGCGCGGACATCGTGCTGGCCAGCCTGGCTTCCCGCTTCTCCACCTCGTATCCGGATATTTCCGGCATGGTTTTGACCGGCGGTCTGGATATCCCGGTGAGTATCCACCGTCTGATCGAAGGCTGGACCGGCGTGCCCGTGCCCATTCTCTCCGTGCGGGACAACACCTTCAAGACTACCCAGACCCTGGCCCATCTGTACGGTAAAATCGAGCCCGGAGATACGCGCAAGATCAACACGGCCCTGGGACACTTTGAAGCCTGCGTGGACTCGCGCGAGATAGAAGCGCGTATCGTCAACCTGCACAGTACCAAGATTACGCCCAAAATGTTCGAGTACAATCTGCTTGAGCGGGCAGCCGCGAAAAAAATGCGCATTGTTCTGCCCGAGGGCGCGGAAGAACGCATCCTGCGCGCCACGGATATACTGCTGCGCCGCAATGTGGCCGACATCATCATTCTTGGCAAGGCGACTGAGGTGACGGCCAAGATTTCCGCGCTCGGCCTTGATTTGGACGTGCCGATCATCCAGCCGGACCTGTCGCCCAAGTTCGACGACTATGTGCAGACCTATTTTGAGTTGCGCAAACAAAAGGGCATCAGTCTGGAGCAGGCCAGGGACATCATGAGTGATCCGACCTATTTCGGTACCATGATGGTTTACAAGGGCGATGCGGACGGCATGGTGTCCGGTTCCATCAACACCACGGCCCACACCATCCGCCCGGCCTTTGAGTTTATCAAAACCAAGCCGGGCACATCCATAGTGTCTTCCATCTTCCTGATGTGTCTCAAGGACCGCGTGCTCGCGTTCGGGGACTGCGCCGTGAACCCCAACCCCACGGCCGAGGAACTGGCCCATATCGCCATCAGTTCGGCGCACACCGCGAGCATTTTCGGCATCGAACCCAAGGTGGCCATGCTTTCCTACTCTACTGGCGCCTCGGGTAAGGGGGCGGATGTGGACAAAGTTAAGGAAGCCACCCGCATAGCCAAGGAACTGGCTCCGGATCTGCTGCTTGAAGGCCCCTTGCAGTATGACGCGGCCATCGACCCTGAGGTGGCCCGGACCAAACTGCCGGACAGCAAGGTGGCCGGACATGCCACGGTTTTCATTTTCCCGGATCTGAACACGGGCAACAACACGTACAAGGCCGTGCAGCGGGCTGCGGACGCGGTGGCCATCGGGCCGGTTCTGCAGGGGCTGAACAAGCCGGTGAACGACCTTTCCAGAGGTTCCACCGTGCCTGATGTTGTCAACACCGTGGCTATCACCGCGATACAGGCTCAGGTGAATCACCAGCCGTAGCATTTCGCATGTAAAATATTTGCCCTCCAAACAGAAACCGCCCGTCTACCATTCGGCAGCCGGGCGGTTTCTGTTATCAAGCAAGATAATGTTTTAAGCTCCGGCTTCCTTGTTCGGCTGCTTCTTGCCGTCGCGCTTGCCCTTGTGCTCGGACTTGCACTGTTCGAATTCCTCAAAACTCAGGACGCCATCCTTATTCTTGTCACACTGGTCGAAGATCTGCCGGAGCTTTTCCGTCCGGCGGGCTTCTCTGAAGGCTTGCCATTCTTCACGGGTGACTTTGCCGTCCTTATTGGCATCCATGGCGGCAAAAAGTTTTTCCCCACCACGCGGGTGACAAGCCAGGAATTCTTCCAGAGTCAAGGCACCGGCGTTGTTTTTGTCACAGTCCTCGAAACTGGGCCGCTTTTTTTTATCGCCCTTGTGTTTACCTTCGGTCATGCCCGAATCGGCGGCAACGGCCGCGGTGGCGAACATACAGATCAGAAAGGCAAGGGATACGCTAAGCTTTTTCATGATTTCATCCTTTTGCGTTGGTTTTTGAGGTACGCTACTGTCATTGTACACTGGAAACTACCGTTTGGCGACAGACTTTCACGCTGTCGTTGCAAGAAAAATAGAAGCCAAGTTCGAAGACAGTATGGAGGAAATATGAGGAAACAGTGAAGCGTGTCTGATAGAGCATTTTCACTTTGAGATTGTCGCTTAACGGCGAGCAAAGCTCGCCTACGCCAATCTCGTGGCAAGGATTTGCGGACAAATCCTTGCGGAGCCGCTTACGGCTCTGGGAATTCCCGTTCAGGCAAGGGGCCTGTGCAGGCCTTCAAAGCGATAGCCCACGCCATAAACCGAAACGATGATCCCTTCCGGCGCTCCCGCCTGCTCGAGTTTGCGGCGCAAATTCTTGATGTGGGTGTCCACGGTGCGGTCCGTGACAATGCGGTTGTCGTCGTACAGGGCGTTCAGCGCCTGTTCACGGGAAAAGGCCCGCCCCGGTGCTTTGCTGAAAAGCAGCAACAGGCGGAATTCAGCCGGGGTGAGATCGAGCTTGGTCTCTTTGAACCAGGCCTGGAACCCTTGTTCATCCAGGCGCAGATGCGAGGGCTCGGAAGATTCCACTCCCTGCACGGGATGCGCGGCTGATAAAGGCGGGTGCGCGCGGCGCAGCATGGCTTTGACCCTGGCCACCACCTCACGCGGACTGAAGGGCTTGCAAATGTAATCATCCGCGCCCAGTTCCAGCCCAAGCAAGCGATCGATCTCCTCCACCTGGGCGGTGAGCATGATGATGGGCACTTGAGAAAACCCCCGGATTTCCCGGGTTACGGCAAGGCCATCCTTGCCGGGCAGCATCAGATCCAGCAGTACCAGGGCCGGGGGGTTTTCCCGCACGTATTCCGCCGCGCCGCAACCTTCGTGCAGCACATGGACGCGGTAATGAGCCGCCGCAAGATATTCGGCCAAGAGAGCGGAGATTTTCGGCTCATCTTCCACAATCAGAATGTTCGGCCCGTTCTCGGACTGTTGCTGTACGGCGTTGCTCACGCATCCTCCATGATCGGCAAGCATAGGCGTATCCAAAGTCCGCCCAGGGGAGACGGGCGGGCGCTGATCTGACCGGCGTGGGCTTCAACCAGGGTTTTGCAGATGGCTAGGCCGAGGCCGGAACCGCCGCGCGCCCGGTTGCGGGACGGATCGCCGCTGTGAAAGCGCTCAAAGAGCGAGGAAAGCTGATCTTCAGGCACAGCGGGCGGGGAATCGAACACGTCCACGCAAACGTTGGCATGGTCAGTGGCGCAACGGACCCGGATGCAACCGCCCGGATCGGTATAGCGCAGGCTGTTTTCCAGCACATTGCGCAATACCTGGGCAATACGGGCCGGGTCAGCCATAACCGTGACCGGCGCATCAGGCAGGTCAGCCTCCAAAGATAAGCCCTGCGCCGCAATGCGATCCCTGGTTGCAAAAAGGGCGGATTCAAGGCTGTCCACCAGATTCAACGCGCGCATATCGTAACGCAAGCACCCCAAATCGGCCAGGGACAGCGTCTGGATATCATCCACCAGGCGGCCCAGGATTTCCACTTCCACGCGCAGCGAAGCCAGCGACTCGGGCGTGACCGCGCGCAGGCCGTCCTCCAGGGCTTCTATCTCTCCGCGCAATATGGAGAGCGGCGTGCGCAGGTCGTGCGCTATTTCCGCCATAAAGGTCCGCCTGGCGTTTTCATTGGCCTCAAGCGCGCCTGCCAGGCGGTTGAGTTGTGCGGCGAGCACTTCCAGTTCGTCATAATGGGGGTGTTCCCCGGCGGCAGTGGAAACGGCCGTGTTCCGCAGGATATCTTGGGGCGGAGCCGGGCTCACTCTAGCCGAAAAATCGCCTGAAGCCAGTCTGCCGGTGGCAGCGGCAAAGCGCCGCAGGGGCGCGATAAGGACGCGGGCCATGATCAGGGCGCAGGTGGCGGCTAAAGCAAGGGAGAACAGCGCGATTAACGCGAATGCGGTACGCTGTTTTTCCTGAAAGCGCAGATCCACCGCGTCCGTAATGCCTGTCAGGGGTTCGCGGGTCAGCCAGCCGATACCCTTGCCCTCAAGGGTAATCGGACTCCAGTAGGCATCCGGACCGGGAGGCTGTCCCGCAATCAGGGTCTGTTTGTCCAGGGCGACAAGCCCCAACGTGGAGCGCAGGTGGGCGCGCTCCCAGTTCCGGCGCGCGCGCTCCGCGGGCGTTTCCCCCGCGGGAGTATCCTGCTCCGGCCCGGACTCGGAGCCTTTTTTCCCTTTTTTGCCTCTGGCTGCGGTATCCGGTTCATGGCGCACAAAACGGTTGATCAGCCTGCGCCAAGCCCTGGGCTCGCGCAAACTGTCCCAAGTTCCAGTCTGGCTGTAATCTTCGGCCAGTTCCTCGGCCAGGGCGGAAACGCGGGTATCTTCAATTTCCGTGAGGTAGTCGAGAAATCCGGTCTGAAAACTCAGGCGCGCGGCCAGGCCCATGCCCAGTACCGTGAGCGCGCACACGGCTAAAATGGCCAGAAACAACTTGCCGGTGATGCCCGGCCGTATATGAGACGCCGTTACCATTGCCCAAATTGACCTCTTAAAGAGCATTCGTTCGGATAATAGCCTGTATTTCAGCTTCGATTACGCTTGGATCATGTTCAAGCGCGTCTGTCTTGAACAAGGGAGCGGTTTCGTCACGCGCCGGAGCGAGCATGGGACCGGATGTATCTGTAACGTCCACACGAACGGTACAGGAAAGGCCCACCAGGAGCGGGAATTGAGCCAGGTTGTCGGCATCCAGGGCTATTCTGACCGGTACGCGCTGCACGACCTTGATCCAGTTACCCGTGGCGTTTTCCGGCGGCAGCAGGGAAAAACTGCTCCCGGTGCCGGGAGAAAAGCCGACCACAGTGCCGGAATAGATGACTGCGCCGCCATACATATCCGTGCGTATCGAGGCCTTTTGCCCGATGCGCATGTGCGTGAGTTGCACTTCCTTGAAATTGGCATCCACCCAGACTTCGTGCAGGGGAAGCACGGCCATGAGCGGAAGGCCGGGCGTCACGTGCATGCCCGGCTGCACAGTGCGACGAGCGACGTAACCATGTACCGGGCTTTTGATTTCACAGCGTTTGAACGTGAGCCAGGCTTCCCGCAGTTGCTGAGCCTGGAGCATAACCAGAGGCTGTTCTTCCAGAGGACCGTCCAGCAGCAGGCTCTGGTTGCGGCGTAGTTCTTCTTCGGCCACTTGCAGGGAAGCTTGGGCAATAGCCAGGTTGTCGCGCGCGTGGCTAAGCTCTTCCTCGCTGACCGCCAGAGCGGTTTTGCGATCCCGCCTGCGCAGAAAGTTCCCTTCCGCCTTGTTCAATTCCTCGCGGCGCAATGCAAGCAGGGATTCAAGGCGCTTTGATTCGATCATCAGACTGCGGGTCTGCCTGACCGCATCGGCAAAGGAGGCGCGAGCCCGGTCCAGGGCAATGGCGGCATCGGCAGGATCAAGCCGCACCAGCACTTGTCCGGCGGCAACGGCATCCGTATTGTCCGCGAAAATGGCACTGACGCTGCCTTCAATCCGGGGGGAAACCCGGACTTGGTTGCCCGCCACATAGGCGTTGTCCGTGGACTCTTCAAAGCGCAGGAAAAAATGCCAGTAAATGAACCAACTCGTCCCGGCCAGGGTGAAAAACAACAGGAGCAGGCTCATGACGCGCGCCCGTGCGGGATGCGCCGTTTGCGCCACGAGCCCGGCCGCCCCTGGGGAAGCTTGCTTTTCCTGTGCGGCGGAAGCCGGAGGCTGTTCCTGATTCGCGCTCATTCGAAGAGTCCTCTATTGTGATTTACGCTTGAGATTGTCGCTTGACGGCGGGCAAAGCCCGCCTACGCCAATCTCGCGGCAAGGATTTGTGGGCAAATCCTTGCAGGGCAGTTTAACATTTTCAAAGTTAAACTGCCCTAAATTGCTCTGATATTATCTTTGATCTGCCTGAGCACATTAACGCAGGCGGCGTGATCGCTCGGGGAAATGTCTTTGAGTATATCGGCTGTAGCGTTTTCGGCAACGTCCCTGCACTGTGTTTTGAGGCGCTCCGCAGTGGGCGTGCTACAGAGAATCTTGCGTCTGGCGTCGCCGGGATCGCGGCGGCGGGCAACCAGGCCTTTGCGCTCCATGACGTCAAGTACGCGGCTTAAGCTGGATTTATCCACGCAGAGAAGGTACGCGAGCTCATCCTGTGAAACGCTGTTCTGGTTCCACAACTGGGCCAGCACCCCCCATTGTTCGGCCGTGAGATCAATGCCGGACTCGATCAGCCGCTTGCGAAAATAGGCGCTCATGAGCCGGTTGGCGGTGATGGTCAGAAAGCCTATGGATGATTGAACATCATAATAATGGTTGCACATACAATTATTGTATATGCAACAAATTTTTCGGTCAATGAAAAAATGGCGGTGGAAACAGAAGTCCGGAAGCCAAGGTTGCGGGCTCTGCCTCCTTAACGAAAAACACGATCCAGGATCGTTTTTTGCGCGCTCTCGTTGTAACGAGCGGCTGTCTCACGGCAGGAGCGGCAGAGGCTGCGCCAATTCTCGCTGTTTTCATGCGCCGCGGTCGCGGCATGGGCCAGAGCGAGGCCCGCGCCCAGCGTGTCTCCGTCAGAGGAAAAAAAGCCGTTACCGCAGGCATCCTGAGGAGAGGGGGGCAGGACATAGGGTGGACCGGTCGGGATGACGCCTGGCGGTGGAAAGCCGCTGAGGTGGCTCTGGCGCATGTATTCCCAGCCACCGAAGCCGGTAAAGCCAACGGGTACGCAGCCCGAGGCCATGGCCTCCAGCGGAGGCAGTCCGAAGCCTTCCGGAAATCCGGTACTTACGAACAGGTGGCAACTGGACAGGAGTTCCGCGACTTCCGCACGGGTTTTTTTGTGAATCTCCACCCATTCCAGACGCGGGGAGTTGGGGCGCTCCGCAAGGCAGGCCGAGGCCACTCGCTGTATCTGCTCGGCCAGAGCCCGGTTTTTACGGGGCATATAGGCCGCCCGCACGTGGCTGCCCGGCCGGTTTCCGTTCCGGAAAAAGATGTCGTCTATGGCCGGAGGGACAATATCCCGCGCTTCCAGGGCCAGCACTTCACGCATGAACCAGGCCACGGGATGGGACACGGCCAGATATTCCAGAGGAAGTTGTTTCCAGCGTATGCCCTGCGGCAGATTGCTCAACATGTATACCCAGCTCTGCACGTAGACAAGCACCTTGGCTCCGGCGCTGAATCCCACGGAAAAGGCGTTGGGCCAGCTTTCGGGAACACACCAGGTATCAGAGCCGGTGAGCTTTGTGCCCCAAGGAAGAACGGCAAAACCTTCGGCCTCGGCTTCCTTGAGTCCGGCCGCGTCCCGGTCCGGTCCCATGAGCGCGACCTGTCTGCCCAACGCCTTCAGATTGCGGGCCACGCTGTAGATGTTGGCCAGCCCTCCGCTCATGCTGTGCAGAGCGGGAATGAAGAAAACCGTGCGCATCATGTCGAGCCTCGCTCCATATCACTCACGTTATGGTAGTGCCTCAGTTTGGCCGTCAGACGAGGAAGGCGCAGCTTTGGACGATGGGGCTGGACTCTTACGGTCCTGTCCCGAAGGACAAAGCAAGCCTGACGAAGTATCACGACAAACCGGGGCACTACCGCAACCGGGACCGGATATCCGGCTTCTGCCCCCGGTTTGCGGCGTTACCTGAATTTGGGTGCTGATGCGTTCCTTCAAGGCCGGCACGTGCGAAATCACGCCGATCAGTTTGCCGTCCTGATTCAGTCCCGCAAGGGTTTCCAGGGCGATGTCAAGCGCTTCTTCGTCCAGCGTGCCAAAGCCTTCATCCAGGAATAACGAATCCACCCGGACGTTTTTGCTGGCCATGTGCGACAAGCCCAAGGCCAGTGACAGGCTGACGATAAAACTCTCGCCGCCGGAAAGGTTCTTCGTGGATCGGATCTCTCCGGCCTGGTAGTTGTCAACCACATTGAGTTCCAGGGGCGAAACGCCATCACGAACCAGCAAGTAGCGGTCGGTCATTTTCCGCAGTTGCCGGTTGGCATGACCGATCATCACCTCAAAGGTCAGCCCCTGGGCAAAGTTGCGGTACTTCTTGCCGTCCGCTGAACCGATCAAGGCGTGCAGATTCTCCCACCTGCGGCATTCCTTTTTCTGAGCATCAATAGCCGTTTGCTTTGTCCGCATCCGTTCCTTGGCAACGGCGTTTTCACTCAGCCTGTGCTTGAGACCGGCAATGGTATCCCGCAGGTCTTTCAGAGCGTCTTGGTAGGCTTTGGCTTGTGGCTCAAGCTCATCAAGAGACGTATCAGTAACTTTTTTGTCAATTTCTTCGGCCAGCCGTGCTTTACGGTCTTCCTGCCTGGCCTTGAGTTCTGTTTGGGCAATATCCAGTTCCCTGGCTTTGGCGGTCAGGGCGTTTTTCTGTTCAGCAGTCAGTCTGGCTGCAAGAAACTGCTCTTCGCCAGCAAAGCCGACAGGCTCAAGCGCCGCAAAAAACTCCGTTTCCAACCGTCTCAGTTCCGGCGCTCTCTGGCTGACGCCGCTTTTCAAAGAGGCAACCAGGGTCTTTGTGCTGTTCAGTTTTTGTTGCAGCTCACCGTGCAAAGCTCTGGACTCTTTTTCAGCGTTTTCGGCAGCGGCAACAGCCTGGTTCAAGCGCCGCTCTTCAGCATCCGGATTAGCATCGCCGTACAATGCTTTCCGCTCGTCACTTTTGGCGGCGTGTTCTTTTTTCAGGCGTTCCAGGTTTTCTTGTTTTTCGGTCAGGGCGGCGCGCCGGATGCCGATAACCGCGTCCAAACGCTGTATCCCGCTGTCGAGAGCCGCTATTTGTTGCTCGATGGCCACTTTTTTCTCAATCCGGGCCTCTGCCTCGCTGATCCGTTGGGTCAGCGCCGCAATCCGCTGTTCGACCGCATCGGGAACAGGAACATTGCCTTTGGCAAAGGGGTGCTGTGCCGCGCCGCAGAGCGGGCAGGGCTTTCCGTCTTCCAATCTGGCCCGGTAGTCTTCAAGCTCCGCTATTCTCGCCAGGAAAGCCATTTCACGCAGCAGCGTTTCTTTTTCGTCGCGGCAGGCGCGCAGCAGTTGGCTCTCCAGCATATGGCCCAAGGCATCCTTGGCCTTTTGGGCTGCGTTGCGTTTTTCCCGCTCTTTGCATATGGCTTGGTTATCCGCATCAATCTGTGCCGCGTCTTTCCGGCAGTTCTCCTCACCTTCCAGAACGGTTTTTTTCCGCTCGGCAAGCTTTTGGTCGAGGGAGCGAACCTTTTGTATGATCGGCATCCCGGCTTCCAGTTCCTTTTTGACTTTGGCGCTGTGCTGTTCAGCCAGATGCAGCCGTTCGGCCCGCGCCCTGGTGGAAGACTCCAGTTCAGGCAGGGCCGCTTCCCCGCTTTGTAGAGCCCGCTGATCATCCGCCTGTTGTTTCCGGATGGTCACAAGTGTTGCGTATAGGCCATCCAGTGAGGCCGCGCGCAGAGCCCGGTCAAGTTTGTCACGATCCGGCGCAAAGGCAGCGTCGGCGCTTTGCAGCCTGTTTGCTCCGTCGGCCAGGCTGAGGACTTCTTTCTTCAGGCCCTCTATGGCGGTCAGCCAGGCAATGGCCTTTCCCACGGCAATGGCTCTGGCGCTGATCTCCGCTTCTTCCTTCTGTTTTGCCTCAAGCGCCTGCCGTGTCTCTTTTTCTTGTTCCGGCTCCATGAGCGCGATGCCTGTTGTCTCGGCCTGAAGGGTGTTCAGCTTTTCCCGTTCTTCACGCTGGCGTTCATGGACGCGAATGGATATGCGGCTATAGATCTCCGTGCCCGTTATCTGCTCCAGAATCGGAGCCCGTTCATCCGGCGCTGCCTGGAGAAAGGCGGCAAAACCGCCTTGGGCCAGCAACATGGAACGGGTGAAGCGGTCAAAATCCATACCGGTGGCCGATTCAATCCGCTCGGCAACGCCTCTGATCCTGGATTCAAAAATTGCTCCTGAAGCCGCATCGGCAATCTCGTGTTTCGGGACCTGGAGCTCTCCATCCGGTTGTTTGCGCGCCCGGCGCTGGCTCCAGTGGCAGCGAAAGCGCCCTTCTTGCGTCTCGAAGGTCACCTCGGCAAAACATTCACCGGTCTGGCGGGACATGATCTCGTTGCCGCTCTTGGTGATCTTGCTCAGACGCGGCGTTCGTCCGTAAAGGGCGAGACACATGGCGTCAAGGATAGTGGTTTTTCCCGCGCCCGTGGGGCCGGTGATGGCAAAGATGCCGTCGGCCGCAAAGGCCGGGTGGGTCAGGTCGATTGCCCATTCACCGGCCAGTGAGTTCAGGTTTTTGAAACGTACTTGCAGGATTCTCATAAATAGCTTTACTCCGCCCGCCGGTCATCGTCATAAAGCGACGAAAGCGTTTCCCGGTAGGTGCGGAGCAGATCCGGCCACTGGTCTTCAGGCACGCCATGAACGTTGAGGCAGCGTTCAAACACGTCGGTTACGTTCAGGTCGTCAAGTGTTTCCCGCTCATGGATTTGTCCCAGCACGCGCTCAGTGATGCGGTTGTTTTTCACCCGGAGAACTTCCAGGCGCGTGCCGGAGACGGCGGTCTCCAGGCGCTCGCGCAGATCGCCGAGGATTTCGTCGCCGTCGTAGATGACTTCAAGCCACTGCGGAGAGCCGGTTGCCGCCAGTTCGGCAATGCGCCGCGCGATGCCGTCCCAGTCCCCCTGGAGACGCTCAAGCTTCTGAAACACCGGCACATCAATCAGTTGCACGGATGCAGCCAGGTCGTGAAAGGCAATTTGGCAAACAGACTTTTGCTGTTTTGCCTCTTCAAAGCCCATGGGCAGGGGAGAACCGCTATAGCGCATGGTTTCGGAGTTATTTACCTTCTGCGGGGCGTGGAGATGCCCAAGCGCCAGGTAGTCGAAGCAGGCCGGGAAAATCCCGGCAGTTACATGGGCCAGCGAACCGACGTAGAGGTCGCGCACGCCGTCGCCCAGGGCGGTTTGTCCACCGGCGGCAAACAGGTGCCCTGTGGCGACAATGGGCACAGCAAGGCCGACTTCCCTGCGCTTTTGTTCGGCCAGGGCGGCAACAACGGCGTAATGATTGCGGATGCCGTCAAGCAGTTTGCGCTCCTTATCCTCGATGCTTTCCCCGGCTTCCGCCACGCGGATATCCCTGTCACGCAAATATGGCACGGCGCAGACAATCAATTCCGGCGTACCCTGCCCGTTGCGGAGCAACAGCACTTCGTCTTCCGGATCTTCGGACGCGCTTCCGATCACATGGACATCAAGGATTTTGAGCAGTTCCTTGGGGGCATCAAGGAATGAAGGGGAGTCGTGGTTGCCGGCCACCACGACAACATGCCGACAGGACGAGGCGGCCACTCGGCGCAGGAAACGGTAATAGAGCTCCTGCGCGCGATTGCTCGGAACGCTGCTGTCAAAGACATCGCCCGCCACCAGCAGGACATCGATTGCCTGGTGCTGCATCGTCTCCGCCAGCCAGACAAGAAAGGCCTCGAACTCCTCGTAGCGTTTTCTGCCGTGAAGGGTTCTGCCGATGTGCCAGTCGGATGTATGAAGAATTTTCATGCCGGGACAATAGCAAAAGATGCTTCCCGCGCCAACGGAAACCGAGCGCTTCCGGCGGGGGCCATTTACTGCTGCTGATGTTCCCGTGCCAGCGGCGTTACCGCGAGGCGCATACCCATCGCGCCGAGAATGGCCTGAAAGCTCCGCAGTTCGGGGTTCCCGGCACTCGACAGGGTGCGATAAAGAGTCTTGGGATTGAGGTTCGCGCTTTCCGCCACATCTTTCATGCCGTAAGCGGAAGCAATACGGCGCAGGGCGAGCATAAGCTCTTCCTGGTCGCCATCTTCAAGCACGGCGTTCAGATATTCGGCGGCATAGTCCGGGTCTTGTTTGAAGCTCTCAATGGTGGCTTCTTCATGCGAAACATATGGCTTGTTCATTATCATTCCTCCTTGCCTTTCATCCGGTGCAGGAAATCGGCCCTATAGGCGACTGCCTTACTGATGTCCGCATCCTGCGTGCGTTTGTCACCACCGCACAGAAGCACAACTAGCGTTTGCCCATGCTGGAAATAATACACCCGATACCCTGGCCCGCAATCAATGCGCATTTCCGACACTCCGTCACGGCAAGCCTTGTGGTCGCCGAAGTTGCCTAGGGCCGCCCGGTCAACCCGCCGCAGAACGGCAATCCGGGCGCGAGCATCTCGCAGGGCGTCCACCCATCCCTGGTACAAGTCCGTACCGTCTTCAGTCATGTAGTGAACGATGTTCATGAATCGATAGTAGCTTTTAAGCGAAAAAAGTCAAGATGCTGTTTTTGCATTCCTTGGCTTGGTGAAATATGAAACGCACTGTGGTGGCAGGCAAAAGCTGTCACTCTGGCGTACTGTTTCGGGAGTGCTCCAGTTTGAGCAATGCCCAGAAAATCCCGGCCTTGACAGGAAGAGTTCTTTTTTTTATGGTCTCTTCCGTTATGCAATATATTGCCCGTCATGATTTTTTTGGTTCCAGCTTCGCCTCCCAGTGGTGGCGTTCTTGGTCTGTGCATGCCGGGGCATCTGGTTGGTAATACGCGGAATTTTTCCAACACCCACAGCCGCCGGTATTTCCGGCGGTTTTTTTTATTCTTCCCGCCGGAAATCCGGCAACCAGGAGTAGGCCATGCTCGAATCCAGCTTGCAGCGTGTTTTCGCTGCCCGACAGACGGCGTTGTATTCAGCCTTTTTGTTGCTTTACTGTAGTCTGCTTTTCTTGCCCGCGGGCGATGCCGGGGCGGTGGAAACGCGGCTGCGTTTCGCCAATTTTCCCGCCGCCGCCACCTTTCCCTGCGTGTCCATGGAGCGTTGGGCCGAGGAGGTGCGCAAACGCGGCAACGGTTCGGTGATTGTGGAAACCTTTCCCGGCGGCACCCTGCTGGAGGCGAAAAATATGGTGCGCGGGGTGATCCAGGGTCAGGCGGACATCGGCTGCATCAGTGTGGCCTACCATCCGGGCGCGTATCCTTTTTTGAGCGTGTTTGAGCTGCCCTTGGGCTTTGCCTCGGCCGAAGAAGCGGGCAGGGTCATGTGGCAGCTACTGGGGCGGCACGAGCCTGACGAACTGTCCAAAATCAAGGTCATTGCCCTGTTTTCCAGCGCGCCTTCCCAAATAATGAGCACCAGGCCGTTGAAGGGACCGGAATCTCTGCAAGGTCTCGTGCTGCGCGCTTCCGGCGTACTTTCCGACGTTGCCGAAGCCTTGGGCGCTTCCCCGGTGTCCATGCCCCAGAGCGATACTCCCGAAGCCTTGCAAAAAGGCGTGGTACAGGGGGTATTTTCTTCCTTTGACGTGCTCAAGGACTATAACTTCGCCGCGAGTTGCCGCTACGGCATGGTTGTGGACGGCCCGGTATATCCGTTTATGTTTTTCATGAGCCGTAAAAAATGGGATGCCCTGCCCAAGGACGTGCAGGACGCCATTACGGAACTGGCCGAGGAACATTCCGTCTGGACCGGCCGCTATGTGGACGAGCACGGGCGGGAAGCCGTGCGCTGGTCCGAGGAAACCTACGGCTATTCCCTGCTCCGCCTGGATGACGGGCAAAAAGCCGCCCTGCGTGAAAAGGCCGCGCCGGTGCTGGAGGCCTGGAAAAAACGTTCGACAGGCAAGGGCGTGGATGCTGAAGTGTTGCTGCGGGAAGTGCTGGCAGCCAAAGCGGAGTATAGTGGCAAACCGGTCACTGAGTAGCAACAGGATATAACCATGAAATTTTTTCTCGAACGGAGCGGACGGGTGTTGCGCCTGGCCTCGCTGGCCTTGGCCGGGGCAGGAGGCTGCATATTCCTGGTGATGCTGGGTGTTATCTGCGCCAATATTATTTTACGGCCTCTGGATGGCGGCATCCGGGGCGCTCTGGAGCTTTCCGGCTATCTCTGCGCCTTGGCCGTGGGCTTGTGCATGCCTGCCGCCCAACTGGCGGGGAGCCATATCGCCGCCGGACTGTGGGTATCGGCCCTGCCTCGTCTGGCCCGGCAGATACAGCGGATTTTGTGCGGCCTGTTCTGCGCCTTTCTGCTGGGCGCGGCCGGAAACGAAATTCTGGGCGTGGCAGCGTATGCGCACGACATGGGCGAATACATTGACGGGTTTGATTTTTCCTATGCTTTCATGGCCCTGGGCTTGGCCTCCGGCCTGTTTTTACAGAGCATTATTTTTATTCATGAAACACTGTGCGCGCTCTTTCTTCCCGCTGACTCTTCCGGTGGAGCGCAGGGGAGGGAAGCCTGATGAGCGCGGCTGTTCTGGTGTTGGCCAGTGTTTTTTTGCTCATGGCCGCCATTTGTTATCTGCGCATGCCCATAGGCATGCTTCTGACCTTGCTCGGTGTTGCCGGATATGCCTTACTGGACGGTCCGGCCAATGCCGTTTCCATGCTCGGCAATGAATTTTGGGGGACCTTTTCCAACGCGGGTCTGACAGTGGTCCCGTTGTTCGTGTTCATGGGGCAAATTTGTTTCCACTCCGGCTTGAGTTCGCGTCTGTACCAAGGGATTGCCGCCTGGATAGGGCACAGGCGCGGCGGAATTGCCGCTGCCACTGTGGCGGCTTGCGGTGCGTTCGCGACCATCTGCGGCTCCAATACCGCGACTGCGGCAACCATGTCTGTGGTTTCCCTGCCCGAGATGCGGCGTTACGGCTACCAGTCCGCGTTCGCTTCCGGGGTGATCGCGGCCGGGACCACGCTGGGCGCGGTCATTCCTCCCAGTGTGGTGGCCATTGTGCTGGGCATCCAGACCGGGCTTTCGATTAAAAAACTTTTTATGGGCGGGGTGCTGCCGGGGCTGCTGCTGCTGGCCCTTTTTTTGTTGACCATTGCCTGGCTGGCTAGAGTAAGGCCTGATTGGGGACCGGCCGGGATAAAAGCGACCTGGCGCGAGCGCATGGCCGGGTTGCCGGGCCTCTTGGAGGCTGTGCTGCTGTTCGGCCTGGTGGTGGGCGGGCTTTTTTCGGGAATATTCACGCCCACCGAAGCCGGAGGAGCGGGTTCGGCCTTGGCCCTGTTGTTCGCCTTTGCCCGCGGAGGGCTGAATGGTAAAACACTGGCCCGTGCTGTTATGGAAACCTTGAACGTTTCCGCCATGATTTTTCTGCTTCTGGCCGGGGCCGGATGCTACGGCAAATTCCTGTCCGTAAGCAGAACGCCGTTCATGGTGGCCGAATGGGTGCAGGGTGCGGCCATTGCTCCCTTTACCCTGCTCCTGCTTATTTTGCTGGTCTATATTGTCGGCGGCATGATCATGGACGCCTTGGCCTTGCTTCTGATCACCCTGCCCATCTTCTTCCCTCTGGTGCAAGGCATGGGGTATGATCCGCTCTGGTTTTCCCTGCTCCTGCTGGTGGTCACCACCTTGGGGGCGATCACGCCGCCTGTCGGAGCCTCGGCCTATGTGGTGGCTTCCATGGGCAAGACTCCCCTGGGTGATGTGTTCAGGGGCACGCTGCTCTTTATTCCGGCCTTTTTACTTTGCATCGCCGTGATGCTGGCTTTTCCGGATATGGTGTTGTGGTTGCCGGGCTTGGTGGACTAGGGCATCAGCCCCCGATCCGGATGGTCCGTAGTTCTTCCAGCAGCATGGCAGCCGTGCGCGGGCTGAAAAGCATGGCAAAGTGGGGCAGGGGCGGGGTCAGGCGCATGTTCCAGCCTTGTGGCGGGATAAGGGAGGAAGATGGAAGCACGGCTTCATCCTCCGGGCTGACCAGACTGGTACAGGGCAGATTGGAGATCGGCGGGAGATCGCGCAGAAAAGCCACCAGCGAACCATTCGGCCGGATGCTCCGGACCAACGCGCCAGGGCCGAACACAGCCATTTTGCTCCCCGCGTGCGGCGTAGCGAGGGTGATGATGCCGCGCACGCGATCGCTCCCGTTATATTCCGCCAGCCACTTTCGAGATAACAGCCCCCCCATGCTGTGACCGATCAGAACCGGTTTTTGGCCGGTCAGCCGTTGCACCGTGGCCACATGCTCGTCCAGGCCATGCAGGATCCTGTCCAAGGATACGAAAAAGCTGAAATAGGCATAGGTGCTGACATTGTATCCGGCTTTGTCCAGGGCTCTGGCCATATACAGCCAGGCCCCGGCGTTGTTGTAGATGCCGTGGATCAAGATGAGCGGAGGAAACGCGTCCGCGCCGGAACCGGCCGGTCCGTCTTTCAACGCGGGTTTGCGGTGCAGGAAAAGGCCGACAACGGCCAAAGCGACACATAAGGCGTAACTGGTCAGGGTGGCGCAATAGTGGGACAGGCAGGAAAAAAAGCCCGGCTTTGGCGCGGGAATACGCTCTTCCGGGCTGTTCATGGTTTCATACCAGTAGAGAGCGCTGCCGCAACAGCCTATGACCAGAAAAACGAGAGCGGCCAGGGAAAGTAGAGTCAACAGAATGGACATGCGTACCTCACGCGGGTGGAACAGTTGAGCGTCAAGCTCAAATGTTCCATACGACAGGGTATTATAATCTTGAAACTATAACATCTTCGTTACAGACTTTTCCAGTATCGCCGCAAGCGGCGCATCATCGCCTTTAAAGGCGGCGATATCAGCGGCAAGTAGTTCATTCGCAGTTATACCGCCAAAATCAAGATCATACCCGGCGCTTTTTGATAGCTGCCTGAAATATTCTCGCGCAGCACGACCATTTCCATCACGGAAAGGGTGCAGGGCATTTACCTCGCCCATATAGCGAGTTAAACGTTGAACGAATTTTTCCTTGTCCAAGCCGCGTAATTTGTTTTCTTCTGCCAAGGCGGAAAAAATTCTCTTGGCATTTTCCGGAATGTGCCGCCCAAGGCAGAAGATGGAAGCGCCTTTTGCCATAAATTCTCCACGCCGGATGGAACCGGCCCAATCATATATGTCACCAAAAATAAACCTATGGATGGCACAAAGATGGGGAAAGCCATAGTGCCCCCGCGAGGGCTTTACTCGAAGCATAAGGAGTTTGAGACTGGTGATTTCGCGTTCCGCCAAAAGCAGGGCTTCAGAATCGCGGATGCCTTGTTTGTTCCGAAAGACGGAAGTGCCTGGGTAGCAATAACTATCCTGCCCATCATGGGAATATTCATAATTTTGCGTTGCCATCGTTCGCCCGTGTGTGACGTTTGATGGTTTGGCGCAATACTTCATGTATATTGGCCTTGCCTGTCAGGCAATCGCGAAGACGGTTTTTATCCTGGTCTGTAAGCGGCATGTTTTCCATGGACATGGAAAGGTTAATATCATGTATCGTTTTTTCGATTTGTACATTCATTCGGTTACTCCTTGCCACAAAGGCACCAATCAGGCTCAAAAAGAATCCTTAGCGATACCATACTATACACAAAAGGAATTATTTAGACACCAGACTCTTTATATTCATCTTCTGGCGGTGATTCTAAGTTCATACTGAATAGTTTTGCTGTGATAAGCTTTGCATAGGACTTGAACGTTGTCTAAATTGCTTTGCTCAGCGACTACGCTTAATCACCTGATGGCTAAACGTATCTTACTGCCACTCCAAGGCCAATGAGAAAAAGAAACAGAGATACAATAAAAAAAGCTATTGGTACCCATCTGTACTTTTCAAGCTGCTCGTAGGTAATAAGTATTCTTCCTTTGCAAGGCCAGAACACAGGTATATATGGCTTATCTGGCTCTTCAGAGGTATGCCGCCATGACTCCAGCAAGGCCATTGTATACCAGTAGGCAACGCCAAGAGCTAATACACCAGCCAAAGCACCAAGCCCTAATATCGCGGCTGCCCAATAAAGTTTAACGTCTTTTGTCGAGAGTAAAGCGGTGGCAGCTGCGCCATTTAACAAAAGGCAGGCATTTAAGCTCAACTTTGCGTAGGCCATGGAGAATTCGTTTGTCTTTTCTATCATAGTAAATTTGTGCTGCTCTTTCATGAGCTTAAGTTTATTTTCAACTGGCAGGTCCATATGGTAATCCTTTTTGTTACATAGTGACTATCAGAGAGATGCCTAATCTTTGTTGGCCGTCTACAATAAATCTTGGATTAGTAAGCATCGTATACGAACACCCGACCACAGGCAAGGTAATGACCTTTGCCTTGGCTATCTTTGGTTAAATCAGCATATTACTTCAACGATGGGGTTTTCCATACGCCCGCTCTCCTTAAGTATTCCCAAAAGGGCGGGAATACCATCCGGGAGTAAAGTCCCTTCCACCTGCCTTCGCCCTTCTTCCGCGCGGAGCGTTACGGCAGAGGCAGGCGTGACGTTTCAGAAGGCCGTTGCATTACAGGCCAAAGCGGGCTAACGTACCCGGAAACCGATACCGACTGTCTGTTACCGCGCCTGCGGCCCGCAGCCCACATTTTACCTCCACCATACCATGAAAAAACAGCAACATATCTCCGCTTTTCAGTCCCGCGCCCTGCGCTTGGCCCTCTGTGGCCTGCTTTTGCTGCCTCTTGTCATTTCCGGCTGTCTTGACAAAAAACGGCTGGCCGAGAGCGATCTGCCGCCGGTTGTGACGGCAAGTCCTTTGGATGAAGCAAGGCAAGCCTATAGCGGCGGCAACTACGCGCGGGCTGAAACCGTGGCTCTGCGCTTGTCATCCGACAAGTCCCTGACCCGTGAACAGAGTGTGGAAGCGAACCGGATTCTTGCCGCCGCCGCCTTGCGGAATAAGCATCCCAGTGTGGCTTTGACCGCCCTTGACCAGTGGAACACCCTTGCTCCCGGCACGGACAACACCAGGGAGTGGCAGGACGCCTGGGCCAGGGCCATGCGCGTACTCTCCTCGCATGACGCCAGAACCAGGGCCAATGCTGTTTACCAGGATGCCTCGCGCTCGGCTCAGGTTCGCAGCATGGCCGGGGTGGTTCTGGCCGTGCGGCAGTGGCGGGACGGCGATCTGGGCCAGAGCATGGTCGCGTTGGAAAATATCTATGTTTCGGCCGCGGGCTCTCAGGATAAGGCCACGCTGGAACGGCGGCTGGCTCTGGAACTCTCTTTTGCGCCTGCCGCGACTTCGGCCCTTGCGGCTTCGGCGATCACTGAAAGCAATCGGGGAACCTTCCCGTATAGTGTTATCCTGATCGACAATTTGCGCCGCGAAAGTAACAGCCCCCAGACCAGGGAGGCGGCACAGGCGGCCTTGCAACAGCTTTCCGGGCAAATTTCGCTTGCCGACCCCTCTTTGTTGCAGGGGCCGCCCAGCGAGTCCGACATTGTTATCCAGGGCGGCGCTGCCGCGCCCGCGCCCACGGGGCCGGTTCCCGGCCAGCCTGTGGTGCTGGCCCTGCCGCTTTCCGGGCAACACGCCTCTGTTGCCGGAAAAATCGTGGCCGGAGCCCGTGTGGCCTGCGATGAACTTTCCGCAAGCGGCAACCAGGTTTCTTTGCTCGTCATTGATACGAACCAGCCGGACTGGGTGGCTCAAGTCGATGCCCTGCCCAAAAACGCGGCTGTTGTCGGCGGTCCCCTGCGCCGGGACGATTATGCTCAAGCCAAGTCCCGTGGGTTGACCTCGCGCCGGGCTCTGTTCGCCTTCCTTCCCGCTCTGGAAGCGGGCGACGAGGGCCGCACGGCCTGGCGCTTTTTTTCCGGCGCGCAGGATCAGATCGACACCCTGCTGGCTTTTACCTCGAGTCTGGGCATCAAGGGCTACGCGGTTTTTTATCCGGAAGAAAACTTCGGGCGGCGCATGGCCACGCTGTTTGACGAGCGCGCCCGGGCCTCGGGCGCGGGCAATGTGGTTTTGCAATCCTACCAGCCGGGCGATCAAAACAACTGGATGCGGTCCGCCAGCGACCTGCTCGGTCAGAACAAGTCCGGCCGCGCTTTCCAGGCGATTTTTCTGCCCGACAGTTGGAAAAATATGGATCAGATCGTGCCCAACTTTTTCTATTATAATGAAACCCGCCAGGTCCTGCTCGGCACGTCTCTTTGGGAGCAAGGGCTGTCCGGCAATAGCTTTGTCAGCATGCAATATTATAATCTGGCGGTATTCCCAGGCTCCTGGAATGCGGCCCAGCCCTCTCCGGCCGGTCAGAGGCTCCAGTCCGGCCTGGCGGGAGCAGGCGCGGGCACGGCGGATTACTGGGCCGGGATTGGCTACGATTTTGCCCGGCTTTCGGCCGGGCTTGGAGTGCGCGACGGCTGGACCCCGGACAGTGTAAATGCCGCCCTACAGGCCGTGAACATGAGCTGGAGCATTGCCCCGATTCGTTGGAACACAGGGGTTGCCACACAGCAAATGTATCTTTTCCGGCCCAAGGCGAACGGCTTTGCTCCTCTTAATGAGGCCGAGTTCCGGGCTGCCTTTGCCGAAGCCTGGAGATAGGATCCGGGGGCCATTTCCAAATAATTCTTTTGTCCAACTAGCTGCGTCACCCGGCCCTTTTTGCTCCGGTCGAGTACCATAAGAGTACACTTCCTCCGCAAAAAGGGCCGGGTTCCTTGCTCTTGGAGCAAAATCTCTTATTTGGAAATGGCCCCCGGGAACCGCAGCCGTACTCCCAATAACAGTCCGATGAACAGGGCCAGAAGGAGCGTTCCCCAAAGCAGGTTCGTACTGCCGCCGGGCTCCGGACGGGCGGATTCCTTGGTGTTGTGTTCAGGGGGCGTTGTTTCATTGGCGGCTGGCGCTCCCGGCCGCGCCTCATGGTTGGAGAGCGAAACGCGCTCAGGACCGTTTCCCGCAGCCAGGCCTTCGGTATCGGCCATGGCCAGATAGTCGGACAGAGTAACCTGTAGGGTTTTCACGCCCGGCGGCGGGGTGGGCTTGTTTTTTTCGTGAATGGGAGGCCCGGCCAGCGAGGCCGCGGCCTGACCTATAGTGGCCGGAACTTTTAGTTCCAATCCGGCCGTCTGCGTCGTGTTCCGGTATATCCGGCTCAAAACGGCATCAAGGGTCTGCCCGGAACTGGGCCGGATATCTTCGGGAATTCCGAACACAGCTTCATACATTCGGGTCATGCTGTCCCGCTCCCCTCTCAGCAGTTCGTAAGAAGCTTCCTGTAGAGCCTCGGCTGAAGCCGCGAAACGGAAATCGCCTCCACTGGCCTCGGCCAGTTCCTTGAGGGCGGCCGGATACTGTTGCGGCTCATTGCCCGCCAAGGTAGCCAGGCCTATGGCCAGGATACGGATATCATTGGCCTCGGCCATGTGCAGGATTTCTTCCCGCGAAACGCTTCCACCTTCGTCTTTGCCGTCCGTGATAACCAACAAGGCCCGCCGTCCGGGAATGTACTTCATGAGCTCCAAGCCGGACAACATGGCCCGGTAGAGTTCCGTGGACTCTCCGGCAACCCGCAGCCGGGCCAGGGCCTGTTTGAAGGTTTCCCTGTCTGAAGTGAAGCCGGAGGCCAGTTCCACGGAATCGTTAAAGGCCAGCAGCGCCACCTGCTCGTCCTTGTCCAGTTCGTCCACATAGCGGGCCAGGCTGTCTTTGATCATCTTGAGATGGGCGGGGCTTAAACTCCTGCTGGTATCCAAGGCCACGACAATGCTTGCGGGCCTGGGGCTTTCGGACAACTCCGTGACCCCGGAGGCGGCGATATTGGCGCCTCCGGCAGTTCCGGGAGCGGGCAGGGTCATCATGAAACCCTTGGTCTGTTCTCTTCCCAAGGCTTCGACAATGACCCGGACAGTAGGCCAGTCCGAGGTATCCACCCGCTTTACGGTTATATCTTCGGCTCCGGCGGGCCCGCACAGTAGCAGACAGACCGTGAGCGCGATCAATAGATATTTGCACATGAAATCCTCCAAAGTAAGCCATACCATGCCGCCGGGACCGGCGCGGCAGCGCGCCGGACAGCAAAATGCCGACACGGAAAATATATGTTATGCTATATTTAGGGTTGTGCAAATATCTTGCGCGATTTTTAGAGCAATTTCGCTTTAAAAAAAGCGAATAGTTTGAAAACAGGTCCTTGAAGGCTTGCAAAAAATAGCAGGTATGCGCTAGGTTATGGCATTATCAATAATAACCGCCGTGCTCTGTACCTGTCGGCGTTGCGAAAGGAGGAGGCCAGTCATGAGTGGAAATGGGAAAAAGGACAGCCATGAATACTTGGCGGAGTTTTTCGGCACTTTTGTCTTTTTGTTTTTAGGTATCGGCTGCGTGGCCGGGCTCAAGGTGGCCGGAGCCAGCTTCGGACAATGGGAAATTGCTATTGTCTGGGGTGTTGCCGTAAGCATGGGCGTGTATTTGTCGGCGGGCGTGTCAGGAGCGCATCTGAATCCTTCCGTGACCATTGCCTTGGCTGTTTTCGCCTGTTTCCCCAAGCGCAAGATTATCCCCTTTATTCTGGCCCAGACCTTTGGCGCATTTTGTGCCGCAGCCCTGGCCTATTTTCTGTACCAGAACCTTTTTGACGCGGCCCTGACCGCCGCCGCCGGAGACGCGGCCAAGCGGGTGGCTCTGGCCGGAGCCTTCTGTACCTTCCCCAATCCCGGTATCTCCATGCTCCAGGCCGGATTAACGGAAATGGCCATTACAGCCCTGCTCATGGCCTTGATCATGGCCCTGACTGACGACGGTAACGGTGTGCCCAAGGGTCCGATGGCTCCGCTGCTGATCGGTCTGCTGGTGGCGGTTATCGGCGCGTCCTTCGGTCCGCTGACCGGCTTTGCCATGAATGCGGCCCGCGATTTCGGGCCGCGTGTTTTCGCCTATCTGGCGGGTTGGGGAAGCGATGTCATGACCGGTTATTCCTTGAGCAAAAATATTACCATCCCCTATTTCCTGGTGCCGCTTATCATGCCCGTGTTCGGCGCCTTGCTGGGGGCCTGGCTGTATAAGAACCTGATCGGCAGAAGCCTGGCCTGTAAGATAGACTGACGGACATTGCGTCATAACGCCAAGGAGTCAATTATATGAGTGAGAAGTATATTGTCGCCCTGGATCAGGGCACGACCAGTTCCCGTACTGTGATATTGGATCATGAAGCAAAAGTCGTGGCCGTGGCCCAGCGTGATTTCCCCCAGATTTTCCCTCAGCCGGGCTGGGTGGAGCATGACCCCATGCAGATCTGGGCGACGCAGAGCTCAACGCTGACCGAGGCCCTGGCTCTTGCGGGCCTTACCTCGGAACAGGTCGCGGCCATCGGTATCACTAACCAGCGTGAAACCACGGTGGTTTGGGAACGGGAAACCGGCAAGCCGGTGTATAACGCCATTGTCTGGCAATGCCGCCGCACGGCGGCTATCTGCGAGGCGTTGAAAAAGCAGCCGGGTCTGAACGAGTACGTGCGTGAAAATACCGGCCTTTTGATCGATCCCTATTTTTCCGGCACCAAAATCAAGTGGATCCTGGATAACGTGGAAGGCGCGCGCGCCAGGGCGGAAAAGGGAGAGTTGGTGTTCGGCACTATTGATACCTGGCTTGTCTGGCACATGACGCAGGGCCGCGTGCATGTCACTGACTACACCAATGCCTCGCGCACCATGCTGTTCAATATCAAAACGCTGCAATGGGATGAAAAACTGCTCTCGGTTCTGGGCATCCCGCGGACCATGCTGCCCGAGGTCAAATCTTCCTCAGCCGTCTATGGACAGACCAACATCGGCGGCAGGGGCGGAACGCGGATTCCCATTGCCGGAATGGCCGGGGATCAGCAGGCCGCGCTGTTCGGCCAGCTTTGCGTGCGCGACGGCATGGCCAAAAATACATACGGTACCGGATGCTTCATGCTTATGAACACCGGAAATAAGGCGGTAAGTTCCCAAAACGGCTTGATCACCACCTTGGCTTGCGGTCCTGACGGCGGCGTTGCCTACGCTTTGGAAGGTTCCATTTTTGTCGCCGGATCGGCCATTCAATGGCTGCGGGACGAACTGAAAATCGTGGCTGACGCCTCGGACTCGGAATACTTTGCGGGCAAAGCCGAGACCTCCAACGGCGTGTATGTGATCCCGGCTTTTACCGGGCTGGGCGCTCCCTACTGGGATCCTTACGCGCGCGGCGCGATAGTCGGCCTTACTCGAGGCAGCAGCGCAAAGCACATCATCCGGGCCACTCTGGAATCCATCGCTTACCAGACCAAGGATGTGCTGGAGGCCATGCAGTCTGATTCCGGCATCCACCTGCAGGCTCTGCGTGTGGACGGCGGAGCTTCGGCCAACAATTTCCTGATGCAGTTCCAGGCGGATATTCTGGGCGTGAAGGTGGAGCGTCCGGCCGTGCTGGAAGTCACCGCCCTTGGCGCGGCCTTTCTGGCCGGTCTGGCCGTGGGCTTCTGGAAAAGTCTGGATGAGGTGGCCGACTACCTGCGTGTGGAGCACGTCTTCGAACCCTCGCCGGACAAGGAAAAGCAGATCGCGCGCTATAAAGGGTGGAAAAAGGCGGTTACCAAGGCGTTGCGCTGGATTGACGAAGAGTGAGGTAGTGCCTGAGTTTGCCGTGATACATCGTCAGGCTTGCTTTGTGCTCCGGGGCAGGACCAGAAGAGTCCAGCCCCATCGCCCAAAGCTGCGCCTTCCTCGTCTGACGGCAAACTGAGGCACTACGAAGAATAAAGGGGTCCAGGGGCAACCACCCCTATAATAGTACCAGCGTGGCTAGGCCCAGGAACAGAAAAAAGCCCGCGCTGTCGGTAATGGCAGTGAGGAAGATGCTGGAGGCCTGGGCCGGGTCACGCCCGAGTTCTTTGAGCAGAAGCGGAATGGAAGCCCCGGCCACCGCGCCGAGCACCATGTTCAGCATCAGAGCCACAACCATGACCGAGGTCAGGGCCGGAGAACGGGTGAACAGGAACACGGCCGCCCAGACTATGACTCCGAGGATCAGGCCGTTGGCTATGGATATTTTCCCCTCACGCAGAACCGCGCTCCAGGCTTTGCGGCGGGAAAATTTTTCCGTGGCCAACTGCCGGATAATCACGGCCAGGGCTTGCTGTCCGGTGTTTCCGGCCTGGTTGGCGACCATGGGCATAAACACGGCCAGAATGGCCATCTGGGCGATACTGCCGTCAAAAAGATAGACCACCCCGGCCGCAAGGGCCGAGTTGACCATGTTCACCAAAAGCCAGGGCAGGCGCATTTTGATCGACTCAAGCCACGGCGTGTCCGCGGTTTCGTCCTGGCCCGCGCCCACCATGCCCAGCATGTCTTCGCTGGCCAGGTCCTGCATGATGTCGATGACGTCGTCGTGGGAAATAACGCCCAGCAGGCGGCCTTCGTAGTCGACCACGGGCAGGGCCACCAGGTTATAGCGGCCGATGACCCTGGCCACTTCCTCACGTTCCGTGTCATAGGTGACCGTGATCAGTTCCTGATCCGCGAGTTCGTCCTTGAGCGGCGTGCCCGGCGGACTGACCAGCAGATCGCGCAGGGAAAGCACGCCCACCAGGATATCGTCATCGCTGACAATATAGGCGTAGTAAGGAATTTCCTTGTCTCTTATTTCACTGCGAATCTGGTGAATGGCCTCGTCCGCTGTAATATCTTGGGACAGAATGATAATTTCCGTGTTCATGACCCCGCCCGCGGTTTCCGGGTCAAAGGCCATGAGGTTGCGGATTTCCTCCGCATCTTCGGATTCCAGTTTGGACAGGAGGACTACGCTGTGATCTTCATCCAGTTCTTCCAGAACGTCCGCGGCGTCGTCAAAAGACATTTCGCCGACGATTTCCGCAGCGGTATCCGGGTCCAGGTTTTCCAGGAGTTCGACCCGGGTGTGTTCGTCAAGTTCGGCCAGGGCTTCGGCCGCTTCATCAGGAGGCAGGGCCGTAACAATACAGACCTGTTCCTCCAGGGTCAGATTTTCCAGGTGTTCGGCCACGTCAGCCGGATGGCTGAATTCCGTGGCCAGAAACTCCTCACCACAGTTGCGCAGGCGTTCTTCCAGAGTTTGCTGTTCGCCTGCGCTGTTTTCCTGCGCAAGAGCGGCATCTTCGGCGTTGTCAGCACTGTGGCGGGATTCAAGGGAGGGGGTAGGAGAGATATCTTTTTTACTCATGGCGGTCCTCCCGGAGCGAAACAAAGGAAACAAGATCCGGCGGTTAGCGCCTCAGTTTGGAGTGATGCTTCATCCGGCCGCGAGGCGACTTGACGAAACCGGGAGCGGCTTTTAGGCTGTACCGGATTCATGTATCAGGAACAATGAAAGGCCGGAACGTGGTCCGGCATCGCGAAACCTCTATCACTTCAGGGCTGGAGATACAATCCATGCACGGGGCTGTTTTTGATAATTTTTTTTCCGGCGTTGCGCGCCGCCATCTGGTGCGCGCTATCAGGGATGCGCTCATGGAGGACGGCCCTGATTTGACCACCAACGCCGTGTTCCCGGAAGGCGCGCGCCTGACCGCCGTCATTGTGGCCAAGGAAGATAGCTTACTGGCCGGGCTGCCCCTTGTGCCTCTTGTGCTGGAGGAAACCGCCGCTCTGGAACACGGCCAATGGACGTGGGCTCCCCTGGCCGAGGAAGGGGCGCGCCTCAGCATGGGAAGCATGGTTGCGGAAATTCAGGGCAGCGCAAGGGTTATCTTACGCGCCGAGCGGGTTATCCTTAATTTCATCTGCCACCTTTCAGGCATAGCCAACCTGGTTGCCCGCCATGTGCAGGCTCTGGAAGGCACGGGCGTGCGCCTGCTGGATACGCGCAAAACCCTGCCCGGCCTGCGCTATCCGGAGAAATACGCGGTACTGGTCGGCGGAGGGCACAACCACCGCAAGGATCTGAGTGAACTGCTCATGCTCAAGGACAACCATATTGACGCGGCCGGGGGCATTATTCCCGCCGTGGAGCGGCTGCGCGCGGCTTATGGCGACAAGATTCCCATCGAGGTGGAATGCCGCACGCCGGGCGACGTTCGGGAAGCGGTTTCAGCGCAAGTGTCGCGTATCATGCTTGACAATATGAAGCCGGAGATGATGCAAGAAGCATTGGACATCATTCCCCGTTGCATTGAAGTGGAAATCAGCGGCGGCGTGACCCTGGACTCTCTGGCCGAACTGGCCCGTGTGGGCGGAGAACGCAAGGCCGACTTCATTTCCGTGGGCAGGTTGACTCATTCCGCGCCTGCGGCGGATTTCAGCATGCGTATTTGTCAGCACAGCCCTGGCTGGCATGGAATAGCTGAGTAAAATTACAATACAGGACAGTGTAGGCCTCATGACGACAGTATCCCTTTTCCAGAGCATTGAGCAACAGCGCAAGAACCTGGGTTCCGCCCTGACCGTTGTCGGGCACCATTACCAGGCCGAAGAGGTCATCCGCCACGTGGATATCCGGGGCGACTCCCTGGAACTGGCCCGCAAGGTCGCGAACGTACATTCCGAGTACATCATGTTTTGCGGGGTGTATTTTATGGCTGAATCCGCGGCCTTGCTGGCCAGGGAAGGGCAGCAGGTGCACCTGCCCGAGCCGTCCGCCGAGTGCAGCATGGCCCTGATGTCGCCCCCGGATTATGTGGAGGGGGTGCTGCGCACGCTCATGCGCGGCGGGCGCAAGGTCATCCCCCTGACCTATGTGAATTCCACTCTGGCCGTAAAAGCCGTGGTCGGGCGCTTTGATGGTTCGGTCTGTACTTCGGCCAATGCCCGGACCATGCTGGAGTGGGCTCTGAACGAGGGCGACGCGGTGCTGTTTCTGCCGGATGAGAACCTTGGCATGAACACAGCGGATGTGCTTGGCATCCCGGAGTCGGAGCGGCATCAGGTGGATATCCGGCGCAAGGGCGAAGCCGTTGACACGGCCAAGGCGGACAAGGCCAGGCTCCTGCTCTGGCCCGGATTTTGTTCCATCCACACGCATTTTACCGTGGCCCAGGTCCAGGCCATGCGCAAGGCGCATCCTGAAGCTAAAATCGTGGTGCACCCGGAGTGCACGCCAGAGGTGGTCCGGGCCTGCGACGGCGCGGGATCAACATCCTATCTGATTCGCTATGCCGCGGAACTGCCGGATGGCGAAACCCTGGTCATCGGCACGGAAATCAATCTGGTGCGGCGGCTTGCCGAGCAGCACAAAGGGCGTATCAGTATTTTGCCTCTCACAGAAAGTACCTGTCCGCACATGGCTCAGACAACAGAGGAGCGCCTGGCCGCGGCGCTTGACGCTCTGCAAAACAGCCGGGAAACGGGGCAGGACTCTCCATTTCTGGTCCGTGTGCCCGAAGATCTCAAGGCTCCGGCCAGAGCGGCTTTGGAGCGCATGCTTGAGGTCTGTAAATAAATGCCAAGAACCTCTTCCACTGTCCTGGTCATAGGCGCGGGTCTTGCCGGATGCATCACGGCGCTGCGCCTGGCGGATATGGGTATTCAGGTCACGTTGCTCTCAGCCACGGACAATCCCCATAACGCCAATTCCTGGCTGGCCCAAGGCGGTATCATTTATAAGGCCGAACAGGGAAACGACGCTGAAAGTCTGGCCGAGGACATTTTCACGGCCGGGCATTGCCTGAATCTTCCGGACGCTGTGAACTTTCTGGCCGACGAAGGTCCGGGGGCCGTGGAAGATCTGCTGATAGACCGGGTCGGTGTGCCTTTTGATCGGCACGCAACAACGGCGGAAAAAAGCGCGTGGGCTCTTACCCGCGAAGGTGGGCATTCGACCAACCGGATTCTGCACTGTGCGGACCATACCGGATTCACGATCATGGAATACCTGTTCCGCGCGGTCCGGCAGCATCCGGCCGTCAATTATCTCGAAGGCTACACGGCTGTTGACCTTCTGACCTCGCACCACCACAGCCGGGGCATGAATTACCGTTACCAGCTTGAGGACCAGTGCTGCGGCGCCTATGTGCTCAATGAGAGAACCGGACAGGTGGGCACCATGTTGGCCGATGTGACCGTGCTGGCAACCGGCGGGGCCGGGCAGGTCTATCTGCACACGACCAATGCCGCCACCGCCACCGGTTCGGGCATTGCCATGGCCAGCCGGGCTTTTGTGCGCCTGATGAATATGGAGTTCATGCAGTTTCACCCGACCACGCTTTTTCATCTGGAGCCGCGCCGCTTTCTGATTACCGAGGCTCTGCGCGGCGAGGGCGCGCGACTGTTCAACGCCAAAGGTGAATATTTCATGCAGAAGCGCGATCCGCGCGGGGATCTCGCCCCGCGCGATATTGTCGCCAGAGCCATTGTCGATGAGCTCCTGACCAGCGGCGAACCCTGCGTGTTCCTGGATCTCAGCGGGGTCAAACAGGATTTGGAAGAGCGCTTCCCCACAGTGCTGCAAAGCTGTCTGGAGCGCGGCATTGATATCCGCACCGAGCCCATTCCGGTGGTCCCGGCCGCCCATTATTTCTGCGGCGGCATCCTGGTAAACCGGCAGGGCCGTACCAGTCTGAACCGGCTGTACGCCGTGGGGGAATGCAGTTGCACGGGCGTGCACGGGGCGAATCGTCTGGCCAGTACCTCACTGTTGGAGGCCGTGGTTTGGGGCAGGGCGGCGGCCGAAGACATTGCCGCGGCTGTCAGGGCCGGGCTGGACCCCTCCCGGCGGCTGCATGCTGAAATCCGGGATTGGGAACCGTCCGGGGACGAGCATAATGACGACCCGGCGCTCATTGCCCAGGATTGGGCCGCCCTTCGCAACACCATGTGGAACTATGTGGGCATTACGCGCACCAGTTCCCGCCTGGCCAGGGCCTTTGAAGATTTGCGCGATCTTTCCCGCCATTTGCATACCTTTTACCGGACAACACCGCTTTCCCGGCCCATTGTGGACCTGTTCCACGGCTGTCAGACCGCCTACCTGATCACCCAGGCGGCATTGCGCAACACCGGGAACGTGGGTTGCCATTACCGGGTCTGAGAGCAGTTTAACATTGAAAATGTTAAACCGCTCTGCAAGGATTTGCGAGCAAATCCTTGCCGTGAGATTGGCATAGGTGGGCTTTGCCCACCGTCAAGCGACAATCTCAAACGTAAACCGCTATGAGTCAAGATGGCCGACCTCCTTACTTACTGGGGCTTGTTCCTTACGGCTTTTATCGCTGCCACGCTCCTGCCCGCGCAGTCCGAGCTGGTGCTTTCCGGCCTGCTCCTGTCCGGGAAACAGCCCGCCTGGGCTTTAATCGCCGTGGCCTCGGTCGGCAATACCCTGGGCTCTGCCGTCAACTGGCTTATGGGACGCTATGTGCACCACTTCATTGACCGGCGCTGGTTTCCGGTCAAGCGGGAAAGTCTGGCCAAGGCTGAAGGCTGGTACCATAAATACGGACGCTGGTCCCTGTTCCTAAGCTGGGCGCCGGTTATCGGGGGTCCGCTGACCCTGGCCGCGGGCCTACTGCGCGAGCCGTTCTGGTCTTTTGTCCTGCTGGTGGCCCTGGCCAAGACGGTTCGTTATCTGGTGATGGCGGGTATAGTGCTTTCTTGGGGGTAGAGTCTGAGTTTGGCGTGATACTGCTCTTTCCCTTGTTTGTAGAAAGATGATGCGACAATAAATAGCAATGAATATTATGAAAATCTGGCTGTTGGCAAATGCTCTCCTACATGACCAATATATACTCTTTTATTGGGCCTGTCCGAAAAGAGATGTACCCGCAAAGCGCGGTTGATTCGCACATGCTCCCAAAATTCACGTCTTATCCCATCGGGGCATGAAAATGTCCGTGCGGCGCGTGCTTTTGGCATATCCATGGTGGTGGATCTTTCACCGGGAATATAATGTATCCCCTGCGGCGCGAATTCGGCTTCAGGTCTATCGACTAAACGCATCGCCTCATTAAGCGCTTGTAAAATTCCTACTATAGTCCGAAAATACATATCGTTCCTGTCCATGCCTTCAAGTTGCCAAGGGGCATCTCCACAAAAGGCCAAGTAAGGGAAAGTGACCGCAGCCTTTTCCAATAAGACTGCGCCATTGGGTATATCCGGCATAAGGCAGGCGCGGACTTTATCCTCGTGCTTCGATATATCCGCCTCACGCGAGAGACGTAACACGCGGCAAGGATGACTAGCGATGTTTGCGTCTTCATCCATTACATTCCGAGAAAAAGAGATTTCGTCATCGGCAAAACGCGTATCACCGGCCAGCGAAAGAGCCGGTATTCCCCAAATATGCGCCAGAGCCAACCCAAAACAGTGGTTGCTTTCATCAAAACGATACTCTTCAAATTCAGTCATGCCATGCTCTTGGCATAGGCTTTCCACATAAGGGCTTTTAGAAAACCTGGAAAGCATGAGTGAGTACATATCTTTGAATGCGATCCGAGCGTCTTTATCCACAATCCAGTCATTGTAGGTATATCCTTTCGCCAACTCGCGCGTGGCAAAATCCCTCGTTGTTCTCACGCTGCGGCAAAATCCCAGCTTTTCTAAAGATACTGAGGCTTGGCAAACATCGTACATTGCCTGTAGGGCTCGATATTTGTCAGAGTGGGCGCCTGAAAGGGATAATTCGTTAAAGATCTGATCCACAATTTCCCCTTTTAAAGAAGTTCCGCGAGTTGTTTGTCCCACTCGTCGAAAAAATCGTCCGGCCAAACGTCAAAACGTCCGTTTGCATCAATGCGGGGGCTTATCACCATAGCCTTGCCCTCATCACCAAGGGTAAAAAAATGCACTTTGGTCTGCTCGGGAGCAAGTTTGCCGTGCTTCACCGCTACACGTATACCGTTGAGCAGGTGATCGCTGTGCGTCTCCACTAAAATCTGAATACCCGCAGCGGCCGCCAAACTGAGAAATTCGCCTATAACGGCCTGTCCTTTGGGATGCAGGTGCGCTTCCGGATTTTCAATAATGATAAAGTCTCCCGGCCTGGCGGAAAGCACGGCCACAAAGATCGGGAGAGCATACGTCAGCCCGAATCCTACGTTGGAGGCGCGGAATTGGCGTATAAAACCATCGTCAGAAAATGAAAACTCCAAATTCACCAAGTCCATCTTGGGTTGAAAATCTGTATGTACCCGCACCGGACGGCAAACACGCGCAAGCCACGCTTCAGTTTGTGTTCGAAGGTCGCCGCTCAAAGGCTCGCCGTCCTGCTGAGAAAGAATGAGCTCCTCACACGAGACTCTTTTCATGCCCAGCCGTTCCATCTCATAGGCGGCAAACTGTCCCATATTACCAAGCCTGTTGGCGGAATGTTGCTCCGGTGTTGGTACAGGGAACAGCGCCCTTGGGCCGATACGCTCGGCGCACAGGTATACAAGCCTGGCTGCAAAGGGAGACTTCCATGACGTATTATCGGTCAAAGAAAATACGCTCTCCTCCAAAGCCATGTGGTAGCGCATCTCTTGTGAGTTATGGATGAGAGTTACGGCAAGGGTGTCGTCCAGGGCGTTTTCGGAAAGAACATCTTTGGGCTGCCCCAAGTTGATAAGGTAGCCGTTGATGATGAAATTACGCCCCGGAACGGCCGCGCCGCACGTCTGCTCAAGAGCAAGAAGCGCCTGAATGAGGCTGCTTTTTCCTATGCCGTTCACACCGGACAGTACGGTGAGGGGCGCAAAATCAAAGCTTTGCTCGACGTGGCATTTGAAATTGTGCAGAAAAATTTTCTCAAGCATGGAGTGTCTCTTTGATTATTTTTTGAATTGCAGCGTACCTCAGTTGTACGCGGGCAACTGAACCTGTACCCTGAGAGACGGAATTCTCAAAGTCGCGGTTATTCATAAGAGCGATGAAGGCGTCTTTAAGCGTTTCCTTACGCGATATCAGAACTTCCATATCCTGTTCGGAAAGGCTCCCCAGGTTGACAGTCCAGGTTTCAAACAGCGCCTTGTTTACGGGATAACGCCCGCCTTCTCTTCTGTAACGCTTACGAAAGGCGTCACTGCCAAAAATATCCGGGATGTATCGCATTACCCGCAAAAAGTTTTCGCATATGGCCTCCAACTGCTTCGGCATCAATAGATTGGCCTTTTCCATGCCGGCATTAATGAAGGTATCATAATCATCCTTGTAAGCGTCAGGTGAAGTCAGGCTGAAAGCAATAAAGCGGGCTATACAGTCGCGGTCATCCATACGCTTGGGCGACACGCCTCCGGCGGTGGCAACTTTGAATTCGTCGCTTTCCGCAAGTTGCTCAAGCTTCCTGGTAACAGACCCCTGGTTCAAGGCATGCCGAATTTCTTGCGGGCTCAGGGACAAGCCGCCGGTGTTAATTCTCTTGAATACGTTGAATTTAACTTTTGCCGGTGTTCCCGGCATTATCTGATAGGTAGTCAATACCGTTTCCAGGATGGTGCGCTGTAACGGGCGCGGCAATTTGTCGTAAGAAGCATTGTTATACTTATCGCCAAGAAATTCAAGGTCTTGTAGTGTGAGGTCTTTGTCCAGAATAAAACGGTTCAGCGCAGTCAGCCGTTGGAGGCCGTCCACCACAAGCCATTTTTCGTCATCTGTCGCGTCAAAGTAAAAGGCCGGTATGGGAATGCGCAGCAGCAGAGATTCGATTAAGCGAGACTGTTCTTTATCTTTCCATATTCCGGCTTCTCGCTGAAAGTCAGGCATAAGGTCGATTTCCTTGTTCTTTATGCGCCCGATCAGCAAGTCAATGGTCATAGGTTTGGCTTCGATGCGGATTTTGCTCGTATCAAACGGAAATGATATGGTATCCTGATCTTGACTACTGGTATCGCCGCCGTCAAGTTCAATATTTTTTTCATTTACAATGAGCTCTGTCGGAGTATTGGTATCAGGCGCGGACATATGAACTCCCAGGGTAAAATTTTCTCGGATTCTTCATATCTCATGCTGACTTGATCAGCAAGCAGGCGAGCATTTGCTACCAATGTTTTATCTTGACAAAGCATCGGATACGGCATACCCACACAAAAGCGCCCGGAATGACCCGGGCATGATGTTGTTGTCAGCAAGGAACGAACTTATGCCGCAGGCTTTCACGCAGTATTATTACTACCCGGATTCCATATCGGCACCCGGGCTCTTTGCGTTGCGCCTGCCATAACCTGAGCATATCACGAGTTTTGTCAGACCGCCGCCCACCCGGGACGGCGGTTTTTTTATTACAAGGGAGCCTTGCTTTTCACCCCACCCGTGCAGTCATTGGAAGAAGGTGCGTCACATGCTGATCAAGATTCTGTTGCTGTTGGTGTTTTTTACGGTCACGATTTCCATCGGGTTATATTTTCGCAAACGCGCGTCCAGCGTGAACGAGTTTGTTCTGGGCGGGCGTTCCGTCGGGCCGTGGCTGACCGCTTTCGCTTACGGGGCGACCTATTTTTCCGCTGTGGTTTTTGTGGGATTCGCGGGGCAGTTCGGCTGGCGCTTCGGCACGGCAGCCGTATGGATCGGCCTCGGCAACGCCTTTATCGGTTCATTAATGCCGTGGCTCGTCCTCGGGCGGCGCACCCGCATCATGACCAATCATTTGAAAAGCGCCACCATGCCGGAATTTTTCGGGTCCCGGTATGGGTCAACGGCTTTGAAAATAGGCGCGGCCATCATTGTTTTCATCTTTCTCATCCCCTACACCGCATCGTTGTATAACGGGCTGTCGCGACTGTTCTCAATGGCATTCGGCGTTGATTTTACGGTTTGCATTCTGGCGATGGCGATTTTGACCGGGATTTTTGTGGTCACCGGAGGATACTTTGCAACCGCGGTCAATGACTTCATACAGGGCATGATTATGCTGGGAGGGATTGTCGCGATAATAGCCGTGGTCTTGAGCGATAACGGCGGCTTCACGGAAGCGATACATTCTCTTGCCCGCGTCAATGTTGGCGAAGCGGCTTCTGTGCCCGGCGTGTTTACGTCCTTTTTCGGCCCGGATCCGATAGCATTGCTGAACGTTGTGATTCTAACCTCGCTCGGCACCTGGGGATTGCCGCAGATGGTCGCGCGGTTTTACTCCATACAGTCCGAAAAGCAAATTACCAAGGGTGCGATAATCTCGACGATTTTTGCGCTCATCATAGCGGGCGGCAGCTACTTCATCGGCAGCTTCGGACGCTTGTACTCGGACCTGGTTGAAGTAGGCGCAAACGGCGTTGTCATATATGACTCCATTATACCTACAATCCTTTCGCGCTTTTCCGACGTGATGATCGGCCTTGTCATTCTCCTGGTGTTCGCGGCGTCGATATCCACGCTTGCCTCTCTGGTCATGACCTCGGCATCGACCCTGGCGCTGGACTTTTTAAGGGGCCACATCATCAAGGACATGGACGATAAAAAGCTGCTTTTGACCATCCGCGCGCTGATTGTGGTATTTGTCCTTATTTCCTCAATAATCGCGATTATACAGTATAAGGGCGGAATTACCTTTATAGCCCAGCTCATGGGCATTTCATGGGGCGCTTTGGCAGGCTCGTTTCTGGCGCCGTTCCTGTACGGATTATACTGGAAGCGCGCGAGCGCGCTTTCTGTCTGGTGCTGTTTTATATTCAGCACGGGACTGATGACCCTGAATATCTTTTTCAGAAGCGCATTCCCCGCGCTATTGCAGTCGCCCATTAATGCCGGCGCCTTCGTCATGCTTGCCGGTCTTGTTATCGTGCCGATCGTCAGCCTGTTTACAAAAGCGCCGGACAAAGCTTTGGTTGAAGCCAGTTTCTCATGCTATGAGAAAACAGTCAGCGTCAAAGTCAGCGATGACCTTGGCGGCAATGGTAATACGGCCAAATGAAGGGTAAGGGCCGGGGCGGGTGTGTTACCGCGCTCCGGCCCTCAGCACAATGCGCGTCACTTCCGACGGCACGCCCAGCCTGACCGGGAAGCCGCTCCATAGTCCCGCTCCATGGCTGACATACAGTTGCATGGAATCCAGTTGATACAAGCCGGAAACAAAGCCGTTGTTAAACCGGGCCACAATGCGGTCAAAACCGAGGAAATGCCCGCCGTGAGTATGCCCGGAAAGTTGCAGGTGGACGCCTTTGGCCGCGTTTTCTCTGGCGTTGCCGGGACGGTGCTCCAGCAGAATGCGCGTCGCGTTTTCCGGACTTCCCGCCAGAGCCGCGTCAGTATCCGGGCCGGGCAGGCCGAAGCGCTCGGCTACCTGGTCCGTTGTTCCGGCAATGACCAGGGAAGCGCCGTTTACCTCGATGACAATATGGCTGTTCTCCAGCATGGTGAACCCGAGTTCGGCGAAACGGGCCATCCAGTCGTTGTACCCCGAATAGTATTCATGATTGCCGATACCGGAAAACACGCCATGCGGCGCGGTCAGATCCGCAAGCGGGGCCACGTCCCGCCACCTTCTCTCAACCGATCCGTCCACCAGGTCGCCGGACAGCACAATGAGGTCCGGCTGCATGGCCATGACTGTGTCCACCATCGCCCGTACTCGCGGACCGCGCAACAGGGCGCTGGCGTGCGGATCGGTGATGTGAGCGAGCGTGAATCCGTCCAGCGCCGTAGGGAGATCCGGCAGGATGATTTCCACACTGCGGGCCTCGGGCGGGCGCACGCCCTGCCAGACGCCGTAAGCGGAAAGAACAAGGGCGATGCTGATCATGATTCCGGCCTGGCGCAAAGGTGAACCGGGCAGGCGCGCCGTAAGGCCGGTCCGCCGGGCCAGCCAGAGGGCGATCAGCGTCACATCGCGCAGGAGCAGCATGGCGAACAGGAGGACCAGAGCGAAAAACAGCCAGCCCTGGATCATCAGCACGGGAGCGGGAAGCTCGGGAGCGGCCAGCGAGCGCAGCAGGTAACGGGAAATGAGGTGATACAGGGAAGCCAGCAGCATGAAGAGCGCGGCCGCTATTTTGCTTTTCCGCGTCAAAGGCAAACCGGGCAGGAGTCGCAACGCCGCATAACAGAACACGATCAGGGAATAAAAGGGAAAGAGCATGGCGGATGGGTGTCCTTGTAAATTGACTTTACATTCGGGCCTTGTCAACGTAGCCTTTATACAATTGTGATCAGTACGGCGATATGATGGCTGTGTAAAGGCCGGGAACAGGGTATGTACGCGATGTCGAACGGATCTGAACAATTTGCTTTGGGCAAACGCCGGGGGCTTCCCGAGGAGTTGGCCTCCATTATCATCTCCCGCATAGAAGGGGGAGACTTCAAACTCGGCGATGTCCTGCCGTCGGAACAGGCCTTGGCGGACATGTACAAGGTCAGCCGGACCGTGGTGCGTGAGGCTTTGGCCCGGCTCAAGTATGAGGGGATTATTCTGTCCAAACGGGGCAGCGGGCCTGTGGTGTGCAGCACCATTGCGCTCAAGAGCCTGGACATGGATATCACTATGGCTGCCGAGGAGTCGCTGTCCGAGTTTTTCGAGTTTCGTCTGCTGCTGGAGGGGGAGGCCTCGGCCCTTGCCGCCATACGGCATACGGAGGCTGACGCGGCTGCGCTCAAAGGTTACCTTGACCAGATGCGGCGGGCTTTGGATGAAAAAACTTCCGGCGCGGAGCCTGACTACCGCTTTCACGGGCTGATTGCCGAGGCGGCGGCCAATGAATATATCGCCAACTTTACCAAAGATCTGTCCAGCAAAATCTGGATGCGGGTTTACAGCGCGCGTGACCTGTTCAACCAGGTACAAGAGATTGCCCGTATTGTGCTGGATGAGCACACGGCCCTGTACGAAGCCATTATCGCCCGGGAGCCGCATCGGGCTAAAGCGGCCGCTCAGAAGCACATCCTGTGCAGCGCCAAACGGCAGGGTGTCCAGGTGGACACGCGGCATCTCCCGCTGGATACGCAGCACTTGCGTTGCGGCGAAGCCCTGAAAAAATATGTGGGTAAGTGAGTGCGCATGATTGCACAATAAAGCCGCCGGGAGACCGGCGGTTTTTTGTATAACACCGGCAGGCTATTGACAAAATTTCGTTTTCCTTTGTACGCAAGCTGGCGTATCAGATGGTATGTTTATCATACAAAGCAACGAGGCGTCTGTCGGCCAGGCCGACGTTCAGGCGCAAAAATCCCGGAGAAGTCTATGGAGCCTGTAACAATCAACGTCAAGTGGTGTAAGGGCTGCGGCGTGTGCGTGGCTTTTTGTCCCAAAGGCGCGCTGGCGCTCGCAGGTGAAAAGGCGGTCCACTCCCTTGACAAGTGTATTGTCTGCGGCCTGTGCGAACTCTATTGCCCTGATCTGGCGGTAGTTGTGGATAAGACGCAAAAGCCCGGAAAGGCGAAGAAAGAGGAGGCGGCATGAGTGCGCAGAAAAAAAGCGGCGCAGGCGCGGCAGCGCCGGAAATTCGCTTTGTTCAGGGTAATGAGGCTTGCGTGCGCGGCGCTCTTTATGCGGGCGTTGGTTTTTTCGCGGGCTATCCCATCACTCCCTCCACGGAAATCGCCGAGCATCTGGCGGAACTGCTCCCCAAAAAGGGCGGCACATTTATCCAGATGGAAGACGAGATTGCGGCCATGTGCGCCGTGTGCGGCGCATCCCTGGCCGGTGAAAAATCCATGACCGCCACTTCCGGCCCCGGTTTTTCCCTGAAGCAGGAGGCCATCGGTTACGCCTGCATGGCGGAGATTCCCTGCGTGGTGGTCAATGTGCAGCGCGCCGGTCCCTCCACCGGCCTGGCGACCAAGGTGGCCCAGGGCGACGTGAATCAGGCCCGCTGGGGAACGCATGGCGACCATTCCATTGTGGTGCTGACCGCTTCCAGCATCCAGGATGTGTTTTCCATCTCCGTTGAAGCCTTTAATATCGCGGAAACCTACCGTACACCGGTCATTTTGCTTTTTGATGAAGTGATCGGACACATGCGGGAAAAACTGATTGTGCCCGCTCCCGGCGAACTGGAAGTGGTGGAGCGCCTGCGCACCAGCGTCAAGGCCGGGGTGAATTACCATCCCTATCTGCCGCGCGAGGACGGCCGCCTGCCCATCTCCGATTTCGGCGGTGTGCACCGCTATAACGTGACCGGCCTGTACCACGATATTTTCGGGTTCCCCACCGAAAATCCGGAGCAGGTGGACAAGCTTATCCATCACCTGGTGGACAAGATTGAAAACCGCGCCCATTTACTGGCCCGGTATAAAGAATACTACCTGGAAGACGCCGAACACGTTATTATTTCGTATGGTTCCTCGGCCCGCAGCGCTTTGCATTTGGTGGAAGGCCGCCGCCGCAAGGGCGATCGCATCGGCCTGCTCGAGCTGCAAACGCTGTGGCCCTTCCCCGCGCAGATTGTCAGGGAAAAAACCAGGCAGGCCAAGAATGTGTTCGTGGTTGAAATGAATATGGGGCAGGTTCTGGCCCAGGTAAAGGCGGCCGTTACCAATCCGGATCGGGTTTTCCTGGTCAATCGTATGGACGGCACGCTCGTGACTCCCACGGATATCGGTAAAGTCATGCGCACCATTGAAGGAAGGGGGTTCTAAGATGTCCTTCAAAAAATTCATCCGCGAACGTTTCTTCCCGCATATCTGGTGTCCCGGCTGCGGTCACGGCACCGTGCTCAACGCCATCTTGCACAGTGTTGATGAACTTAATCTTGATCAGTCCTCTTTGTGCATGGTTTCCGGCATCGGCTGCTCCTCCCGCATTTCCGGCTATGTGGACTTCCACACCATGCATACCATGCACGGCCGGGCTCTGGCCTGCGCCACCGGTTTGAAAATGGCCAAGCCCTCGCTCAATGTTTTTGTGCCCATGGGCGACGGCGACGCCACGGCCATTGGCGGCAACCATTTCATCCACGCCTGCCGCCGCAATATAGACCTTACGGCCATTGTGCTCAACAACCGTATCTACGGCATGACCGGCGGTCAGTACTCGCCTCTGTCCGGCCAAGGCATTCTGGCGACCACAGCCCCCTATCGCAGCATTGACCCGGCCTTTGACATTGTGAACCTGGCCCTGGGCGCGGGCGCGAGCTTTGTGGCCCGGACCACCTCTTTCCACGTCAAGGAACTGGGCAGCCTGATCAAAAAAGCTACCGAACATAAGGGGTTTTCCGTGCTGGAAGTCATGGTGCAATGCCCGACCTACTTCGGCCGCAAGAACAAGATAGGCGGAGCAGTGGAGATGCTTGAATACTATCGTGACAATACGGCTCCTCTCGGTTCCAAAAAGCTGGAGGAAAACCCTCAGTTCATTCCCAGAGGCGTATTCCGGGAGGAAATCCGGCCCGAATACTGTGACGAATACGCCAAAATGGTCGCCAAGGTCCGGGAGGCGTAAGATGATGGAAAGATACCGTTTTCTCATGTCCGGCTCCGGTGGTCAGGGCGTCATTACCATGGCTATTCTTTTGGCGGAAGCCGCTGTCCTTTATGAGGGCCTCAATGCCGTGCAGTCGCAATCCTACGGTCCGGAGGCGCGCGGCGGCGCGACCCGTTCCGACGTCATCGTGTCCGAAGGTCCGATTTACTTTCCCAAAGTCATACAGCCCAACTATCTGGTGGCTCTGACCAACGAGGCTGCCGCCAAGTATTTGCCGTTGATCCGGCCGGGCGGTTTGTACCTGTATGATTCAGATCTAGTGCAGCCGGACGCCCGTGTGGATGCCCGCAGATATGGCCTGCCCATGCACCAGGCCGTGCTGGATACTCTGGGCAGGCCCCAGGCCTTCAATATCTGCGTGCTCGGCGCTTTAGCCACTCTGACCGGCGCCGTTTCCCTGAACGCACTGGAAAAAGTTCTGGTCGAACGCTTTGCCGCCGCGCACCACGAAAACAACAAAAAGGCGCTGCATCTCGGTGTCGCTATGGCCGCGTCTCTGCTGGATGGGGCGGATTAGTTGGAGGGACGCTGTCCCTCCAAACCTCCCTGCAAGGGGACTGAGTCCCCTTGACCCCGCAATTTCCGGAAAACGGCAAAGCCGTTTTCCGGATATGGGGGTGCAGGGGGCAAGCAGTTACGATAAAGCTTCACGTTGTTCACATCGCGGGCATTGCAGAAGCAAAACTAGCGTGTTACTGCGGCCCCTGCCGGGGGAGTCTGAGGGGGCAGAGCCCCCTCAGGAGGAGTCATAATGAATATTCATGAGTATCAAGCCAAGGAATTGCTGGCGGCCTATGGCGTGCCCGTGCCCAAAGGGGGCGTGGCCGACAGCGTGGAGGGCGCGCTTGCTGTGGCCGGGACCCTGCCGGGTCCGGTTTGGGTGGTCAAGGCTCAGATTCATGCGGGCGGCCGGGGCAAAGGCGGCGGCGTGAAGGTCTGTAAGAGCATGGACGAAGTAAAGGCCGCTGCTGAGGCTATTCTCGGCATGCAACTGATTACCCACCAGACCGGGCCGGAAGGCCGGAAGGTCAAGAAGGTGTGGGTAGAACAGGGCACCGCCATTGAGCGTGAACTGTACCTGGCTGTGGTACTGGATCGCGGCTTTGAATGCCTGACAATAATGGCCTCGCCGGATGGCGGCATGGATATCGAGGAAGTGGCGGAAAAGCATCCCGAACGCATTTTTAGCACTCGCCTGGACGCTTCCAGCCAGGTCTGGCCCTTCCAGGCCCGGCAACTGATGTTCGGTTGCGGCCTGAAGGCCGAACAGGTCAGCCAGGGCGTGCGGATCGTGACCAATCTGGTCAAGCTGTGTGTGGAGAAAGACGCCACCCAGGTCGAAATCAACCCTCTGGCCCTGGATCGGGAAGGCGCTCTTCTGGCTCTGGACGCCAAGATGAACTTTGACGAAAGCGCGCTCAAGCGGCATCCGGAAATTGCCGCCCTGGAAGACCCGGACGAAGTCGATCCGCTGGAGCGCAAGGCCGCCCAACTTGGCGTGAACTACGTCAAACTGAACGGTTATGTGGGCACTATGGTCAACGGAGCGGGGCTGGCCATGGCCACCATGGACGCCATCAAACAGGCCGGAGCCGAGCCCGCCAACTTTCTGGACGCGGGCGGCGGAGCCAATGTGGAGATGGTCAAGAAGGGCTTTGAAGTCATGCTTTCCGACCCCAATGTGCGCGGCATCCTGATCAACATTTTTGGCGGCATTCTGCGTTGCGATATTGTGGCCGAGGGCGTTGTCCAGGCGGCCAGGGAAATGAACCTGAAGCTTCCCCTTGTGGTACGCATGGAAGGCACCAACGTGGACGCCGGACGTGCAATCCTCGAACAAAGCGGGATCAACATCGTTTCGGCCAAGACCATGATTGAAGCGGCGCGCAGTATTGCCGAACTGACCCGTGAGAACAAGGAAGGAGCCCGCCCGTGAGTATCTTGATTGATGAAAACACCCGCGTGGTGGTGCAGGGTCTGACCGGCCGCGAGGGCATGTTCCACGGCCAACAGATGCTGGACTATGGGACCAAGATTGTGGCCGGAGTCACTCCCGGCAAGGGTGGGCAGGAAGTGCTCGGCGTGCCGGTGTTTGATACGGTTGCCGAGGCCGTTGCCAAGACCGGAGCGAGCGCCAGCGTCATTTTCGTGCCTGCGGGAGCCTCTGCCGACAGCGCCTGTGAAGCGGCCGACGCGGGTATCACGCTCATAGTGATCATCACCGAGCACATCCCGGTGCTGGATATGGTACGCTGCAAGGCCTACCTTAAATCCAGGGGAGCCATGCTGATCGGCCCCAACTGCCCCGGCCTGATCAGTCCGGGCAAGTGCAAAATCGGCATTCAGCCGGGCTACATTCATAAGCGGGGTTCCATCGGCCTGATCAGCCGTTCCGGCACCCTGACCTATGAAGCGGTGCACCAGTTGACCGTTGCGGGGCTCGGCCAGAGCACTTGTATCGGCATTGGCGGCGACCCGGTGCCCGGCCTCACATATATCGAGCTTCTGGAAATGTTCCGTGACGACCCGCAGACCGAGGCGGTTGTCGTGATTGGCGAAATCGGCGGCGACAACGAGGAAAAGGCCGCCGCCTACATCAAGGAAAGCAGATATCCCAAACCGGTTTTCGGCTTTATCGCGGGCTTGACCGCGCCTCCGGGTAAACGCATGGGCCATGCCGGGGCCATCATTTCCGGCTCCAAGGGCCGGGGTGAGGACAAGATCGCGGCTATGCGCGACGCGGGCATCACCGTCATTGAAGAGCTCGGCTTTCTCGGCGAGACCGTTGCCAAAGCCATGAAAAAAACGGACGAGCCTTAAGCTCCTGAAGCCCGGCGGAAACGCCGGGCTTCAGGTTTACGAAGTCCAAGTCGTTTTTGCATCGTTTTTTATGGCCATTCCATTCTTTGCTGTATTTTTTCTTTGTCCGGCATTAATTTCACCATAAGGCATGGTTTCTGCAATCGGCATATTTAAGGACGCGAGCGGAAGTTCTTCGGTACATTCAGCGAAAAAAAGCCGCATTTCCATGTGGCTGATCAGCGTGACCTGTTACACTCATTTTTATATCCTTGGTAAGGAGAATACGCATGAAGATCGGTTGCCCCACAGAGGTTAAGAACAACGAAAATAGAGTCGGCCTGACCCCGAACGCCGCCAGCGCTTATGTGGCCGCAGGGCATGAGGTGTTCATACAGAAGGGAGCAGGCCTCAAGTCGGGTCTTACGGATGAGGAATATGTGGCTGCCGGAGCGAAGATTCTCGCCACAGCCGATGATGTCTGGGCCACAGCGGACATGATCGTGAAGGTCAAAGAGCCGCTCAAGGAAGAGTACGCCAAAATGCGCGAGAATCAGCTCGTGTACACCTACTTTCACTTTGCCGCGGACGAGGAACTGACCAAGGCCTGTATGCGGCAGAAGATTATTGCCCTGGCTTATGAGACCGTGGAAGAAGGACACGCGTTGCCTCTGCTCAAGCCCATGAGCGAAGTGGCCGGGCGCATGGCTTCCCTGATGGGCGCTTTTTATCTGGCTAAAACCCAGGGTGGCCGGGGCCTGTTGCCCATGGGCGTGACCGGCGTGGCTCCGGCCGAGGTGCTGGTTCTGGGCGGCGGCGTCGTGGGAACCAACGCGGCCCGTGTTGCCGCGGGTCTTGGCGCCAAGGTTACCATGATGGATGTCAACCTGGCTCGCCTTGAGTACCTCGGTGAAATCATGCCGGCTAACGTGACGCCGCTGTACAGCGATCCGGTTAACCTGGAAGCCTGTCTGCGCACGGCCGATTTTGTGGTCGGCGCGGTGCTCATCCCCGGAGCCCTCGCACCCAAACTGGTACGCAGGGAACATCTGAAAATTATGAAGCCCGGCGCGGTGCTGGTGGATGTGGCCATTGATCAGGGCGGCTGCTTTGAAACATCCCACCCCACCACACACAGTGACCCCATTTACGAAGTCGACGGCATTGTCCACTACTGCGTGGCCAACATGCCCGGCGCTTATTCCCGCACTTCCACTTTTGCCCTGAACAACGCCACCCTCCGCTATGGCCTTATGCTCGCCAACAAGGGGGCTGAAAAGGCCTGCCGGGAAAATCAGGGCTTGAAAATGGGCCTGAACATGTACAAGGGTATCATTACATATCAGGCCGTGGCTGAAGCCTTTGGTCTGATGGCCGACTACAAGCCCGTGGACTCTGTCCTGGGCTAACCATAAATGGAGGCAACACGCAATGACCAGGGATCCTTCTGACTACATCAACAGTGATCTTAAAAACGTATGGCACCATCTGACCCTGCACCAGGGCAAGGCCCCGATGATCGTGGTGGAAGGCAAGGGACTGCGCATCAAGGACATTAACGGCAAGGAATACCTGGACGCCACCTCCGGCGGGGTATGGTGCGTCAATGTCGGCTACGGGCGCGACAGGATAGCGGACGCGGTCGCCGCGCAACTCAAAACTATGGCCTATTACGCGGCTTCGGCAGGGAATCTGCCGACCATCGATTTCTCGGCCAAGCTCCTGGAGTATATGCCCGGATTATCCCGCGTCTATATTTCCAACAGCGGCTCCGAAGCCAATGAAAAAGCCTACAAAATGGTGCGTCTGCGCGCCTATAACAGCGACAAGAAAGAGAAAAAGAAAATCTTGTACCGTTACCGCGATTACCACGGCACCACGCTCGGCGCCTTGAGCTCCACGGGCCAGCCTGAGCGTAAGGAGTGCTTCGGCCCCTTTGTGCCGGGCTTTGTGGAAGTGCCGCACGCCTGCTGCTACCGCTGCGCTTTCGGCAAAACGTACCCCGGCTGCAACCTGGAGTGCGCCAAGGCGGTTGAGGATGTTATCCTGAAGGAAGGTCCGGACACGGTCGGCGGAGCCATTTTCGAACCCATTACCGCAGGCGGCGGCGTGATTCCGCCGGTGAAAGAATATTACACGGAAGTGGCGGCCATCTGCAAAAAGCACGGCGTACTTTTAATAATGGACGAAGTGGTCTGCGGCATGGGCCGTACCGGCACCATGTTCGGCTACCAGCATTACGGCGTGATTCCGGATATCGTGACCATGGCCAAGGGTGTTGCCAGCGCTTACATGCCCATTTCCTGCACCGTGACCACGGAAGAGGTGTTCGCCTCCCTGCAGGACCCCAAGGATAAGCTGTCCTATTTCCGGGATATCAGCACCTTTGGCGGATGCGCCGCGGGAGCCACGGCCGCCCTGGAAAACACCAGGATTATTGAAGAGGAAAAACTGCTCGATAACGTAACCGCCATGGGCAACTACCTTCTGGAAGGCTTGAAGGAAAACCTCAGCCACGCCAACGTGGGCGACGTGCGCGGCAAAGGTTTGCTCTGCGGCATCGAATTCGTGCAGGACAAAGCTTCCAAGACTCCGCTCGGCGAGGACAAAATCATTGCCATATGCGGCGAAATGGCGGCCAAGGGCGTGCTGGTGGGACGCACCAACCGCAGCTTCCCGAACCAGAATAATATCATCAACCTGGCGCCGGCCTATGTGGTGACCAAGGATGATATCAACGTCATGCTCTCCACGTTGAGAGACGCGATTAAAACAGTACTGGGCTAGACCTAGACCCTGTCACAAAACTGGAACGGCCCGGCTTTTTAAAGCCGGGCCGTTCCAGTTGAGGGTGTTACGCCTCTATTTCTCACTCCCAATACCAAGCTCCTTCATCTTGCGCACCACCGTGGACTGGCTGATACCCAGGATTTTGGCCGCTTTGTAAGTGCTGCCGCCCTGGGCCAAGGCCTTGCGCAGCAGGGATTTTTCCAGAGCCCGGACGGCCGAGGGCAGGTCACTGGCCTGTTCCTGGGGAAGCAGGGTGGCGCCCATGCCCATGTCAGCCACGAAGGCGGCCATTTCCGGGCTTGTCGCCAGGATGTGCGGGGGCAGGTCCGCAACGCGGATGACACTGCCTTCGGTCATGGCAGCCAGAAACTCGACCGCGGCGCGAAGCTCCCGCACGTTCCCCGGCCAGTCATGCGCGGAAAAGCACTTGAGCACTTTGGGGGAAAAGGTTTTCATGGTGCCGTGGCGCTGGCAGGCTTCTTCCAGAAAGGTCATGGCCAGTTCAGGGATATCCTCCGGGTGCTCGCGCAAAGGGGGAATCACGACGCTGAGCACCCGCAAACGGTAATAGAGATCAGCCCGGAAGTCGCCCGAAGCCACCAGTTGCTCCAAAGGCCTGTTGGTGGCCGCGATGATGCGGATATCCACCTTGATACTCTTTTCTCCACCGATCTTGTGGAAAGTCTGATTGTCCAGCACATGCAACAGCTTGGCCTGCATGCTCAAGGGGAGCTCGCCGATTTCGTCGAGCAGCAAAGTTCCCTTGTCCGCCAGTTCAAAAAATCCTTTTTTCCCGCCCTGTCCGGCTCCGGTAAAAGCCCCCCGTTCATAGCCGAAAAGCTCCGATTCGATCAGCGATGAAGGGATGGCCGCACAGTTCACGCTGATAAAGGGAGCAGCGGCGCGCGGGCTTTTCTGGTGGATGAGCGAAGCGGTCAGGGTCTTGCCTGTGCCGGTTTCCCCCAGAATCAGGATGCCGGACGGGGCCTTGGCCGCTTTCTCCAGTTCGCGCATGCAGTTACGCATGATTTTGCTGTTGGCGATAAAGCCCGCGGCTTGCTCCCGCTGTACGTTGTCCAGGCGGCTTTTGTACAGATGGGCTTCTACTTCGGCCTCGGCCAGACGCTTTTGCAGGTTTTCCAACTCGGTCATATCCCGGATGGCGGCGACCACCCGCCATACCTTGCCCTCAGCATCAAAAAAGGGGGTACTCGTATTCAGACAGCGCGTGCCGCAGGCATAGTCATCAAACATGGTCACGGGCTTGCGCGCTTCCAGAGCTCTCAGGCTGACGCAGGTAGTGAATTTTCCTTCATGCATGGGCTCCGTGACATGTTTACCGATGACGGTTTCAGGATCAAGCTGGGCAATGCGTTTCATGGCTTTGTTCACGTGCACGGTGCGGCCTTCACCGTCTATGACCCAGATTCCGTCGTGCAGGGAATCAATGATCACCTGCAGTTCCTTGTTCAACTGTTCATATTCCTGAGCGCTGGGCGAAGGGGGCAGAGGCTGAAGAAAAAACAGGCGCTGATCTTCTTCGTTTTCCTGCTCAGGGGCGGGACGGGTCCAGGAGAAGAGAAAATGGCCGTGCTCCCCGGACAGCACAATGCTTTGATCCGGTTGTGCGGCGCAAAGCTGCTGCGAAGCCGTAGCAAAGCCCTTGCTTTTGAGAAGAGTCACCAGGGATTTTCCTGTAAGGCCGTTTTTGCTTCGCGCCTTGCCTTGACGGAGGAAGTCGTGGAGCGGCGCGTTCCATGAGCGCAGTTCCCAGTCTTCACCTATGCAGAGACCGGCATATACGGGGAGAGGAGAGGCCTCTATTGCGTTTTTTGCACTGGAAAGGTAATAATACATAAAGATATAGTCTCGTATGTGTTTTTTTATATAGCATGGGATAATTCATGCCTGCATCAACGGACTAAAGTACATGGCGGCTGTGAGTCAATATCGCATCATTTTTTCTGTTTGCAAAGGGGGAAATTTCACCGGAAGTACGGAATTTCGCGCTATTTGTGAAAAGGTACACTTCATGCACAAGAAGGTGCATCCAGGCAGAGGTGCGGCGTACAGGTTTCGTCGCGTCCCGCCGGCATCAGGCAATGGTCTTCCCCTGGTTCAACCGGGGGAAGACCAGGGTCGGGGCTCATTAAAGGAGCCCTGGTGTAGAGATAGCTGCAAAAAAATGATAATGTATCCAGGATGATGTAAAAGGCGCCTGCTGGAAGTGGAAGTAACAGATTGTTCATGCATCGGCCTTGCTTGGAGGCGGCTTTATGCTAAAACGCGCAGTACTGGCCTTTTTTGACCATTTCGAGAGCTATATCTGTCAGGTTCTTCTGGTCTTTTTCGTCTGCATTATTTTCATGCAGACCATCTTGCGGGCCACGGGCCACTCCCTGCAATGGACGGAAGAGATCGCCCGTTACGCCTTTTTGTGGTTTATCCTGTTCGGGGCCTGCTACGCCACACGGCTTGCCGCCCTGAACAGGATAACTATGCATTTCTCCAAGTTTTCTCCGACTGTCCGCACCAGCCTGCTGCTCTCCGGGGATTTGCTCTGGCTGATCTTCTGCCTGATTATGGCCTGGCATGGCTACCTGGCCGTGCTTGATCTGGCGGAATTTCCCTACCACACGCCCGCTTTGGGTTGGGATTTGTCCAGAGTTTACCTGATTTTTCCCATCAGTTTCACGCTCATGGCCATTCGCATCATCCAGGTCAACGTGATCAAGTATATTCTGAAACGGGAGATAGCCGACCCGGATCAGCAGGCCCTTGAGGAAAACAAACATGCTTTGACTGATGAGGGCCAACAGGGATGATGGAATTTACCTCCGCACATATGGCGTCTATCCTGTTTGGCGTATTCATGCTGCTCCTGGTGATGGGCGTGCCGATTATGGTTGCCTTGGGCATGGCCGCCATGGCCTGTTTCATGGTGGCAGGCACGGATCTGAATACCATGATCCAGATGGGCGCATCCTCCATGACCGCCTTTCCGCTCATGGCTCTGCCCAGCTTTGTGTTGGCCGGAGCGCTTATGGAAGCGGCGGGCATTTCACGACGATTGGTGAATATTGCCGAAAATATTGTCGGCACCTTGCCGGGCGGGCTGGCCGTGTCCACGGCCTTGGCCTGTGTATTTTTTGGATCCATTTCAGGCTCCGGCCCGGCCACCACGGCAGCCGTGGGCATGCTCATGATCCCGGCCATGATACGGCGGGGGTATCACCCGGGCTATGCCGCCGCGACAGCGGCCACGGCGGGAGGCATCGGCATAATAATCCCGCCGAGTATACCTATGGTTATCTATGGGGTGGCCGGACAGCAGTCCATAGCTAAAATGTTTATGGGCGGCATCATTCCCGGCCTGCTGATAGCCCTGGCTCTTACCCTCATCCATTTTTTTCTGTGCCGCAAGCTCCCTCCGGACGGGCAGGCCTGGTCTTTGCGCGCACTGCTGGACTCCCTGCTAAAAGGCTTCTGGTCTTTGCTCGCGCCGTTGCTCATTCTGGGCGGTATTTATTCGGGCATGTTCACTCCTACCGAGGCCGCGGTGGTGGCCATTTTCTATACCCTGTTCGTGGGCGTCTTCATTCACAAGGAGCTGACCTTCAAGGCCATCATGACCTCGCTCAATACCACTTCCTGGCTCACCGGGCGGATTCTGGTAATCGTGTTCACGGCCATCGCTTTCGGGCGCGTCCTCACCGAGTATCGCATCCCCATTGAAATAGCCAATTGGATTCTGGGCTATACGGAAAACGTCTATGTGGTCTGGTTCTTTGTCGTCATTCTGCTGTTGTTCCTGGGCATGTTCATGGAAATCCTGGCCCTCATCCTGCTGGTTACCCCGGTGCTGCTGCCGGTTATGGTGGCCTATGGAGTGGACCCCATCCATTTCGGGGTGATCCTGGTTTGCTGTTGCGCCATAGGGCTTTCCACCCCGCCGCTGGGAGAAAATCTGTTCATCTCCTCTGGTATTGCCAGAATTGCCTATGAGGATGGAGTCATCAAAGCTCTGCCCATGGTTTTTGTGAACATACTGCTGGTTACTCTACTGGTGGTCTTTCCGCAACTGGTGCTGTGGCTGCCCAATATACTCATGCCCTCCGTTGCGGGCGGCTGAACAGAAAGCTTTTGCAGTCCGTATTATAACACATTGTAAAAGGAGCACTTATGAAACGCATTACTTTATTGTTGTTAGCCCTGCTCATGCTGACCGTCGGAGTTGTTTCCCAAGCTCATGCCGCCAAAACACTGAAAATAGCCTTGGGCGATCCTGAAGATTCGGAAATGGGCGTTGTGGGCAATACTTTCAAGCAGTTTGTAGAAGACAAGAGCAAGGGCGCCATCAAGGTGGACTTGTTTTTTGCCGGAAGCCTTGGGGACGAAACCGAAACCATCCATAACGTGCGCTCCGGCACCCTGGACTTGAGCTGCGTGGGCATCGCCAATATCGTGCCTTTCGCCAAGCAGATGGGCGTGCTGACTCTGCCCTATATGTTCAGCAATCTTGATGAAGTCGTGGCAGCCACCAAGGGTGCGCCTTCGGATCTGCTTAACACCTATGCCGCAGCGGCGGGTTTTCGCGTTCTGACCTGGACCTACACCGACTTCCGCTATATTTCCAATTCCAAGCGGCCCATTATCAAAATGGCCGACATGAAGGGTCTGAAATTCCGCGTGCCCCAGAACGCCATACTTATTGCCGCGATCGGCGCTTTTGGCGGCAGTCCGGTACCCATTTCCTGGTCCGAGACTTTCACCGCCCTGCAGCAAGGGGTGGTGGACGGCCAGTGCTACGGCTATATCGGCTTCAAGGCCATGAAGTTCTATGAAGCCAATCAGAAGTACATCAGCGAATGCCATTATACCTACCAGTTGCAGCCGCTGATTATTTCCGAGCGAATCTTCCGCGCGATGAACAAGGAAGAGCAGCAGTTGATGATCGACGCCGGCATGGCGGCTCAGGAAGCTGTGCTGAAGTATCAGATCGAGGAATCTGGCAAAGCCAAGGAACATATCATGCAGGTCGGCGTCCAGATCAGCCAGCTTGAGGATGAGGATGAGTGGAAAAAGGTGGCCATGCAGAAGGTATGGCCGGAAATGGCTGACTTTGTTGGCGGCAAGGAGGCCATCAACGCCTTCCTGAAAGCTGCCGGCAAGCCTCAGTGGAATCCCTAAGCTGGTACAGTTGCCCATTCCTCCGCACAAATAGTCACGGAGTGCGATGCTCTGGACTTAAGCATCATAAGATGAAAGAAGCTGCTCGTTGAGCAGCTTCTTTTTTTGTGTCCTGTGAAATTGTACCCGTAACAAAAAGCGGCTCGGCGATAATTAGGATATGACAGCGGCTACTCTCGTTCGTGCAGTAAATGTGTACCGATAGGACAGATGTGTACTCCTTTTGACACAATATGGTGTTAACGGATTTTATTAAATTATTTCAGATAAGTGAATAAACAGGAAAAGCTTCTTTGTACTCAAACGCGTACAGATAAATTATCAAATATAACTTTATTTTTATTTTATATCAACAATTAAACCACAGTGTTACCAAAATAATGCACGTGGTACGAACATTGCTTCATCAAATAGCTCAGCCAGTTTTGTCGGTTGGAGGCGTCCGGAGCCATGTGATTTTTATAACGCCCGGCTGCTGAGCGGGAAGAGCCAATCGGCGGGCGGACAGCAAAGGTTTTGATGATGCAAAAAGGCATGGTTTACAACATCCAGCGCATGTCTACCGAAGACGGTCCGGGCATGCGCACAACGGTATTTCTCAAGGGATGTCCTTTGCGCTGCCTTTGGTGCAGCAACCCTGAATCGCAGAAATTCACCCCCCAACTCATGGTTTTTGAGGATTTGTGCACCGGTTGCGGGCACTGCGCCGAGGCATGCCCTTCCGGGGCCATTGTGCGCAAAGGGGACAAGTTCAACCGCGATACCGGCCTCTGTACCGATTGCGGGGCTTGTGTACCCGGCTGCCCGAGCAAAGCCCGCGTCATGACCGGTGAGGAAATGAGCGTTGAAGAAATCCTGAAGGTCGTCAAAAAGGACGAGCTCTTTTACGCCAACTCCGGCGGCGGCGTGACCATTGGCGGCGGCGAGCCTGTTTCGAGCGGCGATTTTTTGTTGGATCTTTTGCAGGGCGCCTATGATGCCGGTCTGCATATTTGTGTTGATACCTGTGGTTTCTGCCCGGAGGAACGCTTCAAAAAGGTGATCGAGCGAACCGATCTGTTCCTGTTTGATTGCAAGCACATGGATCCGGAAAAACACAAGGAAATGACCGGCGTGGATAACGCGCAGATATTGGCCAACCTGCGCCAGGCTCTTGAATCCAGGGCGGAGGTGCGGATCAGGATTCCCCTGATGCCGGGCCTAAACGATTCGGAAGAGAATATCGCGGCCCTGGCGGAATTTTTGCGGCCGTTCAGGCACATGAACGTCGATGTGTTGCCCTATCACGCTTTCGGGCGCAATAAGTATGCGGCGCTCAATCTGGAGCAGCCGACTATGGAAACCTACGCCCCGGAAGCGCTGAAAGCCGTCCTGGCACTTTTCGAAAAGCATGGCCTCAAGGCCGAAATCGCATAAACAACCCCTGGGAGAGTTCCCGACGCTCTCCCCAAACATGCAACAGACGGAGAGAAGATGAAAATTTATGAAGGCTACCCGCATACCACGAGGCGTACATTCCTGAAGGGTTCGGCCGCCGCGGCTGCGGCACTCTCCCTGGGGGGGCTGCCCGGCATTGCTTCCGCCGCCGAGCCGGCCGCAACCGGCTTGGTGTCGCCGGGGCAAAATCCCTACATCACCCAGCTCACGCCCGAAATAATCGCGGATAACAACAAAGGCTGGGTCTATTACGGCGCTGAAAGCGGAACCTCTTTCGGCCCGAATCTGATCAACGCCAAAGCGCAGATGAAGCCCGAGGAGTTTGACAAGAACGCTATTGTTCTCAAATGCTCCTGCTACTACCCCGATACCGGCGACATCGGCCACGGCGTCCACTGGGAGACCTTCAACTTCCTTGAGCACATGTTTGAAGGCCGCCTGAAGTTCGAGCGTTATTTCGGCCAGTCCCTGCACAGTCTCGCGGACGGCTGGAAAGCCCTGCGGGCCGGTCTTGTCGATGTCGGCCAGACCTATCACCTGCATAACCAGGGCGCTTTCAACCTGTCCATGGGCGACGGCCTGCCCTTTCTTTCCAACAGCCAGGTCGTGGCCACCCAGATCATGGAAGAGATGTACCCCAAGTACTTCAAAAAGGAATATGAAACTCAGGGGATGTATCTCGGCTGGATTCCCCACTTTGACGTGCAGAGCATTATCTGCACTACGCCCATCCGCACGATGGAGGACCTCAAGGGCAAACGGATTATGGGTTTTGGCGGCGAAGTGCTGCGCGACACCCTTATCGCCCTGGGCGCGACTCCCGTGCAACTCCCCACTCCGGACATCTTTATCGGCCTGCAGCGCGGCGTTGTCGACGGCGTGGCCTGGGCCGCCGGCGGCATCATCCCCTGGCGCTTCCACGAGGTGGCCAAGTACTGCACCATCACCGGTATGTCCCAGACCCGCATCGACTATGGCGTGAACAAGAAAATGTTCCATAGCCTTCCCAAGGAATTCCAGGAGGAACTCTACTTCAAGTTCCGTCTGGCCGGTAATCACATGTCCGAAGGCTACACCAAGATGGAAGATCGCGGCTTTGACGACCTTAAAGCGGCCGGCATTGAGATTATCTTCCTGCCCGCGGAAGAAAAGAAGCGCTGGACCGATGTGGGCGACACCGTTTGGGAGCAGTTCATCAAGAAAAACGAAGCCAAGGGTCTGCCGGCCAGGCAATTCGCCCAGGACTTCCGGAATGCCGCTGCCAAGTACAACGCCATGTCCATCCGGGAGATCCGCGAATACGTGCAGGATCCGAAGAACATGATCCACGGCATCGTTGACGGATTCTAAACCGCCGCCGATCACCCCGGCCTATTCTTACCCCGTACCCCGGAAGCATGCTTCCGGGGTACGGGTGATGCTGGATTTGCGCGTCCGGCCGGACGCGCGCCTGTGCTTATCCGATTTACACCGACAGGGAGTATTATTGTATGGTTGAACAAAACGCTTCACCCGGCGAGGCTGCGGAAGTCCAGGCCAAAAGCGGGTGGATGAGAGGCGTGGATAAAGTTGCCGACGGCTGTCTCTCCGTCAGCATGTATGTTCTTTATCCCGCCATCCTGCTGGTCATTTGTATTGACGTAATCGGCCGTAACTTCTTTCACACTCCCCTCTCTTGGGCCATTGAGGGCAGCGGTCTTTTTCTCATCGGGGCCATCTTTCTGGCCGTACCCAGAGTAGAACTGGACAGGGGCCATATTCTGCTTGATATCCTGTATGCCAGCTATCCCGATACGATGAAGTGGCTCTGCGACACGCTGACCCGGGCCTTTGCCTTTCTCTGGATGGTGGGCGCCACCATCCGCAGCGCCATGGAAATTCCCACTGCCTATCTCCTGAATGAAAGCGGGGCGGACTTCCGCTATCCCTTCTGGCCCATGCGTGTGATCATGACCATCGGCTTTCTGGTGCTTGCGCTGGCGCTACTCTCCAATGTTGTTGACTCGTACAGGCATTACCGCCAGGGAGGCCGGAAGAAATGACCGAACTTTATATGCTGGGCTACTTGGGCATTTTTGTCATGCTGTTGCTTTCCGTGATGGGAATGCCCATGGCCTACGCCATGTGCGGGGTAGCCAGCCTGGGACTGTGCTTCACCCTGGGGCCTGTCAACGCGGCTACCCAGACCATGTTCGTGGCCTGGGAGCAGGCAAGCAACTTTTCCCTCCTGAGTATTCCGCTGTTCATTTTCATGGGCACCATCGCCTACTATACCGGCATTGTGTCTGACCTGTTCGTGGCTTTCCGGCGTTGGATAGGCTTTTTGCCCGGTGGCCTGGCCGCGGCGGGCGTTCTGGCCGCCGCCGCCTTTGGCGCTGTGACCGGCTCAACCGCCGCGTCTTCCGCCACCATGGCCTCGACAGTCATACCGGAATTGGAAAAAGCCGGCTACGACCAGGAGCTGGCCGCCGGATCCGTCGCCGCCTCAGGTGGTCTGGCAGCCATCATTCCCCCGAGCGTGTTCGTCATTATATACGCGGTGCTCACGGACCAGTCCGCGGGCCAGATGTTCATCGCCATCCTTGGCCCCGGCCTGTTGACCACAGGCCTGTTCGCGCTTTACTGCATTGTCCGTTGCTGCATTACTCCATCCATGGGCCCCAAGCAGCCCAGCGCCACCTGGAAAGAGCGCTTTGAAAGCTTGCCCAGCGCCATCCCGATTATTATCACCTTTCTCATTGTGGTGGGCGGCATTTATTGCGGCCTGGCCACGCCCACCGAGGCCGCGGCCCTGGGGGTGGTAGGCGTGATCCTCATTGCGGCCTGCATGCGCCGCATGAGCAAAGAACTGCTTGTTCCGGCCTTCAGGGAAGGGGCCAAGATGAGCGCGGCCATTTTCTTCCTGTTTATCGGGGGCTGGCTGATGGCGCGTTTCATGGTCACCACCGGCACCACGCGCCACATGGTGGAGATGTTCGTGGGCGCGCAGATGTCCTACAACATGCTTCTTTTCTGGATGTTCATCCTGTACCTGATCCTGGGCTGTATCCTGGAATCCACCTCCATCCTGGTCCTGACCATGCCCATCATGTACCCTATCACCCAGGCCTACGGGGTTGATCCGGTCTGGTTCGGCGTGTTCGTGACCGTCATGATGGTGCTGGCGGGCATGTCGCCCCCGGTGGGTCTCAACGTCTTTGTGGTGCGCGGAGTATGTCCGCACATCGGGGTGATGAAGATCTACAAGGGAGCCTTTCCCTTTTTGGTGATGATGCTGATCACCGTTTTTGTGATGTGCGCCTGGCCGGATCTCGTCATGGGGCCGGTGCGGAGCATGATGGGCGGTGGTTACTAGCTCGCTCTTTTGGAGGGACGCTGTCCCTCCAAACCACCCCGCAAGGGGGCGTGGCCCCCTTGACCCGCAATATTCCTGAAAACAGCGAAGCTGTTTTCAGGGTATGAGGGGTGCAGGGGACTCAGTCCCCTGCCGGGGTTTGGGGCGGAGCCCCAATTCCGGAGATCCTTTATGTCCACTCCCTCCTTTTCGCCCGAGCCCGTCCGGTCCTGGTCCGGCATGTGGGTAAGCGTCGCTCTGGCGAGCATTATTTTGATGGTCGCCTACGGGGTGCGCCTTACTGTCGGGCTGTTCGTACATCCGCTCATGCAGGACAAGGGGCTGAGCATCGGCGAAATCAGCATTGCTCTGGCCATAGGGCAGATCTCCTGGGGTCTGTTCCAGCCGATTTTCGGAGCCTGGGTGGATAAAGGGCATGCCTTTGCCGCCCTGTTTGTCGGAGCTTTGTGCCTTATTGGCGGGCAGCTTCTGACCATGGTTTCAGACAACGTCTGGATACTGATACTGGCTCAGGGGCTTTTCTCTCCGGCCGGCATCGCGGCCGGGAGTTTTGCCATTCTGATCGGCATTGTCGGAGCCCGGCTGGCGCCGGACAAGCGTTCCGTGGCCAGCGGAATCATCAATTCCGGCGGTTCCGTGGGGCAGTTCGTGTTTGCGCCCGTTGTGCAGTTTTTCATTCATTTGCGTGGTTACTACGCTGCCCTGTTGGTGCTGGCCGGAATAGCCCTGGCCGCCATTCTGCCCGCCTGGGCACTGTGTAAAAGAAACCCGCCCATAGCTCGCGCTGATAGGATTGAGGCCTGGAGGCCTGAAACCGAACTGTCCAGGGAGAGTTTACGGGATCAACTACGGGTAGCCATGCGGGATCCGAGTTTTCTGCTGCTGAACGCGGGATTTTTCACCTGTGGTTTTCATGTGGCTTTTCTGGTCACGCACCTGCCCGGCGAGGTTATTGCTTGCGGGCACGCGGCAACGGTGTCCGCAGCCACCATTTCCCTGATCGGCCTGTGCAATATTGCGGGCAGCATCGGCGCGGGGGTTCTCGGCAAGTACTATCGGATGAAATACGTGCTCGCGGCCACCTATGCGGCGCGGGCCGTGGTCATTGCTCTGTTCATGTTTTCCAGCAAATCGGTAATGGCCTTTTATCTTTTCGCGGCCGCGACCGGGTTTACCTGGCTGGCTACCGTGCCCCCGACAGCGGGCATCGTGGGCAAGCTGTTCGGCCAACGCTATGTGGCCACCTTGTTCGGGCTGACCTTTTTTACGCATCAAATCGGCGGCTTTTTCGGCGCCTGGCTCGGCGGCGTGGCCATGGAAACAGCCGGAAACCTCATCTGGGTCTGGTGGGTGGACGTTGCCCTGGCCCTGATGGCGGCTGCCGTGAACCTCCCGATCAAGGAGCAGGCGCCGCAACCTCTTGCCGCGAGATAGGCATCTTAAAAGCCTCAAACCGGCGCCGTCCCTGTTCGTAGCGAACAGGGACGGCGCCGGTTTTCACTGTTTTAGTTCTTCAATAGAGTATAACGTCATACTTTATGATAGTAATCATTTTCTATTGAAAGTTTTTAAAAGACAGGTATTAATATTATTAAGAGATACTTAATTTAACGAAGTGAGGGCCTCATGCGCTTATCCATTACCTCCAAAATTGTCGTGATTACCGTTATCGGGATTGTTGTTGCTTCCATCTCCGTCATGGCCGCAACGACCGTGCTGATGCGCCAGACCTCGGAGGCTCAGCTCGATGCCTCGGTACGCCAGTTGAGAAGCGTGGTGGAGGCATACTATCAGCTTATCGAAAGTGGTTTCAGTGATAACATCCGGCACGTGTCCGCGCTCCCTGAATTGATTGAGGCGATGGGTTCCGGGAAATATGACGATCTTGCGCAGTTCAGTACGGATATTATGCATGAGACCAGATCGGACGTGTGCACCATTACCGATGCACAGGGCATCGTGGTTGCGCGGGGACATTCGGACAAAAAGGGAGATTCTCTCGCGGGACAGTATATGGTGCGCAAGGCCATGCAGGGAGAATCCACATCCGGTATCGTGACCTCCACGGTTGTTCCGTTCTCTGTCCGGGCCACAGCCCCCATTCTCAAGGACGGCAAGGTCATCGGCACCATCGGCCTTGGCGTGTCCATTGTTACCGAGGACTTTGTGGACAGGCTGAAGCGGCTCTCCGGAATGGACGTGACCTTTTTCCAGGACGATACCCGGGTTATGAGCACTCTCACCCAGGGGGGCAAGCGCGTAATAGGCACCAAGCTCAACCATCCCGAGATAGAGGAGGCGGTTCTCAAACGCGGGCAGATGGTTTTCCGCGATATATCCCTTTTCGGTGTTCCCTATAAAACCGTCTACTGGCCGGTTATTGACGTTGAGAAGCAAATCGTCGGCATGTGGTTCGTGGGCAAACCTATTCAGGATTACGTCGATGGACAGCGGCAGGCCCTGTTTTGGGGGCTGGCGGGAATGCTGGGCATCACGCTCCTTCTGGCCGGCTTCAGCGTCTTTCTCGGCAGGCGGCTGGCCCGTCCCATAAAAGAGGTGACGGCCTTTTCCCAGGTTGTTGCCGGAGGCGACCTGAGTGCCCAGCTCCAGGTGCACAGCACTGACGAAGTAGGCGTTCTGGCCGGAGCTCTGGAAAGTATGGTGGACAACCTGAAGGCCCGCATTGCCGAGGCCGATCAAAAGAGCCAGGAGGCGGCTGAGCATAGCGCAAAAGCGCTCGCGGCCATGCAGGAGTCGGATGTGGCCAAGGAAAAAGCCGAAGAAGGGAGAAAGGCCCTTCTGGAGGCGGCGCAGAGCGTGGAGCAGGTAGTGGGCCGCCTGTCCGAGGCCATGGACGAACTGTCAGCCCAAGTTGAGCAAGCCGGTCACGGCGCGGAGTCGCAACGGCAGGCTGTGGCTTCCGCGGCGACCGCAATGGAAGAAATGAACGCCACGGTGCTGGAAGTCGCCCGCAACGCGGCTGTCGCCTCTGAAGGTTCGAACGGAGCCAGCCAAAAGGCTACCGAGGGAGCGGGTATTGTCACTGAGTCCATAACCGCCTTGGACCGGCTGCAGAAAAGCGCGGAAAGCACGACCAGGGAGTCTGTTGATTTGGGTAAACAGGCCGAAGCCATTGGTGCGATTATGTCCGTGATCAACGATATTGCGGATCAGACCAATCTGCTTGCGCTTAACGCCGCCATTGAAGCGGCCCGCGCGGGAGAAGCCGGACGCGGGTTTGCCGTTGTGGCTGACGAAGTGCGTAAGCTTGCGGAAAAGACCATGCAGGCCACCAAAGAGGTCGGCTCGGCCATCAGCGGCATTCAGCAGGGAACGCAGCGCAGTATTGACGCCCAGGCTGAGGCCGCGCGCAATGTGCAGGACGCGCAAAAGCTGGCCGCCGCATCCGGCACATCCCTGGAAGCGATAGTGACAGACGCGCGTGCTGTTGCCGGGCAGATCCAGGCCATTGCGGCTGCCGCTGAGCAGCAATCCGCCTCCAGCGGGGAGATTACCCGGACTCTGGAGCAGATTAATGAAATGGCGGGAGAAAATGCCGCGGCAATGGCCCAGTCCACTCAGGCTGTCACGGAACTGACCAAACAAACGTATGAACTGCAAGGTCTGGTGCAGCGTCTGCGCGAGAACGGGTAGAGTAGGGCCTGTTAAGGCTATGGCCCTTTTGCCCCCTGCCTGCGTCAGGAAAACTTTTTATTCCGGTCGACAATTTTGCAGGATAGCAAAATTGGGAACCGCCCGCAGGGCGGTAGCCGAAGGCCGAGGCACAGGATGTGCCGAGTCAGTACCATAAGAGTACACTCCCTTCGCAAAAAGGGCCGGGTTCCTTGCTCTTGGAGCAAAAGCCCTTATTTGGAGACAGCCCCTAGCGTAAGGTAAGGCGGACCGGCTCTGAAAACGCTGACCCACTATGTACATAAAAAATCGCCGCTACGGGATGCATCCCATAGCGGCGATTTGCTGTAAATCGGCATCTTTTCACTGTAGCGGCGAGTCTTCGGAGGGCAGGACGCTTTCCGGAGCCGTGTCCATGCCAAGGGCGCTGAGGAGCTGATGCGCCCTGTGCATCAGTTCATTCGCCTTTTCCGCCGCCCCAAGGGCTTCGTAGGCGACAGCCAGGTTACGCAGGGTAAAGGCATAGTCCGCATTTTCGCCCACGGCCGTTTTCAGGTGGGCCAGCGCGGATTCATAGGCCCGCACCGCATCCTGAATCCTGCCTATTCTGTAGTAGGCCTCGGCCATGCCCGCCAGGGCCGCGGCATATTGCGGTCCGGTGGCTTCCGTGCGCGTGTTCTGAAAAACAGCCATGGCCTTTTCCAGAATTGCCACGGCTTCGTCCTGTCTGTTAATCTTCAGCAGTACATGAGCCAGATTGACCATAACCGTGGCCGTGTCCAGGGGCACGCCATCCTGCTTTTCCAGGATGGTCAGCGCCAGTTCGAGATTTTCCACGGCCTCATCATAGTTGCCTAATTCTTCATAAATGGAGCTGACATTGTTGTACACACCGGCCAACCGGTAATCATCCTCGGGCAGGTGATGCCGAAAAACGCCGAGCGCGCCGGTGAAAAACTCCAGGGCCCGGACAGTGTTCCCGGCGGCTCTATGGGCCGTGGCCGCATTGAGCAGGGTGGTGCCAAAGGGAACCGTGTTCTCATAGCCGAGGGAGCGCAGGATCGCTATGGCCTGATCCCCGGCTTTGATGGACGCGGCATGATCGCTGATCTTGCGGTAAAAGCCCATCATTTCATTGAGTATGGTAACGGCGGCGTTAAAGTCCTTTTCCGCGTCGGCCTGGTTCAGGCTGTGCAGGAGATGAGCAGCGATCAGCTCCCTGTCGCCGCTTTTGTATCCGGCGTCCAGCCCCTGGAAAAACGCGTCTATATCCATGTGAAGTTCCTTATACTTTACCGGAGCGCTACCGGATAGAGAAGCGCGTAGCCCTGAGGGGCGCGACTTTCCATTCCTTAGGGGTGACCAGGTATCTTCCGTTCGGGTCTACAGCGATGGCAAATTCGCTTCCATACTGATCAAAAAGCAGCCTGCCGATAACAAAAGGCAGAGCGTCAGCCTCGCCTTGCATGTCATCGTCTTCCAATTCATCGTCTATGCTCAACCTGAGCATCACCTCGGTATTCGTGCTTCAGCCGCCGCAGCCGCTCCTGAACTCGCGGATGCGCAGCCGCGCGTCGCTGCTCTCTTCCTTTTCCAGGAGGGCGCGCAAGCCGTCCGCGGCTTCGGAAGTAAGGGAAATCTTGAGCATGGCCGGTATCTCCTGTTTAAAGCGCAACAAGCCCGCAGCTTCTGCGGCCACGGGCTTGCGAATTCGGATATGGCTGAACAAAGCCGTCAGCCACCAGCGCGTGGATCAGCCTGCCGCTTCAACCTCGGGCATGCCGTCTTCACCCAGGGTGATAACAAAATCCAGTCCGTATTGTTCGACAAGTTCCTCGTTGATCACAAAGGGGATGGAATCTATTTCCGCTACGACATCATCATCTTCGCGCTCGTCATCAATGCTTGCCCGAAGCACTATTCTGGCCTTGCAGGCCGTACCTACTTTTGTCTCGCGGATGCGCACGGCAGCATCGCCGCCTTCCTCTTTCAGCAGGGCGCGGAACTTTTCCGCGACGCCGTTGTTCATTTTGACATTCATTTGTTGCTAACCTCTTTTATCAGTTGGGCCGCCGCCGGCGGATTCCCGCAACAGCGGCGGCCGTATTTAATGGTATGGTAAATGTTATCTCATCTGTTCGTGCTGGGTGCGCTTGATTATTTCGTTCTGTACGCCCTTGTCAAGCCGCGTGAAGTAGGAACTGAAACCGGCCACGCGGACCACAAGTTCCTTGTAGTTCTGCGGGTTCTTCTGAGCATCCTTCAGGACTTCGGTATCCACGCAGTTGAACTGGATGTGGCAGCCGCCGAGGTCAAAGTAGGTCCTGATCAGAGACCACAGGTTGCGGGCGCCGGACGGGCCTGCCAGGAAGGAAGGCAGGAACTTCACGTTGAAGTGGTTGGCGTTGTACTTCACGGTATCAACGGCCTTGGCCGCGGACTTCATGAGCGCGGTAACGCCTTCCACGTCCGTGCCGGGCATGGCGGATACGCTGGCATCGGTCATGGGTTCGCCTCTGCGGCGTCCGTTGGGCAGAGCGGAGGTCAACGGGGCAAAGTAGTTGTGGAAGGACAGGGAGAAGGCATCCATACGGGCTTCGTAACCGAGGTAGTCGGTGCCGCTGGCGCGATAGATTGCTTCCAGGTCGCGGTACATGCTTTGTATCACGTTGTCCATGTCGGGGTAGTCGTTGCCGTGCTTGGGCGCTTCAAAGCACATCTTCTGAATTTCGTCATAGCCTTCGAAGTTGGCGGCCAGAGCTTCCAGAAGTTGCTCCATGGTCAGCTTTTTGGTGTCGTATACCAGGTGCTTGACAGCATACAGAGAGTTGGCCGCGTCCACGCCGCTGGTGGTGATGCACAGGGACTGGGCGTACTTGGGACCGCCAGCTTCCTCGCACAGGCCCGTTTCCAGGCAGCCTTCAAGCACAGTGGAGCGGAACACGGTGGGCACGATTTCTTCACGGGTGGCGTTGCCGATGTCGCTGATGCGGCGTTGCAGCTTGAAGAAGTACTTGCTGTGTTCAAGGAAGGCCGCATAGAACTCTTCCCAGGTCTTGATTTCTTTGGGGTCCTTCACCTTGGGGCCAAGCTGCTTCTTGGTGTTGGTGTCAAGGCCGTCAAAAAGGGTGAACTCAACGAGCTTGGCCAGGTTGGGCTGGCCTTCAAAGGTTATGTAGGAACCCTGACCCTGCTGGCCGGTGCCCACGCAGCCGAACACGACACTGTTTGCGCGGGCCTCTTCGATGGTGATGCCGCGCGAGCCGAAACGGGACAGATGACGCGGAATGACCACGTTGGCGTTCATGATTTGGGGCATGCCGCTGCCGCCGCGAATGCACTCCACGGCTTTATCCAGTATGGATTGCTTTGTCTTGGGCGTGACGAACAGCACCAGGGCGGGCTGGATGTTGTTCATGATGATCTGGGTGTCCATGAGCAGTTCTTCAAGCTCGGTGGAAGCGTCTTCGCCGTCAGCGGTGTAGCCGCCCATGGTGAGGGCCTGGCCGGTGTGACCGGAGAAGGACAGCGCATAAGAGGTGCCCTGGTACACGGCGACTTCCAGGTGCTTGAGGAACTGGAAGCGGAGCAGGGTAATGACCTGTTCCTTGGTCAGGGTGCCGTTATCAATGTCCTGGCGGTAGTAAGGATACATGTACTGACCGAAACGGCCCGGAGAGACGCCGCAACCGGTCTGTTCGATCTGGAAGATCAGGTGGGTGAACCAGAACGCTTGCTGGGCTTCACGGAAGTTGCGGGCCGGATGCTCGGGCACATGGCGGCACACTTCGGCGATTTCCATCAATTCGGCCTGCATCTTGGGGCAGCTTTCGGTCTTGGCCGTGGCTTCAGCCAGATCCGCATAGCGGTGGGCATAAGTAATGATGGCCTTCAGGACGATCTGGCAGGCGCGGTAGAATTCCATCTTGTTGTAGTTGGTGGCCTTTTTGGGCAGAGCTTCAAGACGTTCGGTCACTTCCGCCAGAATGCCGGAAATGCCTTTGGTGATCACCTTGTTGTAATCGGCGGAGCCGGAACCGGTGCTGTTGTCGTTCACCGGATAAATCCAGCCGGATTTTACGAGCAGTTCAGCGTTTTCGCCGTAAATTTCTTTGTAGATGGCGTTGGCGCGGTCATAGGTGGTGTTGCCCTTCCACTGCTTGTACACCTGCTTGAGCAGATCCTGGGTTTCCTGCGGAATGCCCACTTCGCCGAGGGAGGATTTCGCGGTTGTTTGCGCGGTCATCTTGACCATGTCAAGTTCGTCTTTGATCCAGTTGACCTGCCACTCGGGATACGCATACACGCCCGCGCGGAAGCCGGTAATGGTGCCGACGACAGGGTTGTTGTCAAGGAAGATGTCCTTTTTGGTCAGAACGCGCTCAAGGAGTCTGGCGCGCTTGATAACGGCCGATTCACCCCTGTATTCCTCATATATCTCCGTGAGGAACTGCAGACGTTGCGGGTCCATCTTTTGGGGGGAATCCATCAGGAACGCCTTGTGATCCTTGATGCGCTGATCGGCATTTTCCCAATTCACGGCGCAAGCGCCGGTAGTTTGCATACTGTCCTTTAACATGGTCAGGCTCCTTTTTTATGAAAAGCTTTGGGTGAAAAGAAATTGGCAACAGAAATTTACTTTATTAGTAGCAAGGCTCGTGCCACAATATACTATTAATAATTACAATATATTATAGATATACAGTGTGAAAGTGTGCGCTCAGAATCAGAGACGGTGGGGCGGTTATTGAAGGGTTATTCAGGACACAAAAATGTAACGATGTAAAATTATTTATTTTTTGTGAATAGTATGCTTTTTTGCCTGTACACTGTTTGTACTGAAAATGGTACAATTGTATCAGGCTGCGTGACACCACGGGGGCCTCTTGACGATGCCCGTTTTCCTCCCTACTCTAAACGGCACGTTAAGCTTGGGATGCCTGCTTAATGCCGGACCAAACCGCCTGTACCAGGAACATCCGATGTCCACTACCCACAATTTCACTACTCCCGAAGCGCTGGCGGAACTTGCTGAAAGCCCCTACACCGGGGTTTTTGAAATGCTGCATACCGGGATAGCCATACTTTCCGCCGGCGGCGATTTTCTTTACGTCAACAAGGCATTCCTGGAGATGTTCAATCTCCCCGGAGATATCGTCGGCAAGCACGTTTCAGAGTATTTTCTGACCGCCGAACAGGGCGTCATGGCCACCATCCGCACCCGTAAGCTGACTCTCTGCTCGAGTGTCACCAAAGATAACGTCCAAGGTGTTTCCTTCAGGTATCCCATACTGGACGCCAATGGTGAACTCGTCGGCGTCACCATAGAAAGCATTTCCACCAAGCTTGGTGAAGGCAAGCTGCTTTCCCTGTTGGACACGGTGCGCAACCTGGAGGAGCAGGCCGACTATTTTGAGCGTAAGTCCCATAAAAAACATGGGATGCTCAGTACGTTCGAGAGCATTGTCGGAGAGTCCGAATCCATGCAGGCCATGAAAAAGCGCGGCAGACGCTTTGCCCGCAGCATAGAGCCGATTCTGTTGTTCGGGGAGAGCGGCACGGGCAAGGAGCTGATCGCTCAGGCCCTGCACGCGGCAAGCGAGCGCGCGTCCAAGCCTTTTGTTACGGTCAACTGCGCGGCCTTGCCGCATGAGCTTATGGAGTCCGAACTCTTCGGCTATGAGGCCGGAGCATTCACGGGCGCTAAGTCCGGAGGCATGAAGGGAAAATTTGAACTTGCGGATAACGGTACGATTTTTCTTGATGAAATCGCTGAGTTGCCTCTGCCCATGCAGGCCAAGCTGCTGCGCGTGCTGGAGAGCGGAGAAATACAGAAAATCGCTCATCCCGGCCGCCTGCATTCGGATTTCCGCCTGATTGCCGCAACCAACAAAAACTTGGCCGAACAGGTGAAGAACGGGAGCTTCCGGGAAGACTTGTACCACAGGCTGAACATCCTGGAACTGACCATTCCTCCTCTGCGCGATCGCATCAGCGATATTCCGCTCCTGACCCGCTATTTTATCGAACAGAGCCTCGGACACAAGCGGGCCCGTGAGATACACATTTCCAACGAGCTATACCGCGTGTTCGGCCTCTACCCTTGGCGCGGCAACATTCGTGAACTGAAGAACGTACTGACCTTCGCCCTGTATAACCTGGAGGGCGACGGCGATATTCTGAACATCAATCACTTACCGGATCGTTTCCTGAGCGAAATGCGCAGCGGGCGGCCCAAGGTCGTTGAAGACGTGCGGGTGGAAGAGCAGGATCTGGCCAAAGCCGGGGCCGAGGCCGAGCGCAAGGTGCTTATGGCCGTGCTTGCCAGCACTGAATATAATAAGACCCTGGCCGCTCAGGTTTTGGGTATTTCCCGCAACAAACTGTATAAAAAAATGCGGGATCTCGGTCTGCACAGTTCGAATAAGGAAACCCCCGCAGCGAAAAAAAGCGGCAGGTAGTGCCGTTCATGTGCGCCACGGACTTCTTTTCCTCCTTTACCGATTGCGAACGCTACCTTGACGGTCTCGGCCTGTTCCGTATGACGCCCGGCCTTGAGCGCATGCGGGACGTGCTGAAGCGGCTCGGTCTGGTTCGTCCGCCTTATGCCGTAATCCAGGTTGTGGGCACCAACGGCAAAGGTTCCACCGCCACCATGCTGGAGCGTCTGGCCCGCGAACACGGCCTGCGCACCGGCCTGCATACCTCTCCTCATTTTGTTTCCGTGCGTGAACGGGTGCGCGTGAACGGCGCAATGCTGTCCGGGGAGGCGTGGACCGCACTGGGCAATGCCTTGATGCGGCAGGGAGGCGAGGCGCTTTCCTATTTCGAGTTTGTCACCTGCCTGGCGACCCTGGCCTTTGCGCAAGCGGGAGCGGATGTCGCGGTCATGGAGACCGGACTGGGCGGAACCTTTGACGCCACAACCGCTCTGGAAGCGGATTTGTTGGTATTCACCCCCTTTGATCTCGATCATCAGGCCGTGCTCGGCGCAACCTTAAGGGAAATAGCGGCGGACAAGGCCGGCGCTATCCGGCCGGGAAAACCGGCGGTCAGCGCGCCTCAGCGACCTGAAGCCCGTGCCGAACTGGACAGAGTGGCCCGGGAGCGGGATACCTTTGTGCAGGAGATTTTCCCGGAAAAAGGCGGCCTCAAACTGCGCCTGCACGGTGAACACCAACAGGACAATGCCCGGCTGGCCCTTGCCGCATGGCGGGTATTGTTGCGCTCGGCGCAGCGCGGCGCATTGCCCGCCCCGGTGTCGGCAACGCTTGTCACCCTTTGTGAGCCGAAACCGGATGTGGAAGCGCGGGCACTGGCTTCAGCCTGGCTGCCGGGCCGCATGCAGTACCTTCCCGCCCGTGTGGCTGAGCCGGATATGTTCAGCCCTTGCGCCCTCGGCTGGCCGCCTCTGCTGCTGGACGGAGCGCATAACAGCCACGGTCTGGCCGCCTTGGGGCTAAGCCTGTCCCGCGCGGGCATTGCGCCTTTGGCTGTAGTGTTTTCCTGCCTGGGCGACAAGGATCTCGATACCATGCTGCCGCATTTGCGGGCCTTGGCCACGGGGCTTATTGTGGCGCCGCCCATTGCGGACAACCCCAGGGCCATGCCTGCGGCGGAACTGGCCGCGCGGATCGGGCTGAACGCGTTCCCGGCTGACAGTCTGACGCAGGCCTTGGAGATTGCCGCGCGGCATATGGCTGATCGCATGCCGGAAGTGTTTGATCCGGCTTGCGCCCGCGCCCGGCAACACCCGCTGTTGCTGTGCGGTTCACTCTATCTGCTCGGCGCTTTTTATGCCTTACGGCCGGACGCCTTGGAGAATAGAGCGGATTAACTTTGAAAAAGTTCATCCGCTCCGCAAGGATTTGCGAGCAAATCCTTGCCGCCAAATGGTTGTAGGGCGGCTTTGCCGACCGTTAAGCAACCATTTGAAAGCGTAAACTGCATATAACAGAAACCTGACGCCGTCGCTTCTTCCCCGCTCGCCTGTTCCCGGCGGATCCGCACAGCTTGCGGAGATTTTCGGCAATCATGTCCCTGCCTGTTTTTTTGGTGCGGAACTTGCAATTTCCTCCCATCCTGAGATAAATTCCGACATAGTGTGTTGGAGGAACCCATGTCGCTGACCATGCCTGAACAAACAAAAAACGCTTCGCGCCGCATACTCTGGTTTGCCCTTGCCGTCCTGCTGTTGCTGGCAGGCGCCGGAGCCGGGGTCTTTTATTATCTGTCCGGCCGCATGCAGCTTGAGGGCGTGTTACAGAGTAATCTACGCGTTCTCACTTCGGAATCCGGCGGTCAGGTTACGGAAGTGCCGGTCCGGCCCGGTCTGCACGTACTCCGGGGTGCGGTCCTGATCCGCTTTGATGAAGCCGCTTTGCGCTCCGCCCTGGTCAGGGAAGAGCAACAATTACAGGCCCTGGCCATGCTCGTGCCACCGAGCTTGCTGCGTGTGCCGGGAGTTGACGGCAAGGATGAAAGTTTGACGGATCGCCTGGATCGTCAGCGCCTGACAGAGGAAGCAGCGGAACGCCGTTTGCAGGAGGCCACGGGTAAAGAGGCGCAGGCCGCCATTCTTTACCGCCGCGCTTCCATGCTGGCGGACCAGGGTAAGCTCGCCAGGCATGAACTGGAGGGAGCGGAAGCGCATTTTGCCTCGGCGCGCAGGGAAGTGCAAGATGCCCGCCAGGCCTTTGAGGGCCTCAGTCTGGAGCGCGCGGCCACGGGGGTGGAAATCCGGCGCATGCGCGATATGCAGTCAATTGTCGGAGCGGACAGACTGTCAGAAGGCGAACGCCTGAAAAATTTTGAAGAGCAGGAAGCCCGCGTGGTTGATCTGCGGGCCGCGCTGGCAACGGCGGTCATAACCGCGCCCGAGAATGGAACAGTCATTGATGTGGCTGTGCGTCCCGGCGACATGGCCACGCCCATGCAGCCCAGCCTGCTGTTCCGGCCTGACGGGCGGCTTGCGCGGGTCCGGGCTCTTGCCTCGGACAAAGAAGCAGCCAGGCTCAGGGCCGGACAGCAATGCCAAATCCGTCTGGACACGCCCGAGACCGTGCTGCTCGAAGGTTTTGTCGCGGCCGTGACGCCGGGATTGCCCGCCAGCGCGGTTTCGACTGCCGGAAATGAAAAGTCCTTTGCCGCTGTGTGGATCGACGTTCTGCCACAACAGGGAGACGAGGCAGCCCTCTCTTTGCCGCAAAAGGAGCTTCCGGTCCGGGTCACTGTGTTGCTCCGCGCTCCGTTGCTCAACCCCCTTCCGTATCCCGGAAGTACTGTCGCGCTGCCGGACGCGCCGGACACGAACGGTCGGGCTGTTGTTGCGCCGGTCTCTTCGGAGATGCCTGTTCCCGCGGCTCCCGTTGGCGGCCCTTTATCCGTGCAGTCGCCCTATGGGGAAGCGCCCGGACAGGACTCCTCCGCCCAGGTTGTGCCGCAAGGGGCGCAAAGCGCGCCAGTGGTGAAGGCCGGTTCACCTGAAGCCACGGGACGGGCCTACCCGGCGGAACCGACTGCGGAAACTCCTCAAGGCCCTCCCAACTTGCCGCCCATGCGGGCGCCGAGGCAGCTTACCGGCACAGGGCAGCCGGACCCACAAAACAATCCCTCCATAGTTCCGCCGCGCATGCTTAATCAGGAAGCGCATACCAGGCCGTAAAAATAGGGTCTGGCTCTATTATTGGGGCTCCGCCCCAAACCCCGGCAGGGGAAATGATTTCCCCTGCACCCCTCATTACCTGAAAACAGCTTCGCTGTTTTCAGGAATGCCCGGTCCGGATAATATGCATCATAAAGGCTCACGTGGTTCACATCTCAGGGCATCGCAGAGACACAGCCGGTGCGCTACTATGCCAGGCCCTGGTGGGGTGGAGGGGCGGAGCCCCTCCAAAAAATCAAGTCGCGGCGTGGACATTCGTCCCGCTTTGCGGCATGCTCCGGCTTGCACCGCTCCTGTTCGCGTAATGATAAGGATGCCCAATGGCAAACGATGCTGACCGCATGACCTCTCCTTCCTCTTCAGATAAGCGTTGTCCGGGCGATTTTCCGGGCCGCCTGCCAACGGCTCACCCGCCCCCTGCCGGGCCTCCTGCCCGGAAGGCACAGGATATTCCGCTGCTTGCCATGCCCCACGCTCCTATGGAGATGTTCGATCCGGACCGGCATGTCTGCTTGCCCACGGCCGGGCACAGCGGATTTTCCGGAGCCGTCGAGCCGCTGCCCCTTGCCGCTGCCGCAAGGCTTTACCCGGAGCTTCTGCTGATCCCGCGCCGGCAAGACTGCGACGCCTTGTGGGATCGCTATGCCATGCTGGACAACATTCGCGCCCATAGTGAACAAGTGGCCGGAATGGCCTATGCCCTGGCTCTGCGGGCCAAGGATTTGGGCCTGGACATATACCCGGAAGCGGTTTTGGCTGCGGGGCTTCTGCACGATCTGGCCAAAACCTACACCATTCACTATGGCGGAAACCATGCTCAACTCGGCGCGGCCTGGGTCATGCGTGAAACCGGCAACGGTCCCATTGCCCAGGCTGTGCTCGCTCACGTGTTCTGGCCCTGGGCGGAAGACGCGGATAATGACGATAGTTTCATGCTCCTGGCTCTTGCTTATGCCGACAAGCGGGTCATGCACGACAGGTATGTACCGCTTGAGGAGCGTTTTGAGGATCTGCTGGTGCGTTACGGCGTGAACGACTATGCGCGTTCGAGAATCGAAAGTTCCTTCCGGCAGGGCAAACGTATAGAAGAGGCGCTTTCGCGTCGTTTGGGAGTGGGGTTGAATGAATATACTGCTGATAGCGGGCGGCTGGTCAAGCGAACGTGAGGTATCTCTCTCTGGCGGCAAGGGCATCCACAAGGCCCTTGAGGCGCTCGGGCACAAAGTGACGCTTCATGATCCGGTCCGTTCCCTGGACGGCCTGCCCGGAGCAGTCAGGGGCAAGGATTTCGCCTTTATCAATCTGCATGGTTCTCCCGGAGAAGACGGGCTTGTCCAGGCCATGCTTGAACAGCTCGGCTGCCCTTACCAGGGAGCGGGACCAGCGGCTTCCATGCTGGCCCTGAACAAAGCCGCGGCTAAAGCGCTGTTCATGGGGGCCGGGCTGAACACGGCGCCCTATATCCTGCTCAATGCCAGGCCGGACAAAGGCTGGCAACCGGAAATGGCGTACCCGCTGTTCATCAAGTCCAACACCGGAGGCTCTAGCCTGCACATGGAAAAGGTGGAGCGGCCGGAAGATCTGGACGGAGCCCTGGATCGTCTTTTTGCCGTTAATGCCGCCTTTTTGCTGGAGAGCGCGGTGAACGGGCGGGAAATTACCTGCGGCGTGCTCGGGCGGCTCGAAAACGGGGCGGAAGTTCCCGAGGCGCTGCCGACTATTCTGATCAAGCCTGCCACGGGCAAGGTCTTTGACTATACCAGCAAATACACTCCCGGTGGGGCCGAGGAGCTTTGTCCCGCTCCGGTGCCCGATACGCTGAACAAAAAGATCCAGGCCATGGCGCTGGCCGCGCATCAGGCGCTCGGCATCACAGGGTACAGCCGTTCCGATTTCATGGCGCCGGAAAACGGCGATCCTGTGCTGCTCGAGGTGAACACCCTGCCCGGCATGACGCCCACCAGCCTGATTCCGCAGGAGGCGGCCGCTGTCGGGCTTTCCTATGAACAACTGGTGCAGCGGTTGGTAGATCTCGGCCTGGCCCGTCACAAAAAGAGACGGCATGATTACTAAGGTAGCTTGTGGCGCGGTATATGGCGTTGATGCCTTTCGGGTGGACCTGGAGGTGGATTATGCGCGCGCCGGGCTTCCGGCATTTACTATGGTCGGTCTGGCTGAAGGGGCTGTGCGCGAATCACGGGATCGGGTATTTGCGGCCTTGCGCAACGGCAATTTCCGCCTGCCGCCAGCGCGCATCACCGTGAACCTGGCCCCTGCGGATCGTAAAAAGGGCGGCAGTTCCTATGATCTTCCTCTGGCTATAGGCCTGCTGGCGTCTGCGGGAGTGTTGCCGCAAGGAGCGGGTGAGGGCTGCTTTTTTACCGGAGAGCTTTCGCTGACCGGGGAACTGAAAGCCGTGGCCGGGGTGTTGCCGCTGGCTATTCTGGCCCGCGCCGAAGGGGCGAAGGCTTTTTTCGTGCCCAAAGACAACGCCTGTGAGGCTGCGGTGGTGGAAGGGCTGCCGGTCTACGGACTGGAAAGTCTGGGCCAGGCCGTGGCCTTTTTATCGGAAAGCATGGATCTGGAGCCGTGCTGCCCATTGCCCCCGGAAAATAACGGGGATGCCCTGGGCAGGGTCTTAGGGGATTTCGCGGACGTTAAAGGGCAGGAACATGCCAAGCGGGCCGTGGAAATTGCGGCTGCGGGCGGTCATAACCTGCTTTTCCTGGGGCCTCCGGGCAGCGGCAAGACCATGCTGGCTCAGCGCATGGGCACAGTGCTGCCGCCGCTTTCTTTCGAAGAAGCCCTCGAGGTGACCAAGATCTACAGTGTGGCTGGGCTCCTGACGCCGGGACAGGGCATTATCAGGGAGCGCCCCTTCAGGGCGCCGCACCACACCATTTCCGAATACGGCATGGTCGGCGGCGGACAAATTCCGCGTCCGGGCGAGCTTTCCCTGGCCCATCGGGGCGTACTTTTTCTGGATGAGCTCCTGGAATTCCGCAAGCAGACGCTGGAGGTTTTGCGCCAGCCTCTGGAAAACGGCGCGATCACCATTGCCAGAGCCGCCCACACCCTGACCTACCCGGCGCGGGTTATGCTGATCGCGGCCATGAACCCCTGTCCCTGCGGCTACCTCACGGATACGCGTAAGGCCTGCACATGCAGCCGGGCGGAGATCCAGCGCTACCGATCCCGCCTGTCCGGCCCGCTGCTGGATCGCATTGATCTGCACGTGGAAGTGCCTGCCGTACCTTACAAGGACTTGCGTAGCGACAAGCCCGGTTTGTCCTCGGCCGACATGCGGGCGCATGTACAGGCGGCGCGTGAACGGCAGCGGGAACGCTTTGCCGGGAACCGATCCCGCTGCAACGCGGATCTTTCCGGCCGCGAACTTGAACGCCACTGCCGCCTGGACTCTGACGGCCACGCCTTTCTCGGCGAGGCGGTCAAGGTCCTGCATCTCTCCGCCCGCGCCTATACCCGCATACTGCGCATCGCCCGCACCATCGCTGATCTTGAAGGCGCACCGGATATAACCACGCCGCACCTGGCCGAGGCAGTGAACTGCCGGGCTTTGGATAGAGAAGCGCCATAAGCCCTGTACGGAACGTATGCGAGGCTGCTTGAGTCATGGACGGAAGCTAAATTATGCGTGCCAATATAGACATAGCCATATAAATAGCATACAAATCAGGTAATCTGTGATTTGTAACCAAATGGAGTATGGCATGGCTAAAAACAACAAAAAACTGACGACAGCGGCAGGGGCTCCGGTAGCGGACAACACCAATTCGATCACTGCGGGTCCTCGTGGGGGCATGATGCTCCAGAACCCGTGGTTCATAGAAAAACTTGCCCATTTCGACCGGGAAGTCATTCCTGAGCGGCGTATGCACGCCAAGGGTTCGGGCGCTTTCGGCACCTTTACGGTAACGCACGATATTACACAGTACAGCAAGGCTAAAATATTTTCAAAAATAGGTAAGAAAACTGAAGCCTTCGTGCGTTTTTCCACTGTCGCCGGCGAACGGGGCGCGGCGGATGCCGAACGCGACATCCGTGGTTTCGCCATGAAGTTTTACACCGAAGAAGGTAACTGGGACCTGGTGGGCAACAACACGCCGGTCTTTTTCCTGCGTGATCCCTTGCGCTTTCCTGACCTGAACCATGCGGTCAAGCGCGACCCCAGAACAAACATGCGTTCCGCGCAAAACAATTGGGACTTCTGGAGCATGCTGCCCGAAGCGCTGCACCAGGTGACGGTCGTCATGTCCGACCGGGGCATTCCCCTTTCCTACCGCCACATGCACGGTTTCGGCAGCCACACCTTCAGTCTGATTAACGCGGCTAACAAGCGGGTTTGGGTCAAGTTCCACCTGCGCACCCGGCAGGGCATCAAGAATCTCACGGATCAGGAAGCTGAGGAACTTGTCGGCCGTGACCGGGAAAGCCATCAGCGGGACCTGTATGACGCCATTGAACGAGGCGACTTCCCGCAGTGGGATGTATTCATCCAGGTCATGACCGAAGAGCAGGCGAACAAACATAAGGACAATCCCTTTGACCTCAGCAAGGTCTGGAGCCAGAAGACCTTTCCCCGGATTCCGGTGGGCGTGCTTGAACTGAACCGCAACCCGGAAAACTATTTCGCCGACGTGGAGCAGGCCGCCTTCAACCCGGCCAACATTGTGCCAGGCATCGGCCTTTCTCCGGACAAGATGCTGCAGGGGCGCCTGTTTTCTTATGGTGACGCCCAGCGTTACCGGCTGGGGGTCAATCACACGTCCATCCCGGTGAACGCGCCCAAATGTCCTGTGCATGCCTACCACCGGGACGGGCAGATGCGGGTTGACGGCAACTACGGCTCCACCCTCGGCTATCAGCCGAACAGTCTGTGGGAGTGGGATGAGCAGCCGGAATACAAGGAACCGCCGCTGGAAATCAGAGGCGCGATGGACTCCTACGAACCCAAGGACGAGCATCCCGATGATTTCTATCAAGCCGGTGATCTGTACCGCCTGATCACCGAGGACAAAAAGCTGCTGCTGATCGAGAACACGGCGCGGAACATCGGCCCGGTATCGGAAAACGTCAAATACCGCCACACCGCCCATTGCTATCTTGCGGACAAGGACTACGGCGCCCGCCTGGCCAAGGCCTTGGGGCTTGAACTGGCCAAGGTGACGAAGCTGGCCGCTATGTCGCACCAGGAGAGAATGAAGGCAACGGCCATGAAATAAAGCCGTTATAGAAAATGGATGAAAAACAAACCGCGCGGCTTCGCCAAGGAAGCCGCGCGGTTTTGTATGCCCGCCCGTACCGTTACCCGGCCAGCCGCGCTCCGAGCGCAAAGGCGCGCTTCAGATCCTGGGGGAAGACCTCTTCATGGCGCTTCAGCTTGGCGGGCACATCAAAATAGTCCACCTCATACTTTGAATAATCCTTGAACTGCTTGGTGTCCGTACACAGAAACACCTCACAGGGCGCGAACAACCGTTCCATGACGCCTTTGGCCACAGCAATAACCTTGTCCTTGCCATAGAGCGGGATGTCCTGTTCACGCACATTCATGGTGTAGAGCAGGGCCGTGGCTTTCTTGCGCGGGGAGAGCGGGGGCTTTTGGGCGGTATACAGGAAGTATTGAAAAAAAAGCCGTTCCATGCAGGCGCGCATCAGGCTGGTTTCCGTGCTGAAATAAAACGGTGAACCGAGCACGATCACATCAGCCTCATGCGCCTCGTCCAGCACGGGCGTGAGTTCATCTCTGATCGCGCAGCGGCCGTAGTGCTTGTCACCGATTCGCTTGCAGTGGAAGCAACTGATGCAGCCTTTGTAGGCCAGGTCGCGCAGATGGATCAAGGCGGCGTCCGCCCCTGTGGAGGCCGCGCCTTTGACCACCTGCTCCAGCAGAGCGGCGGTATTCATGCTTTTACGGGGACTACCGTTGATGGCGAGTAGTTTCATATGTAACTTCCTGCCTTTATTTGACTCCTGCGTTACCGCTCCGGCCCGATGTTTTCGATGTCAAAGGGCGTATCCTGATAAACATAGAAGTTAAGCCAGTTGGAGAAAAACAGATTAGCATGGGCGCGCCAGGAAACAAAGGGATCTTTCCGGGGGTCGTCGCCGGGGAAGTAGTGTTTGGGCACGGCAATGGACAGGCCCTTGTCCAGGTCGCGGAAATATTCGCGGGCCAGGGTGTCCGCATCGTACTCAAAGTGCCCGGTGATGAAAAACTGGCGGCGCTTGCGATCTTTGACGATGGCCACGCCCGCTTCCGGGGAGTCGGCCAGCAGTGTAAGGTCGGGATGGGCAAGAATGGATTCGCGCGTAATTTCGGTATGCCGGGAGTGGGGCAGGAAAAACATGTCGTCAAAGCCCCGGAATATGGGGTCCAGGCGGTCATGCACCAGGTGCGGGAACACGCCGAATTTTTTTTCTTCCAAGGGAAGCTTGTGCACGCCGAAATGGTGGAAAAGCCCGGCCTGCGCCCCCCAGCATATGTACAGCGTGGAAAAGACGTGCGTGCGGCTGTAGTCCATGATTTCGGCCAGTTCATACCAGTAATCCACCGCATCAAAGTCGAGGCGCTCTACCGGAGCGCCGGTGACGATCATGCCGTCGAATTTTTGCCCGCGGATCTCGGAAAAGGTTTTGTAAAAACGATCCAGGTGGTCGGCCGAGGTATTTTTGGACACATGATGCTCGGCCTTGATCAGGGTGATGTCCACCTGGACCGGAGAATTGCCGAGCAGGCGCAACAACTGGATTTCCGTGGCGATTTTTGTCGGCATCAGGTTGAGAATGGCTATTCTGAGCGGCCGGATATCCTGCTTCATGGCCCTTTCTTCGGTCATGACAAAGATATTTTCTTGTTCAAGAGCGCCGCGGGCGGGCAAATCCGCCGGAATATTAATAGGCATGAGGAACTCCGTGGGGATCATCTTTTGCTATAATTCACATGCATATATCAAAATATACAGATATATGCAACAGGCACAAGGAATAGGTAGCTATTCGTTATTTGTTCATTATTGGGCGTTATTTTTGTCTGATAATGGTCAATAAGAAGGCTGTTGCTCCGGCCGGAAGGGGAAGCAAAAGCCTTATGGCGCTAGGCTAATAGCTCTTCCGTCGCTTGTGGAATGGTCTTTGCTGTATTATCTTTCAGTGTACACTGTGGGCTTCCTGCTTTTCACCTCAGCATCGGGTGGGCCGGTATGAACCTCTGGGAAATATGCATTATCGCGCTGGCCGGGCTTTGTTCCGGGATCATCAAGACCGGCGTGGGCATCGGGTCGGGAATATTTCTGCTGCCCACCCTGTCCCTGGCTTTTCCCGCAAAAACCGCGCTCGGTCTCGGTGCGCCGTTGATGCTGGCTTCTGACGCCATCGGCCTGCGTTTTTACTGGAAGCAGTGGACATCTCGCGGAGAACTGTTGCGCATCATGCTGGCCGCGGTGCCGGGCCTGCTTGTGGGCACTGTGCTCCTGCCAATCATCCCCGCTGCCGGGTTTCGCATGGGCATCGGCATCTTCGGCATGGCTTACGCCATCAGCTATCTGTTCCCGAACTTCGCTCCCGTGCGCTGGCTGAAGGGCTCTCTGGGCGGCGTCAACAAGTGTCTTGAAGGCAAACAAGTCTATTTTTACGGCTCTCTGGGCGGAGTAGCCTCAGTGCTGGCGCACGCGGGCGGCCTTGTCTGGTCGCTCTATCTCATGACCTCCATTAAGGACAGGCGCGTCTTTGTGGGCACCATCGTCCTGATGTTCTTCATAACCAACGTTTACAAAACCATAGCCTACCTGGTGATCGGCGCTTTGAGCATGCAGGAGCTTCTTGCCGTCCTGCCTGCCATCCCCGCCGTGTGGCTGGGCAGCGCCATCGGAAACACGGCCAACAAGCGCATGAATCAGGAGTTGTTTCGCAAGCTTGTACTGGCCGTGATTTTCATTGTGTCGGCGAAACTCTGTTTCTAGGGCGGATATGTAGCACGCCTGGGAAACGGACGGTCGCTTTCTTCCACCTGACTCTAGTCCAACTCTCCACCATCACCAGCTACGAACACACAAGGAATGTCTATGCTTCGTAAGTGTACCTTGTTCCTTCTTGCGTCACTGATGTGCGTCGGGCCCGTCGGCTCTGCCTGGGCGAAATTTCCAACCAAAGCGATTCAACTGATCTGTCCCTTTGCCGCCGGATCGACCACTGACCTGGCCTCCCGTTCCCTTGCCAACAGCGCCAAAGATATTCTGCCCCACCCCATTGTGGTTGTGAACAAGCCCGGCGCTTCCGGCGTGGTGGCGGCGGCTTCCGTGGCTGCCAGCAAGCCGGACGGCTACACCATGCTCATGTCCAGGGTGAGCTGCAACGCTTCCGTGCCCGCTCTGAACAGAACCATTCCCTACAAAATTGACGATTTCACCTTTGTGGGCGTGACCGAGATCAACCCCTTTGTGATCTGCGTCAAGAACGACGCTCCCTGGCAGACCCTGCAAGAACTCGTGGACGCCATCAAGGCCGCTCCGGGTACGCTTTCCTACGGTACCGCGGGCGCGCTTTCCATGCTGGACATTGTGGGCATGATGCTGCTTGACGCGGCGGGGCTGCCCAAGGATGCGGCCGTGTCCGTGCCCTACAAGGGCGACGGCGAGGCAAAAGTGTCCCTTCTGGGCGGGCATACCCAGTTCCTGCCCAATAACCTCTCCCCGATGATGGACGTGATCAAGAGCGGTGACGTGCGCGCCCTGGCCGTGACCACGGAAAAGCGCCTTGAGATGCTGCCCAACGTCCCGACCGTGGCTGAGGCCGGGTTTCCTGAACTGACCAACGCGGTCGGCTGGTCCGGCTTTTTCGGTCCCAAGGGCCTACCCAAGGATGTGGTGGCTGTATACGTCGATATGCTGAACAAGCTCAAGACCGACGAAAAGTGGCAGGAAACCACGCACAGTCTGGGCGCCATTCCCTTCATTCTCTCTCCCGAGGAGTCCGAGAAGTTCGTGATGGAGCAGTATGAAAAGTTCAGCAAACTGGGTCAAAAAATGAACATTATCATCGAGAAATAACAGTTATTTGCTCCAGCCGCGCCCGCGGGGCGGCATACTCCCCTGCGGGCGCGGTTTTGTCCGATTTCATGCGTAACACATCGGAGTAGAGTTTATGTCTTTGAGCGAAAACAAGTGGAATTTCATTATAGGCCTGGTCTTTGCGCTTATTTCCCTCTGCTTTTTATTGTTCATCAACGATTGGGCCATTGTCCGTCCCATTGCCAGTTATAAGAGCGAGCGCGCCCTCATTTTACCGTCCTTTTTCCCCAACTGGATATGCGGCATGGCCCTGGTTTTTGCCATAGGCCAGATGATCTCGTCCTGGCTGCGCATGCGTGCGGAAAAAAAAGGCCCGCAGCCGGAGCCCTATCTGAGGTATGACCCGCTGGGCCTCTGCACCCGAATAGCGGCCATGGGAACGCTCATACTGCTGTACTATGTGGCGGATTGGCTGGGTATTGTGCTGACCGGTTTTCTCTTTTTTGTCTTGTTCGGATTTTTCTGCGGAGACCGCAAGATAGTGCGCCCCATCATAGGCGGGGCGCTCACCTCAGGCATTTTATACTATCTTTTCGTGAAAGTCGCCGAAGTGCCCATGCCCCTCGGTATTCTGGACTTCTTATAATCGAGGGATGTCATCATGCTCGAAAATCTCACGCAAGCCCTGGCCCTGGCCTTAACCCTGGAAAACTTTTTTCTTCTGGTTGCCGGCATGCTCTTTGGCGTGATCATCGGCGCTCTGCCCGGACTGACCGGCACCATGGCGGTCACTCTTCTGCTGCCCTTCACTTTTTATATGGAGCCGGTACCGGCCCTGCTTTTGCTGATAGCCGTTTACAAGGGCGCCATGTATGGCGGATCCATTTCGGCCATCTTGATTAAAACGCCGGGCACGGGCGCGGCGGCCTGCACCGTGCTTGACGGCTACCCCCTGGCCCAGCAAGGCAAGGCGGGTAAGGCTTTGTACATGGCTTTGTACGCCTCATGCACGGCCGATTTTATCTCCAACCTGTCGCTGATCTTCTGCGCGGGGCTCATTGCCAGCTTTGCCCTCAGCTTTGGCCCGCCGGAATTTTTCATGCTCATAGCCTTTTCCCTGACCATAGTGGCCAGCCTGGCCGGTGAAGAGTTGTTCAAGGGGCTTATTGCGGGCTGCATCGGGCTGCTGCTCTCCACCATAGGCATTGACCTGGTCTACGGCACCTACCGCTATACCGGCGGCAGCGTGGATCTGATGAGCGGCATCAGCTTTATCCCGCTGATCATCGGTCTGTTCGCCATCCCCGAGGTGCTTAAAGCCTGCACGGGCAGACCTCCGAAGGTGGAAACAGTTACTGCCGTGGGCGGTGACCGGGTGACTTGGGCGGAGTTCAAGCGCTGCTTCAAAACGACTATCCGGGGCAGCTTCATCGGCGTCATTCTGGGCGCCATTCCCGGCATCGGCGGCGCCCCGGCCGCGTATATGTCTTACAATGAGGCTAAAAGACTGTCCCCGAACCGGGACAATTTCGGCAAGGGAGAGCTTGAAGGCGTGGCCGCGGCCGAAGCGGGCAACAACGGCTGCGCGGGCGCGACCCTGATTCCGCTGCTTTCGCTCGGGGTGCCGGGCGATGTGGTCACCGCGGTCATGCTGGGCGCGTTCATGATGCACAACCTGACTCCGGGGCCGCTTCTGTTTCAGGAAAATATCACGATAGTCTACGCTATCTATATCGGCATCATGATCACCTCGGTCCTGATGCTCATCGCCGGCATGGGGTGTATCCGCGCCTTTTCCAAAATAGTGCACATTCCAAAGTACGTGCTCTTTCCCGTCATTCTGCTGGTGTGCTGCTACGGCTCGTTCTCCATTAACAACAGCATGTTTGACGTGCTGGTCATGGGCGTTTTGGGCATCATGGGCTACGTGCTGGCGGTGTTCAAGTTTCCGGAAGCTCCCCTCCTGGTGGGCTTTGTGCTCGGGCCGCTGTTTGAGGATAACCTGCGCCGCTCCCTGATTCTCTCGCACGGGTCGCCGGGGATCTTCTTCAGCTCTGTCATCTGCTGGATATTCTTTATTCTCACGCTGCTTTCCCTGGGGTACACGGTATGGACGCTTGTAAAAAAGCGCCGCGCCGCGCCCATAGACTGAGCATAGGAAGTATCACAAGGCATGCCCTGCCTGTTCTCGCGGGCGGGGCATGTCCGAGGGTCTGTTAACGCTATGGCCCTTTTGCCCCCTGCCTGCGTCAGAACCGCTTTTTATTCCGGTCGAGTACCATAAGAGTACACTCCCTCCATACAAAGCGTTTCTTCCTTGGCAGGAGCCAAAATTGCTTATAGCGTTAGCAGACCCGTAAATGCCCAATATCAGACAAGAGAAAATGCCCAATAATAGCCATCTTGCGCTCAAATTTGGGCTTAATGGAAAAAAGCAGACGCTGCTTTATTAAAATTGGAATAATATCAGCATATTGTTTTGCGGTCTTGTATTGGCATTTTATTTGCTATCAAGGGCCTGTCGTGTCCAACTGTCTTAACCAAGGTTGCCATATGAAACCCGACATGCAAGTGGATTTACTTATCATCGGCATGGGCGCCGCCGCGGAGTTGGCGGCTATCTATGCGTATGACGCGGATCCGAGCCTGAATATCCTGATTGCCACCAAAGCGCTGAAAGGCAAGGGCGGCTGTAGCCGCATGGTACAGGGCGGCTTCAACGTGGTGCTGGATCCGGGAGATTCGCACGAGAAGCACCTCATGGACACCCTTAAAGGGGGCCAGTACATCAACGACCAGGATTTGGCGCTCACCCTGGTGGAGCAGGCCACGCCCACGGTCAAGGAACTGGAAACCGTGTGCGGCTGCTTTTTCGACCGTTTCCCGGACGGCCGCATCCATCAGAAGCCCTTTGCCGGACAGTCTTTTGATCGTACCGTGCACAAGGCCGACCTGACCGGCATTGAGATCATCAGCCGGATCACGGAGCAGGTTTTCAAGCGCCGGATTCCGGTGCTGGAAGAAACCAGAGCGGTGGAACTCCTGCTGGACAAGGAAGGCAAAACCGTGACCGGCGCGCTGCTTTTCAGCACGCGCACCGGGCGGTTTATCACGGTTGAGGCCGCGGCCACCCTGGTGGCCACGGGCGGCGGTCCTACCCAGTACCGCTTCCATGCCCCTGGTCCGGAAAAGTCGGCTGACGGTATCGCCATGCTGTACCGCGCGGGCTGCCTGATGCGGGACATGGAAATGATCCAGTTCCACCCCACCGGATTGATCGTGCCCGGCAGCGTGGTTGCGGGCGCGTTGCTGGAAGAAGGCCTGCGCGGCGCGGGCGCGCACCTGTATAACGGCGAGGGCGAGCGCTACATGCTGCGCTATGCCCCGGACGTTGCCGAACGGGCCACGCGCGACGTGGTTAGTCGCTCCGCCTATATGGAAATGATTGCCGGCCGGGCCGCTCCCGAAGGCGGGGTGCGCATTGACGCGGCCCACATGGGCGCGGAATTCGTGCTCAAGAATTTCCCCGGCATGGCCGAGCGCTGCGCCCAGTTCGGCTATGATCTGGCCAGGGGCATGGTGCCGATTTCCCCCACCGCGCACTTCTTCATGGGCGGGGCAGCCATTGACAAGGACTGCCATACCTCTCTGGAAAAACTCTTTGTGGCCGGCGAGGACGCTGGCGGCGTGCACGGGGCGAACCGTCTCGGCGGCAACGGCATTTGCGAATCCTGCGTGTACGGACGTCTGGCCGGTAAATCCCTGGCCCGTTACCTGTCCAAGCCGGAAAACCGCACGATCAAGGAAAGCGCGCCGGGCCTGGCCAAAGACATGGAAGCCAGACTTGTGCAGCCGCTTTCCCGCACGGGTGGCAGAAGCCCGCTGGAAATCCGGCGCGATCTCCAGGAAGTGAACTGGCTCAAAGTCGGCATCGTGCGCAGCAAGACGGATCTTGAAGCGGCCCTCAGCGATTTCGCCTCCTTGAGTGAAGACATGAACAAGGCCGGAGCGGGCAGCGGCAAAACGTACAATATGGTGTTCGGCGCGTATCTGGACACCCTGAACCTGATCGACGCTTCGGTCATGGCCGCGACCAGCGCCCTGCAACGCGACGAAACGCGCGGCGCGCACACCCGTTCGGACTTCCCGGATCAGCGCGATGACTACGGCCTGTTCAACATCTTCCTGTGGCGCGGCGCAAACGGCTTGCCGGAGTATGACAAGCGCGAGGTCGTGTTCAAGCATAAGTCCCTTGAAGCCTGTCAGAAGCACAAGAAATAGTACTTTCACCACCATACATGTACGGAGAATATCTGATGAATACGCCTGAAACGGAATACAGAAAGCCTTTGCAGTGGGGAGAAGTGGACCCGTATCGCCGCGAACGCACCTATGTCGGCATGTGGGCCTGGCTGTTGCAGCGCATCAGCGCCATTTTCATCGTGCTTTTCCTCTTTCTGCATATCTGCTTCACTTACAAGCCGTACTTGCAGTTTCTTTTGCTTCTGACGGTTGTCTTTCACGCCGCCCTTGGAATCCGGGTCATCCTGCTGGACTTCAATCTGGTGAACGTTAAATACCAGCGCTACCTGATTCCCATCCTGCTGGGCGCGGGCCTGATCCTTCTGGCGTTCATCTGGCTTTTCATCTACTAAGCGAAGGAGCTTGCCATGAAGTCATCAGGAACCCTTCGTAAAGTCCGCATTTTCCGGTATGAGCCGGAAAGCGGGGGAGAAGGCCGCTTTCAGGATTATTCCCTCAGTATAGAAAAGCCGGAGTTGACCACGATTCTCGACGTGCTGATCCGCATCCAGAAGGAACAGGATCCGAGCATCTCGTTCCGCTTCGCCTGCCGGGTGAACATGTGCGGCTCCTGCGGCATGGTCATTAACGGCCGTGAGGGTCTGGCCTGCAAAACCAACGTGTCTGATCTGCCCGCCGGACAGGATATTACCATCCGTCCCCTGAACCACTTCCCGGTGATCAAGGACCTGGTGGTGGATATGGGGCCCTTTTTCCAGAAGTATGAAGACACGCTTCCCTTTTTTGAACCCAAGGAAAAGCGGGACGAGCCCTATCGGATCAAGCCGGATGATCCGCTGCGCATGGACATCGGCATGGCCACGGACTGCATTGCCTGCGGCTGCTGCGTGTCCAGTTGCACCATGGTCAACCACCACGAAGGCTATGCCGGTCCGGCCGCGTTGAACCGCGCCTTCACGCTGCTGGCTGACGAGCGCGACGCGCTGTTCGTGCCCCGCCTGACCAGGGCTCTTGACAGTTGCTACAACTGCCGTACCGAATTCAACTGCACCGAGGTCTGCCCCAAGGCCATCAGCGGCACCAGGGCCATCAAGTATATCCAGCGTTTGGCCCTGAAAAACCTGAAAGATGTGAAGCCCCTGCCCTTGCATCCGGTTGAGGAGGCCGCCAAGGCCAAACCCAGGCCGGATGCCAGGGAAGAAGCGGCCTGTTGTTGTCACGGCAAGGAGCCGGACGCTTCCCGCCGCTCCTTTTTGATGGGTGCCACCGGTCTGGTGGGCGCGGGCGTGGCGCTGTCCCTGGGCGGTATTCTCGGCGTGAGCGCGGTGCAGCCCACCTTGGCCGAACAGCCCGGACAGTGGGTTGCGGCCGGACTGCTGGAAAGCTTTGCCGTGGGTTCCATCAGCACGGTTATGCTCAACTATACCCGCACTCGGGCTTTTCATAAGGAAAAGGTCACCGCGCCCGTGTTGGTGCGCCGGGATAGTGAAAAGGAATTCATTTTCTTCTCCAGTTCCTGCCCGCACCTGGGGTGTTCCGTGTCCTGGGAAGCGTCGACCAGGCGCTTCAAATGCGCCTGTCACGGCGGGGCTTTTGATACCGACGGCGCGGTAGTGGCCGGGCCGCCTCCGGCCCCACTGGCGCGCCTGCCCTGGAAAATTGAAAACGGCGAAGTCCTGGTGGAGGTTGTATAATGGATTGGCGCAAAAATATCGGATGGGACGCCTACCTCAAGCCGTTCCTGTATAAGAAACTTCCCTCCAAAACCGGCTGGAGCGCCGTGCTCGGCACTCTCTGCGCCCTGATCTTTGTTATCATGGCGCTGACCGGCATGGTTCTGGCCTTCTATTATGTTCCTGATCCGGACAAGGCCTGGGACTCGGTTAACTTCATTTCCAATGAAGTGGCCCTGGGCAGAATCGTGCGCGGTCTGCACCACTGGGGCGCCGGAGCCATGGTCCTGCTGGTGTTCGTGCACCTTATGGTTTCCTATCTGCACGGGTCCTATCAGAACCCGCGCCAGTTGACCTGGGTAACCGGGGCCTTCCTGTTTGTCATCGTGCTTGGTCTGGGCTTTACCGGCTACCTGCTGCCCTGGGATATGAAAGCCTACTGGGCCACGATGGTCGGGGCCAATATCCCGAACCAGTTTCCGGGCGTGGGCAACTACATCACCCGCTTCATCCTGGGCGGCAGCGACATTTCCGGCTTTACCCTGACCCGTTTCTATTCCGTGCACACCCTGGTCCTGCCCGCCGCCCTGGTCCTGTTCGCGGGCATGCACATCTACCTGATGCGCATCCACAATCTGTCCGACCCCCGCGAGCGCATGGCCGGCGAGCAATTGCCGCCCGATGACGGCAAGCCCTTCCGCTTTTACCCCGAACAGACCAACCGGGCCTCCCTGGCCTTTGGCCTGCTGTTTGTGGCGCTTCTGTTGCTGGCGGCCTTCTTTGACCCGCCTATGGAGGAAAGGGCGGGCACCTTTATCGCCGACTATCTGCCGCGTCCGGAATGGTACTACATGTGGCTGTTCCAACTGCTGACCTATTTCTCGGGCCGGTGGGAAACCATCGGCAGCATCCTCCTGTTCGGCGGCATGGGCGTTGCCCTGTTCGGCGTGCCTTTCTTCAGCGAGAGCAAGATCAAAGGAGCGATCAACAGGCCGGTGTCCATTGCCGTGGCCTCCACTCTGTTCCTGTGCATCGTGTACCTGACCTGGGTGGCCTACCACGAAGCTTCGCCCTACAATAAGACGATCCTCGTGCCCGGCAGGGAACTTACGGCGGAACAGAGACAAGGCCTGCTGCTCTTTGTGCGGAACGAGTGCGCATACTGCCACAATATTCTGGGCGAGGGCGGCCACCGCATCGGCCCGGACCTGAGCAACGTGGCGCGTAAAAAGCGCGACCTGAAGTACCTGACAACCTACATCAGCGATCCTGAGTCGCTGGTGGCGTCCACCACCATGCCCGCATATGAGATGACCGACGAACAGCTCAAGCAATTGGCCGAGTTTCTGCTGGCCCTGGACTTCAGGGGCAAGGTGGAGCCGGTGCGGCTGGACAGCGCGACAATCCTGGAAGACGCCAAAAAGCAGGAAAGCGGAAAATCCGCGCTTGCCGTGCCTGAGTTGATTATGCTGGGGCAGAACTAGGCGCAGGCTTCATTTAAAACGCAGGAGAAGAACATGGGAGAACTGGATTATACAATCGTAGAGGAAGCGGCGAAGCAACTGTACATCAAGGCTTTGTGCGACCTGCCGCCCGACGTGCGCGACGCGCTGAAAAAGGCCTATGCCAAAGAAAGCAACCCGGCGGCCCGGAGCGTGTTTGAGGCCATGTTCAAAGCCATTGACATTGCCGACAGCAAAAAAACCCTGCTTTGCCAGGACACCGGCCTGCCGATTTACAAGGTTCTGATCGGTTCCAAGTACGCCTGGAACGGCGCGAAAATCAAGCACGCCCTGTATGAAGGCGCGAAGCGGGCTACCCTGGAGTTCCCGTTCCGCTCCAGTTCCACGCACACCATTACCCGGATCAATCCGCAGACTTCGGTCGGCCCCGGCCTGCCCGTGACCTACTATGATTTTACCGAGGATTCGGAAGACCTGAACATCCTGATGATCCCCAAGGGGTCGGGCTCGGAGAACATGAGCAAGATGCAGATGTTTTATCCGCAGCACGGCATCAAAGCCGTGAAAAAGTTCATCCTGGACACGGTTATCGAAAGCAGCGCCAACCCCTGCCCTCCGGGCATCATCGGCGTGGGCCTTGGCGGCACCTCTGATCTCGTGGTCAAGCTGGCCAAGGACGCCATTGCCCGGCCCGTGGGCCAGCGCAACCCCGATCCCGTGCTGGCGGAAATGGAGCAGGAACTGGAAGAGGCCATTAACGCCACCGGCCGTGGTCCCATGGGCCTTGGCGGCGATATTTCCTGCCTGGCGGTGCATATCGAGTCCGCGTACACGCACATCACGCAGAACCCGGTTGCCGTGAACACCCAGTGCTGGCCCGCCCGCCGCGCCAGAGCGATCATCACCCCCAAGGGCGACGTTACCTACGGTTACTAGGAGGTATAGCATGAGTAAAATACACCACCTGACTTCGCCGTTTTCCGAGGAAGTTATCCGCAGCCTCCATGCCGGAGATATTGTGTACTTTGACGGCCCGCTGTTCGGCATCCGCGACCTGACCCAGATCCATATCTTTGACAAGGGCAACCCTCCGCCGGTAAGCCTGGAAGGCATGCCCTGCATCCACACCGCGCCCAGCCTGCGCAAGGTGGGCGACAAATGGGAAAAGATTTGCGTGGGCACCACCACCAGCACGCGCATGGACCGCTTCACGCCGGGGCTCATCGGGCAATATGGCGTGCGCGCCATCATCGGCAAGGGCGGTCTGTACCAGGGCAGCCTTGATGCCATGCAAAAATATGGGGCCGTGTATCTGGCCATTGTGGGCGGAGCCGCCGCGCTGGAAACCGAGCAGATCGAGGAAGTGGAAGCGGTGTACTTTGAAGAACTGCATCCTGAAGCCCTGTACCGGTTCCGGGTCAAGAACTTCGGTCCGCTGACCGTGGCCATGGACAGTCACGGCGTACACTTGTATGAAAAAGTGGGTGAAGAGATTAAAAAGAAACTGCCCGAAATTTACGCCAAACTCGGCGTATGATTGTCAACAACGCCCCGGTTCGCGGTAATATTGCAAACCGGGGCGTTGTTGTCCCCTTGCTCTTTTACAGCATGCACCTTACCATATCATGGTACGCCATAGAGGCGGAGAGAATTCCGCAATCCCGCAGCCGCAGGAAAAATCATGCTCCACACACCTGACTCGCTGTACCAGTCCCTGTTGCAGATTAACAATATTCTGGTTCGGGAAATCACGCCGGACGGTCTTTTCCGCCGTCTTGCCGAAAGCGTGCGGCGGATGGTCGATTGTGACCGCATCAGCCTTACCATTCATGAGCCCGAAACCGACACCTTGGCCTGGTTTGCCCGGGCGGAAGGTATTTCCGTGACCCGTATGGACTCGGACAATGTGCCCTTGCGCGGTCCCTTTGCCCGCCTCGCCATTCAGTCCGGCCAGCCGGTCATTGCTCTGCGCCTTGAGGAGCATGCCAAAGACGAAGCGGTACAGCTTATGATTGCGGCCGGGCTGCGCTCGACCATGGCCTTTCCTCTGATCAGCCGGAACAAGCCCATTGGCGCGGTGGTCGTATCTTTTTTGCGCCATATCGACGAAGAGGCGGACTCTCTGCGTACCTTTCTTGAAGAAATCTGCGGGCAGGTATCCCTGGCTGTGGACAACATGCTTATTCATGCCAAGCTTAACCAGCAGAACGAATACCTCAACCAGCAAGTGGATTCGCTGCTCAGCGCGGATGACGGCATACATTCGGGTTCGCGTTTTTTCTATAATTGCGCCACCATGCAGAACCTGATGAGCCAGATCCGGCTGCTGGCGCGTAGCGACGCGCCCGTGCTCATCTGTGGCGAAACCGGCACGGGCAAGGAGTTCGTGGCCCGCTTTATCCACCGTTTCAGCCAACGGGCAAGCCACAACTTTGTCAAGGTGAATTGCCCGGCCTTGTCACCCACCCTGTTTGAAAGCGAATTGTTCGGCCATGCCAAGGGCGCTTTCACCGGCGCGTCCAGCCGCAGGCTGGGGCGTTTTGAACTGGCGGACAAGGGCAGTATTTTTCTCGATGAAATAGGGGATCTGGATATTGTTTTGCAGGCCAAACTCTTGCACGTGCTGCAAGACGCCAAGTTCGAACGGGTGGGCGAAAGCCGCCCCATCAGCATAAACACGCGCTTCATCTCGGCCACCAACGCGGATCTGCACAGCATGATGCATGAAGGCCGGTTCCGGCGTGATCTTTTCTACCGTATGGGCGTAACCACGGTACAGATCCCCCCCCTGCGCGACCGTGAAGGCGAAATTGTCCCCATGCTGCATTATTTGATGAAGATTTTCTCCGGCGATATGCAGTGCGCGCAACCCCGTTTCCATCCGGAAGCGTTGCGGATGCTGGGGAACTATCACTGGCCGGGCAATGTACGGGAATTGTCCAACCTGCTGGCCAGGCTCCTGATCCTGCATTCGGGCATGGAAATCGGACCTGAACATGTGCTGCCCTTACTGGAGCAGAGCAGCAGCATGAATACCGAGCCGCCGCGCGCTCTCGCGCCCAACCCCGAGCCTTTGCCGGAACCTGTGTTACGGACGCAGTCTCAGGATCCCCAAGCCTTGGCCCAGGTGGAAAAATCACATATCGAGCGTATTCTCACCCAGACCAACGGACGGGTAAGTGGAAGCCAGGGAGCGGCAAAGCTGCTGAACATTCCAAGATCCACTCTACAGTACAAGCTCAAAAAGCACGGGATTGTGCCGCGTAAGTTCATGCGTCATTAGGGACTGTTTCCCCGCTTGACTTTGCCCGCAAATTCGGCATATTTCCTAGGCTGTCCGCGCCGGTTCGGCGCATACATCCACATTATGGCGATTGATCGCGCCGGGCCAGGCGGTTTCCGGCGAAGGCACGCTTACTGAGAACGTGCTCCATCACCTTTTTTCCAAAGAGAGAAATCCATGTTGAAACATCGCGCATTTTTCGGAGTTTCGGTCCTTCTTCTGACAGTTGCTCTTCTGGCGGGATGCCGCGTTGATCCCGGAACCATGCTTGACGCCGGCGGCGATATGTACAAAGCAGCCACCTTGAGCGCGGAAGATGTCAAGGAACTGGGCAAAGCCACGGCCGAAGCCATGGACGCCAAAAACAAGGTAGCTCCGGCAGGAAACGCCTATGCCAAGCGTCTGAACAAGATCGTGGCCAGCCTGAAAAATGAGGCCGGTCTGGACCTGAATTACAAGGTGTATCTGACCAAAGACGTCAATGCCTTTGCCTGCCCCGACGGTTCCATTCGCGTGTTTTCCGGTCTGATGGACATGATGGATGACAATGAACTGTACTTTGTCATCGGTCACGAAATCGGCCACGTGGCCGGCGGCGATTCAGCGGACAAGCTGAGACTGGCCTATGCCGCCTCAGGCGCGCGTAAGGCGGCCGGGGCCACCGGAGGCGCTCTGGGCGCGCTGTCCCGTTCCGATCTCGGCGCCATCGGCGAAGCCTTGATCAATTCCCAGTTCTCCCAGAAGCAGGAGTACGCTGCCGATGCCTACGGCCTCCAACTGATGCAAAAGAACAACAAAAATCAGCAGGCCGCTGTCAGCGCGCTGCGTAAACTGGCTACGCCCGGCCGCGCCCCGAGCATGTTCGATACCCACCCCGAACCGGGCAAGCGCGCCGACACCATTGCTGCAAAGATCAAGTAGAGCGTTTTGCGGGTAGGGCCTCAGTTTGAGCACTATCCTGCCTCTTGGTTATGTCGGCGGGCGCGGGTGATCTTCTTGCGTCGGCAGGCAAATGATTGGATTTTGGGCTGATCCTGCGTCAGAATGCCGTTTTCCAGCGAAGCAGTACCTGAGTACAGCTTCTTGGAAAACGGCATTCTTCCTTGTCTCAGCCCAAAATCCAATCATTTGCCTGCCACCGCTCGAAACTCGCCATCCGCCCCGCTTCGCGGGACGGATATTTAAGGAAGGGGGACCATTTTGAGAGCCCCTCTTTTTTTGGCTTATCGGACGCCTCTAAAGGGAATCCTTCCTTTATCTCCGGCCCGCATTCGACGCCGAAAGGCGGCGGATAGGAGCCGGAGTGTAGCGCGCCACATAAATCTGACCTAAACGACACTTATTTCTGACGAAGATCGCGCGAATTTCCCACACGGAGCTTGCCGGAGTGGCGGAGCAAAATCGACACGAATTTTCAATGCTGTTTTGTCCTCTATGCGAGGCAAGAAGGTAAAAGGAGGGGCAGCCCTCCTCCACCATTTTGGTGGCCTCAACCAATTGGTTGAGGCCACCAAAAACACACATTTTCTCACAGTTTAACAACACTCTGATCGCGTCTCCACACAAAAAACCTTCAAGCCCACGGGCTTTCTCACCGGGGCAGACTTCCCAAATTAGGGAAGCCTGCCCGGTGAGGTTGTATGGTTTGTGTAGAAATGCTGCTTCATGGCTCCTCCTCTGGTTACAGTTTTATGGGGTAAAATTCCGGATCAACACCTCCCCCGCAGCCAAGTTCTTGCCGTTGCTACAGGTGTATTTCGTTTGAACAGCCTCAATTTCAAAGGTTTTGAAAACCTCCCGCACACCAGGCGTGTCATTCAGACTCAGGATAAATCGGCCCTTTATCCCGGCCAACTGCGTGGCCAGTTTGGTGAAGTCCTCCCGGCTGAAAATGCCTTGGCCATAGTAGTTTTCGCAGTTCCAATACGGCGGATCGATGTAGAAGAACGTGTCCGGCCCGTCATAACGGCTGATGACCTCGGCATACGGCAGGCATTCCACGTAAACTCTGGACAGCCGGAGATGAGCGGCCGAGAGATACTCCTCAATACGCAGCAGGTTCAGTTTCGGCTGCCGTGTCAGGCCGTAGCCGAAGGTCGGGTTGCTGATGCGCCCGCCGAAGCAGCTCTGCTGAAGATAATAGAAGCGGGCCGCGCGCTGGATGTCGGTGAGTGTGTCCGGGTTCGCCGCCTTCAGCCGCTCGAACTCGTCCCGGGCCACCAGCACCCACTTGAAGTAGCGGACAAACTCCTCCAGATGCCATTGCAGGCAGCGGTAGAGGGTGACCACCTCCCTGTTGATGTCGTTGATGACCTCCACCCGGCTTTCTGGCTTTTTGAAGAGTACCCAGGCAGCGCCGCAAAAGGGCTCCACATAGCATTCATGCTCGGGGATGCGTTCAATGATGCGCTTGGCGAGGAGACTCTTGCCGCCCATCCATCCAGCCAGCGGCGGGCGGCAGTTTCGGTTAATCAAAGTATCGTCCGTCATCGTTGTCATAAAAAACCTGTAAACACCCTTGTGTGCTTGCCCGGTCCGCTGTAAACATTTTCTGTCCCGTCGACGTGGACTAAAGGCAGCGGATCGAACTGGACACGGGACTGTGCCCAGGGGCCGTGGGCTACGCGGCTGCGTAACTCGGTGGGGCGTTGGACGCGCCCCGCCTGCCTGATTCAAAATTTACCTTCCCAAAATCGCCCAGGCGCATCTCATATCAAGATAGTCAGCCCAAGCTTGCATCATATTTTTGCGATCAGACAACAGTTCTGACCTTTGGTAGGCGGCCCGAACCTGATTCTGATCCACATGGGCAAGCTGCCTTTCTATGACCTCGCTTTGCCAGCCCTGTTCTGAAAGCAGCGTGGCTGCCATCGCCCGGAAGCCATGCGCTGTTACAACTTCCGGCCCGTATCCCAGGCGGCGCAAAGCCGTATTCAGCACCACCGTCTGCATAGGCCGCTCGGAATCATAACGTGATGGAAACAGCCAGCGTGTTTCGCCGGTCAACGCACGCAGTTCACGCAAAACCCCCAATGTCTGCATGGCCAGGGGTACGATATGCGCCCGCTTCATTTTCATTTTTGCGGCAGGAATGCGCCAAATAGCCGTATCCATTTCAATTTCGTCCCACTCCGCCTTGCACAGTTCGCCCGGCCGCACAAAAGTCAGGGCTGCAAGTTTCAAGGCACAGCGCCGTTTCTTGGAGCGAAAGGCATCAATGTCGCGTATCAGCCGCCCCACCAGGCGGGGCTCCGTGATGGCAGCGCGAGGCTTGGGATTTTTTGGCGTCAAAGCCCAGGAGAGGTCTCGCGCCGGGTTGGCGTAAACCAGGCCGCAGGCAATGCCGTAGCGGAAAGTCTGTGAAATATGCGCTTTGACCTTGTGCGCGGTTTCGACTGTGCCGCGCGCTTCAATCCGCCGAAGTATAGTCAGGATCATCGGCGCGGTGATTTTTGCAAGCGGTTTGTGGCCAATCTCGGGCATAACCTCCCGCTCCAGCCGTCGCCAACACTCCAGGGCATAGGGTACGGAACCGCGTAGCATAAACTTTTCCCACCATTCCCGTGCCACAACGTGAAAAAGAGCCTGTGCCATAAATAAACCTCCTTTTTGGAGGCTTATCGCCGGGGGGGGCCAGCATTCTCGGCGTGGGAGATGTCGATGGGGACCGGGGTCGGCGTCTCACAGGCCCAACCGGCGATGCACGCGTTAACACCAATAGTAGAGGCGGAACTGTCGGTTCCACAACTGATGGGGGACTATATACAGGAGCAAATCCGTATGGGGCAATCTTTTCCACTGCGGGCACAACGATTTACATGAATATGCGTTCAATCGATTCATCATTACAAGTTCCAATCGGCCCGGCCTTTGCCCCACGCCGCTATGGCGTTCTCGCGTGTGTATACCTCGGACAAGCGGCGTCATGATGCGGGCGCTCCCAGATAGACGCAGGCCAGCGCGCCCCAGCGGGCCGGGGCAAAGCGAGAGCCGGCGGGAACGACGCGAGAGGAATCAAGACCTGCCCGAGTAAAAATTTGCACTGGGTTGCCAACTATCGTCACCATATTAACGTTGGTGGCATTCGCTCTCAAAAATGCCCCATCAGCAACGTCGACGTTACTGTGGGAGTATCCGGTCAGGCCAATGGAAAATCCCCCCGTTATACGCCGACCCCGGTCCCCATCGACATCTCCCACGCCGGGGGTTCAAGAAAACTCACTATTCTATTGTCAAAGAGCGTCAGTCAGTTACCGCACAAACTCTTGGCAGCGGCGGCAGTACCAGCCCTGATCAGTAAAAATGCATAGATGCCCGCAATGAGGGCAGTTCATAAATCATCCAACGGAACCTTAAGTTCCGGCGGCAACTGATTCCCCTCAAGCTCATTACGATAGCTCTCCCGACAATGGTCCTTATCCCAAAAGAACATGGCGTCTATGACGGGCCGCAGCCACCGGCACTTGCCGTCACGCTCCCATGCCCACGCCCAGGCGGACAGCGTGGCGTCAGGCCAGCCGGTAAGGATTGCCGCAATCCACTGGTCAAAACCGACAAGAAAAGCCTTTGGACGGCTCGGCCAACTCATGCGGCTGCCCCAGGCTCCCGGTATTCCTGTCCTGCAAGAATCCGCGCCACATCAGCAGGCGTCAAAATACTCCCGCCTTCAGGCGTGGCCAGAAGATACGCCATCTGCACCGTGTCCGCGTCTTTGATGCTGATAAATTCCGCTGCCATCAGAAGGTCATGCACGGTTTTGACTGTGGGGTTGCCCTCGGCAATCGCCGCATTGATCAGAATCAGCTTGTCCAGACCACACCACAGCATAAAGTCTTTTCTGGTAAACCGGACGCGTACCCAGGCGCCATCTTCCTGCTCATCGTAGTCCGGACCAGGGTGGAAGGGTTGCGGGGGCGGGTCGGCAGACCAGCCAGACGGCAGCGGGCCGTATTCAATGATGGTGTGGGGCTCGCCATTCACCCAGCCTTGCTCGCCCTTATGGTCTTCCTCCTGTTCCCAGGCCTCGCCGTTCCAACGAGGGATAAAACCTTCCAGCACTTCAGGTGCCGTGCGCGTGGCGTTGTTCGGCAACAGGCCGTGGTCTTCATCCACACCGGCAAAGTAGCCGGAGGCGTCATACAGGTATACTTTTGTCATTTTTTACTCCTTTATTGTACGGTTTCCAGCTTCGCCTCAGCCTCTTTGACAGCCGATAGGGCAGCGTTGAGTTCATCCGAAAGCATCTGACCAGCCTCGTTCATCTTTTCGCGGGGGATGGTGATCAGATCGTCAAAGCAAATGCCTTGTGCCCACCCGGCAGAAATGGTCGTATTCAGCCGGTCCTGGGCCTCACACAACTCAATTAAGGCCAGAACAATGGGCCGTGCCTCGGACTGCTTTAGTTTATTTAGGACTTCCATCTTCGGGCTCCGTTAGGGTTTGTTCAATAAATCCGGTTTTCGTTTTACGCATCTCCCGGCGTGGGAGGCGTGCACGGGGATGGGATTAGGCCTATAGTCGGGCATGCGGGGAATTACCTTCAGGGCGGCGCGGGCACTGTCTCCTCTGGTTCCATGTATGATGAAAGAGTGAGCGGCGAAATTGCGGCCACTGGCCCCGGCGCTTGTGTCCGCAACCGTGCTGCTATCAATATTTCCCGCGTCCACCCAGTCTCTAATAAAGTCCAGCCCCGCGCATGGGGAGCCCTCGCCTGCGTGTACCTCGGCCTCCCAACGTCATGATGCGGGCAATCCCAAATAAACACAGGCCAGCGCGCCCCACGCGCGGGGCTGATTTTTTGCGGCAGTGGGAACTACGTTAGCGGCAGAAAAATTTGCGTGTGTTTGCTCTGTCTGCGTAGCAGAAGTATTCGCCTGAAATAGGGAACCAAGTGTCGGTACGTTTCCTGGAGAAAAAGCGCCTGAAACAATCAATCTTGTGGCCCCTGATGCGTTTGAAGCATACATGCCTGAGAAACGGACTGTTCCAACCATATTCCTGATCCCATCCCCGTGCACGCCTCCCACGCCGAGAGAGTCGAATCCGGCCGCTTCCGCATACATGCCGCGCAGGTCGGGCAGACGCAGTGCGCCGGTGGCGGTGTTAGGCGCGTAAAAGGGAGCGCCACCGATGCCGTTCCAGCCGACTTTGGCGCCGTCGGCGAGGGTGGCCCAGGTGGCGGTGGTCATGGCCTGCCATTCGGCCTCGGTTTTGCAGAGGAGTTGTCCTTCGGTAGTTTGCAGATAGGCCCAGGCTTCGGGGTAGAGTTCGGCGGCGTTGGGGAGGAGGCCGCCTTGTGCGGGTTGGAAACCGGGCTTCAGGGTGGGGTGGCGGAAGTAGTAGAATTCGCAGAGGGTGTATTTGTTAGGGGCCGTTGCGATCAGTCCCGTGATTACTTCCAACCACGCCGCTTCCACTTTATCCAAGTCACCATCATCCTTGATACCCGGCGCGCACCTGTTGGCCAGGAACTGTGCGGCGCCGGCGGCCATGTGCGCGGCCTGCCTGGAGGCACGGTTCTGCAGTTCCCGCAAGGCTAACCCGGCTAGGTGGCCGCGCGCACGCATCGGGTGCGCCTTGTAGTCCTCCAGGGACAGCAAATCCCCGGCCGCTTCCAGTCCTTCCTCGGCAAAGGGCATTATCTCGTTTATCGCGCCTTCTATCAGGGGCATCACTACACTCCTTGTTGATTCGTGGGCGTCAGCCGGTTTGGCCAGCGGCCCTCTTTCTTGTTTTGGTCAGACCATCCGGCCAGCGCCGGCGAGTCACAATTCCAGGCAAACAGCGGCCCGCCGTCCGGGGTGATGGCATACCACTTGATGCGCACACCGTCCGGCTTCAGCGGAATATATTGTTGCAGCAGAAGCTGCTCAAAAACGGCGTTCAGCGGCATGCCCGCGACGCCTATCACCATGCTCATGTCCTGGTTGTCCTGGATCATGATGATGCTGCCGAGATCGGCAAAGGCGACTTCCCACGCTTCGTATGCGCCAGGCGTGGTGCCGTCCCATCTGTTCGCGGCCACCTTCGCCTTCAAAAGCATCCGGTAAATGTCGTCGGACAGGGAGAGGAGCCCGCTTTCCGGATCGTGGAGTCCTTTCCAGACCCCCTCGTTCCAGCCCACGTCCTCGGTATTCCAACTGAAATACACGCCAGTAAGCGGCGTATGCAGATGCCGGGTACGGCCGACACGCACACCCACGGCATCAAGTTGCCTGCCGACGGCCGTGTCCAGATCAAAGGCCGTGCGCAGGGTTTCAAGCGCATCCGCGATGCCGTCCACAGGCCGGAGCAGGGCTTCCACCGTGGCCATGTACAGAGGCTTGTTCCGGTGTTGCGAGGGAATGAGTTTCAAATAATCGTCAACGGCCACGGCTAGAACTCCAACAGTTCCACGTCTTCAAGAGCGCATGTCGCGGCACGGTTGAATGCGACTATCATGTTGGCGGCGACAAGCGGTCCGCCCTTCGGCCCGATCCGGATCTCCGTCACATCAAAGGTGCGCCGCCCCGAGTCAAACTTGACCGCATTCACGGGCGTGTAGAGGTCGGAAAGTAAGACGTTTTCTCCGATCTCATGATTGTTAATATAGTCCACCACGCTTTTCCGGATGGTCTGCCCGGAGGTGGAGAGATATCCGGGCAAAGGCTTGATGCGGATAGCTGCGGCCACAGCCTGATCAGCCGATATGAAGAAGCCGATGGTCAAAGGTGCGCCGTGTTTATCCCGCGTCAAAACCTTTGTGGTTCCGTAAGTTCCACAGCCGGGACCCTTTTTGACGGCGATGGTTTCGCCTATAGCCTTAATGTTGCCTCCCTCAACCACAAAACAGATATGATGCGCCGGGATGCCGTTTTCATCAGGAAGGTTCGTATCATTCTCGTACCCCCTGCAACGACTGACACCCGGCAGACTTGCCACGGCACCCCATATTCCTTCAAAAATGGACAGGGACGGCAGGGCCGTACTGATGGACTGGCGCCTGCGCAGCCGCGCATCCTGTTCCACCGGTGCCCCCGGCGTGGCCGCTTCCGGGTTGATTACCGCCTGCCAGCCTCGCCTGGGGGTGGCAATATTTTTGATTTCTCCGGCTGCGGCCCGCACATCGCCCGGCTTCTCCGCCAGGGCGGTAACCGTGATTTCCCCTTCCGGCGGAATCACAACTTCTTCCGGCAACAGCCAGCGGCGCCCGGCATCATCCGCGGCCACGCCTCTGGGATTAGAGATGATGGTGCCGGCCTGGCCGATGACGCGCACCGGCGTCGATGAATGACTGGACTTATCCCGCCTGATGCCGTTGGTTTTTACCACGCTGGAAAGGCCCACCCCCTGCGCCGTGGCCGGGGAATAGGCGTTGTAAACAGAGGCGGCCAGCGTATACGCATCGTATAAACGCAAGGCGAACACGGCGAGCAGTGCGCCGTCCTGGGAGTCGGGCTCCAGATAGGTGTCCTGTCCGTAGATAGCCCTGTATTCTTGCTGCAAATCCGCTAACACTTCCGGATAGCTCGGAACGTGGATGCCGTTCTCGTCTATGGTGGCTTTGATAGCCATTACATCACCTCTTGAATCGTGGCCTGGCCGTAAACAGTATTGATGCGAATGTTTACGGTCAGCTTGCGGGTTTCCCCGTCAGAAATACTCTCGTACTCTTCTATGCCCGTGACGCCTTCCGTCTCCAGCACTCGCTGCTGGATGACAAAGTCGTAGCTTTCCCCGGTATGCTTCCCCATAACGGCCGGGACATAGGGCGTGCCCTCGGTCAGATCCAGAAACCATTCACCGCGCAAGAGACCTAGCCGGGTGACAACAGCCTGTGCCACACACTCCGGGCTGTCCTTCAAATAGGCGGTATCACCGTGGCCAAAGACCATGTCGCCGTTATTGTCGAGCCTGCGGTACCTCATGACTTCGGCCCGCTGGTCCGTCCACCATGCGGACATTCATGGTAGTGAGTGTTAAAATCCACATTTCCGGAAGTTAGCTCATCAACTGTCATTCGCCCTGAAACTTTCGCTACTGTCGGGCCTCCGTCCTTGTTGGCCATACTGATGCCGGTACCGGAAAATTCAATCATGCCGTCGCTGCCGATAATACAACCGGCCAATGGATTCTTCGCCTGAATGGTGTAATCCGACATCATGGTGATGTGGGCCTCGCCGTCTTCCGTGCGCAACTGGACATTCTCCGCGTCAACCGCGGGGTCGAGCTTGCGGGCCTGGGAGCGCGGCCCCACGATGGCGATGCCGTCCGAAAGGTCATGCATGCGCTCATCGGGCGTACCGCCGACACCGCCGCTCTGCCACCAGCCGTCAATGCACCGGCTGGCGAATATCACCAGACACTCGTCGCCTTTTTTAACGGGATATGTCAGGATGAAACCGCCACCGCAGGGAAAGACCACCGGCACGTCCACCAGCAAAGGCAGATTGACGGTTGTGGTGTTGCCCTTTTCATCCTGTACCTGTCCCTTGACGGAAGGCTGCACGGAGACCGTCATGGCCTCCGGATCAAAGCTCTCGATGATACCGGGCAGCGCAGTCCATATCTCGGCCTGTCTGCCGTCCAAGGCCGCCCGGGTGGCTTCTATGGGGTCATCTATACGTTCACGTCTGTCCATCACTGCTCCAAGGGAGGTAATTGATATGTTTACTTTTCTGTTGTGGGTTTTCTTTCTGGCTTTATCGCTGTTTGTTCTGGCTTGCTTTTCCAGAAGGTTTCGTCGGTGCTTCGTTTCCTGGCTGGTTTCTAAGCACGCATCAGGTTTTCTTACGCACTATGCCAATTGGCTCTCGCAAGTTAGTGCCGCAGGATATATAGGTCTCATGCTGGTGTTTTTTACAAAGACCCCTAGCAAAGACCTTTTGCTGGAGCTCCTCATCTTTGTTGGCATCTTTGTTTTCCTCGCACTGAGCCTACTCTTTGCTGAAGCCGCACAAATTAAGAAAGATCAGGAAGCGGCTGCACAAAAAAACGAAGAAATAGTTACTTCACCTTATCCAGCGGCAGGCCGGAGGTATCGTCCAAGCCGATACACACCATGTTGGCGTACCAGTCTGTCCCGCGTGTATCGCCGGTCAACTCTCCCTTGAGAATGCGGTAAAAGCCGTCGTTATCCATTTTGGGCGGTTGCTTGGAACTGGCCTTGAGGTCCGTCTTGGCCTGCTTGATGCTCTTGTTGTCCAGCTTGATGCGCCCGCCAATGCGCAGCTTGGGGTTAAGCAGGCAGCGTACCGTGATGCCATCGCTGGTCTGCTCCGGCGTGCCGACCAGGCCGGTTTCATGGGTGAGCACAACCGCTTCACCCGGCAGGTATCCGTCATTTTTTACCATCTGCATCTTGCCGTCCTGGAAGCTCCACGAACAGTCGGAGCTCTCCGCTTCACTACGCATGTACTTCCTGGCCATGCCGTACATAACCTTGCCGCGCGGCAGCCGCGCGCCTCCAAGATCCGGGACGTGTCCCTCCCCGGCGCCTTTGGCGGCAAAAGCCTGCTGGCAGGCGTTTACACGGTCGGCCGGGGTGCTGCCGGCAGCCAAGGTAGCGTTGGCGATGGCGAAATTGTAAGCCTTGTCGCCGTCCGCCGCGATGATATCAAGGTAAGTGTCAGTGCCGTTTTCTCGGCCCTGGAGAGTCTGCCGGATATTGCCGTCAAAGATAATGCCGTAATTGCTCTGGTATCCGGCCTGCAGGATTACCCGGGTAAATTCCCGCCGCATCCGGCTCATGGTAGCCTCGGACAAATTGTACACGCGGATTTCGGCGGAATTAGGCGTCTCCGTTTCGCCCTTGCTGATCTTGAACACGATGCGCAGTTCGCTTAAGGAGAGCCCCTTGCCGCTTTTGTCGACAACGGCCAGAGAACAGGCTCGGAGCCACTGCAACCCTTCTTCATGTCCGTTCTGCGCACTCATGCGCTTTCCTCCACGATAAACACCAACTCCGTCTCGACGCCCAGGTTCTCCAGGGTGGGCGGCAGTTCGCCCTCAACCCACAATTCGCCGCCGAACTCCATGTAGCTATACTGCTCCAGCAGATCGCAACCGGCCACCAACGGAATACCCATGACGATGAGCGCGGCTCTGTCCGGTTCCTCAATATCCAGGACCCAACCGGCCTCCGGCGCATCAAACCAGCGCACCGTCAAGCGGTATTCCTTGCCCGCCAGGGTGATACCGAAACTCTGCGGCGCGGGGTTAAGGGGGATGGTGTAACAGGCGGACATATCAGCCTCCGTATCCCGGCGCGGCTCCGCCTGGACGCTTATATCGCCCGCCGCCCGCGCCAGCAGCGATCACTCCCTGTCTTGGCTGGGCCTGTTTCTGCCCCTTATCTTCCGTCGCGCCCGTCTTGCCTGGGCTCGCGTGATTTTTGCGCGGCGGCACGGACGTGACTTGCGTTTTCACGATAATCACCTCCCGGCATTGGGCGGTAAACATCAGACAATTTTCGGAAGCCTGGTCCGTGATCGCGCTGAGGCTTTCAAGCAGCATGTTTTTATACAGGCGCTTGCCGGTCACCAGGTCAAAAGGCTCGCGCTTCTTTTGCAGTTCCAGCAGCTTTTCGTAGAAATCCGTGCTCGGCTTTTCACCGCCGAGGACGCTGGAAGCGTCAGACACCCCGGCCCGGATAGTCACCGACTCCGCTTTCTTGAACGCGTGGTCGTTGATGTTGGCCCCCTGTTCCACCGGGTGCTCGGTGATCTCCAGGGTATCTTCGTGTTGTTCTTCCACAACTATATCCGGGAACAGGCCGCCAATGCTGCGACGCGGCCGGATGAGTACCGGACCGCCACTCACTTGCGAAAGAATGCTCATTTCACCGCTCCCTTGGTATGCCGGACCAGGTCCGCACCGACCTGAGCCTGCCGGGCCGCAGCCTGGTTGCCGGCGGCAACCGGATCGGAAGTGTGCATGTGAATCTCGGTTTTGGCGTTCAATTCCACATTACTGGCGCTGGAGTCGTCCATACTGGCCGTAGCGGCCGGGCCCGGAGCCAGGGCAACATTTTGCATGGCCTGCGCTGATTCCGCTGCCATATTGATATTCAGGCCCATCTTGTCCTTGATCCAATCCGGCATAAATTCCAAAAGAGCGCCGAGCTTATCCTTGACCCATTGAATAGCCTTGCCCAAAATGCCTGTTATGGCCCCGGCCGCACCTTCCGCCCAAGCCGCGAAGTTGGGGAAGCTCTCGGCAATACCCGCCCACAGATTTTTGAAAAAGTCGGATATGGGCTCCCAATATTCGTAAATGAGCATGGCGGCTGTGATAATCAGCCCGAGGGGGTTGGCCCGGAGTATCCCCCACAGAACTTTTACCGCCGAGCCCACAAGACCGCCCGCTCCGGCCACGCCCATAAGTGCCGCCTTCAGGCCGAGAACAATGCCAACCCCCTTGCCGACAGCGGTGAGCAGTTCCTGATTGTTGGCGATAAAACGGCTGACCGCGTCAATGGCACTGGATACTGCCCGGCGCGCCGTTTCAATGCTGTCTGCCCACGGCCCCCAGTCAAAGTAACTCTCTCCGCCCTCCATATAGGTGAGATATTCGTCCACTAGGGCGACGATGGCCAGAAGACCGGTGATGAGCATGCCCATCGGCGTGGCCAGGAATCCGGCATTCAGAAGCCGCCATGCGGCCAGTAACAGTCCCGCGCCGACAACGAGCTTTTTCTGCCCGTCATCCAGCTTGTCGAACCACTGCACCAGGGAGGAAACCCACTTGATGACGCGGTAGGCAAAGGCGCTGATCACGGCGGCGATACGCAGCACGACGCGCACCATGGTCTCCAGAACGCGCTTGATCTTGTCGAAATTCTCCACAATCATGCGGCGCAGATGCTCCACGTCATGGCGAATCCGGCCGATGAAGGCCAGGGACACGCCCTTGGCCAGGAGCCCCACCATCGTGGTCAGCTTGCCGATTTCCCCCATGAACTCCTTGCTGGCCTCGCCCGCCGCCTTGGCGTCCATACCCGCCACCGCATACATGGCCCGGAATTCGTCTTTCAGGGTGGAGGCGTCTTTAATCAGAACCGGGATCAGCGAGGTGTCGATGCCCATTTTCATGGCATAGGCCAGGCGCTGTTCCGCGTTCATCTTCTTCATACGATCGCCGGCCTGTTCCAAAGCCTCGACCGTGTTTTTGATGCCCGGATTTTTGCGAACCATCCTTTCCAGGCTTTGGGTTACGGCATCCAAAGATACCCCGCTCTGCTCGGCCACATAGCCGATCTCCTGGAGCTTGTCCGATGTAGTGCCGAGTGTCTCCGCCTGCCGGGCCAGTTGCGCCTCGCCGGACGCCACCCTGGTGATGCCCGCATAAATGCCGAGCGCCACGGCCTGCACGCCCACGCCAAAGGCTGCCACCTTGGCCAGGGAAGATTTCAGGCTCTTCTCATCGGCCCGAAAACCGACAGAGGCGAGAAACTCCTTTATGACAATAGACCCGGCGCTCATCATTATGACTTTTTATTTTTCCGGCTGGAACGGAGCTTGCCTTCGCAAGCTCCGTTCCAGCCGGTTAATTTTTTTCCTTATGCCGCAAATATCTACGCTCGTTTTCGTTCTGCACATCCAGCGCATCGTTCATAAGAGCCACGTCAAACAGGGACAGGGTTCCGTCCTTCAGGCTCTCATACCTGCACATGCCGTGCAGCACCGGGCGGAGCAGGTAGTCCTGCCCATCCGGAAGGCTTACCCAAGCAACCCCTTTGCCTTCATGAAGCCCTCCAGGCCGGAAAGGGAGGGCAGGCCGGAGAAAAAATCCGTCAGGTTCTCCAGGATGACGTGATAGGCGATTTGGAGCATGGCGGGCAGTGCCAGACCGTCGAACATGGTGACGCCGTTTACGCGCAGCGGCGCCCACTTGCCTCCGGACTGCTTGCGCTCGGTGACTTCCAGGCAGACATTCAGAACATATTCCACGTCCTCGTCCGACAAGGCCGTAATGGCTTTGACCAGAGGATCGGCTACCTGGTTGAAATCGCCATCGATCTTGATAATCTTGCCTGCGGCATCCTTTTCAACCTTGAATTTTTCGGAGTCGATAGCCGCAAGAGACACCAGAGGCCCTATGCAAGGCGTCAAGCGACGCACGATGTGCAATTGCTTGAAAGCGTCCAGCTTGCCTGCCCGGTAAACAGTATTGGCAATGGTGAATTCCATATACTCTCCTTATATCTCCGGTGTGCCGGTACCGAGTTTGCTGTCAATTTTGCCCGCATGAAATGTCCAGACCAGCTTTCCGCCTTCCACCGCGTAAGGGTTGGAAATGGCCTTGGCGAATGCCACTTCCGTACAGGTGATAACGTCACCGGAGACCGGATTGCGGATGATGATGGTGTTGCGCCCGTGGTTGCGGCTGCTCGCGGTCTGGAAATTATAGGTATTTTGCAACCGCGCATTGGTGGCGCTGGTGCGCAGCAAGGTCACGGTCACGGTGCCGGAGGCATCAGCCCTGAGGCTGTGCATCACCGATCCGTCAGCCCCGATTGTCATGATGTTCTTGTCGCCGCCCGGCTCTATGCTGATACCCTCCTCAGCGTTGCCGGAGCCGCTCCCCAACTGAAAACTGCCGCCCGGCCCGTCAAAGGATGCCTGGACATCAAGAAAACTATACGCTCCCATCGTTCACTCCTCAGAACTTTCTACTTTCCCGGCTGGAACGGAGCTTGCCTGCGCAAGCCGCGTTCCAGCCGATTGTCTCTTTATCTATTTACATCTACCTGTACATCTACAAAGTGCACGGCGCCCCTCAGCTTGGCCGCCACCTGGATGGGCGGGGCTTTACGCTGCTCGCGCTCACTTTGCGGCTGATCGTCCACAGGTTGCGCATAGATGTACCAGCCCGTGGGCAGATAATCGCCGCGCTCCAATTGCCCGAAACCGTCACCGTTCCACACGCCAGGGCCGATCAGGCCGTTGTTTACGCCTTCGTTCAGCACCTTGCCGATAACGGTGACGAGTTGATTCACGCCGGCGTCGGTCTGAGGAATTTTCGTTTTGCTCTGGTAAAGCAGGTTCCAGCACTCATTTTGAATGGCGTTCTGCAGCCAATCCAGGCCATGCACCTCGTCAAAGAAAGCTCCGTTGGACATCACGCCTTCCTGCAGGATGGCGGTATCGTTGTCATAGTTGACAAAAACGTTACAATTCTTACTGGCCAGGGCGTTTGCCTGACTTTCAGTCAGCCCTTCGGCCACAACGCCGGGTTCCTGCTTGAACTTGAGCGTGATGGTGGAGCGGTTGGCGTTGAAGTTGACGCTAAAGGCCCGGCCAAAGGCCGAACACACGGCATGCGGGTTCCTGCTGTATTGCAGGAAGGTGCGCTGCCGGGCGAGCGCTTTGGACCTTGAAGCGAGATCGTTGGCCACCGTGGAAGAGAGTACCCGGCTGTCCGTAATGGTGGCTCCGTATATGCGGCTTTTGGCGCTGGCTTCGATAAAGCCGCCGACTTCCAGATGATCGTTGTCAGAAAGTTCGTCGGCAAAGGTCAGGCCGTACCAGTCGCCGGAGAGGTCCGCCAGCCTGGCCACACACTCCAGTGGCGTTTCCCCGTCCATACCAGAAATGAGGGGCAGGGCCCTGGTTGCCGTCAGTGCGAGGCGGCTGGAAAGATCCGTGCCTACGCCGGCCGATCCGGCGTAGCCGATCTCCTGGCCGAGTCCGGTGTCGATGGTAAAGAGAACAAAAGCCTCACCGGTCCACATACAGCGCACGCCATCCTGCTCCAGCTTGGCGCTGATGATGGATGCCACCCCGTTCATATTGGTCGCGGTACTGAAATTCAGGCCGGAAACCGTGGTGCCGGTATCGTTGGCAATGATGCCGAAGGAGCCGTCCGTGATGCCCGACCAGGCCGTGGCATCCAGATCCGCGTCCGCCACCAGTCCCCCCTTGAGATAAGCCGGGGTCGGATCTTTGATATGCCGGGCCAACATAAGGATATAGGGGCGCGGCACCTGGGAAAAGAACAACGCGCCGCCTTTGTAGAAATTGGAAGAAAGCCCGCAATCCCCGGCAATGCCGTTGATGCCCGTGTAGGTACGGATGCGCTCCAGCGGGTCGATGGCCGAATCGTCCGCCACGATGCACAGCACGCCGAAGTTGCGCCGGGCCGAGGCTTTGGGTTGCAGGTTGACGGTAACGCGAACAACGCGGTCCACGGATAAGGCTCTACTCATGGTTCTCTCCTATGCTTCCCGCCAACAGGCGTGTGTGCAGGCCTGGCAGCCCAGAGGCACATTGTCGTTTTGGGAGTGTTCGGAAACAAGGGTTCCGCTCACTTGTTGTAAATTTAAGGCTGCGTAGCGTTGGCGGGTCATGCGTTGAAAGGTCAGGGTAAGGTCGGCCCTGGCTCGCCATTGCATGGATACCAACGCCGGTACAGGGACGATGCTCCCGGCCCTGATGAAAGCCATGTCATGATCACGCAGCATTTTCCGGTTCTGCATTATGTGCAGACCCACGCGAAAGGCGCGGGCAAAATCCATGTGCAGCGGCCCGTAAAAGGATGCCAGCACGGTCAGGGTCGCGTAGTCCGTTATTTCATCGTAACCCTCTGCGTGATGCTGGATTGCGGGAAAGTTGTGCGGATCAAAGCGAGTAATGCCGAAGGCGCACCAATTTTCCTGGGGACTCGGCTCATCAGGCGGAGACTGCTGCCAGCGCGGACGCACCAGCTTGCCGCAGATCCCGGTGATGCCGACAATCACCGCCTGGAGCACGTCCTCGATATCCGTATGCCCGGGAGCCTTCGATACCCGGAGAAAACCTCCGGTGGCGCTGGTGTTGTTTTCGTTCATTGCGACTCCAAAACAGCAATGGCTTTGGTAAATCCGGCATGCTGCCGCCAGGGCTCGGCCAGGGCCGCCCGGTAAACACCTCCCTCGTGGTAAACACGATCGCCGGCGGTCAGGGGCGCGGGCGTAAAAATGAGGATGGTCGCCTTCAGGCGGTCGGCATCCTCCAGCACTTCCCGCTCCTTGCCCGGTGCGGGCTGGATATTGCCTTGTGCCGGAAATATTTGTTCCGCCTGCACGGCGCGGCCCTTCTCGTTTACGCTCTCGGTGATGCGGCTGTATTCAAAGGCGCAACCGCCCAGGTCCGGGTCGGTGATGATGTCGAGCAGATCATCCATTAGGTCACCACCAGGGCCGTATTGCCCCTTTTGCGAATCACGTGTGTGTATGCCTTGCGCAACTGGCTGGTGTCGATGAGCGGATTTGTCCGCTCCCGCTCGCGCCGGGACTTCTTGCGCTTGGGGTTACCCTTTTTATCCGTCAAAACGGCACCTTGGTCGTTTTTGCGCAAGGGCTGGTAATCCAGGGTACTGTCCGCCAGCGGGTCCCAATCGTTGTTCACGAATCGCGCCCGTACCGCGTTCTGCCCAAGGATGCCGATCTTGTTCAAAGTCCGTTCAACAGCCTCCGGTTTGCCCTCCAAGGCGTGCTTCGCGGCATATTCAAGGAGATCCGCCGCTTCATCCTGGATATCTTCAATGCCGGGCATGAGGTGCGGCCTGGGCGGAATGTTCTTTTCCGGCACACCATGCTCGTGGATATAGCCGAGGTAAGCGTTGCTGATGCCGGTATCGCCCGCAGCCTCGCGGGCCGTTTTATCCTCGGGAATGCCGATAAACACGTCCTGTTCGGTCAGCGCCCGCATGGCCTTGCCAAGCTGCGAGAGGTTATTCCGCACTTCCGTAATACTGATATTAGGCTTCATACCACCGCGCCTCCGGCGCCAACCAGTTGCACCAATTGCCAGTACTGCTGGCCGTATATGGTGAGATTCCATTGTCCGGCCAAGGGATCGCCGGAAGATGCGGACCCGGCGCGAGTGACGGATTTGCTTTTGGATACCCCGCCCACAGTCTTGCTTTCCGATTCGGACACCACAGCCCCGGCAGCGGCATTTATTCCGCCGCTGCCGTCTGTGGCCTTTTGCACTTCCGCTTCCAAAGTAAGATGGTGCGCTACAAACAACCCCATGCCTTCTGGGAACAGATCATCCCACCGCTCGGCCGACATGCGTTTCCCGGCCAGCTTCAGGTAAAACCGCACCCGGCCATCCGGGAACAGCGCCTCCGTGAAATGCGGAAAGGATTCCCTGAAGCCCTCAACGCTCAACATGGCTATTTCTTCACCTTTTTCTTAGACTGCGCGGTAGACTGCGGGTTTTGTTCTTCGTCCTTTGCGCCATCGTCTTGCGTTTGTGCATCACCCTCCTCAGCCGGCAGAGCTGCCCGGCCCTCCTGGATGCAGCTTTGGACGAACCAGTGCCCATATTCCTCTTCACTGAGGGTGTGCTCGCCCTCGGCGAAATCACGCACAGGAGTTTCCGAGTTCAGGCGCAACTTAAAGGGATGAATGACGATAATCGTATACATGAGCGCCCCTTACAGGCCGTCGGCATAGGCCACGGTTTCGGGGTAGACGAACTCCACCACGCCGAGCTTGGCGTAATAGGTGGTGATGTGGTGCAGGCCACGGTACTGCACCGGCGTGTGGTTGATGGGCACCAGGGGGAAGCGCACGTATTGCTCGCCCTTGGTATAGGCCACGGCCCGGCCGGTCTGGCCCGTGCCGCGCTTGTCCAGCCATTTCAGGGGATTGATATCCAGGGGTTTACCGTTGATGCCGTTGGCCATGCAGTCCTTGGACACATAGTCCAGAATGCTCCGGCTCCCGGCCGAGGTCACCGGCTGGTTCAGAAGAGTATACTGCCGGGGCGGCAGCAGGAGATGGGTGGGGCACAGCGTATAGCCGCTGCTCTTCCAGGCGGCGTTCAAAATATCGTTGACCGTCTCAAGGATAACCTCGGGGTTGTTGCCCCAGGCTCCGGACACGTTCATCACCGGGATGGCCGGGTTATTGATCAGGCCGGTTTTGCCCACGGCGGTGTCGCCCACATAGACCATCTCGTCGATGTCCATGTTGTACTTGAGCTTCAGGCCCGCCATTTTTTGCTGTTCCAGCGGGCGGCCGACCTGCTGCGCCTTCTCAAGCTCAATAATGGAAAAACCGAGCTGCATACCCCACAGGTATAAGGGAGAAGGGATCTTATTGACGTCCACTTCAATGCCCGGAATATCCGTTGCCGTGTCGCTGAGGAAGTTTTTGCCGTTGGGGTTGGGAGAACCTGCGGCCGCGAAGTCGGTACGGGAAAAGCTGGTAGTTTCGTCACCGATGGAAACGTCCGTGCGCAGGTCTATGTCCCGCCCCCAGGTCTGCGAACTGAGCGGCTCGTGCAGGGTTTTGTCAAAGCGCTCCAACTCACCGACAAAGAAGGCGCCGGTGGAGTCAATGGTGCGCTGGTCGTATGTTTTGAAAGCCATTCTTTTCGCCTCCTAGATATTGAAAGAGATTTCTACGTTGCCGGAGGCGTCCGCCTCGCCCTGGAACTCGCAGCCGGGGATCGCTGCCCCGCCGGATGCGGTCAGGCTGCCCGCGACTACATGCACGGGCGTGTTTTTGGCAGCGGTTCCTCCCTGTATCTTCACAGTCATGTAGCCGCGTCGCATGACGGATTGCATCGTGTCCGCCGGAGCGGAACCGCCACCGAGGCCGGCCATGTCGCTTTGGGTCGGATAGGAACTGGCCAGGAAACCGTAAATGACGCTCGGGGCATCGCCGGATTCCAGGGGCACGAACTTGCCGTCAACGATTTTTCCCGGCGCACCAAAGAGCATGGCGGCGCCGAGCAGAACGGCCTCCAAAGTAGCGCCGCTTTTGCGGCTGACCCGGCCGGGAATGCCGGTGGGCATGCGATCAAGATATGCGGGCATGATTATTTCCTCCCGTAGTATTGTGCGTTCAAAGCGTTGATATCCTCCGGGGTCGTCTGCTTGCCAAAATCACGCACCGAAGCTTTCGTCAGGCCATCCGCTGTTTTGGCGTTATTGACGTGCCGGGCCACCTCCGCCGTGGCACAGAACGCCGCGTTAAGTTCGGCCTGAGACAGGCTGTCCAAAGTACGGCCCGCGAGGACGCCGGACACCACACCCTTCAATGCTTCATCTTGAAGGGCCCGGCGCAGGGACTGTTTCTGCACGGCTACAAGGCCGTCCCCCACCCTGGCGGCAAGACCGGGAGAGATAGTCACCGCGCGGCGCACTGCGGCCGCGTCAGCCACGCGCATCCGCCTGGCGTCCCCGGTCTTTGTGCTGCAGGGCGTCTCTTCTTCCGGCTCTTCATCCGCCGCGCCTTCTGGCTCGACGTCGTCGGTATCGACTGGAGCATCACTGGCGCCTTTTCCTTCCACCAGGGTGCGTACCACCAACTCCAATTCCTCCACCCTGGCTGTCAGCGCTGCAAGGGCATCGTCGCCGCTGTCCGTGGCAGGCTGCGCATTTTCTTGCGACTCCGACTCCGGTTGCGCTTCATCGCTGACAGCTGCGGCGGCAGCCTCGTCAGTCGTTTTTCCCGCTTTCAGGTGCTTGGTGAAACGGTCCCAAAAGCCGGTTTTTTTGCCAGTTGTCTTTTTCGTCATTTTTGTCTCCTTGCTATCGGGCCGGGCGTCTTTGATGCCCACGCGCCCGCCCGCCCTGCCGTGAGGCACCAGGGCGATATGGTTGCCAATGATATTGACCTGCCTGCCCACACCGGGCCGGATTTCCTCGTAGTCCGCGTCATAGCCGCAAGAAACCTGCCTTAACCGTTTTTTCAGCACGGCGGCGATAGCCTCGGCGTCAGTGACCAGCAGATCCGCCAGCAGCAGATCCGCCTCGCTCCCCTCGCCGCGCCGCACGTTCATGGCCACTCCGCGGGCCAGTTCGCGCCAGTTGTCCGGGTTGACGTCCGGCACATCCGGATCGGGATCAGGCTCGGGGTGATACAGAGTGACGCTCTTGCCCTCAAAGGAGGCTATTGTCGCGGGAGAAAAGACCTCCGCTTCTTCGCGCACCACCAGCACCACGCCATCAGGGCCAGGCTCGACCGGCACCTCATCAGGCGTGTATTCCTGCACGCCGGTACGGGCGATGGGCACGCCGGAGCAGAGCAGGAAACCTTCGGGTGTCTCCTGGATATGCGGGGAGAGATCGTGTGTGGTGTAGTAGCGCATGGTGGAAACCTAGCGCTGGGCACAAAAAAAAATCACCCTGAACTATTTCAGGGTGAGCATTGCTTGCGGTGGGGAGAAAGGGCGGCGTGGGAGACTGGCGCCTGGATCGATTTTAAAGCGTTTACGGGCCGTTTACGAAGCGCGTAAAATTATTTTACCAACCTGCGTTCGTCTCCTTCGATAAAAAGACAACCAGGGGCGTTTGCGGCGTTTTCAGGACCAGCGCTCCACCAGGGTCAGGTCTTCAGCCGGGACAATCAGCACGGAACTGGAATACGTACTGCCCTGTCCGGGAATGTTGAATTCCACATCATACGAACTGTCGCCGGGAAAGCCGCGCACGACAGTTCCGGTCGCGTCCGAAGGCACGGAAACAGGATAGCCCAAATAAGGGTCTTTCCCCTGCTGGGCACGGGTAACACGCACCACATCATTTTCCTTGTAGCCGTCAACGGGCATGACTGTCGTCCGGTATAAATATGCTTATGAGCCGTGGCCGCACGGAAATCTTGCGGCCTGTGCTCTTATCCGTGTCATACATCCAGGCCGTCACCACGTCAACGGTTTTGCCGTTGGGTCCGGTTACGGGCACAAGTACCTTGAAACGCTCGCCGAAGCCGTCCCTGTATTCAGGCACGGCCTCGGCATAGGGCAAAAAGGCCATGACCTGGTCGTGGATCATGTCCGCATGTTCCTGGGTGACGCCGATGGACGACCGCCAGACCCTGGCCTTGTCTTTTCCCCTGGAATGCTCCGGATTCAGAGAATACTTGGTCAGCTTGCCGTATTTGTCAAACTCGACCCTATCCACGCCGACCAGGGGAGAGCCGGGCACATGGGGGATAACGGCGCTGCCTTCCGTCCTTTCCCATTGGCTGTAGAGCGTTTTTTGCCCGCTGTTCCGGGCTTCGGCGGCTGTTTGCAGGGGCGGCTTGTACACCCCGCCGTCATCCTCCCTGGGGATAACCGGCTCGGGGTAGCAGCGGCAGTTGGGGAATTCTCCGGCGTGGCCGGTCATGCCGTCAAGGGTGGGCGGTTCCGTCCATTTGACGAACACGCCCTCCATCGCCCTGTGGCTCGCTCTGGTGTCGCCGTCCCTGGCCGTGCGCCAGATATAGCCGGTGGAGCCGACGCTCTCGGCCCTGGCCATCGTAAGCGCGGTACCGGCCTTGCTGACCTCGGTGCGGGCGATGGTGCGGGCGCGGGAGGCCGATACATGGCCTATGCCCTCCAGGCGCTTGGCCAGGTCTTCGGCCCGGGAGCCCATAGCCAGATTTGAAGCCACTGCCTCGGCTACCTGATCGGCCGCGCCCGTGACAAGAGACGTTATCAGTCCGGCGTTGCGCTCTATGGCGGCGCGGGTAGCTTCCCCCACGCCAGGGGAATGCATCAGGCGGCGCATGTCCAGCCCGGCGCGTTTTGCCGCGCTGGACCAAGCCTGTACGTTCTTGCGGTCCACGCCTGCCATCATATTGGCGGCGGATTGACGCGCCCAGGGGCCTACGGTGTCCGCATACTCACGCAGTTTGCGCTCGATCTCTTCGGGGGACCCGCCGGAGCGGATGAGGCGCTCTATCTGCGCGGCGAGATTGAGCAGCTGGCGCTCGTAGGACTTCTCCGCCGCGCGCGATGGCCCCCAGGCATTGTCATCAGCCCGGGCCTTGGCGGCATCCGCCCACGCCCAGGGCTGTTTCCACTTGTTATCAGGTCTGTCCGCCATCGACCGCCGCCGCCGACACAGAGAAGTTCTTGCCCACTTCGCCCATGATGTTTTCCGCCTGCTCCGGAGAAACAGGGAAGGCCGCAAGCAGCATCTGCACCCCGCTATCACGGGGCAACAACCCGGCCGCGACCTGGGTGACGATCTGTACCATGCTGGTCACCTGGGCGCCGTTCAAACTGATTTCCTGCGGGGTATGCGCCTCAATCTGTGTTTCTCCAGGCGCCATTCCTTCAGACAGGGGCGGGGCCGCATCTTCTTTTTTCGCAGCGTCAATATCCGTATCAGAGATGCCGGAAAAGCGTCCGGAAACGCGGGAGGCGTCTTTCAGCGCCGCTAAAGATTGCGCCCTGGAAGTGATGCCGGCATTATACAGCCCGGCCACGTTTTGCGCGTCAGACGTTCCGATCTGGCTTTTTTCCTGCTCCGTGGGTATATACAGGCTCTGGTATTCAAAGCCGAAGTCCTCCGGCAAGGCATAGCCGAAGTGATGCCGGGCCAGCACGTTGAGGAGCACGGTATCCACCGGGCGCTTGTCATCCTCAAGCTGCGTCAGCACCGTGTCGTAATAGGTACGCAAGTCCGATTCCCCGGTTGAGAAACCTTTGGAGCTCTGTCCCAGAAGGCGCACCAGAGGAATGCCCGTGGCTCCGGCAATCTGCTCGGAGAAAGCCTGCAGCCCCTCGTAAACACCGGCAAAGCTCCAGCCGTGGGTAGAAAAAGTGTCGTTTTTATCCAACAGGGTGAGTCCCTCGTTGGATTGCAGCAGCCGGATCAGCGCGAACATTTTGTGCAGGGCGGCCTCGGCCTTGCCTCCGGCGGCCAGGATTTCCCGATACCGATCAATGCCGATCACCCGCAAATAGGCTTTCATCATGAGGTTTGCCGCGCCGTGCGTGGCCGAATCCAGCGCAATGATACGGTCATAGGCCCGATCCACCACGGAATCGCCCCAATACTGGTTGTCGCGCCGGGCAATACCCGGCAGCTCTACCCCGGAAAAACGCACACAGCGGCTGTGATGAACAACAAGTCCGGTTTGCGCGTCCGAAGAATTAATTGTGTAGTACAAGGGATAGCCGAGCATGGGGCCGAACTCCTGTATTTTTTCATAGGACGGGCTCACCTCGTGCCGGTCCAGCACGAACAAGCCCTTGAAGCTCCCCCTGCCGATTGTAGCAATATCTAGGGGCGTGGCCGTGTCCTGGCCGTCGATGAGCAGGACGGCCAGAGCGCCGCCGTAGAGACGGCCCCATTTGATGGAGTCAGTAAGACGCCCCGGTACCCCACAGGCACGGTAGGCTTTCAGCAGCGCGGAAACATCACCCTGGTCAAGAGTCCCCTGGATATCAAAGTGACTGCGCACCATATCTTCAGCCACGACATCCACCATCCGGCCCACGATCCAGGATGTACGGTACATGTCCAGCAGTTCGTCCCGATTTCTGGTCACATACTTGCCGGGCGCATAGCCGCTGCGGGCCAGAAGGTTGTCCTGCCCCAAGCCAAGCTTGGCCGCGAAATTGTCAAAGCCGTCCTGGGTGCGCCTGGCCTTGGTGGGCACAGTGGCGGGCCGTGGGCGTGTATGGCGTACCATTATATATAACTCCTTGTTTACAATGCGGCGGGTTTTCGCGTCAGGCAAGGAAGGCAAGGCTTTGGCGATGGGAGTGGACTCTTGTGGTCCATGACCTGAGCCAAAGCCGCAGCCTGACGCGGCATCACGCGAAAAGACGCCGCATTGTCATGCTAAGGCTTCCCACACGGACAAGCCGTGCGCCTTCAGGTAGCGGAGCGCCTGGCTGGTGCAGTCCACCTGGTCGTCATGTGGCCCGGCCGGGAAGCTGATCATCTCCGCGATATAGTCCGGCACCCAGGGGTGCGCTATTTCATCTTCCGGGATAAATACGTTCCCTGCCGCGAAAAGCGGAGTCACGGCATAAGCCCTGGCGACCTTGGAGCCGTCCGGCTCCACGGGGATAAGGCCCGGAATCTCCTCGCGCAGGGCATCCATGACGGCCGGGCCGTTGGCCTTGTCTTCGATCAGGGTGGCCATGCCGAAGAACTGGGCGCACATGGTGCGCACCGCGTTTTTTGAGGCCGTGAAGCCCATGCGGGCGCGCACCTGATGTAGTAAAAAGTAGTTCGGCCCCTTGCGGCCCCAGGCTTGCCCGACTACGAAGTCGGACCCGTCCGTATCCTTGAAGGCCATGTCCCAGGAGAAGATAATCTCGTCAAAACTCTCCGGAAGGTTGCCCAGGTTCCAGCGCCGGAACCAGGTCTCCTGGAAGATGTTTCCGCCTTCCTGGACCGGGCTTTGCTGATACAGGGCGCTCCATTGCGAGGGCGAGAGCGAGGCCTTGGTTTCCAGGAGCTTGTCCAGAGGATGCAGCTCCGGAACCAGAGGCTGCCCGTCCCCGTTGATGGCCGGAAAACTGAGAAGCCTGGCTTTGGGGTTGTTCTTGGCCACGATGCCGGTCAAATCATCCACCGCCCACCGGGTGGCCATGATGATATGCCCGGACAGCTTGGACAGGCGCGTCAGGAAAACCGTCTCATACCAGCGCTGGATGCTGCGCTTGACCGTGGGCGAGCGGGCTTCCTCCTCGTTTTTTATCGGGTCATCAATGATGCCGATATCCACGGACTTGCCGGTAAGCGGCCCGCCCACGCCTGTGCAGACGTAATAGCCCCGGTGGCCGGGAATATCGAAACGGTCGGAGTTGCGCAGCGCCTGGCCTTCAACCGTGACCACGCGCCTGGGGTTCAGGGCTATGCCCGGAAAGACAGCCCGGTACAAATCATCCATCATGATGCGCTGCACGTCCCGGTTCATGTCCCTGGCCAGGTCGGCGGCATAAGAGGCTGCCGCGATACGAAGTTCCGGAAACAGGCCGAAAATATAAGGCGGAAAATGGCGGGAGACGAGTTGGCTTTTGCCGTGTTGCGGGGGAGCGCCAAGCAGCAGGATCGGACGCAGCCCGGCCAGGGCTTCACGCAGGAACTGATCCAAGGCCTCACACACGGCCAGGGAAAAAGCGGAATGGACGTAGCCCGGAAAAGTGAAAGAAACAAAGGCCGAGAACGAGCGCCGGGCCATCTCGGCCCGCAGGAGGCGCAGCTCGCGCTCGGCCAGGGCCGCGTCAAGCAACTCTTGCTGTGAGATCGGCAATTTTCTTTTCAAGTTCGGCATCAGACAGGCCCTTTAATTCTTTCGCGCCGCCGAGCGCCTCCACCCTGGACCTCATCTCCGCTTCCACTTCCTTGCGCGTTTCATCCTTGATACGCTTGGCAAAATCCTGTTCCAGATGCATGGCGTGCGAGAGGTCTTTCAGGGAGCGGGCTATCTTGGCCACTTCCGCCGCGTCAAACGTGGCGTCAGGATCAGTCGCCCGCTTCTGCATGGCTGTAAACACGAGGCCGCGCAGGATTTCCACCAGAAGCCGTCCCTGATCGCCTTCCAGACTTTCCGGACCAAGCTCCTGGGCGAGCTGGCGGGCATATTCCCGGTTTTCCCGCATGGCCCTGGCGGTTTCGTTGAAGCTGGCCGCATACCTGCCCAAGGCGCTGCGGCTCGGCGGGTCGTTTACCCTGCCGCGGATAAAGGCCAGCAGGGCGTCCAGGGTGAGCGCGCCCTGCATGAGCTTTTTATCCAGTTCCCGCAGAATTTCCGGCGGCAACTTGGTTCTGATGCTGCTCTTTCTGGTCATGATTTAATCCAGGGGAGGCTTTTGCACTCCTGCAACCTTGCGGGTGCCTTTCGCTGTTTCCCGGCCGGCCTGCGTCAGCCGGAGAGCGGGCATGGAACCGATGTGTTCCAGGGTGAGCAACCCGGCTTTGCGCAGAAAGTCGGTATCAGCGGTAATTTCGTCGCTGTTCACCCCTTTTATAAGATAGGCCTCCAGAGCGAGCTGAAGCAGGTGGCTGCCCATGCGCAGATCCGGCTCGTCCTCCAAAAAGCTGAGAATTGCCAAGCGTCGCTTCTCAGCGATTTTTTTCTCCTGTTCAGCGGTGAACATCAGGCTTCTCCTCGTTTTATTACCAGCCGGTCAAAATTGTCGTTCAGGCGCTCCATTGCCGCTGATTGTCCTTTCAGTTGCGCCGCTGTTTCCTTCTGCAGCCCGCGCAGTTCCTCCAACCCCAATTCCAGCCGGTGCAGAGCCGCCACACTCGGCATATTGGTGATGGCGGCGTTCAACTGGAGGATGTTGGCGCTCAGTTCGGCCAGGGCCTGTTCCTGCCTTTCCCGGAGCTTGGTGATGTCGGCCAGGGCCGTCTCAAACTCCTTTTTGCTGACAAAACGTTGCGACAGGTGCCACAATGCAAAACCGACAACAAGGGCAAGCGCTGCCGATACGATGTTCCAGTGTTCGATAATTATTTGTAAAAAATTCATCAGTTTCCCTTGGATTGTTCCCCTTCTTTGAGCCCCCTGTACCAGGCCTGCCAGGCCAGAAGCCTGGACTCCAGCCAGCGGGCGCGCTCCGCATATTCCGCGAACCAGGCTATGAGATCAGCCTCGTTCACCCCTTCCAGTATCCGGGCGCGAGGGGCCGGATGGGCGGCGGGCTCTCCATCAGCGCCGGGGGCGCATAAGGCTGCGGACAGGGCAGCGTCAGATAGCCCGGCTGCTTCGTTGAGCAGGCGGACAACATCAGGGCCAAGAGTAACAGTGCTGTTCTGGGCCACATGGGCGATTCTCCTTTGCAAGGCCTGGGTTTGGGCGTTGTGTTCGCGGTCCTGGCGCTGCAGGTCCACGGCCAGGGCGTCACCCCTGGCCACTTCGTTCTGATACTCGGTAAGAATGTCGGCCAGGGCTTCGCCGTAGGCCTCGGCCGCGCGGCGCTGTTCCTCGGCCCGCTCCACCTTCAGGGCGTTCAGCGATGCCCGGCCTTCGGCCTCGGCCTTGCCGTAACCGGCGCTGTAGGCGACCCAATAGGCCGCCCCAAAACACGCCAGAACAACCCCGCCCAGCAAGACCATTTTTACAGCATTGGTTGTCGTCATTGCCGGGCCTCCATGATGGCCGCGCCCTGGATGCACAGCTCGTATTCGTTCTCCCGTCTAATCTCCAGGCCGCGCAGTTTTTTGCCCTTGCTGTACACATAGAGGGTCATGGCCTTGCAGCCTTCGCGGTAACGCCCCGCGTTGAAATGCCCGGCCGCTGTGGAACGGCCATACGCGCCAAGCCCTATGTTGTAGGCCAGATCAATGGCCGGGATGGCCAGTTCCGGCACATCCATAATGCCGGGAGTGATGCGGCGCACGCCTTCGGCAAACTCCGCCAGACGATCCTCCAGCAGGCGCATGCATTCCTCGGTGGTGTAGGTCACGCCGGGGATGGCGTATTGCGGATCGGTCTCGCCCACGCACACCGTAGGCGTGCCGGTCACGTCCTTATAGGTGGTGGTGACCAGCCCCTCGTGCTGGACAACAAAGGCGAGAAGAGCGGCGGCCGCTGCTGAACCTATAATGGCGGTGAGACTCTTCTTCTTTCCGGGCAGGGGCATCTTGGGCATAGGAAAAGCCCTCCTTTCATACCGAAGTACAGAAGGAGGGCCTCGGGGTTCACCCTGAACTGTTTCAGGGTGCGAGAGAGCAGGCTGTATAGCGCCATTATCCTGACCTTACAATAAGGTCAACTGTTCCTGCTTCGGACCCATGCCGGCCACATAATAAACGTAACGCTCCGTCACCCCGCACTCCAGGGCGATATCCCGCTTGGTCTTGCCCTGCGACAGCAACTGATGCACCCGCTCTTTGTGCGGCTCCCGCTTGCCGTTGGGCACGATGATATACTGGCCCTTGAATTCGGCGCACAAGGCTTCCATGCCGCGCAGGCCCACGATCCGCGCCAGATCGTGGACGCTGCTGGGGTTATGGGGTACATAGATTTCCACGCCGCCACGAGTGACGCACAAGGTGTTCGCCATGTCCCGGCCAAGGATTTCTATGAGGTCCGGCATGGAAACCCACATCAGGGCCGCCTCCGGCCTTTACGCGAGGCATCTTTATCCAGGGCGGCGATCACGGCGCGAAGCTGCTTCGGTGTGGCCTTGTAAATATTGTCCACCTCGCCTTTGGTCTGGCGCTTCAGGATGCCCTCGGCGTATTCCATGCCGATGAACTTTTCACCCGGCTTGCGCCTGTCAGCCAGCAGGGCGTTAATTTTTGCGATCAGCGCGTCCGGCCCCCATCGGTGATAGTCGCGCCTGGCATAAAAAGGACGGCTGGACTGAAAGCCCAGCTCCGCAAGCCAGGCCAGCACCTCATGCAGTTGCCGCACGTCCAGATCCGCCGCGCTGTCCACCCCCCAGCGAACGCCAAGAGTATACCGGTATACATCCTCGTTAAACCCTTCCAGCAGCTTAAACAGCCCCGGCTTCCCGCGCCGCCCGCCTGTGGCAATATGGATTTTTGCCAGCATGGCCTTGCGCTGATCTTCAATCTTGCCGGGACTGCGCTCTTTCCGGGCAGGAGGCGTCGGTACCAGAGGCGGGGGAGGCATGTTTTCTTCCGGCGCGGGCGCTGGAGCGGCTTTTTCAACGCCGGGAAAGCGGAGAACAACGGTGTTGCCGATACAGTGCGCCGTTTCAGCCTGGGGAGTTCCACCCGCGGATCGGGGACGAAAGGGGATAATCTTGGCCATAACGCCTCCTACCGCACCCTGCGCAAGGTCACATCGTTGCAGCAAAACTCTGTGGCGCCCCGTTTGTGGACCCACACCTGGACGTACCAGCGGCCATCGCGTTTCTGGTACGGCGGAGCCCGGACATGGCCGGTTTCATTGAACGGGCGATTCTCCAGATAGACGCGGACTTCCGCCTTTTCAGGCAGATAGGGCGCGGGCTCTTCCTCCGGAAGCTCACCATCGTTCAGTAGTGCGGCCACCAGTTCGCCGATCGCCGCGCGCGTGAGAAAGCTGTACTTGCCCACAGGACAGTGCCAGACTTCCGTGACATGCCGCTCGGCCCCACTTCCTGTGGGGCGCTCGCTCTCGCGGGCAGGATGGAGCCGGGGAGCGCGGTCCCCGGCTCCATCCGAAATACGCCCGCTCCGCTGCGCGGCCGCCCCGCCTCCTGCGGGCCACGAACTGATGCGCACGCGGAACAGCCCCTCGCCGCCGTTCTCCTCCGGCCATTCGTCGGAAGGGAACAGTTCCAGCGAGAACATTTTGCCCTCTGTGCGGAGCAAAATGGAGTCGGATTTTTTACGCTGTTCTGCCATGTGGGGCCTGCATTGACTTTTGAGGGGGGATTGTGGAGAGTGTTTTGCCATGTAAAACACGCAAAATAGAAGTTGCCACAATGCGAACACTCGGAGGGGAGTAGTAGTGCGAAAATTTTTTAGTTGGCTGCTGATCGTCCTCGGCGTGCTGCTGGCGCTGGCCAGCTTTGTTCCCACAGAAAACCCGCAGGCGGCTGAAGGCGACAAGACCGCTCTGGTCGTGGGGCTGTTGCTGGCCGGAGCAGGGATTATGTGGCGCCGCAAACGCTCCACGGGGAAGGGGCCCAAGGGCGGCCGGGAAAAGACGGTTGCCGCGCCGGCTTATGCTGCTGTTGATGAACCGGAAGCCCAGGCGCGGGAGAAAGCCGATCAGATTATCCGCGAGGCAAAACAGGAGGCCGCCGCCATCGTAGCCGCCGCAAAAAAACAAGGCAAAGGCGGAAAGGCGGGGGGCGCGCCTGTGTTGCAGGGCTCTCCGGAGGAGGTTTTGCTTATCGCAAGAGAGGAAGCCGCATCCATCCTCAAAGCGGCGCATAAACAGGCCGAGGAAATTGCCGGAGAATTTCATGCCAAGGTGCGGGAAAACCTGGATTATGAAAAAGCCATCAAGGCTATGCGCAATGTACTGGAAGGATATGGCGATGAATACCTGCTCCCTGCCCGGAGCATTCTGGACGATCTGGCGGAATCCTTCAGCTTTGAACAGGCCGGGCAGGCGCTGAAGGAAGCGCGCCACTACTCCCGCGATCTGGTGAAGCAAGGCAACGCCGCCACGTGCGACTATGTGGAGGATTACCGCAAAAATACCGCTATCGCCTTTATTGTGGACGCCTTTAACGGCAAGGTGGACACCATCCTCTCCAGTGTCCGGCAGGACAATATCGGCAAACTTCAGCAAGCCATAAAAGACGCCTTCTCCCTGGTGAATATAAACGGCAAGGCGTTCAGGGATGCGCGCATTTTGCCGGAATATCTGGCCGCCAGATTGGAAGAGGCCAAATGGGGCTGCGCGGTGGTGGAATTGCGGGAAAAAGCCAGAGAAGAACAACGGGCCATCAAGGAGCGCATGCGCGAAGAAGAACGCGCCCGGCGCGAATACGAAAAAGCCCTGCGGGAGGCGGCCAAGGAAGAGGAATCTTTGCAGGCGGCTTTGAAAAAGGCACAGGAAGAAGCTTCCGCGCAGCAGATAAGCGAAGCGCAAAAGGCTCTGCTGGAAAGCCGGATCGCCGCTTTGCAGGGCAGGCTGGCCGAAGCCGAAGAAAAGGCCAGGCGGGCCGAGTCTATGGCCTCGCTGACGCGTAGCGGGCATGTGTATATCTTGTCCAATACGGGCTCTTTTGGGGAAAAAGTGTTCAAAATCGGCATGACCCGCAGGCTTGAGCCTCTGGACAGGGTCAAGGAACTGGGAGACGCCTCCGTGCCTTTCGCCTTTGACGTGCACGGCATGATCTACAGCGAAGACGCAGTGAAATTGGAGGCCGACCTGCACCGTATTTTCAACCCGCAAAGGCTGAACAAGGTGAACTCCCGCAAAGAATTTTTCACTGTGGATATGGAACAGGTGCAAAAAGCCGTTGGAGCCTTGGGATACAAGGTGCAACTGACCATGCTGGCCGAAGCCAAAGAGTATCTGGAATCCAAAGCCTTTGATAACCTGTCCGCCGGCGAGAGAGACAACATCCTGGCCCGCATCCTGGAAGAAGAGACCGCAAACAAAGACATGCCGGAAGAAGATACGGTAGAGGCATAACCCGGATTGCCGTTCCGTCCTCCAAAGCCCCGCCGCGCGGGGCTTTTTTTCGGTAAAAATAAGTGTCGTTTTGCTTGACTCTTTGATTGCAAAAATACAAGATGTCAAAAAAGGAAGTGCGATGCGAGAGGCCGAACCTGACAAATACGCGGCAACAATCACCGTGCGAATGTCGGAGGAGGAGCGCCACAGGCTAAAATTGCTTGCGGTGCGGGAAAAGAAAACTTTCAAGGATTTGTTGTTTGAAGCCTTGGAGAAAGCTTTTCCCGGTTGGCGGGAGGAAAAATAAACAGCTTGGCCGGGTGGTGGAACACCACGGCCAAGCCTAACCACAACCACCCTTAGAAGGAGGGTATCATGGCTAATTCTTCTATAGCATCTTTGACCGTGTTCGACAACGGAGAAAGCCTTACCTACGTAGAGAAAAATGGTGAAATTCTGTTCACTGCCGAGGAAATCGGCAGGCACTTGGGGTATAGTGACCCCGCCGAAGCCGTTGGCCGTCTTTTCCGCAGAAACCGAAATGAACTCAAGCTGTATGCAGTTCCGGTCAAACTGACCGCCACTGACGGAAAAGCCTATGACACAAGGCTTTTCACCGAAGAAGGCGTCTACATCCTTTCCATGCTGGCCCGCACCAATGAGGCCAAAAAGTTCCGCGCCCGCGTGGCTCTGCTGTTGCGCCGGTTGCGCGGGGAAGCGATGGCCCGCGCCGTGGAACTGGCGCGGGAGGCTGCCTTGGAACAGGGGCGGCAGACAGGCCGCAAGGAGGCCCTTGCCACCCGGCGCAGGGATTCGCCCGCTTACCGGGCCTTGATACGCCGGGCCTTGCGCTACCGGGGCCTGGGCCTTGAACTGCGCGAGATCGGCAAGCTGATGGATTGCAGCCACCAGAAAATCTTCTACATGCTCAAAGACGCCGCACTGCTCGGCCTGGGGGTGTGCGGCCGCCAGGATGGCGGACCGAACGTCATCTGCGAGGGGGTGTGAAGTGAGAGTCTGTTCCAGTTCCTGCCCCATAGATGCCTTGGAAGACCTGCAACGCATCATTATGTTTATGCGTGAAGCTCTGTGCGGTGGACGGGATGTTCCATTTTCCGACACGGGCCTGTGCGGAGCCCAACTTATCTTTTGGGCTCTGGAAGCGGATGTTATGGAGGTGCGTGAACGCATAGTCAGTTCCAAGTAATCGTTTTGGCCCCCTGTTCGCAGCAGGGGGCTTTTGTTTGAAATCTCAGTCGTGTACCGCGCAAAGTAAAACGCAAAACAGAAACGCCGCGATGATCCAGGTGGTCATAGCCGGGCTCCCTACAGACTGAACGTGGTGACCACGCCGGCGAGCCGCCGCTTCACTTCACCAAGCAGCCGTTCCAGTGGGACCATTCCCAGGACAGCCAGTTCAAGTTCTTCCAGGGACAAGGGAAGCGGGTTCGCCCCCCCCGTTTTGCCCTCTACAGGGGGCAAAATGGGCTCGAATTTTTCATCCTGTTTTGCCGGTTCCGTCACCGGAACGGGGGCCGGATCAGGCGCAACGGTCGGCGGCTTCGCTTCAACAGGAGCAGCCTTGACGCTTCCCGGCTGCCTGCCGCCCCTTGACAACACCACCTGTTCCCAGGTGATGTTTTTTTCCCGCATGCCTTCGCGCACTGTATGTACCCCGCTGCCCGGAATGGGATTTTTGGCAGGACTGTACTTGGCGTTCGCTATATCCCTGACGGTCACGCCAAGGGCTGCGGCCAGTTCCGAGGTCGTATAGGTCTGTTTCGTCATGGTGTTCTCCTGGGTTTGCTGCTGCCTGGCAAAAAATTCAGCCTGCCGATCCGGCAGGGCCAGACGGGGAGCCAGCGGTTTGAAAACATCGGGCCTGTATGGCGCGGCTTTCTTCCGGCGCTCCCTGCAGATCTCCGGCACATCGCCGGAATTCGCAAAGCCGAAGCCCCGGCGCTTTTTCCAACACCGCTCGCAGCGATAGTTGGGCGTCGGCTTGCCACAGTCCGTGCAGGCGCGCGTATTCTTAGAGGACTTGACCTTGGGCTGGTCGCGCTGTTTTTCAGCTCGTTCTCTACTCACAGACACCCTCTCCCAATTTGGAGCGGACATCCCGGCTGCTTGCGCCGCGCCAGGGCCGAAAGTTTCTTCCAGAAGCACGTTGATCTGCGAGAAGCGCCGGATGCCATCTGTGCACCTGCCTTGTGCACAAACAATGGCATGGCTTCCAACGTGCGGCTGCAGCTTAATAATGTTTCCGGTGCCGGCATTGCGCACCTCTCCGGAGCGGTTGATTTCAAACCCCGGCATATAGGCAATGGCACACCATTCCATACAAGCTACCCCTCGACAGGTTCCCTGCGGCGCGATACCCGCATCTCTTCAAATTTCCGAAGTTCCTCAGCGTGCTTCCGGGCTCTTTCCGCCCAATACTCACCTTGTTCTTCTGGTGTCATGGCAGACAGTTTCCGTATTTCCTCACGCGCTTCTTCCCGGTATACCTTGTTCCTGGCTCGTTTCGCGGCGATTTCGGCTTTCCGCCTCGTTTTGGCTTCGGCCTGTGCTTCCAGAACCGTGGTCATGCAGGCTTCGGCTGTTTTTTTGTCGTGGAACGAGCCCACCCGGAACAAAATACCGGGCTGCCGAGGAAACGTGAGCACAACATCCCAACCGACGATGAGGAACTCCTGCACAGTAGGCATGCTTTGCGCAACTTGCCAAAGTTGGGCGGTACCTTCATTCAAAGCATCTGCCAACGCCTGAACGCCGTTCCACCGTGTTCCTTTTTCGCCGCAGATTTCAGGATATTTTTTGAAATTCATGCTTTGTCCTTCGGCTTCGCTCATCAGACGGCGGGGAGCCACCCCTTCCGTGACCGGCCCGCTTGGGCCGGTTTCGCGTTCACACCGTTACTTTGTTCATCACGTCCACATGCACATCGAAGGTAAACGTACATCCGCACGGGCAGGTGTGTTGAAATCCTTCGGTGATGCAGTCCTCTTCCAATTCATTTCGCTCAATAACCACGCTGCACTGTGATTCACAGTCAGAGCACTTCACGCACAGTTGTCCCATGTCCGCCTCCTTACTTCAGGGATTCCTTGAAATCCTTGGACAAAGTGATACCCACCTTTTTGCCTGCCGGAATATCAAGAGGTTCGCCGGTTTTGGGGTTGCGACCCTTGCGGGCGGCGGTCGCTTTCAGCACCAGTTTGCCGATATGCGGCAGGGGCACTTCGCCGCCGCCGAGCAGTTCGGCGGCCATGATGTCGCCGAGCCGGTTCAGATACTCCTCGGCCTGGGCTCCGGGCAGGCCAGTCGCTTCCTTGAATGCCTTGATGAGTTCCGCCTTGGTCATGATTGTCTCCTTGGGGTTGAGGTTAATGGACTATACGCGCGGCATTTTTCGCTTGGCACTCCGGGCAGTTGCAGGGCATCTGCTTTAACTGCATATCCAGGCCAAATCCTTTGCCTGTTGCTTCAGCCATACGCAGGATCTCGCGCATGGTTTCGGCTTTCGGAACAATACCTCCGGCCAGAGCCTGGGCAGATGTCGTGCCGTTTTTGGTGGAAGTGATCAGAAGCGTGAAGCCCTCAGCATCCAGGATACGGGCAAGAACGTGGGAAACAGCTTCCTTGCGGACATTATTCAATGGATCATCGGCCTGAATTTCCGTCTGGCGTTCCAGCAGACGGGAGGCTTGTTCGTGAATGTTTTCCATCATACTCTTCCTTTGTTTACAGTGCCGCCATATCCAATGGTATGGCGTGATAGCCGCCTCTTTCGTCCCGTTCATACACGCGCACGTAGGCGCGGGTTCCGGTCACCCTGACGCTGTCGCTGATGGCCTGCATGGCGCGCTGCCAGCGGTCGTCATCAAATTTGTGCCGCCGTAAGCCAAGAATGGCCCCGGTGTTCAGTTTGCCCTGCTTGTCCACGCGGAAGGCATCGGTCACCAGGGTGCGCAGTTCCGGCCCGGTGTCCTTGCTCCAGTCCCGCAGGCATTCGTCAATAAGCGCCTTGGCCGCCTGGAGCCCTGCATCAAAGGTGATGTGCTCGGCAATCTGGCGCTGGACCTGAAAGCGGCCGTCAAAGCTCTCTAGGGTGACATTGCCCTTTGTGCCGCCAAGTTTGACATCGTACCTTTCCGCGGACATCTGGATGAAGGCCCCTATGTCGTCCATCATGCTGTCTTTGAAGGCTCTCATCTTGATGTGCAGCTTTCTGGCCTCGGCTGCGATTTCCTTCACCAGTTCGTCCTCGGCGAGATCGATAGGCCGGATGTTTTCAACGGCAACCAGGTTACCCGTGCCGTCCTGCATATATTCAACGCCGTTAATAACTTGCCGTGTCATCGACGCCTCCTTTGCTCTGAAAATCCTGCAAAAGCGCCTCGTTGATGTTGGCCATGTTCTCCAGGCCGCGCACCTGTTCGATGGTGGCGTCCAGGTCATCCAGAACAGCGGGCCCAGCTTCCAGAAGGTCGCCGTTGCCGCGCTGGATGAGGACGCGGAGTTTGGTGACGGAGTTTTCCAACTGTCTCGCAATGCTCATTTTTTACACTCCTTGTAGTAGGGACAGCCGTTGCGGCATGCCTTAAAAAGCTGCACACGCAGCGGGTTCGCTGAACTAAATGGCCGCGCCTGCTCCTGTAAACACTCATTCCTGCCCATCACGCCCAGGATCGGGCAGACTACCATTGTGATCATGAGTCGTTTCTCAACCCGGACTTTGATGAAACTCAGGTACAAACGCTTTCTGTTTATGGCCAGAGAAACCATTGCCGGACTGACGTCCATCCTGGCGGCGGTTTTGCGCAGACTGGTGTCGTCGCAGGCTTCGGCCAGCGCTTTAATCCAGTCCGGCAGGGGAGAACCCCAAGCCGCTATTGCCTTGGCCAGCATGTTCACGGCTCTATTTCCTCATGCCAGCGGATCGCGTTGGTGTTGGGGTCGAACACCACCCGCGTTTTCTGCACCATTGGGGCATGTCCCCCGGTGTTGTCCGTCAGGCGGTAACGCGGCTCCTTGCCCGGCATTCGAGCCAGGTATCCGGCTTTGTGCAGGTAACGGCAGTAGCCGCCGGCTGATTCCGCATTGACCCGCACCTCATCCGTGGAAGCCAATGCCGCCAGATCCCGCGCCGTAAAGCTCGGCTCTATTTTCATAATCAGCCACATCAGGGATTGGGCGGTGGGCGGTTTTGCCGTGCCGTCAGGGTTCAGCCGGGGGGCTTCCGCCCCTGAATCGAGCATCAGACTATATTGGCAGACCTTGGCAGGGCCGCGTCCGCGCCCGGCGACGCTTCCCGTCACGGCAACCCTCCCGCTTTTCACCAGTTCAGCCAGATAGATATCCACCACTGTTCTGCTGACATGCTGGGCGGCGAGGCGCAGTTCCAGCCGGGTAAAGGTGCGCAGTGCCCGGATGCACGCCCACACGCCCCTGCGTCCGGGCGGAAGATCGGCTTTGCCGCTCATGCCCGCCTCCGGGCCGGAGCCTTGCCCGTGAACAGGGCGCCGGTGTACAAGGCCGCGTCCAAGTCCTCCAGATTCTTCATACGGGCGAACTCAGCCACGCGCACAAGGTTGGTGCAGACGTAGCGGGCCGATCCGTGCGATGCTTCCAGAATGCGTTCCAACAGATCATCCGCAATACTCAGACCCGCGCAGTGTTTTCCGGCAAAGAGCCGCGCATCCGCAATATCGGCGGGTTGTGCCGCCACCCAGTCCAGCATCCGGCCGTGCACCCGCTCGACGACCTCCAGATGGCCGGGCAAGTTTTCTTCTCCCACAAGGATCACCGTTCCTTGCGAACTCTCGTAAATATCCCGCACAATTTCGATCATGCCCTTACCCACCAGCAGATCCGCCTCGTCAATGATCAGGGGGCGGCCTGATAAGCTGAGTTGCTTGCCTACCTGCGTGAGCATCTGCGGCATGGTCATCCGCGCGGACGCGATGTTCATCTGCGACATGATCATCTCCAGCAGATATTTACGCGTCCACACACTCCGCATCTGCACGTAGTAGGCTTGATGGGGGATGGCGCAGGCGCACACGGCCATGCTTTTGCCGTATCCTGTCGGGCCGTAAAAGGTCCCCATGCCGGGCAGGTTGCTGTCAGGCCGATTACGGATACGGCTCACCAGTTCCATAAGCAGAGTCACGTTGCGCGTAGGCAGTTTGCCGCTAGAAACAGGCATGTGTTCCATCAGGCTACTCCGTATGTTAAAGAGGTATCAGGTCTATCCGCAGGCCCTGAGTTGTTCCGGCGCAAAGAACTCCCGCAGGAGCCGTTGCGAATCATGTTCCGGCGTGGTCTCGTAGTTGGTCAGCCAACGTTTTTCCTCCGGGTCAACGTGTGTGCCCCGGCGCTCACGCTCCCGTATGTTTTCAGCCTTGCCCCACCGTTGTTCCGGCGTTTCTTCGGGGACGGCGGCAGTACGTTCGGCTTTTGCCTGTTCTAGAGCCGCCAGGGCTCTTTCCCGTGCCGCCGCTTCCTCTGCGGTGACGGGCGCGGGTGTGTAGTCCGGCAACTTTGCCGCTTCCGCCGCCCCTTCCAGAGCGCCGGTACTGTGGATGTTCATAAGTTCGGCGCGCAGCGGCTGCTCCGCCTCGATCCGGCGCGCCCGCAACGCATCGGCCTTCATGCGCTCGTAAGCGATCTGGTCGAGATCGGCAGCGTTGGCCAGCGTGGCCAGCGCGGAACGCGCGCCGGAAATATTCTGCTGCTGCAAGCGCTTCGCAGCCGTGGCCACGGCCTTGACTTCCGCGCCGCTCATGCCGCTGTGTCTGACGCCCCGCGCCTCGCAGATGAATTCCGAGCCGTCCAGGTTGTACACGTGCACCCGGCCGTAGTCCGCGTCATCAACGCGAACCTGGACGCGCCGCCCGACATGCAGGGCCAGCTCGGGCGCTATGTATTTGTCGTTGAACGCCTGCACTCCGCCGTCCTTGGAAACCACGCGCGTGCCGTCGCCGTCCGCGCAGGGCAGGAACAGCATCCGCAGCGCCGCTTCGTTTTCCGCCCGCCGCACCGGCCCGTCATAGGACAGAAGCTTTTCGTAGGGACTCATGCCGAGCTTGCGGTGTTTACGGTGCATGTAGGTGTCGTCGGTCCAGCGGTCGCAGATCTGCTGCAACTCGTCGGCCGTGAGGTTCAACTGCACGGTCTGCTGTTCCTTCCGGTTCATCATGCGGTCCGCGAAGCTCCGCCTGGCCTCCAGGGCCTTGCGTTCGCTCACGTTGTGCCCGGTGAACCCGGTCAGCAGCTCGATGTTGTCGTGCAGGAAGGTCCGAAACACCCGTTCCACAAAGGGCTTCTGCTCCGGCGAGAAGGGGTCGCACACGTCATGCAGGATATACATGTCCAGCAGCACCCGCTCGATGTGCCAGGCCACGTAGTCGCGTCCGTTGTCCGTGCGCACGATCTCGGGCACGCCCCAGGAGGAGACGGACTTGCGCAGGCACGTGGCCACCGCGTGGCTGGAGGATGTGCGGGAAACGTGGAACTTGACCCGGCGCGAGAACAGGTCGATGCAGGCCACAATGGTGTGCCGCCCGCCATCGGCCAGAATCAGATCCGCCGGGGTGGAATCCATTTCCCATTCCTGGTTCAGGCGGTCCACCAGTCCGGCCGCATCCCCGAAAGCCGCGCGGAACAGGCTCCGCCACTGATCCGGGTTGCTGATGGCTGTAAACAGTTCCTTGTTTTGCGCTTTCCAGGCCTTGTACCAGCGCTGCAGGCCGCGCGGGGACGGCAGCCGTTCCGGTCGGCCCTGCAGCGTCAGGCGTGCCTCAAGGTCGCGGTGGATGCCCGTGGCCTCCACATGGGGAAATTTGTAGATGTGGGCCAGACAGAAATCGCGCACGTACTCCTGATCCATTGCGCCCGTGCCCCTGCGATGCAGGCCGTGTTTGTCAGCAAGCGCCGCTGTGCCGTGGCCGGCAATGGTTTTCTCCCAGTTAAACAGGGAAGCCCGGCACACGTGCGGGATTGTGGCCCGCGCCCAGGCCGGGGCTTCAATCTCTCCGGCGTTGTAGCGGATGGCGAAAAGCTCAAAACCAGCCGTGCGCTGCAACTTGGACAGGCTTAAAAAACGCCGCGCCAGTTGCGCTATCACGGCTTTTGCTTCGGCCTTCTCGCGTTTTTCCTGCGGCAGGGCGGCCAGAGAAGTGTTTACAGAATGTTTACGGCGTTCCTCGTCAAGTTCTTTTGCATGAACGGCAACGAGCGCGGCGGCAATGGCCAGGCGGGTGGGCTCCGGCATGGATTCGAGGAGCCATTCGTTGCCGCCGCCACGGCCAGGGCGGGGGTGGGAGCGCCAGGATTCGCGACGGGCGCGCAAAAGAATATTGGATTTTGCCAGCGTCAAAATCTCAATAAGCTCTTTCGTTGTGTATGTCTGTCTCACTGTCGCTATGTTAGGGTGCATCACACACCCTCCCTTGGGTCATACAAATACCACTCCGGCACCCCAAGTCCCTTCAACCCGTCCAACACCGTTGGGCTGTGCTTCTTCCCCAGGATAGTGGCCGATACGATCTGCCCACTGCACCCCAGGACTTTGGCCAGACTCCGGCCGTCATGCCCGGCGCGCTTCTTCATCTCGTATTTGATGAGATGCGCCACTTCCGCGCGGTGTGCGCCGAGAGCTTTACGCCTCGCTATTTCCTTTCGCGTCAGCGCCATTACAGACCAGCCCTTGCTTTGTTGTATTCTTCCTTGGCCTCCTGGAGCCGTACCTGCGCTTTTCCGACACGCAGGTACCGCAAGTCGTCCGCAGGGATGACCGCAAGGCCGCAGGCTTTCCAGATTGGCTCCAGGGGAGAGAAGTCTTGTGTGGCGATGCAGAAACACAGGAGCGCCTTGAGGTTCGGCTCGTGCCCCGGCGCGCCGGTCTGTAGCCACTTGTCCAAAACTTCTTCTGATACGGACTTGGCCCCGGTGGAGCCGAGGGAAACGCCCTCTCGTCGGGCCACCTTGGAAATGGCTTCCGCCAACATCTTTCGCCCCGGACCGTAGGCGTCCGCCACGCGGTACATGGCCGCGCGGATGGAGGGCATCAGCCCGGCCAGGCCGGACGTGCCGCCGCCCGAATGCGGAACGAGATCGAGGAGGGAAGTCTGATGCATGAACGCCTCTGTCCGATTTTTGGGACTCTAGCCGGGCGGCCGTCCAAAATAAGACTGCCCCCCGGCATTGACCCTCTGACGCGAGGCGGGTAATGTTGGACTTGCAAGAGTATGAACCATCAACCGCTCGCAAGATCGTTTTCAATCATTTGATTTAAAAAGTCAAGCGATTTAATCAAAACAGTTAAAAAATTAAATCATACGACTTATTAAATTAATTCAGTAGATTGGACGCACTTCGGGCAAAACAGTTTGCGAAACTGTTCACGCATGGAAGTGTTTTATGGATATTGGCAAGAGAATTACTCAGCTGCGCGGAAAAATATCCAGAGAGGAGTTTGTTGAGGGACTGGGTATCCATGCCCAAACCCTATATATGTATGAGAAGGGCAAGAGGCAGCCTGACCTTGGTACTCTCCGCAATATATGCGATAAATACCACGTTTCAGCCGATTGGCTTATTTTTGGCGATAACGAGCAGCAAGAGCAGCCGCCAGCACTGGGGGATGCCGCAGAATGCGCCTCATGCGATGATTTGCGGTACATAAGCCGCGAACTGGTAAAACAGTGGGGGATTGCCTGCGAGCGCCTCCACGAGGCCAGCGAGCGCGAAAGGGAACTTCGAAAAGAAATTGGTGCGCTGAATATGGAAAACGCTTTGTTAGAGTCCCAGGTAGAGGACCTCCAGCACCAGCTTTCCCTCTCTGTCCATAAAGATGACGAGCGGACGCAACAAAAGACGGCATGACCGTGTAGCAGTAGTCATACCGTTCGCTGTGACGGTTCGCGTTTTGCGCCGTCAGAAATAAGTGTCGTTTAGGCCCGTTTTTCGGGTTTTTAAGTGTCGTTTAGTTTTTCGGATTCCACTGCCGATTTTCCCCCCGGCGCTCCGGAATACCTTTCCCCCACGCGGCTTCCCATCCCGCTATATCCCGCTAAGTACCGCTATATCCCGGTTGCTTCTCCCGTTAACTCTATGTGTCGCTTAACACGGAGGGCGACTTTCGAGCGGCGGGAGGCAAAAGACGGTATTTTGTTTTTAGACGAGGAGGAGAGCCGGTTTTCGAGGGGCTGTACTCAAGTACTGCCCCGAAGGAAATCGGCCCTCTGACGAAGTATAGAGACAAAAGCCAGGTTTGCCTGCCGACGCGAGAAGATCATCCGCGTCCGTAAGCGTGCCCAGGCTAAGACGCTCCCCAATAATGAGAACCGTTGATGGCTTTGTGCCGGCTAACTAATACCCAGCTTCTGCATGCGGTGTTGCAGGGTTGAGCGTGGAATGCCGAGCAGGGCGGCCGCGCCAGACGGTCCGGAAATAGTGCCTCCGGTACGAGCCAGGACTTTTCGGATATGGCGGCGTTCCATCTCGGCCAGGGTTTCCGGCGTGCCGTTGTCGGTATCTTGCGCCGCATTCCCGGTGTCCGGCTGGTCTTTTGCCTGCGCGGAAGTCGCCGGGAGGTGCGGCCGGAGCGGGCTTTCCGGCAGGGCCTCCGCTCCGGGGCTGATCGGCAGGAGGTTCTGTGGTCTGCGCAAAAGCGAACGGCTTTCCTCAAGCATGGCTTCAACATCAGTCGGTACAATCTGTTTGTGAATACCATGACCAATGACCAGTCTGCTGACAATGTTGCGCAGTTCCCGCACATTACCAGGCCAGTCATAGCGCAGCATGGGGTGCATAAGCGCCGGGCTGAACTTGATCGGAGCCAGGCCGTGGTTGGCCGCGACCTGGGCGGATAGAGCCGTGACCAGGGGGGGGATATCTTCGGCCCGTTCGCGCAGGGGCGGCAGTTCAATGGTGCAGGGTGAGAGCCGGTAAAACAGGTCCGGCCGCAGTTTGCCCTTGGCCAGGGCGTCTCCTATATGGGCATTGGTGGCGGCAATGATGCGCACGTCCACAGACAGGGGGACGCTTTCCCCGACACGTTCAAAACTGGATTCTTCCAGAACCTGCAGGAGTTTGCTCTGCATTTCCGGAGCGAGCTCGGCGATCTCATCAAGAAACAGCGTGCCGTTGTGCGCCAGTTCGAAGCGGCCGACGCGCTTGCTCGCCGCGCCGGTGAACGCGCCTTTGGCATGGCCGAAGAGCTCGCTCTCGAAAAGAGTCTGGGGCAGAGCGGGGCAGTTCACCCGGACAAAGTGCCGCTCCTTGCGTTCGCTACGGCGGTGGATATCCTGGGCCAACAGGGTTTTTCCCGTGCCTGTCTCGCCGAGCAGCAAAATGGGGATATGCAGGCGGGCCGCCGCGTCCACCTTGCGCATTATCTCCCGCATGGCTTTGCTGTGGCAGATGACCCGTTCTTCGTTGCTCGGGATGGAAAAGAATTGATCCTGCATGCGCAGGCGGTTGTACGAGAGATGTTCCAGCGAGAGAATAGCGCCGAGGCAGACGGCGATTACGGGAGAAAGTTCCACCAGGAACGAAGTGATTTCATAAATATTATCGGGCTTTTCAGCAAAAGAGCAGTGCAGGGTGGCGATGATTTCGTTATCCAGCACCAGCGGGAACGCCATGGTGGCCTTGAGTCCGGCTTCGGCGATAGGGTGTACGGAGGACTCGGAAAAATACTGGGCGAAATCCGTAATAATTACCGGCTTGCGTGTGGCAATGACGTGTCCGGCCACCGTGCTTGAAGCTTCAGCCGGACGGACCGGAGAAAGCGTACTGACCACGGTGCCCTCGGCAGCCGTGAAATAGGTGAGCATCTCGCCCTGCTGATCATAGAGGTTGATGCACAGGCGGTCGAAATGGAAATGCTCGTGCAGCAAACGGGAAAAAGTGCTGAAAAATAATTCGCGTTTAGCCCGTGAAGACAGTACATGCATCAGCTTTTTGCCGAGTTCATTGGCGGATTGCTGAATATGATTGGTGTGCAAAATCATACAATACTCCTGATATATACTGTGCTTACGATCTCCATTTGGGCTCGAGGCGCTATATCTTGCCCGCATTCGGGCATTTTGTCTATATACGGGCATATAAGCACGCCTGAATGAAAGACAATATCAGGACGAAAAAATATAATAAGTTGATATTACAAAAAAATTTGATATAAAAGAAAATTGGAACGGGGTTTGCAAACTTGTAACGGTATTGTTTCGGCTTTGTGCCGGAGCATGGTTTTTTCAGGGCGCCCCCGGAAATCCGTATATTTCCGGTAGGTTGGAACAGGGAATTGCTCCCGCCTGTATTCGACTCAACACAACTGAGGTGAAACATGTCCATCGATTTTCTCGTCCACGAATCGGCCGACGGCGTCGGCGTCATCGTGGTGGAAGGCATCAAAGCCGGACAAGAACTGACCGGCTGGGTAATGAAAGAAGACCAGACCATCAAAGT
>WRHY01000003.1 GCA_009783025.1 Desulfovibrionaceae bacterium
AAATGATTTCCCCTGCACCCCTCAAATGCCGGGTCCAGGGCCGGCTAGGCCCTGGCGGGGTGGAGGTGCGGCCAGTGATGCTAAGGCTCACGTTCATCCCATCGAGAGTATCGCTGGATGATAACCTTTGCGTCACTGGTTTGAGCCCCTCCAAAAAATATACTCTTATGACAAGCCTATTCGTCGACAGCCTTTTCTCCGCCTGCGCCATGATAGTGAGCGGCAACAGGGAGTTGTGGGACATTGTGCTCCTCTCCCTGCGCTGCACCTTCCTGGCCTGTTTTTTTGCCGCGCTCATCGGCATACCTGTTGCGCTCTTTTTGGCCAATAACGAATTTATTGGCAAGCGCCTGCTTCTTCTGATTCTTAACTCGCTTCTGGCCCTGCCCACGGTGGTCGTGGGCCTTTTTCTGTACGTGTTCATCTCCCGGCGCGGCATTTTCGGCCCTCTTGATCTGCTCTATTCCCCAACGGCCATCATCATGGGCCAGTTCATCCTTATTCTCCCGCTGATTATTATGTTTTCTTATGCCGCCTTGAATCGCCTGGATCAACGCTACCGTGAAACCGCGTTAACGCTTGGGGCCAGCGGATGGCAGGCGGCCAGGGCCGTCCTGCGCGAGGCCCGGCCCGCCATGTTCGCCGCGCTTTGCGCCGCTTATGGCCGCGGCATTGCCGAGGTCGGCGTGAGCATGATGCTCGGCGGCAACATCAAGGGGTTTACCCGCACCATGACCACGGCCATGGCCCTGGAGTATGACAAGGGCGAGTTCACGCTGGCGCTTGGTCTCGGCATAATTCTTCTTCTGGTCAGCTTTACGCTGAACGCGGCCCTTGGTTTTTTCCAGGGCAAAACAGAGTCATGACGCCATGAACACGCTTTACTCGTTACGGAATGTCACGCGCCGCTTCGGGGAGCGCGACGTTCTCCACATTGATGAACTGGATATAGAGCCACGTGAAATTTATGCCCTGCTTGGAGCCAACGGCGCGGGCAAATCCACCCTGATGCGCATTCTGGCCTTCCTTGACGCTCCTTCCGGCGGCGAACTTGTTTTCCGGGGCAAGAGAGTGTCCGCGGGACAGGAGGCGCGGTTCCGCCCCGGCGTGGTCTGGGTGCCGCAGTTTCCCGTAATGTTCACGGGAAGTCTGCTTTACAACGTCGAATATCCGATGGCCCTGGCAAAGATCGCCAAAAATGAACGCAGACAGCGAGCCTTGGAGCTTCTGGAGAGCGTGAGCCTGGGGCATCTTGCCGAAGCTCCGGCGCACAAGCTTTCCGGAGGGGAGTCGCAACGGGCGAGCATTGCGCGGGCTCTTGCCGCCGGGGCTGAAGTCATCCTGTTTGACGAGCCGACAGCCAACGTGGATCAGCGGTCCCTCGGCGACTTTATTGCCCTTGTCCTGGACATCTGGGAGCGGCAGAAGCTTTCCATCCTTATCACCACCCATAACGCGGCTCTGGCTGCCGCCTTGTGCCGCCGCCAGATTTTCCTGGTTGAAGGCAAACTCGTGCGCCAACATGTGCTGCCGGGGGGTGGCACGGCCTGGCCCGCGATTTTGTCCGCCGGGGCTGGCGGCCTCACGGCACGCATACCCTACGATGCGACAACGGCGTTTCCCACGGGGACAGCCTTTCCGAGAAGCGCCTGCCTGCGCGGCCTTGAGGATTTTGCGGCCGGTGTGAGCTTACGCCTTGAACCAATGCCGGGTCAGATGGTAGATATTTTGCTGGAAGACGAAACCAGCCGGACCTTGGCCCGCTCCATCACCTTGGGAAGCGTACTCAATGTGGATGTGACAGGAGATCCTCGGGAAACGGCGTAACCACTCCCTGGATTACTATGGCTCCTCTCCCGTCCTTGCATATAGCAAAGGCCAGCCCGGCCTGGGGACTCATTCTCCAGTCCGGCGCCGTCATCTCCTGTAGCGTGGGAGTTCCCCTGACAACGCTCCTGTACGGCGAATTGGGGTTGCGAGAGGAGCAGTTGCAGCCTGTGGACGTGCTGCTTCTGGACGGCATGCCGGTTGACGATCCGGAAAAGGCTGTTGTTCCGGACGGCGCGCGTCTCGCCCTGGCAGCCGGTGTGCCCGGCATCGTGGGCCTTGCCATGAAAAGCGGCAGTGCGGTGCGGGCCTTACGTTCCGGCATCACCCATACAGGTGGCGAGGCAGTAAATCCCCGCCCCGGCACAATACTTCTCTCCCTGTATAGCCTCGCCATTCCCCTTCTTGCCGGATACTTTTTGCGGCGGGGGATCATGGTTGAGGCCGCTCAGGTTCTGCGTTACGCCCGCTTCGCCCCTGAAGACCGCTGCCTCTTTGACCGCGCGCCAATAACAGCCCGAAACCTCCCGCAAGCGTTTGCCCATATGCCCGGCAGCGCTTTCCTTTTGCTGACCATCGACGAATTATGTCGAAAATGACATAATCCATTGGTTTCACTGGGCATTGCGTTGACAAAACAACTGACCGCAGGTATACAATAAGAGCATACCCAATCGTAACGCGGCCATTGTCGGATGCCAATTTCAAGCCGCCCAAGGAAAGAGAGGACCCATGCAATTCAAAATTTTACGCGTCAACATGGCCAGCAAAGAATGCCGCTTCGAAGAGATTCCTGCACAGTATTCCGGACTCGGCGGACGCGGCCTGACTTCGACCATTGTGGCTTCCGAGGTTGAACCGACGTGTAGCCCCTTTGGGCCGCACAACAAGCTCGTGTTCGCTCCCGGCCTTCTGGGCGGGACCAACTGCCCCAACGCCAACCGTATTTCCGTCGGCTGCAAGAGTCCCATGACCGGCGGCATCAAGGAAGCCAACTCCGGCGGCCAGCCGGGCGGGCATCTCGCCAAAATGGGGATCAGCGCGCTCATTATTGAGGATATTGCCGAGGACGGCGCCTGGTATCAGCTTGAGTTGGCAAAAGACAGCGCCAGACTCGTTCCCTGCACGGTCAACGGACTGAATAACTACGACACTGTTGCCAAACTCGTGCAACAGTATGGCGATACGTGCAGTTACATCACCATTGGCCGGGCCGGGGAATTCCGCCTTACTGCGGCGAGCATCGCGTTCACTGATCCCGAACTGCACCCGTCGCGCCACGCCGGGCGCGGCGGCGTGGGTGCGGTCATGGGGGCCAAGGGCTTGAAAGCCATCATTGTCAATCCGAAGGGCACTGCCGAACGCCTGGTTAAGGCTCCGGAGGCTTTCAAGGAATCGGCCAAGCGCTTTGCCAAGGCGCTCATGGATCATCCTATCTGCGGCCAGGGTCTGCCCAATTACGGAACAGCCGTGCTCATCAACATTCTGCACGAGGCCGGGGGATTGCCCACCCGCAACTTCAGCACCGGACGCTTTGAAGGCCATGACGCGGTTTCCGGCGAGACGCTTAACCAAATCACCAAGGAACGCGGCGGCGAAGGCATTGTCGCCCACGGCTGCATGTCCGGTTGTATTATGCGTTGTAGCGGCGTCTACCCGGACAATAGAGGCAAAACCATCGGCAAATGGCCCGAGTATGAAACCATTTGGGCGTTCGGCCCCAACTCCGGCATCGACGATCTGGATATGATCGCCCGTTTTGACAGAATCTGCGATGATGTCGGCGTGGACACCATTGACGTTGGTTGCGCGCTGGCCTTGTTCATGGAAGCGGGTATCCTGAAATTCGGCGATGCAAAAGGCGCGCTCGAGCTCATGGAAGAGATCAGCAAGGGTTCGGCCATAGGGCGCGTGCTTGGCTGCGGCGCGGGCGTGACCGGTAAAGTTTACGGTCTGCGGCGCGTACCCGTGGTCAAGGGGCAAAGCCTGCCCGCGTATGACCCCAGAGCGGTCAAAGGCCAGGGCGTTACCTACGCCACCTCGCCCATGGGCGCGGACCACACCGCCGGATATGCGGTCACGGCCAATATCCTGAAGGTGGGCGGCTTTGTGGACCCCTTGGACAAAAGCGGACAAATTGAACTTTCGCGCAATCTCCAGATCGCCACGGCCGCCATAGACACCACCGGCCTTTGCCTGTTCGTGGCCTTCGCTGTTCTGGACAACCCCGACGCCCTGGTGGCCGTGGTGGAAATGCTCAATGCCAAGTATGGCCTTGCCCTTACGCTGGACGATGTGACCAAGCTTGGCAAGAAGGTGCTGGAAACGGAAATGGACTTTAACCGCCGGGCGGGCTTGACCGAGGCTGCTGACCGGTTGCCGGACTATTTCTCCGACGAAAAACTGGCGCCGCACAACGTCAAATTCGACATTACCCCGGCAGAGTTGGACAATACGCTCAAATGGTAGGGTGAAGCCAAGCCGGAGCACAAGAATCAGGGCCGCCCTTGTAAGAGCGGCCCTGATTCTTTATTCCCCGAGCACATCCACCAGTTCCTGATGTACGCGCCCGTTGGAGGCCAGGATGATGTCGCCGAATCGCAGCGGTTCGCCGCGGATGTTGGTGACGCGGCCACCGGCTTCCTCGACCAGCAGCCACCCGGCAGCCACATCCCAAGGTTTGAGATCGGCGCTATAAAAAGCTTCATAGCGTCCCGCGGCAACGTAAGCCAGATCCGCGGCTGCCGAGCCGCAACGGCGCACGCCCTGGCACCGGGGCAACACAGCCCCGAGCCATCGTAAGGTGCGGTCCGCATGAATGTCATAGGCGGGGGAACCGGTGGAAAGCAGGGCCTGCTCGCAACTGGCGATGCCGGATACCCGAAGCGGCTGCCCGTTGCGGTATGCGCCTTGCCCCTTTTCCGCATAAAAACGTTCGTCGAGCATGGGAAGGGTCACAATACCGAGGCGGATTGCTCCCCCCTGCCACAGGGCTATGGATACAGCCACAAAGGGGATGCCGTGGACAAAGTTGGTGGTGCCGTCAACCGGATCGACAATCCAGCAATCACCATCAGGAATGAGGCTGTGGGCGCTTTCTTCGCCCATAAAACCCACTTCGGGCAGGATTTCCTTCAGGCGTTCCTGAAGATGCGCCTCTACAGCGGCATCTGTTTTGGTGACCAGGTCAAAGCGGCCTTTATAGCGCACGTCACGCGGCCGCTGCCAGTGTTCACGAATGATCTCTCCGGCTGTTTCAGCTGCGGCGAGCGTTTTATTGAGCAGGGAACTGTCCATACTGTCTCCGGCGGCAGGTGGTTTTACGCTATACTATAATACAATAAAAGGCGGGAGAACAGAGTTCTCCCGCCTTTTATTTGCTCATACTCTCCGGCCGGTGTTATACCTTCACCACGGAATTCTCAGCGCCGGTATAGGGGCAAGGCACATAGGCATCAGCTTCAGGGTCGTTAAGCCAGACATTTTCATCGGAACGATACCGAAACTGGCTGTCCTGTCCGAGAGGCAGTTCTATTTCAAGGCTGAACCCGCCGTCTTTCATTTTTTTCATGGGGTTCGAAGTGTCATCCCACTTGTTGAAATCTCCCACAAGATACATTTCCGAGGCTCCGTGGGCCTCAATTTCTGAAAGGCTGAATTTGACTTTGCATGCCGGCCGCGTCTTTAAAAAACTTTTGCTGATGGACATAGCTTTCCTCTCTTCAGGCATATACGTATGGAATCCGTTGAAAACCGCCCCGGACGGGCTTGTGCGCGCTGTATAGCGGCAAGAAAATTCCCTACGTTGCAATCAATCTATCGTATTTTTGGAGAAAGAGAAAGACAGGAATAGGGGAAAAAATATGCTTTTCTGTGCGGCGTTGAGGAGGCCGGAGCAGTTGACCTTTGAAAAAGGTCAACTGCTCCGCAAGAATTTGTCGGCTCTGGAGCGCGTAACGCCGGGTGTTTACCCGACAATCATGCGCAGGCTTTCTTCAAAGTCGGGCTTGAGTTCCTCGGCCCGGTCCGGGTCGATACCGCACAGTCCGAAAACAGAGGCAAAAAGGATGTCCAGGGGCAGCCTCAATGTATGGGCGCCGTTACTTATTCTGTACAGGTCGCCTTCCTGCGCGACCACGTAGTAGCGGCGGGTTTTTTCCTGACCGGCGCCGGAAACGATCGAATACACCTGCTCGTTTTGATCGGAAATATACAGGCGCAGACGGGTCAGAGTCGCCGAATCTTCATCATAATACGAACTTTCGGAAAAAAGCCGTCCATTGAACGCAAATTCAATGCCGTTGTCATTGGACAGCGAAATCTGTTCAAAATGCACTTTGCCGGGTTTGCTCATAGTCAGCACTCCTCCTGTTTTCCCGCGTCATTCTTACCGCCGCTTTTGTCCGGCGTTTCTTGCCGCGTCCCGTCGCTGACGGGAAGAGATAGTTGCATCTGCCTGTTTTTTTCCCGGCGGGTCTTGGGAGCCGGTGGCGCGGCTTCCCCTTCCGGCGAACCGTCCTGCTCCTTACCGAACAGATCGCCGCCGCCGCTGGCAGTCCAGAAGGCCTCAAGATCAAAGCGCGAGATGCGAAATCCTCTCCCCAGCTTTGCCGCTCTAAGCTCACCGCTCCGGATGGCTCGGCGTAGCGTTTCCCTGTGGCAGCTCAGCAAATCCGCTGCTTCAGCCAAGGTAAAGGTCGTCTTGCCGGGAGGCACACTCATGCGTTTTCACCCTTTTATCCCTCTTCTATCTCCTTGCCTATTGCCAATACGCGCAATAGACAACTTTTGTCAACTTTATTTCTTTTCAGAGTACTTTTGGCGGCAATATGCGTATCAAGCCACATCAGTATCGTTTTTGCTTATTGAATGCGATTTTAGACATATGAACACTGGTGTTCGGATCGCCCCGCCATGCTTTTGCCGCGGATATATTTGCCTGCGAAAGGGAAAAAACGTTGCCTTGTTTTTGGCTCCTTGATAGGAAATACAAGAATATTCACTGTGTGTTCCGTTGCGGCAAAGGGTAGCCGATTGTTTTTTCAAGGAGGCCATATGGTTCGTCTGTTCACGGTGTTTTGCCTGGTCGCGTTGCTCTGTCCGCTGACGGGAGCGTCAGCGGCGCAGCCTTTGCGCGTCCATGCCTGGGTCGATTATTTTCCGGCCTGGCTGCATGAGGAATTCACACGGGAGACCGGCATACCGATTGTGCAGTCCTTTATGGCCGAGAACACATCGTTGCGCACGGCTCTTGTTGAACATGGGGCCACACTGCACTACGATATAGTGACCCCCTCTTCAGAGATGCTGCAACAGCTCGCTTCCGAAGGGCTGCTGCTTGCCCTTGACCGCGAACAGATTCCGAACATGGCGGATATTGATCCCTGGTTCAGCGGGCTTGGCTATGATAAAGGAAGCGTCTATAGTGTGCCGATCTTTTGGGGGGTGCTGGGAATCGTCATTGACAAGCGCGTGATCCCGGCGGAGGTTGCTTCCCGTATCAAGGGCTACAAGGATCTCTGGATGCCGGAGCTCAAAGACAAGCTGTTGCTGCCCAATGATTTCCGATCCCTCATGAGCATAATGCTGCTGAGTCTCGGCTACGGCGTGAACGACTTCGAAAGGCTCCCCCAAGCCATGCAGGCTCTGGAATCGCTGCTCCCTTCCGTGGCTCAGTTTGATACTGTGGACCAACTGGATTCCATGCTTAAAGGAAACATAGGCGTGGGCGTGGTCTGGGCCAGGAAGGATTATGTGGCCAAGGACATGGAGGGGATTTTTGCTTTCATTCCGGCCAAGGAAGGGTCGCCCGTGTGGATAGACACGCTGGCCGTTCCTGCTGCTGCCGGTAACCCCAAAGCCGCTTTCGCCTTTATAAATTTTGTGCTCAGACCTGATATTCTGGCCCGCCTGGGCGAGAGTTCGGGATACGCGGTGGCGGGAAAAAAAGCCCGGGAACTCCTGCCCGAGGAGTTGCGGAACCAGCCTGCGCTTTACCCGCCGGATTCCTTGCGTGAACGCTTCGAGCCGGAGCTGATGCTTCCTCCTGCCGCTGATGATTTGATGAAGCGCTGGAATAAGCTCAGAGGTAACAGATAAGCCGCCTGCCCCTATGCTGCGGCGTTGTCCGGAAAGGGGGAGGCGAGAGTAATTCGGAATGAAAAACTTTGCGCCAGGTTCGTTTCTGCGGACCATATATTACATTATCGCTGTTGCGGCTTTGCCCGCGATTGTCATTGCCATTCTGACCGGAGTGCAGCGGCAGCAGGATGTGGTGCGCAGGGCCGAGGAGCAGGCCAGGAATATCGTGCACGCGGCCGCGCACATACAGGATACTGTGACCGCAAGTTCCCGCACGCTGCTCGCCACTATGGCCAAAATGGACGTGGTGCGCTCACGGCAGGCCAATTTGCCGGATTTTCTCGACCGGCTCGGTTTTTCCCATCCCGCTTACGCGGATCTGTTTGTTATTGATGACGACGGGCATATCATTGCCTCCAACACCCGCCAGGAGGATTTGTCCCGGGTATTGGACAGAAATTACTTTTCCGGTTCCCTCAAAAAGAACGTGCTTATTCCCGGAGGAGTGACCTTCTCCCGTTTATCCGGGGTTCCTGTCTTCCATTTCAGCTACGGCACCCGCTCCAGCGCTCGAAAATCCCTGATTCTGGTGACCGGAGTCAGGCTCTCTTATTATACATATATGCTCAAAGGCTTGTCGCTGCCCGAGGGGGCGTCCTTTTATCTGGCGGACGCCAAGGGACGGCTCGCCGCGTCCCTGCCCGATTCCGACGAGGAAGACGGCATTTTGTCGCCGCTGGTGGAAGATGCGATCAACAGCAGGGCTGAAGCTCAAGGGCTGTTTTATTTTGATCCGGGCAATGGGCGGCTGCTTGTCGCTTATCAGCGCATAGCCCTGGAGGAAACTCCGGATGAGCCGTATATGACGGTCGTGCTGACCATGCCGGAAGCCGCCGTCCATTCGGGCAGCAAGGCTTTGCAGCAACGCAAGCTCCTCTTGCTCGGCCTTGCCCTGGGCGCCATGGCCTTGCTCGGCTATGGCTTTGTTCGCCTTGTGTTGTTGCCTCCGGTCCACTCCATGCTGGAAGCCGCAACATCTTATGCCGGCGGGGATTTTTCCAGACGGCCAAGTCCCGTCACTCCGGTGCGGGAGCTTTCCGAGCTTGCGGCTTCCATGAGTTCCATGGCCGGGGCCATTGAAAAGCAGGAAACCGAGCTCATCCATGCCAGGAACGAAGCTGAAGCGGCCAGCAAGGTCAAGGGTGAATTTCTGGCCAATATGAGCCATGAAATCCGCACACCCATGAACGCCATCATCGGCATGGCCTATCTGGCCTTGAAAAGCGATCTCACGCCGCGTCAGAAGGGGTATTTGACCAAGATTCACGAGGCGGGCGGCGATCTGCTGAAAGTCATCAACAATATTCTGGAACTTTCAAAACTGGACGCGGGCAAGCTCGGCATGGAAAGTATCTCCTTTTCCATGCGGGACATATTTGCGGAAGATGAACGGCACTTCAGTCCGGCCGCGCGCGCCAAGGACGTGGAATTGCACTTTTTCATAGCGCCGGACGTGCCCCGCTATCTTGTGGGTGATCCGCTGCGGCTCGGGCAGATTGTGGGACATCTGCTGGATAACGCTGTAAAGTATACGGAAACAGGATCGATTACCGTTTCCTGCGAACTGGAGTCGCAAATCGGCAGGCAGGCGCATATTCTGCTGACGATCCGGGATACCGGTCCCGGCATGAGCGAAGCCAGGCTGGCTTCGTTGCAACATCTGTTTTCCGGCCTGGATGACGCTTCCCCGGCCAGAATGGACGGCTTTGGCCTGCTCCTGGTGCACAAGCTGCTGCGGGCCATGGGCGGAGAACTCAGCCTGGACAGCATCCCGGACAAGGGCACCACGGTTTTTCTGCGCATCACTTTTGGTGTGCGTATGGAAGAACGGGCTCCGCGGACAACGCTTATGGCGGGAGTTCGTTGTCTTGTGGTGGATGATGATGCGGTCAGTCTGGGGCTGCTTAAGGATTTAATGGAAAGCTTCGGCATTGAGGCCGTCGCTGAATCGGACCCCAGAAAGGGGCTTGCCGCGCTCAAAAAGGCCGATACAAACGATAAGCCGTTTGATCTCCTCATTATCGACTGGCGCATGCCGGATATTGACGGTGTGGAACTGACCCGGCAGATTCGCAGTGATGCGGCAATCAAACACCAGCCGGCTATTATTATGCTTTCAGCCTACGGTTGGAGCGGGATTATCCTGCAGGCCGAAGAAGCCGGAGTAGATTCCTTCCTGCACAAGCCGATCAATGAGTCAGTTCTGCTGGACACAATCATGACCTTGGTGCAGCCGCAGGGCCGTGCGGAAGAGGAAGCTCCGGCGGAAGCCGGCGACACCATGCTGGCCAAAGGGGTGGAAGGCATGCAGGTGCTGGTGGTGGAAGACAACAGCGTCAACCAGCAGATAGCCCAGGAAATTCTGACCGGCATGGGCGTTCGTGTGACTTTGGCGGATAACGGACAGAAGGCTTTGGAATATTTCGAGCCGCCGGGAATGACGCCGCCCTTTGCCTTGGTATTCATGGATCTGCAAATGCCGGTCATGGATGGTTTTGAGGCCGCCAGACGCCTGAGAGCCCTGAATGCGCCTTGGGCCGCGGATTTGCCTATTATTGCCATGACCGCGCACAGCCGTTCGGAAGAGCTGGAAAACAGCGCTTCAGCAGGGCTCGATGATCATGTGAGCAAGCCCATTGATGTGGATGAACTGTTCAGGGCGTTGTCCCGCTGGAGACCGCCCGTGGCGATCGAGGAACAGCGGATCGCGGCGGATGTTCGCGCTTTTTATGAGGAGCTCTGCGGTGGAACAGCGAAGATGGAGCGTTTTCAGGATATCCGCCCGGCTCTAAAAGAACATATACATGAAGGCCGTTTGCTTCGTCTCGAGGAGCTCTTGCGATCCGGAAAAATGCAGGAGGCCGCCGCTTTTCTGAAGCGTTTGGATGCCGTGTTACAGTTCATGCATGAGGCACCACCGGCTGAGACACTACCGGGGAAAAAGCAGTGAGCAGTTCCATTCGCCGCATTCTGTATTTTATCGTCATTCTGGCGATTCTGCCCGCATTGGGTATTATCGTGTACTCGGGCATGGAAAGCCGCGAACGTTCCATTGAAGACGCCCGCGCCAAAGTAGCCGACGTTGTAAACAGCTTGGCGGCGCAGTATCAGATGCTCACGGAAACGACGCGCGTTCTGCTCATGACGCTGTCTCAGTTTGAGGTGGGCCACAATACGGATAAAGAGTACATCGTGGATCTGCTGCGGGATCTGCTGGCTTCGCACGATGTGTATATCAATATTTTGCTTGCGGACAAGGACGGAACCGTCATTGCTTCGGCCCAGCCCTTGAGCGAAGCCACGGTTATTGCCGGAGAATCCTATCTGCTCGACGCCGCAAGGATGAGAGGGTTCACTGTGGGCGCGATTGCCCCGGATCCGGTCTCCGGACAGATAGGCTTTCCCTACGCCATGCCTATTATGGACATGTATTCGGGGAAGGTGCAGGCGACGCTGGTGGCTTTTCTCAAACCGGGAAGCAATGTGGCCGACATCAGTGAGATGCTGTCCGGTATTGCGGATGTCCAGATCCATCTGCGCGACAAGGTAGGCAATCTGGCCTTCGTGTACCCGCCGCAAGCCGATACGAACGCTGCGGACTATGAACAGAGCGCCTGGGACGAAATTTCCTCCGGAGATGTTCCCAGCGGCGAACTGGCGCTTATGGACCGTTTCGGCAGAGGGTATGTGCTCAAATACGAGCGGGTCACGGCTCAGGGAATGGATTCGCCCTATCTGACCATAGAAATTTCCCTTGCCCGCTCCACGGTCTATGCCGAAGCCGATTCCGCGCTCATGCGCGAATTGTTCTTTCTGGCTCTTGCCGCCATGGCGGCTCTCGGCATTGCGTATGTAATGGGGGGCAAGGTGCTGGTCGGGCCTATCCAACACCTGGTGGAGGCGGCCCGTTCTTTGGCCGGAGGGAATCTGGCCACACGTTTGTCCTCGCGGAATATGCGCGGGGAGGTGGGACAACTGGCCGCCACTTTCGATGAAATGGCCGCGGCCCTGGAAATACGCAATCACGAGTTGGTGAACGCCAAAATGGCAGCCGACACGGCCAACAAGGCCAAAAGCGAATTTCTGGCCAATATGAGCCATGAAATCCGGACTCCCATGAACGCGGTCATCGGCATGGCCTATCTGGCGCTGAAGACAAAGCTTTCACCCAAACAGCACACCTATGTGAGCAAAATCTACGGGGCCGCGAACACGCTGCTCGGAATCATCAACGATATCCTCGATTTTTCCAAAATAGAGGCCGGCCGGCTGGACATGGATTCCACGGAATTCAAGCTGGAAGACATCCTTGACAATATCGCGACCCTGGTCGGCCATAAAGCGGATGAAAAAGGGCTTGAGGTGCTCTTTGGCGTGGACTCCAACGTGCCGGCAGAGCTGGTGGGCGATCCGCTGCGGCTCGGCCAGGTGTTGACCAACCTTTTGAACAACGCGGTCAAGTTCACGGAAAAGGGCGAAATCATCATTTCTTGTACCCTGGATGCGGTGCTGGGCGAAAAAGTGCGTCTGCGCTTCATGGTCAAGGACACGGGCATTGGTATGAGCCAGGAACAACAGGCCAGGCTGTTCACGGCTTTTACCCAGGCTGACGGTTCCATTACCCGCCGTTTCGGGGGCACAGGCCTCGGGCTCACCATCACCAAGCGCCTGCTGGAACTGATGGAGGGCGGCATCCAGGTTCTCAGCGAAGAGGGCAAGGGTACCACCGTCACCTTCACGGCCACCTTTGGCTTGCCCAAATCGCGCCGCTTGGGCGAGCACCAGATGGATAAGGGAGACATGGCCCGCGTTCTGGTGGTTGATGACCACGAGCCCGCGCGGCGCATGATGCAGAATATCCTGGGCGGCATGAATTTTCGGGTCGACGGCGCTGAGTCCTCCACCGAAGCCTTTGCCATGCTCTGGCAGGAAGATGCCGAAGATCCTTATCGCATTGTGCTCATGGACTGGCGCATGCCGGTCATGGACGGCATTGAGGCCACTTGGCGTCTGCGCACGGAACTGAGTTTGGCCAATGTGCCGCCGGTGTTCATCACCACAACCCTGGGCCGCGCGGAAGTGTTGCAGCAAGCGGAAAAAGCCGGGGCCGTGGGCGTATTGTACAAGCCCATCAATAAATCCCTGTTGTTTGACGCCCTTATGGAAGCGCTGCACGGGAGGGTTCCGACAGTGGTCCGTTCCAGAGCGCCCGTGATCTCGGCGCCGCATCGGGAGCACCCTGTTTTCCCCGGGGCGTCCATTTTGCTGGTGGAAGACAACCCGATCAATCAGCAGGTGGCTGCGGAACTCCTGGAAAGCGCCGAGATCTCGGTCACCATAGCCGAAAACGGCCTGAAGGCGCTGGAAGCGGTTCAGCATTCCGGCCGGACGCCTCCCTTTGATCTGGTGCTCATGGACCTGCAAATGCCTGAGATGGACGGCTACGAGGCCGCCTCCCGTTTGCGCGCCGACCCGCGCTATGCAAGCATGCCTATTGTGGCCATGACGGCTCACGCCATGGTGGACGAGCGGGAGCGATGCTTCATGGTCGGCATGAACGATCATATTTCCAAGCCCATCGAGGTGGACAAGTTTTTCACCACCTTAACTCGCTGGTTACAGGATTTTTCCGAATCCGCCGAGCCCGGCCGTAAAGCCGCAGCGCCGGAAGGAACGACGCCAGCCGAAGCGAAACCGGCTGTTCCCGGAGCCTCGATTACAGAGGGAGCGCTGTTCCTGCCTGGTTTGGATACGGAAAAAGCTTTGATCCGTCTTGGTAACAACGAGCGCTTGTACATAAAATTGCTCAAGCAGTTTCTGGCCCACCACGCCACGGCTGAAGCGCAGTTTTATGAAGCCTTTGATGCCGGAGATATGGAAACGGCCCGGCGCATTGCCCATACCCTCAAAGGGCTTGCCGGATCCATCGGGGCCACGGCTCTGGCCAGTGAATGCGCGTTTCTTGAAGCTTCCTTCGCCAACGGCGACATGAATACCACCCGGGCGCTCGCCGCGACGGCCTTCCATACCCTGGCCTCGGTACAGGCAACCTTGTCCCAGGCCTTTGCTTCGGAGTTTACTGCCGGCGCGACCGGGGAGTCTTTGCAAAAGGTGGATCTGAGCCCCGAGCAGAAGCAGCGCAAACGGGAACTGCTGGATGAGCTTGAACGGTATTTGAAAGACGACGATGCGGAAGCGGTGGCTTTTTTGACCACGAACAGGCAGGAGCTCTCCGCATACTTGCCCGCCGGCGCCGTGGACGAACTGGAAGGGTCCCTTTCCCGTTTCGATTTTGAAAAGGCCTTGGAATACCTGGAGACAGTAGGGGAGGGACGGCCATGACAGCGGAGCGTATTTCGGCCGAGTATATCCCCAGCATTCTGATTGTGGATGACGTGCCGGAAAATCTGACCATCATATCCGATCTGCTGGCGGACCGGTATCGTTGCCGGGTGGCTGTCAGCGGGGCAAAGGCTCTGCGTATCGCCGCCACACAGCCCCAGCCGGATCTCATTCTCCTGGATGTGGTCATGCCTGAAATGGACGGCTATGAGGTCTGCCGACGCCTGAAAGCCGATCCGCTCACCCGGGATATTCCGGTGATTTTCCTCACCGCCCTTGACAAGGAAGAAGACGAAACGCAAGGCTTTGAAGTCGGCGGAGTGGATTATATCACCAAGCCCGTAACCAGGGGCATACTTGCGGTCCGGGTGGAGGCCCAGCTTGTCCTGCTGCGTGGAAAACGCTTCCTGAGCCACAGAAATGAACTGCTCGAGCATCTGGTTGCAGAGCGTTCCCGGCAATTATCATCCATGCAGGATGTGATTATAATGGCTATGGCCTCGCTGGCTGAAACGCGGGACAATGACACCGGCGCGCACATCAGGCGGGTGCAACAGTATGCCAAAGCCCTGGGACTTGCCCTGCGCGAGAATCCCAAGTACCGGGATGCGCTTACGGATGACGTGCTGGACTTGCTTTACAAAACCAGTCCGTTGCATGACATCGGCAAAGTCGGTGTGCCGGATGCCATTTTGTTCAAGCCCGACAGGCTTTCCCACGAAGAATTCGACGAAATGAAACAGCATTCTTTTCTGGGCGGACAAGCGCTGATGGAAGTTGAGAAGCAACTGGCGGCTCCGGAAGCCTTTGTTTCCATGGCGCATGAGATCGCCCTGTACCACCACGAGCGTTGGGACGGCACAGGCTATCCCCTGGGACTCAAGGGCGAGGAAATTCCCTTGAGCGCGCGTATCGTGGCCCTGGCCGACACCTATGATGCGCTGATAAGCCGCAGGGTTTACAAGCCGCCGTATGCGCTGCCGGAGGTGCGTATCATCATTGAACGAAACCGGGGTAAGCAGTTTGACCCGGACATAGTGGATGCCTTTCTGGCTAATGAGGATGTTTTCGCCAAAATAGCCAGAAAAAATCCTGACCCGGATAAAAAGAGCGGGGGGCGTCGAACAGCCTTGCGTCGTCTGATGGTGAAAGAAAAGGAATAACTGGGCAGCGCCTCAGTTTGGCGTGATACTTCGTCAGGCTTGCTTTGTCCTCCGGGGCAGGACCGAAGAGTCCAGCCCCATCGGCCAAAGCTGTGCCTTCCTCGTCTGACCCCAAACTGAGGCGCTGCCTAAAAACAAACCCGCCCGTGTGCTCTGCCACACGCCGGGAGAAGAGAGTGAGCGCATGTCGGAACACGGTTTTATCTTGCTTCGGGAAGAAGAGGTTGCGGAACTCGCCTGCACGGCCAGGCTGTGGAAACATGAAGCCACCGGAGGCGAACTGCTGTCTATCCGCAACAGTGATGAAAACAAGGTGTTCGGCGTCTCTTTTCGCACGCCGCCGACCGATTCCACCGGCGTGGCCCACATTCTCGAACACTCCGTGCTGTGCGGTTCTGAAAAATATCCGGTCAAGGAACCCTTTGTGGAACTGCTCAAGGGGTCGCTGCACACCTTTCTCAACGCTTTCACCTACCCGGACAAGACCTGCTATCCTGTGGCCAGCGCCAATCTCAAGGATTTTCGCAATCTGACGGATGTCTACCTGGATGCGGTTTTTTTTCCGCGTATCACCGAAGATATTTTCCGTCAGGAAGGCTGGCACCTCGACCCGCGGGGAGACAACCGCTTTGCTTACAAAGGCGTTGTGTACAATGAAATGAAAGGCGCCTTTTCATCGCCGGAATCGGTGCTTTCCCGTTACACCCTGCACACGCTCTTCCCTGATACCGTGTACGCCCTGGAGTCCGGCGGCGATCCAAAGGAAATACCGTCCCTCACCTATGCGGCTTTCCGTGATTTTCATACCCGCTTCTACCACCCGTCCAATGCCCGTTTTTTCTTTTGGGGAGATGATGACGAGGGCGAGCGCCTGGCCCTGCTCGGCAAGGTGCTGTCCCGCTTTACCCGGCTCGAACCGGATTCTTCCATCGGTGTGCAGCCGCGTCTGAGCGCCCCGAAAAGCGTGACCGTGCCCTTTGCCGCCGCGGAAGACGAGAAGGGCATGGCCGTACTGGCCTGGCTCGGGCCGAATGTCATGGACATGGAACTGGCCCTGGCTCTGCGCATGCTGGAGCATATCCTGCTCGGCATGCCCGCGTCCCCGTTGCGCCGGGCGCTTATCGAATCCGGCCTGGGCGAAGACCTAACGGGGCAGGGGTTGGAGACGGAGCTTCGGCAGTTGACCTTTGATGTGGGTCTCAAGGGTATTGCCGTCACGGACGCGCCAAAAGTGGAAGCCCTGATCCTGGCAACCCTGCAAGAACTTGTCCGGGAGGGTGTGCCCGAGGCTATGGTGGAGGCCGCGATCAACAGCGTGGAATTCACCCTGCGGGAAAACAATACCGGGAGTTTTCCCGTGGGTCTTTCCATCATGTTGCGCGCTCTGACCACCTGGCTGCATGACGGTGACCCCCTGGCGCCGTTGCGTTTTGAGGAGCAACTGCAACGGATCAAAGCGGCGGCGCAGGGCAAGGGATATTTCGAGAACCTGATCCGGATCTGGCTGCTCGACAACCCGCACCGGATCACCGTGCTGCTCACGCCGGACAGGGAACTGGCCCGTAAGCAGGAAGAGGAGGAAGCCGCCCGCCTGCAAGCCGTGTCCGCAGGTATGAGCAAGGCGGAGCGGGAACAGGCCCGCCAAACGGCCGAGGCTCTGCACGTCTGGCAGGCCACGCCGGACAGCAGCGATGCGCTGGCCAGCATTCCGCGTCTGGCCGTGGCGGATCTGCCCCTGGAGAATATGCCTATCCCCAGCGAGCGTTTTGAGAGCCAGGGCCACTATCCCCCGGCCTTGTTCCACCCCTTGCCTACCAGCGGCATCGTGTACGCCGAGGCGGCCTTTGCGCTTGACGCCGTGCCCGAATCCCTGCTCCCCTTGCTGCCCTTGTTCGGACGCGCTCTGCTTGAGATGGGCACAAAGCGCCGGGATTTTGTGGATTTGAATATGGCCATTGCCCGCAAGACCGGCGGCATGGATGTGGAACCCCTGTTCCTGACGCACGCTTCCACGCGGAGGCCCGTGGCCCGGATGATTCTTTCCGGCAAGGCCGGCTCGGATAAGGTGGACGATCTTTTCGCGTTGATGAACGAAGTTCTGGCGGAATGCGTATTCGACGATCAGGAGCGTTTTTTGCGCATGGTGCTTGAGGAAAAGGCGCGCCAGGAATACAGTCTGGTTCCGTCCGGGCACGTGGTTGTGGCCGCGCGTTTGCGCGCCTCTTTGTCCGGCGCGGGGATGCTGATCGAGCAGAGCGGCGGCGTGAGCAGCCTCAAGTATCTGCGCCAACTGGTTGAACGGATCGAATCGGATTGGCCCGCCGTGCTCCGGGATCTGGAGTTTCTGCGCCGCTGCATTATCCATCGCGCCGGGTTGGCCTTCAACCTTACCGCTACTGAAGAACAGCGCGCCCGCCTGGAAAAGCTGTGCCAGGCCCTGGCCGAATCTCTTCCCAAAGCGGGCGCGGACGGCGTACCCGCCTGGTTCGGAAAAACAGCGGACCTGCCCGTCAAGGAAGCGCTGCTCCTGCCCGCGCAAGTGAACTATGTGGGCAAGGGGGTGAACCTTTTTGACAGCGGCTATGTCTGGAACGGTTCAGCTTCGGTTATCCTCAAATACCTGCGTACCGGATACCTTTGGGAAAAGGTGCGCGTGCAGGGCGGAGCCTACGGCTGCATGTGCGGCCTGGATCGCATGAGTGGCGCTTTCCACATGGTTTCATACCGGGATCCGAACATACTGCGTACCCTTGAAACCTACGATGCGGCCGGAGCTCATCTGGCCCGCCGGGCCGTGTCGCAAGAGGAGCTTTCCGCCGCCATTGTCGGAGCCATCGGCGAGCTTGATACCTATCTGCTGCCCGATGCCAAGGGCGCTGCCGCCTTTACCCGCTTTCTCAGCGGCGACGCCGAGGAACTCAGGCAACAACTGCGCGAGGAAATTCTGGGTACCACCAGCGCCCACTTCAAGGCCTTTGGTGAGGCGCTGGCGGCGTTCACCGGACAAGGGCGGATCTGCGCCCTTGGCGGCAGCGCGCTGGAGCGCGTGGCGCGGGAGAAAGGCTGGCAGGTGGAGAAGCTTTTGTAATAGCTGAGGGGGCTCTGCCCCCTCAGACTCCCCTGGCAGGGGACTGAGTCCCCTGCACCCCCATTTAGGACAGTGTTTACGTTTGAGCAATGCGGTTAGTGTCTTAGCTTGGCGTCAGACGAGTTTTTTGCGAGGGTGGGCTGACAATTCCGCAGGATAGCGAAATTGGACGGGGGAGCGAATGCGACCCCGCCCGAAGGGCGAGCCACAGGAAGTGGCGAGTCAGCTCTTCGGTCCTGCCCCCCGAGCAAAAACGATGCCTGACGAAGTATCACGCCAAGCTAAGACACTAACCGTTCACATATCGCCTTTGCTCTGCCTGATGCGCTTGCGCTCTTCACTGAAGACAAAGCGGATCACGGCTTCCCGATCCTCTTCCGCAATGGAGGTATAGGTTACATCATAAGCGTGGCTGTGCATATCCGGCAGTATGGCTACCGGACGAGGCCGCTCCACGCGGGAAAGCGTGGAAACCATGCGTATGGGGTATTCTTCCAGCCTGAGTAGCAGCTCAATGTAACTGCCGGTCGAAAGTTCGGCATTACACTCCAGCACGAGACCCTGACCGCTGAGTTCCACGATATGCCCTTCCTCCGGGAATTCCTGAGCCAGGGATTCGCTTTGCAGCAAGCTCAGAACAGCATCAAGCTTGCGGTCCATTTCAGCCAGGAAGCGGAGCATGATTTCGGGCTGGCGGGAATTGGTCAGGAGTTCTTCCCGGATGTCCGCGGTGGGCGAGAGCAGCGTGCCTCTGTACATTCGCGGCGTTTGCGCGCCAAGAGTCGCCTTGCGCAGCCTGCCGCGTATCAAGGTGGGGATCGTGAGATATCTGTCGGACATACATCTCCTTGTTATTTCGCAAGGATTTGCTCTCAAATCCTTTAGGAGCGGATAGTATAGGTTCCTCGCCCGATCCATTTATAGGTGGTCAGGGCCTCAAGGCCCATGGGACCTCTGGCATGCAGCTTTTGCGTGCTGATGGCGACTTCCGCGCCAAGGCCGAACTGTCCGCCGTCGGTGAAACGGGTGCTGGCGTTAACATACACTGTGGCGGCGTCCACGTCGCTGACAAAATGATCGGCGGCAGCCATATTTTCCGTGAGTATGGCCTCCGAATGTCCGGTACCGTGTTCACGGATATGGTCCAGAGCCTCGGCCAGAGAATCCACCACCTTTACGTTCATATCCCTGGTCAACCATTCCTTGTCGTAATCACCGGACCGCACGGGCACAACCGTTCCCGTGGTCTGGGCGGAAAGGATGGCCAGGGCTTCTCCTTCCGCGTGCAGGACGGCGTCAAAGCTGTCCATATGGCGGGCCAGCAGGGGCAGGAAAACAGGGGCGATTGCCTTGTGTACCAAGACGGTTTCCACGGAATTGCAGGCGCTGGGCCGCTGTACTTTGGCGTTTTCAATCACTGTGAGCGAAGCGGCCTGATCCGCGCTTGCATCCACGTAAATATGGCAGACGCCGATGCCTCCGGTTATGACCGGGATGCGGGACTCTTCCCGGCACAGGCGATGCAGGCCCGCACCGCCGCGCGGGATGAGCATGTCCACATACTCGTCCAGGTGCAGCAACGCGGTGACCAGGGCGCGATCCGGCGAGGTTATGGCTTGGACCGCGGTCTCGGGCAGCCCCCGCGCCTTGAGGCAGGCTTGTACAGCCTCCACCAGGGCCGCGTTGGAATGCACGGTCTCTTTGCCCCCGCGCAGAATGACGGCGTTGCCGGTTTTCAGACAGAGGGCGGCCACGTCCACAGTGACATTGGGTCTGGCTTCGTAGATAGCGGCCACAACACCGAGGGGCACGCGCCTGCGCGTGAGAAACAGCCCGCTGTCCAGGCTGGAGCCGTCGATGACCTCGCCCACGGGGTCGTGCAGGGAGCACACGGCGCGCACGTCACGGGCAATGTCCGCCAAGCGTTTGGGGTCAAGGGCCAGACGATCCATCAGGCTTTCGGCCATGCCGGAGGCCTGGGCGGCTTCCAGATCTTTGGCGTTCGCGGCCAGAATGGCCTGAGAGCGTTCTTCAAGCGTGTCGGCAAGGGCGAACAGCAGGGCGTTCTTGTCCGCGCCGTTCAAGGACGCGAGCGCGCGCGCCGCGTTTTTTGCCGCGCGGCCCATGCTTTCCAGAGGGTTGCCTGGTCTGTCATTGTGCATTGGTGGAGCTCCCTAACAGGTAGTGGCTCAGTTTGAGGTCAGACGAGGAAGGCGCGGCTTTGGGCGATGGGGCTGTGCCCCGGAGCACAAAGCAAGCCTGACGAAGTATCACGTCAAACTGAGCCACTACCCCCTAACATGATCAGATCGTCACGGTGGACGGCCACCGGGCCATAGGCATAGCCGAGTAGGGATTCTATCTCGGCCGAGTGCTTTCCTTTTATTCTGTCCAGGGCGTCGCTTCCGTAACGTGTCACTCCGTGAGCGATATCCGTGCCGTCAGGGCCGAACACGCGCACCACTTCTCCGCGCGAAAAGGAGCCCTTCACCTCGGTGATGCCCGCGGGCAGGAGCGAGCTTTTGCCGCGGAGCAAGGCCTTGGCCGCTCCCGCGTCTATGTGCAGGCCGCCCGCCGGCGGTGCGCCGAAGATCCAGCGTTTGCGGCTCTCAAGCGGGCTTTGGCTGGACAGAAAGCGTGTGCCTGCCGCTTTGCCCTCCAGCGTCTTGCGGATGACCGGAGGCTTTGCGCCCGAGGCAATGACCACGGTGATCCCGGCCCGTGTGGCGATTTCCGCAGCCTGGATTTTGGTCCACATGCCGCCGGTGCCGAGCCCTGATACGGACCCGCCTGCCAGGGCGCGCACGGAATCGTCAATGCATTCGACGCAGGGAATCAGGGCGGCGTCTTTGTTGTTGCGCGGATCAGCCGTGAAAAGCCCTTCCTGATCGGTCAGCAGAAGCAGCAGGTCGGCATTGGCGAGAATGGCGGCCAGGGCGGAAAGATTGTCATTGTCCCCGACCTTGATTTCCGCAGTGGCCACAGCGTCGTTCTCGTTGATCACGGGCACGATGCCGTTTTCCAGCAAGGCGTGCAGCATATCCCTGGCGTTAAGAAAGCGTTCCCGATCTTCCAGGTCGGCCCTGGTCAGGAGCATCTGCCCGATATGCAGGTTATAGATGGAAAACAATTGTTCCCATATCTGGATCAGGCGGCTTTGTCCCACAGCGGCCAGAAGCTGCTTGGAAGGGATGGTGGGCGGCAGATCCGGATAGCCCAGGTGTTCCCTTCCGGCGGCAATGGCCCCGGAGGTGACAATGATCACGCGGTGTCCCGCTTCATGAGCCAGCGCGCACTGGCGCACGATCTCCAGCATGTGGGCGCGATCAAGCGCGCGCGTCCCCTGAGTCAGCACGCTGGTGCCGAGCTTGATGACCAGGATTTTTGAAGGATTTTTGGATGGCGTTTTGCGCATCTGGAATGAGGGCTATTTGTTCTGGGCCAGAAATTGCTTGGCGCGGCCTGCTTCCGGGCTGTTGGGATAGCGTTTGACGAGCTCCTGCAGGCGCTCGCGTCCGGCGGCCTTTTTATCCGCGTGATACAGAGCCATGCCTTGCTTGAGCATGGAAGACTGCATTTTTGGACTGCCCGCAAATTTGGTAATGACTTCCTGGTAGGCAAGGGCCGCGCGGGCATAATCCTTGAGTTGGAAATAGGATTCGCCCTGCCAGAAATAAGCGTTGCCCGCCAGCTTGTGGTTGGGGTGGGCGGCCACGAAATCCTTGAAGGAAACCACCGCGTCCTTATAGCGCCTGTTGTCAAAGGCCTTGATCCCGGCGTCATACAGGGCGGTGGCGGGGTCCGTGGAGCCGGAAGCTTCGGAAGGGGGTGTTTGCGTCACGCCCGCCCCCTCGGAAGGAGGGGACGGGATGGTGACAGAAGTGGAGGGAGTATACGGGGCCTGGGGGGCATAGCCGTCCGCGCTCGAAGTATTAAGCGCATCCACGTTCACGCCCAGTTGTGAACCCATCTGGCGCAGCACGGCTTCCATGCGGTTGAGCCGGTCGTGAACCATTCCCATGCCGCCGCCCTGGGAGTCGTCAATCTTGCCGTTGAGCATATTGATTTCCTGGCGCATGGTCTGCATCTGCGACCACATTTCCGCCTGTCCGGGCAGAACCTGTTCCACCTGCCCGACCTGGGAAAGGAGCATCTGTATTTGCTGCTCCTGTCTATCGACTCTGGCGCTCAGGTTGCCGTCGCCGCCCGTGGTCACGCAGCCGGACAGAGCCAGGAGGGCCAGGAGAGAAAACGCTGAAAGGATACGTTTCATGCGTAGCGTCCGTGTTAGAATGTGTGTCGCCCTCATGTCCCGCTTACGGCCCACGCCGGGCCGGAGCGGTAATGGCGATACCTTTTTGGATGCAATAATTCAGACAGAAAAGCAAGTAGCCCTTCCTCCGGTAGGCCCCAGTTTGGTGTGATACTTCGTCAGGCGTCGTTTTTGCTCGGTGGGCAGGACCGAAGAGTCCAGCCCACCCTCGCAAAAACTCGCCTTCCTCGTCTGACCCCAAACTGGGGGCCTACCGGCATTGCTCAAGCGGAGGCACTACCTTCCGGTCAGGAGATAGAGTCGTCCTTGGCTGGATCCCACTTGCGGGCGCGGCGGAAGCCGAAGAGGAGATAACATACGCCGCCGATGACCGGCACAAACACGCACACGGCCACCCAGATCAGCCGTTCCTGCGGCGTGGGGAACACGCGGTGAAAGGCATGCCAGATGCCGAACAGATTGGGTATGGCAAAAAGCCCGAGAGCGAGAAATAGCAGGATGTTTGTGAGTGTCATGGGTGCTCCGAAGCGTGTTCTATTTCGATGAATCGTCGGATGGCGCGGGCGGGGGAGAGCGCCAGATCAGGAGAGCGGCCAGTCCGGCTCCGATGCAAATGGCGATGTCAGCCACGTTAAAGGCTGGCCAGTGCCAGCCCGCGTAATGAAAATCCAAAAAATCCATCACGGCCCGGTAGCGGATCCGATCCACCAGATTGCCGATGGCCCCGCCCAGAATGCAGCCGAGCGCGAAAAATAGCGTTTTGTCCTGGCTCGCGGCCTTTTTGGCGATATACAAGATGATGCCGACGGCCAGGAGCGTGGCAACAAGAAAAAACCAGAACTGCCAGTTCAGGTCAGGATCGTTCAAAAAGCCGAAAGCGGCCCCATAGTTGCGCACATTTACCAAGTTGAAAAAACCGGTCACAGGGATGACCTCGTATGGGGCAATGATACGCTCCGCGACAAATTTGCTGGCCTGATCCAAAGCCACGATACAGGCTGCTACTCCCAGGATGGTACGGTATCGCATAGGTTCTCACTTAGTCACGAGGGTCCACGCTGATTTTACGGGGCGTCACTTTTTGGGGAGCTTCCGGGGCCTTTTCCGGCGCGGCATCCGTCCCTTCATCACTGGTCGTGGGCGACGGGGTACTGTCCGGGTCCGAAGAGGGCGAATCATCAAACACTATCTTGGGGACGGTGAATTCGTTTTCCGGCCGCGGCTTTGCCTGCGGCGCGGGAGGCACTTCGGGAGCGATGGGAATGGGAGTGACCTTTTCTTCATCGGACGCGACGAAGCTGTCGGAAGCGCCGCCCAGCAGGAGAGCGCGGCCTTCCCAGGGGCCTAAGGTTACGCTGACTGTCTGCGCGCCGGTAACCTTATGGCTTCCGTCAAGGGCAATGGGCGAAACCCGGGAAAGGGCGGAGCCGAGGCCGGAAACGCCGGCCAGAGAGATATTTTCCGTAACCCGTTCGCGCGAGAAATTGCATACGGACAGTAAAAAGCCTTTCCCGTCCGGCAGGCGCGTGAGCAAGGCGATACTGCCCTTGCCGCTGGTGTCCGGACGGGTGACCAGGCTGCCCTTGGCGATGCCGGATTGCGTCCGGGCTCGGAGAATCGACCCGATGCGCTGCATGAAGGAGTCGCGCATGTGAGCCTGTAAGTCCGGCGCGGGATACAACTGGGGCGCTCTGGGCATGCCATGCATGGTCACGGGTAGGCCCGCGGTCCCGGCGGTAAGTCCGTAACCGCCTCGGCTTGACGCCGAAGGTTGCACCTTGCCGCCGCCCCACTGCAAGGGCAGGACGCCGCCCAGATCTTGTCCGTTCAGCATCAGAACGCCGGGTTGCATGGCCTTGAAAAACGCGAGCAGGCTGTGCCCCTTTTCAATCTCCCCGATGTTGGCTTGAGCTTCACTGAGCGAAGTGGCGTCAAGGGCCAGGGCGGCGAGTCCGGGAGCGGTGGCGTACAGGTGGTTGTTCTGCACCAGCGGAGGGTTGGCCCTGGCGGCAAGGGAACGCATCACGTTCTGAATGCCCTGCCGGAAAGAGGCGGCTTCTTCTCCGCCCGATCCCGAGGCCAGATAACTCAAATGAGGCAGAGAATAGTTGATGCCATCCTGGTTGGGCATGACATGTATCAGACGGTGGAAGGCGATGCGCAGGCGCAGAGCCTCGTCCGCCATGAACCTGAGCAGACTGGCGTCGCCAGAGAGCAGGGCATGTTCCGCAGCGGGGGAAAAGGCGCTGTTATAGATATAGTCAACGCCCGAAGACAGGTAGCTGCTCAAGCTGTGCAGGGGCAGGCTGTCATCACGCGTCCAACTCCAGCCGCCGTAGCGGTGCACTTCCCGCCCCATGGACTGCGCGGCCGTGCGCGCCGGTTCAACGCTGAAAGAACTGCCCACGGCGCCTTCGGGCGCTGCTTCCAGGCCCTGCAGGGCCTCAAAGCGCATGCCGAGCAACGCCTGCCCCTGCAAGCCGACCTGACGCACGGCGCTGCCGGAAAGAATGCGGTGCGCTGCCCGTGAAGGGTCTTCCCAGTTCAGCACGGCAAAATCGGGTGTGTTGTGGAAACGGTACACCCAGCGGTAAATGTTGCCGTCAATGCCCCGGATGCCGCCGGTGGCGGCCCAGCCGCCGGGGCGGCCCAGGGGAGATACGTCATCCCGCATGGCTTTGGGCAGCAGGCCTTCCCGGTTCAGGGCCTCTATCTGGGCCTGGCCCAGAGCCGCCCCGCTGCCCTCCCCGGTCACGTCCGGCAGATGCTTCCAAAATTGCTGGGGGATTTCCACCATGCAGTAGATGCCGGGATACTCGCGCACATTGCGCACGGCCAGAAAAAAGTCCGGGCCGAGGCCGGTAGCGCCGGGAATCAGATCCGAACCGAACAGGGCGTTATTATCAATGACGTAGTTCATGAGCCGCTTGTACTGATCGTCATTGCCCACAGTGCGGGAAAAGTCATACTGGACCACGTCATCTCCGGTATCGAACCCGGTGCGCTCCTTGGCCCACAAGGCACCGCTGCCCTGTATGGGCGCGACATACAGGCCGCGTATGCCGAGTTCGCGCAGCATGGGCCAGGTGGAGGACGACGCCAGTTGATCGAACACCGACATCCGGCTGGTGGTCAGCACGGTCATGGGATGGATAAACAGCCAGTTGTCCGCGTAATCCAGCATGCTTTCAGGGGCTCCGGCGCTGGCCGAAGCGCGCCAGGCGAGTTCGCTGCCGGAAACAATCTTGGCCATTTGCGAGGATTGTAAAAGCATGGACTGGCGTTCCAGATACTGAAGATAGGCGGGATCGGCCCTGGGCATGTGACCCGCTTCAGTCGCCGCGCCTATGCCGGAATTGGCGGCTCCTTCAGGAGTCTTGGCACAGCCTGGAAGAAGGAGAGAGAAGATAAGCAGTAAAAAAAGCACCGGCCGTTGCAGCATAGGACATTCTCGCTAAAAAGCTGAAGGAGGAAAGGCGCAACCTATATCATGAGCTAGAACAAGAGGCAACTGAGGCGCTACCAGATTTTGCTTGCCCGCGGGCCGCGCTTCTGGCACAGACATGCAGACGGACGGAGGAAACAGCTATGGAAGAACAGATGAATACCCCACAGTCTTGTCCCTGCGGTTCGGGCAAGGATCTCAGCGGTTGCTGCGGACCGGTTATGAAAAATCCCGCCGCGGCCCGCACGCCCGAAGAGTTGATGCGCGCCCGCTTCACGGCGCACTGCCAACGCAATTATCCCTTTCTTGTGGAATCCACCCACCCGGAGCATCGCGACGGGGTTTCGGAAGAGGAGATAGCGCAGTGGGCCGGCCATGTGAACTGGACCGAACTTGAAGTGCACTCGGCCGCTCCGGGAGCGACGGACGATGAAGGCCAGGTGGCCTTTACCGCGCGCTTCACGATCAAGGATACGCCCCAGGAACTGCGGGAAGACGCCAGTTTTGTCCGGGAGGACGGCCGGTGGTTTTACGTGGACGGGCATGTGCACGGCCAGGAACCCTACCGCCGGGAAGGGCCGCGCGTGGGGCGTAACGATCCCTGTCCCTGCGGCAGCGGTAAAAAGCACAAAAAATGTTGCGGATAATACTACCGCCTCAACTCCCGCACGACCATGCCTGACAAAGCCTCGCGGGCGCTGCGCCGATTCTGTCTTGACTGCCAGGGAGGGCATGTGCCTTCGGTCAGCGCTTGCAAGGATGTTTCCTGCATATTGTTTCCCTATCGCCGCGGGGACGAAGGCGCGGCGGGAAACGATTCCGCTTCTCCCGTTTCTCCGTCCTTGCGCGTCATCCGACGCTTCTGCCTGGATTGCGCGGGCAGTCGCCATGAAGTGCGCGAATGCGACGCCAGGGAAAGCTGCTCTTTGTGGAGCTACCGCTTCGGCGTTCAGCCCGCCACCTTTAAACGGGTCATTGCCCGGCGCAGAAAAAGGCGCGGTGAGTTGACGTTGCCCGGTTTATCTTAGACTTTGGAGGGACGCTGTCCCTCCAAACCACCCTGCAAGGGGGACAGTAACACGCTGGTTGCGCCTCTGCCATGCTCAGTGGTACGCGCCATGCCAGCCTTTATGGCAACGTGTTGTCCCTTGACCCGCAATTTCCCTGAAAACAGCTTCGCTGTTTTCAGGGTATGAGGGGTGCAGGGGAAATCATTTCCCCTGCCAGGGGAGTCTGAGGGGACAGAGTCCCCTCAGGACCTATCCCCTCAAACTCATTCGTCATTTTTCTCCACCAGCAGGGACAGGCGGGCGGCAATGGCTTTGGCCCGCTGCTTGCCGATACCGGGCACGCTTGCCAGGGTGTCTTCCCCGGCATCAGCCATGGCGGCCAGGGAACCAAAACGCTCAAACAACCCTCGGGCCAATTTGGGACCAACTCCGGGCAGACGGGTAAGTTCGCCGGACAGGGTTGCCGCGGCGCGGGCCTGGCGATGGCGTCCAATGACAAAGTCGTGCGCCGCGTCCCGGAGCCGTTGCAGGAAGAGCAGTTCCGGACTCCCGGCCGGGAGGGCGAGGGGGTTGCTCCTGCCGGGTAAAAAAATGCGGTCGCTGACGTTACCGGCCCTGCGATCGGCCTTGCCGTCATCATCTCTGGCCTTGGCAATGGAGGCCAGCATAAAAGCGTCGTCTTTCTGCGCGCCGGTGCGAATTCCGGCCTCGGAAAAGGCGCGGTGAACCGCCGCAAGCTGGCCCTTGCCGCCGTCCACAAGGATCAGATCCGGCCAGGGGTTTTCCTCTGCCCCGGCGGCGCGGCGTTTGGCCCAGGCCGCAAGCGCGGCATAGTCGTCGCCCGTTTCCGCTTCCGCCTCGGCCAGATTTTCGTCCAGGGCATAGGTGCGGTAAGATTGCGGGACCGGCTGCTCATCTTCAAAAACCACCATGCCCGCCCTGGTTTGCTGCCCGCCGGTGTGTGAAACGTCCACCACCTCGATCCGGCGGATGGGTCCCGGCGCGCGGAAGCACTTGGCCAGCAGTTCAGCCATGCTTGCATGGGCCGTACTTTTTACAGCCTCACGGGCATTGGACGCGGCCATAAGCAGCAGGCGGTCCTCATCGGCGTCCCTGGGCCGGGTAATGTGCACCGGACCACCGCGTACTTCCGCCAGCGCCGCTTCCAATCCGGCAATGGAAATGCCGGGGCCGCTTTCATCACCTTCCATGGCGCTGTTTTGCCCGGTTTCGGGCAGCCAAGGCACGACCACACGGGGGGGAATGCTTTCGCCAAGTCCTTGGCGATCAAGGTAAAATTGAGCAAGGAAGCCCCCAAGCAGTTCGGGCGTGTCTTCAACGGAAAGGCCGGGCCAGAAGAAATTTCTGCCGTCGATAAGCAGGCCTTCGCGCACAAACACCACGCCCAGGGCCAGGCCTTCCGGCACCTGGGTCACACCGATCAAATCCAGGGTGCGTTTGCCGTCGAGCACGACGGACTGACGTTCAATGGTGCGTTCCACGGCCCGGATGCGATCCCGCAGCACGGCCGCCTCTTCAAAGCGCATGTCCTCGGCGGCCCGGATCATTTCGCTGCTGAGGCTGTCCAGCAGTTCCCGCGATTTACCGGACAGGAGCAGGCCCACCTCGTCCAGCATAGAGCGGTATTCCTCCGGCGGCACGGGAAGCACGCAGGGCGCGAGGCACCGGCCCATGTCATGGTACAGGCAGGGCCGGGTGCGGTTGGCAAAGGAGATATCCCGGCAGCGGCGCAGGGGAAAATGCTTGTGGAGAAGCTTCCAGGTTTCCCGCGCGGCAAAGCCGGAAGAAAACGGGCCGAACCAACGTTCGCCCTTGTCCCGGCTTTTTCCCCGGCGCTGGTTGCGGCGCAGCACCTCCACCCTGGGGTACGGGTGAGAACCGCCGATGCGGAAGAGCAGGTACTCCTTGTCGTCCCGCAGGACAATGTTGTAGCGCGGCCGGTGCTTTTTGATCAGACTGGCTTCCAGAAGCAGAGCTTCCTTGTCCGTTGCCGTGCGCAGAATATCAATGCTTTCCGCCTTTTCCAGCATGAGCCGGGTTTTGGCGGTCAGGGCCGAAGCGTCGCGGAAATAGGACGCCAGACGGTGGCGCAGGCGGCGTGCCTTGCCCACATAAATAATTTTGCCGGACGCGTCCTTGAACAGGTACACGCCGGGTTCAGCGGGGAAAAGAGAGAGATCGGGTTTTTGCATAGGGGGACAGGAGTCCGTATTATATCATTGTAATCGGTAGTGTCTTAATTTGTTGTCAGACGAGGAAGGCGCAGCTTTGCGCGATGGGGGCTGGGCTCTTCTGCCCTGCCCCCGGAGCGCAAACAAGCCTGACGAAGTATCACGACAAATTAAGACACTACCTCACCATTCTTTGCCCGGAATGATGAGACTCCCCCGATAAAAAGAGGCCCAGGCAAACCACATGGCGTCAACAGCCAGCACTTGCCTGAGTTCCCGCTCACGCAGCGCGCCCTGGATGGAACGGCCGCTGGGGAGCCATTCGGTGCGGGTTTCCTCGTCGACCAGGTTGTTCTCAAAAATGATAAAGGTGAGCGCTTCTTCCCGGCCCGGCAGACGGCGGTCGAACACGCGCACGGCGTCGAGCTCCTGATCGTACAGGGCTGCCATGGGAATCATGCCCAGGGAGAAGTTGATTACCCGCTGCTCTTTGACCTCGTCCACAATGACCGCGCCAAAGGCCGTGTCCACTTCAAGGCCCAGAATACGCTTTTTGGCCGGTAAACGGGTGTCCAGGTGATTGACGGTAAAGGGAAGCCGGTTGTTGTCATAGTATGTGCCGGGCACCTGATAGTTACCGTAGGGATCCTTGCCGTAAGAGCGGCGGTGGCTCGTGGCCCGGGAGAGAACCTCGGCCTTGCCGCTGAACTGCGGGTCCAGGCCGCCGTAACGCGCCTTGGCCCCGCGCCAGTTGGACCAGAGTACCGGGATGCGCTCCAGGCGCTTGCCCCTGAAAGGCCCTTCAATGGCCACTGCCATAAGCTGGGACCACAGGCTGTGGCTGATGCGGTCGTACAGCATGGAATTGCCGTTGAGCAGCATGCCGGTTACGCCAAAGGAGGTAGGGTATTTGCCGGCCATGGACTTGAAGGCGACCACCGAACCGGTCAGCGGCGAGTAGCTGATGGTATACCCTTCGCCGTCACGTTCGTTCGCGCCGGAAACGGCTCGCGCTTGCGGGGCACTGCCGCTTTCAGCGGGCAGCCAGTCGTTCACCACTTCGTGCCAGACCAGGATGCGCTGCGGATAAATCCGGACCAGATTATTCGGGTAATGGATGATGAACACCGGTTCATCGTTATCCATGGACAAATCCGCATCAGAAATGGACAGAAAGGCGGGCCGGTTCAGGGCGGGTATCCTGTCCTGGCCGACGCCGGTCCGCTGCACGGCATCGGCGAGTTCACGCAGGGCATTGGTGGAATATCCGGGCATTTCCGTGGGCATGTCCGGTTCCGGCGTCTTGTCGCCAAAGTCCATGCCGGTCGGCGCGCAGAACGCCGCAGCGGGCGCAAGGCAAAACGCGAACAGCACAAGAACGGGCAACAGAGATCGGTTCATCACGTACTCCTGAGCAAGAATTTTCTGCACAGATCCACAGGAATGATCATGGCGGCCAGGGCCAGAACCAGGAGCCATTCTCCGGCGGTCAGGCCGTAGCAGTGCAGGATGGCCCCGCCCCAGTGGGTCAGGGCGATCTGGATAGCGGCGATGAGCGCCATGACCCAGATAAAGCCCTTGTTCTCCATGATACGGCCGAAAAGGTCCATGCGCTCCGTGCGCGCGTTCAGGGCGTTAAAGATCGCCGCAAAGACGAAAAAGGTGAAGTAGCCTGTCATGAGGTACTTGTCTTCGCGGAAAAAGCCGTGGACAGCCCGCGACTGGATGAACCACAGGCTTACCGCGAAGGTGTAGAGACTGCCGACGCCTATGGATGTCCACATGGACTTGCTGACCAGCGCTTCGTCGCGTCTCTTGGGTTTTTCTTGCATGAAGCGCTGCAAGGCGGGTTCGCCGCCAAAGGCGAGCGCGGCCAGGGTGTCCATGATCAGGTTGATCCAGAGGATCTGGATGATGGTGAGCGGGGGGTCCATGCCGAGCAGGGGACTGACAAAACAGATCAGCACGGCCGCAACGTTGACGGTGAGCTGAAAGATGATGAATTTTCTGATGTTGTTGAAGATGGTTCTGCCGTAAAGAATTCCCTTGGCAATGGAACTGAAGTTGTCATCCAGGATGATGATTTCACTGGCCTCCTTGGCCACTTCCGTGCCGCTGCCCATGGCAATGCCCACGTCCGCCGCTTTCAGGGCCGGAGCGTCATTCACCCCGTCCCCGGTCATGCCCGCGACCAGACCCAGATCCTGCGCTATCCGGACCAGCCTGCTCTTGTCGCCGGGCAGGGCGCGCGCAATCACGCGGATGTCGGGAAGCCGCTTTTTCAATTCCTCATCGGAAAGTTCGGCCAGTTCATCCGAGGTTAATACCAGTTGCTTTTCGTCGGTGATAAGACCGGACTCCCGGGCAATGGCCACGGCGGTGTCTTTTCTGTCCCCGGTGATCATGACTGTCTGCACTCCGGCTTCCTGCACGTCCTTGATAGCCGCAATGGCATCCGGCCTGATTTCATCCCGGATGCCTATGGCGCCCACCAGGATCCAGTCATCCTCGGGCAGCGCCCCTTTGACAATGCATCCCCGGCTGACGGCAAAGGCCAAAACCCGGATGGCCCTGGCCGCCAGGGCGTCGATTGTGTCGGTTATGGCCCGGCTGTCAGCCAGGGGCACGGCCTGCCCGTTGGCATCGTAGACGTATTTGCAGTGGGGCAGAATTTTTTCCGGAGCGCCCTTGATCAAAACGCCTTCATGCTCACCCGCAAGCTGGGTACAGGAATACTTGTTTTCGCTGTTAAAGAGGATGCTGTCGACTTTCCTGATCTCCTGTCCGGCGTGCATATCGGACATAAAGCGCATGATCGCCCGTTCCGTGGCATTGCCGCCGATGGCTTTGACCTGATCGCCGCTGCCGGAGAGCACGGCGCTGGTGTTGTGGTGCACGCTTAACGAAAGCAGCCGCGCCAGGGGATCGCCGAGGGAGGCAGACGAGGTATGCTCCTTCCCCGCGCCGTCCACAAAGGTGACCGCTTCCAGCGTGCCCTTGGTGATGGTGCCGGTCTTGTCGCTGAACAGGATATTCAGACTGCCGGTGGTTTCAATGCCGGCAATCTTGCGCACTAATACATTGTCCTTGAGCATCTTGCCCATGTTCATGGTTGATACAAGGGCGATCATGAGCGGCAGGCCTTCCGGAACCGCCATGACAATGATAATGACCGCCAGCATGACCGCTTGCACAATATCGTTGAGCAGCACCATCCACTGTGAGCAATAGGCGATGATGAGGGCGATATCAAAGTTGTTCTGGATGACAATGCGTTTGAAAAGCAGGGCCACGGCAATCAGAATGCCGCCCATGTAGCCGAACTTGGCGATCATTTCGGCAAGATGCCGCAGCTTCACCTTCATCGGCGTATCCCGGTCCGTATCCTGCTGCAATTCTTTGGCAATGCCTCCGTATACCGAAGCATCCCCCACCACGCTCACCCGCATGATTGCATTGCCGGTGTGAACCACCGACCCGCGATACACCAGATGCTCATGCAAAAAGTCCACGCTATCCGGTTTGAATTCCGGATCGAGAGCCGCCCGTTTGGACGCTTCCTTGGCTTCGCCGTTGAGCACGGCCTGATCCACCGCGATGCTCCCGTCAATGACAACCCCGTCAGCGGGTATCTTGTCGCCCGCCTGCAACAGAACGCAGTCGCCCACCACAAGATCGTCAATGGGCAGTTCTATTATCTCGCTGTCGCGGTATGCCTTGCAGTTGATATGCGAAGCTTCGGCCTGCAACTTCTGAAAGGCGTTTTCGTTCTGGTGTTCGGAGAAGGTGGATATGCCTACGGCCAGCAGGATGGCGATGGCTATGCCCACGGCTTCATACCATTCGCCCTGCCCCGCAAAGACGAGAACGACGTTGATCGCGAGCGCGATGCACAGGATTTTGATCATGGGATCGCCCAGGTTGCCCCTGAATTTATCCCAAAAGCCTTCTCCCTCATACTCTGTCAGGCGGTTATCGCCGTGGCGGGACTTCGATTCCAGAACCTGGGCCGTGCTTAATCCGTAGTGTTTCATGGTGGTCTCTTTATTCAGATGAAAGCGAAATTGCTCTGGTTAACAACGGTAATATAAGCGACGCTTGCATTCCGGTCCACTTTCAATTTTGCCATTCTTGGCGTTGCTTGATATACCCCACAAAAACGGAGCGGACATGGGCAGTTCCCGCATAGGATTTTTCACGGGCACCCAGGGCATGGTGCTGGCGGCGCTGGCCCTGGGGGTGAGCGTGTTTCTTTCGCGCATCCTGGGCCTGGTGCGGGATAAGGTCATTTCCGTTTACTTTGGGGCCACGCTGGAAGCCGACATCTACTTTATGGCTTTTGTGGTGCCGGATTTTCTGAACTACCTGCTGGCCGGAGGCTATTTTTCCATCACCCTGGTGCCCCTCCTGGCCCGGACCTTTGCCCAGGACCAAACGGACGGCTGGCGGTTTTTTTCCTCAGCCGTATGTTGGGCCGCTCTGGCCATTACTCTGCTCACGCTGCTGGCCTGGATATGCACTCCCTGGTTTGCGCCTCTGCTGGCCCCGGATTTTCCTGCCGAAGCGCAGGCCAGACTGTCCTCTTTTCTGCGCATCATCCTGCCCGCGCAGATGTGTTTTCTGCCAGGCGCGTGCTTCACGGCCATGCTTTACCACCGGCGGCAATTCGCGGTCCCGGCCCTTACTCCGCTGGTGTACAACATCTGTATTATCCTGGCGGGCATACTGTCACTGAAGCTTTTTCCGGAACGAGGCATGGAAGGCTTTTGCTGGGGAGTGCTTGCGGGCGCGTTTCTAGGGAGCCTGGTCCTGCCGGTTCTGGCCGTGCGCCAGGGGGGATTGGACTTCAGGCCGGGCCTGCGCCATCCGGTCATGAAAACCGTGCTGATCCTGGCCTTGCCGTTGATGCTCGGCCAGTCCGTCGTGGCCCTGGATGAGCAGTTGGTGCGCATTTTCGGCTCGCTTACCGGCGAAGGTGGAGTGAGCCTTTTGAATTATGCCCGCCGGATCATGCTGGTTCCCGTTGGCGTGGTGGCGCAGGCGGCCGGGTTGGCATCGTACCCCTTTCTTGCCGCCCTTGCCGCGTCAAATGACAAGGCGGCCTTTGACAGCACCCTGAACAAGGCTGTCGCCAATACCCTTCTTGTGGCCCTGCCGCTTTCCCTATGGATGCTGGTGGCGGCCGAGCCGATCATGCGGCTGATTTTCCAGCAGGGCAGCTTTACTGCCGAAGACGCCGCAGCCTCAGGTATTCTTCTGGCCATAATGTTGTCCGGTGTGGCTTTTTGGGTCGTGCAGCAGCTTATCGGGCGCGCCTTTTACGCCTGCCAGGATACCCTGACCCCGGCCTTGGCCGGAACAGGAGCGACCCTGCTGGTCTTGCCGCTCTACTGGGCGGGCGCCAGGCTGTTTGGCGCGCCGGGCGTGGCCGCGGCCGGAACCTTGGGCGTGGTGTTGTATACAGTATTCCTGAGCCGGGCCTGGAAGCGCAAACATGGTTCGGCAGGTTTGCAGGGGCTTGTCCGGCAGGCGGGAGCGGCGTTGCTGTTTTGCCTGCCTGCCTGCGCTGCGGCTTGGGCCGCGGGGGTCCTGGCCGGACGCTTTTTCGCGGTGGATTCCCTGTGGGGGGCAATGGTCAGGATAGCGGTCGGCGGCTTGGCCTTTGGGGCAGTGTATCTTGGCATGACCTACAGGTTCTCGCCCGCGCTGTGCGCTCCGATCACGGACTTTTGCGGCAGGGGTTGGGCCAGGGTGCGGGGGGAAAAGGGGTAGTGGGGTTGGTTTGCCGTGATACTTCGTCAGGCTTGTTTGCGCTCCGGGGGCAGGGCCAAAGAGCCCAGCCCCCATCGCGCAAAGCTGCGCCTTTCTCGTCTGACGACAAACTAACCCCACTACCAGCACTGCCTAGGCTAGTGAGGGGTGCAGGGGAAATCATTTCCCCTGCCGGGGTTTGGGGCGGAGCCCCAATCTCCAGCAAGTACAAACAAACGGCGGCTCCGCAAGGAGCCGCCGCTATGTTTTACTGCTTCAAGCCGTACAGGTATCGTTACCTGATACGCTGCTGTTCGTGCCACATCCTTTCGGCCTTGGGAAGAGGCTTCAGGTAGCGGGTCCAGATGTGCTTCTCAAGGTTTTCCGGATCCATCTGCATTGCGCGGGACCACTGGAACAGAGGCGGCACCAGGGTATGGATGTCGCCTTCCAGTGTCTTGGCAATGCCGTATTCGGTGGCGGCCATGGCGGCTTCAACAGCCTGCTGGCTGTATTGCTGGGAGAAGGCCAGAGTGTCCAGGGCCTTTTGGGGATTGTGGAACCCGACGCTGTTTTCCGCGGAAACCATATCCCAGAAGAACTGGCCTTTGCGGACCATTTCGCGCGCTTCGGCCATCTTGGCGGCATAGTCGGCGCTCTTGTCGCCGGTCCATTCAGCGGCCTGGCGCACGGCTTCGTGGGCCTTAACGGACAGTTCCTGGGCAGTCAACAGTTGCTTGTAGGTTCTGTCCTGGGTGAAGTGCACGCGCTCGCGCAGGTAGTCCACGGACTTGTCGGCATGGCACTGGCGGCAGGCGTTGTCGATCATTTCGTCATTGCGCAGCGGCGAGGTCCACAGGTGGCTGGAAACCTTCTTCTTGCCGTCAAGGCGCACATAGGGCATGTGGCAGTCGGCGCAGCTCACGCCGGCAGCGCCGTGCGGACCGTTGTACCAGGTTTCATATTCAGGATGCTGGATCTTGATCATGTTAACCTTGGACACGGGGTGTACCCAATCGTTGAACTGGGCAAAGGTGCCGTCTTCCTTTTTCTTGCCCACCTTATCGTTCTCACTATAATATTGGTACATTTGCTCGGCTTCCAGCCCCTTGTCCCACGGGAACACGGGCTTCCTGTTCGGGCCGTGGTCAGCTTCCGAGAAATAATATTCCACGTGGCACTGGGCGCAGACCAGGGAGCGCTTCTCGTTGCGGCTCATATCTTCCCACTTTTTGCCGGAGCGGGCGAAATAATCCTGCAGGGGCGCGCTGTAGAGTCTGAGTTCCATGTTTTCCGGGTTGTGGCAGGTAGAGCAGCCGATGGAGTTGTTGCGCATGTCGAGCTTGTCTTCGGTGCGGAAGTCGTGGAAGTTCATGCTCCAGAACTTGTCATCCCCAAATTCATTAACCCAGTCGACAACCTTTGAGGTTTTACAGTTCCAGCAGGTTGCCGGAAGACCGGCCTGCTCGCCGTAATTGTTGATCCGGTCAATGTCCATGACATCGAGCAGGGCATAGGTATGGCCGCGAGTTTCATTGTATTCCCAACTGAAGGGATAGCCCAGCCAGAGGTTTTTCAGATACGGCTGCTCGGCTCCCGGCTTGCCCACAATAGGCGGATTGGTGCCGTCGTTTTTGTGGAAGGGAAAGGAAGCCTTGTACTTGGTCTCGGTTTTCAGCGCTTCGCGTATATAGTTGGGGTCGGTCCTGGGCAGGGCGATATCGCCGGCCAAGGTATTTTTGTTGAAGAGCACCCAATGCTCGGGGAACTGTTTGCTGAACGCCGAACTGTTCTGCTCGGTTTTGGCCAAGCCGGTTTTATAGGTCGGTGTGAGGGGCTGTTCAATTTCCGAGGAGCACCCGGCAACGCCAAGGGCAAGCAGGGCCAGACAACACAAGGAAATAAGAATATACTGTGATTTAGACATCGGCGGCCTTCCTTAGGTCTATGGGGCGTTGTTTACTGTGCGGCACCGAACGGTGGCAGTCCGTGCAGTACGGTTTGACGTCCATGGCCACGTTCATGATGGTGGAAGCATGGCAGCGGCGGCAGTTGGCCTGGATGGCATCCTTCATCTCTGTCCGGGTGTGGATGAGATTCGGCACGCTGTCCGTGGCGGTGACATAAATGTCACGCATGCCGACGCGGGCTTTGAAGGGCAGTTTTGTCATGAGAGATACGGGGGCGTGGCATTCGTTGCAGGCGAACTGGGCATGCGTACTCTGCCTGTGCGTCCAGACTTCCTCGTTCATGGTGTGGCAACTGGCGCAAAACGCGGCCTGATCAGTTGCCCTGACCACAAAACCCGCACCCATCATGACAACCATACCCAGCACAAAGACCGAAAGGCCGAACAACCACTTCCCTTTGGGCTTGGAACTGTTTTGCATGGGCTCTCCTTAAAAGACCTTGGTTTTACGAAACAAGATTGCTTCCGGGCTTCTCCGCGCACCGGAAGAGCATTGAACAGCTTTTCGCGTTCCAAGGCCTGCGGTTCAAAAACAATTCTCCGAAAAAACATTGGCGATATAGTAGTATCGGAGGCACTCCAGACCCCCTTTCAAAAAACGTACCGCACGCGCGCATCTCGGAGCCTCTCTGTAACTATATAGAATTAATTTATATTCGTATATTGGCGAAAAAAATGGCTCGAAAAAATTTTGCGCGCTACAGATAAATCAGACAAATTGTCAGATAAACCTGACGACATCACCCAAAAGGAAACCGGACAAAAGATACAGCATTCCTTCTTTTATGTAAAACATTTCTTTGGGAAATGAAAGGCCTCCCCGCCCCTCCGGCATTTTGCCGGAGGGGCGGGGAGGCCTGGTCCGGGACTCATTCCGAATCGCCGCTGTCGGCCATACGGGCGATAAAGTGATCGCCGAGTTCCCTGATGTGGTCCTGTATATCTGTGAAGTAGTTGTAGTGCTCCTGCTCCATATCAATGATACGCTCAAAAAGATTGGCGCTGACGTGATCGTCGCTGTCCCGGCAGATCTTGATGAAGGCGTTGTACTGATTGATAGTGTTGTCTTCGATAAGGCCGTCAAAGGGATAGATCTCCCGCAGGCTTTGTCCCTTTTTCAACGTCCCTTCAATCTGCGTGGTCGGCTCCCCGTCCAGTTCTTTGATGCGTTCGGCAAACATTTCCGCATGGCGCATTTCATCGATGGCGATATGGCGTATTTTATTCGCCAGCTTGCCGTAATCCTGGTTGTCCAACTGATAATGCTGATTCATGTACTGCATAATGGCAAACAATTCCATGGAACGCGCCTTGTTCAGGACGTCAATGACCCTGGCCTTTTTCAGGGGTGGTTTCTTTGCTACGGCCATAATAAATCTCCTTGGTTGGCGTATGAGTTGTTTACTGTCCGCGTGCTCGTACCCGGCGGTACAGGGAATAATTAATTTACCTATATAGTATATTTGCATATCGTGCAAGACAAGCTCGAAAAAAAGTGTGGTTGCACAAATTTTATGGTCGCACTTGCTTGTATTTGTTTCTTTATGATATATAGATTTAATAATATTATTGCTTTCGGGCAGTTCGGCCTGTCCTGAACGCCGCAGTATGCACAATTGTAGCAAGGAGTGTTTATCATGCATAGATTATTACGCTTTTCAACGGCACTCATAGCAACCGCTTTTTTTACCGTATTTGTTTTTGCCTCGCTCCCCCGCCCGGCGTCGGCGGTGGAGGCTATTGCCGGAGTCAAAGCAATCAGTTGCCCGGCAGTTACGCTTGATCATTGGCGCAACTCCTCCCGTGATGAAAAGCTGGCCTTTTTATTCGGGTTCGCTTCATTACTGGAAATGGAAAAGGAATGGCAGGGCAACCGGCCGCTGCCTATCAAACAAAGTATCATCGGCAGTTGGATCAGGGGACTTGACGGCGTGACGCTCGGGCAGATGTCCGATGCCATTGATGCTTATGCGACCCGGCATCCTGACCAGATGGAGCTTTCCGTACTTGAAGTGCTCGGCGGCCTATACGTGCGGCCTAACATGACGCAGGCGGAAATGGTCGAGGCCGATAAGCGGGTACGAGAAATGAAAACGGGGGGTGTACAATGAACATCCGTTTATCAGCTTTGGTGTTGGTTCTGGCTCTGGCCTTGCCGTTCTCGGGATGCACACACATGACCAAGACCCAGCAGGGTGTATTGAGCGGAGGTCTGATTGGCGCGGGCGCCGGCGCGGGCATCAGTGCTTTGGCCGGCGGTAGTGTGGGAGTCGGAGCCGCTTTGGGTGGAATCCTGGGCGGCGTTGTGGGCGGCATCTACGGGCAACGGCAGTAAATGTCGCCTTTAAACTTTGTCCACACTTTGAAATGCCCCAGCAGTAAGACTGACGGGGCATTTCAAAGTGGGACGAATGTCGTTTTTAACAAAGATTTTTAGTTTTTCTTGACAGGAATTTTTGTTGTATATACAATTATTTCCCCTGTGTATCTTACATTATATATAAAGGCTCATCTGCAAAATCGCACTGACAAAGAGAACTCTATGCCCAAGCACTCCTCATGCCTTTTCCTGTTTTTGCTGGTTATCCTGTTCCTGCCGGGCTGTGAAGAGGCCAAGGCCCCTCAGGGCGGGCTGGCAAGCGTTGTATTCCTGGAGGTTCAGCCTCGCTCGGTGACTTTGAGCACGGAGTTGCCCGGCCGGACTTCCGCTTACATGGTTGCCGAAGTGCGTCCCCAGGTCAGCGGAATCATTCAGGAACGTCTGTTTGTTGAAGGTTCTGACGTCAAGGAAGGCGATATCCTGTATCAGATAGATCCGGCCATTTACCAGGCCGCTTATGACAATGCCAAAGCTACGTTGATGAGGGCCGAGGCCAACGAGGTCGCTGCCGGGCTGCTTGCCGAACGTTACCGGCAGGTGGTGCGGGTGAGCGCGGTGAGCAAGCAGGAATATGATAACGCGGTGGCCGCGCATGGCCAGGCCAAGGCCGATGTGGCCGCGGCCAAGGCGGCTCTTGAATCGGCCCGGATCAATCTTGACTACACCCAGGTCAAGGCCCCGGTTTCCGGGCGTATCGGACGTTCCGCAGTCACGCAGGGCGCGCTGGTTACCCAGAATCAGCCCATGGCGCTGGCCACGGTGCAGCAGCTTGATCCCATGTACGTTGACGTTACCCAATCCAGTTCCGAACTGCTGCGCCTGCGCAGGGATTTCAGCTCCGGCGCGCTGATTTCAAGCGGGGAAACCGCCATGCAGGCCACACTCAAGCTGGAGGACGGCACAACCTACATGCGGCGGGTGCCAGGCGACACCCGGCAAGAAATGAAACCGGTTATCGGCACTCTGAAGTTTTCCGAAGTGACGGTTGAGCAGAGCACGGGCGCGGTGACCATCCGGGCCGTGTTTCCCAACCCCGAGGGCACCTTGCTGCCCGGCATGTACGTGCGCGCCGTCCTTGAGGAAGGCGTGAGCGAAAGGGCGATCATGATTCCGCAAAAGGCGGTGTCGCGCAACAACCGAGGCCTGCCCCTAGTCCAGAAGCTGACCAAGAACGCCACCCTGCAAGATCAGGAAGGCGTGTACAATGTGACCCCGCAGATGATTACCGTGGATCGTTCCATAGACAATCAATGGTTGGTCACGGACGGGCTCAAGGAAGGCGACCGGGTCATCATTGAAGGGTTGATGCGCGTTCGCCCCGGCGTACCGGTAAAGGCCCTGCCCGAAGCGGAATCCGGCGCGGCCGGATCCGTAGTACCGGCCAAGAACTAAGGCGGTAGGCCGGTATGCCCCGATTTTTTATTGACCGCCCTATCTTCGCTTGGGTTATCGCCATCATCATCATGCTGGCGGGCATACTTTCGCTGTATACCTTGCCCGTGGCCCAGTATCCCAATATCGCGGCCCCGGAAGTCGCCATTCAGGGGATTTATCCCGGCGCTTCGGCCAAAACCGTGGAAGACACGGTGACCCAGGTTATCGAACAGCAGATGAAAGGCATCGATAACCTAGTCTACATGTATTCCACCAGTGACGCCATGGGCCAGAGCGCCATCAACCTGTCTTTCGCGCAGGGGACCAACCCCGACATCGCCCAGGTGCAGGTGCAGAACAAGCTCCAACTGGCCACCCCGCTACTGCCCGATGCCGTGCAGCGGCAAGGGGTCCGGGTGAGCAAGTCGGTCCGGAACTTTCTGCTGGTCATCGGTTTTGTGACCGAGGACGGCAGCATGACCGCCAGTGACCTCAATGACTACGTGGCCACCAACATACTGGACCCTATCAGCCGGGTATCCGGCGTTGGCGACGTTACCATGTTCGGCTCGCAGTATGCCATGCGCATCTGGTGCGACCCGATTCGGTTTGAGCAATACAAACTCACGGTATCCGATGTTGTTGCGGCCATCCGGGCTCAGAACGCGCAGATTGCCGGCGGCCAACTGGGCGGGCTGCCCGCCATGCCCGGCCAGGAAATCAACGTGACCGTGAACGCCGCCTCGCGTTTGCAGACTGTGGAGCAGTTCGAGAATATCATGCTGCGCGTCAATCCGGACGGGTCCACGGTGCACCTCAAGGATGTGGCCCGCCTCGAACTGAACGGGGAAAACCTCAATGCCTCCTCGCGCTACAGGGGCATGCCCTCGGGCGCCATGGCCATCAAGCTGGCCTCCGGGGCCAACGCCCTGAACACGGCCGCCGCAATCAAGGCGGAAGTGGAAAAGCTTTCCCATTTTTTCCCGCCGGGCATGAAGGCCGTATACCCCTACGACACCTCGCCTTTTGTGCGCATTTCCATCAACGAAGTGTACAAGACCCTGTTTGAAGCCATCGTCCTGGTTTTTCTGGTCATGTATCTTTTTCTGCAAGACTTCCGGGCCACGCTCATTCCGACCATTGCCGTGCCGGTGGTTTTGCTCGGCACCTTCGCGGTGCTCAATCTGTTCGGCTATACTATCAACACCCTGACCATGTTCGCCATGGTTCTGGCTATCGGCCTTCTGGTGGACGACGCCATCGTGGTGGTGGAGAATGTCGAGCGGATCATGCAGGAGGAGGGCCTGTCGCCCAAGGAGGCCACGCGCAAATCCATGGATCAGATTATGGGGGCGCTCGTGGGCCTTAGCACGGTGATCTCCGCGGTTTTTCTGCCCATGGCCTTTTTTGGCGGCTCTGTGGGCGTTATCTACCGGCAGTTTTCCATCACCATTGTTTCGGCCATGGGCCTATCCCTGTTGATGGCCATGATTCTGACTCCGGCCCTCTGCGCCACCTTACTCAAGAATCACGGAGTCGGGAGCAAGGCCCAGATGGGCATGTTCGGTCGCTTTAACCGCTGGTTTGATAAGATTAAGGCAGGCTACCAGGACGGGGTCCACGCGATGATCCAAAAGCCCGCCCGCTACCTGATTATTTATGCAGGCGCGCTGGCTTTTATGGTCTTTTTGTTCCTGCGCCTGCCCACAGCCTTTCTGCCTGATGAAGACCAGGGACTTATGTTTGTCCAGGTGCAACTGCCGGCGGCGGCCTCTCAGGAACGCACCCTGGAAGTGCTGAAAAGGGTGGAAGACTACTTTTCCACCCAGGAAACCGACACCGTGGACAGCCTGATAACCGTAGCCGGATTCAGTTTTAGCGGTTCGGGGCAGAATTCGGCCATGGGCTTTTTGCGGCTCAAGGATTGGAGCGAGCGCAAAAAACCCGAGCAAAAGGTTGCGGCCATTCAGCAGCGGGCCATGCGGTACTTTTCCACCATCAAGGAGGGCATGGTCTTTGCCTTTGCTCCGCCCGCCGTGCTGGAACTTGGTCAGGCCAGCGGTTTTGACTTTGAGCTTATCGACCAGGGGGGCATGGGGCACGAGGCGCTCATGCAGGCCCGGAACGACCTGCTTTTTAACGCCCGGCAAAATCCAAACTTGAGAAACGTGCGCGCCAACGGCCTTGACGACGTGGAGCAGTATAATCTGGACATCGATCTGGCCAAGGCCTCAGCCCTCAGTGTGCCGATCAGCGAATTGTACAACACCATCTCCGCCTTCTGGGGCAGCATGTACGTGGATGACTTCATGGACAAGGGCCGGACCAAAAAGGTCTTTTTGCAGGCGGACGCTCCTTTCCGTATGCAGGCCACTGATTTCAACCTCTACCATATACGTAACACCCTGGGCGAGATGGTTCCTTTTTCCGCTTTCATGAGCGGCCATTCCACCTATGGCTCGCCCCGGCTGGAGCGCTATAACGGGTTGCCTTCCGTTGAAATCCTCGGTGAAGCCGCGCCGGGCAAAAGTTCCGGTCAGGCCATGCTGATCATGGAAGCGCTGGCCCGCGAGCTTCCGGTGGGCTTCGGCTTCTCCTGGACGGGCCTTTCTTACCAGGAGCGCATGTCCGGCGCTCAGGCCCCGGCCCTGTATGCCCTCTCCCTGCTGGTGGTGTTCCTGTGTCTGGCCGCCCTCTACGAGAGCTGGTCCATCCCCTTCTCGGTCATGCTGATCGTGCCCTTTGGTGTTATCGGCGCTCTGGGCGGGGCGGCGCTGCGCGGCATGAACAACGACGTGTACTTTCAGGTCGGCTTGTTGGCCACGGTGGGTCTGTCGGCCAAAAACGCCATTCTGATCGTCGAATTCGCCAAGGATCTTGAAGAAGCCGGGCATGAGCTCATCGACGCCGTACTGCAAGCGGTACGCATGCGCCTGAGGCCCATTGTCATGACCTCCCTGGCCTTTATGCTCGGCGTGTTGCCCCTGGCCATCAGCACCGGGGCCGGGTCGGGAAGCCAGAACGCCATCGGCACGGCCGTGTTTTTCGGCACGCTGGTGGCGACCTTCTGCTGCCTCTATTACACGCCGATATTCTTTGTGATTATCAGCCACGTGTTTAAAGTGAAAATTGAGCGAAAGGTAAAAACAGGATAGAAGATTGTACCTTTTTCGGAGAGAATCTATGGCTCGGATGAAAGCAGTGTTTGCCCTTCTGTGCGCGGTGTTGTTGTCCGCCTGTACCCTGGCCCCCAAATACGAAAGGCCGGGCATGCCGGTTCCCGTCGAGTATCACAAGGGAGCGGGACTCTATGGACAGGCCGAGCAAAACCTCGGCTGGCGTGAGTTTTTCACGGATCCCGGCATGCAGCGGCTCATCGAAACAGCTCTGGCCAACAACCGGGATCTGCGTCTGGCCGTGCTGAATATCGAAAAAGTCCGCGCCGGGTACCGGATCCAGCGCGCGGACCTCCTGCCGACCATTGCGGCTTCCGGCCAGTACAGCGTGATCGATACCCCGGCCGAGTTCACCTTCACCCAGCAGCGGATGATCACGCGCCAGTACACGGTCACTCTCGGCTTCAGCGCTTTTGAACTGGATCTGTTCGGCCGCATCCGCAGCCTGACGGAGCAGGCTCTGGAAACCTACTATTCCGTGGAAGACGACGCCAAGACAGCCCAGATCAGTCTGGCGGCGGAAGTGGCCGCCATATATCTGCAACTTATTTCCGACCGCGAGCTTCTGGACATTACGCGCGCGACCTATAAAAACCGCAAGGGCCAGTTTGAACTTGTGCGTAACAAGTTCAATTCCGGCGTGGCCTCACAACTGGAAGTCAGTCAGGCCCAGAGCATCATGGAAGAGGCCCGTTCCAACGTGTCCCGTTACGAAACTCGGGTGGGACAAGATGAGAACTACCTGACCCTGCTGCTCGGAGCGCCGCTGCCCGCGGACCTGCCGGACGTGCGTAAGTTGTCCAAGGTGAGTATGTTGGCGGATATTCCCGAAGGTCTGCCATCCTCCCTGTTGGAACGCCGCCCGGATATCCAGGCCGCGGAACACCGGCTGAAAGCCGCCAACGCCAACATCGGCGCGGCCAGAGCCAATTTTTTTCCGACTATCAGCCTGACCGGGGCCTTTGGCAGCATGAGTTCCGAAACCGCCACCCTGTTCACCGCCGCCTCCCGGTTCTGGCAGTTCCTGCCCCAGGTATACTTGCCCATCTTTGATATGGGACGGAACATGGCCCTGCTGGATGTTTCCGAAACGGAAAAGCAGCTCGCGGTAACCACCTATGAAAAGGCCATCCAAAGCGCTTTCCGCGAGGTCATGGACAGTCTGGTGCAGCGCGCCAACATCGGTGAGCAGATAAGTGCCGAAACCGCGTTGCTCAAATCCACGCGCACGGCCTTTGAACTGGCTTCCGCCCGGTATGATGTCGGGGTGGACAGCTACCTGAACGTGCTCGATGCGCAACGCTCCCTCTACAGCGCCCAGCAGAGCTACATTTCCACCAAGTTGCTGCGCGAAATCAACGCCATTCAATTGTACAAAGCCCTGGGCGGCGGCTGGCAGTAGGCTAGACTCAGACCCGCTGAGGGGACTCAAACCAGTGGCTCAAAGGTCTCCATACAACAATACGTTGTAATAGGATGAACGTGAGCCCTACATCACTAGCCACACCCTCAGACTCCCCTGGCAGGGGACTGAGTCCCCTGCACCCCCATACCCAAAAAACGGCAGAGCCGTTTTTTGGAAATTGCGGGTCAAGGGGGCCACGCCCCCTTGCAGGGTGGTTTGGAGGGACAGCGTCCCTCCAATTAACAACCGCACTCATCCCAGACGAAACAGATCCAGAAACAGAAAGGTGACGGCCGCGATAGAGGCTGAAGCAGGCAAGGTCAGGATCCAGGCTATTACCAGGTTGCCCGCCACCCCCCACCGTACCGCTGAAAGGCGTTTGGTTGAACCCACGCCGAAAATACAGGAGGAAATGGTATGCGTGGTGCTGATGGGAGCGCCCAGGAGCGAGGCGCCGGTGATGACCAGAGACGCGGAAGTTTCCGCCGCAAAACCGTGGACAGGCTCTAACTTGAAAATGCGGTGCCCCATGGTTTTGATGATCTTCCATCCGCCCATGGCCGTGCCGGCCGCCATGCCCATTGCGCAGGCCAGTTTGACCCACAAGGGTATGTGTATGGTGTCTATCTGCCCGAAAATAAGCAAAGCCAGGGTAATGACGCCCATAGTCTTTTGAGCGTCGTTAAGCCCGTGGCTTGTGGCCATGAACGCGGCGGACGCGATCTGGAGTTTGAAGAAGGCGCGGTTTACCTTTGTGCGGTTGGAACGGCGGAAAAATAGAGTAATAAGACTCATAAGCAGAAAACCCATTGCAAAGCCCGCCAAGGGAGAACAGACCAGCGGAATGAGCACCTTTTTGACAATGGACGTGCCGTTGAGCGTATCAACACCGGCGTGAGCCACGGCCGCGCCGATAAGGCCGCCGATAAGCGCGTGCGAGGAAGAGGAAGGAATACCATAATACCAGGTGATGAGGTTCCAGGCGATGGCGCCGACCAGGGCTGCCAGCACCAGGATGTGGCTGCCGGAGACCACTGCCGGATTGACGATGCCCGAGCCGAGGGTATGGGCTACCTGTTCGCCCAGCAAGGCTCCGGCAAAGTTCAAAATCGCCGCCATCAGTACCGCGGTCCGGGGGGAAAGCGCCTTGGTGGACACCACCGTGGCAATGGCATTGGCGCAGTCATGCGCGCCGTTGGTAAAGTCGAAAATGAGCGCGACAATGACGATAACAATAAGCAGCAGCGGGATATCAAACATTCTTGAGCACCGCTTCTTCAATGGCTTCCGCCAGCTTTACCACTTCTTTCACCCCTTGTTCCAGGCGATCATAGGCCCGCGTCCATTTGATCATATCCAGGGTGGATTCTTCCTGTGATGCCGCCCGGTCGTAGAGTTCGGCAAGGCCGACGCTGATCAGCATTTCGCTTTCGGAACGCAGGAAGCGGAAGGCCCGGGTTTTATGCGCATCCTGCTTTTTGCTGAGCCCTATGAGCATGAGTTGTGTAAGCTCAAGCATTTGGCGTATGGTTTCCGTAATTTTTACCGAAGGAAAACGGATGCGGTCAAAGTCATAGATATGCATGTGCGTGGCCAGATTCTGGAGGCTGTCAATGCAGTTTTCCTGCGCCTGGTTGATGTGCAGGATATCTTCACGATCAATGGGGGTGATGAAGGTCTGGCTCAGTTCGCGGGTAATGCGCGCGTGCAGGGCGTCCGCTTCTTCTTCCAGCAGGGCGACGGCTTTGTATTCTTCATCCATTGTGGCCGGGTTGATAAAACTGTTTTCCAGACGCCGTGCCGTATCCAGGAGCAGGTCGCTCTGTTTCAGGAGCAGTTCAAAAAAGGGGGCGGACTTGGGAAGAAGTTTTTCAAACATGAAGTCTCCTGAGGTACTTGACCGGTGCGTTGCTAGAGAGTTTTTTTATGCCGGAAAGGGCCGCTTTTGCATCAGATAATACCGGTTCTGTCAATATGTTCAGAATATGAAGTGCTGACAGGGCCTTACCGACATTTCAAAATATCCTGACACAGCGCCTCCAGCGCGACAGTACGTGCCGCCATGAAGGCGAATGCTTCTCCGGGACACGGCGTTTGTTCTCCCAGGGCGGTGTAATATGGCAGGGTAGCGGCGTAGGCGGCGTTCATCGTTTCTCGTGAAGGCCTGAGCACCTGTTCCGGGCGGGTCACAGTGGGGTCCTCACCCGGCGCGCAGGCCTGGCCGAGCACCAGGTAGCGCCTGCAGGCCACCGGACGCACAGGGTAGACCGCGCAACTGTCGCCCAGCATAAAGCGGCAGCTGCCGCCGCCGCCCGGCCCGATTTTTTCCGGCCGCTGCATGAGAGCGGCGCGCGTTTTTTCCGCCATTTCCTCCTGGACATACCAGCGCAGGCCCGCAGCCTCCAGGGGAGTTACTGGAATTACCTGATGGCAGCAGTTGCCGCAGCCCCTGGCGCAACCTGGTTGTCCTCCCGCGCGCGGCCTCTTCCAACGCCTCGGCAACGCTTGCATCCACCAGGGCGTAACAGTCGAAAAGATAGCTCAACCAAGGATGGCGACGCTCCGCCCCAGGCATGTCCAGCCGAAAGCGCGCCGTCGACAGGTACGTCATAGGCTTTGCAAATCCTTCAGAATCACAGTGGCGGCACGGTCGGCCGCGCCGGGTTCACCCAGCAGGCGGCGGATTTCTCGCATATCTTCACGCACGTTGTCCAGCGGGTCATTGCCGGGCGGGGGCAGGAGCCAACGCAGGGCCGCGTCGGCCAGAGGCACGGCATCGCATTGCTTCTGGAGCAGTTCAGGAAACACTTCACGGCCGAGGATCAGATTGGGCAGGCTGATGAACGGCACCTTGACCAGGAGTTTGCCCACAGCAAAGGACAGGGGCGAGACCTTGTAGACGACAATGGCGGGCGTGCCCGCGATGGCGCTTTCCAGCGTTACCGTGCCTGAGGCGGCGATGAGCATTTTGCAGCGCCGCATGAAGGCAAAGCGGTTGTCCGGGGAAACAAAGTCCACGGGCACGTCTTCCGGCCAGTAAGCGCGCAGCAGGGACTCATCAATTCCCGGCGCGCGCACACAGGCAAAACTGACGTGCGGCAGGCGCTGGCGCAGGATGCGGGCCGCGCCGCCAAAAGCGGGCAGCAGGGCGGAAATCTCTTTTTTTCTGCTACCCGGAAGAAAGCCGACCAGATCCGGGTCGTGGCGAATATTCTTGAGAGCGGGATAATTAACGCTGTCGATCAGGGGATTGCCGACATAGTCCACGTTCATCCCAAAGCGACGGTAAAAGTCGGCTTCAAAAGGCAGAATGGAGATCAGCCTGCGCACGTGTTCCCGGATAAAAACGGCCCGGCCTTCGCGCCAGGCCCAGACTTTCGGACTGATGTAGTAGTAAACGGGGATTTCAAGCTCCCGCGCGGCCTTGATTACCCGGAAGTGAAAGTCCGGCGCGTCAATAACAATTACCGCCTCCGGGCGGATTCTGGTCATGGCGGCTTTGATGTCGGCCAGCATACGGAATATTTTCGGTAAATGGCCGATAACTTCAGTTATGCCCATGACCGAAAGATCTTCAATGCGAAACAGGGTTTCAAGCCCGGCTTCGGCCAGGTGTACACCACCCATGCCCACAAAGTGCGCGTGAGGAACCTGCTTCTTCAGGGCGTTCAGCAGGAGCGCGCCCTGCATGTCGCCGGAAAGCTCGCCCGTGTTTATCCAGAAGGTGCGCGCGCCCATAGTGGGGTGATCACTCCTGATAGCGGTTTACGTTTGAGATTGTCGCTTAACGGTGGGCAAAGCCCACCTACGCCAATCTCCCGGCAAGGATTTGCGGACAAATCCTTGCAGAGCGGTTTACCCGCTCTAGTGAAAGATTTTGAAAATATACTCGCGCAGGGCTTGCGGCCACGGACGCGGCATGATGCCGGTCAGGCGGGCCAGATCATCGCAGTCCAGCACCGAATAGGCCGGTCGCCGGGCTTTTTGCGGATATTCGGAAGAGGGAATGGGATTGACCATGCATTCCGCCTGGGCCAGACTGACGGCTTCACCCGCCAATTCGCACCAACTGGCCTGGCCGTTGTTCACAATGTGGAAGATGCCGCTTGCGCCGGATTCCACCAGCTTCAGGGTATACTGGGCGAGATCGGGCGTATAGGTCGGAGAGCCGATCTGATCATGCACCACGTTGACGATGCGTTTTTCCTTACAGGCCTGAAGAATGGTGCTGACAAAATTTTTCCGGCCCGGACCGAAGAGCCAGGCGGTCCGGATGATCAGGCAATGCGGCAGGTCAAAGGAAAGCAGAGCCTCTTCCCCGGCCAGTTTTGTTTTGCCGTACACGCAGAGCGGCGCTGTCGGATCCTGGGGCGTATAGGGCGTCCTCTTTTTGCCGTCAAAGACGAAATCCGTGCTGAAGTGCACCAGGGTACAGGGCCGCGTTTTCATGATCCTGCCTAAAGTGGCGGGCAGAGTGCGGTTGAGCAGGGTGGCGGCCTCGGGCTCGTCCTCGGCGGCATCAACCTTGGTGTAGGCAATGGTGTTGAAGACGCAAGACGGTTCCGATGAGTCAATCAAGGCCTCCAGACGTCCGGCGGCATCAGGTGCAGCGACATCCAGCTCTTCCCGGCCGGGAGCCGCGACATCCCAGCCTGAGGCCCGCAACACTTCCGCCAGGGCTTGTCCTACCAGTCCGGTCTTGCCTCCGAGAACCAGGGCTTTTTGTCTCATGTTCGGTCTCCATACCAGTCGCGCATGAAGGTCAGGTAGGCGCCGGAAACCACGCCTTCCAGCCATGCGCCGTTATCGCCGTACCAGTGCAGGGCCGCCTCAAGCCCGGCCTCAAAGGTATAGCGGGGAGAAAAGCCGAGTTCGCGCGCGGCCAGCGAATAGTCCATGGCGTACCGCCTGTCATGTCCCGGACGGTCCTTGACGAACGCAATCAGGTCTTCGGATTTGCCGCAGAAGCGCAATATGGACCGCACCACCTCAAGGTTGCTTCGCTCGGCCCCGCCGCCGAAATTATATACCGCGCCGGGACGGCCTTTGCTGAGGGCCAGATAGACCCCCTGGCAGTGGTCCAGCACATGAATCCAGTCGCGCACATTTTTGCCGTCCCCGTAGACGGGCAAGGGTTCATTCCTAACGACCCTGGAGTACATGAAGGGGATCAGTTTTTCCGGAAACTGATAGGGGCCGTAGTTATTTGAACAGCGGGTAATCACGACCGGAAAAGCATAGGTTTCATACCAGGCCCGGCAAAACAGATCCGCGGAAGCCTTGGAAGCGGAATACGGGCTGTTGGGAGCCAGCGGCGTTTGTTCGGTAAACGCCGTGTCCGGCTCATCCAGGCTCAAGGAACCGTAAACTTCGTCCGTGGATACATGGACATAGCGTTCGATGCGTTGTTCACGGGCCAAGGACAGCAGCACCTGGGCGCCGCGCACATTGGTGTGGATAAAGGGCGAGGGATCGGCAATGGAGCGGTCCACGTGGGATTCGGCCGCAAAATTGACCACGGCGTCAATGGTGTGTTCCAGGAAAATGCGGCGCATGGCCGCCTCGTCGGCAATGTCCGCCTTGACGAACACATAACGGCCCGGATAGTTCTCCCGCACTCCGGCAAGATTGGCCGGGTTGCCCGCATAGGTGAGTTTGTCCACATTGCAGATAAAGACGTGAGGGTCTTCCCGCAAAAGCATGTGGATAAAGTTGCTGCCGATAAAACCGCAGCCGCCGGTAATGAGTATGCGCATGAAATTCCTTTGCCGGCGCTTTGGGCCGGAACTTGAGGAGTAGCTTCATTGCGGCCGGTAGTATACTAGGCCGGTTGAGACAGGTCAATTCCGGGTAGTGCCTCAGTTTGGGGTGATACTTCGTCAGGCATCGTTTTTGCTCGGGGGGCAGGACCGAAGAGTCCAGCCCACCCTCGCAAAAACTCGTCTTCCTCGTCTGACGCCAAACTGAGGCACTACCGGCATTGCTTAAATTGGGGCACTGCCACAACGTAGGATCTTGACGCCGTCCTGAAAAAGCACGTCCATTTTTCCGGGCGAAGCCACGCTGATGACTTCCCCGCGCCCGAACATGGGATGTTCAAGGAAATCCTGGATCATATACGTATTGTTCATAGCATAGGGCAAGGGCGTTTCCGCGCTGTGCCGGACCATGGCTTCTTGCCAGGCGCTTTCCAGCTTGGCCGCGGAAGCGCTTTTACGGGGAGCGCCGCCTGAGGATGCTGTTCCGGCGCGCGCGGGACCGCTTTTGGGTTTGGGGCCCAGATCTCTGCCTTGCTCGCGTTCCTGCCCGGCCCGCACGTGGCGGACGGAAGGCCGCTCCTTTCCGCCCGCGCCGGGCAGGCGGACTTCCCGGTGTTTATGCACACTGCCGCAAGCCTTGCATTCCACCTTGGCGACCTGTCCGTCAAGCACGAGCATGACCACATGGCCGGTAACATCGTTGCAGCGTCCGCATTTCGCGGTAATAAAGTCTCCTGGTCTGGGCACAGTCATATACAATACTCCGGATCTGAACATATTTTTGGTACGGTCCCTTTAAGAACCAGCGGCAGGCCGCTGACCATGAACACGGCAAAGGTCGCGGCAGCGGCCGCCTTTTGCCCGGCCAGCCCCGCCATGTCGCGGAAATTCCGGCCTGCCGCGCTCACGGGCACCACGCCCATGCCGACTTCATTACTCACAATGATCACCGGGCAGGGAAGCTGCCATAAGCCTTGCAACAGTTCATCGCACCGGGCGCCAAAATCGGACGGAGCCTGCTCGCCCCGCATATGACCGGCGGCCCAGAGCGTCAGACAGTCGAACAGAAGCGTTTCTCCGGGACGGCAGAGCCTTTGCAGGGCGGCGAGCAGGGCGTCGTTATCACTGGCCGGAGCTTCATAAGTGCGCCAAACTTCACCGCGCGCCTCGCGGTGCAGGCGGATGCGTTCGCGCATGGCGTCATCCTGAGGGATTGCCGTGGCAAGATACAGACAGCCGGACGACAACTCTTCGGCCAGGCGCTGGGCATAGGCGCTTTTCCCGCTGCGACAGCCGCCGGTAATATAAATAAAAGGCAGATCCCGTGTGTGCATGGTGATGGAGAGTTAGCGGCGCGAACCGGGGTATTCCTGCTGTATGGCGGACAGGCGCAGGGCGCAGTCTTCAAGGATTTCAGCCAGAACGGCCAGGGTTGCCGCGGCATTTTCTCCACGCCGGTAGAGCCATTGCGCGATATAAGCCAGAGATTCGGCGTCGAGTTCCTGTCTCGCGCCTCCCCGGCGCATGGCCGAGGCCAGGGCGTCCTTGGCCTGTTCACGCCGCTTCAGAGCGCTTTGGTAGGCTTGCGATGTTTTCGCGGAATAGTTGCCCTGTTCCCGGCTTTCGGCATAGGCCGTGAAGGCGTCCGCAGTCTCTGTGGATGCTTGGACGTAGGCGGCGACCAGAGAGCGTATCCGCGGCGTATCGGCATAGGTACGCACGGCTTCCGCCAGGCTTTGGGCCATGCCGGAATAGATGCCGAACATCTCGGCTATCTGGAGCGGGGTCAGAGGGGACTGAGCCGGTCCGCGCTTTTGAGCCGCGGCTTCAGTCCGCAAGGCGGAAAAAAAGCGTTCATCATACAGTCTGTAAAGGGCACGCAGCATGGAGGGCGCGAACACATAGCGCAGCACGCGCTCCCGCTCGATGCCGGGGTTATTGTGGGCCGCCGCGAAGCCGTGCAACTGTTCTCCGTACCTGTAATTCACTCTTCTTACGTCGGCCGTGGAAATACCGTGTTCGCGGGCCATGAGATGGGTATTGGCAGGCCAGTAGTTTTCAGCCAGGAACGTGGCCAGATCCTGGACCAGGGCGAGGCCCACAACACTGTCCTGTCCGGTGGAGGCTATGCGCGCGCCCGTTTTTTCCTGACCTGCGGGAATATCGCCGCGCACCACATGTCCTCCAGGGGTGATCGGCCTGCCCTTGCCATAGAGTACAACTCCGGAAGCGCCATGTTCTTCGGACGGCTTTGTTTCCGTGTTGTCCACGGGCTGGGGAGCGGCCAGATCATGTTCGGCGGAAGGAAGGGGCGTTTCTTCTGAAGGCGCATGCGCCTGAGCGTCAGGGGCCTCCGTGCTCGGGGCTTCCGGCTGGGGTTCCCCGGCGGGCGGTTGTCCGTCCGCATCATTTTCCGTTGCCTGAGTGGGGCCGGGAACGGCTTCCGTGGTTGCGGCGGTGGCATTGGTATTCTGTACGGGAGGAGAGATGACCGGCAACGAGGCCGCAGGGCTGCCCGGTTGCAAAGCGCCCATATCCGGAGCGGGGCTGACCGGCACGATCACAGTGGTGCCGGCCGTGGTGTTTTCAGCCCCGGTATGCTCTTTGTCGTAATAATAGTAGATGCTGCCCGCGGCAACGGCGAGAAAGAGCAGCAACCAGGACAGGGGAAGTTTTGTGGGGTCTTGCATTGTTATGACGTCCGTGAATCCTGTTGGAATAGAGCAGTTTAACATTTTTAATGTTAAGCTGCTCGGCAAGGATTTGTCCGCAAATCCTTGCCGCGAGATTGGCGTAGGCGGGCTTTGCCCGCCGTAAGCGACAATCTCAAGCGTAAACTGCCGTAGGCGCGCAAAAATGCGGCCGCTGCTTTGTTCTATATACCTCTCCAGGGATTGGTGCAATGGTTTAACGCAAACAGGCTCCGAAGGAATCTTTGGCAAAAAAAAGGCCCGCCACGAGGAGGGGCGGGCCTTGACGGACAGGAGTGCGGAGCCGGAATCAGCGCTTCAGTTCAAGCGCCTTCTGGAGCATGGCGTCGGACGTGGTGATGATCTTGCTGTTCATCTGGAAGCCGCGCTGGGTGACGATCAGATTGGTGAACTCACGGGCGTAGTCCACGTTGGACTGTTCCAGGGCATAATCCTTTATGGCGCCGAAGTTTTGATCGCCGGCAATACCTTCATCGGCGGGTCCGGAATCCGGGGTTGCGGAGTAATGGTTGCTGCCCTCATGGCGAAGGCCGTCCTGGCTGGTAAAACGATATAAAGAGACGCGGTAAACGTCCTGGGTCTGGTTGTTGTTGTACATGATGCGCACAAGGCCGTCATTGGTCACGTACATATCCCGCATTTCGCCCGGCGCGTAACCGTCGCGGCTGGAAAAAAAGGCGCCGGGGGTGTTTCCATATGTGTTGGAGGCTTTCGGGCTGATGGTCTTGGGCACGGTATTGTCAAAGATGGCTCGGGGGTTGGCCGCGGCTTCGGCAGCGGATGACAGCCCTGCGCCGGCGTTGGGACCGGCATTGGGAAGCGACAGCCCCATGTCCAGGACGATGCTTTGCGCGGCAACGCCTTTTACCTGTACCTGCATGACAGGCTGGCCACCCTGCATGGCGGCCGGAGCCCAACCCGCGAGATCGGCGGGGTTGCCGGAAGCAGGCGGGTAAAAGGCCGTCATGTTGGCAAGTTCCCCGTTGCTGGAAAAGGTCAGCGTGCCCGCCATGAGCAAGCCTTCGGCCTTGGTTCCGGCCAGCCCGGAGCCGTCCTGGCCCGGGCTCAGGGCCACGAGGTATTCCACGGCCGTGAGACCGCCGGACTTGCCCGCCGAGTCATAATATATGGTTGCTTCGCGCAGTCTGCCTTCGGAGTCATAGAAGGTGATGGGTTCACTATATGCATATTTGCCTTGGCCAAGCGGCGGTTTTTGCGCGGCATCCCAACTGGCGGTCATGGCGAAAAAGGGGTTCGCGGGATCTTGGGACTTATCCTCCAATCCGCCCAGGCGCGAACTGCTGGAAATAACGCTGGTGGCCTTGGGCGGCATGTAGGCGTGTCCATTTGGTCCGAGATCCAGCTTGATCGGTGTGGTCTCTCCCGCTGCCACACCATCCACAATGGCACGGCCCATCACGTTCCAGCCGCTCGGATCAAGGAGATGGCCCTCTTTGTCGAAACGGAAGTTTCCGGCTCTTGTATAGTGCATAACGCCGTTTTTGGTCACGCCGAAGAAACCTATGCCGTTGATGCACAGGTCCACGGGAGAGGAACCGGTCTCTAAACCGCCCTGCGTGAACAGGGTGCGGTTTGAACCGGGCACGGAACCCATGCCCTTCTGGTTGATATTGGTCATATTGGCGGAGGACGCGGTCAGGTACTGGCTCATAAGATCCGAGTACTGCATGGACATCTGTTTGTACGCGACCGTGTTCACGTTGGCCAGGTTGTTGGTGATGACGCTCATCCCTTCGCCGTGGCTTTTCAACCCTGTGGCCCCTATATATAAAGAACTCATCATACGGATACCCTCATCCGGGGCTTGTTTTTCGGGAACTATCAGCGCGAGCCGCACGGTGCGGCTACACGGAAAATATTTCCCGGTACCGGGAGTAAAGCAGAAAGCATGCCAACGGTAGCGCTCCAGTTTGGGGTGATACTGCGTCAGGCTTGTTTGCGCTCCGGGGGCAGGGCCGAAGAGCCCAGCCCCCATCGCGCAAAGCTGCGCCTTCCTTGTCTGACGTCAAACCAAGGTACTACCGTGTGCTCAAACTGAAACACTGCCAAAAAATATGCTAAAAGCGCTGGACGGGAGTATTATTTTAGCGTAAAGCTAGCTCCCTTACCATGAGTGAACCAGCGCCTTTTCCCGCCCCTTCCCCGGAAAACGAGCAGCAATCCAGGTATACGCCCCCGCAGCAGGACGGCGTACTTGTGCTCGACAAACCGGGCGGCATGACGTCGGCAGCCTGTATTGCCAGGGTGAAGCGTCACCTGGGCCAGAAGAAGATAGGCCATGCGGGCACGCTGGATCCCATGGCCACGGGCGTGCTCCTTGTTCTCTTGGGGCAGGCCACCAAAATTTCCGGCCATCTCATGGATGACGGCGACAAAACCTACAGCGGAGTTATCCGCCTGGGCCTTGTCACCGATACTTGGGATGCCGACGGGCAGGTGCTTGAAACCTGCCCGGTAACCGGTGTGGACAACGCGCGGGTCCAGGCTGAAATGGCTGCTCTCACGGGCAGCTATGAGCAGGAAGTTCCCGCCTATTCCGCGGCCAAGCACGAGGGCAAGCCCCTGTATGAACTGGCCCGGAAAGGATGTGCCGTACCGGTAAAAAGAAAACTCGTCACTGTCACACGCGGCGAGGCCGAACTGGTCGGCCCCGAGCGTGTCCGCTTCCGGGTGACGTGTAGTTCCGGCACCTACATACGCTCCCTGGCCCACAGCTTGGGGAAGCGCTTAGGGTGCGGCGCCATGCTTGAGGAACTGACCCGGGAGTACAGCCACCCCTTCGGGATTGTTGCGGCGCACGCGCTTGGCGATGTGCTCGGCGATCCGGAAGGTTTTCCGTCGCGGGTGGCAGGCATAGCCGAAGCCTTGCCCGCCTGGCCCAAGCTCCGTGTTTCACGCACGGACGCGGCCCAGGTGCGCAACGGCGCTCGCCTTGCCTATGAATCCAAATCCTTGGCTCTGCTGTCTTTTGCTCCTGGGCTCAAGACGCTGATGCTGGAGGAAGACGGAACAGCGCTGGCTCTGGCCGAAACAGTCCTGGACAACGAAGGACGTGAGGTTTGGAGCATTGTGCGTGGCTTGTGGAAATAACGCGTAAGCATACGTAAAGGAGTTAGCTGTGGTATTGGACGTGGATCAGAAAAAAGCGGTTATTGACGAACATGCCAAGCATGAAGGCGACACCGGCTCCCCGGAAGTGCAAATTGCCCTGCTGACGGCCCGGATTCTGGATCTGACCGGCCATTTCAAGGAGCATAAAAAGGACTTCCATTCCCGCCAGGGCCTGTTGAAATTGGTGGGTCGCCGCCGGAACCTGCTTAACTATCTGAGAAAAACAGACGTTACCCGCTACCGGGCCATTGTCGAAAAGCTCGGTCTGCGTAAGTAAACGCCAGGGGCTGTTTCCAAATAAGAGATTTTGCTCCAAGAGCAAGGACCCCGGCCCTTTTTGCGAAGGGAGTGTACTCTTATGGTACTCGACCGGAGAAAAAAGGGCCGGGTGACGCAGCTATTTGGACAAAAGAGCTATTTAGAAACAGCCCCGGGCCGGTATTGGAACGAAAGGGGAGCGCGGCTCCCCTTTTGCACATTTATGAACGCGGCCGCGTGTGCCGCATAAAGCAGTAGCGAAGGGGATTCCGGGAAAATCCGGCAGCGCCTCAGTTTACCGTCAGACAAGGAAGGCGCAGTTTTGTGCGATGGGGCTGGACTCTTTTGGTCCTGCCCCGGAGCACAAAGCAAGCCTGACGAAGTATCACGGTAAACTGAGACGCTGCCTCAGCAGGCTGCCGGACTTTCCCGGACCCCCCTTCATAGTACAGAAGGATAGGATTATGAGTATTTTCCCCACCAAGCGCGTCAATGCCACCGTCGGGGGCAAAGAGGTCATCCTGGAAACAGGACGCCTTGCCAATCAGGCGGACGGAGCCGTCTGGGTTCAGTGCGGCGAGACCGTGGTTCTGGTCACGGCCTGCTCTCAGCCCCTGGATTTCGACAAGGGATTCTTTCCCCTGACCGTTGAATACGCTGAAAAAATGTATGCCGCGGGCCGTATTCCCGGCAGTTTTTTCCGGCGCGAGATCGGCCGTCCCTCGGAGCGCGAGACCCTGGTTTCCCGCTTGATCGACAGGCCCATGCGTCCGCTCTTCCCCAAAAGCTATAAGGATGAAGTGCAGGTGCTGGCCAATGTGATTTCCGCTGACCAGGAAAACGATTCGGACGTGCTCGCCCTGACCGGCGCGTCCGCCGCCCTGTGCATGTCCTCCATTCCCTTTGCCGGGCCCGTGGCAGGGGCGCGCATCGGACGCATCAACGGTCGTTTCGTGCTCAACCCGACCATATCGGAGTTGGCCGACAGTGATATGAATTTTATTTTTGCCGCATCCCGCGAGGCTGTGGTCATGGTGGAAGGCGATGCCCTGTTCGTGCCTGAAGCGGTCGTGGCCGAGGCTCTTGCTTGGGCGCACAAGGAAATCCAGCCGCTGATCGAAGCCCAGGAAGAGTTGATTCGCCTGGCGGGCAAGGACAAGCAGGCCGTGAAGGAACTGCCCGACACGAGCGCCTTGGCCGACTTCCTGCAAAAGACCGTGGGCGAAGAGTTCAAAGCTGTCCTGCAGATCTCGGAAAAGATGGCCCGCAGAGCCGCGAAAAAGGCGGTCAAGGAAAAGGCCGTGCAGGCCGTGCTTGACCCTGCCTCGCCCTTTGCTGAAGACGCGGTAGCTCAGGCGGCTGTGGGCGATCTTCTCGGCGACATGGAAAAGGCCATTGTGCGCGGCCGGATCAAGCAGGAAGGCCTGCGTATCGACGGCCGTGACACCAAAACCGTGCGCCCGATACTGATTGAAACCGGCGTGCTGCCGCGCGCTCACGGTTCGACCCTGTTTGCCCGGGGCGAAACCAAGTCCCTGGTGGTGACCACTTTGGGCAGTTCCACGGATGAACAGCGCATGGACTCCCTGGTCGGCGACGTGACCAAAAAATTCATGCTGCACTATAATTTCCCGCCCTATTCCGTGGGTGAAGTGAAGCCGGTGCGCGTATCCCGGCGTGAAATCGGACACGGCGCTCTGGCGGAAAAAGCGCTGCGACCCATCCTGCCCGCTGATGGCGCCTTCCCCTTTACCGTGCGCATCGTGGCCGAGACCATGGAGTCCAACGGTTCCTCCAGCATGGCCGCGGTGTGCGGCGGCAGTCTTGCGCTCATGGACGCGGGCGTGCCCATCAAGGCGCCTGTGGCCGGTATTGCCATGGGCCTGATCAAGGAAGGCGATGACTTCATCGTGCTCACGGACATCCTGGGTGATGAAGACGCGCTGGGCGACATGGATTTCAAAATCGCCGGAACCGCCGACGGCCTGACCGCGGTGCAGATGGATATCAAGGTCGCCGGTATTTCGACGGAAATCATGGCCAAGGCTCTGGAACAGGCCAGGGAAGCCCGGCTGCACATTCTGGACGAAATGGCCAAGATGTTGGCCGCGCCGCGCCGGGAGCTTTCCAAGTATGCGCCTCAGCATACCGAGGTGGAAGTGAACCCTGACGTGATCCGCCTGATCATCGGTCCGGGCGGCAAGAACATCAAAGCGATCACCGCCGAAACCGGGGCGTCCGTGGATATCGAGGATTCGGGCAAGGTGATGATCTTCGCGCCCACCCTGGAAGCTATGGAGCGGGCCAAGGCAATGGTGCTGGCCTACGACCAGAGGGCTGAGCTCGGCAAGGACTACGACGCCAAGGTGATCAAAGTTCTGGAAATCGGCTGCATCGTGGAACTGGCCACAAACCTGGAAGCCCTGGTGCATGTGTCCCAACTGGACACGGCCCGTGTGGAAAACGTGGCTGAGTTCTGTAAGCCCGGCGACCCGATGAAGGTCAAGGTGATTGAAGTCAACGGCGATCGCGTGCGCGCTTCGCGCAAAGTCGTGTTGCAGGAACAGCAGGGCATTCCCTGGAATCCTGAGGAAACCGCCCGTCCTCCGCGCCGTGACGGCGGCAGAGGCGACCGTGGCGACAGAGGCGGCCGGGATCGCGGCGGACGCCGCGACCGCGACCGGTAGAGTATATTTTTTGGAGGGGCTCTGCCCCTCCAAACCTCCCCGCAAGGGGGACAGTAACACGCCGGTTGCGCCTCTGCCATGCTCAGTGGTACGCGCCATGCCAGCCTTTATGGCAACGTGTTGTCCCTTGACCCGCAATTTTCCTGAAAACAGCGAAGCTGTTTTCAGGGTATGGGGGTGCAGGGGAAATCATTTCCCCTGCCGGGGGAGTCTGAGGGTGTGGCTCGTAATGACGAGGCGCACGTTCATCCTGTTACAACGTATCGTTGTATGTAGACCTTTGAGCCGCTGGTTTGAGCCCCCTCAGTCTGTATGGAGATCCTATGCCGATACTCGCCGTGGCCGTCATCCTGGGACTTATACAGGGGGTGGGGGAGTTTTTGCCCATCTCTTCTTCCGGGCACCTGATCTTGGCGCAGCATCTTTTCGGGCTGACCGAGCCGGAAATGGCCTTTGATGTGGTCCTCCACCTGGGGACTCTGGCGGCTCTCTTCTGCTTTTATCGTCGGCCTCTGGCCGCCCTGTGCGGGGAACTGCGATTCCTCCCCGCAGCTTTGATCAGCCCGTCCCGCATGCGCGCCCTTTATCAGGAACGCCCGGATTTTCAGTTCGGCCTCCAGATTGTCATTGCCAGCATCCCGACGGCCATTATAGGGCTGGTGTTCAAAAAATATCTCGGACCCGGCATGGCTTCAGTGGCTTGCGTCGGAATGGCTCTGCTGGCTACTGGATTCCTGTTGCGCCTGGTGGGGAATCGCGGCCAAACCGGCCGTGACCGCCTGACCTTGCGCGATGCTCTCATAATCGGCCTGATCCAGGGGGTGGCCGTCCTTCCCGGCCTCTCCCGCAGCGGCTGGACCATCGGGGCCGGTCTTCTGCTCGGCCTGGAGCGGGAAACAGCGGCCCGGTTTTCCTTTATCCTGTCCATCCCGGCCATTATCGGGGCCACGATTTTGGAGTTGCGCGGCGATTTGTCCAGCACTTTCGCCGCCGCCGATTTTCTGGCCGGGTTTCTGGCGGCCGCTATCTGCGGCTTCCTGGCCCTGACCCTGCTTCGGCGGATTTTGATCAACGGACGCCTCGCGGTCTTTTCCTGGTGGTGCTGGGCTGCCGGGGGCGTGGCTTTGGCCTTGGTCTGGTAGTGTCTGAGTTTGGCGTGATCCTGCGTCAGGCTTGCTTTGTCCTCCGGGGCAGGGCCGAAGAGCCCAGCCCCATCGGCCAAAGCTGCGCCTTCCTCGTCTGACGACAAACTCAGACACTACCGGAAACTGCTTTAAAACCGGTGGCGCATGTTTCGCGCGTCGTGCCGAGCCGCCCTTTACTGGGCGCCGCATGTGATGCTATCGTCAGAAATCTTATTCTGCGAGCGCCCTATGCATGCCCATCACACGCCCGCTCCCGACATCCCCGGTCTTGGCGGACGCGCCGAGCTGTTCGCGCATGTCCTGGAGCACGCGCAGGTGCCGGAGCACTCCCCGGCCTTCATGAGCGCCATGTCCGGCGGCAACTTTTTTGTGCGGGGCGACTATTGCTTTCTGGCCGCGCAGGACTGGCTCATGGCGCTCGGGTATCCCCTGCGAAACGCGTACTCGCCGGAAGCCTTTGAAGCCGCGCTGCGCACGGCCCTGGCCCAGACCAACGCCCAGGATTGCTGGTGCATCGCGCCGGAACTGCCGTCCCGCCTGGCCCCGCATGAGGTGGACGCCGACGACTTCTTCGTTCTTCCTGTCTCCGCTGCCGTGCCCGCCCGATTGCACCGTCCGCTGGAACGCGCGCGCGCTGTCCTGCGCGTGGACATGACCACGCGCTTCAGCCCGCAGCACCGCCGTCTCTGGTCGGAATTCATGGCGCGTACCCCCCTTAAACCCAACGCCCGCGAACTTTTCGCTCGCACGGAACAGGTTATGGGCACGCCGGGTCTCGTGCTGCTCAACGCCTGGGACGAAGAAGAACGCCTGGCCGCCTGCCTGTTGCTGGATTTCGCGCCCGGCCGTTTTGTCAGTTACCTTATTGGCGCGCACTCGCGCGGACCGTACACGCCCTATGCCTCGGATCTGCTCATGGCCACGCTGCTTGACGAAGCGCGAAAACACGGCAAGGACTACATCCACCTCGGCCTGGGCGTCAACGAGGGCATACGCCGCTTCAAACGCAAATGGGGCGCTGTTCCCTCCTTGCCGTATCGCATGGCTGCCTGGAAAGAACAGCCGGATGCGCAGCCGGACGCGAAAATGGGTGATCTCCTGGCCGTCCTGGCCACGGCAGGCGCGGGCGGGGCGCTGTCAAAGCGTCAGACCCTCAGCCTTGAGACGCCGCAACGGCCCTTTGCCATGCTCTGGGAAGTGGAGAAGAACGGTAAACGCTCCTGGATAGGAGGCGCGGCGCACTTTTTCTGCTATTCCTTTGAGAACTCCTTCCGCCGCTTGTTCCGGCAGGTGGACACCATTCTGCTGGAAGGCCCGCTGGATGAGGAAAGCCTGAATGCCGTGGCGCGATCCGGTCGTATGCCCGGCCCGGACGTGCCCCGGGTGGGTCCGCTGCTCACGCAAGACGAAATCCGTGTTCTGGAGCGCGTAGCGCGCGGCCCGGAAGGTTTTTGGCCCCGCCTGCTGAACATGGAGACGAAAAATCCGGTTGATGCGCGCTATTTTCTTGAGCACACCCATCCCTGGTGCGCCCTCTTTTCGCTCTGGACCGCCTTTCTGGAGCGCCAGGGCTGGAAGCACTCCGTGGACCTCGAAATCTGGCGGCTCGGCCATGACATGGGCAAAACAGTGATCGCCATGGAAAGCCTGGAGGAGCAAATAGCCTCCCTGGAATCCGTAACGGTCGAGCGCGTGGCCAACTTCTTCCGCAACGCGCGGCAGTGGCAGCGCTATATCAAACGGAACACGGCGGCGTATCTGGCCGGGGATCTGATGGCCATGATGGGCACCAGCACGGAATTTCCCACCCGCACGGAAATAGTTATCAACCGGCGTGATCAGCGTTTCCGGGAACGCATGCGCCCCTTCCTGGAAGCAGGACGTTGCGCGGTCTTTGTAGGCACGGCCCACATGCTCGGCCTGATCCCCATGCTGGAAGAAGACGGCTTTCGCCTGACCCAGGTCATGCCCACATGGCGGCACGCCTTGTGCGCCAAACTGCGCGCAAAGGAGACCCCATGATGCCGCGCGGCGTCGGCCATTTCGCGTCCCAGGCCGTCATCCCCGAGCAAGTTCCCGCTTATGTGGAGGCGGTATCCGACAGCAGGGCCGTCGTCTGCGGCACATGTATCGCCTATGAAAGCGGGACAGACGTGACGCTGATTGGCTACCCGCTCCACGATCCCCTGGATGCCGGGGCCGTGGACGAAGCCGTGGACCAAGCCCGCCGCCTGCCTGTCCTGGTCAAAGGCGGACACTTGACCGTGCTTTGCGCCGCCCGCCCGCATGCGGCGCCCGCGCGGGCGACCTTTGCGGAAGACAACTGGTGGGGGCTGGATCTGCCCCTGGCCCCGCTGCCGTCAAGAGCGCGGCACAAAATGAATCACATGCTGCGTAGGGCGGAACAGGCTGTTTCTATTGAACAAAGTCAAGGGAAGTTTGACGCCGCGCATCAACAGTTGGTGGATGCGCAAATCCGCAGGCGTCCGCTCGCGCCCGGCACGCGCTTCATATATTCCCGCCTGCCGCAATACCTCGCGGCCAGTCCCCAGGCTGTCCTCTTTTCCGCCTACAGCCGCGAGACGGGTGAACTCACGGCCTGCGCCGTCGGCGAATACGCGAGCCTGCACACCGCCTTCTATCTGTTCGCCTTCCGCGCGCCCGACGCTCCCTTTGGCGCGGCGGATTTGCTCCTCAGCGCCCTGCTGCGCGAAGCCGAAGCGCGCGGACACACGCGCTGCAACCTGGGTCTGGGCATCAACAGCGGCATAAGTTTTTTCAAACGCAAATGGCAGGCAAAAATCGTGCTGCCCTACCAGGAATACAGTTGGACGCCGCAAACAAAAGCATGGTGGAAATTTTGGGCATAAGCCGAGAAAGTGACATGGCTGATCCGCTCGGGAACCCGGCCTTCAAAGAACCCGGCGTGCTGGAAATCCTGTCCGAGCTCTTTCGGGGTCAGCGACGTCTTGTTGATTGCGTGCAAGTGGAGGTAAGCTCCGTCTGCACGGCGCGTTGCGAGTACTGCCCGCAAAGCGCGGACGCCGGGCGCTGGAAGGCGCGGCATATGGAAGCGGGCACCTTTGCGGCCTTGTGGCCGCTCTTGCGGCGCAGCGCGCGGGTGCATTTGCAGGGATGGGGGGAACCCTTTCTGCATCCGCGTTTTTTTGACTTCACGGCCTTTGCGCGCAAAGCGGGCTGTGCGGTGTCAAGCACGAGCTGCGGGCTGCACATGGATGAAGGCATTGCCCGCCGGGTTGTGAAGAGCGGGATGGATGTGCTGGCGTTTTCCCTGGCCGGAACGGACGAGGCGAGCAACGCCATACGGCGGGGAGCGCCTTTTACGAAGGTCTGCGACAACATACGTCTGATGTCGGAAATACGTAAAAAAAGCATGGCCGTGCATCTGAGTCTGCATTGCGCCTATATTTTACTGGCGGATCGCATGGAAGCGGTGCTGGCCTTGCCGGATCTGGCGTCGGAACTCGGCCTGCATGTGGTGGTGGTGAGTACGCTGGATTATATCGCCGCGCCGGGACAGGAAAGCCTGGCTTTTGCCCCGCATGAAGCGGACAAGATCGCGCGGGCGCGGGATCTCCTGGAAAAGGCCGCCGCGCGGGCCGCGAAGCTTGAACTGGAATTCCATTACGCCCTCCCTTGCCCGGAACCTTGGGGGACGTGTCGGGAAAATGTGGAACGCAGCCTGTACGTGGATGCCGGGGGCGCGCTTTCACCCTGTATTTACGTCAATGTGCCCGTGCGGGACGACAATGAGCGCCGTCGGGTATTCGGCAACGCCAATGAAACGGACGCGTTCGCCTGCTGGCAGGGGGAACGTTTTTCGGCCTTCCGCGAAGCGTTGGAAACAGGCAACCCGGAAGCGCCCTGTGTGCAGTGCGCCAAGCGTTTTGAGAAAATGACATAGGCGGCTTTATTGTGGACAAAGCATACAAAGAATGTAAGCGCTTTGTTGTGCGCGGCCTGCTCAGTCTGCTCGGCGGCTCGGTTTTGCTTTTCGCGGTCAAACTCCCCGGCCTGCCGGAATTTTGGGGCACACTGTCCTCTGTTGCCGGAGGCGGCATTCTGCTTTACGGCAACGGGTGCATTATTTACGGGTTGCTGATTTTCGCGGGAAATCAAGAGGCTGAATAGGAAAATTTTGGAGGGCGGAGCCTCAATACATATATGAACAGGCCCAACCCGGCGTGAACAGAAAGCGCGCGGGTTGGGCCTGTCCTCTTGGGCGCGGGATCTATTCTTGATCCCGCAACTTCAGCGAGGGAAACATGATGTTTTTCAATGTCACTGTGCCGCCACCGTCGGACGGCATTTTACCGCTTTGGAATTCATCCAAGGATTTGGAGCCCAGGTAGAATAGCCCCAGTAACCATATCACAAGCGCGACAGCGAAGATGCGTTTTTTTCTGCTCGTCATACCTGCCTATGTATCTCTAATATTTTTTAATGTATTTGAGATATGCTGGCTATCCACATTGACGTCGCAACCATAATGGCGACCATGCCAATCATATACAAAATGCCTTTCATTTCCGGACTCATAATTTCTCCCATGCTGGTCAGGTTTACCATTAACAAATTTCATTATCCAGAACACTATGCGCCGGGCATCGTTATTTGGCGACTCGAGCCTGCGCATATCTGATGGCGTTCTGGGTTTCCTGTTGTGTTTTCAGGTCCGTGTAGTACAGAGCGCCGCTATGTATACCATAAAATTCCTGGCGCTCGCCGTAGTGTTGCAGGGCGGGCGAATTGGCAACGATGAGGCGCGGCGAGATGACGCCGAAAAAAAGAAAGAGCGCAACGGCAACAGCGCAAAAATACCCCAGGCGTGCAAGGCAATGCGAAGTATGCTGTATTTCGTTCATAATATGTGTTGTCCAGCCCGGCCACATGCGCGGCCGGGCTGGATGCATTTGTGGGTTATCCCTTCAACAGGCTGATGGAAAGCTCGGGGAATACGATTTCGTACATGATGTATGCCGCGATCAGCGTCAGGAAGAGGTTGAAGCTCTGGCCTGTGATGTACAAAATAACCGCCTTGCCGCCCTTGAAATATTGGGCGAGCGCCCGGAAGTCCGTGGACAGGCCGATGGCGGCGAAGGCAAGCGTAAACAGCCATCCGCGCAGGCCGCCGGTCAGTCCTCTGATCACGCCCTGGTCAACGATGGCCTCGCCGACCGCCACACCGGCCTCACCAGCCACGAAGCTGAAGACCACGGAAGCCAGAAAGAAGCCGATAACGAACTTGGGGAAGCGGTGCCAGATTTCAAAGGGGTTGATGGGCACCCCGGCCTGACGGTCCACGCGGGTCACCCAGTATATGGCAACAGCGAAGGCGGTGAAGCCGATAAGCACGTTCTGAATCATTTTCACCGTTGCGGCAACGGTCATGGCGACCGGGCCCAAAAACGCCCCAGCGGCGGTAACGGCGCCTGTGGAGTCAACAACGCCGCCTATCCAGGCCCCGCCGAGCACCTGATTCAAGCCCAGAGCCTTGATGCCCATGGGCATGATGATCATCATGGTGGCGGTAAAGGCAAGGGAAATACCGATGGCAACGGTCAGTTCCTCTTTCTTTGCCTTACAGGCGGCGGCGGTGGCAATGGCCGCGGAAGTGCCGCACACGGACATGTCGGCGGATATGACAATGTTCAGTGTTTTCGATTCCATTTTAAGAATCTTCTGACCGAAAATGAAGGTACAGATCAGCACTGTGGGAGTGACAAACCAGGCGACAAAAATGCCGGCGGTGCCGATGGCGAGGAGTTTGCTCAACAATATTTCCGCGCCCAGCAGCACCAGGCCGGTTTTGATGAAGTACTCCACCTGCAGGCCGGGTTTCAGCCATTGCGGCGTTTTGACGGTGTTGGCCACAAGCATGCCAAGACCGATGGCCCAGACCTCGGCGCTGACGCCGTAGTATCGCATCTCGGTCTGGTTTCCGAGGAGCATGGCCAGAACCGCGAAGAAGAACACGCCGAGGAAAGCCAGCACGAATCGGGGAACATGCCAGCCCATGAATATTGCCCCGATGGCAAAGAAAAGGCCCAAGGCAAGGCCGAGCAGGGGGAGCGTGGCGAAAAGGTTGAGCCCCTTGGCGGTTGCCGCATCTCTTGCCTTGCTTTCCTTGCCCACCGCCGCCTGCCATTTGTCGATGGCGGCAATGGCGGCATCGTTAAGGGAAGCGTCGGCGAAGCTCGCGGCAGCGGCGGCCTCTTCCGCGGCTTTGGCTGTTTCGAGCGCGGCAACCGTGGCGGCCTTGGCTTTGTCGTGGGCTTCGGCAGCCTTGTCGCGCTTTGCTTTCGCATCGTCTTCCGACAGATAGAAGGCGTCCAGCGGGTTGGTGGCCCAGCGACCGGGAGTCGCCAGATACTTGCTAAAAAAAGCGCCCGCCGCATTTCTTCTGGCCTGAACGCCGTCTTTTTTTCTGTTGGCCTCATGCCACGCTGTGGTTTTGAACGGCGCACGTTCCTGCTCGGCATTAAGCACGGCCAGGATGGGGGTAAGCTGTTTTTCCGCTTCCGCCTGGGGGCCGCTGCTGGCAAAGCAAATATACGCCACAAGCAAAACAATGAATCCGAGCCATATGGCCCAATAATCTTCCAGCTTCCATAAATCGGAAATTCTTGACTGGGCAACATCGATAACGACGTTTTGGTCTTGGGACGAACTCACTGACTCCTCCTTGTTGAGTTAGCTATACGCACAATGTTTATGTTAAGAATGCCATTTTTTGCGAAGAAAGTAAAAAGAGTATATCACATAAATGCTGCGAGCGCAATAGTGTAATCGATTTCATCGCAATGGACCTTCCGGCCGCCGCGCCCAGGCGGAACAGCCCCTCAGGTACCGCTGTATCCGAGGATACAGCGGTACCTGAGGGGCTGTTCCGCGGGTTTGATGATACTATTCCCCCGCCCGCCGAAGACACTGTGCCCGGCAATTAATCAATCAATGCGTCGGCTTCCCGGCCGCATCGGCTGAACCGATTTTACGCAGGGAATGGCACAGGGGCGTAGTGTTTTGCCTGCCGGGGTAAAGCTCCTCGGCCGAGGCGATGAGCGCCTGGGGCAGCACTTCGTCCACGTGGGTGACAAAGATGATGTGCAGGCCCTTGAGAATGTCGTCCGGCACTTCCTTGAGGTCTTTTTCGTTTTCCTTGGGAATAATCACCGTGGTGATCAGCCCCCTGTGCGCGGCCAGGAGTTTTTCGCGCAGGCCGCCAATGGGCAAAACCCGCCCGCGCAGAGTGATTTCGCCGGTCATGGCGATGTCGTTGCGCACCGGCACGCCCAGCAGGGCCGAGACCAGGGAGGTGGTCAGGGTGATCCCGGCCGAGGGGCCGTCTTTGGGGGTTGCGCCTTCGGGCACGTGGATGTGAATGTCGATTTCCTTGTGAAAGTCCGGGCGCAGGCCAAAGAGATCGGAGCGCGAGCGCACATAGGAGAGCGCGGCCTGGGCGGACTCGGTCATGACTTCGCCGAGCTTGCCCGTGGTGCTTACCTTGCCGCTGCCGGGCATGAGCGCGGTTTCCACGAGCAGCAGTTCACCGCCAAGCTCGGTATAGGCCAGGCCGGTGCACACGCCGATCTGCGGATCATTTTCCCGTTCGCCGTGGCGGTGTTTCTTTATCCCGAGAAACTGGGAAAGGTTCTGGCAGGTGACGATAACCTGTTTTTCCAGATCGCCTGCGGCCACAACCTGCATGGCGGATTTGCGGCATACGGTGGCGATTTCCCGCTCAAGGCTCCGCACGCCCGCTTCCTTGGTATAGGTGCGGATGATCTCCAGCAGGCTGTTGTCCGATACGCGCAGGTTTTTGGCTGAAAGCCCGTGCGTCTCAATCTGCTTGGGCAGCAGAAAGTGCTTGGCGATGCTAAGTTTTTCCGTTTCCAGATAGCCGGGCAGCTTGATAATTTCCATACGGTCCTGCAAAGGCAGGGGAATGGAATGCAGCGAGTTGGCCGTGGTGATGAAAAAGACCTGGGAGAGATCGTAATCCATGTCCAGATAGTGATCGCCAAAGGCGTTGTTCTGTTCCGGGTCGAGCACTTCAAGCAGGGCCGAGGAAGGATCGCCCCGGAAATCAGTGCTCATCTTGTCGATTTCATCCAGGCAGAACAACGGGTTATTGTGCTTCACCCGTTTCAGGGACTGGATGATCTTGCCGGGCAGCGCGCCGACATAGGTACGGCGGTGGCCCCGTATTTCCGCTTCGTCGCGCACGCCGCCCAAGGACAGGCGCACGAATTCGCGGCCCGTGGCCCTGGCCACGGATTTGGCCAGAGAGGTCTTGCCCACGCCCGGAGGGCCGACCAGACAGAGGATCGGGCCTTTGAGCTTGTTCACCAGTTTCTGCACGGCCAGATATTCAAGAATGCGCTCCTTGGGTTTTTCCAGGCCGTAATGGTCGGCGTCCAGAATCTGCCGCGCTTTTTCAATATCAATGTCTGTTTCCTTGAGCACGTTCCACGGCAGGTCGAGCACCCAGTCAACATAGTTGCGCACCACAGTATATTCTGCGGAAGAGGGGGGAATCTGGCGCAGTTTTTTGACTTCGCGCAGGGATTTTTCCCTGGCCTCGTCGGGCATGTTCTTTTCTTTGAGCCGTTTTTCCAGTTCGTTGAGCTCTTCCTGCGGGTCGTCGTCCCGGCCCATCTCCTTGTTGATGGCCTTGATTTGCTCGTTCAGATAGTATTCGCGCTGGTTGCGCTCCATCTGGGTCTTGACCCTGGTCTTGATGCGTTTCTCCATGCCCGCGATGGCGATTTCCCCTTGCAGCAGTTCGTAAACCCATTCCAGGCGCACGGCGGTATTGAGCGCCTCAAGGGCTTTCTGCTTTTTGAGATACTCCACTTTGAGGTGGGGAACCACGGCATCGGCAAGCACGCCGGGATTACCGCTGGCCGTGATGGCCTGCAACACTTCGGGCGTGAGCTTTTTGTTGATCTTGGCGTATTCGTCCAGGGCCTCGATGGTAGCGCGCACAGTGGCTGCGCTCTCGTGGTCCGGTCCCTGTTCTTCCTCGCAGGGTTGAATCAGGGCCATCTGGTAGGCCTCTTCTCCGCCCGCGTTCTCCGGAGCGGGAGCGGATGAAGGCGTCCAGACGGCGCGGTACAGGCCTTCGAACAGCACCTTGATCGAGCCGTCAGGCAGGCGGAGCAGTTGCAGAACCCGGCTGACCGTGCCGATGACAAAAAGATCCTGGGTTTCGGGTTTGGTCAGGGCGGGGTCGCGCTGAGCCACGAGAAATATCTGGCGGTCATGCTGCTCAATGGCAGTTTCAATGGCCTTGATTGACGTTTCCCGGCCCACGAACAGCGGGGCGATGGAGCGGGGAAACATGACCACTTCGCGCAAAGGCATCAAGGGCAGTTCCACCGGCGGCAGCACGCTTATATATTCAGCCATGATAAATCTCCATTGTTATTGGGGCTCCGCCCCAAACCCCGGCAGGGGAATGATTCCCCTGCACCCCCATACCCTGACAACGGCAAAGCCGTTTTCAGGGAAATGCGGGGTCAAGGGGGTTCACCCCCCTTGCGGGGTGGAGGGGCAGAGCCCCTCCAAAACATTTACAAGTTACTCGCAGCTTCGTTGGACCCTGTCGCGTCCGTGTCGTAAATCAGCAGCGGCGGCTTGTGCTTTTCCACAACGGCCGCGTTAATCACGCATTCCAGCAGCCCTTTTTCCGAAGGCAGGGAATACATGATATCGAGCATGGTGTTTTCCAGCACATTGCGCAGGCCACGAGCCCCGGTCTTTTGCTCTATGGCCTGGCGGGCCACTGCTTGCAGGGCGTCCTGAGTGAAGCGCAAAGTAACCTTGTCCAGTTCGAAAAGCTTTTGGTATTGGCGCACCAGGGCATTTTTGGGCTCGGTGAGCACCCGTACCAGATCCTCTTCACTGAGTTCGTCCAGGTGGGTGATCACGGGAATGCGGCCCACGAACTCGGGGATCAGGCCGAATTTGACCAGATCATTCGGATGCACATGGTCCAGGTAGGCCAGATCCGATTTTTTCTTCTTGCCGTCCTTGCCGCTTTTTTCGCTCTCAATGCGCGCGCCAAAACCCATGGATCTGCCACGGGTGCGCTGTTCCACAATCTTTTCCAGACCCACAAAGGCCCCGCCCAGGATAAACAGGATATTCGAGGTATCCATGCGGATGTATTCCTGTTGCGGGTGCTTGCGCCCGCCCTTGGGCGGGATGTTGGCTTCAGTGCCTTCGATGATTTTCAAAAGGGCCTGCTGCACGCCTTCCCCGGACACGTCACGGGTAATGGAGGGGCTGTCGCCCTTGCGCGAAATCTTGTCGATTTCGTCAATATAGATAATGCCTTTGGCCGCGGCTTCCAGATCATAGTCCGCGTTTTGCAGGAGCTGTACCAGAATGTTTTCCACGTCTTCGCCGACGTAGCCAGCTTCGGTCAGCGTGGTAGCGTCGGCAATGGCGAAAGGCACCTTGAGGACGCGGGCCAGGGTTTTGGCCAGCAGCGTTTTACCGCTGCCGGAAGGCCCCATGAGCAAAATATTGCTTTTTTCCAACTCAACATCATTGCCGATGGCTTCCTTGAAAAAGACCCGCTTGTAGTGGTTGTGCACGGCAACGGCGAGGATTTTCTTGGCCTGATCCTGGCCGATGACATAATCATCAAGGCGGCTTTTCAATTCGGCGGGCGGAAGAAGACTCCCTTCCTCGCGTATTTCATCCATGGCCTGGTTGGCCATGATTTCGTTGCACAGGGTGACGCACTCATCGCAAATACAGGTTTTGTCCGGGCCTTCGATCAGTCGTTTGACCTGATCGTCCCCTTTGTCGCAAAAGGAGCAGCGGAGTCCTCCGCGTGCTTCTCCACTCGGGTTTTTCGGTAGTTTAGTCATGTATTTTGTCCTTAAATGCTCTACTTTTTTTCTTCAGCGGCAAGATCGTCGCGCGAGGTCAGCACCCGGTCAATGAGGCCGAGGGCAGCGGCTTCTTCCGGGCTCATGAAGTTGTCGCGCTCCGTAAGTTCGGCGATGCGCTCCACGCTCTGGCCGCTGTGTCCGGCCATGATTTCATTCAGCATGTGGCGCAGGCGCAACACTTCCCTGGCGTGAATGTCAATATCGCTGGCCTGGCCGCGAAAACCGCCGGAGGGCTGGTGAATCATGATCCGGCTGTGCGGCAGGGCGTAGCGCATGCCGGGCGCGCCCGCGCACAGCAAAAGAGCGCCCATGCTGGCTGCCTGGCCCATGCACAGGGTGGCTACGGGGCAGGTGATATAGCGCATGGTGTCGTAAATGGCGAGACCGGCGGAAACAACGCCGCCAGGGGAGTTGATGTACAGATAGATTTCCTTTTCCGGGTCTTCGGATTCAAGGAACAGCAACTGCGCGCAGATCAATGAAGCTGTATGGTCGTCAACGCCTTCGCCCAGAAGAATAATTCTATCTTTGAGCAGGCGGGAGTAGATATCATAGGCGCGCTCCGAGCGGCCGGTGGTTTCAATGACCATTGGGATAGGGGGCATGGACAGGCTCCTCTTTAAAAATAATAACAGCTTACGCTTATGCAATGATTGCGCCAGGTCAATATTGCCGGGGCGATAAGGGGCGGCTTGCCGTCTTTATCGGTACAGAGTGTAAGTTCTCTGACAGGAAAGGGCAAGAGTTGCCGTAGGGGCTGTTTCCAAAGACAAAGGAGAGGGCCATTTTCTGCCCTCTCCTTTGCAAATGCTGTCCGGACAATGAGATCGCGCTATTCTTCGTCTTTTCCGGCCGCTTGCTTGGCGTCCTCATGGTCTGCTTCGGCCTTGGGGGCTTTACTTTTTTTCGAGGCTTTCTTTTTGCTCTCGCCGTCTTCTTCCGGCTGGTCCGGCTTTTTGGGCGGCACCATTTTTACGTCGGCCTTGCTGAAGAGCTCGTCCATGGCTTTGTCGGCAAGCAGGCGGTCACGCAGGGCGAACAACAGGTTGTTGTTTGTATAGTAATCTTTGACAGCGTTATAATCCTGGCCGCTTTGCATGGCCAGGCGGCGCAACTGCAGGTCCACTTCTTCTTCGGACACCGCAAGGCTCTTTTTACGGGCAACCGTAAGCAGAAGGATCTGGGAACGGGCGCGCATTTCCGCTTCCGGCCTGACTTCTTCGCGTATTTGGGTTTCCGTCTTGCCGAGCGAAGCCAGGTTTTTGCCCTGGCGCTCGAGCTTGTCCTGAATGTCGCCCACCAGCATGCCGACGTGGTTTTCCAGCATGCTGTCAGGCACGGGGAAGTCCACCAGCTTGAGCAGCTGATCCAGCAGTTGCTTCTGCGCGGCCGCTTTGTTCAGATCGGTACGGCTTTTCACATAGGATTCACGCACGCTGTCGCGCAGTTTGTCCATGCTTTCAAAACCGCCCGCTTTCCGGGCAAAGGCCTCGTCCAGTTCAGGAAGCTTTTTCTCTTTAATGGCGTGCAGCTTGGCCTTCATGCTGACCGTGCGTCCGGCGAACTCGGGATTGAAAAAGTCCGCGGGAAAGGCCACCTGGCCTTCTTTTTCCTCGCCTGTTTTTATGCTTTTCACCAGGGTTTCAAAATCGGGCAGGGTCTGGCCGTCGCCGAGGGTGAGTTGGAAGTTGTCGGCCCTGACGCCCGCGATGGGGGCGCCGTTTTCATCAAAGGCTTCAAAGTCGACCACCGCGATTTCCCCGTCCTTGGGCTCGCGAGTCTCGCCGACGGTGATAATCTCGCCCATGTTGGAGCGCAGGCGTTCCACCACGGCGGAAACTTCGCTTTCATCAACTTCGGATTCTTCCTGCTCCACCGCAAAGCCTTCGTAAGCAGGCAGGTCAAACTCGGGCAGGACTTCAAAGGAGATGCTGTAGACAAAATCATGGTCCCGCGCCAACTCGCCGCCGTCATAATCAATGCGGGACACCGGGGTGAGTTCGCCTTCCCCGATGATCTCATTGATATGCACGTTGACCAGATCCGTGGTGGCTTCTTTGTAAACCTGGCCATGAAAGCGCTTTTCAATGATGCTCGCGGGCACCTTGCCCTTGCGGAAGCCATCCAGGGAGATGTTTGTGCGGTACATGGCAAGGGTAGCGGAAATGGCGGCATTAACTTCTTCCGCGGGCACTGTAACGGTAATTTTTTTCTTTACCGGAGAAAGATCTTCGCTGGCATACTGCATCGCTATATAACTCCTTAAAACTACAGGAATATGTGCGTCATTGATCTCTGTTGCACTCGACTCGTTTTAGTCCGGCCGCCGGAAAGGGGGCTTGCGCGCCGGGCCGAAATTGCCCGGAAAGCCGCAGGGCGGATGAAAAAGTAACGGCAAAGGGGCTGTGTATCAGGTATTGGAGGTGTCCGCAAGTTGGGGGTTACCCTAGCTTCTTTGAGTAATGGCGTATACTACCCCGAACTCAGGAGAGACAATTTATGGGCCATATATCTGCTCAAAGGCCAGCGAAAATTCATTTCTTTTAGGAGTGGCTTGATAAATAGGAGCCCATGGATATTTTTCAGCCATAATTTCGATCAGTTCAGATCTATCCGCTTCAGAAATACGACATCCAAGATATAGCCCTCCAACCTCTTCTTTTGCAAAGGGAAGAATATCATGGTTGTTTGCACGGCCTCTCAGCCTCGTGACAATCCTCCATTCTTTTTCATATTGCCAATCAATACTTTTAGTCAAAGTGACTGCATCTATGATAGCCTCTTTAAGTTCTTCAGTATTATCAATATCAAGTATGTTGGTATACTCCATAGCAGGAGCGCTTCTGGAGTAAATAACCTGTCTTGCTACAAGTAATGGAGAATCAACTTCTTTCACAGGTAGGAATTTTACGACCCCTCCCTTGTGGCTATCAGCATAATGAGCCCACATCAATAAATTGTCATGGTCTTCTGTCAGACAAAAAATTGAAGTGTCTGATAACAACAATTCAATATCCCTATTCAGCTCAACATGCATAGCGTTCAATGTGGCCTGAGTATGAGTCGTCCCCTCTAGCTCTTTCAGGCTTTTCAAGAAAGCAGAACGCTCGGCAGGGAGCATTGTCCTGATAGCAGAAATAGAAGTGCGCAGATCGGAGGGGAGCAAGTCCAGGTCAGCACATTCATCTTCAACTAGCTGAATTATCTGTTTTTTCATAGAGATTTCAATGTCGGTGGGGTCACCTGTCCATTGAATATCCAGCCGATTATCAAAAGGGTCATTAAACTCAAAAGGAGAAGACCACTTCCGTGTAGTATTGCTGAGGGTCAGTTTCAGGCTGTCCGCTGCATAGTATTTGAAATAGGCGTCTGGCATTTGCAGGCCTCCCAACCGCAACCCCTATTCATCATAGTCGTGTGTCTCAAGGTTTCTGGATAAGCTCGGCAAGTGAAATATCCAGTTCATTTGCGGGCTTTTTCAGTACCAATACGCTCTATTTTTTTATTAACATACTCAAATAGCTCATCAACATTAACATCAAGAGCTTTTGCCAATTTTTCAAGAGTCAAAAGTTTACAAGTCGCTATCCGTTCGTCTCTCGCACGAGCAACTGTGTCAGGGGCTACCTTTGAAAGAAATTGAAGCTCCTCATAGGTTATGTTCTTTTCTTTCATTATCTCACTGAGGTTACTAATAAAAGGCATATATCCACCAGTTTTTTACTTGGATATAGCCTAGAAGTGTTTGACATTCACTTGGCTATAGCCTAGTAAGCAGGCAAGTGTTTTTACTTGGCCATAGCCTAGCAGGCGGGCATTTATTAATTTTAAACCTTCTCACAGCGGGAGGAATAGGGAGGTATGTTATGAATATGAAACGAATTATTGGAGTGTTGGCATTGGTTGCGGTAATCATGCTTCCGGCAACAAGTTTCGCTGCCGACAAGCAGACGGGTGTCTATGTAGCTCCGAAGTTTGTCTACGGCCTGACGCAGATGAACAGCCCAAAAGCATCTGTTGGAGTGGAGGGGTTAGGCCAAAGCTCTATGGGGGTCGGTAGTAAAACAGACAGCACTTTTGGCGGTTCCATTGCCATAGGATATGATTTTTCCAAACAGCAGGGCATTCCCCTTCGGGCTGAACTGGAATATGCCATTTTTTCCAATGCGAAAGTCCAAAAGTCATTTGCGGGGACTAATGGTGATGGCGGTATCGGGACTCCAGGAACTTGGGAGTATAACGAAAAGTATAAGCAGACTTACGGCATACAAACGCTGTTTCTTAACGCCTATTACGATTTCAAAACCGACACCATAGCCACTCCCTACATCGGAGCGGGTCTCGGCATGGGCTTTATCAAGACGAAAGGCGAATTTAACGGCACTTGGGAGTTCGATGATTTTTTAGGAATATCTGCCCTGGATGGCGAGTGGGATGTGAGTCTGAATGCTGGCTCCAAGACGGTCACGAATTTTGCTTGGAATATCGGGGCTGGTGTTGGCTTTGACCTTGCCGAAAACTGGACTCTGGACGCAGGCTACCGCTTTGTCAGCCTTGGTTCCGTGAAGACGAAAACTGGTACCTTTGAGTTCAATGGAGTGCCCATCGATGAAATCAGTGGGCATGGGAAGACGAAAAACCTGTACCAGCATCAATTCGCTCTTGGTCTTCGCTATACTTTCTAAATTCGTCTGCTGAAAATTATAATCCTTGGGCTTGAAAATGTATCAAGCCCAGGGATTTTTTAGGAGAGATATGGGCAAGAGTTCAACTTTGACAATAGCAAAGGCCACAGCCAAAGCCTGCAACGTGCTAATCTTCAAACGGGCAAAAGAGCGGTAAGCTTCCTGGGCGCTACCACTTGCGCGGGGGCTTTCGGCTCGTATGGAATACCCGTAATATCTGCACCTCATCATCTTTTACGCGGTAGGGAATAATAAAAGGGAATTTGTCTATGACAAGTTCCCTGGTGCCAAAAATGCGTCCTGGTCTTCCCTGGTGCGGCTGCTCCTGTAGGCTCTCCACTCGCGCATGGATGTAGTCACTTATTTTTCTGGCTGCTTCTTCGTCCTCTTGGGCGATATAGCCCATTGCTTTATCATGGCCAGTTATCGCCCGTTTCAGCCATCTAACCCGCATTGCTGCTCCATTTAGCCTTTATTGCCTGTACTTCTTCGTCTGTAGCAAAGTCACCGGCATCAGCCTCTTTTATGGCTTGTTGGATTTCCGCGACTTGCCATGCTTCACGCTCGATAAAGTCTTGCATGGCTTGGACGGCAAGGAAATTCCTGCTTTTTCCTGTTGCATCCGCGAGAAGTCCTAGCTGTTCAAGCACATTTTGAGGCACCCGTAGGGATAGTGTCATATTCATTCGTCAATCTCCCTCTTTGCAACACAGTATGTTGCTTTGCAACACAAGTCAATGCTGCAAAATCTTCCGCGCAAAAAGGCTGTCTCAACATTTCATAATATGCTTAAATAATTGCTGGTGCGAGAGGGGGGATTTGAACCCCCACGGGTTGAACCGCTGGATTCTAAGTCCAGTGCGTCTACCAGTTCCGCCACTCTCGCAAGGGTGAGATGCACTTCTAGCCTCAGGAGGCAAGGCTGTCAATTGTCTCAAGTACGGTACGCACGCGGTGCGCATAGGTATGGTGCTCCAGGAGATGGCTTTGCCAATCCGCGATCAGGGCGTCGCGTCGCGAGTCGGCCTGTTCGGCCACGGCAGCGATATCGCTTGCCCGCGTAAAGGTGATCGGGCGGGTCAGATCCTGGGGGAACAGATCAAGGCCGGGCGTGGCGTCAGACAGGCACAGTCCGCCCGCCATCCAGATATCGAAATGACGTTGGTTCAGGCCGTGGGGCAGTTGCAGGCTGGTCAGGCAGATATTGAAGCGGGCTTTGGCATAGATGCCCGGCAGGCGGGCATAGTAGTCCACGGGCGGGTGCAGCCGCGCGCCCGTGGGCAGATGGGGTAGCCACCCCTCGTCGCCGAAAATATCCAGGCCTGCCGCGTCATATTTCTGGCCGGTCGCAGCGGCGGACTCCAGGCACAGACCGCGCCAGAAAAGATTGGCCCCTTCCGCGCCAAAGGCGGGTTGCCGGGCCTTTTTGCCGGGCCAGAACGTTCCGGGCACACAGCCAAGGGCATGTTCCCACCAATGCAGATCCGGGCGTTTTCCCGCGCGCAGCATGGTCTCGGCTTCGCCCATGCGCTGTTCCGGCACGGTCTGGCCCGCGAAAAAATGTTCTTTGCCGGGAAAAGCGGACCGGCCCACAAAAACAAACGGCGCGAGGTTGTCCGGCGCGGGAAAGCGGGCGTCGCGGGCCGGGTCGGGCGCAAACAGTTCCGGCGAGGCGGCCAGGGGCAGATGAAAAACCTGCTTTGCGCCATGTTCACGCAAGGGAGCGATAAAAGCGCTATCGGTCACAAAAAGCGGCAGATCTTTCCAGCGTGGATCGCGCACGCCCGCGAGCAGGTTCCAGGGGTTGTCCACGCACCATACCGCGGCCGCGCCGCCCGCCTGTTGCAGTAGTTCCAGGGTGGGCTTCAGCGGATTCAGGCCCTGGAAGTTCACGCTGAAAAGCAGAGCGGGCGCGCCGTCCAGCAGTTCGGGCAGGTACCCTGGATGCGCCGGATCGTGCAGGGCCTCGGGGCGCGCTTCACTTACCCGGCATCCGGCAGCGGCAAAGGCGCGGCAAAGTTCGCGCCGCAGGAGTTCCGCTCCGGTTCCGGGAATGATAACGTGCCGCGTCAGCTTGGCGAATGAAGGAATTTGGCGTATCATGGCGTCCCTATTATGAAAACATACCGTGACCATTATTTCCTGAAAGCCAAGCAGGACAACTATCCCGCCCGTTCGGTCTATAAGCTCAAGGAAATTGACAAGCGCTTCCGCATTTTCAAAAAAGGAATGCGTGTGCTCGACCTGGGCGCGGCTCCCGGTTCCTGGTCTCTCGGGGCCGCGGAAAAGGTCGGCCCGGAGGGGTTGGTGCTCGGCGCGGACATCCAGAACACAGACACCCCTTTTCCGCCCAACGTGCTGTTCAGGCGGGAAAACGTGTTTGACCGCTCGCCGGAATTTGAAGCCCTGCTCAAGGAAAAAGGGCCTTTTGCCGTGGTCATGTCCGACATGGCGCCCAGCACCACCGGGCACAGGGGCACGGACCAGGCCAGGTCCGCCGCGTTGTGCGAGGAGGCGCTTGCCGTTGCCCATGCCTGTCTGATAAAGGGTGGCAGCTTTGTGGTCAAGGTCTTCATGGGACCGGATGTCAAAGCCCTGGCCGATGATCTGCGCAAATCCTTTGCCGTGGTCAAGTCTTTCAAACCCGCAAGTTCACGCTCTGAAAGTATGGAAACCTTCTACGTCGCTCTTGGCTACAAGGGCCTTCCCTTGCCTGATCCGCCTCCGGAAAATCGGTAGTGCCTGAGTTTGGCGTGATACTTCGTCAGGCTTGCTTTGTCCTCCGGGGCAGGACCGAAGAGCTGACTCGCCACATCCTGTGGCTCGCCCTTCGGGCGGGGTCGCATTCGCTCCCCCGTCCAATTCCGCTATCCTGCGGAATTGTCAGCACCGTCGCCCAAAGCCGCGCCTTCCTCGTCTGACGCCAAACTCAGGCACTACCGGAAAATTGGTAGTGTCTCAGTTTGGTGTGATACTTCGTCAGGCATGTTAGTAACGGGAGGTTCTTATGGCAGGCCATAGTAAATGGAAAAATATACAACACCGCAAGGGACGCCAGGATGCCAAGCGCAGCAAGGAGTTTACCCGCGCGGCAAAAGAAATCATCATTGCCGCCAGGGGCGGCGGCAATCCGGCCTTCAACCCGCGCCTGCGCTCGGCCATCGCTTTTGCCAAAAGCGTCAGCCTGCCCAAGGACCGTATTGAATCGGCCATACGCAAGGGAACAGGAGAGGAGGCCGGCGGTGATCTGTTCGAGATTACCTATGAAGGGTATGGTCCCTCGGGCATTGCCATTCTGGCGGAAGTGGCCACGGACAACCGCAACCGGACCGTTGCCGAGGTGCGCCACATCTTCAGCAAGTATGGCGGGGCCATGGGCGAGGTCGGCTCAGTGGGCTGGATGTTTACTAAAAAGGGCGTGCTGACGTTTGAGAAGTCCCGCTACACCGAGGACCAGCTTATGGAAATCGGCCTGGAGCACGGGGCCGAGGATATCGTGGATGAAGGCGAGCTCTGGGAAGTGCACAGCGAACCGGGCAGCTTTGATGACTTGCGCCAGGCTTATGAAGACGCCGGAATCGACGCTGCCAGCGCGGAAATATCCATGCTGCCGCAAAACACGATTACGGTCGACGCCGAGGCCGGGCGCAAAGTTCTGCGCCTCATTGAGGCCCTGGAGGATAACGACGACGTGCAACAGGTGCATTCCAACGTTGATATTCCCGATGAAGCGCTGGCCGGGATGGAATAGCTCCACTTATTTATGGACAAGCCCTTAATCCACAAGCAAGCCCCTGACGCCGCGGTTTGCCTTTACCGGCGCAGACCCTTGGCCTTGCGGATAATGGTTCTGAAGCCTCTGGCAGGCGCTTCGGGAGCGGCAACGGGTTTGCGGCTCCCGCGCTCCGTCCGTTGCGGGCCTTCGGGACATACGGCATCGCCGTGCTGCAACAGAGTAGCCAGAGAAATGGAGTCCAGTTCCTTTTCCAAAATGGTGGACAACTGCACCCAGGCCCGCCGGGTCAGGCAGCCGTCTCTGCGCGGGCACTCGTTGGCCTTTTCGCCGCAGCAGACCGTGAGGGTGATTCCGCCTTCCATAAGCCGGACCACTTCACCCAGTGAAATCTGATCAGCGGGTCTGGCCAGGCGGTGTCCGCCTGCCGCGCCCCGTACACTATGGGTGAGGCCATTCTGCTTCAGAGGTTTCAGGATTTGTTCGACAAACTGTACCGAGACGCCGGTATAGTTTGACAGAGTGGCCGCCGACATGGGGGAAGCGCCCATGTGCTTTGCAAGTTCCAGCAAAATTCTTGAAGCATAGCGTGAGCGCGCGGAAAGTTTCATAAGTGCTCCTTAGCAGTAATAAGGAAGACCGGGTGACTCCTGTTTGAGTCGTGGAAAGTCCCAACCCGTATATTTGACTCAAAATCTGTACATTATTAAGGGAAAAAATACAACAAGTTATTACGCTTGAGGAAAAATATCTATATAGGCATATATATTTATTTTACTACGATTTGTAGTCCTGGAAAATTGTGTCCAGGCGGTTTTTTCCCTGCCGGGCCGCCCGGTGGGGGGCCTTTTTATAAAACTCTTGCCTGTTTTTCCCGACGCCATGTATAATAATAACCTACTTCCATGGTTTCCTGCCCGGCAGGGAGATATTATTGAGTACAGGGACACGCTTTATGGACAACACGGTAAAAACAGCGCAAGAACTCGTTCTTTCACGCGCGCAAGCTGTCGAACGTATAGGGGATGAGGGAATTTACCTGGAGATTGCTCATTATTTCGCCGGGCATTTAATAGCTTCCCTCGCGGATCTGCGTCAGGCTCTGAACGAGGGGGATACCGAAAGCGCCGCCAGGCTGACGCACTCTCTGAAGGGAAATTGCGCTATGGTGGGCGCGGAGGCAATGCGTGAGCATTGCCTTTGCCTGGAAAAGTTGTGCCGGGCCGATGATCTTGACGCGGCACGGGAGCAGTATGCCCTGATGAACCCGAAAATGCTGGCTTTGCAGCGAGTGCTTGCTGCCCTCTTCTGACAACAAACTGAGACACTACCCGCATTGGTTCAAACCGGGCTACTGCCCGCCCCTGGTTAGCATGGACTTTCATCCGCATATCATCTATACTTTTTTGTTCCGAGTCCGCACGCTCTCAACCAATCCCATTGCCAAGGAATATCCATGCCCAGGCAGGAACATATACGAAATTTCAGCATTATCGCGCACATCGATCATGGCAAGTCCACCCTGGCCGACAGGATTCTGGAAAAGACTGGCCTTGTCTCGGATCGTGAGCGGCGGGACCAGTATCTTGATCGCATGGATCTGGAGCGGGAGCGCGGCATCACCATCAAAGCCCAGACCGTGCGTATCCCTTACAAAGCCAAAAACGGCGCTTCGCTCATTCTCAACCTCATTGACACGCCCGGCCACGTGGACTTCAACTACGAGGTTTCCCGCTCCCTGACCGCCTGCGAAGGGGCCTTGCTGGTAGTGGACGCCTCGCAGGGCGTTGAAGCGCAAACCCTGGCCAATGTCTATCTGGCGCTGGACAATGATCTTGAAGTCATCCCCATTCTGAACAAGATCGATCTGCCCAGCGCGGATCCGGACAGGGTCAAAGAAGAAATAGAGGAAGGCATCGGCCTGGATTGCGAAGGCGCTTTGTCCATCAGCGCCAAAACCGGCCTGGGCGTGGAAGAAGTGCTTGAAGCCATTGTGGAGCGCCTTCCCGCGCCCGAGGGCGACCCGGCCGCTCCTTTGAAAGCCCTTATCTTTGACTCTTGGTATGACTCCTACCAGGGAGTGATAGTGCTTTTCCGTGTGGTGGACGGCACTTTGAAAAAAGGGGATCGCATCCGCCTTTTCTCCACCGGCGTGGATTACGAGGTCATCCGTTTGGGGGCCTTTTCCCCGGAACCTGCGGATCTGGCTGCGCTGTCCGCGGGCGAGGTGGGTTTTCTGTGCGCCAACATAAAAGAATTGGGTGATGCGCGCGTAGGCGATACCGTTACGCATGCCGATCGCCCCGCAACCGAACCCGTGCCCGGCTTCAAGGAAGTGAAGCCCATGGTCTTTTGCGGGCTTTACCCCACGGACAGCGCGGACTATGAGGCCCTGAAATACGCCCTGGAAAAACTTCAGCTTAATGACGCCGCCTTTTCCTGGGAGCCGGAAACATCACAGGCCTTGGGCTTTGGTTTCCGCTGTGGTTTTCTCGGACTGCTGCACATGGAGATCATTCAGGAGCGTCTGGAGCGGGAATTCCAGGTGGAGCTCATTGCCACGGCCCCGTCCGTGGTCTATGAGGTGGACACCACGGACGGCAGGAGTCTGGCCATTGACAACCCGGCCAAGCTGCCGGACCCCGGACGCATCCAGTCTTTCCGCGAGCCGTATGTGCGCATGGAAATCCACGTGCCCAGCGAGTACGTGGGCAATGTGTTCAAGCTGTGCGAGGAAAAACGCGGTATTCAGAAGGACATGCGCTATCTCACCTCCAACCGGGTGATCATTACTTACGAACTGCCTTTTGCTGAAATCGTTTACGACTTTTTCGACCGCCTCAAGTCCACGACCAAAGGGTATGCTTCCATGGACTATGAGTTCATTGACTATCGTGAGGCGGATCTGGTCAAGCTGGACATGATGATTAACGGCGACCCCGTGGACGCGCTGGCCGTCATCGTGCACCGGGAAAAGGCCTATCACCACGGCAGAGCCGTGGCCCTGAAGCTGAAGCGGACCATTCCGCGCCAGCTTTTCGAAGTCATCATCCAGGCTGCCATCGGCAACAAGGTGATTGCCCGTGAACGGAATTCACCCATGGGCAAGAATGTGACCGCCAAATGCTACGGCGGCGACATTACCCGTAAACGCAAACTGCTGGAAAAACAGAAGGAAGGCAAAAAGCGTATGAAGCGCATGGGCAATGTGGAATTGCCCCAGGAAGCCTTTCTCGCCGCTCTGCAGGCAGGAGACGATTAGATGCCGGAAACAATCTATCACAGCCCCATGCAATCCTTTATCGACACCATCAAGATTCTGATAGCGGCCTTGCTCATAGCGGGGATCATCCGCACCTTCATCATTCAGCCCTATGTCATTCCGTCCGAGTCCATGCTCAATACCCTGCAAATCGGGGACCGGCTGTTTGTGACCAAGTTCAGCTACGGCATCCATCTGCCCTTTGTGGAACAGGAAATACTGTCCTTCGGAGAGCCGGGGCATGGTGATATTATTGTGTTTCCCTATCCCCTGGATAAAAGCCAGGACTATATCAAACGGGTGGTCGGCATTCCCGGCGACGTGATCGAAATCCGCAACAAGCAGCTTTTCCGCAACGGCCAGGCCGTGCTGGAAGAGTATGCCATTCATACGGATCCGGGCACTTCCCACCGGCGCGACAACATGCCTCCCCTGACCGTGCCGCCGGGCAAAGTTTTTGTCATGGGCGACAACCGTGACCATTCCATGGATTCCCGCTTCTGGGGCTTTGTGGATAAGGGCACCATCCACGGCAGGGCGCTGCTTATTTATTGGTCCAGTACCCGGTTTGTGGATGTGAAGTGGGACAGGATAGGCAAGATGCTCCGGTAAGAAAGCATGAACCTTTTGCACCATCTGCTTCTTGGAGTGTACGGCGGCCTGTGGCGGGCCGCCGTGCCGTTTTTGCGACGCAACAAGCGTCTGGCGGAAGGCTTTGCCGAGCGCCTGTTGCCCGAGGGCTGGCCGTTTGTCTTGCGAGAGACGGACCAAAAAGACGAGATAAACGAGCCACAGGGTAGTGCTTCATTGCGTTTGTGGATTCAAGCGGCCTCGGGCGGCGAGGCCTGGCTGGTCCATTCCCTTGTCCCCGCGCTTGTCCGGGAGCTTGAAGCCCGCGCCGGGCAGCAGGGTACGGATGGCTTGTCGCCGCGTCTGGAGGTGCTTTGCACCACATTCACCCGCCAGGGACTGGAGGTGCTGGAAAAACTCGCCGCGTCATGCGCGGCGGATACGCCCGCGCTATGCCTGCTGCCCCGCTATTTTCCCCTGGACAGGCCGGATCTGATGCGCAGGGCCTTTGCCCTTTTCCCGCCGCAGGCGCTGATTCTTCTGGAAACGGAACTCTGGCCCGGATTGCTTGCCGCAGCCCGAGAGGCCCACGTGCCGGTGCTGGCGCTTAATGGCAGGATGACGGAAAAAAGCCTGTCCGCCTATCGCTTGCTCGCCTCTTTTTGGCGGGCTCTCGCGCCCCGGACGGTGCTGGCCGTGTCGCCGGAGGATGTCCGGCGTTTTTCGGCGCTGTTCGGTACAGCGTCGCAAGTCCGGGCCATGTCCAACATCAAATTTGATCGCGTGGCCGAGGGCCTGGAGCAGGCGCGGCTCTGCTTGCGCGGCGTTGTGGGGTGCCCGGAACGGGCCTTGCTGGCGGTGCTGGCTTCGGTGCGCGAGGAAGAGGAAGATCTGCTGCTGCCCGCGCTCAAAGCCTTGCAGGGCTTGGAAGTGGACGGCGCGCCCCTGATGCTGGCCGTGGCCCCGCGACACATGCACCGGGTTGCGGCCTGGCAGGAAAAGCTTGGCGCTTTTGGCATTCCTTATCTCTTACGTTCGGCAGGCAGGCAGCCCGCACCGCCCGTACCGCCCGTATCGCCCGTATCGGAAGACGCCGCCGGGCCGCTGCCGCTCTGTCTTTGGGATAGTTTCGGAGAGTTGCAGGCCTTATATGCCATTGCGGATGCCGTTTTTGTCGGCGGCAGCCTTGCGCCGCTCGGAGGACAGAATTTTCTCGAACCCCTGGCGCAAGGAATAGCCCCTCTGGTGGGGCCGCACGTGGAGAATTTTCTCTGGGTGGGCGAGGAGATCTTCAGCAGCGGTTTGGCCGTGAAGCTCCGCGGCCCGGAGGCGCTGGCGGAGGCACTGCTTTTTGCCCTGGGCGAACGCAGAAGCCTGCTGCCGGAAACCGGGGCTCCGGAAGAACAGTGGCAGGCGGCGCGGTCCGGCGCAGGCGGCGCGGTCCGGGAGCGCTTTGCCGCCTGGCTCGTCCCGCGTACCGGCGGGAGTGCGCAGGCGGCGCGGGCGGTGCTGGATATACTGGTGGCGAAAAACTGAGGCGCTGTCCCGGCGTTTTTCACATTGACTTTCTGACAACGTGGGGTTATACAACAAAGTTGTCCTGCTGGTAACGGTCTCTTGTCGCAGGGCTGAAACCTTGCATGAAATATTTACGGCTACCCGTCTTTCTCGGGGCTTTTTCGACCAAGCGCGGAACTGCGAAATGTTCAGCGAAAGGTGCTTTCACGGCCAAGGCTGTGGGAGCGCCTTTGTCATTTTGTAGGGGTCTGTATGAAAGTTTTTGATATAATTAATCTTATTGAAAAAATGGCGCCGCCGGAGTTCGCCGCTTCCTGGGATAACTCGGGCGTGCAGGTCGCGGCCCTGCGTGAAGAAATACAGAGTCTCGCCGTGCTTCTTGATCCGACCCCGGAAAAGCTGGAACAGGCCGTGGAAGCGGGGGCGGATTTTATTCTGGCCCACCATCCCCTGCTGATGCAACCGCGCTATCCGAACCGCGCGGACAGTTACCTTTCCACGCTTTCCTTGTTGTTCACGCGCAATATCTGGTTGTACAGCGCGCACACCTCGCTGGATGCCAACCCTGAAGGCCCGGTGCGCTGGCTCGCGCGTGATCTTGGTCTACAATCCCTGGAAGTCCTGGAATCCACGGTTTCTCTCGGATCCCGGTTGCCGTTATCGCCTCTCTCCGGGTTCGGTTTTTCCGGTACGTTGCCCGAAGCCCTGTCCTATGATGCGTTTTGCCGTTCATTGGCCGCCGCTCTGGGTAAGGACTCCTGGCAGGCCTGCGGTCCAAAGCCCGCGCAGGTCTTCCGTGTGGCCTGCTGTCCGGGCGCGGGCAACAGTCTGTTGACGGACGCGGCCGTCTCGGGTGCGGACGTCTATATTACCGGCGATGTTAAATACCACACCGCCCTTGAAGCCGTGAGTCTGGGACTGCATGTGCTGGACGTGGGCCACTTTATATTGGAAGAGGAAATGATGCGCCGTTTGGCCGCGGATCTCGCGGTTGCGCTGCCCTTGCCGGTGCGTTTCATTGCCAGCCGCGATCCCATAACAGTGGAGCGGTGCCGTGCGCTGTAACCGCCAAACTCAAGCGTGAACTGCCAAGGAGGACACTTTGAGCCTGTATTTGAAACAAATCGAACAGTTAATCTCCCTGCAAAAGGTGGATGACGAAATCCACGGGATCAAAAAAGAACTGGCCGGCGCTCCGCAGGAACTGGAAAGCTTGCGCGCGCGTTTTGCTGAAACAACGGCCCAGCGCAGTTTGCAGCAGGACAAGATGGCGCATCTGCGCGATCAGGAAAAGCGCCTGGGTGTTGAAATAGAAGACGATTCCGCGCGCCTCAAAAAGAGCAAAGGCAAGCTCATGACCGCCGGGAACTCCAAGGAATACCACGCCATGGTGCGGGAAATGGATTCCCTGGAGCGAGTCAACCGCAACCGGGAAGAAGAAAAGACCGCCCTGGCGGATGAAGTGCAGCGCCAGACCTCTTTACTGGCCGAAGTGGAAGCGGAATTCCTGAACCTGCAGAATGAGCTCGCCGCCTGTGAAGCCAGTCTGCAAACCCGTATCGCGACTGCGGAAACCGCGCTGGAAGGCCTGATGTCCAGACGTGGCGAGACGGCCAAGGAAGTGCCCTTGCCCGTGTTCAGCCGGTATGAGTTTATCCGGGAGCGCCTTAAGCATCCGGTTATCGTACCGGTGTCGGGTGGCGTCTGCTCCGGTTGCAATATTGCCATCCCGCCCCAGAATTTCATCGAGCTGCAAAAGGCCGCGCAGATTCTGTCCTGCCCCAACTGTCAGCGCCTGATGTTTTGGAGCGAGCATTTTCATCCGGAAGAAGCTTAGAAGGTTTCAGACGTAGATAAGGTAGGGTCTCAGTTTGGGGTTAGACGAGGAAGGCGAGTTTTTTGCGGAGGGACAATTCCGCAGGATAGCGGAATTGGACGGGGGAGCGAATGCGACCCCGCCCCGAAGGGGTGAGCCACAGGATGTGGCGAATCTGTGTACTCTTACGGTACTCGACCGGAGCAAAAAACGAAGCCTGACGAAGTATCACGCCAAACTGGGGCACTACCGCAATGCCTGTGCCGAAGGCGGGCCGGGCCGTCGCCGCGCGCGTTTTCGCGCGGGGAGGAAAGTCCGGGCTCCGTAGGGCAGGACGCTGGGTAACGCCCAGGGGGAGTAATCCCCGGAAAGTGCCACAGAAAGCAGACCGCCTCGTGGGTAATCGCGGGGTAAGGGTGAAACGGTGGGGTAAGAGCCCACCAGTTGTCGTGGTGACGCGGCAAGCTCGGTAAACCCCGTCAGGAGCAAGACCAAATAGGGAAGCGTTTGAAGCCGGCCCGGCGAGCTTCCGGGTAGGTTGCTTGAGGCCGCGGGTAACCGTGGTCCTAGAGGAATGATGGCCGCCCGCGCAAGCGGGAACAGAACCCGGCTTACAGGCCCGCCTTCGGCACAGGCATTGCGGTAGTGCCCCAGTTTGGGGTGATACTTCGTCAGGTTTCGTTTTTGCTCGGGGGGCAGGACAGAAGAGTCCAGCCCCCCGAGCAAAAACTCGCCTTCCTTGTCTGACCCCAAACTGGGACACTACCGGCATTGCTCAAACTGAGACATTGTCCAAACCAAACCGCTACATATGTTATTTAGGTAGGTAAGGTTTATTCATGAATACCTGGGCCATCCTTCTTGCCGCTGGCAGTGGCTCCCGTCTGGCCGGGCACGGCCGGGGCCTGCCCAAGCAGTTTTTGCTTTTGGACGGGGAACCGCTCTTCTGGCATTCGGCCCTGACCTTTTCCCGTCTGCCTTCCTTGCGCGGCATCGTTTTTGTTTTTCCTCCTTCGGGCGGAGACGATTCGCCGGAGCAAAACGGCGAAACCCTGCTGCAACGGCTGAACGCCGGAAACCGCCTGGGTCTTGCCGTGCGCACGGCCGTGGGAGGAGAACGGCGGCAGGATTCCGTGGCGAACGGTCTGGCGGCTTTGCCGCCAGACTGCGACGCGGTGCTTGTGCATGACAGTGCCCGTCCTTTTGCTTCCGCCGCCTTGATGACCAGGGTGCTGGCCGGGCTGGAGGCGGGGCAGGTTGCGGTGATTCCCGGCATTGCCGTGCCGGATACCATCAAAACCGTGGACGACAAAGGCAGGGTGGCCTGTACGCATGCGCGCGGTTCCCTACGCGCGGTTCAGACCCCGCAGGGTTTTCTGCTCGGCCCTCTGCGCGAGGCGCATGCCCTGGCCCGGCAGCACGGTTGGGAAGTCACGGATGATGCGGCGCTCATGGAACGCTCTGCAATGCCCGTGCTGGTGGTGGAAGGCGAGGAGCGGAATCATAAAATCACCACGCCCGGCGATCTGGCTCTGCTGGAAGGGCAAGGCCGGAGCGGTGGAGGAAACGGCGCGATGGAAATGCTGCCCTGTTCAGGCTTCGGCTATGACGTGCATCGCTACGGCGGCGACAGGCCTTTTATTCTCGGCGGCGTGCCCATTCGCTGTGATATCACGGTGGCGGCCCATTCCGATGGAGATACGCTGCTGCATGCTCTGATGGACGCCATGCTCGGCTGCATCGGCGGCGGTGATATCGGCGCTTTGTTCCCGGACACGGACCAGGCTTTTGACAATATTTCCAGCGGGGTACTGCTGGCCGAAGTATTGGAGCGGACCCGCATGGCCGGGCTGCGCATCACCGGCGTGGACATCACCATCGTGGCCCAGGCGCCGCGCATCGCGCCGCACCGGGAAGCCATTACCGCCAACTTGGCCAAGATGCTGCAATTGCCGCTTGCCTGGATCAATGTCAAAGCCACGACCGAGGAGCGTCTGGGCTTTACCGGCGAGAAAAAAGGCATCAAGGTCATGGCCTTGGTCAGCGGGCTCAGGCCGGTTGTTTCCACAAATGATGGAGGCGGCTTATGAGGCCGGAACATAATTCGGATGCGCGTCTGTCTTTGCGCCAACGGGTGGTCTTGCAGGCCGAGGAATTCTGGCGGCTACTCTGGGGCTGGATTCCCGGCGGGCCGGGCACGCTGCTGCGGCGTTGGCTGTACAGGCCTTGTTTTGCAACTGCCGGTTCCTTTCGCTCCGGCGTGGGCGTTGTGATTCAGGGCTTCGGCAATATCCGTCTGGGTGCGGGTGTCGGCCTGAACAGGCATGCCTCGCTGTATGCTTCACGCGGGCGCATCAGCCTGGGCGACCGGGTATTTGTGGGCGACTTCAGTTCCATCAACGGCAATGACGCCGAGATTCGTATCGGCAACGACGTGATCATCGGTCCCATGTGCCTCATTCAAGGGGCCAACCATGCCTATGATCGGCTGGATATTCCCATTGCGGCCCAAGGGCATGTACCATCCACAGTGATCATTGAGGATAATGTCTGGATCGCGGCTCATTGCGTGATTCTGCCCGGAGTGCATGTCGCTTCCGGCGCGGTTGTCGCGGCAGGAGCCGTGGTCACGTGTGATGTGCCGGCCAATGCCGTGGTTGGCGGCGTTCCCGCGAAGATTCTGCGCTACCGGGGCGAAAAATAAGGATAATACCATGAAGACAGCCATCAGCACTTCTTCTTTTGCCAAATTCAGCGACGAGCCTTTGCGGCTTTTGCAAGAGCGGAACATTGAAGCCGTGCTCAATCCCTACGGCCGGGCCTTGAGCGAAGACGAGGCCATTGCGCTTTTGCAGGGCTGCGTGGGTGTCGCGGCAGGCACGGAACCTCTGACCGCGCGGGTTATGGAAGCCTGCCCGGATTTGCGCGTTATCTCCCGCTGCGGTGTGGGCATGGACAGCGTGGACCTGGAAGCGGCGGCAGCGCGCGGCATCATCGTGCGCAACACTCCGGACGGGCCCACCAGGGCCGTGGCCGAACTGACCCTGGGCTATGCCCTGGATCTGCTGCGCGAGGTCAGCCGCATGGACCGGGAGATGCGCGCCGGGCAGTGGAAGAAGCGCATGGGCAGCCTTTTGCAGGACAAGGTGCTGGGCATTGTCGGGTTCGGGCGTATCGGCCGGGCCGTGGCTGACCTGTTCGCGGTCCTGGGCTGCACGGTCTGCTTTTTCGATCCGGCCGTGCGCGAAAACTGCGGTTCCTACCGCAGCTTGAGCATGGAAGAGCTTCTGGCCCGCGCGGATATCGTCACCCTGCACACGGCCAAACCCAGGGATGGCTCCTTGATTCTGGATGCCGGACGCATCGCGGGCATGAAACAGGGCGCCTGGTTGATCAATGCGGCGCGCGGCGGCATAGTGGACGAGCAGGCGCTGTTTGAAGCCCTGCGCGAGGGACGGCTTTCCGGCGCCGCCCTGGACGTATTCGCGAAAGAGCCGTACAGTGGCCCTCTGCTGGAACTGCCCCAGGTGATCCTTACGCCGCATGTCGGCTCTTATGCCAAAGAGGCGCGTATCACCATGGAAACCGACACCATAAGAAATCTTCTGGATGGATTGCAGCAGTGTAAGCTGCTCTAACAATGGAGTTCGCCCGCTCATGGCCCTGGATCTCATTGTTTTTGACTGCGACGGCGTCATTCTTGAAAGCATGGACATCAAGACCAAGGCTTTCTACCGCATCGGCAAGGAAATCAGCGAGGAAGCGGCGGAAGGCCTGCTTGCCTACCATAACTTGAACGGCGGGGTAAGCCGGTTCAAGAAGTTTGAATGGCTTTACGCGACCTATAAAAGCCGGGCCATCACCGACGAGGAAAAAGAGGTTCTGAACGAACAGTTCAAGAAAATCGCCCTGGAAGAGATCGCCCGCTGCCCCCTTGTGCCGGGTGTACAGGGGGTGCTGGAACGCTGGCTCGGGCGCGTGCCCATGTATGTGGCTTCGGGCGCGCCCGAGGAAGAACTGCGCATGATTATTCAGAATCGCGGCCTGAGCAAATATTTTGTGGGCGTGTATGGTTCACCCACGGTCAAGACGCAGCTTTTGCGCATCATCGTGCAGCATGCTGGGGTAAAGCCCTGCAATGCCATCATGATCGGGGACGCGCGCACGGATCAGTACGCGGCCGAGGCCGTGGGCACCCGCTTTTATGGACGGGGCGAGTATTTCAAGCCTTCCGGCCACCCCTGGCACGAAGATCTTACCCAACTGAATGAGTATTTGGAGGAGTTGTCCGCCAGCCCCTAGGGAGTGTCTCGGCTTGTCGTGATACTTCGTCAGGCTTACTTTGTGCTCCGGGACAGGACCAGAAGGGTCCAGCCCCATCGCTCAAAGCCGCGCCTTCCTCGTCTGACGACGAGCCGAGACACTCCCTGCCCTTGAGTCACGTATTGTATGCTGGCCTGTGCAGCGAACAGGAGGTTCCATGCGTGTTCTGATAGCCCCCGACTCTTTCAAAGGAAGCCTGTCCGCTCTGGAAGCGGCGCAAAGCATGGCGCGCGGCGTGCGCTCGGTGTTTGACAACGCCGTTTGCGATCTCGCGCCCATTGCCGACGGCGGCGAAGGTACTGTGGACGCTCTGACAGCCGCCACTGGCGGAGAAATACGCGTTGCCACGGTGCGGGGTCCGCTGGGCAAGCCGGTGGAGGCGCGCTGGGGTCTCCTGGGCAACAGCCGCGCGGCCGTGGTGGAAATGGCCGCTGCCTCCGGCCTGCCGCTGCTCACGCTGGAAGAAAGAGACCCCCTGCGGGCGGATACCTACGGCACCGGAGAACTGATTCGCGCGGCTCTGGCCGCTCTGCACGACCCCGCGCGCGGTGTGGATAAGGCAGAGGACAAACCCACCTTGATTATCGGCATCGGCGGCAGCGCCACCAATGATGCCGGAAGCGGGGCCTTGCGCGCCCTCGGTCTGCGCTTTCTTGACGCTTCGGGCAAGGAACTGGAACCCGGCGGCGCGGCCCTGGCCGGACTCGCCCGCATCGACTCCACAGGCATTGATCCCTTGCTGGCTCAAACGCGCATCCGGGTGGCGTGTGATGTGGACAACCCGCTGACCGGCGAGCGCGGCGCTTCCGCCGTGTTCGGGCCGCAAAAGGGGGCAACGCCGGAGATGGTGCGCCAACTGGATGCCGCCCTGACTCGCTTTGCCGAGGTCGCCCGGGAAAGCACGGGCAAGGACCTGGCGGCCACTCCCGGCGCCGGAGCGGCCGGAGGACTCGGGGCGGGACTGCTGTTTTTTGCCGGAGCCAAACTTGAACCGGGCATTGCCATTGTGCTTGAGGCCACGGGCCTGGCCGCGCGGGCGGGCAATGCGGATCTGGTCATCACGGGAGAAGGCAGAAGCGATGTGCAGACCGCTTACGGCAAAGCCCCGGTCGGTGTGGCCAAAATAGCCAAACAGCACGGCAAGCCGGTGATATGCATCTCGGGCGCGCTGGGACCGGGAGTTGAGGCGGTGTACGACCAGGGCATCGATGCCCTTGCCGCTGTGGTGTCTTCCATAGACAGCCTGGAGCATTACATGGAACACGCCGGAGTGCTTTTGGAAAACGCCGCCGCGCGGGCATGCCGTATGGTGCGGGTGGGCATGCGGCTGGACTAGGGGCTGTCTCCAAATAGTTCTTTTGTCCAAATAGCTTCGTCATCCGGCCCTTTTTGCTCCGGTCGAGTACCATAAGAGTACACTTCCTCCGCAAAAAGGGCCGGATTCCTCGCTCTTGGAGCAAAATTCCTTATTTGGAGACAGCCCCTAATTTCGCTTCAGGATAAGCGCGCCGGTTTTGGCGTCGCGTTGTTCCTTGTCCGGCCAGGGCAAGGTGACGTATGCGCCCGAGGGCGTTCGCGCGGCATCCAGGAGCAGGGCCAGACCTTTGGCGCAGCAGGCGTAGCGGGCAGGCTCAGTGCTGCCGGGCAGACGGATGGGTGCGGAAATGACCCGTGTCCGGGCCAGGGGAGAATCCACGGCATGCGCAAGGTGTCCGGAAGCCTGCCGTTCTTTATGATCTTTGTCATCTTCGTGGCCCGCAGTATTTTTGTTACTCTGGAGCAGAGCGTCTTCAGCCGTGATTTCGGCGTACAGGGCTTCCAATTCGTCCAGGCTGTCCGATTCAGCAAGCGGTGTGGCCGCGATCTGGCCGGTCCGGCGCAGCAGCAGACAGCTTAAAGCCAGGCTGTCTTTTTCCAGACGGGCTTTGGCGCTCAGTTCGCGCAGCGCGGCTGGCGCGTTTTCCGCCGGGTGGATGAAGTGGCACCAGCCGGTATACGAACCGGCCTGTTCCAGCATGGGACAGGCGGCATCGTGCGTACAGGGAGCGAGCGGGGCAAAACCCTGTTGCAAAGCGCCTTTTCTGGCCAGGGAAATCAGTTTGCCGCCGAAGCGGGTCCCAGGTTCCAGCAGAAAAAGGCGGCCTTCCGGAAGCAACGCACCGTGCGCCAGGCCGGTTAATTCCTCCAGACGGGCGGACAGGGCCTGCGCATTGCCCTGGGCGCTGCCCGCGCACAGTTCGTTCAGTATATTTCCGGCCATGATGCAATCATAGCCGCCTTGCGCGGGCGTGTTCGGAGCAGGCCCGTGTTGCCCGGCTTTCTTTTGCGGCGGCTTGAGGGCCTCCCGCCCGGCCAGGCGCAGGGCCTTTTCCACCGGGGAACGCTGCGGAAAGATGCGCCAGGGGGAATCTTCCCCGGCCAGGGCGTAAAACACGGACCGCCCATATTCCATAGGCTTCACAGCCACATCAACGCAGTCAAAGGAAAGCGGCGTCTGCCGCAAATCAGGCCGGGCGCACCACAGGGCAATGGGCAGGGTCAGGGGACCGCTGCCGAGATCCAGGATGCGGTTGCCCGGACGCAGGGGCATGTCCAGGCCGGGCAGAAGCCAGGCCAGACGAAAAATGTTCCAGGGCAGGAAAAAATACAGATAGGCCGTTGCCAGGCGCGGCGCTGACCAGTAGGAACGGGAAAGCTCACCGCGTTCCGAGGTCAGGATGCGCGAGAGTTCGCGCACGGCGGGCGGCAGATCCTTGCGGTGTCCGGCCGGGATCGGAAAGGCCCTTGCCAGGGCGGCAAGAGCCGTATCCAGAACGGCAATGAGTTCCGGGCCGGGCCGGGCCAGCAGGTTGGGCTCACGCGCCGGAATGTACTGCTCCGCGCGTGGACGGGGGGCGGCCACCCGCGCATCCGGGGCACGTCCCCGCGCCGGAGCGCGCCGTCCCGCGCGGGGCGTTCGTTTCATCATTTCTCTTTTGCCGCTGTGGGCTGATCAGCGCACAATGAGCACGGGAACAGTGGAATGGCGCAGCACCCGGTGGCTCACACTGCCCATGACCATGCCGGAAAAATCGCTCAGGCCGCGCGAACCCATGACAATGATGTCGCAGCCTTCGGCCTGGGCCACCTGGACGATGGTTCTGCCCGGACCGCCGCAACGGACCAGGCTTTTATACGTCACGCCGCTCTCCTCACAGAGCCGCTCGCAAGGGGCGAGGATGGTCTTGCCTTCGGCCTCGGACAAGGCGATGACTTCATCCCTGGCCGCTCCCCCGATGGTGGCGGGCAGCTCTCCGTAGCAATTCAGCAATACAATTTCCATGTTGCCCGCCTTGGCGAGGTCAATGGCGTGGTGGCAGGCCAGGGTGGCGTTTTCCGAGCCGTCAATGGGCAAGAGAATTTTTTTATACATGCTTGTACTCCTCTTTATGGTATTTTACGCTTGAGATGCTTGTTATACGGCGGGCAAAGCACAGGGCCTGTGTCCGCGACCCGCCTACAAGCATCTGACTCGGCACATCCTGTGCCTCGCCCCTTCGGGGCGGGGTCGCATTCGCTCCCCCGTCCAATTCCGCTCTCCTGCGGAATTGTCGCGGCAATGATTTGCGGACAAATCCTTGCAGAGCAGTTACACTGCTCTAACATCAATTTTTCTTTACCATCACCCGGTAATGTACCGGCGGTTCATGCAGCAGGGGTGAAGCGGCCAGGGTGCGCAGGGCCTTATGCACTCCGGCGGTGGAAGCCTCATGAGTCATGATGATGAAGGGCACATGGGACGAGGCGCAGGCGCAGGGCGCATCGCCGGTATCACTGTCCTTTTGTATAACCTGGGCAATGGAAATGTCGTTTTCAGCCATGATCGCCGCGATATCCCGCAGCACACCGGGCTTGTCCGTGACTTTCATGCGAATGTAGTAGTGGCTGCGTGATTCGGCCTGGGGGATGACCTTGGCCGGAACAGGCAGATGCGGCCGGGCAAAGCCGGTGTTGTTGGGGCACGCGTTTCTGGCAATGGCCAGTATGTCGGAAGCCACGGCGCTGCCCGTGGGCAGATCGCCCGCGCCTTTGCCGTGCAGAAAAATCGAACCCACGGCATTGCCTTCAAGGCGCACCGCGTTGTAGGCGCCGCCCACGCGGGCCATAAGATAGGTCTGGTGCACCAGGGTCGGACAGACTTCCGCTTCTATGCCGCCGCCCTCGGCCGGGCTTTGGCCCACCAGACGGGCGTGGGCCACAAGCTTGATGCGGTAGCCGAATTCGCGGGCATAATTGATGTCTTCCGGCCGCACCTGGCTGATGCCGCGCACCGGGAGTTGCGCGTATGGATAGTCCACGCCCCAGGCCAGGCGGATGAGCAGGGCCAGCTTGTGGGCCGCGTCAAAGCCTTCAATATCCAGGGTCGGGTCGGCCTCGGCATAGCCGAGTTCCTGGGCCTGTTTCAGGGCCACGGAAAAATCAAGGCCTTTGGTGCTCATTTCCGACAAGATATAGTTGCTGGTCCCGTTCAGGATGCCCATCAGGCCTTCCAGGCGGTTTCCGGCCAGGCTTTCACGCAGCGTCTGCACAACCGGAATGCCGCCGCACACGCTGGCTTCATAACCGAGGTGCAGCCCCTTTTCCGCGGCCAGGGCAAAAAGTTCGTTGCCGCTTTCCGCCAGCAGGGCCTTGTTGGCCGTGACCACGTTCTTGCCCGCGCTCAGGGCTTTGAGGATCAGTTCACGGGGCTTGTCCACGCCGCCGATCAACTCAACCACAACGTTGATGGCCGGGTCATTGACCAGGTCGTCCAGGCTGGTGGTCAGCGCAGCGCCCTCGGGCAGGGCGCAGGCCCGTTGACGGGAGGCGTCGCGCACCAGCACTTTCCTGATGACGATATCCCTGCCGGTGCGGGCCAGAATCTCGGCCCGGTTTTCAGCCAGAATACGCACCAGGCCGGAGCCGACCGTGCCGAAACCGGCAATGCCGAGTACAAGGGGAGAAGAATCAGCCATCACTGCCTGCCTTTGAGAGTACGTTTTTGATGCCTCGAATAGCCTGGTTGGTGCGGTGCTGGTTTTCAATCAGGGCGAAGCGCACATAGTCGTCGCCATTGGCTCCGAAACCGAGACCGGGCGACACGGCCACATGGCCTTCCTTGAGCAGTAATTTGGAGAATTCCACAGAACCCATATGGCGGTATTCTTCGGGAATCTGAGCCCAGACAAACATGGTGCTTTTGGGAGAGGGCACATTCCAGCCGATGCGGTGCAGGCCCTCAATAAGCCAGTCGCGGCGCTGGCGGTAGATGTTGCAGATATCATGCACGCAGTCGTCCGGGGCGTTCAGGGCCACGGTGGCGGCAATCTGGATGGGCTGAAAAATACCATAGTCCAGGTAGCTTTTGATCCGGGTGAGCGCATATACCATGTCGCGGTTGCCCACGCAGAAGCCCACGCGCCAGCCGGCCATGGAGTAGCTTTTGGACATGGAGAAAAACTCCACGCCCACGTCCTTGGCTCCTTCGGCCTGCATGAAGCTGGGGGCCACGTGCCCGTCGAACACGAGATCGGCATAGGCCAGATCGTGCACCACAAAAATTTTGTGCTCTTTGGCGAAATCCACAACCTTCTGGAAAAATTCGACGCTGGTCACTTCCGTGGTCGGGTTGTGCGGGTAGCTCAGGAACAGCACTTTGGGCTGGGGCCAGGTTTGTTTGGTGGCAAAGAGCAGGTCGTCAAAAAAGTCTCGCCCGCGTCCGATGGGGATGCGGCGCACGTCGGCCCCGGCAATGATCGCGGCATAGGTGTGGATCGGATAAGTAGGGTCCGGCGCGAAAACCACGTCCCCCGGTGAAAGCATGGCCATGGCCAGGTGGGCCAGGCCTTCTTTCGCGCCCATGGTGGCCACGGCTTCGGTTTCCGGGTCAAGGTAAACGCCGAAACGGCGGGTATACCAGTCGCAGATGGCTTTGCGCAGGTTTGGGATGCCGCGCGACATGGAGTAGCGATGATTCACCGGCTTGGCCGAGGCTTCGGTAAGCTTGTCCACGATAAACTGTGGGGTGGGTATGTCCGGGTTGCCCATGCCGAAATCCACAATATCCACATTTTGGCGGCGCAGTTGCATCTTCAGATCACTGACCACCGCGAAAACATAGGGTGGCAGTCGATGCATGCGGGGAAACTGAGTCATCGAAAAAGTCTCCGGTAATGTTTTGCGAAAAGTTGAACATCACCTTATAGTTCCACTGGGATACTGTAAAGAGTCGGCTTTGCTCAAACTGGGGCACTCTCCCCAAAAAATACTTGACAGTGACAGCCCGGCTCTCTATCCTTACCAAAATTGTTTCAAAGGGCCAAAGGTTATGAACCCTGTTTTTGCGCACTTTTCCGTCCACTTCAGCAACTACCGCTACTGGTATTGCTTTACTCACGCCTGCGGACGAGGGTGCGCCTGATATTGTGTGTTGAAGGTAAACTCTCGGGGCCGCAGGCATAATGCCGGCGGCCTTTTTTATTTCTCTGGCTGCCGGTGGCAGTCCCGGTGAGCGTAGCGCGTTTTGCGCCCAGGCTATGCTAACAAATAGCCCTTTTGCCCTCCGACTGCGTCAGATGAGCCTGTTATTTCGGTCGAATACCATAAGAGTATACTCCCTTATAACAGGCTCATCTTCCTTGCCGGAGAACAAAATTGCTTATTTGTTAGCACAGCCTGGAAATTTCAAGGCGGAGAAAAAGGAGAATACCATGCATCTTGGCAAACTTGTGCGACTTGAACGCATCATCAACCGGGATACCAAACGTACCATCATCATCCCCATGGATCACGGCACCACGGTCGGCGCCATCGACGGACTCATCGATATGCCCGAAGCGGTCAACGATATGGCCGAAGGCGGGGCGGACGCCGTGCTCATGCATAAAGGTCTGGTGCGTTGCGGGCACCGCAAACGCGGCAAGGACATGGGGCTTATCGTTCACCTGTCGGCCTCCACCTCTCTTTCGCCCATGCCCAACACCAAGGTTCTGGTCGGCACGGTGAAGGAAGCCATCACCCTCGGCGCGGACGCGGTTTCCATCCACGTCAACCTGGGTGACGACAACGAGCGGGACATGCTCAGCGAGTTCGGCCACATTTCCACCCTCTGCTCGGAATGGGGCATGCCGCTGCTTGCCATGGTCTACGCGCGCGGGCCGAAGGTTTCCAACGGCTACGATCCCAAGCTGGTCGCCCATTGCGCTCGGGTCGGCGTGGAGCTTGGCGCGGACATTGTTAAAGTCCCCTACACAGGCTCCCTGGAGAGCTTTGCCGAAGTCGTGCAGGCCTGTTGTGTGCCGGTCGTCATCGCGGGCGGGGAGCGCATGGAATCCACCGCCGAATTTCTGCACATGGTGCATGATTCCCTGCGCGCGGGAGGCGCGGGCCTTTCCGTGGGGCGCAACGTGTTTCAGCATCCACGCCGCGTGGACCTCGTGCGCGCCGTGCGCGCGCTGGTGCACGAAGACTGCACGGTCGCGCAGGCCCTTACCATACTGGGAGAATGATATGCCCCTCGCGCTCTTCAGAAGTGTTCCCTTTCGCAAAGAAGATGTGACGCTGGCCCTTGAGTGCGGCGTGGACGGCATTGTCGCGCCGCGCGAACATCTGGCCCAAATCGAACGCCTGGCCTGTTGCACGGTCATTGCGGAGGAAGACATGCCCTCGCTGGCCCTGCAAAGCAAAGAAGACGAAAGCCTTGCCCTGTCGCGCATGGAGGCCGGGGAACACATTGCCCTTTCCCGCGGCTGGGAGGTCATTCCCGTGGAAAACCTGCTCGCCCAAAGCGATGCTGTGGCCGTGGAGGCCGGGAACATGGATGAGGCCATGCTGGCCGCCGGTATCCTGGAGCGCGGCGTGCGCACCATTGTGCTTCTCCCGTCCGCTCTGCCGCGGATGAGGGACATTGTGGCCGCCCTCAAGTACAGGCAGGAGCTTCAGGAGCTTGTACCGGCCACGATCACCGGCATACGGCATGCGGGCCTCGGACACCGCGTCTGCGTTGACAGCCTGTCCATGCTGCAGCGCGGACAGGGTTTGCTGGTCGGCAATTCCAGCGCCTTCACCTTCCTTGTGCATGCGGAAACCGAGCACAACGAATATGTCGCTGCCCGGCCTTTCCGCGTCAATGCCGGGGCCGTGCATGCTTACGTGATTATGCCCGGCGATCGTACCCGCTATCTTGAAGAGTTGCGCGCCGGAGACGAGGTGCTCGTTGTCAACGCCTCGGGCGAGAGCCGCCTCGCCACCATCGGACGCGTCAAGGTGGAAGCGCGCCCCATGCTGCTTATTGAAGCCGAAACAGAAGGGCAGCGCGGAGCGGTTTTTCTCCAGAACGCTGAAACCATCCGCCTGGTCACTCCGCAAGGCGCGCCGATCAGCGTCGTGGATCTGAAACCGGGCGATCAGGTTCTCTGTCGACTCGATCGGGCCGGGCGGCATTTCGGCATGCGTATTAACGAGGACATTACGGAAATATAGGAATATGGCATGAACACCACGCAAGACTTGCGCGCGCGCCTGCTCTCCTTGCGCGACGAAATAGACGCCTCGGACAGGGAACTGCTGCGCCTGCTCAACCAGAGGGCTCTGTTGAGCCTGAAGGTCGGGCAGGTCAAGGCGGCGATGGCGGAAGAAAAAAGTCCCGGCGCCATTTTCGATCCGCAGCGCGAACGGCAGGTACTGGACAATCTGGCCACCTGGAACACAGGCCTGTTGCCCCAACGGCATATCGAAAATATCTGGCGCGAGATATTTTCCTCATCCCGCGCGTTGCAACGCCCTTTGCGCGTGGCCTATCTCGGTCCGGAAGGCACGTTTTCCCACCATGCGGCCCTGGAGTTTCTGGGCGCATCCCTGGACTTCAGCGCCCAGGCGGACCTGCCGGATGTATTCCGGGCCGTGCATGAACACCGTTGCGATATGGGCATAGTGCCCCTGGAAAACTCCCTGCAAGGCTCGGTGGGACAGGTGCTGGATCTGTTCTTGGAGTATGAGTTGGACATCCAGGCCGAAGTCTATTACCGCATCAACCACAGTCTGCTCAGCCTGGAACGTTCGCTGGCCAACGTGCATACCGTCTATTCCCATTCCCAGCCGCTGGCGCAATGCGGAGCGTGGCTGCGCGCCAATCTGCCCCAAGCGCGCCTTGTTCCGCTGGAATCCACGACCGCCGCGGCCCGCGGCGCCGCCCAGGAGCCGGGCACGGCCGCTATCGCGCACCGCAATCTGGCCGACCCGCTGCATCTGCACCTGCTGTCCACCCAAATCCAGGATGCGCCCAATAATTGGACGCGCTTTGCCGTTATCAGGCAATTACCGACACTGCCCGCGCAAGAGAAAAAATACCCGCTGGAGGATGCCGTCAGTTCCCTGCTGTTCACTCTGCCGGACAAGGCGGGCGCGCTTGCCGCCGTGCTGGACGCGCTGGCCCGGGCCGGACTGAACATGCGCAAACTGGAATCGCGTCCCTTGCGCATGGAACATTGGAAATACGTTTTTTTCGCGGATCTGGAATGCGACCTGAAAAACCCTCATCTTGCGCCGGTGCTTGAAGAGGTGCGCGGCTTGTGCACCCATTGCCGCATCCTGGGCGTGTACCCGGCCGGGCCGCGTCTGGACAGGCCCGAGGAGGCTTTGCACGCATGATTGCCATTACGGCCCCTCCCTCAAAATCCCTCTCGCACCGCATGCTTATTGCGGCGGCGCTGGCGCGCGGCGAGTCGGTCCTGCACCATGTGCTGGACAGCGATGATATCACGCGCACCCGGCGCATCCTCTGCGCCGCCGGAGCGCGGATGGAAGACCTGCCTGACGGCGGCCTGCGCGTGCGCGGCGTCGCGGGGGTGTTACAGGGCGCGGCTCTTGACAGTATGGAGCAATGTAACTTTGAAAATGTTACATTGCTCCGCAAGGATTTGCCCGCAAATCCTTGCCGTGAGATTGGCGTAGGCGGGCTTTGCCCGCCGTTAAGCGACAATCTCAAACGTAAACCGTTAACAGACGCGCTGTCCTGCGATGTGCATGAATCCGGCACCAGTTGCCGTTTGCTGACTGCTATACTGGCCGCGGGGCAGGGACGTTTTCGCATTCACGGCGCGGGGCGCATGCATGAGCGGCCCATAGGAACGTTAACCTCCGCGCTGGAAACACTGGGCACGAGTGTGCGCTTTGAAGGGCAGGCGGGTTGTCCGCCCTTCGTGCTTGAAGCGCGGGGCCTGCGCGGCGGCACAATTACAATGAGTCTGGACGAATCCAGCCAGTATCTTTCCGGTTTGCTGCTTGCCGCGCCGCTCTGCCGTGAGCCGCTCACGATTACGCTTGGCGGGACAAAAACGCTTTCCTGGCCTTATGTGGGCCTGACCCTGCAAATACTGGAAGATTTCGGCGTTCCCTTTGAAGTGTGGGAAAAGGCCGGGAGCTGGCGCGAAACGGATTGGCGTTCCCTGCGGGAGGCCAGGCCGGACAGGCTGCGCTTCCATATGCGGCCTGCCGCATACCTGGCGGGCGATTTTTGGGTGGAAGGCGACTGGTCCGGGGCCTCGTATTTTCTGGCCGCCGGAGCGCTGGGAAAATATCCCGTCCGCGTGCAGGGCTTGCGCAAAGATTCCCTGCAGGGCGACCGCGCGCTGCTGGATATTCTGCGCCGCATGGGCGCGGCCATTGAAGAAGGCGAAGCAGGCGTCACCGTCCATCCTTCGCCGCTTTGCGCCATTGACGTGGACATGGGACATTGCCCGGATCTGGCGCCCACTGTCGCCGTGCTGGCGGCTTTCGCCCAGGGCGCGAGCACTATTCGCAATGTGGCCCACCTGCGCATCAAGGAAAGCGACCGCATTGCCGCTCCCGCCGCGAATTTGCGCGCCGCCGGGATCGCGGTGCAAGAACGTGAGGACGGCCTGGTTATTGAGGGCGGCATTCCCCGGCCCGCTCCTCTGTTCCGCGCCTTCGGCGATCACCGCATTGCCATGTCCGCGGCTGTTCTCGGTCTGCGGCACGGTCCTGTCCGTCTTGACGATCCGACGGTTATTGCCAAGTCCTTCCCCGATTTTTGGGAATTATGGGAAAAAATTCTGGTGCGGACATGAACAGCGCGCTGAATATAGTCCTGATCGGCAGCCAAGGGCGGATGGGGTCCATGTTGCTCAAACGCCTGCACGCCGCCGAAATACCCGTGGCCGGAGCGGATCAGCCGCTTGCGGAGGCCGGATTGGACAGGCTTTGCGCGGCGGCGAATCTTGTCCTGCTCTGCGTGCCCATAGCGGCAATGCCGGAAGCGCTGTGCGCGCTTGTTCCGCATTTGAACGCGCGGCAGGTGCTCGTCGATATCGCCTCCGTCAAGGTGCAGCCCATGGCGCAAATGCAGAAGGTATACGCCGGGCCTGTCGTTGGCGCGCATCCCTTGTTCGGGCCGGATGCTCCGGGCGATTTGCGTGTGGCTGTCTGTCCCGGCGCCCAGGCCGGGGAAGAAGACATCCGTCTTGTGGAAGAGCTTTTTAGCCGGATCGGCTGCGCGCCGTTCCGCACAACAGCCCAGGAACACGACCAAGCCGCCGCCTATATCCAGGGCTTGAATTTCGTGACCAGCGCCGCCTACTTTGCGACCCTGGCCGATCATCCGGAGCTGTTGCCCTTTCTCACGCCTTCCTTCCAGCGTCGCAAGGAAGCCGCGGCCACCATGCTCACCGAAGACGGCCCGCTTTTCGAAGCGCTTTTTGAGGCCAATCCCGCCAGCCAGGACGCGGTGCGCAGCTACCGGACCTTTTTGAATCTGGCCGCCGGGGGCGACCTGCCGTTGCTGCGCGAACGGGCTTTATGGTGGTGGAATGAACCCCGATAGCGGTTATTCTTTTGCGAAAAATTGAGAATCGCCGTATAGTCCAACAAGCAAAATGTGGTTGAACATTGCCATGCATACAGACAAGGGCCGCCCTTTGGTTTTTCTTGTGGGACCGCGCTGCTGCGGCAAGACAACGCTTGCCGGGCTTCTGGCGGAACGTTTTGGTCTTTCCTGCCTGGATACCGACGCCATCCTGACTACCGAGGCAGGTCTGAGCGTGTCCGAAATTGTGGAGCGCGAGGGCTGGGAAGGGTTCAGAAAGCGGGAGTCGCGGGCTCTTGCGACCGCAGCCGTGCCCGGCGCGGTTGTGGCTACGGGCGGAGGCATGGTGCTGGACCCGCAAAACCGGGCCTTGATGCGCGCCACCGGCCTGGTCATCTATCTGGACGCTCCTGCCGAGGTCCTGGGCGCACGTCTGGCCCGTGACCACGGCGTAAGCCTCCGGCCTTCCCTGACCGGAGAGGACCCGGAGCGGGAAATGGCGCGGGTGCTGGCCGAACGGGACTCCTTGTACCGGGAGAGCGCGCACTGCCGCGTGGACGCCTCCCTGCCGCTCCAGGCGGTGCTGGAAGTCGTTGCGGCGTTTCTGGAATCCGAATTTGGGGCTCCGCCCCAAACCCCGGCAGGGGACTCAGTCCCCTGCACCCCCATACCCTGAAAACGGCTTTGCCGTTTTCAGGAATACCCGGTCCAGGGCCGGCTAGGCCCTGGCGGGGTGGAGGGGCAGAGCCCCTCCAAGAAAAAGGACCACTTCATGGACAGCAACACCTTTGGGCGCATTTTTCGCCTGACCACCTATGGCGAATCGCACGGCCCCGGACTTGGCGGCATTGTGGACGGCTGTCCGGCCGGGCTGGCCCTGTCGGAAGAAGATATCCAACAGGAACTGGATGCGCGGCGTCCCGGCGCGGGCGGCCGGGGCGAAGCGGCCGGAACGGCCCGTAACGAGCCGGATCGGGTGCGTATTTTGTCCGGCGTATTCGAGGGATTGACCACGGGTACGCCCATTGCCTTTCATGTGGACAACACGGACCAGCGTTCCGGCGACTACAGCGCGCTGGCCCGCGTGTTCCGGCCGGGCCATGCTGATCTCGGCTTCCAGGTTAAGTATGGGCTGCGCGATTACCGGGGCGGAGGCCGTTCCTCGGGCAGGGAGACCGTGAGCCGTGTGGCCGGGGGAGCCATTGCCGCGAAATTTTTGCATACCCTGAGCATAACTGTACGCGCCTGTACCTTGGAGGTAGGCGGTATTGCCGCGTCTCTTGATGACAGCGCGGGCGCCGCTTCCCGCCCCTGGTTCTGCCCGGACCCGCACACTGCCGCCAAGTGGGATGCCCTGGCCGAGACAACGCGCAAACAGGGCGATAGCATCGGCGGGCTGGTGCGGGTGGAAATACTTGGTTTGCCCGCCGGGCTCGGCGAGCCGGTATTCGATAAACTGGACGCGCGTCTGGCCTATGCCATGATGGGCGTGGGCGCGGTCAAAGGGGTCGAGATCGGCCAGGGATTCGCGGCAGCGCGCCTCAAGGGGAGCGAGAATAACGATCCTCTGCTGCCCGCCTGCGGCGATAATAACCGCGCCGCAGGCCACGACTTTGTAGCGGCAAGCGGTACGCTGCCCGGCGGCGCCGGGTACGGGTTTGCCTCCAATAATGCCGGAGGCGTGCTCGGCGGCATGAGCAGTGGCGCGCCTGTGGTCATTACAGTGGCCGTCAAGCCCATTGCCTCCATCGGCCAAGAGCAGCGGAGTGTGGATAGGGATGGAAAACCCGCCGGGTTCACGGCAGGCGGCCGCCATGACATCTGCGCCATTCCGCGTGTGGTTCCGGTACTGAAAGCCATGGCCGCCCTATGTGCGGCGGACTTTTTACTGCTGCAACGCTGCGCCAGGTCATGAAACCCTACCCGTGAATATCTCCTCTTGAGTTTTTTGCCTGCAAAATGGTATGATTTTTCTAAATAAGGAGCTGTCCACATGAGTCATTCTCTCCTGATTTCCTGGGGTCCGGAAAATGAGATCGGCATTCCCATCATTGACGAGCAGCACAGAGGAATAGTCACCCTTATTAATTCGTTTGGATTCTCCATTCAGCATGGTCAGCAGACCGAGTTTTATCTCAATACCATATTCAGCATGATGGATGGGTATACAAAACTGCACTTTGCCACGGAAGAGGAGTTCTTGCGTCTTGCCGGATATGCCGAACTCGAAAGCCATAAAGGGTTACATGCCGCTCTGATTAAAAAATCTTTTGCCATAGCAAGTGAGAGCATGCGTCTGCGCGATCCGGAGATCTATTTGCAGTTTTTGAAAGAATGGTGGATGACGCACATCAATCATTGCGATCGCCTCTATGCGCCGACCATGAAAAAATACCTTGCGCTGTAGCCGCTATACGATCATGCAACGTTAAAAAATGTACAGGGAATCCTTATGACTGCTCCGGACTTTACAAAGGCGATTCCTTTTTTTCAGCCTATTATCAGAACTGCGGATCGTAGCGTATTCGCCTACGAAGTGCTGGCCAGGGAGGAGCGGGACGGCAGAATCCACAGCTTGGGGCCGTATTTTGAAGATCCGGCGGTGTCTGATCTGGACAAGCTGAAGCTTGATCTGCATGTGCGCAAGCTTGCCTTTGCGGCCTACGCCACATCCGGCAGCAAGGCCAAGCTTTTCATCAACCTGAAACCTTCCTGGATCTATATGCACAGGGAGCATTACAACAAACTGCCCACTCTGGCCATGCTGGACCAGTATGCGATTGATCCGCGGAACATTGTCATCGAAGTGACGGAAGAAGAGTTGTTCGGCGACTACGACATCTTTGGAAAGCTGCTTACCGAGTACCGCCAGGCCGGTTGTATGCTTGCGATTGATGATTTCGGCAAGGGCGCCAGCAGTGTGGAGCGCATTGCCCATATTATGCCGGACATCATCAAGCTTGACCGCTCCATCGTGCAGAGAACGGATACGCAACACTCTTTTTATGAAGTTTGCAGCGCCATGAGCGCTTTTGGCGCGACATCGGGGTTCAATCTGCTCTTTGAAGGCGTGGAAACGGCCTCACAGCTTGAACGCTGTGTTAAAACCAGTTGGTGCTATTTGCAGGGCTTTATTTTTTCGCAGGCAAAGCCGGGATTTGAGACCGAGTATGACAACGAAGATCTGCTTTCTGATATCCTCTCCCTTCAGAACTCCCAGGAGCAGTGGCATATCCGGCGCCGTCATGACATTTGCGCAACAATGGACTCGGAAATAGAACGTCTGCGCCCGCTGATTTCCCTGGATGAAGAGGCCTTGCGGGAGCTCTCGGCCTTGCATGACCTGGCAAAAGAATTGCCGTATTACTGTGTGCGCTGTTACGTTTGCAGTGACGAGGGCAAACTCTTTTCCCACGTCTATCAATTGGAGGGACATGGCGTTGTCACGGTAATAGAGGACAGGCCAAGCATAGAAAACTTCTGGGGCCTGTTTGCTCAGGGACTCTACGCATTATATGGAGAAAGGCGCGGCTACCTGTCCGACATATATAAAGATGTGGCTACCAAGGAGAATATTGTGACCTATATACACAAACTGAGCCAGGACAGGCTGTTGTGTGTGGATATTATGCCGACGGTGCTTTATTAACAGCAAAAAACCGGCGTAAGACGCCGGTTTTTTGCTGAATTTCCTTATTTACCAACCGTAGGCCTTGACCACACCCTCCATACGAGAGCGCGAGGCTTCCAGACGCGCGCTCAGGGACTGGCGGTAAGTGGCCGGGTCCACGCGCTGCCGGGCCACGCCGGTTTGCATGGCGGCCTCGGCCACGGCGCCGGCCACGTATTCGATCAGGCGCAGATCCAAAGGCTTGGGAATGACATAATCCACGCCATAGACCAGTTCGCTGACGCCGTAGGCTTCCAGGATATAGTCCGGCACCGGTTCTTTGGCCAGGGCGGCAATGGCCTTGGCCGCGGCCAGCTTCATTGCTTCGTTGATTTCCGTGGCCCTGACATCAAGCGCGCCCCGGAAGATAAAGGGGAAACCGGACACGTTGTTGATCTGGTTCGGATAGTCGGAGCGGCCCGTGCCCATGATGGCGTCCGGGCGGACTTCCTTGGCGTCCGGGTAGGGGATTTCCGGCACCGGGTTGGCGCAGGCGAAAATGACCGGATGCGCGGCCATGCTTTTCACCATGTCCTTGCTGACCAGTCCGGGCTGGGACAAGCCCAGGAACATATCCGCGCCTTTGAAGGCTTCGGCCAGGTCGGCAAAGGCCTTTTTCCCGGCGAACTCCCGCTTTTCCGGATTAAGATCCGTGCGGCCCTGGTGAATGTGCCCGCGCGAATCGAACATGGCAATATGTTCCCTGGGCACGCCCATGCTCAGGTAAAAGCGCGAACAGGCAATACCGGCCGCGCCCGCGCCGCTGACCACGATGCGCACGTCTTCGATTTTCTTGCCGGAAATTTCCAGGGCATTGATCAGGCCCGCGCCGGAAATGATGGCCGTGCCGTGCTGATCGTCGTGGAACACCGGAATATTCATTTCCTTCTTCAGTTTTTCCTCAATATAGAAGCATTCCGGGGCTTTGATGTCCTCAAGATTGATGCCGCCAAAGGTCGGTTCCAGGGCTTTGACAATGGCGCAGATCTTGTCCGGGTCGGTTTCGGCCAGATTGATGTCGTAGCAGTCCACGTCGGCAAAGACCTTGAACAGCACGCCCTTGCCTTCCATGACCGGCTTGGCCGCTTCAGGACCGATGTTGCCGAGGCCAAGCACGGCCGTGCCGTTGGTCACCACAGCCACAAGGTTGCCCTTGCCCGTGTAGGTGTAGACCTGTTCCTTGTCCGCGTGGATGGCCTTGCAGGTTTCCGCAACGCCCGGACTGTAGGCCAGGGAAAGATCCTTCTGGTTCCGGCAGGGCTTTACCGGCATGACTTCCACGGTTCCGGGACGAACTTTGGCCCGGTAATCGAGCGCTTCCTGGGTGGTAAAAAGGGACATGGCGCGTCTCCTTGGATAGTAAAGAGTTTATTCGTATTGGGGCTCCGCCCCAAACCCTGGCAGGGGAAATGATTTCCCCTGCACCCCTCGTAACCTGAAAACAGCTTCGCTGTTTTAGGAATGCCCGGTACGGATAATGTGCGGCATAAAGGCTCACGTGGTTCGTATCTCAGGGCATGGCAGCGGCACAACCGGTACGCTACTATGCTAGGCCCTGGCGGGGAGGCTTGGAGGTGCGGCCAGTGGTGCTAAGGCTCACGTTCATCCCATCGAGAGTATCACTGGATGATAACCTTTGCGGCACTGGTTTGAGCCCCTCCAAAAATCTGAGCCTATTCCAGCCCGACCGCCGCAAGGTCGGGCGTGACATACAGGTTGCCGCCGACCGCATCATTGATCACGAGCAGGGGCAGATCTTTGACCGTGAGCTCGCGCACGGCTTCCGGCCCGAGCTCGTCAAAGGCGATTACTTTGGAGGAAAGGATGCACATGGACAGGAGCGCTCCGGCCCCGCCCGTGGCGCCGAAATAGACGCTGCCGGTGTCCTTGAGGGCCTTAAGCACCTCCTGCCCGCGTTTGCCTTTGCCGATGCTGGCTTTTACGCCCAGGCGGTGCAGGCGCGGGGCATAGGAATCCATGCGGTAGCTGGTGGTCGGTCCTGCCGCGCCGATGGGCCTGCCTTCAGGGGCCGGAGACGGGCCGACATAGTAGATGACCGCGCCCTGGGCGGGAAAGGGCAGTTCCTCGCCCCGGTCCAGAAGTTCGCACAGGCGCTTGTGCGCGGCGTCGCGGGCCGTGTAGATGGTGCCGGAAAGAAAAACCACGTCGCCCGCGCGCAGATCGGCGGCATCCGCATCGGACAGGGGAGCGGTCAGATGGCGTTCGGGCATCAGAGTTCCACCTCCTCGTGCCGGGCCGAATGGCACTGCACGTTGACGGCCAGGGGCAGGCTGGCAATATGGCAGGGCGCGGCCGCGATCTTCACGTCCAGGGCCGTGGTTGCGCCGCCAAGGCCCATGGGGCCGATACCCAGCTTGTTGATGTCGGCCAGGAGTTCCTTTTCCCAGGCGTCCAGGGCCGGGTCCGGATTGCTATCGCCGAGTTTGCGCAGCAGGGCTTTTTTGGCCAGGATCGGAGCATAATCAAAAGTGCCGCCGATGCCAATGCCGATAATGACGGGCGGGCAGGGGTTGGGCCCGGCCTCGGCAACGCGCCGGAGCACAAACTCCCGGATGCCGCTCCAGCCCTGGGACGGGGAAAGCATGGTCACCCGGCTCATGTTTTCGCTGCCGCCGCCCTTGGCCATGAAGGCAAGGCGCAGCTTGTCGCCCGGAACAATATCAAAATGAATGATAGCCGGGGTATTGTCTTTGGTGTTGGTGCGGCTGAAAGGATCGCAGGCGGACTTGCGCAGCTTCCCCTGCTCGTAGCCCCGGCGCACGCCCTCATTGATGGCTTCGCGCAAATTCAGGCCTGTAATGTGCAGGTCCTGGCCGACATCCGCAAAGAACACGGCCAGGCCGCAGTCCTGGCATAAAGGAATGCCGGTGGAGGCGGCCAGTTCGTAGTTTTCCTTAAGCTGGCGGAAAATTTCCCGCGCCGCGGGCGAGCGTTCCTTTTCCGCGCAAGCGCTGAAGCAATCCCGCACGTCCTGGGGCAGATAACGGTTAGCGTGCATGCACAGTTGCGTTACCGCCTCGACTATCTGATCCGTATGCAGAGTACGCATATCAAGGCCGCCTGAACAACTGTTTGAGGGCGGCAAAGCCCATTTTGCGGCGCAAAAAGCCGAGTTGATTCTGCAAAGGCAGGTTTTTGGGGCACACGTCCTCGCAGGCCAGCAGGCCCATGCAACCGAAGATGCCGAAATCGCAGCCTATGATGTCATAGTAGTCTTTTTCCGAACGCTCGTCACGGGGATCAATCATAAAGCGGGCCACCCGGTTCAGGGCGGCGGCCCCCATGAAGTCGGGACGCAGCCGGGCCGTACCGCAGGCGGCAATGCAGCAGCCGCACTCGATACAGCGTTCCAGTTCGTAGATATCCTCGGCCAGCGCATTGTCCATGCGCGCTTCCTGCCGCGTGGGATCCACTTCCCGCGTGGTATGCACCCAGGACTCTGTTTTGCGGTACATGTCCCGGAACCAGACGCCGGTGTCCACGGACAGATCCCCGAGCATTTTGAAGACCGGCAGTGGGTGCAGGGTGATTGTGGCGGGCAGGGCCGCGGTCTGGGCCTGGCAGGCCAGGCCGGGACGGCCGTTGATGACCATGGCGCAGGAGCCGCAGATTCCGGCGCGGCAGCAGAAATCAAAGACCAGCGACGGATCCTGCTCCTCGCGCAAGCGGTTCAAAGCAATGAACAGGGTCATGTTCGGCGTTTCATCCAGGAAAAAATCCTGCATGCGCGGGGTGTCGCCGGGCAATTGGGGATTATAGCGAAATATTGTGAAGTGCAGTTGTCGTCCCATTGTTTCCTTTACCCCTTCCTGATCATTCTTGCAGCCACCATGTCCGGATCGGCCGGGACAATCTGCCCGCCGCCGTAACCGCGTTCGCCGGGCGGCAGTTCAAAGACCGGGCTGGCATCCTCATACGCCAGTTCGGGCATGTCCGCTCCGTCCCGCCAGTAGGCCAGGGTGCGGGTAAGCCCGTTCTTGTCGTCCCGCGCCGGATAATCCTCACGGTTATGACTGCCGCGGGATTCCCGCCGCTCAAGCGCGGCCTTGGCAATCATCAGGCCTAGTTTGACCTGCCCTTCAATGCGCAGGGCAGCGGAAAGTTCCGGGGCCACGCCCGTTGCGCCGCCCGCAAGCCCGACCTTTCTGGCCCGTTCGAGGGTTCCTTGCAGAGTTTCGATGCAACGGAGCAGTCCCTGTTCGTTACGAAACACGAAGCAGCCGTCCATGAGCGCCTGCTGCAACTCTGCGCGCACGGCATAGACGCTTTCTTTGCCCTTGCTTCCCTGGGCGAGTTCGTCAATTTTTTGTTCTACGCGGGCCACGGCCTCACGAGCGGCGGCAGTGCCGAAAACAGTCTCGTGCCCTTGCAGGAATTCCGCGATCTTAAGGCCCACAATACCGCCCGCGACCACGGTTTCGGCCAGGGAGTTGCCGCCCAGACGGTTGAAGCCGTGCATGTCCCAGCAGGCCGCCTCGCCCACGGAAAAGAGCCCCTTGAGGCCGTATGCCGCGCCGTCCTTGTTCGTGCGTATCCCGGCCATGGTATAGTGCTGGGTGGGCCGCACCGGAATAAGCTGCGCGCGTGGGTCAACACCCAGGAAATATTTGCAAATCTCGTCCACTTCCCGGAGCTTGGCGCAGATATGCTGATCCCCGAGGTGGCGGATGTCCAGCCAGAGGTGCTCCCCATAAGGGGAAGAAACCCCCTTGCCGGAACGCATATGCTCGATCATGCGGCGGGAAACCACGTCGCGCGAGGCCAGTTCGGCCTTTTCCGGCTCGTATATCTGCATGAAGCGTTTTTGATCCACGTCAAGCAAGGTGCCGCCGTCGCCCCGGCAGCCTTCGGTAACCAGAATGTCTGTGGGAACGATGCCCGTGGGGTGAAACTGGATGGCCTCGGGGTTGCCGACAGGCACCAGCCCGGTGTCCAGGGCGATGATGTGCCCCATGCCGTCGCAGATCACGGCGTTGGTGGTGGCTTTGTAGAGGCGCCCGAATCCGCCCGTGGCAATGACGGTGGCCCTGGAGCGGAAGATTTCCAACGCGCCCGTGCGTATGCAGCGCACCACGGCCCCGGTGCAGGTCGTGCCGTCGTGGATCAGGGCGACGGCCTCTTTTCTGTCCAACACGTTGATGCCGAGCTCTGCGCACCGGTTGTCCATGGTGCACATGACCGCGTGTCCGGTCCCGTCAGAGGTGTAGCAGGTGCGCCATTTGGCCGTGCCGCCAAAGGAGCGGGCCGTGATCAGGCCTTCGTTCTCCTTTTTTTCTTCCTTTTCGAATTTTTCCCCGCCCTTGAAATAACTGTCCTTTCCGGCGACCACCCGGTTCCAGGGTACGCCCCAGGCGGCCAGACGGCGCATCTCGATGGGAGCGGCGTCCGCGAAAAGCCGGGCCACCTCCTGATCGCAACCCCAGTCCGAACCCTTGACCGTGTCGGCAAAATGTACGTCCGGGCTGTCGCCCTCTCCCATGACGCTGTTGCCCAGCGCCGCCTGCATGCCTCCCTGGGCGGCGGAAGAGTGGGAACGCCGGGCCGGCACGATGGACAGCACAACAACGGAAAATCCTTTTTCCGCGGCTTCCACGGCCGCGCGCTCACCGGAAAGGCCCGCGCCGATGACCAGAAGATCGGAATACCAGGTCTGCATGGAAGGCTCCTTTATAGGGCCATGTTGGCCAGCGCCAGCGAGGTGATTACGCCGATAAGCATAAACCCGCAGAACATGCCCAACACGATTTTTTGCGCTTTGTCCCTGTTCTCCCGAGTGATGAAGCCCCACTTGACTCCGATGCGGTAGACGCCGATGAAGACGTGCAATTGGATCACGGGCAGCAGAATGAAGTAGAACCACTGCCAGCCGCCGCTCCGCACCCTGGCCGCCGACTTGGCGGCCTCAATGGGCAGATCGTTGAGCACCACCCACATATGGATGGCCCCCAGGAACAGCACGATCATGGCCGTGAGCACCTGGGCTATCCAGAGCCAGGTATTGGGATGGCGCAGCATTCTGGCATGCGCCCAGGCGATTTCCTGGCCGTCGGCAGTAAAGGGGATCTTACGGGCGGCCAGGATAAAATGGCCGATAAAGACGAGAAAAATGAGCGGTCCGCCCACCTGGGCCATGTAGGTGGCCTCGAAAAACCCGGCAATGGCATTCATGAGTCCGGGGCTGATAATCACAGAGGATACCAGGAGCGTGTGGCACGCCATGAAGAGCACGAGCGCCGCTCCGGAGAGCATTTGCAGCCAGTCAAGGCAGGCGTCCCGGTTCGGGCGCGCGTATGGCATGCTTGGGTTAAACGCCATGGTTCCTCCTTACCATACAAGGTGTTGCCGGAATGGCGGGACGGCGCGCCGCACGGGCGCAGCCGTCCACCATATACGCAGCCGCTTTTTCCAAAGCGGCGATGCAATCGCTATTGCGGTTTGGCCATAATCTCTTTAAGCACAACCCCGTACATGTCGAACTCTTTTTCGAAAAAGCGCCTGAATTCGTCGACTCCCAGCCAATGGGCGCGGCTGCTCATTTTACTCATCTCAGCGGCGAACTCCGGACTCTGTACCACTTCCTGAATGACCTGCGCAAGACGCTCCGTCACATCCGCGGGCAGATCCTTGGGAGCAAAAACGCCCTGCCAGTGCAGGAATTGCCCATCATAGCCCATTTCTTTTGTTGTGGGGAAATTCAGGTTGTCCGCGCGCGCATCCGCGAACTGAATCAATCCGAATACGTCGAACTGCGACAGGGGCACAGGAGAGTCCGCATAGAGCGCAACGCGGCCGGTGAGCATGTCTTTCATGACTTCCGGCGTGGTACGGTAGGGAATATAGCGGAATTTGAGCCCGAAATGTTTGGCAAGTTCCAGGACCGGGATATGCGTCATATTGCCTGTGCCGGTGATGGCCACGACATATGTATCCGGTTCTTTTTTGACGATCTCGACCATTTCTTTGAAGTCTTTCCAGGGGGCTTTCTGGCTAGACATAAGGACCACGGGCTGGCGCGTGGTCATGCCGAGAAGGGTAAAGGAATCGCGGCCGTAAGGAACATTCTGAACATGAGGCTGAAGGCAGACGACACCCGTGGGAAAGTACCCCAAGGTGTAGCCGTCGGGATTGGCCGTAACGACCTGGGCCGCGCCCTGGGTTCCGGCGGCGCCGACGATGTTCTGTACCACAATGGTCTGGCCGAGCTTCTTTTCCATCATGTTCCCGAGCAGGCGGGCAGGCACGTCCACGGCTCCGCCGGCGCCGAAAGGCACGACAAGGGTTACGGGTTTGTCGGGGTAGGCGGCAAAAACAGGGGTGGCCATGAGCAGGCTCAAAAGGATCACGGCCATGCGGGAGGCTAATTTTTGCAACATGGGAAACTCCTTCAGCATACTGTTACATGTTAGGGTTGACACTCTTCCGGAGTACTCTTTGGTGATCTTTTTGTACGATATGCGCTGATGTGGGGCATGGCCAGGACGGCGAGGGCGAGCAACAACAGGACGCACCCCAAGGGCGAGGATAGGATATAGGCCGGCCAGCTTTGATTGCCCTTGAAGAGCAGCATCTGCCCTACACTTAGCTCAAACTGTTGTCCCAGTACAAGGCCGATGACAATGGGCGGCATGGGATATCCGTTGCGGCGCATGAAGTAGGCCACAATACCGGCAACCATGGTAACGGCCACATCCACGGGATTCCCTCGTGAGCCATACGCGCCCAGAGCGCAGAGCACCACGACCACACCCATGAGAATGGGTTCGGGCAGGCGCAGGAGAAAATTGAAAAGCCGCGTGGTGATCACGCAGGCCGGGTACAGAAAAATATTGGCGATGATAAGGGTGACAAAGGCGGCATAGACGACTTCCGGGCTTTCCGTCATCAGCCGCACACCCGGGCTGAGGCCGTGGATGGTGAATGTGGCCAGCAAAATGGCGGTTATCGGATCGCCGGGAATGCCGAGCGCCAGCGTTGGCACCAGCGCGCCGCCGGTGACGGCGTTATTGGCCGATTCCGCTGCCACAATGGAGTCCGGCTCGCCGGTTCCGAACTTGTCCCGCCTGGGGGAGGAGCGCTTGGCTTCCCCATAGGCGAGAAAGGCCGCCGTGGCAGCGCCCGTGCCGGGCATGATCCCGACCCAGGTGCCGATAAGCGAGGATTTGATCAAGAGCCAGCGCCTGCCCACCCATTCACGCAGGGCGGGCAGGATCACTGAACCGCCCGTCATGGCTTCAACCCGCTTTTCGTGTAAAATGCCCTCCGCGCGCATGATGACCTCGGAGAGCGCGAACACGCCGACAATGACGGCCACCAGATCAATGCCGCCGTTCAGGGCGAACAGGTCGAAGGTGAACCGCTGTTCGCTGCTGAAAGGCGATGCGCCCACGCAGGCCAGGAGCAAGCCCAGAACCCCGGCCGCAATGCCTTTGACCTGGGCTTCGGCGGAAACGCTGGATATGCAGGTCAGTCCCATAAGAATCAGGGCAAATGTCTCAAATGCGCCGAATTTCAGGGCAAAATCAGCCAGAAGGGGCGTTGCCAGAATCAGCACCAGGCAGGAAAGAAGCCCGCCGCAGATGGAGGCCGCGAGAGCCCAGCCGATGGCCTGGGCCGCTTTGCCCTGCTTGGCCATAGGATGCCCGTCAAGGGCCGTGCAGGCCGCTTGGGGCGTGCCGGGCGTGTTGAGGAGGATGGAGGCGATGGAGCCGCCGGCGACGGAACCGCAATACACGCCGAACAGCAGCGCAATGGCCACGGAACTGTGCATGCCGAAAGTAAAGGGCAGACAGATGGTGATGGCCACGACCGACCCCAGGCCGGGCAGGGCGCCGACGATCATGCCGATCAGGACGCCGAGAAAGTTCATGCTCACAACGAGCGGGCTGAACGCCTCAAGGATGGCGGTGAGGATAGTTTCCATGATTCTCCCCTGTTTGGTTGGCGTTTACCCGAATATGCCGGCCGGCAGCGGTATTTTGAGTGCATAGGTAAACAGCGCCCAGATGCAGGCGCACGCCGCGGCACAGACGCCGCCGAGCAGGGCGTAGCGCTTGTAGCCCATGATCAGAGCGCAGGAGAACATGCCGAAAAAGGCGGACACGGCAAAACCCGCTACGTCGAAAAGCAGGGCGTAGAGCACAAAGCTGAGGCACATGGGCACGGTGCGGCGGGTGAGGATGGGCATGGAGCCGGCCTCGTCTCTGCCCGGTTTGAAGACGGAGAGGATCGCGAGGACGAACAGAAAGATGATCAAAAAGCGCGGGTAATCCATGGGGTGGATGCCTTCAGTCTGAAGCGCGTTCTCCGAACCGTAGGTCTGGGTCCACAGGATGAGGGCCACGCCCGCAAGAGCCAGCCCGTTGCAGAGATTTCTGAAAGTAAAGGTCATAGATGCTCCTCTGGCGAAAATCGGCTCACGGTTTTGTTGAACTGTTTCTGTCAGTCCATCAAGGTGCCTCCGTTGACGTCAAGCACATGGCCGGTAATGAATCCTGCTGCCGGGGAACAGAGAAAATAGGCCGCTTCCGCCATTTCCTCCGGGGTTCCCACGCGGCCGAGCGGAACCTTGGCCGCGACGGCGTCCTGCTGTTCCTTGGGGATCATGGTCCCGGCAACAGGCCCCGGCGCAACGCTGTTGACCCGTATGGAGCGGCCCGCAAGTTCCGTGGCCAGGGATTTCACCAGGGAAATGACCCCGGCCTTGGAAGCGCAGTAATGGGCTTTGGTTTTTCCGGCGTTGGAACCAAGAGCGGCAAAACCGGTTTTTGCCGCCCGCGAAGTGAAGAGCACCATGCTGCCGCCCGCTTCGGACATGGCCGGGATACAGGCTTTGGCAAGGTAGAACGCCCCGGTCAGGTTGATCCGGATGACCTGCTCCCATTCGTCTATCGACATTTCCTCTATGGAACAGGCGGGTTTGGTGATAGCCGCGCAGTGAACGAGACTGTCAAGGCGTCCATATTTTTGCGCCTCGGCCACCAGGGCTTGGCATTGGGCGAAATCGCTGACATCCGCTTTGAAGGCGCGGGCTTGGGGCAAACGAGCCGCCTCCACGCCCGCGTCGATTATATCGGCCAGTATGACCGTATGGTCGGCCGCGAAACGGCGCGCACAGGCAAGGCCGATGTTGCTGGCGGCTCCCGTGACTATCACGACGGGCGGTATCGTGTTCATTGCGCATTCTCCTCTGCATTACGTCTTTTAAGGAAGAGGCGTATGGTCAGTCGCCATGCGGTGCGAATCCTGGGGGTCTATTTTCACGTCGATCACGCTCGGGCCGTCCTGATAGGCATACGCGCTGTGCAGCACGTCGTCAAAGTCCTTGGAGTGCGTCAGCGTATAGCTGTTCGCGCCCATGCCGGCGCACATTTTCGCAAAGTCGATGTCAGGGAAATCGCAGGCTATGCGGTTGGGACCGAGATTGTCGCGCACCATGCCCAGACCCCGGTTGTTCAGCACAACAAAAGTAGCAGCAATCTTATGCTGGGCGCAAGTGGCAATAACGTCGGCCGTCATCATGAAACCGCCGTCGCCCGCAATGCAGGTCACGCGTTTTTCCGGCAGGGCCAGCTTGGCCGCTGCCGCCGCAGGTCCTCCCCAGCCCATGCCGCCGGCGCCGCCGGGAGCCAGCAACTGGTTCTGATAGGGCAGCCTGAGCGCGTTGGTCATCCAGATGCGGGAATTCCCCGCGTCCAGCGTAATGATATCGTCACGGGTGATCGATTTCTGCATTCCGCGCACTATATCAATGAAAGCCACTGTCCCCGGCTGGGGGGCGTGCCCCTGCGGGGCGTCATAGTCCCATTGGTCTTTCAGCGACCGGATAGCCCGCAGACGCTGTTCCCTACGGGATTCGTCAAGGTCCAGGCGTGACAGCATGCTGATCACATCCGCCACATCGCCGGTAATGGCAAGGTCCACAGGGTATACCCAACCGGAGGAACGCGGGTCTATATCGACCTGAACCAGTCTTTGCTCCGAGGGGCGTACCAGCTTGGGATCGCGGAAGCGGGTATAGTCAGGTCCCATGCTCGCGCCCAGCATCACAACCAGATCGGCTTTTTGCAGCATTCTGTTGGCTGCCGGGTGTCCCCAGGTGCCGAGCATGCCGCAGGCCACGTCCGCGGTTTCATCCACGGTGCTTTTCCCCAGGTAACTAGTAACCACGGCGCACCCTGTTTTTTGGGCGAGGGCCAGCAAGGCGCTGCCGGAACGGGAATCATACACCCCATTGCCTGCAATAAAGACGGGGTGTTCCGCCTCGCCAAGCATGGCGGCAAGTCTCTGTACGGCATCCATGTCAGGGCGGGCGGGCGTGTAGGTATAATGTCCTTCTGACGGGTACAAGGGCGTATACGGCTGGTCGGGGAACTCCTGCCGGATGGCCGAGGTTTTCATGATCAACGCGGCCGGACCCTTACGGGGCAGACTCGCGTGTTTGTAAGCCATCTGTGCGCCGTAAATAATTTCTTCCGGCTCGGTGGCGTATGCGCAGTATTTGGTGACCTGGCGCAGCACGGACTGGATGTCCAGTGCGCCATAGCCGCCAGTCATGGACTGGTAGCAGCCGTACATGCCGTATCCGTTATAGTCCGAAGTGTCGGTGATGATCAGCATGGGGGTACCGGCAAAGGCTGCCTCAATGATGCCGAACTGGCCGGTGCTGGCCACCCACGGCCCCTGTCCGAGAAAAACACCGGGCTTACCGGTGATCCGTCCGGTGGCTTGAGCCATAATGGAGGCTGTTTGTTCACTTCTGCACAGCACCAGATCGAGTTCTTTCCGTCGTTGATGCCAGGCGGGCAGGCTCCAGGTGATGCCAAGCCCGGGCAGGGTGAAGGCCCGGGTTACGCCGCTTTCAATAAGTGTGTCCACCAGCCGTTCGTATGTTTTCATGATAACTCCGTGTAGGTTAAATGTTACTTGCATAAAGCAAGGGGTATGCCAAGTTTTCATGGCATAATATGATAAAAATACTAATGTTTTTAATGTACATACAAAATGGTTTTATCTGAAAACAGGATACTATCCAGAATATGGACAACGCCGTCTTGTTTTGAGATACTTCACTTCATGGTTTACGATAAAGATTCCTCTCAAAGTCAAAGGAGACAGCATGTTGTTTCTCACTCCCCTGGCCACGCTCGTGTTCAGCGCCGTTCAGGAATTAGGCGGGGGCTACAGCCAAAAGTGCCTGCACCATCTGTTTGAAGAATCGGAGTCCGCCATACGGGCCGCACTGGACGAACTGCACGCGGCGAACGTTGTCATCGTCGAGGGCAGTGGGGATCGAGCCCGCTATGCCGTTGCCCCGGCATTTGCGGGTATATCCTTCACCCTGGCGAATCCGGGGGAGGCCCTGCCTGTCGGGCTCCCGCCCTCTCTGCACGCAGCCCCCCGCAATTTTGCGCTTTGCCTGGCCCTGAAACGGCAGGGGGAGATCCTGGAAGCCTGCGCCGGTCTCCTTGAATGTATGGATCGCTATCTGGAGCGATCGCAATCCACTGCCGCTGTAGCCTGTCTGGCGCTGGTTATCCGCTATCTACAGGGGTGGGCCGAATTCAATGCCGCTTCTCCGGAGGCCCGCCGTTTTCTGGAGCTTGCTCTTGCTGCCGGGGATGCATCCATGTACCTGACCAAACACCTGTCCCTCATGCTGAAACTGACGGGCACGGCGCGCAACGTGGCGCTGAGTTTGGGGGATAGCCGGACCGAAACCCTGCTGAACCTTGTGGAAGTCTGCCTTGAAAACATGCACGCGGAATGTTCCACCGCGCGGCTGCAAGAGTTGCGTCGGCACTGGGCCCGAACGTTGGCCGGGTTCGATGATCCGGATATTACCGCTCATTCGCAATATTTCCTTGGCATGTTCCACTTTTGGGAGGGAGAATTCCAGAAGGTGATCAGCTACTTCGACAACGCCTCAAGTCATCCGCAGATGTGGCGGGGACGCTTTCAGACGGAGATGTATCCCTTGTACACCAGTTCTTCGGCTGTCTACCTGGGGCGGTTTCACCAGGCCGTGGGTATTCTGGAAAGCGCACGCCGCGCCGCGTCCCTGCGGAAAAACCGCTTTCAGACCATGTGGTGGGAAGCGCAACTGGCCATGTGCCTGTTGTATATGAACCGCTGCGAGGAGGCTCTGGAGCTTGTTGACCATGTGATTGCCGAGACGGATCCTGAGTCGGAAACAAAAATTTTTGTCTGGGGCATGCGCGGACTTGCCTATTATCACTGGCGCAAAGGGCGCGTCGCTGCCGCGCATGCTATATTAACGGATGCCATGCGCATCTCGCAGCGTAACACGCTTAACCGCCCGATTTATTCCTATCCCTGGTTGCTGGATATGCTCCATTCCTTCAGGCGGCTGGGGCTGCCGCCCGTGCCGGGGCTTTCTCTCGGCGAGGAACTCAGCCGGACCCTGCAAGGCCCGAACAGGCATTTGCAGGCCAGCGCCTTCAGAACCATTGCCGCGGTGCAATTGGAGCAGGGGGCTTCTCTGGAAGCTACCCTGTCTTGCCTGCACCAAAGCGGGCAGCTTTTTGAAAGCGTCGGCAACCGCTTGGAAGCGGCCCGCACAAAATGGCGCATAGCGGACTGCCTTGACGCCATGGGCTCACTCGAGAACGCGGGCCTGTTCAGAACGGAAGCGGCGCAGACTCTCGCCGATTTTGCGCAGCACGAGGAAAGCGCTGCCTGTCTGGCGAATCGGCCGACTTCCGTTCACGATTTTTCCTGGGTCAATTGTGAGTCGCCGCCGCTTTTTTCCGACGCGGAGGCAGAGACTGTATTCCGGATGCCGTCGCTTTTTCTGCGCGACGCGGCGGACGCGCCGGATATGACAGGGCTGTCGGCGCCGCCGCCGATGGAACAGGAGCCGGTGGAATCCTGTCGCCTGGCCCTTGAGTCTCTGCCGCCTTGGATCAGCCTGCAACAGTACTTGAACCAGGCCGTGCGCATTGCCTGCAGCGAACTTGGCGCGGAACGCGCGGCCTTGGTCCGGCTGGCCAGCGGGGACAGCATGGAAATTAAGGCGGTAAGCAACATTACCGGCGCGGAACTGGAAACCGGCGCCCTGGCAAGCCGTCTGGCGGACATACGCCCACGGCTGCGCGATGCGCCGCTCTTGATCAACGAAGAAGGCGCGGTATCCTTGTCCCTGCTGCTTCAGGCGGGACAAGACGAGTCCTGGCTTTTGTATCTTGAAAGCGCTTACGCCGTGCATGCGCTGCAAAGCCTGGGCATACAAAAGCAAAAGGAAGCGGCGCGAGTTTTTTCCCAGGAACTGCGAGCCGCGTTGCGCTATACCGATCGCCCCGCCCCGCCAAAGGTGGAACGCGAATACGCCCAGACAAAGCATTTTCAAGAAACCCCGGAGTCGCTTGTTTACAGCAGCCCGGCCATGCGGCAGCTTATTTCCAGGAGCCGCCAGGTTGCCCTGACAGACGCGCCCATTCTTATTCTCGGGGAAACCGGGGTAGGGAAAGAGCTTCTCGCGCAATATATTCATAACTGTAGCGACCGCCCCGGCCCTTTTGTGCCGGTGCATCCGGCCAGCATTGCCGAAAACCTCTTTGAAAGCGAGTTCTTCGGGCATGAAAAAGGCGCTTTTACCGGCGCGCATAAACAGAAGATCGGTCTGGCGGAACTGGCCCATAACGGAACTCTGTTTATCGACGAAGTAGGCGATATCCCTATGGCAACGCAGGTCAAACTCCTGCGGATATTTCAGGATCGGCGTTTTTTCCGGGTGGGCGGCAGCGTGGCCATGCACTCGGATTTCCGGCTGGTGGGGGCAACGAACAAAGATCTGTGGCAGGAGACGCTGGCCGGTCGCTTTCGTGAGGATCTGTATTACCGCATGTCGGTGGTGCCGCTCAATCTTCCCCCTCTGCGCGAGCGTAAAGAGGATATACCCATTTTGCTTGAACTCTTTCTTGACCGTTTCGCCCGGCGCTACCACAAGACTGTGCCGCGCCCCAAGGCGCACGAACTGGCGGCTTTTGCGGCCTATTCCTGGCCGGGCAATGTCAGGGAACTGAAAAGTGTTGTTGAACGCGCCGTCATTTTGTATCGCGGCGGAGAAATGGACTACGGGCCGGCTCCGGCAAAAACAGCCAAGACAATGGCAGTGAACGTTTCCGCGGCCGGGTTGCAGGATTTGGCGTCTGACCTGCCGTCTCTCGAAGAATTGGAGCGGCGGTATGTGAAGCACGTTATGCAGGTGACCGGCGGCAAAATCACCGGACCAGGGGGGGCGCTGAAAATACTGGGGGTAAAACGTTCCACATTTTACGCCCGGATGAAACGGGATGGCGACTGAGCCGGGAATTGCCTTTTCACTTTGCAGAAGGTATGGTTAGCAGCCGTGGTGGTGTTTAAATGCCGAATACAAGGGAGATGTAATGGTCGCAAGCACTGAAATCGCCAAGCCGTTCATTAAAGCGACCCGGGATATTTTGAGCATGATGGCCGGAATGGAGGCCACTTTTGGCGCTCCCTATGTAAAAAAGGATGATGCGGCCAAAGGAGACGTTTCCGCCATTGTCGGCGTGACCGGCGACATGCGGGGCAGTATTGCCGTGTCCTTTAGCAAGGAAGCCGCCCATGCTCTGGTGGAGGGCATGCTTGGCGATGCTATCGAGGATCTCGCGCACGATACGCAAGACGCGGTGGGTGAGGTGATAAACATGATTTCCGGGCAGGCCAGGGCCGGGCTCGCGGAAATCGGCATCACCGTGCAAGGCTCCACTCCCACGGTTATTATGGGAGACGGCCACCAGATCCGCCATATCTCGGAAAGTCCTGTGGTCGCCATTCCCTTTTCAACACAACATGGTGAATTTACTGTGGAGTTTTGCCTGTCTTAGGGCGGCTGTGTCATCAAATAAAAAACAGCCGGCGTCTTTCTGAGACGCCGGCTGTTTTTCGTAAAATCCGATGCAGGCTACGCCTGTTCGACGGTCTGCACGGCCTTGGCAAGACGAGAAATTTTGCGTGCCGCGTTTTTCCAGTGGATCACGCCTTTATTGGCAGTCTTGTCCAGAATGGACGTGGCATTGACAAAAGCGGCGGAAGCCTTTTCCGCGTTCTTTTCAAGAACGGCGGCACGTACCGCTTTAATGGCGTTTTTCACCCGGGTGCGGGCGGCGCGGTTACGGGCGGCCTTCTTCAGGCTCTGCTTATGGCGCTTGAGGGCGGACTTATGATTGGCCAAGGGAAGTTCCTCCGGAAATATATGCTCAATGTAGGCGGAACCCTTTCCGCCGTGCCCTTGTGGAGCGGCTGCCCCAAGGCTCACAAAAACATCAGAGGGGGTATGTATGCCCTCGCCGGGGAAAAGTCAATCATTTTTTCCGCCAGGAAGCGGAAACAAGCCTCGGATGACAATCCGCCAATCATGTGCTAGGTGACTAAGGAAGGAGCAAAAGGAATGAATGATTTGCTGGACCCCGCCGAATCGGGTCAGGGCGTCACAGGTATTGCCCTGGTGGCCAAACAGCCGGTGTTTGACCTGCAAGGGGCTGTATGGGGCTATGAGCTGCTCTTTCGTGACCCTTCGTTGTCGCCGGGGTTGGGGAACAAAAGCGCTCAGGCCGCGACTTCGACAGTCATGATCGACGGTTTTTCTCTCTTGCGTCCGATGCTGCGCGATAAGCAGCGCTTTTTAATCAACTTCACGGCGGAGTTTCTGGAACAGGAACTGCCGCAAGTGCTGCCGCCGGAAACCTGCATCATTGAGATACTGGAATCCGTGGAACCCACAAAGTCCGTGTTGCAGGGGCTGGCAAGCCTGAAGCAGCAGGGGTATCTCCTGGCCCTTGACGATTATATCGGGCAGGACTCTTTGCATCCGTTCCTGTCCCTGGTGGATGTCATCAAAGTGGATGTTCTGGAGTTGGGGCAAAACGCGCAGATTGCTAAAATTGCTCATAATCTTAAGGCATACAAGGCGATGCTTTTGGCTGAGAAAGTCGAAGACCGCGAAACAGCGTCCTTTTGCCGCACGCAGGGGTTCTCCCTGTTTCAAGGTTTTTTCTACAGCAAGCCTGAGGTGGTGCGCGGCATCAAGCTCAACCCCTCGCAACTGACCAAAACGCGCCTGCTGGCCCTTATGGCCGATCAAAATGCCAATTTTCAGCAAATCAGCGACATCCTTTCCACGGATGTGGTGCTGACATACAGGCTATTGAACTATATTAACTCCGTCTACTTCGGCCTGACGGTCAAGGTGCAGGACGTGGGCCACGCTGCGGTGCTGCTCGGGACGCAAAAGCTGCGGCAGTGGCTTTTTGTGAGCGCGCTCGCGGGGCTCGACGCCTCGCCCATGTCGCAGGAGCTCGTCTACATATCGGCCTATCGGGCCAAGTTTCTGGAAACGCTGGCCCAGAGCGTTACCAAGAACGACAAGGGGTTGTCCGCAAAGCTCTTCCTGGTAGGGCTGTTTTCCATGCTGGAGTCGCTGATGCGCGTGCCGGCCGACGAGATTTTCGCCCAGTTGTCTCTGGATCCGGAAGTACAGGACGTTCTGGTCGGGGGTAAAGGCCCGCTGGCGCCCTGGTACGGCATCATGGTGGCGTATGAGCAAGGACTTTGGGATGAAGTGAACGTCCTGGCCAAAACCATGAATATCAGCGACAAACAGCTTTCGGAAGCCTATATCGTCGCGGGCCAGTGGGCCGGTGCGGCCTGTTCTCCGCCGCCGTCCGGATAAAGCGGCAGCGCATGACGGAATCCTCTCACAAAACCGGCATCCTTCTGGCCGCGTTCGGTTCCGCAACCCCTTTGGGCGAAAAAGCGCTCAGCCTGTTCGCCGAGCAGGTTCGCCGGGTCTTTCCCGGCATTCCCGTGCGCTGGGCCTTTACCTCGGACCGTATGCGCAGCCGTCTGGCCGCTGCCGGAAAGAAAACGGATTCCGTGAAAAAAGCGCTTTGCCGCATGGGATTTGAACGTTATACCCATGTGGCTGTGCAATCCCTGCACCTGATTCCCGGCCAGGAGTATGAAGCCTTGCTTGAAGAGACGGCCAGCGCGGCCGAAGAGGGCGGACCCAGGCACATCGCCGTTGGTTTGCCCCTGTTGTATGAAAAGGCTGACGTGGACCGGGCCGCGGAAGCTCTGCTGCGTCATCTGCCTGAAGGCCGGGCAGCGGATGAGGCCGTGCTCTGCATGGGGCACGGCACATGGCATAGCGGCGGAGCCGGTTATCAGGCGCTGTCCGAAGCCGTTACCGCGCGGGACAACAAAATTTTCATCGGGACGCTTGCGGGCGGGCACGGCATTGAGCATCTGCTGCCCGGCATAGCGGCTTCAGGGGCAAAAACCGTCTGGCTGCTGCCCCTGCTGTCGATTATCGGCAAGCATGCGGAAAAGGATATGGCCGGAGAACACCCGGAGTCATGGCACAGCCGCCTCACGGCAGCGGGCTTTGCCTGCCGTTCCCGGCTGGTGGGCACTGTTGAGTATGAAGGATTCGCGCGGATCTGGCTGGAACACTTGGCGGCCGCGCTGCAACGGCTCAAGTGACAACCACAGTCTCTAGAAGGCTGCGCCGCAGCGAGCCGAGTGACGGTCTCAGCCCTCTGGACGCTAAGGATCAGGCGTCGTCGTCAGATCTGTTCTTCTTGGCAGAGGCTTGGGGCGTGATATCGATTTCATCAGGCTCGGAAGTGGCCTTTTTGAAATTCTTGATGGCCCTGCCCATGCCGCTGCCGATCTCGGGCAGTTTTTTGTAGCCGAAGATTACCAGGCCGATCACAAGGATGACGAGGATTTCCTGCATTCCAAAGCCCATCATAACGGCGCCTCCAGGGAGTAGCGGGAAGAACAGCCGTATTGCGGTCTGAAGATCCCTTTTGTATTATGAAGCTTTTATAATAATCCCGCGTTCCGCCGCGGTCAAGAGATAAGGCGGACGTTAAACGAGCCGGAAGCCCGGCCCGCAAAGCGGAAGGGCCTTGCAAAAGGGCGGGCTACGCCAAAGGAGTCACACGTGCGCCGCATCGTCGTTATAGCCGCCGGACCGGCGGGAATTTCAGCCGCAACGCGCATCAAACGCCGCTTGCCGGAACATGAGGTCAACGTCATTATCCCCGCTGCCGTTGCCGGTACGCAGGACGCTTTTGGACCGGCAGGCAGGCGGCGGAACCTTGCCCTGCCCAATCTGGAAACGCTGGCCTCGAGAGAGGTGGGTATTCTGGAAGCGCAGGATATCATGCCGGATCTGGCGGAAGGTGAAATTACCGTCAGTTCCAGCCGGGGGAGTTTGCCGATCCGCTATACGGATCTGGTGCTGGAAGTGCCCGCGACCGTGCGCCTGCCCAGGGCGTTGCACAAAGCCGCCAATGTTTTTTCCTGGCCCATGCCGGGATTTGCGGCTGACCCCGGACCGTGCGACGCGGCGCTGGCTGAGGCAGCCGCTTCGAATTCGCCTGTGCTGGTGGTGGGCAGCGGTGTGTCCGCCCTTGACGCGGTGTGTCTGGCTCTGGAGGCCGGGGCCAAAGTGCGCTGGCTGCGGGTCAAGGAAAGTGAATCTCCTGCTGTTGAGACGCAGTTGGATGCTTTGCTGCTGCGTTTTTTCGGGCCGGATGTGCTTCGCATCGACTGCCCGGACATTGCGGCGGATCGCCTTGGCCTGGGTCTGAATGCGGACGGAACGCGCCTTGAGCGCGTAATTCTGCCGGACGGAAGCGAATACGATGCCGCGTGCAGTATATGGACCACACCGCTCATGGGGCGCCATCCGATCTTACGGGAACCGGGGGTCATTCTTGATGCGCAGGGGCGTATCAGTCTGTCCGATGACCGTCCGGAAGGACCGCCACTGGTGCTCATGGGCAGCGGCGCGGCCGTGCCCGGCGCGGTTCTGCCCGTTTCCGGCTGTGCCCTGCCCGCTTGGCCGGGAGGGAGTGAAGCGGCGGAATTCAGCGCCTGGACCGCCCTCGATACGGTAGTCGCGGTGGTCGCGGCAGTCGCGGCGGACGGAAAACAGGCCCCTGCGCCGGGGAACGGCACTCTGGCCGTGCGCGAGGCAATGTTGTGCCTGCCGGGCGAAAACGCGGCAAGGAATCTGCGTCTGCAACGAGCCGGACTCAGTCTGGCTGAAGCCCAAGCTTTGGGACGGGATGCGGAATATGCCATTGTCAGCTCCAGGGACGGGGCCTTTGCCCTGGGAGCATGCGACAGCCTGGTGCGGGACGCGGAAATCATTCTGGCCCTGACCGTTGATCGGCCCAGTCGCACCCTGCTTGGCGTGCAGGTGCTCGGGCTTGGTCCCGTAGCGGACCTTGGGGACGGCCTTTTCGGCCTGGCCCTGGCAGCCCTGGCCGAAGGCGTCCGGCTGGACACACCGGCGCGGCGGCCCGCCTTGGGCCTATGTTCACGTATGTTCGCAGCCGCGTGCGCCATTGTGTGCAATAAGCTGGATACCCTGATCAAAGGCGTCACTCCGGATGAATTCCTGACTTCCCGACAGGCCGGGGCCGAATTTTTCACCCTGGATCTGCGATCCCTGCCGGACTGGCGGGAGGGACGCGTTCCCGGAGCATACAATATCCCGTTGCCTCAACTTAAAAAGCGCCTGCAGGACGAAGTGCCCCGCTTTACTCCCCTTGTGCTGGTGTCGGCCGACGGCAGGGACGCCTATGCCGTGGCCTGCCGCCTGGCCGGGCTCGGGGCCACGGATCTGTATGTGCTTGACGGTGGTATGCGGCTCTGGCCGTATGAGACGGAACGAGGTGGTTCGGTTTGAGCCGCCGGCAGCCTTGACAGGCAGGGCTGCCGGCCTGTACAAGTAACCCGCGACACAGGGGCCTATAGCTCAGTTGGCAGAGCCTCCGGCTCATAACCGGACTGTCCCAGGTTCGAATCCTGGTGGGCCCACCATAGTATCATTTCACGAAGTCCCGCGAAGCCTAAAAAGCTATGCGGGACTTACATTTTGTGCGGCGATGTCATGGGATTTACAAAAGAGAAAATGACCGTGCACGGATTCCAGGGCATGGCCTCGACTATTCTCAACGAACAGGGGGCCATAACCGGGACTGGACAGAGCGCCAGCTTGCCCACGGAGAGAGAGGCGACATTAGGGCTGCCGCCGAGTATCTTCCGGAGCGCCGCCGCATGATGCAAAAGTGGAGCGACTATTTAAACGGCTTACGGGCACAGACGGGCCAGTGATTCCGCTCAGTTGTAAATGTCCAGGCAATCGGGTAGGGGGAGGGAGAAAGGAGTGGTTATGCCTGAAAATACCCCAGCGCTTACGCATGACACCATAGTTCAGCGCATCTTTGAACTACGCGGCCAGCGGGTCATGCTCGACTCTGACTTAGCTGTTTTGTATGGGGTGGAAACCAAAGCGCTTGTCCGGGCAACAAAACGCAATTCAGCGCGCTTTGAGGACTTCGCTTTCCAATTATCCTACGAGGAGTGGGATTCTTTGAGGTACCAAATTGGCACCTCAAACTTGAGGTCACAATTTGTGACCTCAAAGAGTGGTCGTGGCGGTAGGCGATATGCCCCCTATGTCTTCACCGAACATGGAGCGCTTATGCTCTCAAGTGTTCTGAAATCGGAACGAGCCGAAGAAATCAGCCGCATGATCATCCGCGCCTTTGTTTGGATGCGGCAGGCCGTACCAGCCCACAAAGAAATTGCCTCCAAGTTGGCAGAGCTTGAGAGTACCGTAGGAAAGCATGACGCGGCTATCGGCGGCCTCATTGAAACCCTGAATGAATTGATGCTTCCACCGGACAAAGAGAAACGGCGTATTGGTTTCTAGCGGGGACTTGTCCTGATAATACCCCACAAAAAAGAAAAATAATAAAATCTATATTTATGTTTCGATTCAAGCCGTTTCCCTGCCCGCTTTTCCGGCGCTGACTCCGAGAGCCAGCATACCGATTGTACCCACAGGGTACTTCCGGTGCTGGCGGGTGGCTGTCGCCCCCACGTCCCCCATAAAGGCATCGAAAACCGTAGCAGCATCACAGCAGCCGAAATCCCGTATTGCTGACGGGCGCACTTACAAGTTTCTGCGAAACTGGTGCGCTCTGCGAGGCCGAAAGACAAAAATCAACATCGGTTGCGTCATGGTCATGGAGCGTTAATGGTGGGGCATCCGAAAGGCAATATCCGCCAAGGTTTTTTGAACCTTGGCGGATATTGCCTTTCGGAGCCTTTCTCGAGATTTCTTACTGCTTTGGAAAAGGCGGCGGAGGGCTGGAAGGGCGCTCTTCCCTTTCGCGCGGAGGATTAAACCCTTCGCGAAGGGGGTCTGGGCCGATTCGTTTTCGCATGGGGGGCATAGACGGACTCGGCGGCGGAGGCGGGGTTCTTTTAGGCTCGCTCATACTGTTTCTCCTTCTTTAAGCTCTGACTTTTCGAGCCAAAACTCTATGAATTCAATTTGATTCTCAGGGATCAATATTCCGTGCATTTGGCTTTGAATGCTTTTTTGCGCTTGGCCGTCATACCAGTCGTGTTTGTATAAATATACGTATTTAGGACCATCCTCTGATTCAGTATAATACATTGGATGTCCATCAAGAATTCTTCCATCTTTCAAATGAACACGGGTAAATCTATTTTGTTCGATGAATACATCATGCCATGCGGAGCTTCTGTTTGTAGAAAATGATATTCTGCATTTTCGTAATATTTTTATGTGCCAGCAATTTCCGAAAATAAATGCCAACAGCATCGGTAAAGCAATGGATGAAAACAGTATGTACAATATTACTTTGTAATTATTATTTATCAATATTGATGAATTATCTTTTTCAATAACAATGATTGGTTCCCATTTTTGGAACATGCTGACAAATACATATAATGCGATGCTAAAAGCTAAAATTTCAAATAAAAACAGCAGTTGATCGGTTTTTTTTCTTGGAATGACAAGTCTGAACAGAGCGGACGAAATGAAGCCTGGTACTAATAAAAACAATATGTTTAGCGTTTCTGCCGTGATGTTCATAATCACTCCTATCCTGCCGGTCTCCCGCGCTTATCTCCGCCTGTTTCTTTTAAAATACGCCAAATAAGGCCACAGATCAATGGATAGCGCAGCGAGAAGCCACTGCCCCATCGCCCTTTGAGAGCGCGCCTTGCCTTTGTCCGCTTCAGAGTATATAGTAATAAAAACATTGATATATATAAGGATAAGGAAAAATATAAAGCCTTGCGTGAATTGAACCAGGAGCCGTACATGAGCGACAAACACACTGCCGACACAGGCGCGTCCACTCAGGAAATGCATGAAGATGGAGAAAACAAACGTCAGTATTTGCGTCTGCCGCGCCCCTACCGGGTGCAGGCGCGTGAACTGGTGTTCCCTATAGCCAAGGATCCCTTGCTTGACGTTCCTTGTAACGATATCAGCAAGGGTGGCCTTTGCGTCGAATCGCGGTCGCCGCTGCCCGTGGGCACGCGGCTGCACATTAATGTGCATATCCCGCTGCTGAACAAGTTTTCCAGCGGATTTTTTAAAGTCTATGAAAATGATGCGGAACAGTATTTTCAGGCTATTGCCGATGTGGCTTGGGTCAAGGCCAGTGGCGGCATGCATCTGATGGGTCTGCGTTTTGTCAATGCTGATGAAGAACAGTGCCGCTCGCTGAATAAACTGGTCGAAGATGCATTCAGGAGTATGACAAAGTAGTAACGCCCCGCTTGCAGCAGAGAAAGCTTCTATGAAACCGTGTTGTTTAAACAGCACGGTTTTTTTGTTTCAATGCGCAAAAGCTCAGGCGGGGGAGTGCGAGGGCGTCCTGCTGACCACGGCCACACTGACGCTGCCGGCCCCGCTTGCGAGCAGGGCTTGGGTGGCGGCGGTGAGCGTGGCCCCGGTTGTGAGTGTGTCATCCACCAGCAGCACGCGCATTCCCCGCACGGCTTCCTGGGCCGCGAAAGCATTCTGGATGTTCTTTTTCCGTTCCTTGCGACTGAAGTTTGTCTGGGGCGTGGTCGGCAGCACCCGGAACAACAGATCCGGCGTCAGGGGCAACCGGAGATGCCGGGCCACGGGACGGGCAATTTCCTGGGCCTGATTGTAGCCGCGCCGAGTGAGCCGGGACGAGTGCAGAGGCACGGGTATGACCGCATCCGCAGCCAGAGTGGCGAATTCGGGGTGCGTGGCCAGGAGCGTCCCCAGGGCGTGCCCGAGAAAGGGTTGTTGGTGGAATTTGAGTGTGATGAGCAGCTTTCGCAGCAGGCCTTCGTGCGGGCCGTGAAAAATGAAGTCCTGCCAGAGAGGCGGTTCTTTAAGACAGTGTGCGCATGAGGCCAGAGGGAGTTCCGGCCAGGCAGCGGGTTCGCCACAACCGGGGCAGAAGCCGCGTTGCTTCCTGGGCATGGTCGCCGTACAGGCCGGGCAAAACAGCGTTTCCGCCTTCTCACCCCGGAAGATCGCGGTACAGGCCAGGCAACGTCGCTCGCGGCCGAGGTCGTGCAGTATCCGCTGCAAAAAGCATATCAGTCCCGTTTTTGCAGCGATGTAACTCACCGGAGCCCCTATCAGGGTAGTTCTCCCGCCGCTTGTCTGCCGTATTGGAACACCTGTTCCCCGGCCCGGCTGTCGCCAGACAGAGCGGAGGCCTTGTCCAGGCCATAGAGCAGAAGCGGTTCCGCCAGTGTGATGCCTAAACCGGCCAGGGCATATTTCAAGGTCAGCAGACTGCCCGCAAAGAGTTGCTTCCCTTGGGGCCGCGCGCCGATCAGGATGACGTGGCAGGTGCGTTCCCGGGCCCGGAAAACATCAATACCCATCTCACGCAGGTTCCAGAAGGGCTGGGTCCGATCCAGCAGGGCCTTGAGCAGCGCGGGCAAGTGGTAGAAATATATGGGAGAAACCAGGCACAAGGCCGGAGCTTCGGCCAGAAAGTTGAGCAGCAACGCGCCGTGATCTCTGGCTGCCAGGGGACAACCGAACCTGGGCAAGTCGTTGCGGGTTTGTCCGAATAAGGCCTTCAGGCGGGCTCGGCCATGCTCGGGGGTTGCGTGAGATTCTGGTTGAGGTTCCGGAGGCAGGCGGCGGATGGCCCGGCAACAGGCGTCACAGCCTATGCAGGGCAGGACCGTATATTCCCGGAGCATGACCGGCCGGGGGCTTTGCCCGGCGGTCGAAGCGTAGCCTTGAGCAAAGAGGTCGGCCGCGGTATCGCTGTTGCCGCCGGGACGCGGACTACAGGCCAACAAGCCGCAACCCGCCGTAACAGGAGGGAGAGGCATGGGGGCAACAGCGTTTTTTCCCGGCACAGTTTCGTTCGCTTACGGCACTATTTTTTGAAGTCGCCGGCAAAGGGGTTATTGCGTTTTTCGTCACCCACCGAGGTGGGTTCGGAGTGGCCGGGGTAGACGGTGGTTTCTTCCGGCAGGGTAAAAATTTTGCTGCGGATGGAACGCAGCAGCGTGTCCGTGTCGCCACGGGGAAAATCCGTGCGCCCGATGGAGCGGTAGAACAACGCGTCTCCTGAGAAAACCGCTTTGCAAGCGGGGAAATAAAAGGACAGGCCGCCTGGCGTATGTCCCGGAGTGGCCAGAACAACGCAGGACGACCCGAGCAGCGGCAACGCGCCTTCAGGCAGGCCCGCAAAGTCATAGGGCGCAACCTGGGGCAGGCCCCATACGCCGCCTTTGCCGGGTTCGGTCGCCAGCATGTAGCGGTCGTCTTCCGAAGCCAGCACCGTGGCCCCGGTGGCGTCGGCCAATTCGGAAACACCGTAAGTATGGTCAAAGTGCAGATGGGTCAGCAGGATGTGCGTAAGTTTCAGCTTTTTTTGCTGTAGAAAGTCGAGCACGGGCCGGGGCGGGCCGCCCGGATCTATGGCCACGGCTTCGGTGTCGTTATGGATGACATAACAGTTGGTCTCCAGGGGACCGATGGCAAAGTCGGCAACGTGCATGCTGGCTCCGTGTGGCTGTGGTGTGTCGTGTATGGCGATACGTTGCAGTGTAGCGTTCCCGGAGGAGAAAAACAACCGGTCACTTGGTACGCTTGAACATTTTCTCCAGCGCCGCCGGGTCAAAACGCAGCACCGTGGGTCGGCCGTGCGGGCAAAAAGCGCGCTCCGGCGTGTCCAGCCACTGTCTGAGCAGTCCGGCTGTCTCGTCAGCGGTCAAGGTCTGCCCGGCTTTAATGGCGGCGCGGCAGGCCATGCGATGGAGCAGTTCCTCCGGCCCGTCCACCCGTTCCGACAGGATATCCCGCAGCAATTCAAGGCCTTCGGTTCGCCCGAGCAAGGGGGGCACGCCGGAAACGCTCACGCCCGCACGAGTGGCGGACAGGGAATACCCCAGATTCGTAAGCTGACCGAACAGTTGTTCGAGTCTGGTTTTTTCCGAGGCATGGAGGGGAAGATCCGCCGGGATCGCCAGGAGTTGGCTTTGCGCGCTCATGGTTTGGTTTCTGATGGCATGCAGCAGGACCCGTTCGTGAGCCGCATGTTGATCCACCAGAAAAAGGGAAGCGTCGTGCACCAGAATAAGGTAGGTGTCCGCCACCTGTCCCAGGCAGGTGAAGTCGCCCACGCTCACGGGATAGCCGCCCCGCGCTGGCGGGAGTTTCGGGATGGGAGCATAGCCTGTTTCTTCCTCGCGCAGAGCCGAGGGGCGGGAAGCGCGAAACACCGATTCCGGGAGGTCCGGACGTTCCTGTTGTTCCGCCGGGTCTTCGCGTTCCTGTTCAACCCGGTCCACAAGGCGCGGCGCATCAATACTGCCCCAGAACCCGGCCGGGCGGGAGCTGTGGGCGGAGAGCGGCGGCAGTTCGGCTTGCTCAGGAATGTTGGCCGAGGCAGGGACCTGCCCGTTGGGAGCGGAAACTCCTGAAGCGGCAGGACCAAGGGGGTCGAAAAAACCGGCGGTGGACCCGGATAAGGCCTTTTCCAGGGCATACAGCACAGCGCCGAACACGGCCCGTTCATCCCGGAAGCGGACTTCGCTTTTGGCCGGATGTACGTTCACATCCACCTCCTGCGGGTCCATATCCAGAAAAAGCACGGCCTGCGGGTATTCGCGGGACGTGAGCCGCCCCTTGAAGGCCTGGCGCAGGGCTTGCAGCAGAAGCCGGTTCTGTACCGGGCGATTGTTCACATAGGTGAGAATGCGATCGCCCCTGGCCTGGGCCTGCTGCGCCGGAGCAACCAGGCCGCGCACGCGCAGGCCGGAGCGTTCCGCGTCAAAGGGGTGCAGGCTGTCGACAAGTTGCCGGGGCCAGATGCTGATCAGACGTTCAGGCAGGGAAAGCCCGGCTTCGAGGCGCATCCGTTCCTGGGGCTTGTCCGCGCCGGAAACGGACAGGCTGAAGCCCGTATCCGGCCGGGCCAGGGCAAGGCGGATCAGGGTTTCCTGACAGCGTTTCAACTCCGTGGCCGGGGTTTTCAAAAATTTCAGCCGGGCCGGAACATTGGCGAACAGGTCCCGCACTTCGACCAGCGTGCCGCGAGGCAGGGAAGAGGGGCCGGAAGCGGCGATTTCCCCGTGTCTGACCCGGATGAAAGCGCCTTCGGCGCAGTCGCCCTCTTCAGGGCAATACGCGCTTTCCACCAGCATGTCGGCCACTGAGCCGATGCTCGGCAGAGCCTCGCCCCGGAACCCGTAGCTGGCCACATGGAGCAGATCCGCGAAAGAGGCGACCTTGCTGGTGGCGTGCCGGGTAACCGCGAGTTCCAGATCCGCGACCGGGATGCCCTGACCGTTGTCGCGCACGGCAAGCAGGGTTTGCCCGCCGTTCTCAAGGCTGATTGAAACCTCCGTGGCTCCGGCGTCAAGGCTGTTTTCCACCAACTCCTTGAGCACGCTGGCCGGGCGTTCCACAACCTCGCCCGCGGCAATCTGGTTGCGCAGGGCCGGGGGCAGCAGACGGATGGGACGAGTTGAAAAAGGGCCGGTGTTCATTATTATGTACCTTTTGCTTCGTGAACTGTATCTTTGCCGGCGGGTTCCGTAAAGAGCCGGGTTGCCGGAATTTTTTTTTCTTGCTTTCCCGCGGCAAGAGCATACTATTTAAACAGATAGAGAAAGCAACGGCTGAGTCCGGAAGGGGGGTATATCCATGACGCCTGCCGAAATACATAGTAACTTCACTGCCTTGTCCGATGCGGTCCAAAAGAGCCTGCTCGAAGTCCTGCGCAGGGATCCGGGGAATGCCGGAGTGTACGATCCGGAACTCCTGTATGTCGAATGTCAGATGTGCGGCAAGCCCGTGCTCTGGGAGCCGGGCAAGACCACGGAACTGCTGCTTGCCGCCGGGGTGGACGTGAGCAGGCTTGACGAGCGCTGTATGATTGTTTCGGCCGGTTGTCCGGTCTGTACTCCTCACATCAATGAGGGCTACACTCTGGCTGTGGTCCGCCTCGCCGGGCTGACCCCGGAAGAGGCCGTGTACATGACCCGTCCCGGCGGGACAGCCTGACTTCTTATTTTCGGCGGAACACATGCAGACAGTGCGGGTTGCGGCAGGCATCATCTGGCGGGACAGCCGTTTTTTGGCTGCCAAACGTCCGGAAGGGAAGCCCAGGGCCGGGTACTGGGAGTTTCCCGGCGGTAAGCAGGAGCCGGGCGAGCATATTCGCCAGACTCTGGTGCGTGAACTGCGCGAGGAGTTGGGCATTGCCTGCGCCACGGTTTTGCACTGGCAGACGCTGAGCCACGATTATCCCGATCTGCGCGTGGTGCTGCATTTCATGCATGTTGTGGAATTTTCCGGCGATCCCTTGCCCAAGGACGGGCAAGAACTGCGTTGGGTCACGCCGGAAGAGGCGTGCAAGCTCCCTTTCCTGCCCGCTGACAAAGCCGTTATCAATGCTCTGCATTATCCCTTGCGGGGCCTCAACGATTTTTGAACGTCGCAAAGCGCCCGGTAATTGTTCATTTTGCCGTGCTTGTTTTATGCCGCCGCCTTCCGTATAGTTCCTGCCAGCCATGATACAGGTCCGCCATCTTTCACACAACTTCGGCTCGCACTGGGCCTTGAAGGACTGCACCTTTTCCCTGGAAAAAGGGGATTTCGTCTTTTTATCCGGCCCTTCAGGAGCCGGCAAGACGACACTGTTGCGCCTGCTGTACGCGGGTTTGCCCATTCAGCGGGGTGAAGTCCAGGTTGCGGACATGAATCTGAAAAAACTTTCTCCAGCCAAGGTTCCTCTGCTGCGCAGGCAGGTGGGGGTGGTCTTTCAGGATTTCAAAATACTGCCCGAACGCAGCGTGCAGCAGAATATCGCCCTGCCGCTGGAAATCCGTGGCCTGGCCGCGCAGCATATCGAGCGCCGGGTGCGGGCGGTTTCACGCGCGCTCGGCCTTGACGGCCGCCTGAAACTCCGTTGCGGCGAGCTTTCCGGGGGCGAGCAGCAGCGCGTGGCCATTGCCCGCGCCTTTGTGGTCAATCCCAAAGTACTGCTCGCGGATGAGCCCACAGGCAACCTGGATCCCGAGCTTTCCTACCGGCTCATGGAACTGTTCAAACAATTCCAGGCTTACGGGGCCACCGTGCTTTTTGCCACGCACAGCACGGAACTGATGCGCCGCCATCCCGGCGCGTATGTCATGCGTATTGAGGACGGCATGATTACTGAGGCCAACTGGCCCGGCGCGCGCGTGTTCCGGGAGGGTGAGACGGACATGCGGAGACGGACATGAAGCGCGTAGTGTTGCGCTTGATTTGGCAAGGGATACGGGATCTCTCCCTCAACCCCTGGGCTCAGGTAGCGACCCTCGGGGCTGTCGCTCTGGTGGCCTTTTTGTCCGGATTGTTTCTCATGGCGCTGACCAGTCTGGATGCCCAACTCGGCATGGTACGCGGGGAAACCGTGTTCCAGGTGTATTGGCATCCGGGCACGGATAAGAGCCAGATAGAGGAGCAGTGGCAGAGCTACCCGCTGATTCCCGGTTTCCAGTACCTGAATACCTATACCCCGGAAGAGGCTTTGAGTGAACTGGGGGTGCGCCTCGGTCGCGGCAAGGGAAATCTGGAAAAGAACTTTCCCTTTCTGGCTGAAAAAAGTCCGTTGCCCGCAACAGCCATAGTCGCCTTTGTGCCGGATCCCGGCCGCGATCTGGAGCGTTGGCTGGCCGACACAGCCAGGCTGCTGGAGTCGCGGCCCGGTGTGGACCGGGTGGCTGTAACGCCTCTGCGCGATGAACTCGGCCGGGCCTGGCGCAAGGTCAGCCGCTATGTGGTGTGGCCTTCGGTGGCTTTTTTGACCCTGGTTCTCGGTCTGATGGTGGGCAACACGATCCGTCTTGCCTTGATCGCGCGCAGTCATGAGATTGAAATTCTGCGCATGATCGGGGCCTTTCGCTGGTATATCCGCCTGCCTCTTGTCGTGGGTGGTTGCTTGCAGGGGCTTTGCGGGGGTCTGCTGGCGCTCGGTCTTTTAGCCCTGCTGCACGGGCGGATCCGGGATGTACTCAATTTCCCGCCCCTGCTGATGCAAATCTATTTCCCCCCCTGGCCTTTGGCCACGGCCTTGGTGATCGTGCCCATGCTCATGGGAGGCCTTGCCAGTTGGCTGGCTGTGCGTAAACAATAGGGGCTGTTTCCATTTGGAAACAGCCCCTTGGAAGGGCGGCAAGAGAGCGCTTCTTTCTCCCTGTCGCGGACAGGGAAGGAGCACGGATAGGAAGCGCTCCCTTGCCGGTATTTTTTTAGTTAACCGACGTTTCGCGCCGTCAGCAGGCGGTTAAAGGTATCCGGCATATCGCGCTGCCGGAATTGCGGCTTAAGTTGGCCGACGTTTCGCGCCGTCAGCAGGCGGCTTAGGTTGGCCGGCGTTTGCGCCGCCGGAGAGAGCGGCTTACGTTGACCGACAGCTATCGCGCGCCGGTATCGCGGTTGAGGTTATCCGGCAGGGTATTCTGCCTTTCTCGACCCGGTGGGCGGGCGAGCGCAACATGCTATATATAAAACAGGGGGCCGGGTCTGGTCGGAGAAGACGCGACGCATTCCTGTGGTTATTGTTTATATGTCAGGTGATTGACGACACTCTTCACACCGCCGGCGTTTTTGGCCACGCCCTCGGCAAGGTCGACCTGGCCGCGGCTTTCAACTTCCCCGGTCAGAGTAACCACGCCGTTGGTCGTGTCCACGCTGATATCCATGGAGTCCAGGCCGCTTTGGCCGATAAACCTGCCTTTAACCACCGTGGTAATGGAAGCGTCATCAATATATGCGCCTATGCCTTCCGCGCCGCTGTGCACGACAGTGATGCCGTCGGTGACCGAACGTACACCCTGGACGCCATGAGCTCGTTTGAGAATATCACTTTTTTCACTGCCGGTTCTGACTGTGCCGGACACGTCGATGACGCCGTTCCGGGCTTCGGCCGTGATGCCGGAGTGCGTCTCCAGCGCGCGCCTGACCCGTTCGGTCAGGTCACTGTCTGTGACGCCCACGGACATCTGCATACTTTTTTGCTGAGCTTGAACATATTCGCCGCTACTTTTATCGGGAGCGGACATGGTCGAGTCGGCAGCCGTCGCCGCGGGAGCGATCGCAAGCAACGCCGCTGTCAGCGCGCCCCAAAAAATCGAGGAGGAATTCTTGTTCATGGTCTTCCTCCTTGTTTCCCGTTACTGTGGATGGAGGATACAGCGGGTTGAACGCCACCTGCATCATGGGCATGACGGATGCCGGTATCGCTCTCCCGCAGGGAATCCGCGCTTCCGCCGGGTTGTATGGGTATATTGTTGTTCACAGAAGGCGCGGGAATGTGTGCCGGGTCACCCGCAGCGCTTGCGGACCAGCAAATTCCCGTCAGCAGCGAGAACATCAATGCGCCTCGCAGCAGGCCTCTGGTTATTTGTTTCAGGTTCATGGGATATATTCCTTCATACTTGCTTGGGTAAATGATAGTTTACGGTGTCGCGACACTGTATGTAATGAGTTCCATCCGTGTTTGCATGGATCTCTTGGCCGATAAAAACTCCTCCCTTGTGTACGCTGTTTCGCGATACCGGTCGGAGCCGCCTGAAACGCCGCCGGGAGGGCGGCCGCCACGCTCTCCGTTGCCTCCGGGAGGTGGATACACACGGCCTTTACCCTGCGGCCGATGTTTCAGGTCTTCTTGAATATAAGATATTCAATATAGGAAAAAAGGCAATATGTTTTTTTATTTGTCGGGCTATTTTTCTCGTTCCATCCATGCCCAAGAGGGCAATTTTTTGGATAAAGGTCAAAAAAAAAGCAACCTCCGCGTTTTGTCACGGAGGTTGCTTTGATCGCCGTCAAAAAGCCTTTTTGGCGGCTGCCTGCATCTATCAGGGCAAAACCGGGGGAGCCTCGCGTTGGCCTGTTCCCGCCCGTCTGAGCAGTTCGTCGGCCAGATCGCGGGAGGAGAAATGCCGCAATACATCCTGGCTGGGAACAGTATTGAACATGGCAACGCTTTGCTCTTCGTCCATGTAATCTCCGCTGTCCGTTGTCCGGTTCAGAAATCTGGGCCCGCTCCCGCTCAGGATCCATTCGGGATTCACCCCGCGCAGGCGCAACAAAGTAACAAGCCATTCAGCCGGGATACTGTTGCGTTTTTTGGCATCGGAAATAGATGACTGTCTGATCCCCAGCAGGCTTGCCAGTTCAATCTGCGTCCGGCACTCGGCGGCCTCAAATACACGAGACAAAGGGCTATTCATCTTGCTCCTCCATGCAATCATTAGCGAAATTGTTAATACAGCTTTTTTTAATTTTTTTTTGTAAAAAAATTCGGAATTCGATAATATTTGTTATATGATAATAGTTGATAGGGAAGGCTATTTTCTAGTCTTGCCCTGCGCGCGGAATCAAAATAGAACGTTTAGTACTTATTTTCAATAGAAAAAATCTTATAAATTGCTAATAAATACAATTCAGTCAAGGCTAGAGTGTTAATTATGGAGGAGTCTATGAGCGAATACCAAAAGGCATTTGGAAAGAATGTTCGACGGCTGCGCTTGTTGAGAGGAATGACTCAGGAAAAGCTGGCGGACAGAGCGAACTTGTCTTTGCAGCATGTTGGGGCTATTGAACGGGGAACAGGCAATCCCACGCTGCTCAGTATGGAGCGTATCTCGGTTGCCCTGCGCGTCAGTATTGAAGAGCTTTTTGCCTTTGAGGAATTCATGCGTTCTCCTGCTGAAATCCGAGAGGATCTGCTGCGGCAGCTTTCGCGCATCCCTGATGCGGAAGTCGTGCGTCTGTACGCATGCAACAAGTTGCTTCTCTCGGAATTTTAACCCGGCCGCGCGGCCCACAACCCCGCCTGGGTATCCCGGTTAATACCAACCGGGATACCCAGGCGGGGTTGTGGGCATTGTCAAGCCACAAGGCTTGATCTATGGTGGGCCTTCCTTTTTCACTCACCGTAGTCCAGGGCCTGTTAACGCTATGGCCCTTTTGCCCCCTGCCTGCGTCAGAAAAGCTTTTTATTCCGGCCGAGTACCATAAGAGTACACTTCCTCCATAAAAAAGTTTTTCTTCCTTGGCAGGAACCAAAATTGCCTGTAGCGTTAGCAGGCCCTAGGAGAGCTCCATGTCCAGGTCTTTGACAGTCGCCGTTGTGGGCGCCACAGGCGCCGTTGGGCGGGAAATGCTTGCCACGCTTGAAGCGCGTGATTTCCCCGCTAGCCAAATTATTCCCCTTGCCTCGGCGCGTTCCGCGGGCAGCACGGTATCCTTTAAAGGATCTGAACTCACGGTGCGGGAATTGACTACGGAATCTTTCAAAGGCGTGGACATAGCCCTTTTTTCCGCAGGCGGCGGCACTTCGGAAACCTTTGCGCCGCATGCGGTCAAATCCGGCTGTGTGGTGGTGGACAACTCCAGCGCCTGGCGCATGGACGAGCGCTGCCCGCTGGTGGTGCCCGAAGTGAACGCCCATGCCCTGAAAAAGCACAAGGGCATCATCGCCAACCCCAATTGCTCGACCATCCAGATGGTTGTGGTTCTGGCGCCGTTGCATAAGGCCGCCTCCATCAGGCGGGTAGTGGTGTCCACCTATCAGGCCGTGTCCGGCACCGGGCAAAAAGCGATTGTGGAGTTGGAAACCCAGGTGCGCCAGATGTTTAATATGACCGAGCCGGAAGTGGCGGTGTATCCGCACCGTATCGCCTTCAACTGCCTGCCGCATATCGATGTCTTCCTGGAAAATGACTATACCAAGGAAGAGATGAAGATGGTGCATGAAACCGTGAAGATCATGGAAGATGCGGCGGTCAAGGTCACGGCCACGGCCGTGCGCGTGCCCGTGTTTTACGGTCATTCGGAATCGGTAAATATCGAGTTTGAAAAGCCGCTCAGCGCCAAGGAAGCCCGGGCTGTTCTGAGTGTGGCTCCGGGTATTGTGGTGCTGGATAACCCGGCTGAAAAAATCTACCCCATGCCCATTCAGGCGGCCGGAGAAGATGAAGTATTTGTCGGCCGTATCCGGCAGGATGAGACGCAGCCGAACAGCCTGAATCTTTGGATCGTTGCTGATAATATCCGCAAGGGCGCGGCTCTGAACGCGGTGCAGATTGCCGAGCAACTGATCCGGGATGACCTGGTGCGCGTGCCTGATCCGGGCGCCTTCGCCTAGGGTCTGTTAACGCTACGGCCCTTTTGCCCCCTGCCTGCGTCAGAAACGCTTTTTATTCCAGTCGAGTACCATAAGAGTACACTCCCTCCATAAAAAGCGTTTCTTCCTTGGCAGGAGCCAAAATTGCCTGTAGCGTTAACAGACCCAAGAACATTGTAATGGAGAATCTTTGTGGCTGATCGGCGTTTTTTGTGTTCCTTTGCGTTTTTTTTCACCCTGGTGTCTTTGTTCGCCTTATACGGCTGCGGCGGCGCTGTTGCCGCGCGCCAGGCCGATGCTTCTCCCGCGCCTGCGGCACAGGCTGCCCCGGCGCGGGAGCCGGGTCCCTCTTCAGGGCAGGTGGCGGAATGCTGGCAGCCCTTGCTGGAACGGCTGCAAAAGGATCCTGGGGTCAGGAAGGAAACGTTGCGGTATCTGTGCGACCTGCCGGAATATTCGCCGCTTCCCATGGGCGTCAAGGTCAAGGAACTGTTCACCAGCGCTTTTTTACGCAAAAAGCGTGTGGATGACGGCACGCCGAAACCGCCGCCCTCGCGCATCTATCGTAATGTGGTCACCGCGGCCACCGTGCAGAAATGCAATGACTTCCTGGACAGGAACAAGGCTGTTTTTGACGCGGTGGAAAAGAAATATCCGGTGCCGAGGGAAATTCTGGTTTCCCTGCTCTATGTGGAAACACGGCTTGGAACATACCTGGGCAAGGACAATGCCTTGTGGAGCCTGGCTTGTATGGCCGCTGCCGATACGCCGGAGCGCATGGCCGGGGGCATGGATGACATTCCGATCACGGACGGGCACAAGGACTGGCTGCAAGCCAAGCTTACGGACAAATCGCGCTGGGCCTATAACGAACTGCGCGCCCTGCTTGATTATTGCGATACCCATAAGCTGGACCCCTTCAGCATGCCGGGTTCGGTATACGGGGCCATCGGCATCTGCCAGTTCATGCCCTCCAACATTGTGCCTTACGGCGACAGCGGCAGCGACGACGGCGTGGTGAATCTTTTTTCCGAGCCGGACGCCATTTTCAGCGCGGCCCGCTATTTGAGCAAACACGGCTGGGGCACGGACATGAGCGTGGATCGCCAGCGTTCCGTGATCAAGCGCTACAACAACCTGAACATTTACGCCAATACCATCCTGGCTCTGGGCGAATCCGTGCGCACGGGCGTGCTCCAGACCGGACCGCCGGATATGGCGGCGACAGTGGCTGTCGCTTCCAAGAAAAAGCCCGCTGCCACAAAAAAACCGACTGCCGCTCCGCAAGCCAAGACGAAAAAAAAGGCCGCTTCTTCCGGAAAGAAAACGACGGGAGCGAATTAACTTTCAGGCCCCGGATGGGTGCCTGTGAGCAGTTTGTGCACGATGGGCGAGTCCGGTTCCCGCTTCCGGAGTCCGGCAATCATCTCCAGGGCCTCGCGTTTTCTGCCGGTGGCCTTGTGTGTGGCGGCTTCCAGGCAATCCAGCAAAAAAGCATCTCCATGAAAGCCTCTGGCCATCCGGAGCAACTCATAGTTGCTGTAAGCCAGGCCGGTTTCCAGTCTGCGCCAGCCCTCCTGAAATAAGGACTCCAGACTTTGCGCCTGCGGGGTGAAGACCATGGCGTCGGTCAGCCTGTCCGCCTCCGCATCCGGCTCAACCCGGTCAGGGTGAATAATCTCTTGCATCGGGCCTGTTTCCACATGGTCCCACAGGGAAGCGGAGGTGCAAGTGGTGCCGTCCGCGTCAAAGCCGATATTCCTGGCCAGGTTGTGATTCGGCAGGATGGTCAGGCCTTTTTGCTTGAGTGTCGCAAAAAACCACCGGAAGGCCCAGGTCGGAATGTTGTTGGCTTTGGCATGGATGAAGGCATCGGAAAAATAGCGCGCGGCGGGCGGATAGGGAAAGATGTGCGGCAGGTCTTCTTTGATGAAGCGGGTGAGTCCCTGCATGGAATGATCATAGTGCCGCCATGCCCTGGCCCAGGTCGCCCAGCCCCAGATGTGGTTGAACCAGGAAAAATAGTATGATCCCTTTCCGCGCTTGATGCCCATTTGAAAATTGCTGGCGCTCACCTGGAAAATTCGGGGATCATCCCTGTAGTAATCGAGCATGTGGTCGCAGAAAGAGAAAAAATCCGGGTGCGGCAGGACGTCATCTTCAAGAATGATGCCTTCCCGCTCCTGCTGAAAGAACCAGGTAATGGCGCTCGAACAGGCTACGGCGCATCCCAGATTCTTTTTCCGGAAGAGGGTTTTGACGTCGCAATCCCAGTCAACGGCAGTGGCAGCCTTGCGCGCAAGCTCGCACTGCCCGTCTTCGCCGGGGCGATCCGGTCTGGGACCGTCCGCAGCGATATACAGCCTGGGCGGCCGGGCTTCCCGAATAGCCTGAAAAACCCTGGCCGTGGTTTCCGGCCGTTTGAAAATCATAAACAATACGGGTGAGCGCATTTCTCCCTCCTTTTCCGGCGCGCTGTTCATACATAACCGCTCTGTCCCGCATTGTCATGGGCTTTTGGGTAGTGCCCCGGTTCAGCGCTTCTTGATCATTGTGCCGAAGCCCTGTATCACTCATGCATACTGCAACAGGAACATGACACGTATGAATAAACGTCTTTTCGGCACTGATGGCATGCGCGGCCGGGTGAACCAGTACCCGATGCTGCCTGACATGGCCCTGCGCCTGGGGCTTGCGGCGGGCTCCTATTTCCGTACCGGAGAACGCCGCCATCGTGTGGTTATCGGTAAGGACACGCGTTTGTCCGGGTATATTTATGAAAATGCGCTGACCTCCGGTCTGTGCGCCTCGGGCATGGACGTGTTTCTGGTCGGGCCGCTGCCCACCCCGGCCATTGCTTTTCTAACCCGCAACATGCGCGCGGATTTCGGCATTGTTATTTCCGCCTCGCACAACCCTTACCACGACAACGGGATCAAGTTCTTTGACTCCCGAGGTTTCAAGCTGCAAGACAAAGTTGAAGATATTATCACCGACATGGTGCTTGATCCGACCTGGGAGTGGGATTATCCGGCGCCCGACAAAGTGGGCCGGGCCTTTAAAATCAGCGACGCGCCCGGCCGCTATATTGTGGCCATCAAAAACAGCTTTCCTGCCGACATGACCCTGGACGGGCTGCGCGTGGTGCTGGACTGCGCCAACGGCGCCAACTACAAGGTCGCGCCCATGGCCTTGAAGGAGCTTGGGGCCGAAGTGGTGAGCCTTGGGGTCGAGCCGGACGGACTGAATATCAACCACCGGGTGGGTTCGCTTCATCCGGACGTGGTAGCGGCCAAGGTGCGCGAGACCCGTGCGGACATCGGCCTGGCCCTGGACGGTGACGCGGACAGGCTGATTGTGGTGGATGAGCACGGCAATACCCTTGACGGGGATCAGATCATGGCCGTTTGCGCCCAGGACCTCATGGAACAGGGCAAGCTGCCGGGCAATACTCTGGTGGGCACGGTCATGAGCAACATGGCGCTGGAGATATTCATGCGCGAACGCGGCGGCGTTCTGGTGCGCACGGCCGTCGGCGATCGCTATGTGGTGGAGGCCATGCGCGAGCACGGGGCATCCCTCGGCGGCGAACAATCCGGACATATCGTGTTCATGGATTACGGCACCACCGGCGACGGCCTGCTGGCCGGATTACAACTCCTGCGTATCATGCGGCAGAAAAACAAGCCCATATCCGAACTGGCCGGGCTGTTGCGTCCCTATCCCCAGATTCTGCTTAACGTGCCGGTGGCGGAAAAAAAGGACTTTGCGCACGTGCCCGCTGTCATGGCGGCGGTACAAAGCGCGGAAAAGGCCTTGGGAGAACGCGGCCGCGTGCTGTTACGCTACTCCGGCACCGAGGCTTTGGCCAGGGTTATGGTTGAAGGTGAAGACGAAGAGCAGGTGGAACATCTGGCGAAATCCATTGCTGAGACGGTAAAAACGGCTTTGCGATAAGGTAGTGTCTCAGTTTGGCGTGACACTTCGTTAGGCTTGCTTTGTGCTCCGGGGCAGGGCCGAAGAGCCCAGCCCCATCGCCCAAAGCTGCGCCTTCCTTGTCTGACGCCAAGCTGAGACACTACCTGCACTGCTTAAACTGAGGTTCTGCCTGCGATAATCTTTGCTTCCCATAGGCCCTCACTTATGGCATAGTTCTATACGAAAATCCGTTATAATAGCTGTGGTTTTCTTTAAGAGCGCACCATATTCCAAATAGAGGTCTGCCCATGAAAGTAGGTAAAGTCGTCATTCCCGTGGCCGGATGGGGCACGCGTTCTCTGCCCGCAACCAAGAATATCCCCAAGGAAATGCTGCCGGTCTATAATAAGCCCGGCGTGCAGTATGTTGTGGAAGAAGCCATCCGTTCAGGCATCCATGACGTTGTGTTCATCACCAACCGGGATAAGAACGTTATCGAGGATCACTTTGACTATAACTTGCAGTTGGAAGGCGTGCTTGAGCGCGCGGGCAAGCTGGAACAACTGGCTTTGATCCGGCAGGTGGCGGAACTGGCCAACTGCATTTCCATCCGCCAGAAGAAACAACTCGGTCTGGGACACGCCGTTCTCTGCGCCAAGGATGTGGTCTGCGGTGATGACGCTTTTGCCGTCATGGTCGGGGACGACCTGCTGTTCGGCATGAACCCAGGGGTGCAGCAACTGCTGGATGTGGCCCGCTCCGAACGCCTGCCCGTGATCGGGGTTATGGAGGTTCCGCAGGAGAGGGTGAACCGTTACGGCATTATCTCCGGCGATGAAATCTCTCCCGGCATTTTCCGGGTCAACAACTTGGTGGAAAAGCCGAATGTCAATGAAGCGCCGTCGCGCATGGCCATTATCGGGCGCTATGTGCTCACGCCGGAAATTTTCGGGCACCTGCAACAGGTGCAGCCGGGGCACGGGGGCGAAATCCAGTTGACCGACGCGCTACAGGGCCAGGCCAACGCCCGTGGCCTGCTGGCGGTGAAAATACGCGGCATGCGCTTTGACGTGGGCGACTGGGCTGAATACCTGACGGCCAACATCTATTTCGCTCTCCAGGATGAGGAACTGCGCTATGACCTGGTGCGGCATCTGAAGCCCCTGTTGCCCTGGGGTGAGGGGTCGTTAAAGTAGGGCCTGTTGACACTATGGTCTTTTTGCCCCCTGCCTTCGTCAGAAGCGCTTTTTATTCCGGTCGAGTACCATAAGAGTACACTCCCTCCATAAAAAGCGCTTCTTCCTCGGCAGCGAACAAAAATCCTCATAGTGTCAACAGGCCCTAACAGAACCGTAACAGTTCGGAACATCAGGCCCCCCGTCGGCATATCTGCTCGGCGGGGGGCATTGTTTTTAAGCAGGGCTTTTAACGCTTGGCTTAAGGTAAACGAACCAGTAGGCCATGCCCACGAACAGCAGGCCGCCCACAATATTGCCCAGGGTTACGGGCAGCAGGTTGGCAAAGAGAAAATTCGTCCAGGTGAGGCTTTCCAGGGCGGAGGCGGGCAGTCCGGCGGCCGAGGCCCATGCGGGGTTGGACTTGGCCAGGATTCCGGCCGGGATATAATACATGTTGGCTACGCAGTGCTCGAATCCCGAGGTGATGAAAAGCCAGATCGGGAAGAAGATGCCCAGAAGCTTCCCGGCCATATCCTTGGCTCCGTATGCTATCCAGACGGCCAGGCACACCAGCCAGTTACAGAGTATGCCGAGGAAAAAAGCGGCGGTGAAGGGAAGGGATATCTTGCCCACAGCTATGGCTATGGTCACTCCGCCCAAAAGGCCGCTGCCGCTCTTGAACAGGCCGGACTCGGCCATCATGTAAGCCAGCAGCAGAGAACCCACGAAATTGCCCGCATACACCCAGAACCAGTTTGCCAGCATGCTCCCCAGGGAGATGCGCCGCTGCACCAGGGCTATGCCCATCAAGGTGTTTCCGGTGAAGAGCTCTCCCCCGGCCAGCACCACAAGCATCAGCCCGGTGGGGAAAACCACCCCGGCCAGACAACGCCCGAGTCCATAGGTGGATGGATCGGCCAAAAGATTGAAGGCGGCCATGGTGGAGCCTTCTGAAGCAAAAGCGATGAAGGCCCCGGCCAGAATCCCCAGGACGAACTGGGCGGCCGGCGACAAGGCGGTTTTTTTCACTCCGGCTTCACTGGCATGGGCTGCGATTGCTGCGGGCGGCAAAAAATTTCCGTCCATTAAAAAATCTCCGTCCGTAAGACCAACCCGGTTACGCACGCGCGGCCCAGCGCTCAAACATAGGTATGCGACTGGCCGAGGTGTCCGCAACGCAGGCTGATCTCATTGGCTACGTTAGTCAGTTGGCCGAGCAGGAAGTCCCACTCGTTCGGGGCAAAGCCCTCGTGATCGCCGATAATCACCACAGCGGCCAAAATCTGGTTGTTTTTGCCGAAAATCGGCGCGCCAACGGTTTCCGGCAGTTCGTTCTTGGCAAAGCTGCGTCCAAGACCGTAACCGCGTTCCCTGACCAGGGCCAGTTCAGTCTCAAGCTCTTCGTATTTCGGGGGCGGTATGCTGTTGCCCGGCCATTCCAATTGGCAATAGTGCCGGACCATGTCCTCGGGCAAATGCCCCAGAATGGTCATGCCGCCCGCCGACATGTGTCCGGGCAGGCGCGGCCCCACGTATTTCAGCCCGATGGTGCTGTGCAGGGGCAGCACGGTGGCGGCCACGTACATCCAGCCTTTGTAGAGTACGCTCAGGCCCACCAGATAATTGATGTTGAAAACCAGATGGCCCATCGGCCCCAAGGCGATATTGCTCAACTCAAAATTATTGGCGTGCAGCGCGCCCAGTTCCATGGAGCGGAAGCCGACGCTGTATTCCTTGGAGGTCTGTGAAAAGACCAGAAAATCCATTTCCACCATATCACCCAGGAGACCGTGCAGCGTGGTGACCGGTTGATCCAGATGCCGGGCCAGTTCCGTGGCTGTCCAGCGCGGCTCATTGGGCGTAAAACAGCGCAATATCGCGTCAAATTTGCTCAAAGCTTTGTTGTGCATCAGGTCGTAGCTCCATCTGATTGACCTTTCCGGCCGGGCAGCGGATGTTCCCGGCCCACTCTTGTGTTCCCCGCTCTCACCAGAGAGCAGCACCAGAGCCAGCATTGCCGAAGCGCCGAGAATCAGGGCGCGCAAAAGATATCTGTGCGAAAAGATATCCGTTTGCGCTGCCGGGTCGGCTTCGGGCAGGGGAATGGGGTCCACAGGCAGGGCGTAGCGATTCGCCAGACGCTCAATGTTCAGCAGGTGGATAACCGGTACGCCTTCTTCCATGTAGCGGAACACCAGCCCTCTGGCCGGGTCGTTGCTTTTTGGAACAGCGCGCAGCAAACCGTTATCCAGGCGGGCGGATTCAGCCACCCAGCCCAGGGAGGTGAGCCCTCCGCCGACATTGATGTAGCAGGCCGGCTTTCCCTTGGCGTCGAGAATCGCTTTACGTTGCAACGTACTGCGAACAACGTCCCGATAGTCGCCTTCGGTCAGAAAAGGCGCGCCGTGTCTGTCCGCGGATGCTTGCGCCAGGGCGATGCCGGCGCCGTCAATCCCGCCTCCGGTTTCCACCACGCCGCCAAATGCAACGGCCGTAGCATGATATGGAAAAACACCTATGTCGTAAAGGTATTTTTCCATTTCCAGCCAGGTGAAACCAGGGATATTGGCGCCATAGGTTGAAGCGCCGATGGAGCTTATAAACCGCGCTTCAAGCTCGAGTACCGAACAGGCCGACAGAGCGGCAATGTTCAGAGCCGGAAACGACCCGGTCAGGGTCAGAATAACGAGATCTCCTTTTTGGCAGCCCGCCTCCTTGAGCATGCGCACCATCAAGGCGGCAAAGGCAGGGTTGCAGGTTGTACGCTTGGCGATAAGCGAGCCGGTCGTGGTTGTCAGGTCGCTGTACTCGAAGCCAATCAGCCCGGTCCGGTTCGGGTCCAGCAGCGTATCCAGGGGGATACCGAGCTCGGCCCGGTAGTCGCGCAGGCATGCCGTGGCTTTTTGCATCAATCTTGCTGCCTGCAATTCTTCCTGTCCGGCTTCCCACTCCTCCGGCAAAAACAGTCCTTCCACCAGCAACACGGCGAGCAGGGTCAGAAAGAGCGCCAGCGCCAGCCGCCGTAAGCGGCAGCGCGGCTTGCGGCTGTACTCGGGCGGAGCCAAAAGGCCCGGCAAGGTGAATATTCTCGTTTTCACGCCCATGCTCTAATGTAAGATACCGGTCAGACGCAGTAAAACCCGGACCAGACAACTCACCACCAGCAGGGCGGCCAGGGTTCTGCCCACGCCCTGCCGATCCATCTCGTTGGCCAGGATGCCGGGAATGATGTAGCCCAGGGCGTCAATGCGCGTCCCGGCCAGGCCCGGCCCCCAGAACAGGGCAGCGGCCGTCCATTGCAGGGCAAAGCCGAGCAGGATGGTAACAATGAAGCGCCGCCGTCCGTAAAGCACCAGGAACATTGCGGCCAGGCGCGTCAGCAGCATGGCCGCCAAAGCCACGGCCAAGGCCTGGACGATCAGCCAGGGCTGATCAAAATAGAGCGCGAAATACCCCGGAGTGACCAGCCCGCCGGCCACCAGTCCGGTCAGTTCGAAAAGCAGAAAGCCCAGCACCAGGCCCAGGGCTATGGAATAGGCGAGAATCATCCGGTACGCTCCGCAATGTATGTTCTGAAACGCTCGCCATAGCCGTGGCTATTGCCCAGGCCGACCAGGAGGAAGTCAGCCCGGCCGCCTGTCTGCCCGACGGACTTGGCAACAGCCCGGAGCAGTTTCTCCGGCCGCGTAGCGGCATGGAAACCGGGCAGGATGCATGCTCCCCCCGCGCGCAGCCGCTGTGCGGCGTAAAGAGCGTGGCTGCCTGCCGGGCAGCAAAGAGTGAACAGAGTTTCCAGGGCCAGCCAGTCCGCAAAAGCGCGGGTGCGCAAAGGCCGATCAGCCCTGGCGGCCAGCAGCGCCGCCAGGGGCAGATTCCGGCGCTCAAGAGGCAAGCGGGACAAAGCCCGGTTCAGCAGCCTTTTGCTCGAAAGCACATCATTGGCCGAAAATAAATCCAGAAAGCACCATGTTTCGCCCGTGTCCGCCCGTATGCTTCGAAATTCCGGCCAGTCCGGCTCAGGCGCGGGCAAGGGCGCAAGCTCCAGTTGTCCGGCCAGACAATTGGCCAGGCGCGCATTCTCCTGGCCGGGGGAAAGGTCCGCCTCTTCCAGCAAAACCAGATTGTTCCCGCTGTTTTCCGCCCTTTTTCGCAGTATGGCGGTTCCGGCGTCGGCCAGGGCATATACTTGGCTGCCCGCGCTCATGCTCAGGGAAAGGGTACGGACGATATCGTCATCATCCGGCCCCTGGCTTTCATAATGATCCGGCCTGGTGTTGGTCAGCAGCACCAGGCCGGGCTGTAAAATTTTTCCCGCCGCGTATACGTTTTCCGGCGACAGGGCCATGCATTCCATGACCAGGGCCTGGCAGCCGGATTTGCGCGCCCTGGAAAGGCAGTTCAGATATTCACGGATATTGGGCGGTCCCAGGCGTTTCTGCGCCAGCGTTTCACCGTCCGGGGCATGGATAAGCGGAGCATCGCCGGTGGTGCGTCCCAGAGCCTTGATGCCGTTTTGGCGCAGAAGTTCGATCACCTGCCGCGTCAGCCCGGTTTTTCCTCTGGTGCCGTAAATATGAATGCGCAAGGGAACGGCCTTGCGGTTGCGTTGCAAGATGGTCCGCTCCACCAGCAGATAGGCCACAATCAATGCCGCGCAGGCCCAGAAGATCATGCAAGGGCTCCTAGAGAGTGTCGTCACGAAGGTCTTTTTGCTCACTGCCTGCGTCAGAAACGCTTTTTATTCCGGTCGAGTACCATAAGAGTACACTCCCTCCATAAAAAGCTTTTCTTCCTTGGCAGAGACCAAAAATCCTCCTCGTGACGACACTCTCAAGACAGTTTGAGGTTGCCCTGGCACCCGTCCGGCCGGGGAAGTCCAGGCCGGACGGGTGCGGTAGTGCAAAGGCCCGGTTACCAGACCTTGCCGATTTTGAATTCATAGCGCACATCTTCCACCTTGGCCGGACCCCTGACATCCTGCATCACGGGGAAAAACGCGCCAATACCGGCCCACATGCCGAGGGCGTCCAGACCCACGTTCATGGAAGGCCCGATGTACCATTCCTTGATTCCGTTACGCAGGTTGACGTTGCCTGCGGGCGTGCTTCTGTTGCCGGACTCATGCATGATCAGCGAGCTTTCCAGGCCAATGTCGAAACGGTCGAAAAGATAGCGCGCGTTGACGTTCCAGAGGTACTGATCACCACGCTTGACCTTCTGGTTGCCCCGGTCAAAGGGGGTCATGTACACGAATTCCGTGTCCAGACAGATGTCTTTGGTCACCATTTTCCTGACCGCCGCCTGGAGGCGTGCGCCCCACACGCCGTTGCCCGGCAGGTGGTTTTTGCCGTGATTGCCCGTGGGCAGGAGGAATCCCGCATTCATGGAAAAGGTAAGCGGATCGCCCAGGAACTCATTCCAGGGGGCAAAGGTGAGGCCCACGGACTGATCGCCGAAGCCTTCCAGGTGTGTGGGGCCGTTATGCGGCTTGGGGCTGCGCTCCAGGTTGATGTACGGGGTGATGATGGCCAGTTCAAGATTGTTGGTGATGCCGTAACGGAGCTTGAGCAGCCATGTCTGGGCGAACACGTCGGGGCCGGTGGAGCCGCGTTTGGCTCGCGTCCTGTCCGCGAAAGACGCATTGAGCATGGCCACGAGCCTGCCTTTGGGCAGGGAACCCGCCCCGGCGATGTTCACATTCACGGGGGCGGCAAAGAGCATTTTTGAGCGGGTGCTTTCCTGTTTCGGGGTGTTCGGCTCCGCACCGCCTCCGGTGGAGTCGCTCTGAGCGAAGACCGGGCAGGCTGAGGCCAGCAGAAAGACTAAAGCCAGGGTGAACAAAAATCTTTTTTGCATGCAGTCTGTCCTTAAATTATAAGGCTAAGGTTGAAAGAAGATCTATTTGGGGGATTTCCCCTGCACCCCTCACAAATTGCGGGTCAAGGGGGCCACGCCCCCTTGCGGGGAGGCTTGGAGGGGCAGAGCCCCTCCAAAAATTACAAGTTCATGCCCTAGTAAGCGCTGATATGGCCGTCAATGCGGGTTTCCGCGCCGCCGAAACGGGCTCCGCTTTCCGGATCAACCATGATCATCAGCGAATAGCCGGGAGTTCCCACCCGGTAGACTTCTTCGGACCCGACCAGGTCATAGCCCATGTCCTTGAGTTTCTGGGCGGTGTTGCCGAAGTCGCGGATTTCCGGCTCCACCTGCAGGCGGGTACCGGCGGTATAGTGGCGCATGTCGCCATACAGATAGCGCGGGGCGGAAATGGCAGCCTGGGGGTTCATCTTCCATTCCAGAACGTTCAGGATAACCTGGAAGACGGCGGGCTGGGTGGAGTCGGCGCCGGAGCCGCCCACCAACATGGTGACCTTGCCGTCTTTGAGGAACATGCCGGGGCAGAGGGTCCAGCGGTTGCGGCCGCCCGGATGCATGGCCAGGTTGCTGGGCTTTCCGGTCCAGTGCGAGATTTCGAGATCGTCCCAGTTGGCGGCGTTGTTGGCGACCATCCCGGTGTTGCCGAGAATGTCGTGCCCGCCGAAGTAGGTGCCCAGGGTATGGGTGAAGCTGACCGCGTTGCCGTCTTTGTCAATAACGTTGACATGGGTGGTCTGGCCCGGATATTCGGGGAGCCTGGACTTGGTGGACAGAGCCAGATGCGGCTCGCTCTGCGCGGCGGCTTCGGCCTTGAGCGGGAACGCCGGTTTCGTGCCGGTGACCTTGAAGGGGTCGCCGGGCATGACCTTGCCGGGCGCGGCCTTGCCGGGCTTGATACGGGCAAATTGCGACTTCACGTAGTTCTCGTCCAGGGTGAGCTGGCCGGGAGCATTGGCAAACATCGGGTCGCCGCCCCACTGGTAGGAATCGGCATGGGCCAGACGATCAATCTCGATCAGCATGTTCAGGTATTCGGGGCTGTGCAGGGTGTGCTTGCTCCAGTCCACCAGTTCGGCCATTTTGAGCATCTGCATCCAGGTCATGCTTGAGGCCGGGGGCTGGTGTCCGTAAACGTCGTACCCCTTGTAGGTCATCTTCAGGGGCTCTTTCCACTGCACCTTGTAGGCTTCAAAATCATCCAGGGTCCAATAGCCGCCCTGCTCCTGCACGTATCTGACCATTTCCTTGGCAATGGAGCCGTCCTTGCTGTAAACGGACTTGATGCCTTCCTTGGCCACGGTGCGGTACGTCCTGGCCATGTCAGGATTCTTGATCAGCGCGCCCGTGGCCGGCCAGGTGCCGTCCGGCGCGTAAACCTGGGCCAGGTTGGGGAAGAGCAGCGGCACGTCCGGGAAGCCCTTTGTCCAGGCGTTATGGGAATGTTCGGTCAGATGGAAGCCGTTTTCCAGGTAGAAAAGGGTGGGCTCGACCATTTCGGCAAAGCTTTTGCTGCCAAAGCGCTCCAGGAGGGCGTGGTAACCGGCCAGGGCGCCGCCGATGGTCCAGGACAGAGCGCCTTCAAGCATTTTGTCGCGGTCTTCCTTGCCGTTGGTTTTGTACAAATCAGCTTTGAAGCCCAGCGGAGTCATGGACCCGGCATCCAGGGTATGGACCTTTTTTTCCTTGGCGTCGTAGATGACAAAAAAGGCCGCGCCCATGGGTCCGCACATGGAAGGATCCACGGCATTGAGCATCAGGGCGGTGGCCACGGCGGCATCAAAGGCGTTGCCGCCGTTTTTCAGCACGGTCATGCCCACCTGGGTAGCCAGGGGGGAGGTGGCCGTGACCATGCCCTGTCCGGACACCATGGCGTTACGTTGCGGATAGCGGTTGTAGTACGTGAAATCCACCGCCAGGACCTGGGTGGCCAAAAGCATCGCCACCAGACTGAGACATAAGGCCAAACGTAGTTTTACCTTCATACCAAGACCCTCTGAGTTAAGGTGAATGAACAGATTTACTGGAACGTTACCTCTAGAGCGTGTCGTCACGAGCGTGGCGATACGCTCTAATCGGGTGAATTCAGCCAGCTTCCTACGGGAACGGAAGCCACGTCGTCATACGACGGCATGTTGGCAAAGGTGATGGGTTTATCCGGGTTCAGTTCGGTGTACACCCTGGCAAGCGCGTCAATGGTCGCCAGGTGCCGGGCCACGCGCACGCTGAGCGGCCAGCCGTTTTCATCGTAGGGCACAAAGGTGCGCCCGAGCTTGGCCGCGTCCACATAGAACTGGTCCTTGCCGTCGATGAACAGGCTTTCATCCGTAATGCCGCGTAAGCGCCCCATCTGTGGTCCGGGCGTTTCAGCCAGCACTGTCCAGGCGTCGGTGTGGTCGCCCAGTTCGCGGTAGGTCAGCCCGCGAAATTTTTCCGGCGACATTTCCACGCGGATGTCCACGCCGTCCATACGCATTTCCAGAGCGGCCAGAGTGGCCAGGTCGCTGTTTTTCTGGTGCACGCCCATGGCGTTGATAAAGGGGTATTCGGGCCAGGCTTCATGCAGGTCGATGCTTAGGTCGACCTTTTCCTCGCGGACGATTGTGGTGATGGCAAAGGCCACGCGCTCGGTGAAGGTGCCGTCCTCAACGCCGGGAAAAGCGCGGTTGAGGTTGCGCGCTTCCTCGCCGGAGAGTTTCTGCCCGGTCTGATAGTGGCTGAACACCTCGGGGTCGGGCCAGTAGTCCACCGAATTGGCGCCGCGCGAGCCGCCGCGGAACTTGCGCATTGCGCCGTCCGGCAGTTGGTGGTGCAGATACATGGGGTGGGCTTCCTGCGGGAAGTTATGGGTCAGGGCGCTGTTGTTGGCCTGCGGGATGACAATCAGGCGGCCGCTTTCCAACTGGATTTTTTCCACCAGCACCAAAGATGTCATCATGCCGGAAGCTTCGTCGGGATGGGTGCCGCCCATGACCAGAACCGTGGCTCCGGGCTTGCCGGAATCAATGAAAAAGACGCGCGTGTCGCCCCTGGTTCCCTTGAGCGGCGGAAAGTAGTCGCTGAGCCACTTGACTTGGGTCACATACTTGCTCGGGATGATGAGGTCGTCTTCCCAAAGCTTGGTAAAGGTGAAATAGCCCCACACGATGGTCAGCGTGATTGCGCCAAGGGTGCAAAAGGCCATGATTCTGTTCAGTCTGGATTGTGGCATGGCGTTCTCCTATTGCAGTTTACGCTTGAGATTGTCGCTATACGGCGGGCAAAGCACAGGGCCTGTGTCCGCGACCCGCCTACGCCAATCTCGCGGGCCTTGTTCCGCTTCGCTTCACAAGGCCAGAGCATTTTATCAACTATGAAATTTCAATGTTAAAATGCTCTATTTAATGAACAGAAGCCGGAACACGAACGGGTAGATGATGAAGAACGCGATGACCTGTTCCCAGACGTTGCCGCTTTTGAAAAGGTTGTAGATCAGCACCGCCACGATAAAGAGCAAAAGCAGCGTGTAGGCGCCCATGATGAAGTAGTAGGAAGGCATAGGTATGCTCCGGGTACTAGTAGGGGACGAACAGGTCCGCAAAGGGTTTGGCAAAGTAAAGCACAAGCAGGGCCCAACCCGTGGTGACCGCCCAGGGGATCAGGCAGCGTGTGAAAATCGGCCTGTACGACGGCAGCCCGACCACATCCTGCGAGGAAAAGCCGCCCAGAGCCGAGGGCGGCACGATCTGGCTCATGATGCAGAAGACGGACAGGCAGCTAATCACCACAATGATGTTGCTGGTCAGGATGGCCAGGGCAAAGGGAATGCCGAGCACGGCGGCCACGCCCAGGTGGGTGATCAGTCCGCCCAGGACGGGAATGCCCACGCCCATGGCCACGTACATCAGAATCGGGGCTGACGCGGCCAGGGCAAAGGTGGAAATCACCAGATAGCCCTTGACGCCGGTAAGGGTCATGATCTGCACCACCGAACCGACCACGAAAAACACCGCCACCACGCCGAAAAGCCTGCCGCTCATGCAGCGTGAGGCAGCCATGAACAGGTTGACCTTCCGGCCGTTGAACAGGCCGACAATGGCCCCGCACATGAACACCAACGGCGAAATCAGGTCGGGCATCTTGCGCGGGAACATGCCGATGAGCACAAACAGCACCACGATGGTGATGATCGGCAGATAGGACTGGAGGGCGAACCGGCGTTCCGGCTGCGGCAGAACGGCGCGGATTTCGTCCATGCTGAGCACCTTGAAGTGCCGGTACCCCAGAAAAAAGAGCGTAAAAACGGCCGGAGGAACCGAAAGTACCAGCAGCATCGGACCAAAGCCGTCAAAGGGCATGTTAATGCCGCTGGCCATGATCAGCGCGGGCAGGTTTACCGGCGGAGCGGCCGCGCCCAGGGTGGTCAGAATGGCCAGAATGGTCGCGGTTTCCACTTTTGGAATGCCCACGGCCATAAGAATGACCGAAACGATCACCCCGGTGCTGAGCACTCCGGCCGCGCCCACGCCGGTGACCATGGTGGGAAAAAAGAGCATGGCGCCGAGCAGCAGGAAAAGGATGATCGGTTTTTCCCGGAACGCTGAGAGAATATCCCAGGCAATGGCTTCCATGGCCCCGGATTCCTTCATCACCTGCAGCATGATCAGGGCGGTGAAGATCACCAGGTTGATGTAGATATAGTACATCGGGCCTTCAATAAGGTGCCGCCAGGGCAGGCCGAAGCCTCCGGCCAGCGCGCCCGCGGCCGAGGAGACGAACAGGGTCAGGGCCAGCGGGATTTTTTGCCTGGTCTTGTGGCCGATGAACCAGAAGAGAAGGCAGCAGAGACACATTACAGCCAGCACGAGCTTGGCGGTAAAGTACATTTCACTGTCATGCGCGAAGGTGCTCACAACATTTCGCTCCTATGGCATTTGTGTTTCAAAGGGCTGAACCGGCTTGGCAGCCGGTCCGGGCATGGGGGCATGCCCGGACCGCTGTTGGTGCGGTTTGTTGCGGTTACGCTTCCGCTATTTGAGCATCTGCTTGAGAGCGTCGTTGATCTGGCTGAGTTTTTCCATCTCCAGGAAAGGGATGTTGTTTTTCTTGGCAATGTCGGTGAACAGGCCGTCCTGGTTGCCGTCCTTGTAGACGATAAGCAGGTCACACATACCGGCATAGTTTTCGATGATCTTATTGGACATCTGGTCACGGCGGCCGACTCCGCCGATATGCATGCCCACCAGCTTGATGTTGTTTGCCTTGGCTATTTTTTTGATTTCCTCGGCCCGGGCCAGCTCGGTATCCAGGTTTACGCCCGCCGCGCCAAAGCCTTTGAGGCTGACCCCGTAGCTGATGATCACGGTTTTGAAGTCCTTGATGCGTTCGGGCGCGGCCAGGGTTTCATAATCAAGGGTCACGCCGTTGCGCTTGGCAATGACGGCAATGGTATTGCCGTCAGGCGCCTGGCCCAGCGAGGTGACCAGGATGGGAGTTTCAAGGGTGGGCAGCTCGGACACTTCAATGGCCAGGGCGCTTCCGGCCACAAGCAGCAGTGCTGCCAGCAGCGAACAGAACACAAAGCGGGATAGAGGATTTTTTTTCATGGCTTCTCCTTTTGTTGCGAAACAGGTGGTGATTTACACAGGGCCAAGACATTATTTAGAATGTGATTCGAAAATTACGATCGAAGATCAGCATATTTCGAATCAAATGTCAATATTTTCGAATTTAATTCTGATTATACCGGAAAAAATATACTCCAAACAAAAACCCCGGCCGCCATATATATGGCGGCCGGGGTTTTTGCCTGCTCCGGGGAGCGGGGTCAGTTCACGCAGTTACATTTTGGTAAACTGCTCTACCCAGTCCTTGAAGGACACCAGAAAGGCGCGCAGATATGCCTTTGTGCGCTCGTCCTGCACGGTTCCGTCATCCGCTACCAGGTCGGGAAGATCCCGAAAATAGAGTTCGGGCTGTGCGGTGAGCTTCATGCCGAGAAAACTGAGCACGCTACGCAGGTGGCCCTGGGCCACGGCAGTGGCCACGGCTCCGGCGCTGCTGCCGGCCATGGCCGCCGGTTTTCCGGCCCAGACGTTTTGCCCGTAGGGGCGGGAACCCCAGTCCAGCACGTTTTTGAGCACGCCGGGAATGGAACGGTTATATTCGGGAGTGACAAAGAGCACGGCGTCGGCTTTGGCGATCTGCTCTTTCATGTCCCGCACCACAGCCGGAATAGTGTCGTCCAGGTCCTGGTTGTAGAGGGGGATGGCGCTGATATCCACATGGCTGAAGGTGAACAGGTCGCTGCCTGTTTTTTCCAGGGCTCTGGCCAGCTTTTTGTTGATGGAAGCCTTACGCAGGCTCCCCACGACAACGGCGACGGTATACATGCGTTTTCTCCTTTCAGGCGTACTTGTCAACGATTTCCTTGGCTTCGGTCAGGGTGTTGTCCTTTTTCCAGGCATCGTTCGCGGCTTCAAAAGCTTTATCTTTTTTATTCCACTCAATGTAAAGTTTGGCCAGATTAAGCAGGGTGCGCGGGTGTTTCCCGAAGCGCTGAATGGCCTTCAGGTACACGGCTTCGGCTTTTTCCAGTTCACGCATGGTCCGGTAACACTGCGCGGCAAGACCATAGGCTTTGGCTTCCTTGGGGAAACTCTCCAGGGCTTGTTCCAGGAGCTCGACCGCTTCAAAATAAATTTTGTATTCAAGCAGCCATTCGGCAATCTGTACCAGGAGGCCCGGCTCCTCGCCAAACTCTTCGGCCAGAACACGCAGGGAAGCTTTCCCGCGCGGCGTGTCACCAGCCTTGAGTGCTTCCAGGCCTTTTTGCTGCAAAGACGTTTTGCGCTGCGCCCGCTCCTCCTGCTCATTCTTCTGCGCGTTGGCGGTGCTTTCATGCAACGCCTTGTGCAGGATCCCCAGCACTCCCCGCAGTTTCTGTTCCTGGCCCGGCGCGTAGGGAATAAAAGCTTTCTTTGATCTTGCCAACGTCTCAAAAAGGGAGCGCACGACCGGCTGCCTGTTCAGATCAGCGACGCATTCGGTGATCAGGGCTTCGACCTCATAGCGGGCTTTGGCGGGCATATGCTGCGGATCGAATTCATCAAGCCCGGCCAGCATGGATTCCAATGCGCGCACCGTGTCGTCACGCTTTAACAGGGCTCTTGCCCTGGCCATTTTTTTCCCCGCCGGAGGGGTGATAAATAAATCCACCATGCTATGTGTCACCTTTCTCGTGGTTGGTGCCGTTCCATTTTTCATACGGCAATTTACGGGCAGCGGCAAGGTCGCTCCATACTTGAGTAACCGTATCCGCGTTGTCCTGTAAAAGTTTCCAGACCCCTCGTGGTACAAGGAAGTCGAGAGAACGCCCGGCAAGGTAGCGCTCACGCACCAGGGTGGAGCTTATTTCCAGTAGAGGCTGAGGCAGATACAAAAGCCTGCCCCCGTGCGGCAGAACAAAAGCCCTGCTCACGCCGGGGCAGGGTGGAGGGACTGCCTCAGCTTCGGGCCAGAGTTTTTTACTGTTCAAGGAAAAGGCTTCGTCCGCGGCGGCGATGCGGGGCAGCACCGCCAGATCCGCGTGTTCGGGCAACTCCTGCCAGCGCAGCCAGGTTTCCAGACGGGCATAATCCTCGCTGCCCATGACAAACACCGGACGCAACGCGGGATAGCGCCGGGAAAGCAGCGCCAGGGTATCCACTGTATAGGAGGGGCCGTCACGCTCGTTTTCCACGGCGCTGACTTCAAAAAGCTGTTCAACGGCCGTACCTGCCGTCCCGGCGCGCAACAAATCGCATCTGAGGGAAAAGGGCAACAGATCAGTGCCGCTTTTATGCGGAGGCTGGGCGCAGGGGATGAACAGGGCTTTGCGCGGGCGCAGGATTTCCGCCGCTTCAAACGCCAGGCGCATGTGCGCGTTATGGGGGGGATTAAAGCTTCCGCCAAAGAGGAGCAGCAAATGATCGCCAGCGTTCATGCCCCTGATTTTACACCATCACGGCCGGTCAAACAAGCGGCAGCGCACCAGGCGCCCACCTTGCTCCTCGACCCGGATGAGGGGCGGCACATCGTCGCAACAGGCGGCAAAGACCTGCGGACAGCGCGGGGCAAAAGCGCAGCCCATGTCAATTGGAGCCGCATTGCCGTGGATCTCTTCCGTCGGCCCGGTTCCTGTCTGTCGCGCCGGGGTAACGGCGGTTCCCGGAACCGAAGCCAGAAGCAGACGGGTATAGGGGTGGCAGGGCGCGTCAAAGAGAGCCTCCGCACTTCCTTCCTCCACCAGAAAGCCCTTGTACATGACCGCGACCCGGTCGCTCATGTGCCTGATCACGGCCAGATCGTGAGAAATAAAGCAGTAGGTGAGGCCGAGTTCGTCCTGCATGGCGCGCAGCAGGTTCAGCACCTGAGACTGCACGGAAGCGTCAAGGGAAGAGGTGGGTTCATCACAGACCACAAAGGCCGGGCGCGTGACCAGGGCTCTGGCTATGGCGATGCGCTGCCGTTGCCCGCCGGAAAACTCGTGCGGATAGCGGGCGGCCGCATCGCTGTCCAGCCCCACCCGCTCCAGCATCTCCAGAACCCGTGTCCGGATCAGGGCCTCAGAGGGAGCGCCGCCGGAAGAACCCAGCCAGGCGCGGGAACAGCGCAACGGCTCGGCCACGCTTTCTCCGATACGCATCCTCGGATTCAGGGAAGAATACGGGTCCTGGAACACCATCTGTATGACCCCGGCCAGCGACTTGCGAAAGGAACCGTAGTCGGCATGGGCCGCGCGATCATACAGGGGCTCGCCTTTGATCAGCACGTCCCCGCCGCTCGGGTCCAGCAGGCCGACAGCCATGCGGCCAAGGGTGGACTTGCCGCAGCCCGACTCCCCCACGATGCCCAGGGTCTCTTTCTGAGCAATCTCAAGCGAAACTTCGCGCACCGCATGCACGGTCCCGCGAGCGCCGAAAAATCCCCGGCGCTGCGAAAAGTCTTTGCTCAAGTGGCGTATCTGGATAAGCGGCGTCATGAACTCCACAATACCCTTAATGGCCTCCGTGGTACAGCATCGGCTTAAATTTAAAATTATTGACGCGCTCCTCGTTGTGGCACACGACGCAACTCTTCACATCCGGCTTACGCAGAATGTCCTCGGGCGCGCCGGATTCGATGTGCGCGGAGCCCGGCCCGTGACAGGCTTCACAACTCACGTTGGCCATCTCCGGCGTGCTCTCAAGGCTTTTGAAGCCGCCGGGTTTGCCATAGCCCGTGGTATGACAGGCATAGCATTGCTTTTTTTCCGCCTCATTCAACTTGGGCAACAGTTTTTCCAAACTTTTCCAGGAGTGGGCTTTGTTGGAATTTTTGAGAAATCCGGCATACTGCTCGTCATGGCAGGATTCACAGGCCTTTGCCCCGACATAAGACCTTTCCTCTCTGTCGGCAGCAGCGCCGCGCAGCGGCACAAGGGCAAGGAGGAGGAGCACGGCGGCGGGAAACAGGCGCAAGAGACGCTCCCGGCGGGAGAGGGAAAGGTGATGCATCTCAGGCCTCCTCTTGGGTTGTCATGTGGGCGACGATACTGTTCAGGTGGTCAGCGGCATTGACCAGGGAATGAACCGCGCTTTCCGTTTCGGTCGTGGCCGTGAGGGCTTCTTCGGAAATGGTTTTGACCGTTTGAATAGACTCGTTCATGTGTTCAATGGATGTGGATCGCTGCTCCACTGAAGCGGCAATGGACTGCATTTCCTCAGCCACGCGTTCAGCCAGGGCAAAGATGCGGCGCAAAATGTCCTCGGCCCGCTGCGCTTCTTCAGAGCTGCGCGACACAAGATCGACGCTCTTGTCCACAGCCTTGATGTTGGCGCCCGCGCTGTCCTGGATTTCCCGCAAAGTAGCGCCCACCTGCACCGTGGCCTGGGTGGTTTTTTCAGCCAGCTTGCGTACCTCATCGGCGACAACCGCAAAACCCCGTCCGGCATCCCCGGCCCTGGCCGCTTCAATGGCCGCGTTAAGGGCCAAAAGGTTGGTCTGGTCCGCAATGTCGAGGATGACCTGCATGACGTGGCCGATATCTTCGGTCTTCTTCCCCAGGGCTTCCATTTGCGTTTTCAGGGCGTGGATCGAATCAACAATAGCCGACAGGCTGGCAGCCACACCAGCGGCTTGGCTGGCTCCCTGTTCCGCGCTCTCCCTGGTTTCCCCGGCGTGCCGGGCAACCGAGTTTGTGCTGCTTGTTATCTCGCCCATGCCCGTGCTGATCTCGGCCAGGCCCTGCACGGCGCGATCCGTGAATGCAAGCTGCCGGGAACTCTGGTTGCGGGTCTGCTCGATCTGGGCGGCCAGGGAGGAGACAGCCAGGGACATCCCCTGGGTCAAGGCTCCGGCTTCCTCGGCCGTTTTGCTGATGGTGGCATTCTGGGCCAGTACGGCGCTTTCTTTTTTCCGGATTTCAGTCAGATCCGCGATGCCGACAAAAGCGCCGATCAAATTTCCTTCCAGGTCGCTGACCGGGTTGGCGTCCAGGCGCAGGCACAGGGAGTTGCCCAGTCTGTCCGGGAGATTCTCTTCACGGCTGACAGAGGCGCGCGAAGCCAGAACCTCGGCAAAGATGGAGCCCGTTTGCCGTTCTCGCCCATAGAGTAGCCCAGTGGCCGAGGTTCCCAAAAGCGCCGTCTTTTCCTCCTGCACCCGCAAGAGATCCAGCAAGGTGGCGTTGACAAAGATAAGGCGATCCTCGGTATCGCACATGGCGCTCGGCAGGCGCAGGGATTCCATGACACTCTGGGCCACGCCGAGGCGCTTCAGGGATTGCAGCATCTCGCCCAGGTGTCCGGCCACACGCCCGAGCTCATCCTGGCCGTTTACGCTGAAGCGGGCATTGAAGTTGCCGGCCAGAATCTCGCTGGAGGTTGCGTCCAGGCTGGCCACGCGGTTGATGATGCGTTTTTTGAGGAACAGGAAAATTACCAGAACGAGCAGCAGGCCGCCCGCAAGGGAGCCGACCGTGGCGCGGACGATTCTGGCGTTGGCGTTGGATATGCTGTGCTGCACGTCATCCATTACCGCCATGGCCCCAAGCACGGGCTGGGACGAGCCGTGGCAATGGTGGCAGTCCGGGCCGTTTTTGATGGGTGTCATCTGTAGGAAGCGGGAACGGCCGTCAAGTTTAATCACCCGGCTTGGCGGCGACTCTCCCTTAAGAGCGCTCCTGTAAGCAGCAGTGAACAGAGCCCGATCTTTTTCAGACATGCCGGAGGAAAACAGGGCGGAAATATCTTTACGCACCTCGCCCGGTTTGGTGGAGTATGTGATGTTACCCGTGAAGCTGGCAATGGCAACATCCACGCCGGGGAATTTTTCCGCCAGAAAGGCAAACTCCTCGCTGGTGGTTTTGTCGTCACCGATGACCATGGGCTTGTCAATGATCATACGCAGCAGGGCGCTCGTTTCCCGCGCCGCGCTTTCCATGTCCTCTTGCAGGGCCGCGCTGTCAAGACGGGCATTGATGAATGCTGAAGCGCCGAGCGTCAGTATCGTTATTCCGAGAATCAGCAGTGTGGCCTGAAATCCCAAGGAGCGTTTCACAAGGCTGCTTTTTTTCATCCCCCCGTCCATAGTCGGCACTCCATGAGTAAAAGTGACATTACCCCATAAGTCTATCGGACACAGCAGCTTCTTTCCGTACCCGCTCGCAACACAACCCTCCGGTTCTGGGTAGATACCAAGGCCGAGGTTTTACGGGCGTATTGTCAAGTCTAGGGCCAATACCAAAAACAAAAAAATTTTGCGCACGTGCATCCTTCCTTGGCCTTGATTTATTATGACATAATATATCACGGCATAATTCGTCAAGATTTTCAGGTATATCATGCAATGGAGGACTCTCGCATGATTACCAGCAATCTCAAGAAAATCATGGAAGAAAAGGGAATTACGATTCGAGCCATGGCCCGGGACAGCGGCCTTTCAGATATGACCATCCTGCGGGCGCGGAAGAAGCAGATAAGTCAATGCCGCCTCTGTACCTTGGAAATCATAGCGGAATATCTTGGCTGCAAGATAAAAGATCTGTTCGATGAATCTTGAAGCTCGACAAAAACGGTTCTACAGACTCTCCGCCAGAGCAGCGGCAAGTCCGGGAATAGTGTAATCTTCCGGTTGAATATGGCAGGTAAGGCCCGCCTGTTCCAGGGTCGCGGCAGTCACCGGACCGATGCAGGCGAGTTTGAGCGCGGGGTACTGTTGCAGCGTTGCGGCGGGAATCAGGGAAAGAAAGTTGGTCACGGTTGAGGACGATCCAAAGGTGATGCAGTGGATTTCACCGGTCGCAAGCTTTTCCAGCACTTCTTCCTTACGCGCTTTGCTGGGCACGGTTTCATAAACCGGGAGCACATCCACCCGCGCCCCGGCCTCGCGCAGGGTTTCCGGCAACACGTCCCTGGCTTCCCTGGCGCGCGGCAGGAGCACGCGCATACCGGCAAGCGATTCCCCGCATAGCTCCTTGAGGCCTTCGGCAACACTTTCCGCAATATACTTTTGCGGCACAAAGTCGGGCGTAATGCCAAGATCGCGCAGGGCAGCGGCGGTTGCCGGGCCGATGGCGGCCACAATGCGCCCGGCAAAGGCGCGGCAGTCCAGGCCGCAGGCGGCAAGCTGCTCGTGGAAGCGGCGCACGCCGTTGACCGAGGTAAAAATAACCATCCGGTACTGCGCAAGATTGCCAATGGCTTCCCGCACCCGGCTGTAATCGTCCAGGGGCTTGATTTCAATGGTCGGGAACTGGATGACATTGGCGCCCATCTCCTCGAACAGAGCCGCGCTGTCGCTGGCCTGCTCGCGCGCCCTGGTAACGACCACGCCCTTGCCGTACAAAGGGCGCTGTTCAAACCAGTTCAAGGTGTCATGCAGGCTGACCACGCTGCCGACAACAATAAGGCTGGGAGCGGAAAATCCATGTTGGACCGCTTCTTCCGGCAGCTCGCCGAGCGTGGACACCAGGCTGCGGTGGCGGCCCGTGGTTCCCCAGCGCACCAGGGCTGCCGGAGTGGTGGCGGGCATTCCCGCGCCAATGAGTTTGCGGGAAATGTCCGGCAGGTTTTTCATGCCCATATAGAAGACTAAGGTACTGGCGCTGCGGGCCAGGGCCTGCCAGTCATGGGCCGTGTCCGGTTTAGTGGGGTCCTCGTGTCCGGTGACAAAGGTGACGGACGAGGAATGCGCCCGGTGCGTCAGGGGGATGCCCGCGTAGGCCGGTCCGGCAATGCCGCTGGTCACGCCGGGCACCACCTCAAAAGAGACGCCCGCCGCAAGCAGTTCTTCGGCCTCTTCCCCGCCCCGGCCAAACATATAGGGGTCGCCGCCTTTGAGCCGGGCCACGGTTTTGCCTTCCTTGGCCTTGCTTACAATCAGCGCGTTGATGCCGTCCTGAGACAGGGTATGGTCACCCCCCTTTTTGCCCACGTAAATGCGTTCCGCATCTTTGCGGGCAAAGTCGAGCAGGGCCTCGTTAGCCAGGTAGTCGTAAACCACGACATCCGCCTTGCCGAGGATATCCTTGCCCTTGAGGGTGAACAGTCCGGGATCGCCCGGCCCCGCGCCAATCAGGTAGACTTTCATTATAAACCCCCTGAGGGGACTCTGTCCCCTCAGACTCCCCTGGCAGGGGAAATGATTTCCCCTGCACCCCTCATACCCTGAAAACAGCGAAGCTGTTTTCAGGAATGCCGGGTCCAGGGCCGGCTA
>WRHY01000004.1 GCA_009783025.1 Desulfovibrionaceae bacterium
CCGAGAAAGTCTATAACGACGCCGTGGATGCCCATGAAAGCGCCATAAAAGACCATAACGACGCCCTGACGGACTATGACCAGGCCGAGAAAGTCTATAACGACGCCGTGGATGCCCATGAAAGCGCCATAAAAGACCATAACGACGCCCTGACGGACTATGACCAGGCCGAGAAAGTCTATAACGACGCCGTGGATGCCCATGAAAAGGCCATAAAAGACCATAACGACGCCCTGACGGACTATGACAAGGCCGAGCAAGCCTATAACGACGCCGTGGATGCCCATGAAAGCGCCATAGAAGACCATAACGACGCCATGGATGCCCTGATGAAGGACGCCCAGGAAGCCTATGACGATGCCAAGGCAGACTATGACAAAGCTTTGGCAGCCTATGAAGCCGCCAAGGATGCCTATGACGAAGCCCTGGCAGCCTATGAAGCCGAAGTCGGCAAGTCTTCTGGAGAAGAAGGGGATATCCACGCCGCTATGCTGGGCATCGGCGCTATGCTGGGCATCAGCTCGGAGGTTAATGCCGAAAACGAAATCGCCTACACCATAGCCTTGCCTTTTGCGGGTCTGCTTGACCTGGATCATGCAGCCCAGGCCATCGGTGAAAGCTTCTCGTTCAAGCTGGAACTGAGCAACATGACTGAAGCCCAGGTTGCTGCCATAGTTGACCAACTCAATGGTGCTGAACATGTTTCGGCAGCGTTGGCAGACGGTTATATCGATGTCACCCTGGACGGCAGCTATGTTCCCGCCGGTGACCTGACCTTCAAGCTGGCGCTTGACAGCTTCGCTGATGATGTTCATGGCGCCACGGTGGGCATTGCGGGCGTCGAGCAGGATGTCGTTCCTGTCATTACCGCTACGGCTGACGGCGGCGAGTTGTATGGCACGGAAGGCAACGACATCATCATTGGCTCGGATTACGACGACATCATCTATGGCGGCCACGGCAGCGACATCTTCGCCTGGGAAGCCGACAGGCTTGGCGGCGATGACACTATTGTGGACTTCAGCTTCAACTACGAGTGGCACGACGGCAAGCTGGACGCTATTGTCGGCATGGATAACGACAAAATCCGGCTCGACTTCAAGGATTTGCTGGGCGACCCGGAAGGCAGCCTTGACGCTCTGCTGGCGAACCTGCACGAAGACGGCAACGGCCAGTTCAGCTCGGGCGACTTTATGGTCAGGTTTACGGAAACCAACCAGATGGAGATTGTCTTTACCGGCACGGCAAGCCATGTCGAGCAGCACATCACTGTGAACGCCGGGCACGATTTCATTGACCATAGTGTCCAGCAAATAACCGCTGCGGAGGCTGCTGCCATCCTGCAACAGATCCTCATCAGCAACAGCTAAACCATAACCGCTCCCGCTCCGGCGGGAAGACGCGACACCGAGCCCCCCGCATGCGGGGGGCTCTCTATTTTTTCATGGCCATACCTGCCGAAACGATGCTGGCGGATTTCGGTGAACACTCGTTCTTGACAGTGTGTATAAAAATGTGTATATAGTGATCAGGAAATCGGGCAAGGAGACTGCATGAAACCCCGCGAAGTTTTGGAAAAGCTGAAAAAAGCCGGCTGGACGGAAAGTCAGGGGCGAGAGCATGCGATCGAGGCCATCAGCCCTACGGGACTAAGGGTACCTATCTCCAACCACCCGTCAAAAGATATCCCCATTGGTACGCTGAAAAAAATTGAGCGGCTGACAGGGGTAAAATTACGATGAGAGGCGCGGATATGCAAAAATTCTACATTGCCGGAATCGTGCCGGAAGACGTGAAATCCGGGGGCGGTTACTCCGTCTATTTCCCGGACGTGCCAACGATCGCTGCCGGTGGCGAAACTATTGAAGAGGCCATCAGCAACGCCGCTGACGGCTTATATGTGGCCTTGCGCGGCATTGCGGAGCAAAATGGAGAAATGCCCGCCTCGTCCTCCCTGGATGAGGTCAAGGCCAAGGTGAAAGCGGAACGGGAGCAGGATGAATTGCCCTATCCGGAAGACACGTTGTATCAATACATCATGGCTCCTTCTCTGGATATGGTCCCGGTGCGCGTCAACGTGACTATCCCCAAGGCTTCTCTGGAAGTGATAGACGCCAAAGCTAAAAAATATGGGTATACCCGTAGCGGGTTTCTGGCACATGCGGCTTTAGAATATGCGACGGCAAGTTTCCACCAGCCGTCTTAAAGTTAATTTGCTCTCATAACCCGGCACAGCCGGGGAGACACAACGAACACAACCGGGAAGACAGATGTCCTCCCGGTTGTGTTCGTTGTGCGCGCGGGCATGGCATATAGGAAGCGTTTTTTTTCAAAGAGGTGTTCGGCTTCTCTTTCTTTTGGTCCGGAAAAGCCAAATAAAATTGTTGTTGCAAAATATCGCAAAAATCAGGCATAGATAATGATACAAATCCCGAGCGAGGAATGGAGGGAAGGCTTATGAAAGTGTTCAAATACAGTGAATGGAGCGAAACAGCGAAAACACTGCACATGATTCTGCAGATGATTGGAAAGGTCAAGTTGTCGTTGATGCCCGCGCAGCCGGAATGGCGGCAGGTGCTGCTGTATCCGACCGCGCGCGGTTTTACCAGCGGGCTCATGCCGGACGGGGACGTCAGTGTCGATATTTCGGTCGACTTATTGTCATCCATGGTGGAAGCCCGCTCCATTGACGGCAAATCAGCAGGCTTTCCCCTGCGTAACGGCGCCTCGGTCAGCGAGTATCACGGGGAGTTCATGCGTATGCTGGAGAACGTCAGTTGTAGGGCGACAATCTTCACTGTTCCGCAGGAGGTCGAATACACCACGCCTTTTGAAGAACAGACCCAAAAGCGGGACTATGATGTGGAAGCTGTAAAGGCGTATTTTGAAAACAGCGTGCTCGCCTACCGCGCCCTGCTCGGCTTCGCCGCTCCCTATCGCGGCAAAAAGACACTGCCGGGGCTGTTCTGGGGTACGTTCGATGTCACGACGGTGCTGTTTTCAGGGCTTGAGAAGCCATTCTCCGGCAGCGGAAAAATCGAAAAAGTGGCCTTTGCTGAACAGCTTGTGGAGTTCGGTTTCTGGCCGGGCGGTCCCGAGGTGGACGACCCCAGCTTCTTTGTGCTGCCCTATCCCTTTGTGGAGAGAGATTTGGGAGGCGCGGGCACGCTGTCGCCAAAAGAAGCGTTTTACAACACGGCGGGCAGCCAGTTCCGCCTGACGCTTAAGGACGCCCTGCGCTATGACAACCCGGAGGCGGTTATACGGCAGTTTTGCACTGATGCGTTTCGCATTGTTACTAAAGAAGAAAAATGGGCAAACCTGGAATGGCTCACAAAGCCTTTTTAAATCTGAGAAATACGAGCGAAACAAATGAAAAAACGGTATTTTCCCCTGGCGGCGGCTTTGAGCGTCATCCTGCTTGCCTGTTTGGCTTTGACGTCATGCGGCGGCGGCGAACAGGCCAATACTTCCAATATACTGCGAGTAAGGCTTATAGATGACATCAGCAATCTTGATCCGGCCTTTATCGGCAGCGGGATTGACGATACGGTCAGCCGCGCTGTCATGGAGGGGCTGGTTCGCTACAAGCCCGGCACCAACGAACTGCAAAAAGTGCTTGCCGAATCGTACAGCGTTTCCGAAGACGGCCGTGTCATTGACGTTACGCTACGGCAAGGCGTGCAATGGCAGAAAGGATACGGCGAGCTTACAGCAGGTGACGTAAAGTTTTCCTTTGAACGCTTCAAGGACCCGGAATTGGCGTCGAGCTACGCGGATGACTTTGCAGCCCTGGATCGTGTTGATGTTACCGGTAAATACGAATTCAAGATCATTCTGCAAGAGCCCCAGGCAACTCTGTGGACAACAACGTTGCCGTTGACCTCAGGGCTTATTATTTGCCAAAAGTATTATGAAGAGGTCGGCAAGGACAAATTCGCAACCACGATCATCGGCACAGGGCCTTATATCCTTGACAACTGGCAGCCTGGAACACGAGTGACGCTCAAGAAAAATCCGGATTACTGGGGAGACAAGGCTGTCTATGACGAAATTCAGTTGAAAGCGATCAGCAATGACTCCGCGGCCGCGGTCGCCCTGGAAGCCGGTGAAGTCGATTTTGGCCTGGTTGCGTTAAATTCCGTTGATCGCTTTGAACGCAATACCAATTTTGCGGTGCTGACCGTTCCAAGCAACAGATATTGCTGGATCGGAATAAATGTGGAGAACCCCAAATTGCAGGATATAAATGTGCGTCAAGCTATCCGTTACGGGATTGACGTGCCTTCCATTCTGAAAGCCGCCTACGCCGGTAAGGCGGAGCAGGCAAGGGCCATTCTCCCGCGCCATATCCTGGGGCACTGGCCGGACGCGCCCCTCTACCAACGCGATACAGCCAAAGCGCGCGAGTATCTGGCAAAGGCCGGTCTCAGTTCACTGGATCTGACGCTGACCGCCCCAAACAGCATCGAATACCGCACTTGGGCGGAGATTATTCAACAAAACCTGGCGGAGGCCGGGATCAACGTCACCATTGCCGTGTTGGACCCCGGTTCCTTTTATGAGGCCGGCAAGGGAGACAAGGGCAAAGATATCCAATTGTTTGCCATGAACTACGGAGCGATGTCGGACCCCGCCTGGTTCACCATGTGGTTCACCAGTGATAACGTCGGCACATGGAACTGGATGCGCTGGGCCAGCCACGAGTTTGACGCTTTGCATAAACAGGGGCTTGCCACACTGGATCCCGCGCAGCGCGCGCAGATCTATATCCAAATGCAGAAACTGTGGGATGAGAACGTAAACGCGGTATGGGTCACTGCTCAGCCAATGTCGTATGTCCATACACTGAATGTCGTACCGGTTATGGACAGCAACGGGATCATTCCGATGTTGCGGGATTTTACGCCAGGGGCTGTCTCCAAATAGTTCTTTTGTCCAAATAGCTTCGTCATCCGGCCCTTTTTTCTCCGGTCGAGTACCATAAGAGTACACTCCCTTCGCAAAAAGGGCCGGATTCCTTGCTCTTGGAGCAAAACTCCTTATTTGGAGACAGCCCCTAATTGGAGCGGATTAATTTTATTGGGGCTGGGGCAGCGCCCCTCCAATTCATCCAAAAAAGGTGCTTTCCATTGCTGAAATACTTGGCAAATCGCCTGGCAATGTCTCTGATTGTCCTGCTCGTGGTTGTCGTCATTCTGGCCTTATTGATCCAGATCGTGCCCGGTGACCCGGCTGTAATGATCCTGGGGCCACGGGCTTCGCCGGAGTTGATCAACAAGGTACGGGCGGCAATGGGGTTGGACAAGCCCGTGCTGGTTCAAATCGGGAACTTTGCCTGGAACGCGCTGCACGGCAATTTCGGAACGGATATTTTTTCCGGGCGTTCCATAAACACGATGATTGCCGGGGCCTTGCCCCACACGCTCGCGCTGTCATTGTCGGGCCTTGCCCTGGCCGTGATTCTGGGCGTCCCTTTGGGTATTTATTCCGCCTATCACACCGGTTCATGGATGGATCGTTTCATCGCCTTTTTTTCCGTTTCATTGACAACGATTCCCACCTATGTGACCGGGCTGCTGCTGTTGATTATATTTGCGGTGGAACTCAAGGTCATGCCTGCCATGGGTATCGGCAGGACGGGCAATGCTCTTGATTATGTATGGCATTTGATATTGCCTGCCGTTGCTTTGGCAATCTCCTGGATAGGATACCTTGCCCGTCTGGTTCGCGCGAGCCTGCTGGAGGTGATGCACGAAAACTATATTCAGGCGGCGAGAGCCGGAGGCCTTTCCGAGCGGCTGATCCGTTACAAGTACGCGCTGAAGAATGCCCTGATTCCTATCGTTGCCGTTCTGGGAAACGGTATGGGGAGCCTCATGGGCGGGGCTGTATTTTTAGAAATCATTTTTGCGCGCCCCGGAATGGGAACGCTCATTTTAAACGCAATTGCGGATCGCAACTACCCGGTGGTCCAAGCCAGCGTTTTGGTGGTAACGATCCTTTTTGTGGCGGTTAATTTGCTCGCGGACGTGGTGTATACCGCGCTTGACAGGCGGATTCAGCTTGGCAAGGACAGGGGATGACAAAAGTATTTTGGCTGCTGGATGCATTGAGGCGTCCGTCGGGCTTGACCGGCTTTCTTATCATACTCCTTTTTTTGACAATGGCGGTCCTTGCCCCGTTTATCGCGCCGTACAGCTTTGTTCAGCAGGACATTGCCAACAAATTGCAGGGGCCGTCATGGGATTACCTGTTCGGTACCGATCATCTGGGGCGGGACATCTTATCCCGTTTGATCTATGGCTCCCGTATCGCCTTCGGCACAGCGATTCCCGCCGTATCCGTTGCGCTCACGCTTGGCATCATGCTGGGACTGGCAGCGGGCTATGTAGGTGGGATTGTTGATAATATCATCGTGGTTATCATCAACTCCCTGCAATCCTTTCCCTCCGTGATCCTGGCTTTGGCGATTCTGGCTTTGCTCGGGCCCTCCCTGGTGAATGTCGTCATTGTGATCGGCATCACCTGGGCTCCCGGCTATGCCCGCGTCATCCGCGCCCAAACGCTCGCCGCCAGAGAGAAAGCCTACGTGCAGGCTGAACGCTCTCTGGGAGCGGGTGACGTGCGCGTTCTTTTTTCCCACATCCTGCCCAATATCATTGCTCCGGTGCTGATTCTTGTGGCTATGGATCTGCCTTGGGTCATCACCTTTGAGGCGGGGCTGTCTTTCCTTGGTTTGGGCGTGAGGCCGCCCACTCCGTCATGGGGAGTGATCCTGTCAGACGGCTTCCAGGTCATTTGGCAATCGCCTTGGCCGATCCTCTGGTCAGGACTGTTCCTCTGCCTGCCCGCTCTTGGCTTTACTCTTTTTGGAGAGGCGCTTCGGGACGCACTGGACCCGAAGATGTCTGAAAAAGGGGCAGGATAATGGAACCTGTTCTGCGTGTTTCAGATCTGGAGGTAAGCTATCATACCCAGAGCGGAACGCTGGCGGCTGTCCGCAATGCTGGTTTTCAGATCAATCCCGCGGAGATCGTCGGCATCGTGGGTGAATCCGGCAGCGGTAAAAGTACGCTTGCCTTGGCCTTGATGCGGCTTTTGCCGCAAGAGGCTGAAATCACATCCGGTGAGATGGTACTGAAGGGCCGCGATCTCCGCGGATTGCAAGAGGAGCAGATGCGCCGGATACGGAGCGCGGAGATGGCGATGGTCTTTCAGGATTCCATGACCAGCTTAAATCCCGTGTTTTCGATTGGAGAGCAGATGATGGACGTGGCTTTGGCGCACCGCGTCCACGGTATCGGGCGTATCGGGGGACGCAAGGAGGCGAAAGACCAGGTGATCGCCATGCTTGACCGGGTTGGGATCCCGAGCGCCGCGCGCCGTTTTTCGGATTTTCCGCACCAGTTTTCCGGCGGAATGCGCCAGCGGATCATGATCGCCACCGCTTTGCTCTCCGGCCCCTCGCTGCTGATCGCCGACGAGCCGACCTCCGCCCTGGATGTGGTGCTGGAGGCGCAGATCAATGACCTGATTCTTGCGCTTCGGGACGAAAGCCGGATGGCGGTGCTGTACATCACGCATAACCTGGGTGTTGCCGCCCAGGTTTGCGATCGTATGCTGGTGATGTACGCGGGAAATATTGTGGAAGCGGGTGAGGTGCGTCAGATCTTCAAAGAGCCGCTGCATCCCTATACCAAAGCGCTGTTGGGCGCACACCCGAAGCACGTAGTCCGGCGTGCCCGCGTGTCCGCAGTCAACGGGCTGGTGCCTGATCTGAAAGCCGCTCCTGCCGGGTGCAGGTTTGCCGTCTGGTGCGAGGCGTCCCAAACGCTCTGTCTGGAGCGGGAACCGAAGCTGCACCATATTTGCGGACGGGACGTATTATGCCACTTGTACGATCCGTCCTGGCGCAAGGACACGGCATTTCCCCAACCCTTGGCCCGGTATGACGGCGAGTCGGCCAATGTCCGGCGGCAACCGAAAGAGCCTTTGGTCAGCATCCGGAATGTATCAACCTATTTCAACAATTCAAGCGGCTTGCTGAGTCGTATTCTTGGAAAACCATCCGCGGTAGTGCGGGCTGTGGACGGTGTCAGCCTTGATGTGCGCCGGGGTGAAACGCTGGCGCTGGTCGGCGAAAGCGGCTCCGGAAAGACAACGCTCGGCCGGACGATCCTGCGCCTGGAAGACCCCACTGACGGGGAAATCATAATAGAGGGAAAGGATATCACCCGCATGGCGCAGTCCAAAATCCGCCCCATGCGCAAGATCATGCAGATGATTTTTCAAGACCCCATCTCCAGCTTAAGCCCGCGCAAAATCGTTTCCGAGCTGCTCCTGGAGCCTTTTACCATTCACGGCATTGCCGTGGACGGCCCGGCAAAGGCCCGTGAAATGCTTGAAATGGTGGGCCTGTCCCCGGCGCAGTTGGAAAAATATCCGCACCAGCTTTCCGGCGGCCAGGCGCGGCGCGTGGGCATTGCGCGGTCGCTCGCGCTGAACCCGCACCTGCTCATCGCGGACGAACCGACAGCCGGTCTGGATGTTTCGGTAGCGGCGGGAATCCTGAATTTGCTGAAAGATCTTCGTGACAGGCTCAGCCTGACCTATATCATCATCACGCACAATCTGGATATAACCAGCGCCGTCGCCGACCAGGTGGCCGTGATGTATTTGGGAAGAATCGTGGAAATGGCCGACGGCGCCGCCTTGTTCGACCATTCCAGGCACCCTTATACCAAAGCGCTGCTCTCCTCTGTCGCCATCCCGGATCCGGAAGAACGCAACCACCGGCAGCGCATCATTCTGGAAGGGGAAGTGCCCAGCCCGACCAACGTGCCCTCCGGTTGCCCCTTCCACCCTCGCTGCCGGTACAGGCAGGCCCGCTGCTCGTCTGAAACTCCTTCCTTAAGCCATGTAGCGGGAGACGCTTCCCGCCTGGTGGCCTGCCATTTTCCTCTATAGCAAACCAAACTCTTGGCTGAGAAGTAAAAATAATGCTAAACTCAGGCAAAAGGTGCTTTGCTCGTTTTGCGCCAAAGCCAATGGAGGGAGTTACATGAAAATCATCATTGTCGGAGCCGTGGCCGCAGGAACGTCCGCCGGCGCCAAAGCAAGCAGAAACGACAGGCAGGCTGCAATCGTCATTTATGAAAAGGATACCGATATCTCTTATGCCGGCTGCGGGCTAGCCTATTATATCGGCGGAAAAGTAGACGCTTTGGAACAGCTTGCGCCCAGAGACCCCGCGTATTTCAAAAAGAAGTACAACATCGACATTTTTACGGAGCACGAGGTGCTTGCCATCAATGCCGAGGCAAAAAATGTCCTCGTAAAAAACCTGCGTTCCGGAGAAGTTTTTACCGACCCCTATGACAAGCTGGTGCTGGCCACCGGCGCTTCCCCTTTTATACCGAAAATTGAAGGGATCACCGACAATCGCGTGTTCTTTTTAAGGAATATGAACGATGCGCGGATGATAAAAACCTTTATTGAAACACATCATCCCAAAACTGCGCTAGTCGCGGGGACCGGCCCCCTCGGCCTGGAAATTCTGGAGAATTTGACCGCGCGTAAAATGGATGTAACGATCGTTGAACTGGCAAATCAAATCACACAGAACCTGGACCGCGACATGGCGGCTGACTTGGAAAATATCCTCGTTAACAAGGGGGTTAAGCTCATAAAATCAGCGGGCGTAACAAACATTACACCCGCTGCCGCCGTGCTTTCAAACGGACAGGAAGTACACGCGGATTTGATTATTATGGCCACCGGCGTTCGTCCGAACGTATCACTCGCGCAAAAAGCCGGCGTTGCAACCGGCGTAACCGGAGCCATCCGGACAAACCTGAAGCTGCAAACAAATATAGCGGATATTTATGCTTGCGGAGATTGCGTGGAAACCTATTCGGCCATAACCGGAAAACCGGTTTTTCGGCCTTTGGGCAGCACCGCGAACAAGTTGGGCAGAATCGCGGGCCATAACGTGACGGGCGGAACACTGGAGTATAAGGGAAATCTCTCCACCAGCATCGTGAAGTTTTTTGACTTCACGATCGCCAGCACGGGCCTCTCGGAAAAAGAAGCGCTTGCGGAAGGCTTTGCCGTGGCAACCTGCCGTATTGTTACGCCGGATAAACCGGCCTATATGCACGGAGAAGATTTGATCATCAAAGGCATAGCCGACAAAGCGACCGGTCGGTTCCTGGGCGCGCAAATTATCGGAAAAAGTGGCGTGGATAAACGCATCGACGTTTTTGCCACGCTCATCACTTACAAGGCAAACGCCGATGAACTGTTTCATCTGGACCTGGCTTACGCGCCGCAGTATTCAACGCCAAAAGACGCCGTGCATTATACGGGTATGGTATTGGACAGCGTGCTCCATCATGGCGGAGATTGAAAATTCGCAGCCTCCTCTTGCAAAAAAGAAATGGCTACAGCGAGCGAGCTATAGCCATTTTGAAAAATGGTGCCGAAGAAAGGACTCGAACCTTCACACCCTTGCGGGCACCAGACCCTGAACCTGGCGTGTCTACCAATTCCACCACTTCGGCGTGGAAAGTTTATTTACGCGGTGTCCTGGTAATTGGCAAGGCTTTTTTGAGCTTGACGCAATTTTTTCCTTGGCAAACATCTCCCTGGGTAGGTTCTCCCGTTGTGGTTAGGGGTGTATTTTGCTCGACTCCGCACTTCTGATGCGGCATAGTCAGACCGCGTGAGCCGGTTCGCCATCAACGCCGGACGGAATGTTTCAAAGATAACCTGATGTAAGAAGGAAAAACGCTATGAGTATCGCCACTCCCAAAGGGTTTCGCCTGGCCGTCGCTTCGGCGGGATTCAAGAAGCCGGGCCGTAAGGATCTGGCGCTTGCCGTGAGCGACTTTCCGGCTTCGTCTGCCGGGGTCTTTACCACCAACCTTTTCAAGGCCGCTCCCGTTCTTGCGGGGCAGGACGCAGTGCGTCAGAAAGCGACGGCCCGCGCCGTGCTGATTAACACCGGCCAGGCCAACGCCTGTACCGGAAGCAAAGGCATGGATAACTGCAAGGCTTCCATGACCCTTGTGGGCGCGGCCGCCAAGGTGGATCCCGGCGGCATTCTGCCCGCTTCCACGGGCGTGATCGGCGCGCAGTTTGATATGGCCCTGTGGGAAAAGGCCGCGCCGATCCTTGCCGCCAACCTCGGCACAGCCTCTATAGAAGATTTTGCCACGGCCATCATGACCACGGATGCTTTCCCTAAATACGCGGGCGAGGTGCTCGAACTTGGCGGCGGGAGCGTCATCCTGGCGGGTGTGGCCAAGGGCGCGGGCATGATCTGCCCGAACATGGCCACCATGCTTTCCATGGTGCTGTGCGACGCGGCCGTTGAACCGGCGGAATGGCGGGCTATGTTCCGCCGCGCCGTGGAGGTGACCTTTAACCGGGCCACTGTGGACGGCGATACCAGCACCAATGATACCTTGTACGGGCTGGCCAACGGCGCTTCCGGCGTCAAGGCGGCCGGAAAGGATCTGGAAGTGCTGGAAGCCGCTCTGATCCGCGTGCTGGCCGATCTGGCCTACAAGCTGGTACAAGACGGCGAAGGGGCAACCAAGGTCATGCACATCTCGGTGACGGGCGCGGCCTCGGACAAGGACGCCGACTTGGCCGCGCGCACCGTGGGCCACTCTCCGCTGGTCAAAACGGCCATGTACGGCAAGGACGCCAACTGGGGCCGCATTGTCTGCGCTCTCGGCCGCTCCGGGGCGGTGTTCAACCCGGACGACGTAGACGTGGCGCTTTGCGGCGTGGACCTGTTCAAAAACGGGCAGCCCACGGATCTGGACTTTGACGCTCTGCTCAAGGAGCCGCTGGAACAGCGCGATCTGCGCATCGACATTTCCCTGGGCGCGGGGCCGGGCAAGTACACGCTGCTGGCCTCGGACCTGACCCACGAGTACATATCCATCAACGCGGACTACAGAAGCTGACAATTCTCCGGGTTGCCGCGCAGGCCGGACTTTTCCCTTGCTTCTCCCGGCCCGTTATTTTATAGCCTTTTACGCTTTAGCGCGTAAGCATTCGGGATTGTCGGAGCGTGGCGCAGATTGGTAGCGCGCCTGCTTTGGGAGCAGGATGTCGCAGGTTCAAATCCTGTCGCTCCGACCAGAAAATACAAGGGCTTTAAGGTAGAGTACCTTAGAGCCCTTTACTCTCCCCTCAGTATACGGCGATCCCGTGGGCTGGCAGCAGGTCTTTCAGCACATAATAGCGATGGTAGGCGGCTGCCTGGTGGAAACGGTAAAGATGAGAACTGATGCTATCTTGTGATTTTGCTTTATTCACGAACAGAGCTCTTTCATTTTCCCAGGCGCGGGGGTCATAATGGGGAATTCCTTGAGTCAGATCCGATTCCCTCCATTGAGAAATCCGTTCATCCTCTTGCCCCTCGAAGTCCAAAATTTCATACACAGTGCCTCTTATATTATCAAAAGGTACTTGCGCACTGTGCGTATACCATATCTTGGCAAAGCGAGAGAAAAAGCTATGCAGCTTCTCGCAGGCTTCGAGAAATGTTTCTAAATTGTTTCTTTGGTTTGTAGTACCGTTCCCATACCTTCCTCTCTCAAAATTAAACTCCCAATTTAAATACGGCCTATCAGGCATTGTTGCTACAGAGCCATGTCCGAGAGCCAGCACATGAGCTTTAGAGGCAAAGAATTTATTCCACTTGTCTTGGATGTATGTCTTGATTGTCGGATTCGGTTCTTCAATAAACTTAAATGATGTTTTTACTATTTTATTGTAATCAGAGCTCATGCCGGAAAAACCGTAATGCGAAAATGTATCCGTATAAACATGGGCGCATATACCCATAAGTTCAAGCGCGTAAGCTTTCTTCTTCTCCCTACCCTGATCATCCTTGATCGCAACCACGGCTAGGTGGTTGTCCAGCATTTCATTGACTATTGGGCCATCTTTAAGGCACAGAAGCTTTTCATGAAATGTCTCGCCAGCGCCGCCAGGAAAGAAGTGAAATGGAACCCACATTTTTCGCTGATCTTCATATTTACATAAAAAATCTATCGGCGCGTTTCTCGCCACCTGATCCGGATGGTGTGCTGTGGTTATACCCCAAAGCATCCCGCCATCTTGGTGTACGCCGCTGTTGTCATTTGTCGCGTCATCAACAAATTGCGCGGCATACGCAATAACAGCCGCATCATTTTTGGGGATACCTGCTGCCACGGCCATAGCGTAAGTGCCATAATAGTGCATATCTTTTTGCATAACTTCCTCCAGAGTGGCGGATTATTATTTGAAGCATAGCGCAATGTTACAGCGGATTCTGACGCTATAGCAGATAGTGTCTGGGGAGGCGAGAGCCGCCTCCGCCAGAATCGTTTTTTTCCAGGCTCAAATCAGTTGCCATTCTCCGGTGTCCATCTGGCGGGCGAGCTTTTTTGCCCGCTCGCAGGTCTGCGCGGCCCATGTGGAGGCCAGCATGCTGCGCGCGGCGGCCGGATAATTGCCGCTCTGTATGAATTTCAAGGTGCCGCGGAGAGAAAGCAGTCCGGAGGCGCCGGACAGGCCAAGGCCCATGCTGTAGGCCATCTCATACAATACGGCTTGGCGGGGCGGAGAAAGTTTCGTGACCCAGGGCAGAGCCTTGCGCACCCGCCAGAGCGCGTCCGAGAGGTCCAGGGCAAACAGGCGTTCCGCTTCTTCGCGGGTGACGCGATCTCCGGCACGAGAAACGCCGTGTACCGGAGTGGCGTTGCAGTTGTGCCCAAAACCCACTGTCAGCGCGCCGGAGGAACGGCGGTACGCGGCAGGGTGAAAGCCCTCGGCTTGCTTGATCTGTTGTTCAAGCTTGCAGGCATCGGCGGCGGTAAACACGGTCATGATCAACTCCCTACCAGCCGTAAGCTTCCTTGTGCATATTCGGGGCGGTTTTGTAGAGAGCGCTCATGGCTTCTGGAAGCTGCCCGTCGGCCGGGTATTCGCGAATAACGGCCACAACCTTGCATGATACGCCTTCTCTAGCCACGTCAGCCGCAAAGGCTTCGGCCTCGGCCAAGGTGTTGTGATCGGCGTACTCCGGAAAACCGTCGATCATGCTGATTGTGCAGTACATATGCGGCGTCCCCATCTTCCTTGTCTGCTTGCTGCCGGGCCGGCATGTGGAAAAGAAGGCGGCGGGTTCTTCTTGTCTCATGCGGCCCGGTTTTCTATGGATTCCGCCGCCTTCAGCCTGTCGCCCGTATGTGGTTCCGCCGCTTATGCGGGGCATTCTCCACTGGGCCGCTTCAGGAGTGCGGAATACGCGGACGCGTTCCTTTCCACGCGGCTGCCGGCTTGCTTCATACGATGCCGGGGTACGGGCGGATGGACATATACGTCGTTGTTGAGGAGATTATATCTCAAATAGAGATTAAGTCAATGGCGTTTTGCGATTTTTAAGGTAATATAAAAAGCTCTGGGAGATAAAAGGCATAAGGCGAGCGCCTAAACCGGCTCAAGAGGCGGGACGTGGTGTGGAGCGAAAAAATATCGCTATAAGCATGATTGGCAATAATAAAGAGTATGCCGGGCGTGGCCGGTTAGTATTCGCGACAGCTCCAGACCATGCGTCCGAAAATCTGCATGTCCAGATGTTCGTCGTTGCGACTGACGGTGATGGTCTCATAATCGGGATTGTCGGAACGGATAAGAATGATGCCGCCAGGCCGCGTTTCCAAACGTTTGACGAGCAGTTCGTCTTCAATGCGCAACAGATAAATATGGCCGGTGCGAACGTCCGCCTCCTTCATATTGATCATGATCAGATCGCTGTCGCCAAGGGTGGGGCTCATGCTGTCGCCGGAAACCTCGAAAATTTTCATACTGTCGGGAGTGCCGCGTTTTCTGGCGATAAACGAGCTATGGAAGGAGTAGTACCCGGCATGTTCGGAGTCGGTTTCAAGGCTGCCGGAGCCCGCGCTTGGCCTGGCTTTGACCTTTTGCACATAGACAAGTTCCGGCAGCGAGGCGTCCTTGCGGGCAAAAAACTCCGGCAGGGAGAGGTCGAGCGCGTCCGCGATTTTTTGCAACGCCTCTATGGAGCCGTAACGGGACCCTGTTTTGATCTGTGAAATATAGTTTTGGGCCAGATCTGTTTTTTCGGCAAGCTGGGCCTGGGTCATGCCCCGTTTCTTGATCCAGTAGTCCAGCGCTTCCGCCGTGGTTTTCCGTCCGTCTGTCATGGCATTTTCCTCTTTATGCAGTGCTCTGCCGTATGGCAGTCTTTAGAGTATTGCTAAAAGAGATGAAATTTGCAACCAGTAATTTACTATAGCCTGTTCTGTTCCGGCTACCGGGTGACAGCAAGATTTTTTCTCGCATGTTATATTAAATAAATTCAACATGATATCCTGCTTTGAAAAACGCGCCGTTTTAAGGTATGGTCCGCAAAGAGGTATGGTTATTCGGAGCAACCGCGTGTAAACGACATCATTTGTAATTCATGGCAAGAAATATATACCGCCGTCCCGGTCGCCGTCCTGCGCGCCACTGGATTGAACGCGCCAGCTATCTTGGCGCGGGCCTCGGCATCATGCTGATCGCCCTTGTTTGTTACTTCGAGTTTTTCGCGCCTGAGGCCATTCCGCCTGTGCCTTTGCCGGAGGCGGCGGATATGCGGGGCCGGGATGAGCTCGCGTATCCGGCGCCTGTGGCGCCTGTGGAAGAGGCTCAACCCGAAGAGGACCCGAACCTCTTCCAAGGCGAGATCGCCGCGGGAGATACGGCCGGCGTGCTCCTGCAGGAGTGGCTCGGACAATCCGAGATCCACGCCATGGCTGAAGCCTGCAAAAATGTGTATGCGCTCGGCAGGTTGCGGGCCGGGCAGCCCTATTCCGTGCACCTGGAAGACGGACGTTTCCTGCGCTTCGAATATGAGGCGGATACCGAGCGCAAGCTTATTGTGACCCGGGAGCAGGACGGTGAAAATGCCAACTGGCAGGCCCGGCTTGAAAAGATAGAATATGAAATCCGCCTGATCAGGGTGGAGGGGGAAATCACCTCCAATCTTTTCGAGGCCATGTCCGCGGCGGGAGAAGCCCCGGCACTGGCGGTGCGGCTTGCGGAAATCTTTGCCTGGGAAATTAACTTCATCCGCGATATACGGGAAGGCGACAGCTTCAGTCTGCTGGTGGAAAAGCGCTACCGGGATGGAGAGCTCAAGGGATACGGCGCCATGCCCGCGGCGGAATTCGTCAACCGGAACAGCAAGTTCGAAGCCTATGTCTACAAAGACAGCTTTGGCAACAACAGCTACTTTAATGCCTCGGGGGAGAGCCTGAAGCGCGCCTTTCTCAAAGCCCCTCTCTCTTTCACCCGCATTAGTTCGCGCTTTGACATGCAGCGGCTGCATCCGATCCACAACACCGTGCGCGCACATCCCGCTGTGGACTATGCCGCGCCCTCGGGCACGCCGGTCAAGGCCATCGGTAGCGGTGAAGTAACGTTTCGCGGTTTCAATAAAGGCGCGGGCAACTATATTACGCTGAAGCACGCTAACGGCTATGAATCCATGTACCTGCACCTGAGCGGATTTGCCAAAAACCTGAAACAGGGAGGCAAGGTGCGCCAGGGCGAGATTATCGGCTATGTGGGCAGTACCGGCTACTCCACCGGACCGCACTTGGATTTTCGCATGAAAAAGAACGGGCAGTTCCTTAATCCGGAAAAGGTCCTGTCCCCGAGGGATGAATCCGTCCCGCAAAAGCATCTTGCCGCCTTCAAGACCGGCCGTGACAGATGGCGCAGTTACCTGAAAGGGGAAATCGCTTTGAGCGAGTACAGCCGCGAAAAGGAAAATCTGTAATGAGCGACACAACGTACACCCACAAAGACTTATCTTCCCTGCTCGGTGTTTCCGAAACAACGGTCAAGAGCTACCGGCGCAAGTTTCCCGGCTGTATTCCCGTGGCCAACAAAGGCAAACCCATCCGCTTCACGGATGAAGCCCTGGCCGTGGCGACCCGCATCCGGGATCTGTTTGAAACCGGTATGAGCGTGATCGATGTGCGCTCCCGTCTGACGGCTGAATTTGCCTTTATCGATGAATCCGCCCCGCAGGAAGACGGGCAGCGTCCCGGCAAGGGCGATCCCTCGCCCGAACTTTCCCTCGGCGTGAGCAACATGGCCAAAAGCATGGTGGCCATGACCCAGCAGCAGAAGGGCATCCTCTCGCGTATGCAGGGCATAGAGACCATGCTTGAGGAATTGGGCTTGCAAGGTGATCCCGGCCTGAACCCGCGTGCTGAAAAAATCCGCGAACGTGAGGCCCTTATTGAATCCCGCCTGGATACGCTTGATGCCAATACCAGGGAACTGGCCCGGACCGTGCAGGACCTGGCCGGTGAACTTAATCGCTTTCTTGGCAGGCGCGAAAAAGCCGCTGAAGAATGGTCCGGCAGCAGCGCGCAAGCCTTGTCCGACGCCGCTCAATTGGCCGCGCGGACGGCTGTTCCGCAGGCCGGAGAAGCGCAAGCCCAGGAGCGGCAGAGCGCCCAGATCCTCCCGCTACGCCCGGATAAGAAGCCCGAGATACAGCGGCCCCAGCCCAACCTGGTACCAGGGCAGGCCGTGGTTCCGGAAGGGCCTTCCGAGCCTCCCCGGCAGTTTTTCGGGCTGCCGCTGGTGGCGCGCACCGAGCAGGGGCAGTATATCAGCGCGGGCGGCAAGAGCCGCGGACGCTTCTCCTTGAATGATCTCAAGGCCATGCTCATTTACGGTTTCACCCCGCCCAATCACTTCACCCTGCGCTGGGAGCGGCACGGGCAAGGCTGGTGGTTGTACTTGGAGCAGGAGAATTCCGACCGGACAATTCATCTCCTGCTTATGGAACTGCCCACGCAGAAGGGTGGCAGCGTGGCGGAAATTCTACAGATCCGGCAGGGCGACGAGACCCGTCACCCGGCGGAAATCTGTACGATCATTGATTCCTTCGGAGCCTAGCGCATGGCAGTAAAGTCTTCACGCGGCCAACGCCTGCTCAGGCGCTATCCGATTCTGGCCCCGGCGTCCGAAAACGAACGGTCCTCCATTGTCGGCGCCTCCCTGCGCAATCCCCTGGTACTGCTTCTGGTCTTGGGTGGAGGCCTGTTGCTGTTGCCCCCGTATTTTCACTTCGCCTTTGCCTTTCTGCGCGTCGAGCAGGAACCCGACACCATCTTCAAGATGGCCAAGCTTGGGGCCGCGGTTTTGCTGCCGCTGTGCATTGCTGTGCCGCTGCTCTCCCGCTTTGTGTTACCCTTTTTCATCCGTCGCGAGATGGAAAAAAGAGGGTACTCCGCCCGCTAGGGCCAGGACTCATTTGGAGGGGCTCCGCCCCTCCACCCCGCCAGGGCCTAGCCGGCCCTGGACCCGGCATTCCTGAAAACAGCGAAGCTGTTTTCAGGGTATGAGGGGTCAAGGGGGTTCAACCCCCTTGCAGGGTGACTTGGAGGGACAGCGTCCCTCCAAAAAAGATATAACTCTAACGCCATGAACCTCAATATACAGAACATCTCCAAATCCTTTGGCGGGCGTGACATCCTCAGCGACTTCTCTCTGGAGATCCAGTCCGGCGTGCGCTTGTGCGTCTGCGGTCCCAACGGCGGCGGCAAATCCACTCTGATCAGAATTCTGGCGGGCAGGGAAGCCCCGGACGCGGGCAAGGTGCTCCTGCCCCGCGAGGCCCGGCTCGGCTATGTGGAGCAGGAGTTGGACGAGGCCCGTCTGGATACGCCTCTGCTGAACTTCGTGCTCGACGTGCTGCCTGACTGGAACGACTTTTGGGAAGAATGGGAACAGGCGACCACAGGCCAGGATCAGGCGGCCATGCAACGCCTTTCCACCCGCCAGCATGAGTTGGAACTGAAGTACGGCTATAACCCGGAACACCGGGCCAAGGCCGTGCTCTCCGGCCTCGGGTTTGCCGAGCATAAATGGCACAACACGCTGCGGGAGTTGTCCGGCGGCTGGCGCGAACGAGCCAAACTGGCCCGGGTGCTTACCGCCGGTTCCGATATTCTGCTGCTGGACGAACCCACCAACCATCTTGACCTTGAGGCTGTGGAATGGCTGGAATCCTTTCTGCTGGAGTACCGGGGCGTGCTGGTTTTCGTGGCCCACGACCGGATGTTCATGGACAGGGTGGGCACGCATATCCTTTATATGGGCGGCAACGGCAAGGCCGTATTTCGCAAGGGAACGTTCACCAAGTTCCTGGATACTCAGGAGGAACTGGAAGAGCAGCGCGCCCGTGAGGCGGCGCGTATCCAGGATGAGATCGAGCGCAAGATGGATTTTGTGCGCCGCTTTAAGGCCAAGGCCACCAAGGCGCGGCAGGCCGGGTCGCGCCAAAAGATGGCCAAGAAGCTGGAAAAAGAATTGGAAGGCTTGCAGGCCGAGCCCAAGCGCAAGGAACTCGGTTTCAAGTGGCCCGCCCCGCCGCAGTCGGATCGTACAGTACTTTCCGTGGCTGATCTGGCTTTCTCCTTTCCGGACGGCAGAAAGATGTGGGACAAGCTCTCCTTCACCCTCTACCGGGGCCAGAAAATCGCCCTGGCCGGGCCCAACGGCTGCGGCAAGTCCACCCTGCTCAAGCTCATTGTGGGTAAAGCGGAAAAGACGGGCGGCAGCATTGTCCTGGGGCAGCAAGTCAAGCTCGGCTATTTTTCCCAGCACCAGTTGGACACCTTGAACCCGGCAGGTACGGTGCTGGGAGAAATCCGCCGCCTCTCGGACCCGCGCACCACGGAAGAGGAACTGATGAGCGTGCTCGGCCTTTTCCTGCTCGGGCAGAACTATTTTGAGCGCGGCGTGAGCGGTCTTTCCGGCGGCGAAAAAAGCCGCCTTATTCTGGCCACCCTGTTTCTGGCCCGCTGTAACTTCCTGGTCCTGGACGAACCGACCAACCACCTGGATCTGGAAAGCCGGGAAGCGCTTATCGAGGCCCTGGCCGCTTTTGAGGGCACTCTACTCATGGTGGCGCACGACCGGCATCTTTTGACTGAGGCGGCCGACCAGATCTGGGCTCTTTCGCCCAAGGGCTTCACTCTGTACGAGCGGGGCTTTGAAGAATACGCCGAGGCCCGCCGCAAAGAACGTCTGCTGGAAACCACGGCCGCCCTTGAGGCCAGACGCGCCGAGGCAAGCCGGATCAGCGGCTTGACCCGTGACGATATGAAGCGTCGCAAGCGCGAACAGGCCGAAGCCCGCAAGACGTTATATAAGAATATGAAACCCTTGCAGGACCGCTATGCCGCTCTTGAGGCCGAATTAGAGGCGGTGTTCGCCAGGCAGTCGGAAACCGAGGCCCTGCTGGCCGATCCTGAGGTGTATGCGGATTCGGCGCGGGCGACGCAACTGCTTAAAGATTTCCATGTCTTGCAGACACAGAGTGAAGAACTGCTGGAGAAAATGGCCGGAGTTGAGACGGAACTCGCGCCCTATGAAGCGCGGAAAGCGGCCTTGCAGGATGATGACGGAATAGAGTAAGGGCTTGTCCATACATACGCGTTTCGCGGTCGCATACTTCGTCAAAGGCGTTTTTTGCTCCGGTCGAGTACCATAAGAGTACACTCCCTCCGCAAAAAACACCTTTTCCTTGTCTTCGCCGCGCGCTCCACGTATTTATGGACAAGCCCCAAATACGCAGGTAGCTTATGCCGGAACTGCATGCATCGCAAGACACAAGGGAGAGGGCAGGTGCGGATATTACTACGGCCATATATGTTACGGGTAGCCGCAACGGTTCTTTTCCTGGTTTTTGCATCAGTGGCCATGGCCGACACTCCCCAGAAGCAAAAGCCGGAAAACCGCATTCCCGGCCCCATGGTGCTGCCCTTGGCCAGACCGGGCGGAGAAACTCTTCCCGCAGGCCTTTTTGCCCTCATGAACCATTTCAGTGTCGCGCACTATACGCCGTACAAACATTCCTCGCCCCACACCATGCGTGTCAAAACGCCCGCGGGAGAGATGAAGGTCGGCCCCAAAAGCGCGGAACAGTTCGTGAGCGTCTTCAAAATCCGCTACGGCATCACGGATCGGTGGGAATTCAGCACAGCCACGCCCTTCGTTGATCTGCAACTCAAGAATCACAACGCGCACGGCGCCTGGAAGGGCGGCCTGGGCGACACCACCCTGATGCTGCGCTACGGCCTGAAAAAGCGCACGGAAAACTCCCCCTTTTCCGTAGCCCTCGACGCGGGCGTGACCCTGCCCACGGGAGAGGTGGGCGACAAAGACAAGTACCTTGCCACCAACGCCTTTTCCGTCCTCTTCGGCGCGGGAGTCAGTTGGGTGGATCATAATCAGCGCGTGGACCTTGACGGCCGCTACGCCGCCTATGCGGAAGGCGCGCACGGCATCCGGCCCGGCGACTTCACCCTGTTTCACGCTCATTACGCCTGGGCTTTGTCCCGCAATTTCGACATCGGGGCCGAAGCATATTATCGTATCGAACAGCAAAGCTACGTACATGGCAGAGGCCGGGGTGACGGCTTTTCCGAAGCCTATGCCGGTCCGAAAATTCAGATCAAGATACCGGAACTGGCCTACCTGATGGTGGGCGCGGCGGCGCTCTTTCCTGTCCATCGCAACTACGACGCCATGCGCCTTTCCACGGATACCCGTTGGGAGTTCAGTGTACTTGTGGCTTTTTGAGGAAGCGTGATGGCCAGGAAAACATCCGTTGGCGGAACCGCCAATACCGCCGCCTTGTATTTCACCCCCAGGCTGCGCGAGGCCTTCGGCGTTATTCACGCCCGGCCTCTGACCGTAGTGGAAGCGCCCATGGGTTACGGCAAGACATCGGCCGCGCGGGAGTTTCTGCGCAAGGCCCGGCTGCGTGTGGTCTGGACGCCCATTCTTGGACCCTCGGCCGAAGCCTGCTGGAAAAGCTTCTGCATTGAACTGAAACGCGTCGCGCCTGCATTGGATAAGGGCACGGAAGCTCTGCTGAGGCTGGGATTTCCCCATGACGCCGTACAGGCGGAAGCCGCGCGTCAGATAATGCTGGAGATGACCTTCACTCAGCCCACGATTTTTGTTTTTGACGACACGCACTTTCTCCCGGAGCAAAAAGGCGGCCGAGCCTTTGCCTTTTTCTGCGAACTCCTGGCCCAGAGCGGTATTCCCGACTTGCGGCTCCTGTGCATCACCCGCGATGCCTGGGCCGGGGAACGGCGGGAGTTTTTGAGCCTCAAAGGCATACTCTCCATCATCGGGCGGGAGGCTTTTACGCTTGGCCCGGAGGAAATTCGGGAATATTACGCCCGTTGCGGCTTTTCCCTAAGCCCGGACCATGCCCGGGAGCTGCACGCCGCCACCGGCGGCTGGATCAGCGCCCTGCATCTGTATCTGCTGCATTATTCCAAGGGCTTGGAGCAAGGGGCCGCGCCCCCCTGGTCTCGTTTGACGCAGCCCGGCGGCGCTCTGGTCGGACCGGAACACATCACCGGGCCGCTGATGCGTTCCCTGGTGGAAAAAGAGATCTATGCGCCGCTTTCCCCGGCGCTCAAAGATTTGCTCTTCGCCCTGGAGCCGCTGGGCAGAGTCACGGTCGAACAGGCTGATTTTCTGTACGGCGGCGACACGCGTGATCTCCTGGCCGAACTGGCGCGAAAAAATGCCTTTATCTTTTTTGACCCGGAAAGCGGCGTCTATTCTCCGCACAGCATTTTCAGACAGTACATCACGGAACAATTCAGCCGCCTGCCGGAAGAGCGGCAGCGGATGATATATCGTAAATGCGGCGACTGGTTCATGCGGACCGGAGAAATCGCCGCCGGCATTGAAGCGTATTGCGCGACCAGAGATTACGAGCATGCCCTCTCGGCTCTGGAAAGCGACATGGGCCGCCATTTGGTCACGGAAAAGGCAAACTTTTTCAACGAGATGTTCAAGGCCTGCCCGGAAGAAATTTTAGAGCGCCACATGGGCGCGGCCTTTAAATACGCCATTGCCGCCTTCAGCGCCGGGGATTTTCCGGCCTTTGGAGCGCAAATCGCCTGGCTGTCCAAGCGCTGCGCGGCCCTGCCGCCGGGGCAGGAGGGCGATACCTGGCGCGGGGAGTTGGAGGTTCTCCTTTCCCTGGCGGCCTTTAATACCATTGAAACCATGAGCATTCATCATCGCCGGGCCAACGTCCTGTTGGGCAGGCCCACGGGACTGGTTGGACAGGGTTCGCCCTGGACCCTGGGCTCGCCTTCCGTGCTGTTCATGTTTCACCGCGAGAGCGGCAAGCTTGGTGAAGAAGTGCGGCGGATGTATGATTGCCTGCCCCATTATTATGAACTGGCCTCGCATCACGGCGCGGGCGGCGAATTTATGATGGAGGCCGAAGCCTTGTACAACGCCGGGCGTTTCGCTGAGGCGGAAATTCTCTGCCATCGGGCCGAAGCTAAATCCAGCCACCATGCGCAGCTTGCCAACGTGCTCTGCGCCGTGTTTTTGCGCATGCGCCTCGCCCTTGTGGCCGGTGAAGCGGAAAAGGCGCAAGGACTCGTCGCGGCTATGCGTTCTCTGATTACCATGAGCCGGGATTACTTTTTGCTGTACACCGTGGATCTCTGCGAAGGCTGGCTGCATGCCGCCCTGGGACAGCCGGAAAAAATGCCTGCCTGGGTGCGATCGGAACTTGTCGAAGGAAGCCGCCTGTATACGTTTGCCAGGGGCTGGTATTACATTGTGCATGGCCGCGCGCTCCTGCTGGAGAAGGAGTATGCGCGTATTCTGGGACTGTTCGGGCATCTGCTGGAAAGCGGGCTGTTCCGGAAACACCTGCTTTTCACTGTGTATGCTTACATCTATATGGCGGCGGCGGAGCATGCTCTGGGCGATACGGCCGTCGCTCTCGCCACGCTGCGCAAGGCTCTGGCCCTGGCTCTGCCGGACGATGTATACATGCCTTTTGTGGAGAACAGTGATGTGTTGTCCCCGGTATTGCGGGCGCTTTCCCGCAACCGGCCGCGCAAGGGCACGGAGCATGTTTTCGCGCTCATCAAAACCTGGGAACAGGCCTTGAAAAGCATGGGAGCCGGAAGGGCCGAAGCCGCTGCGCAAAGTCCGCAGCTTGCGGAACGGCTCACGCCGCGGGAGTTGGAACTGGCCCGTCTGAGCGCCATGGGCGGGAGTTTTCCACAAATCGCCGCCAAGCTGGGACTCGCCCCCTCCACAGTCAAACGAGCTTTTGCCGCCATGTATAAAAAGCTGGGCGTGAACAGCCGCGACGCCCTGCGCGATCTGCTTATCCGGCAAAACCTTGTGGCTGCTTCACCGCTGCCCGGAAAAAAATTATAAGTTTTTTTCGGGTGGATGCGCGTATTTTTCCTCCGCACCGGTCCTCATAATTCTTCACAAAATTTTTTAAATTAACACACCCTGGGTGTGATTGCAAAAAAATAATTCCCTGTACTACATATGGCGCAGGGAATTTTTTTGCGTCTGTCCGAACAGGAGGTAACCGATGCGTCCATTGCCGTTTCTTTTGCCGAAAAAACTCATCGGGGCTTTGTGTGGACTCCTGTTTTTCGGCCTGGCGATTTTTCCGGCTTCAGCCCCGGCCAAAGTCATTGCGGAAACTTCTTCGGCCAAGTTCCTTCGCATGACCCTGGCCGAAGCCATTGCCACCGCTCTTGAGCATAATGAGGACATCAAGGAAAGCTACCGCCGGATCAGCGCTGCCGAAGCCGCGGTGATGACCGCGGAAGGCGCGTATGACGTGAATGTGTTCAACACATCCCGCTACGGGCGCTTTGACTCTCTGACCACAGCCGACTATGCGCCTACCGCCGTGACCAACGCGGCGCGCGGCTACCTGCGCACGGATACCGGCTTCAGGCAACGCATTCCCACGGGCGGCAGCCTTTCAACCTATTATACCTATTCCCATGAACGGATGCTCGGCGCGTTCAACCAGCGCCGCAGGGCCGACAAGAATTATCTGACTGTCGAACTTGCCCAAAGCCTGCTCAAAGGCATAGGGGATAAAGAGGCCAGGGGCGCTATCCAGAATGCCGTGCTTGCCGTGCAGGATAGCGAGGAAGGCAGAAGCATGGTCGTCTCGCAGGTCGTGCTGGAAGTGATCCGCGCCTATTGGATGCTGGAGATGGCGCACAACAACTTGCAGGTGTCCAAAAAAACCTTGGGCATGGCCCAGGAAGTGCTGCGGCGTGAAGGCGTGCGTTTCAACCAGGGCATTTCCCAGGGGGTGGACGTGGACCGGGCCGGCATGGCCGTGAAGCAGCGCGAATACACCATGCTGCAATACGAACGTGATGTGGCTGTGGCGCAGGAACATCTGCTGCTGCTGATCAATTATCCCGGCTACTCCAGGGGCACCGTTATTCTTCCCTCTTCTTCTCCCAATAAATCTATGGCGCCGCTGCCTGACGAGCAACAATCCTTCACCACGGCCCTGAGCAATCGCTATGAACTGAAGCAATTGGCCATCCTGCTGAAACAACTGGACATCGAGTACGATGTCAACTCCAACAAGCTCCTGCCCGTGCTCGATGTGAGCGGCGGGTACACGACCTCCAACGGTAACGATCATTTACGTTCGGCGGAAAACTTCAAGGATACCAGTAACAAAGGCAGTTGGTTTGTGGGAGCCACCTTTGCCTTCCCTTTGCAGAACAGGGAAGCCAGGGGCGCGCGCGACAGGACCTCGCAAATCATCCGCATCGCCCACGAGCGGTTGAGCAAGACGCGGCGCAGTGTTGAAACGGAAATCAGGGATGCGTTGCATAATCTTGTCCTGGCCAAACACGGCATACCGGTGGCGCAAAGCGCTTATGAAAAGGCGCGCAAGACGATGAACGGCGAAATGGAGCGCTTCGAGATGGGCGGCGTGAACAACCGGGACCTGCTCGCATCGCATGATGCGCTCGGCCGGGAGGAAATAAATCTTCATGCGGCCATTGTGAACTACAACGTGACCCTGGCCGAATACAATTACGCTTGCGCCCTGCTTATTGAAAAATGTCAGATTGCGGTAGGCCATAACTCGGCCCGTATGCGCTGAAACAGCGGCTGTACCCGATGATCGCCATCAGCAAAGCCTGCGGATGCAGGGCGGTTTTTTTCTTTGCGCTTTGTCTTGGGCTGCTTGTCTGCCCGGAAGGACGGGCAGCGGAACAGGCCCTGGAAGTGCAGGGCGTTTCCCGCCCCATGTACAACGCGCAACTCAGTTTTGCCGTGCCCGGCAGTATTTTCGCCATTCCCGTGCAACCTGGGCAGGCTGTCAAAGAGGGCGATCTGCTCATGCATCTTGACTCACGCGCCGAGGACAGCCGCCTGGCTCTTTTGGACAGTGAGATCGCCAGCACCATCAAAATCCGCACCCTGACCACCAGGATAGAACAGGCCCTTCTGGATATGGAGCGTTATGCCGGGGCGCTGCGCAAACAAGCCGCAACGCTCATGGAATACCAGCACGCGAAGCTTGCGCACAGCCTGAGCATCCTCGCGCTGGAGGAGGAAGAGTTCCGCATCGAGCAGCTCAAGCGCAGCAAGCAGGAGTTGCTTGCCCAACGCGAGCGCATGTATCTCTACGCGCCCTGCGACGGGTATGTGGAAGAAATCCTGGTCGAACGCGGCATGGCCGTGGATAGAAACGTGCTTGCCCTGCGTCTGGTATCCATAAACCCCATCCTGGTGGAACTGACCCTGCCGGTGGACAAGGCCCTGTTGCTGCAACCGGGTGATACGGTCGAAGTGACCCAGCCCGGCTCGGATACCATATTTCCGGGTGTTGTCGCCCATGTGGCGAAAATAGCCGTTCTCTCCAACCGCACGTTAAAGGTGCGCGTCCATGTGTCCAACCCCGGCGGCATGCCTGTCGGCCTGATGGTTAATGTTCGTTTTCCTCATATCGAGGCCGGCGGGATTCCTGCCGGAAGCGCCGGCCCAAATAACAATCAAGGAGCATCCAATGAGTCAGAAAAGTGAAAGCCAGCAGATCCGCCTCAACGTCAACGCGGATCAGATGAAAACCTCTTACGCCAATGCGTTTCAGACCCACTCCACGCCCGAGGAACTGCTGCTTTCCTTCGGCATCAACCAGACGCTGCCCTCGCAAGAAGAAGGCGTGACCGCGGACATGATTCTGCAGTTCTCCGACCGCATCATCATGAATCACTACACGGCCAAGCGCCTGACCCTTTCCCTGCTGCAAAGCGTGCGCGAGCATGAGGAGCGCTTTGGCGTGATCGAGCTGGATGTTTCCAAACGGCTGCAACAGGCGCACACCGCTGAAGTGAATGAAGCTCCTGAAACCAAACAGTGACGCGACAACGGGCCGGGGGGCCTCCCATCGTTTGGATGCCCTGATCGGCTCGCTGTTTACCGCCGGCTCCCACGAGGAGCTTTTCCAGGCCATCTGCGGCCTGGGCTGTGAGACCGCGGGCGCTGTCGGCGTGGCCGTGCTCGCCCGGCATCAGGGCAATGTCAGGGTTATCACGGCATCTCCCCCGGCTTCTCCTGAAGCGGGGGAGATGCCGTCCTGGCTGCTGGACCTGGCTAAAAGCTACGGCCAGATGCTGGCGGAAAACTGCCAGACCGTAGCGCTCAGCCCCGGCCCCGGAGGCGCTCATGGCGTGTTCGTGCCGCTACTGACCAATGAGCACGGCAGTCTTGTTCTGGCGGCCTATGTGCTGGGCGGGCGGCAGATCCGCCTGCAAAGCGTCAGCGATATCCTGCAACTGGTGCGGGCCAGCCTGTTTCTCGTGGAACGGGCTTCGCAGAACGGCGCGGAAGCGAAAAACGACCTTGCCAGGGACGCGGCCGAAGCCGGTCTGCCTGACGTTGTGGATATTGTCAGCGAAGTGCAGACCTGTACCCGTTTCTTTGAAGCGGCTTCCACGCTTTGCGTGGAAGCCTCCGCCAAATTCGAATGTCGGCGGGTGGCCCTGGGCATTGTCCGCGAAGGGCATGTCAAGGCCGTGGCCCTGGACCAGATGGAAAGTTTCTCCAGGGGCACGCGCAGCGTCCGCCAGATGGAAGAAGTCATGCAGGAGGCTCTGGATCAGGACCGCATGATTCTCTATTCGTCGCTGGAAGGTGAGAGCGCCGAGCCTGGCGTCATCACCCGTGCCGCCCGTGAACTCGCGGCCACGTCCAATACGCGCCGCATCCTGAGCATTCCTCTGCGCACCCAGGAAGATATCAGCTTCATCATGCTTTTCATGCTGGAGGGTGAAAGCTTTACCGATCATAAGTTGAGCGCTCTCAGCCTTGTCTGCCGCCTGGCCGCGCCGCGCCTGCGCGATCTGCAACTGGCCGAGGAACTCCCCCTGAAAAAAGCCTGGCGCTATTTCGTGCTGCGCTCCGCCGACATTTTCGGTCCCCGGCGCACAGTGCTCAAGCTGGCCGCGTCCCTGATCGGAATAGGCCTGACCCTTTCCCTGCTCGTTTCCGGCGACATCGTGGTTTCCGCCCCACTGACCATAGAGGGTGTGCACAGTTATACCCATACCGCGCCCATGGACAGCTATCTCTACGAGGTCCTGGCCCGTCCGGGTGACCAGGTGAAGGCGGGCGACATTCTGGGGCGGCTTGACGCCACGGAAATCGGCCTGGAAATGGCGGCCCTTGAAGCGCAGCAAAATATCCATGAAAGCCAGGCTGATCAGTACCTTCAGGAAGGCAAAGACGCTGAGGCCGCTATCGCCCGCCTGGAAGCCGACCGCACGGCGGCTAACCTGGCCTGGGCGCGCCAGCGCCTGGCCATGACCGAACTCAAGTCCAGCGTGGACGGTTTTCTCGTGTCCGAGGATATGTTCCCGCGCCTCGGCCAGCCGGTCCGGCGCGGCCAGGAACTGTTCGAAGTCACGGATACCGCGTCCTTGCGCGTCATCGTGCACGTGGACGAAAGCGACATCAGCGACATCAACCGCACCATGGCCAAAGGCAAAGTGCGGGGCAAATTTACCCTGACCGCTTACCCGGACGTGCGGATTCCCTTTACCGTTGAACGCATCCACCCCTTTGCCGCGGTCGCGGGCGCCAGCAACGGTTTTGAAGTGCGGGGCCATATCGATATCGACGCCGTTCCCGGTTCCCTGGTGCTGCGCCCCGGCATGGAAGGGCACGCCCGTATCATTGCCGGGGAAACACCTTTGCTCGCCCTCTGGACGCGCAAGCTGGTGAACAAAGTTCGCCTGATCATGTGGCGGTGGCTGTAGGGCAACATCATGGACACCCGGCAGGAACGACACAGCACCTATCACGATCAGTGGTATCTGGTGGAAAGCCTCACCCCGGCCCTGCGCCCTGATGTGAACATCCGCCGGCAGACATACTGGGGCACTCCCTGGTATATTCTGAGCGAGCCGGACAACAACGCGCACTTCCGGCTGGCCCGTGGGGGATACGCCTTTGTATCCATGTTGGACGGCTCCCGCACCGTGCAGGAAATATGGGAAACCTGCCAGGATGCGGACGAGGATGAAGCCCTGACCCAAGGGGAAGTGATCGCCCTGCTGGGCAGACTGCACACTTCCGGCCTCCTGCTTCTGGACATGCCGGCGGACACGGATACCCTCCTGCGCCGCAAGCAGGAACGCCGGTTGAAAAAACTCGGCAGCACGCTTTCCTCCTTTCTGTTTCTGCGCATTCCCCTCTGGGCGCCGGACGCCTTTTTCACCCGTTTCCAACATATCGGCGGCCTTGCGTTCAGGCCCCTCGGGTTTCTGCTCTGGCTTGTCCTTCTGTTCCTTGCCGCGCACGCCCTGATCGTCAACTGGGACATCTTTGTGGCCGAGGCCCGCCAGACCCTGAACCCGGCCAACCTGATCTGGATTTACGCGGTCATCATCCTGGCCAAGATCGTGCACGAATGCGGCCATGCCTTTGCCTGCAAATACTTCACCGCCAGAGACGGCCTGACGGGCGACGTGCACAGCATGGGAATCATGCTCCTGCTGTTCGCGCCCGTGCCCTATATTGACGTAAGCAGCAGCGTGCAGATCCGTTCACGTTGGGCCAGGGCGGCCATCGGCCTGGCCGGAGTGTACTGCGAACTCTTTCTCGCTTTTCTGGCCACCCTTGTTTGGGCCAATACGGCCGAGGGCACCAGTCTGCATCTGCTGGCGCGCAACTGCGTGCTGATCACCTCGGTCACCACCCTGCTTTTCAATATCAACCCGCTCCTGCGTTTTGACGGCTATTTCGTGTTCTCGGACCTCCTGGACATGCCCAATCTGTACCAGCGGTCCCAAGCCTATATGGTCTATCTTTTCAAACGCTGGCTGCTCGGTGTGGCCAAGGCCGTCACCGTGGTGCATAAGCGAAACGAGAAGATTTTCTACCCCGTATACGCCACGGCCGCGTTTTTGTATCGTATCGTGATCACGGTGAGCATTTTCCTGATCCTGGAAGAAAATTTCGCAACCCTGGGCACGCTGCTCGCCGTCAGCCTGTTCCTGCTCTGGTTCGGGCTGCCGGCGCTTAAAGGTCTGGTCTACCTTTTCACCGGAACCGAGCTTGCCGGTATGCGGGAACAGGCCCTGCTGCGCTTTTCCCTGTTTGTCGGTGTGCTGGGCGTGCTGTTGCTCGGTATCCCCGTGGAAAGCGCGGTGGTGGTCGAAGGCGTGGTGGAGAGCCGGGAACAGAACGCTATTTTTGCCGAAGTTGAAGGCACCCTGACCGGTTTCGCGCTCACGGACACGTCCGTGAGCAAGGGTGTGACTCGAGTAATCACCATAGACAATCCCGGCTTGATGGCGGAACTGGAGCGCATGGCCCTTTCCGCGGCTGTGGTTCTGGCCAAGCTCGAACATGCCCACCACAAAGGAGATACCAATGCCGCGGGCATGTACGCTCTGGAACTTCAGGCAACGGTTCGGCAACTGGATATCCTGCGCATCCAGGCCGCGAAGCAGGCCATCAACGCGCCTGTCAACGGCGTGTGGGTGGCTCCGGATCTTACCCGCAGGCATGGCAAATGGATTGGCAAGGGCGATATGCTGGGCAGCATTTATTCTCCGGACAACCTGCGGCTGCGCGCCGCTGTGGATCAGTTCGACGCGGCCCGCCTGTTTGCCGAGCCGCTGGTCCGGGCCGAGTTCACCGTGTCCCGGCGCGCGGACATCAGGGACCGCGACGGGAAGCTGTTCAGCGCCCGGCCGGAAAACGATCCGGTACCGGCCGGGCGGCGTCAACTGTTTCATCCTTCCCTGGCCATGCAAGCCGGAGGGGATACAGCGACCGTGCAGGGGCCGCGTGGGGAAGTACTGACGGCCAGCCACTTTTTTGAACTGCGGCTGTTGCCGGAAGAGGAAGCCGTACCGCACCTCGCGCCGGGCCAGAAGGTCCTGGTGCGCCTGGTGTTCGGCAAACAGTCCTTGGGCGAACAGTGGATGCGCCGCATCCAGCAGTTTTTCAGGAACAGGTGAGGTGAAATGATGGTTTCTGGCTATATGCGGGGCTCCGCCCCGCACCCCGGCAGGGGCATCATGCCCCTGCACCCCCACACCCGGAAAACGGCTCTGCCGTTTTCCGGAATGCCGGGTCCAGGGCCGGCTAGGCCCTGGCGGGGTGGAGGGGTGGAACCCCTCCTCCTACGGAGCCGAACATGAGTCTTGCTGACGGTTTCACATACGATCAAGTCTTTGCCGGACGCGATAAACCGCGCCGGGTTCCTCTCGGCTGGGACTGGGCTGTGGCGCGTTGCGAGCTTTTGTTCGCCGCCAAACCCAAAGCCTCGCGCCTCCTCGAGCAGGCGCGGAATGTGCTGGGCATGGAAGCGGAATGCGCCGCTCTGGCCGAGGAAGAATTGTATGGTCAGTTAGACGAGGCGCGGATTATCTTCCGCCTGGGGCGTGAAACTGAAACAGACCTTGTACGCGCCATGGCCCTGGTGCGTGAAACGGCCTTCCGGGTGCGCTGTGAGAGACCCTATCTCCCCCAGGTGGCGGGCGCTCTCGGCATTCTTCAGAACTGCATCGTGGAAATGGCGACCGGGGAGGGCAAAACTCTGACAGCGGCGCTGGCGGCCGTCATCGCGGGTTGGCGCGGCAAGGGCTGCCACGTGGTGACTTCCAACGATTATTTGGCCGCGCGCGACGGGGAAATCATGGCCGCATTCTACCGGGCCTGCTTCCTTTCTTCAGCCTCGGTCACTCAGGACAATACTCCGGAAGAACGCAAGGCCGCCTATGCCTGCGACATCACCTACCTGACCAGCAAGGAGGTGACCGCGGACTTCCTGCGCGACCAGATGGCGCTCGGCAAGGTGAACACGCACGCGCGCATACTCACCCGGACCTTGACCGGACAAGATGTGCCGCGACTGGTGCAGCGGGGTCTTGCCTCTGCCATCGTGGACGAAGCGGACTCCGTGCTTTGTGACGGGGGCAGCACGCCGTTGATTATTTCCGTGCCCAAGGATAACGCGCCGAGCGTAGAGCAGTATCTGACCGCTTCCCAAATAGCGGACAGCATGCAGGCCGGGCGCGATTTCCGCGTGAATCATAAGTATCGTGAAGCCAGGCTGACGGACATGGGCCGCAAGAAAGTCATGGACAGCCAGAAGAATCCGCGCACCGCCTGGGCGCGGCGCACGCGGGCTCTGGAATTGGTGCTCCAGGCCGTGGAAGCGCGCGAATTTTTTCAGCCTTCCGTGCATTACGTGGTGCGGGAGGGCAAGGTGGTTATCGTGGATGAAGCCACCGGCCGCATCATGCCCGACCATGAATGGCGCGACGGCATCCATCAGGCCGTGTCGGCGAAAGAAGGGGTGGAGGTTGTGCCGCCGCGCGCCACCAGCGCCCAGTCCACCTTCCAGGACTTTTTCCTGCGCTACAGGATTCTCGGCGGCATGACCGGCACGGCTTGGGAAGCGCGCAGGGAGTTTCTGCAATTTTACCGGCTGGCCGTGGTGCGCATCCCCACCCACCGGCCTTGCATCCGCTACCGCTGCTACCATGCCTTTCACGTGACCCATGAAGAAAAAATCCGCGATATTGTGAATGAGGCGGCGCGGGAGCACGCCAAGGGCCGCCCCGTGCTCGTGGGCACAAAATCCATTGAAGCGTCCGAACACGTTTCAGCGGCACTGACCAAAGCGGGCATTGTTCATGAAGTGCTGAACGCCGTGCAGCACGAGCGTGAGGCGGAAATCATCACCCTGGCCGGGCGGAAAAATGCCGTGACCGTGGCCACGAACATGGCCGGGCGCGGCACGGACATCAAGCTTGAGGACTCGGTTCGCGAGCACGGCGGGCTCCATGTGATTCTGACCGAACTGCACAGCTCGGTTCGCGTGGACAGACAGTTGCACGGCCGGGCCGGACGCCAGGGCGACCCCGGCACGGTGGCGGAAATTATTGCCATGGAAGACGATCTGTTTGCAACCATTCCCGCCTGGGTTCGCCGTTTGCTGAAGGAACTGCTCAGGACGACCGTTGCCGGAGTCCGGGCGCGTAAAATAGCCTGGAAAATAGCCGCGTTGTGCCAGTGGTTTGGCGACCGCAGGGCTTTTCGCATGCGCAAGCAGATGATCCAGAGCAACCGCCATTTCGCGGATATGATCAGCTATAGCGGCAAGCAGACCTGAAAGCGCTCAACGTCGCGGCATGCCGCGCGGGAGGGGACTATGGGTAATGAATGGAAGAGAAAAAAAGGGCAGAGCGAACTGGCCAGCGACCTCGGCATCAGCACCTGCATCTATCCCCCGCAGGCAACAAAGTCCGGCCTGCCGGAATACGCGGCGGACTCTTTACCGAGCGCGCCCGTCGCCGCTCAGGGCGGGCCTGTGGCCTCGCGGCCCGTGCTCCCTTTTGATTTTTCTTTGGCCGCGGACTGGCAGGCGTTACTGGAATCCGCTCTCGGAAGCGGGCAGCAGCCTTTCCAAAAACATTCCCTCCAGGACGCCGAAGAGGAAAACAAGCTCGAAGCCCTGCTCCAGGCCATCGTGGAGCACGGGCAGGAGATGCTGCCCTTGCTGCGTCTGCTGCGGGAAAAGGCTGAAACCGACAACCGCCTTGCCGAACTGGTGGACCTGCTGCAAAGCCGCCTGAACCTGAGCATTAGCGCGGCCTGCTCCCTGGCCCCGCGCGAAATGGAAGTGCTGGAACGCGCCGCCAGTGGAGAAAGTAATCCGCAGATTGCGCACAGCTTGAATTTACAGACAATAACGGTTGCAAAAGCCCTTTCCCGGGCCTACCGGAAACTGGGCGCCAGGAACCGCACCGACGCCGTGCATAAATGGCTTCTTCTCCGGGGTCGGCGCTCTTGAGCAAGGACTAAAGCAGGCAACGTTTCCTTGCTGATCCCTCTTCTTTTTCCCTGCCGGAAAATAAAATTTTTTCATCTTTTTTTATCAAAATACCAAGTTATTTCATTGTAATACGACTGATGTATCCGGTCGTATACCTTGATTTATGGCCGGATATTTTCTCTATAGTGGACCTGAATGCCTTTGCAGGGCATTTGGGTATTTTTTTGTTCATAAGACCGTACTGTTGTCGGCATGACCGGCAAAGGACGGGTTACCATACGGGAGGCCGTTATGTCCGATATCCGCAAACTCTGGAAAGAAGCCGCGCAAGTCATTACCGATTCCGGCATCAATACCTGCTACTACACGCCACAGGCGCGGAAAAACAGAATTCCCGCCTACTTCGAGCAGTTGGAGCCGCGCCAGCTCCTCTCGGCCACCCAGGTCGATCCGGAGGTCAATGCCAACAACGCTCCGGTAGTGGCGGAAAACTTCAACGCCACGGATTCCAACCCCCTGGCGAATATCGCGGACCTGGCGGAGTTGCTCAAGCAGGCGGCCTTGCCGGACTTTTCCGGCCTGAACCTGTCCACGGTGCTCAGCGGCATTCCGGGACTGGACACGCTGACGGACCTCGCCAATCTGGACCTTGCCACTCTCGGGCAGGACATTCTCAATCTTTTCCCCAAAGGCGGAGTGATCAGCGGCGACACGCTTACCGGCGAGACTCTTGGAGACCAGAACGGCCTCTGGCTCTCCCTCTGGGCAGGCACGCTGACCATTTCCGGCGACTTTACCGGCGGTCCGGGCACGAGCACCATGCTGGTCATGGCTTCCGGCGACGTGGTTCTTTCCGACGTGAGCTTCACGGGTATCGAATCCATTATCATCCGGGCCAAGTCCGTCACCTTTGGCACGGGCGATCAGGCGCGCACCATCAATATTGAAGGCGGCGAACTGATCATCTCCGCCCTGGGCGAGGTGGTGTTCAAGGAAAACGTCACCGTGACGGGCGACAACACGGCCAGCCTGACCATCACGGCTACGGACACCATCACCGTAACGGCCGGAGCCACGATCAACGGCTTGAACAACGTGTCCATGACCGCGACGAACATCTACATCGGCAAAGCCACTGTGAATATCGGCGGTGATTTCACGGCCCATGCCACCACCAGCGCCCACGTGCACCCCTTGCTCGGCCTGCTGCCTCTGAAGATCGCTCAGGGCCAGGCCAGCATCACCATTGACGGCGCGACCATCAGCGCGAAAAACGTGACCATCAAGGCGGAAGCCAAGGCCGAAACCACAGTCGAAATGCCCTCCCTCGGCGAATTGACCGGCAACCAGTACATGGCGCTTGTCGATACCTTCATGGCCGCCAACCTGGGCGAACTCTTCAAAACCTATCTTGGTATTGATCTGCAACAGCTCGGGGGCGCGGGCGAAGGTCTCGGCTTCTTGCCGGCCAATACCGGCGGCGAGTATCTCGACACTCTGTCCAAACCGCTGGCCGACATGTTCATGGAGCTTTACAAAAGCCTGGCCCTCGGCGGCCCTATTCTGATCACCTACGGTTCGGCGGAAGCCAACGTCAGTATCAAGGGCGGCAGCATCACGGCGAGGGACGGCGATGTGAGCATAACCGCCTCAAGCACGGTCACCAACAAGCAGGAACACGAAACCGACCTTTTCGGCTTTGTGCTGGCCATCAACCAGGCCAACGCCGAGGTGAGCATCACCGACGGCACGAAGATTTCCGCCACGCGGGACATCATTATCGGCGCCACGACCGAAAACACCAACACGGTTTCCCTGACCAGCACCTACAAGGACAGAAAAGAAACCGCCGAGCAGGGCGGCGGGGCTCAGGGCAACACCCAGAACGAGTCCGACGCCAAGAAGGACACCTATGCCATGGCGCTGGCCATCGGCATCAACGAAGCGGTTGCCAGCACGGTGATCGGCCGGAACGTCACCCTGAACGCGGGCCGCGACATCGTTATCTCGGCCAAGACCACGGAAGACATCAGCCTCACGGCCACGGCCAACGCCACGGATGCCGGTAACCTGGCAGTGGCGCTGGCGCTGAATTTCGGTTCCGCCAAGAGCTATACCACGGTCAATGCCGTGCTGACGGCGGACGCATCCGTTTCCGTGACCGCTGAAACGGACGCCAAGGCCACCACGGCCAGCCACACCAACGACGATGAGAAGAAGGACGACAAGAAAGACGATAAAAAAGACGACGACAAAAAGGGAGCGCTGGCCGGTGTTTCCGAGAAGGTCAGCGATAAGTTGACGGATCTGGTGCTGGCCCTGCTGCCTTTGGGAGCCATCACCTCCAAACTTCAGGAAGCCAACATGGGCCTTGGGCTCGCCCTGGGTTTTGTCCTGCATGACGCCGTGGCGGAAACCGTTATCGGCGAGTCTGCCCTGATCACAGCCTTGGGCAAGACGGCCTCCAACCTGCCGCAAGGCTCCGGCGCGGTCATCCTGAACGCCGTGTCCAACACCACCCCGGTCATCCAGGTCAGCGCCTCCTCAAGCATGGATTCGGCTTCTGCGTCCCCGAACAAGTCCCCGGACGAAATAACGAAGCCAGACACTCCCGACAACCCGGACCCCGGCCAGCAGCCCGGTCCGAATCCCGGCCAGAAATATGACCCCGCTGTGGTCGAGAAACTTACGGAAGTCGGCGTAATCACCTCGAAAGATCCGCACGGCTTCAAAACCGGCGACAAGGTCGTCTACACCTGCTCCGATCCGTCCAAGGCCCTGCCCGGCCTGGTCAGCGGCCAGACCTATATTGTCACCGTCTATCACGACGAGCCCAACCAGTTCGTGCTGCTCAACGCGGACGGCAGCCATGTCCAGCATTTCCGGGATTTCAAAAAGACCGACTGGGATCAGTATACCCATACCTTCACCAAGGTAGGGGCTGACCAGCCCGCCCCGGATAACGGCGTGGTGTCCACCAGCCAGGACGCCGCGACCGTCAAGGGCGGCAACCTTAAAAACGCCGCCGTGTACTGCGACGATCACAGCTTCCGCGTGGGCGATGTGGTCAAGTATACCTCCTCAAGCCCGGTCAGCGGCCTGGTCAGCGGCCAGACCTACAAGATTTACGAAGTGGGCAAGGGACAGTTCGTCCTTGCTGACATGAACGGCAACAAAATTTTCATCGGCAACGGGGCGGCCAATTCCCAGCATACCTTCACCAAGTATGAAGAGCCCGTGACCCCGGGCCAGGTTGTGGCCAACAACAACGACATCAAGGAAGGCCAGGTCAACAAGGCCAGCGATTTTGCCGTGGGCGACAGCGTGACGTATACCTGCTCCGATCCCTCAGCGGCCATCAAGGGCCTGGTCAGCGGGCAAACGTACACTGTGGCCGCCAAGGGCGCGGACTTCTTTACCCTGAAAGACGCCGACGGCAAGATCATCGATCTTATCCGGGGCAATGACGACGACGCGACCCACACCTTTGCCAAGGCGGCCCCGGCTGTCAGCGCCACCAAGGTCGTGGTGCCCGGCTCCAAGATTGAAGCCAACAATAAATTCATGGCGGACAAGATTCCCTTCAAGGAAGGCGACAAGGTCACCTACAGCGTGGCTGAAGGCGGCACGGCGCTCTCCGGTCTGGTTGTCGGCAAAACCTATACGGTGCGCTCCGTGGGCGAGGGTTATTTCCAACTCACTGACGATGACGGCAACCTGGTCAACGTTGCCCCTTCGGGCGCGGCTCTGACCAGCGACCATGTGTTCACCCTGGACGGCACCGGCGCAGAGGTTCAGGAAAAAGACAAGGGCGTGAGCATTGCCGCGGGCGTGACCGTGTTTACCAACACGGCCAATGTGGTAGTGCAGAGCGGCGCGAAGATCGTCTACAACTCCCTGGTGGAAGTCACTGCCGACGCCAATTACCTGGCGGTGGAGAACAAGCATTCCACCTTGGGGCTCGCGGACAAGGTGAACTCCAAGTTGGACAGCGCCGGAAGCGCTGTTTCCATGATCCCGCTGGATTTCCTCAGCAAAGCCCTTGACGGCGTGAAGGATCTCACCACCTCCATCGACGATCTGTATTTGGACGCCCAGAAAAACCTGGGGCAGCTTTTCGGCGTTGACGCGGTCAACTTCGCCAACAAAGATTCCGCGTTCTTTGTGCCCAATTCGTATATTTACGCCGTCACCGCCGGGGCCAAGGAGTTGTCCACCGCGGCCAGCATTTCCTACATCGGCCAGGAGAACAACGCCTCCGCCGTTATCCAAGGCAATGTGGACATCGTCAGGGCCGGGGCAATCACGGACGCCGCTGTCAGCGGCAATACCGTCACCCTTGATCAGGCCTACAGGGGTTATGAAGGCTATGTGACCTACGAAGTCAGCGCAGGCGCGCCCGCGCTTGCCGGTCTTGTTTCCGGGCAGACCTATTGGGGCACTGTGGACAGCCAGGGCAGGCTGACGCTGCGCCTCGCTCCGGGCGGCTCGAGCATCACTGTGGGCAGGAGCAACGGCACGGGAGAACATCACTTTCTGTTCCAGCAGCAAGCCACGCCAACGCCCGACAAGATCGATCTGAATTACGATTCCACCGCAAGCGACAGCACGGTGCTTTCCTTTACCGAGCCGCACGGTCTTAAGGACGGCGACATCGTGCGGGCGAGCGGCAACCTGGGCCTGGACAGCGATGCGCTGTACATGGTCTTTGTGCGCAGCCTCACGGACATCTCCCTCAAAAAAATTGAAAACGGCACGGTAGCGGACGATTTCGCGGCAATCACGCCCACGGCCGGTGGCTACTATTTCCTGGTCATGGCCACGGACGCGGAAAAGCGGGACGCCGGGCTTTCCTTCTCCATGACCACGGCCGAATACAAAAAGGATAATGCCGGCGCCTACAATCCCTTTGCGGGTTTCGCCACCGGGGATACGGTGACTTACAACAGCAGCGGCGCGGCCATTGACGGTCTTGTCAACGGCGGGTCCTATACCCTGGTCCTCCTGGGCGGCGGCAGCTTTGCCCTGAGAGACGCCGGCGGCGCGATCATCACCCTTTCCATGAACGATGCGGCCGTGTCGGCCAACCACACCTTCAGCACGGCGGGCGCGACAACGGTCATCAATGGCGCGGACCTCAGCGTTTCCACCACTCTTGACGGCAACACCGTGGCCACGGCCGCGACCAGAGGGACGACCATCAACGCGGGCGATGACGTGGCCCGCGCCTTGCGCGACGGCGACGTGGTGACCTACAGCAGCGACGGCAAGGTCATTGACGGCCTTGAAAACGGCAAGCAGTACGTGGTCTCCCTGACCGCGAGCGGTGGCTTTGCCCTGCGGGCCTATGAAAACGGCCGGGCTGTCGGCGGCTACATCAGCCTTGACCGTCTGTGCAAAGACGGCAACAGCGCGACACTGCATACCTTCACCCTGACCGCCCCGGCTTCCCAGGCTCCGCTGGTGGTTGACGCGACCACGACCGTCACGGATGCGAACGCGCTTTTCATCGGCAAGCACGACTTCCAGAGCGGCGACAAGGTGACGCTGTCCGCCATAGCCACCAACGCCAACGGCGCGATACTGCTCAATGCCGACGGCAGCCCGATGTACAACAGCGTGGGCGTCTTTACGGTGGTGCGCCTTTCCGCCACCAGCATCAAGCTGATTGACGCGCGCGGCAACGAATACCGGCCCCCGGTCGGCGCAAGCAGCGGCTACAACGACTACAAGCTGACCGTGGCGGACGGCCCCGCGCTCACCTTGGGTATAACGGCGAACGGCGGGCTCACGGTTAGTGACGCCACCGGTTTGTACAACGGCCAGCAAGTGCGTTTCGCGGGCAGCGGCACGCTGACCCTGGCCGACGGCTCCACCTACACCCTGGTCAACGGGGCGGAATTCTTCATCCGGTTGCAGGCGGACGGCAGCATCCTGCTGGCCGAGAATTATGAACAGTACCTGGCGGGCAAGTTCCTGACGGTTGCCGCCGCCAATAATCTGAACGGCACGCTGACCGTTATCGGCGCCGAGCATGGGTTCAACCAGAACACCGTGGCCCTCGGCAAGTATATCATCACCCAGGATACGCCGCACGGCCTGGAAAACGGCAGCATTGTGACCATAGAACGGGGCGGCGAGCTGGAATACTACACGGTCACCACTTACGGCGCTTACAGCTTCACCCTGACGGATCTGGAAAGCGGCATCAGGGCCACTCTGGACTTCCTGTTCGCCGGTGATGCGTCCATCACCCTGAACCGGCCGCTGGATTCCATCAGCTTCAGTGCGGCCAACATGGCGCAACATCCGTCCTATATTCAGAAAAACAACCACGGCTTTGTCACGGGTCAGGCGGTTGAACTCGTTGACAAGGACAACACGGTCATTGCCACCTATTATGTGGTGAAACGCGACGACAATTCTTTCTATCTGGCGGAAACCCTCCAGGATGCCCTGAAAGGCGCCATCCTGACCGGAGAAATTTCCTTTACCGTGGCCGACGGACAGACCGCGGCCGATTACAAGCTGCGGCAGAAGACGCAAAACCTGGGCATTTACGTCGCGGCCAAGAGTTCGGACAAGACCGTGAACCTCACGGGCAAAATGGGCACCGGCCAGGGGAGCCTGAAGACGAGCACCGCGTCCGACGGCAAGACGGGCCTTGTTGATAAAGTCAGCGGGGCGATCAAGGACAAAATATCTCCCCCGCGCAACCCCGACTCCGGCTCGGCAGCGGGCGCGGCCGTGCAGGTGCTCAACCTGCAACATAACACCTCGGCCAAGGTGGGCGCGGATAACAGCACGGCCCTGATCATGGGACAGAGCCTGTCGGTCACCGCCAACGCCAACAACGGCATCATCGGCCTGACCCAGGCCGGTTCCAGCGGCTCGCTCAAAGGACTTTCCGGCACCTTGGGCTTCCTCCATCTGGCTGACGTGACCACGGCGGAACTCAACGTGGGCAAGGGCCGCGTGACCCTGGGCAACGCCCTTGGCGCGGACGGCAAGAACAGTCTGCTTATTGAAGCCAAAAACAACAGCATTTACACCCAGCTCTCCGCCACCATGTCCAGCGGCGAAACAGCCATGGGCGGCACGGCTTTTGTCCAGATAGTGGACCGCGAGACCACCGCGACCCTGACCGGCTCCCCGGATATGGGCGGGCGCGTTTCCGTGCTCGGACTGGCCGAAGTGAACGCCCTGAACACCGGGCGCGGCATGGCCGTGCTGATTGGCGGCAGCAAGGCTTCTCCGGCGCAGCAGCAGGCCGCGCAGGAAGAAAAGAAGGACGACAAAAAGCCCGACGAAAAGCCGGGCCAGGGCGACACGGGCGGCGACAGCAAACTTTCCGGCATCACCTCGGGCCTGTCCAAACTCGGTTCCGTGGCCCAGGCGCTGCAAAGCCTGTTCCCGGACAATTCCAATGACGCGAATCTGACCGAGGAAGAGAAGAAAGCGCGCGAAGAGCAGCAGAAGGACGGCAATTTCTTCAGCCTGATCACGGGCAACGCGGACAAGGCCAAATCCATCATGGACAGCTTGTCCGGCGCTCTCGGGCAGGTGGACAAGACCGTATCCGACCTGATCAAAGGCACCCCGTCCGAGGACAACAAGCCCGGAGGCGGCTCAGGGGATCAGGAAAAGGGTGACGATACGCCGTCAGTGAATACCGCCGGAACAGCCGAGATCTTTGTCGGCTACAGTTCCGAAGAAACCAGGGCCGTGGTCCAGAATCTGTCCAGCCTGGTGGTGGCCGGGTTCGTGGCCCGCGCCTTGAACGACACCAAACAGATTACCGCTGCCGGAGCCCTGGCCCTGACCACCGGCGGCTCCTCCGGATCGGGCAAGGACGGGAAAAATCAGGACAAGCAGAGCTCCAGCGATTCCAAGGCCGGAGCGGGTACCTTCAGTCTGACCATCACGGACCGCGATACCGAAGCCTCGGTCAACAACGTTGCGAACATGCGCGTGACCGGGCCTTCCGGCATGAGCGTCAGCGCAAAGGACGAGGGCTTTGTGGTTAACGTGGGCGCGGGCCTTGCAGGCAGCACCTCGGGCGCGGGCTACGGCGGCACCCTGCTCATCAACGCGCGTCTTACGGATGTCAAAGCCTTTGTGGCCAACAGCAACCTGACCGTGGAACAGGGCGCTCTCAGCGTTGAGGCCCTGAACGATGTGAAAATGATCACGGTCGCGGGCGGCGGCGGCTACGGCGACGCCAAGGGCGTGGGTCTTTCCCTCGGCGTGAACGTGCTCTCGGGCGACACCCTGGCCTATATTTCCGGCAGCACAATCACCGCACGGGATGTTTCCGTTTCCGCCATGAGCGGCACAGGCACGGACCGGCAGGGCATCGACCTTGGCGACAACCCGGAAGAAGCGGTTTCCGGCATTGACTCCATTGATGGCGGCTACAACCTCATCGCCATTGGCGCGAGCGCGGGGATTGCCAAGGGCGGCAACTCCCTGGCCGGAACTCTGGTGGTGAATACAATCATCAGTAATACCGAAGCCGGTATCAGCGATTCCACCGTTATTGCGGATGGATCGGTTTCCGTGCTGGCGGCGGATCAGTTCGGCGTGCTGTCCATCGGCGGCTCCCTCGGCCTGTCCGGCAAGGCAAAACAGGATGATTCCAACAAGGATTCGGACGGACAGAAATCCACTTCCGTGGGCGCGGTGCTGGCCGTGAACGTCATCAATTCCACCAGCAACGCCTATGCGCGTGATATTGAAATCGGCAAGCCTCTGAGTACGGAGGGCGCGGATATTTCCGTCACCTCCCTGTCCAAACAGCAGATCCTGTCCATTGCCGGGGCTGCGGCCGCCGCCCAGGGCGACGCCTATGCCGTGACTCTGGCCGCCAACGTCATCGCGGCCGGGGCGGCCGCTTCCCTCGACCGCGCGAACATCACGGGCAAAACCCTGTCCGTGGTCAGCGGCAACGAATCCACCATCCTGTCCATTGCGGGCGGGGTCAGTCTGTCCACGGGCAACAACGCGGCGGCGGCCATCGCGGCCAACGTCATTGCCGGAGCAAACATTCCGGCGCTCGGACCGGATTCCGATCCCAAAGACTTCGAAGCTTCTCAAGGCGGCGGCACAGGCAACCTGGACGTGAGCGCCACCATCGACAATTCCACGATTGTCCTCAGCGGCGACTCCGAGGATTGCCTGCAGGTGCTGGCCGAAACTTCCAGTTCCATCCTGTCCATTGCGGCGGGCATCAGCGTGTCCACCGGTTCCGAAGATGGCGCGTCCGACAAGACCAACCTGGCCGGTTCGGCCACGGTGAACGTGATCGCGCGTAACGTATACGCGGGCGTGTCCAATACCAGCATCACCAGCGCGGGCAAGGCCAGCATTGTGGCCCGCGATTATATCATCAAAGCTGACGGCTCACAGCAGGGCAGCCGCATTCTGGCCATTGCGGGCCAGGTGGGCGCGAGCAAGGGCAAGCAGGCGGGCGCGGCCCTCGGCGTAAACGTGATCAGCAACGACGTGACCGCGGGCCTGATCAATTCGGACCTGGCCCAGAGCGGCGTAAACGGCGGCCTGGATGTGCTGGCCGACTCCATTGCGGAAATTCTGAGCGTGACCGCGAGTGTAGCGGTTTCCATCAAATCCGGCGGGGCTGACGCCAAAAGCGCCTCCATCGCCGTGAACGTCATTGACAAGGATGTCAGGGCCACCATTGAGGGCGCGAAAACTTCGGGCAAAGAAAAGACCGTCACAGGCCCCATTCAAGTACGGGCGACGGACAGTTCGCAGATCCTGGGCCTTGCGGCTTCCGTGGCCGTGGCCGTCGGCGCTGACGCCAGTTCCATGGGCGGCGCCGTGGCGGTCAACGTGGTCAACAGCAAACAGCTCGCGGGCGTGTACAACGCTTCCATCACGGCTACCGGCTCCATCAGCGTCCTGGCGGAAGGCTCGGGCAGCATCCATGCCGTCAACCTTGGCGTGGCCGGGGCGGGTCTTGTGCTCAACCCCAACGTGATCGTCAACAGCACTGCGGCGGAAGTGAAAAACAGCACGCTGATCTCCTCGCTGGACAATATTGACGTGTCCGCCTGGCAGAGCGCTCCCGGATCCACTTTCACCGAACGCTGGATCGATAAAACCAGCAACAATGACGCCGATATCACGGCGTACCTGGGCACCGCCGGCATTGATTTCAGGACCAACATCCTGTCCGTGAACCTGAACGTGGCCGTGAACGTGGGCGGCGATAAGGTCAGCTTCAGCGGCGCGGTAGCCGTGAACGTGATCGCCTCCGAAGTCAATGCCCTGGTTGAAAACTCCACCTTGAGCGCGAGCGGTAATGTTACTCTGAACGCGGTGAACAGCGCGGTCATCAAGTCCATAACCGTGGGCGCGGCAGTCTCCGCCGGATCCGGCGCGGCCATTTCCGGCGGCATCGCCTCCAACACCGTCGTGGGCGGAGCCTACGCCCAAGCGCTGAACAGTAACCTCAGCGCGGGCGGCAATCTGGCCGTGACCTCCCTGACCAACGCCGACATTCTGGCCCTGGCCGTGAACGCGGCGGTTTCCACCGGCGGTACGGCCGGCGGGCTGTTCCTGGGCGTGAACGTGATCAGCATGGATAGCATTGCGAGCATCAGCGGGGATCGGGCCATTACCGAAATCGCGGCCGGCGGCGACCTGTCCGTCACCGCAAGGGACAGGTCCAAAATCTGGGCCTTTACCGTGGCCGCGGCAGTGGCTGCGGGCAGTTCCGCCGCAGCGGGCCTGGCCAACAACACCTCGGTGATCGTGGGCAACGTGTATGCCGGGATCACGGATGTCAACACCATCCGCGTGGGCGGCGACCTCAAGGTGGAAGCCCTGTCCTCCATCCAGATTGTGAACGTCGCCATCGGCGTGGCCGTTGGCGCGGGCGGGGGCGCGGCCGTGCAGGCCACCCTGAGCGAAAACATCATCGTGCGCGACGTGTATGCGGAACTGGCCCATATCAATGAAGTCACCGTGGGCGGCGATCTGGTGGTGCGCGCGCTGGAAGCCAAGCCCGACGACATCGGCGACTGGCGCAACGCGAGCTATATGCAAGGCGTGGGACTCAACGACGTGGATACCGGCGCGCTCAACTCGGGCGAGACCGATGAAGCCGGAGTGAGCGTCGGCAGCAGTTCCGATCCCAATGCCGACCCCGAACACAACTATGATCCTAACGCAGCCCTGTTCAACCCGGACAGCGGCATCTTCTCCCTGGTCGTTTCCGTGGCCGCCTCCGCCTCGGGCGCATCGGTTTCCGGCGCGCTGAACTTCAACTGGCTGCAACGTTCCGTGAACGCCGTGGTCGACGATGTGAACGAGATCAGGTTCACCAGCGCGGGCAAACAGAATGGTGAAAAAAGCGCCATGATTGTGGAAGCCATGTCCTCGGCAGCAGCCTTTGGCGGCGTGCTCTCCGTGGCTGCCAGCGGTGGCGGCGTAGGCGTGGGCGCGGCCATTGCCGTGAACGTGCTCGACAACAAGACACGGGCCATCATTAATGACTGCACCATCGGCGGCTGGAACGGCTCAGACTGGGATACCTCCAAGCTGGGCGCGGTGAGCGTGAACGCGGAAAATACCTCCGGGGCCGTGGCCTTGGCGGTGGGCGTGGGCGCGAGCGGCGGATCCGTGGGCGTGGGCGCATCCTTTACCCTGAACCTGGGCATGAGCGGTTCGAGCAAGCTGGACCTTTCCGGCAAGTCCGAACAGGAACGCAAGGACACGGCCCGTTCGCTGAGCCAGGCGTATTCCAAGGATCTGGAAAAAGACGGCGCCAGCGCCTATACTCATGACAGCAGCTACGACGGGGATGCGCCGAGCCTTGGCGGCGAAGTTGCCGAAGCGGGCATTATCGGCACAACCATCCACTCCAGCGGCGCGCTGGTGGTGGAAGCCGTGCAGAACAGCGCTCTTATGTCCGTTGACCTTGCGGTTGGGGCAAGCTCCTCTGTGGGCGTTTCCGGCGCAATCGCCCTCAACCTTCTGCGGGCCAATTCCTCGGCCTATGTTCTCGGCAGCACCTTGACCAGCGGTTCCGCCAGCGTAAAAGCCACCACAGCGGGCAAGGCCTGGGCCTTCCTGATCGCCGTGGGCGCGGGCGGCACCGTGGGGGCCTCGGGCGTGTTCAGTTTGAGCCGTGTTGCGGGCAACGCCCAAGCCTACGTTGAAGGCGGCAGCATCACGACGACGAACGGCGGTCTGACCGTCAGCGCGGGCGGTCTGACCGACATGCTGACCGTGGGCGTCGCGGTGGGCGCGGGCGGTACAGCCGCAGGCGCGGGCGCTGTGGCCCTAGCCTTTGCGGGCAATACCGTCAGTGCTGATGTGCAGGGCACAACCCTGGCGCTCGCGGGTGATCTCAAGGTACATGCCGAAAACTCCACTCAAGTGATCACCACGGCCCTCGGCGTTGCCGGCAGCGGCACGGCCGCGGGTGCGGGCGCGGTAGCCATCAACCTTTCCACCTGGGGCGACGCGGCGGCCTTTGATCCCGCTTCCTCCAGCAGCGCCGGAGGCAAGAGCACGGACGGCATGCTTGACCACCTGGGCGGCAAAACCACGAGTTACGGCTTCACCACCAGGGCTTCGGTCGAGTCCGCCTCCATCACCACAACGGGTGATATCAGCATCAGCGCCGACAACAAGTCCGCCTATGTCGCTGCCCTGCTCCTGGTGGCCGGTTCCGGCACGGCCTCGGGCGCGGGCGGTTTTGTCTTTAACCTGATGGACTCCCTGTCCACGGCCTATCTGAACATTACTAACAACGGCAGCTTGCAGGCAGGCGGCGCGGTAACGGTTGAGGCCAGGAACACCACCAAGATGTGGGCCACCGTCGCCGCCATCGCGGCTTCGGGCGCCGCCGCGGGCGCGGGCACTCTGGCCCTGAACCTTGCGGACGTCAGCAGCAAGGCGGCCATCAACGGCGGTGAAGGGGCCTCTTTCTCGGCCGACTCCGTTGCTGTTTCCGCGTACTCCGGCGCTGACCTGTACGCGCTGGCCCTGTCCATCGCGGCTTCGGGCGCTGCCGCCGGCGCGGGCAGCTTTGCCGTCAACGCGGTGGAAAACGCGACCACGGCCTCCATTTCCGGAGCGACCACCACCAGTCCCATGACCATGAACGTGAACGGCAACGTGGCCGTGACCTCAAGCAACGAGTCGCAGATCGTGGCCGGAACCGTGGGAGTCGCGGCTTCCGGCGCGGCCGCTGGCGGACTGTCCGTATCGGTGAACGTATCTTCCAAGGGCGGCGATCAACTGCGCAGCATCGCCAAGACCCACCGGAATACCGAAGCGAAAAGCGACACCCTCAAGGGCCTTGAGGAAAACGCCAACTACGGCGCGGAAATCGTGGGCGATGCGCTCTTCCTGGTAAAATACGACGCAAAGGGCAACGGCAAGCGGGTTTCCATCGGCACGAACGGCGTGACCCAGGAAACGCAATACCTGCTCTACAGGGACGAATTCGGGAACGAAACCCTTTACTCCTTCCTGCTTTCGGACGTGAACGCGGACGGCAGCATAGCCAAATCCGCCCTGACCAATGTGCAAACCGGCTTGAAGGATTTCGCATTCATGGGCAAGGATGCGGCCTTCACTTACCGCAGCAACCGCTACGGCGCGCCGACCTATGTTTCCGACCAGGTGGCGGAAGTGGCTTCCTCCACGGCCCTGGTCGAAAACGTGACCATGACCGCCGCCAGCCTTGACGTGAAGGCCGAATCCTCGCGTCTCTCCGTAACGGTCGCTTCCGGCGTGGCAGCTTCCGGCGCCGGATCAGGCTACGGCTCGGTAGGCGTCTCGGTCAGCAACAATCTGACCCAGGCCGTGGTGCAGAACTCCAGCCTGCACATGAACGCGGGCAACGTGAACGTCCAGGCCCTTAACACCGGTAATTCCTACACCATTGCCGTGGCCCTGGCTTTCTCGGGCGGGGGCGCGGGCGGCGCAGGCGTAGGCGTGAGCGTGGATTCCGGCTCAACCATCGCCAAACTGGCCGGTGTGAACATTTCCGGCGCAAAGGATGTGGCGGTACAAGCCTTCACTTCCATGAACGCTTTCACCCTGACCTTTGCCGCGGCAGGCGCTATCGGCGCGGTTGCCGGCAGCGCCGCCGTCACCGTGATGCAGGGCTCGACCCTGGCGCACATCCTGAACGCCGACATCAATGCGACAGGAACGGTCAGCGCGCTGGCCACCTTTGCCAAACCAACAGGCAATATAAACCTCAACTCCTTGAGCGCGAATGGCAAGGATGGCTTGAGCAGCGCTCTTGGCCGCGCCCAGAATCAGTTGGACGCCTCTGTGGCGGACGCCAACAAGAGCAACAATGAAAACCGTTATGACGGCGACGAAAAATCCACCGCGAATGCCTTCAACAATGCGCTCACTCCCAGTGGCATTCTGTCCATAGCGGCCTCCCTGGCCGTGGGCGGCGTGGGCGGTGCGGGCGCGGTGTCGGTGAACTACCTCTCCGGCAACGTGCGGACCATAGTGGAAAACAGCAATATCGCCGCTGACTCGGCCTTTTTCCTGGCTTCCATGAAAGGCGATGTGCAGTCTTACGTGGTCGCCGCGGCCGGTGGCCTGGTTGGACTGGCCGGAGCCATCAGCGTGAACAACATTTCCGGCGCGACCACGACGGATGTGATTTCCACGAATCTCTCGCTTGCCAGCAAGGGCGAAGTTGACGCCACCCAGAATCTCAAGATCACGGGCGTGGTCGGCACCCTGTCCGTGGGCGCGGTAGCCGGCGGCTTCGGCCTGGTGGTGAACACCATTTCCGGCGCTGTGGGCGCGCGGGTCAGCGGCGGCAGCATCAGAGAAAAGGACAACCTGCTCACGCGCGGCGCCTTCAGCGTGACTGCCAACCGCTCCAGCACAATCAACGCCTATGCCATTGGCGCGTCCGTCGGCATGGCCGGGGCTTTTAGCGGCGGCGTGGCCGTAAACACCCTTTCGGGCAGCGCCGAAGCTTTCCTGGGCGATGGCGTTGTTGTGGAAAGAAGCGGCGCGATTACAGTCAAAGCGCTGGAAAGCACCACCTCCACCACCCTGGGCGTGCAGGCGGCCGTAGGCATCGGCCTGTCCCTGGCCGCGGGCGTGGCCGTAACCACGGCCACGGGCACCGTGTCCGCGGGGATCGATCATGCCACTTTCAGAGACGTGACCTCGGTCAACGTGGACGCCACGTCCAGGGCCGACCTGACCATCAAGGGCATAGGCGCGGCCGTCGGCGCTATGGGCGTGGGCATTGTGGTTTCCGACATCACCTTGCGCAACAATATCACCGCGTCCATTGCCAACAGCGTGTTTGAAAACGTGAACAGCGTCCAGGTGACCGGCACGGGTGACTGGAACATCTATACCTTCAGCCTGGCCGGGGCGGGCGGCATCATCGCGGGTAGCGGTTCTTACGCGGGCGCGCATTTGTACAGCAAGGTGGACGCCTATATGTCCGACGTCTCCCTGTACAACGTAGGCACGGTAAACATCACGGCCCAAGGCACGCCCAGAGTGCGCGCCATCTCGGCGGCTCCGGCGATCTCCATCCTCGGCTCCATAGGCGTGGCCGTGGCCGAAGCGAACATCACGCCGACCATCAATGCCTATGCCGAAGGACTTAACGCCACCTACAACGCGATGGTCGCCAATCCCACGGACTTCAGCGTGCAGGCCCTCCTGAAAACGCCAGGCAGCGGCTATAGCGCCGAAGCCAAGGGCTTTGCCCTTGCGGCCGGTCTGCTTCTGGGTATTTCCGGCACCAGCGCCACAGCGACCAACAACGCGGCGGTGCGGGCCTATGTGGGTTCGATCAGCACGGGCAGCCAGTTCAAATCCCTGACCGTACATGCCGACAACTCCGCTTCCCTCAACGCCCATGCCACAGGTATCGGCATCGGCGGCATCGCGGGCGTGGGCGTGGCCGGAGGCGCCATCAACTCCAATACCTTTACCGAAGCCTATGTCAGCGGCGCGACAAACAACACGGTCGTCAACATCCTTGACAAGCTGAACGTGCATGCCCAGTCCTCGGTTTATACCGACCAGCGCTCCCTGGCCGGGGCCGGGGCGCTCGGTTTTGCCGGCGCGGCCACCTGGGCCAAGCAGAATCTCAACGCGACCACCAGAAGCGGCATCGATAAGGGCGTGTTTACCGCGGGAACCATCGCCCTGCGCGCGGACAGCAATTTCTACGCCAACCAGAGCATGGAAGCGGACGCCTTCGCCCTGGTCAGCGGCGCGGGCGGCGACGGCATTATCAACATGATCGCCAACACCAGCGCGGAAGTGGGCAATGGCGTGGAACTGACGGCCAGGGATATCGACATCCTCAGCCAGAACATTCTCCTGCGCGGCATCGCGGGCCATAAAAACGGATCGGACGGCACCAGCATCGGGGCCGTCACCGTGCAGGCCGGGTCCACCTTGACCTCCATTGTGGCCAACAGCAATGTGATCATCGGGGCCAACGCAAAGCTTACCGGCACCGGGGTTTCCCACACGGACGATGAAACCCGGTCTTCTTACGGCGAACGCGTGAGCCTGCAAGCCTTCAACATCATGGACGTCTATGACTCCCTGGCTTTCACCTCCGGGTCCGTGATCGGCCTGCCCTTTGTTTCCGCAGCCATCGAGGCCACCCTCAAGGCCACGGTCACCATTTGCAGCAATGCTGAAGTCAGGACTGTCAACTCTCTCGGCTCTGACATCATCATGCACGCGGGCAGCTACGAAGGCGCAAATCTGGAAGCCGGGGCCAGTTTGTACGGCCTTGCCAGCGCCGGTGTGCTCAAGGCGCGCATTGACATTGATTCCACCAACCTGGTTCATGTGCAGGGGGGCGCGCTGGTGTACAGCTCGCGGGATCTGGCCCTGGCCGCCGGGTACATCGGCTACAAGTACGCGACAGCGGCAAATTCCAACCTGACCAATCTCCCGGCTCACATGGCGGAAGCGTTCCGCCACATCGGCGACGCCAGAATCTACCTGGCCGGGGACATTTACGACAGGACCGTGATTCCGGCCTCGACCGCCAAAGACAGCGGCCTGTACTGGAACCAGAAAAACCTGATCCAGGCGGATCTGAACGCCGTTCTGAAAGCGCGCGGCGACGCGGAACTGTATGCCCGGCAGGGGTCTTACGATAACAAGAGCCATAGCTTTGCCCACAACTGGACTTCCGAGCTGTTCGGCAAAACGGATCATTCCACCAAGGTGCAGAACTTCACCAACCAGGTGACCATGAACGGCAACCTGACCGCCGGCGTGGACAATGTGATCGAAGCCAATATCCACAAGCTCGATCTCCAGTCGGAAGCGCAATGGAATGCGCTCCGCAACAGCGGCACGCTCAGCGCGGGGGAAATCGAACGCATTGAAAAAGCCCTGGCTGTTTTTGAACAGTTCTTTGGCTACAACTATTTCTACTACCTTGCCAACGCGGAAGCGGTGCAAAAGGCGCGCTTCCAGGCGGGCCTGGAGGCGGCGCAACTCCTTACCGATGATCAGTGGAGGGATTTTCTCAGCACGCTGACCACTTCGGAACAGAGCTCCTATGGCCTGAATGCGACTATCCGGGCCATATTCACCCAGTTGTGCAATTCCAGCATGAACACCCTGCAAGCGATGGGCGATGCGCTTGCCGAGGGCATGGCGGAGCTTTTTGCCAAGCTGGACTGGACGGAAGCGGAAGCCCTGCACCAGAACCTCGCGCAGTTTCTCATGAGCCGCGGCAATCTGGAGCAGCAGCAGGCGGATCTGGAACTCCTGAAAAACCGCAATTATAATTTGAGCAGCTTGCAGTCTGGTTCCTCCGCCGAAAGAGCCGCGTATACTCGCCTGGTGGCCCTGGCAGCGGACCTGTATCAAAACGGCCTGGCCACCCGCAGGGACCCCAATGCCCGGGAATGGGAAAACCTGTACGACTCCCTTTACAGCTACACTTTTGGTGAGGATTTCTTGCAGTTCCTCAGTGACCGTGAAGGGGTGTCGCTGGAACAGCAACTGGCGGCTCTGGATCTCTTGAAAAACTACGATTATCAGTTGGGGAGCCTGTTCAATTTCGACTCCACCAGGGCCGCATACTACATCCTGAACACCATGCAAGCGGACCTCTTGAGCGCCGGCTGGACCAACAGTGCCAGCCTCTCGCGGGACCAATGGAAAACCTTGCTCACCTCCGACTCCGCCTCCATTCGCACCTTCAATATGGACGGGAGTTTCTGGCAGTCCTTCCTGGTCCGGGAGGCGGAACTGGCCCAACAGTTGGCGGACATGGAGGTTCTGAAGAATGCCGGCTATAACCTGAATGCCCTGAATAGCGCCACAGAAACATACTGGCGTCTGCGGGACATGCAGGACAACGTCAGGAACATAGTGGGCGGCGCTCTCACGGCGCAGGAATGGGAAAACCTGCATAACGCCCTGCTCGACCAGACAGCCCGACTGACGGACGCGCAAAAAGACGCCATCAACCTGCTCCTCAAGCACTTCACCGGCAGCTACGCGGCAGCCGAAGCCGCCTACGCGGAAAACCAAGCCGCCCAGGAGCATTACGCGGATCTTACAACAGAGGAGAACGCCGGGAACGCGGACTATCTGACGGAAGACGGCTGGGAGGCCGTGATTGCCAAGTATCGGGACATTACCGAAACCGAAACCACTGACGATCAGGGCGTTGTTACCACTACTACTACTTACGGCGACAACTGGAACGCAGAACGCGAAGCCGCCCATCAGGCCCTGATTGCCGCAGGGTACAACTATAGCGATCCTTCTCTGACGAACGACCACCGGACCATTCTCTCGGGTCTCCTCTCCGACTATGTGACCGAGGAATTCGGGAACTACAGCATGGATACCTGGAGCGCCATGTACCAGACCGGGTTGATCGGTACCGGCTCCGGCGCCGCGCGGGTGACCCTGGATAAGGTCATCGCGAAACTGGAGGCCTTCGCCGCCACCGGGCTGGAAGCGGCGCACTTTACCGTGCTCGAAAGCCTGAAAAGCAGCCCGGAATTGTTCAGCCGCAACTTTTTGGAAAAAGTGCAATCTATGACTGCCGCGCAGGCCCAACGCCTGTTCGGAGGATACGCCCCCACAGGCAATGACGGGGCCATGCTTTCCTTGTTCCGGTCCAGCCTCGGGGTTTACGGGGCTTCGAACATCGTCGGCGCGAGAATCCGGAACCTCTATCTCACTGCCTACGCCTATGACAGCATGAGCGAGAAACACATCGGGGACGCGCTGAAGAACGCGGCCGGGCAGCTCAGTTTCTATGTGACCGGCCAAAACGCCCATCTGCTCTCCTACGAAATGGGGCAATCAACCATCGGCAGCAACGTGGTCAACGAATACCTCACTCTGCAGAACGTGGTCCGCGTTTACGGCAAGGACGACCCGGCAGGCAGGACAGCCTGGGCGCGGATGGCGGAGATGGAGGACGAACTCATCTCCTATGGCTACGGTACGCGCCACCCGTCTACGGGCGAGTTCATCCTCACCGTGGATATCGATCAGAACGGCAACATCCGCGCTTCCACGATTCTGGTGAAAGATAGCCTGGTCAGCAGGGGCAACGTGCGCGTCTACGCCGATACCGTAACCGGCGCCGGCACGCTGAAGGCGGAGGGTAACGCTTCTCTGAACATAACCAACAACATAGCAGGCGCCACCCTGCATGTGAAAAACCTGACCATCAGCTCCAAGGAAGGCGGCAGGGTGCAGATTTTCGGGGCCACGCCGAGCGGCGGCCTGAGAATCACTGAAAATACCAATACCCAAGGGGTAATGACCATCACCCAGGCCTTCAAGCAAGGCATTCTGATCGCCGAGAGCCTGTATAACCTTTCCGGCACGACCACCCTGACCAGCAAAGGGGACCTCAGCATCGTCGGCACGGTCTTCGCCAAAACGTTGAACGTGACGGCCGAGGGCATGCTCACCGTAAACCTCAAGGAAGACGGCTCCTTCTACAACGTGGGCGGCAACCCGGTGAATATCGGGGGCAATGAGTCTTACTACAGCGTATCCGGCTCCGCGGGCGGCTCCCTGATCGCGTTGGGCGACATCAACATCAAGGCCGACTACATCAATGCCAACGGGCTGATCCAGTCGGGCGTGAAGAGCTATACCATCACTATCGGCGCAACCCAGACAGCGGGCGGCACACTGTATCTCAATGATGACGGCACAATCACCAGCTCCCGCTTGAACTCACGCAGCGTGGCCTTCCAAACGTACAGCTACGATTCCCGTACCCACACCTACACGATTGACGACTTCTACGCGGGCGGCGGCAACATCTACATCACCGGCGTATTGCTCAACACCAACATCGGCAGAGGCGCCATAGCCGTCTACAGCAACCCGGACATCTCGATTACCAATAACTCCACGGCCACTCTGGTACTCGGGAGCCTGAACACGGGCAGCACGGCAGCGGGCCTCATCCGGCATCGCGCGCAAGCGACACAGGGCTGGAACGTATTGAGCGGCTCCACCTATACTCCCCAGACCCAGGATATCAAGTTCAACTACCTGGCCGGCAACGTCACCGGAAAGATCTACACCTACGAGTACACCCAAAAAAATCTTTGGGGCGTCAGTTGGTTGGATTGGGTAGTGCCGGATACCAGCGCCTTCTCGCTGGTGAACACAAGAATCACCAACAATGAACCCCTGGATGAAACGGGCGGGTTCATGTCGAAAAACTTCAACAGCCTGGCGGGTCACGTAAACCTGGTGCTGGCTTCCGGCAGGATGGCCACCGGCGCCGGCTACCTGAACCAACTGGGCACCGCAGGGCACGCCAACGGCTGGGCTTCCTCGGAGGTCAGCGGCACCTATGTCACCTATTCCTATACGCTCGACTCCGTGACCCGGGACGACCCGACAAAGGTATGGGGCTCGGGCTGGGGACCCTGGTATGTTGAGCATATCTACAAGAAGAGAACCGTCAGCGATACCATCCAGAACGTGATCTGGGTCGCCATAGACACGCACCAGACCATCAATCTGCGGCAAGGACAAGGCGCCGGCGCCATCACCATCACCAGCGCGGGTTCCGTGGTGCTTGACGGCGGTCTGACGGCGAGCGGCAACATCACGCTTTCCAGCAGCCAGGGCAACGTGGCGGATGCCAATGAAAGCTGGATCAATTCCGCCGCGGGCACGGTCAGCATAACAACGGCCAATGGCAGCATCGGCACGGAAAACAACCGGGTCAAGATCTTTGCCACCGGGAACAGGCCCGTGAACCTGACGGCCGGAAAGATGATGTACACCCAGTTTGCCGGCGGCAACGTGACGGTTGACGCCAGAGCCGGCGACACCATCAACATCGCGGCCAGCCATATCCTTTCCGGCAGGGTAAGCGCGCCCAATCTCGTGCTGGCTTCCGAAAGCGGCATGGGCACAAGCGCGAGCTTCCTGAATGTGGCCAACCATGTGGACCCGAGCGCCGGGGTTACAATAACCGCCACCATCACCGGCGCCACGGGCAACATTTACCTGAACAGCGGCAGCACGGATATGAAGCTGGTGCAGATCAGCACCCCCGGCGATGTGCACCTGACCACCGGTGGAGCCATACTGGACGCCAATGATGCGCAGACCCTGGACGAGCGGGATATGGAACGCATGCAAGGCATGTGGGAACGGTTGGGCATTCTGGCCTCCGACGACCCGGTGGTGTACGAACAGCAGGTCATGGCCAAGGTGGACACGCACTGCAACCAGTTGACCTCCATGTACCACAGCTACCATGAGCTCAAGGGCGCGGTGAACAGCATGGGACGCGACGCTTACCTGGCCATGCTGGCGGCTGACGACGCCTATGGATTCAGAGACAACCCCACCGGCCTTGGTCTGGACGAACTGGACGCCCTGGCCCTGGAACGGGCGGCAGCTTGGCTCGATGCGACCCTGGGCTACTGGGAAAAGCAACTGGCCGAGTTCGACCCGGCCCTCTTGAGCGGCGTGTATAATCCAAATCTGGTGATTGCGGCCGGCAGTCTCAGCGCCGGGCAGCTTGCGCGGCTCAGAGAACTGGCCGCCACCTCCCTGTGGGACAAGGCATCGTTAACAACCAAGCTGACCGAGGCCCTGTTCCATGGTACCACCACCACCCTGGTCACGGAAACGGCCAACATCGTGGCCAGGAACGCTGTCCTGCAAGCCCGTGAAATCGGTGCGTACTACAGCGACAGGCCTTTCATCATTACGGATTACTATAAGAAACTGGCGGACGACAGCTTCACTGATGAAGAACGGTCCTACCTCGCCCAGTCCGGCGCCACGGGATACGTGGGCCTGAAACTTGATCAGCTTACCGGCGTCTATCACAGCTATAAAGAGCTGAAGAACGCCGTGGCCGATGCCGGCGGCTATAACGCCTACATCGCGCTGCTGGCGGGCGACGCGGCCTTCAGGGGCATACTCAGCGAAGCCGAACTTGACGACCTGGCCCTCAAGCGGGCCGCGGAGTTCCTGGACGTGACACTCGAGGCCTGGCGCAGTATCCTGGAGGGTCATGCCCCGGCCTTGCTGACCGATCCCTATGACAGCGATTTTGTTGACCCCGACGACGCAACGCTTACCGGCATGTATCACGACTACTTCGCGCACGCGATCGCTATGGAAGGCAAGAGCCGCGAGGAATACCTGGAGGAACTGGCGCAGGGTCTCCGGTTCGCTCCCGATGAGGACGAACTCACCTCCTACGCCCTCAATCGGGCCGCCGTGTGGTTGGACGAGCGCCTCAGTTCCTGGGAAGAAGAGTTGAAGGCCTTTGATCCCTCCCTGCTGACCAAGCCTTACGACGCGAACCTGAAGTTCAGCATCGGCAGCCTCAGCGCATCCCAATGGGCCTACCTCGAGGCGCAGGCCGGGACATCCCTGTGGAGTTACAACGCGGCCACAGACACCCTCACCATCCGTTTGCAAGAGTATGTGGTGCAGGACTACGAAAAGAAGATGAGGGGCGAAGCCGAATTCTCCGAGTATGACAAGTTCTACATCTGGACTTCCGAGGCCCCGGATCGCGTGTACGACGCGGCCACGGACACCCTCACCATCCGCCTGAGCGACGACGTGAACGTGCTGCTCACAGGCACCCTGTCCCTGTATGCGGAAGAACATGCCCTGATCGGCACCGGGGTCAAGAACCTGAACGTTGCCAGCAAGCAGGATCTGACCATTGATGCGGCGGTGGTCAAGAATGGCGAGTTGCGGATCAAGGCTGATGGCAACCTGTACACCAGCGGCAAGAGCGTGACCTTCAACGGGACAGCCTATACCGGCCTGCACGCGGGCACGTATCTGGTGGCGGAAGCCAGCAACGGCGACCTGGGCCAGAAGGACAACCCCCTGTTGATCGGCGCGCACCAGATGCTGCGGCTGCGGGCTTTCGGCAACATGTACGTCCACAGCGCGGGCGATCTTTTCCTTGACGGCATCAACAAGGAAGAGAGCAAGGAAGCTTACATCAGCAGCGACAAAAACATCACCTTCACCAATAACCTGGTGATCGTGCCCATGAACACCCACCTCCTTGCGGGCGAAAATGTGTTCCTCATTGGCACGACTATTGAGACCAGGGAAGGCTCAAGCATCACGGCCGGTATCGATGTCATTGTGGACGGCGTGACTGTCAGTCTGAATGGAGCGATCGTTGCCGGCAACAATATCGATATCACCGGCACAGAGACGATCACCCTGCTCGGCAAGGCTGATTTGAGCGCGGGCGAGACAGTGTTCCTCACAGGCACGGTCATCGAGACCAGAGAAGGCTCAAGCATTGCGGCCAACACCAATGTCATTGTGGACGGCGTGACCGTCAGTCTGAATGGAGCGATGGCCGCAGGCAAGAATATCGATATTACCGGTACCGAGGCGATCACCCTGCTTGGCAAGGCGGATTTGAGCGCGGGCGAGACAGTGTTCCTCACAGGCACGGTCATCGAGACCAGAGAAGGCTCAAGCATTGCGGCCAACACCAATGTCACTTTGGACGGCGTGACCGTCAGTCTGAATGGAGCGATGGTCGCAGGCAACAATATCGACGTTACCGGCAAAGAGACGATCTCCATCCTGGGCAAGGCTGATTTGAGCGCGGGCAACCTTTTTGCCCTGACAGGTTCCAATGTGACCTTCCTTGGTGATGCGCGGATCGCATACAGCGATCTCACAATCACTCTGGCAAGCTTTATCCGGAGTGACGGCGGCTTGAGCAATAATGTGCTGACCATCGACGACAGCGTTACGTTCATCCAGAACAACGCCGCTCCGGGCGCGCAACCTGTGCTGAAGCTCACCGGGCTTGGCCACAATGACCTCATTAATATGAGCAACAGTAAACTGGCCGGCACGTGGGTGCTTAACAGCGAAAACGGCGGTTACCTGGAACGCGCCGGGTTGCATCTGGACTTCTCGGGCATGAAAAACTTCATCGCCGGTACTGGTAACGATATCCTGTACATCCTGTCCGGCGGCGGCATCCAGCAGGCCGACATGGGCAAGGGCTACAACACGGCGATCAACGCGACGAACGCGTCCGCCACATGGGAGCTCAATGGTCAGAACCACCTGATCTTCAGCTCTGGCGGCAAGACGAGCATCCCCAGCCTGCTCAATGTGTCGGAAATCGTCGGTTCCGCCCAGGGCGACACCCTGATCTACCGGGACACTTCCCTGCCGGGCTTCTGGGTTGTCAGCCAGGATAACAAGGGCACCCTGAACAACCTGGTGTTCAGCAACATTATCACCAGCATCCATGACGCGCCCGGCGGTACTTATGACCTCTACGCGCGCATGGACAATCTTGACCTCAGAGGCGCGCCTTTCACGCTGACCATCTACCCCGGCGGCTACTTCCACAGCATCAAGCTGGCCAGGGGCGTGACCGTGCTGGATCTCAGGCCCTACAACAGGTACAGACCGGGAGAAGACGCTGCGGAAGAATCCCGGAGCGCGGCGGAACTCCTGGCCTTGCTCAGCACGAGAGATTCCCTGAACAGCCAGACGTTCACGCCGAGCACGGCCAGCATTGCGGACTATCTGGCCAAGATCCAGGATTCCTCAACCGAGAGCTTCACGGAAATAGTCACCGGAGAAGGACCTGAAGACCAGACCCCGCAGGATGACGCGGCAGCGCCGCTCGGCGACGGTGATTCGAGCAACGCGGACCAAGAAGCGAAGAAGAAAAAGGCTGAAGACGAAGACGAAGAGGAAGAAGGCACGGCCGAAGCCACGGAAGAAAAGCCTGCTGGCCAGGACAAGAAGGCACGGCAGGGCGAAGCTGCGGAACAAGGCGCGGCAAAGGGCAAGGAGCAGCCCAAGAAATAGCTTCTTCACGCTTTCCCTATGCAAACAAAAACGCGGACCGTTTCCGGTCCGCGTTTTGCATTTCATTGCTCCTCACGGGCTCACTGGGCGTGCACTTCGGATATCCTGGGCAGGCCGCGCACGAGTTGCAGGGCCATGCGCAGTTGGTTGTCCCTTTCCAGGATTTTCCTGGTTTCGTCTTCCAGCAGCTTGGGCGTATCCTTTTTCTTGTCAGCCTCGTCCTTTTTCGCGCCGTTTTCAAGATGGCGTGAAAGATCTTTCTCGCGCGGACCAAAAAAACGCGGGCTTTTCGCGGCGTCGCCGTCCCGAGGGGGTTCAAAGGCGATTGTAATGTCAGGCACAATGCCTTCGGCCTGGATGGAGCGGCCCTTGGGCGTATAATAGCGGGCAATGGTCATTTTGATGGCCGTGCCGTCACCCAGGGGCTCGATTTTCTGAACCGATCCCTTGCCAAAGGTAGGTTCGCCGATAATCACGGCCCGGTCCTGATCCTGTAAAGCGCCGGCAACGATTTCGGAAGCTGAGGCTGTCCCCTGGTTCACAAGCACCACCAGAGGGACGGTCACGTCCGAAGGGGCGTTTTTGGCGCTGTGGCTCTCAAGTACCTGGCCGCCCCGGCCGCGCATGCTGACAATGGTGCCTTTTTTCAGGAACACATCGGATACGGTCACGGACTGTTTAAGCAGACCGCCGGGATTATTGCGCAGATCCAGTACGATGCCTTTTATTTCGGCCTTTTTGCCTTGTTCGCGCAGCGCTTCGAGCAACTCGGCGGTGGTCTTGTCGTTAAAGCGGGTCAGGCGCACCCAGAGATAGCCGTCATCATCAAGGAAGCGGGCTTTGACGCTGATCAGCGGGATGGCGTCACGCACGATCTTCACGGCTCTGGGCGTCTTGTCTTCCTTGCCGAGAATGAGCAGTTCAACTTCCGTGCCTTTGGGGCCGCGAATTTTGGAAACAGCTTCCTGGGTGCTCATGTCCTGCGTGGACAATCCGTCAACAGCCAGAATAATGTCGCCCGCCTTGAGCCCCGCCTTGTCCGCGGGAGTATCATCTATGGGCGAGACCACGATAAGCTGGTTGTTTTCCGTGGAAATTTCAATGCCCACGCCAAAGAACTCGCCGGAGGTAGCCTCCTGCATTTCTTTGAAGTCTTCCTTGCTCAGGAAGGTGGAGTGGGGGTCAAGGCCTTCGAGCATGCCTTTGATGGCTCCGCTCATCAGTTCGTCGTCGTCCACATCGCGCACGTAGCCTTTGCGGATGATATCATAGGCCTTGCTTAACCGCTTTTTCCCGTCATACTTGTCGTTGTCCGCGCCCAGTGCCGGGAGCGCAAAGGCGATAATAAGACAAAACACAAGCAGGGGTTGCATGAAACGTCGCATGAGAGTCCTCAATGTAAGATGCTAAAAGAAGCTAACGGCCAGCGCAGCCTATGACGCGAACCATGCCTCAGGGTTAATGGCTTTTTGCTTAAAACGCAATTCAAAATACAGTCCCGATCCTTTTATAGCCGGATAATAGCCTGCGGTGCCAATGGCCTGCCGCCCCGCCACATCCTGCCCCACCTTCAACGGACTGCTGCCGAGAAAGGCATACAGAGAATAATATTCCTCACCGTGTTGAAGAATAAGCACTGTTCCGAAGCCGCGCAAGACATCGTTGTGCACGACGGTTCCACCGGCCACGGCCTTGACCTCGGCCCCGTCGGCCGTGGAAAACCCCAGCCCGCGCGATGCCGGGTCGCTCTGGGGAGCATAGCGCACCCGGACCTTGCCGGAAACCGGCCAGGGGAGCTTCCCTTTCATGGAAGCGATATCCCCTTTGGATCGCTGCGCAATTTCAAGGTTCAGGCTGTCCACCAGCTTCAGGATATTTTGCAGTTCCGCTTCCGTACTGCCGCGCTGCCTGCGCAGTTCCGCCAGTTTTTTGTCGTATTCGATACGGGCTTTGAGCAGCTTGCTTTTCTCCTCATTGACCGTTTGCATGCCGCTCTGTACGTCGCGGGAAATTTTATCCCGCCTGCCGAGCACCTGGGCCAGCTTTGCCTCTTGCTGGTCCAGTTGTTTGCGATATTTCTCAAGCGAGGCGTAGAGTTCACGGGACCAGGCGTATTCGCGGTCCGTTTCCGCCCAGTCCGGCAGATCCCGGCTGCCCACGGCAATGCGTTTTCCCGTGGCTTCCCACAGCAGGCGCAGGGCCTGGGCTTGGGCCTCTTCGGTCTTGGCTTGCTCCGCCAGCAAGGTTTCGTATTCGATCCGGAGTTTGTTGTCCGCGCCGCCCAGTTCCCTGAGCTTGGTCTGTTGGGAAGCGAGGCCTTTCTCCAGTTCCAGAATGCGTTTTTCCGCGGCCGCGAGATCCGCGTTCAGCGTGCGTTCCTGTTCTGTCAGGCGTTGCAGGTTCTGTTTGCGCTCCGCCGCTTTTTTCTTTTCCCTGGCCAGATCCTTTTCCAGTTGTGAAACGGAAACCGGGGCCGCGGCAGAGGATGGAACCGGAGCGGAAACAACAAGCATGAAGGCGCAGAATAAGATCAGGCCGGGCAGAACGATTCGGGATTTGCCGGAAAAGGGCATTGCGTCACATTGCAGCAAAGCTGCCGGGTTTCAAAAATTTGCCCAAAGGACATTCCGCGCACAGCGGTTTCCGATTTTTACAGAAGCGGTTACCAGTGCGTACCAGCAATGCATGATACTCATTATAGAGGGACACGTCCACGGGCAAGGCGCGCATGAAAAATTCCCGCAGTTCCCCGTAGGGGACATCATCCGGGAAAAAGCCGTGGCGGCCGCATATGCGCCGGGTATAGGCATCAATGACAAAAGACGGGCGGTCCAGGGCGTACAGCAAGATGCAGTCCGCTGTTTCCGGCCCGACGCCGTGCACATGCAGCAGAGCCTTGCGCAGTTCTTGCGTGGAAAGCGTCTGAAGAAAATCGAGGCGGCCTGCTTCCGGGTTCTGATTCCAGCCCGGAAAAGAGGAGAAAAACAGCAGCAGGTTGCGCAGCCTTTGGGCTTTGAGCCGGAAAAACCCGGATGGACGCAACGCTTCTTCCATCTCCTCCAGGGGCATGTTCAGCAGACTGTCCAGGCGCAAGGCATTTTTTCGGCGCAGGCGATCAAGAGCTTTTTCCACATTCTTCCAGGCCGTGTTCTGGGTCAGTACCGCGCCCACGGCAATTTCAAGCGGATGTTCTCCGGGCCACCAGCGAGAAGGGCCAAGGGACTCCAGCATAGCTTCGTAATAGGAGAGGAGTGTTTTACCGGAAGTCGTCATCATGTGGGTTCAAGGATAGCACACCTTGCACCGGCAAGGCTACGTCTTGCGGTAGTGCCTCAGTTTGGCGCGATACTTCGTCAGACTGCGTTTTGGCTCGGGGGGCAGGACCGGAAGAGTCCAGCCCTCCCTCGCAAAAACTTGTCTTCCTTGTCTGACGCCAAACTGAGGCACTACCGGCATTGCTCAAACCACGCTACTACCCGTCTTGCCGGTGCATTGCCTTGCCGTTGAATTCGCGGTACACACGCCTTTCCGGCGACAATGCCTTACCATAAGGAGCTTACGGATGAGAGACGAGACAACGTGCCTGCACGCGGGATACACACCGAAAAATACCGAACCGCGTGTGATGCCCATAGTGCAGAGCACCACCTATGTGTACGATTCCACCGAGGCTGTGGGGGCCGTGTTTGACGAGCCCACGCACAGTCTGATCTATTCCCGCTTCGCCAACCCCACGGTCATGGCAGTGGAGGAAAAGATCGCCGCCCTGGAAGGCGGCGTCGGCGCGATGTGCACGACATCCGGCCATGCCGCGGTCCTGCTCTCGATCCTGAACCTGTGCAGCGCCGGAGACAGTATTGTCAGCACTACGCAGATTTACGGCGGCACCGTGAATCTCTTTTCTTTCACCTTGAAAAAGTTGGGCATCGAATGCATTTTCGTTTCGGCCGACGCGGGGGAAGAAACCATTGCCGCAGCCATCAAGCCGAATACCAAGGCCATCTTTGGCGAAACCCTGGCCAACCCTGCCTTGGCCGTGCTGGATATCGAGCGCTTCGCCAAGGTGGCTCATGCGCATAACATACCGCTGATTATAGACAACACCTTTGCCACGCCCGTGTTGTGCAAGCCCTTTGCGTTCGGGGCGGACATCGTTGTGCATTCCACCACCAAGTACATGGACGGCCACGCGGTTCAGGTCGGCGGGGTCATTGTGGACAGCGGTCGCTTTAACTGGGCAAACGGCAAATTCCCGGATCTGACCGAGCCGGATCCTTCCTATCGCGGCATTTCCTATACCGGCACTTACGGCAACATGGCCTATATCATCAAGGCCAGAATGCAGCTCATGCGCGACTTTGGCGTCTACCCGGCCGCGCATTCGGCTTTTCTGCTCAACCTGGGGCTGGAAACCCTGGCCCTGCGCATGGAGCGCTACAGCGACAATGCCTTGAACGTGGCGGATTACCTTGAGCGGTCAGGATATACGGAAACGGTGCATTATCCGGGCCTGCCGGGCGACAAGTACCATGCCCTGGCCAGAAAATATCTGAAAGGTCCGAGTGGGGTGATTTCCTTTGTGATCAAGGGCGGCAGGGAAAAAGCCGTCATGTTCATGGATGCGCTGAAGCTGGCTTCCAACGAGGTGCATGTGGCGGATATCCGCACCTGCGTGCTGCACCCGGCCAGCGCCACGCACCGTCAGCTTACCGACGAACAGCTTGCGGCCGCCGGAGTCGCTCCCGGCATGATCAGATTCTCGGTCGGGTTGGAGCATGTGGACGATATCATTGAAGATATCAGGCAGGCTTTTGCTAAAGCATTCAGGTAGGTAGCGCCTCAGTTTGGTTTGATACTTCGTCAGACTTGTTTGCGCTCCGGGGGCAGGGCCGAAGAGCCCAGCCCCCATCGCGCAAAGCTGCGCCTTTCTCGTCTGAAACCAAACTGAGGCACTACCTAAAATTCTATAGGATAAACACCAGCCCGGCCCATTCACCCCGGATAATGCGTCGGGCTTTTGCATAGCCCTGTTCGATGTATGCCGCTTCCACAGCATCGGCCTGCACTTCGAGCAGGCCGGAAAGCACGAGCGCGGGACGTTTGTCTCCTCCGGGCAGCGCGGCAATGGCCGGGGCCATCTCTCTGAGCGGCGCGGCCAGGATATTGGCCACAATAAAGTCATACGGGCCTGAAGCCTCTTCCACGCCGCCCAGGCGCACGACAAAGTCCGCCGGATCAATGGCGTTGGCAGCCCGGTTTTCCAAGGCGTTTTCCACTGCCGGAAGATCGATGTCCAGCCCTTCGCCGGACAGTCCAAGCTTTGCGCAGGCCAGGCCCAGGATGCCCGAGCCGGTGCCGAGGTCGAGAAAGCGCATGCCCGCGCGAATAACTCCTTCCGTATACATCGACGAAATAGCCGCAAGGCAGAGGGCGGTGGTTTCGTGGTGTCCGGTACCGAAAGCGGTCTTGGGCTCAATGATGATCGGGATGCGCTTTGTCTGTTCGCGCTCGCTTGTCATCCAGGGCGCCAGCACCAGAAAATGCTCGCCTCCCTCAACAGGAGTAAAAAAGGCCTTCCAAGCCTCCGCCCAATCTTTTTCCTCTTCCGCCGTGACTTGGACGGACGCGGAGGGCAGGGAGCGAACAACTATGTCCTGCAAGGCCTGGGCACTTTCAGGAACAGTAGAGTAGACCGTGCAGACAAATTCGCCGGTGGGCAGGGACCGCTCTTCCCAGCCGTGGGAAACATGCAGGGCCAGCAGGGCCAGCAACTTGTCGGCGTCTTCCGTTGTGTGTGTCCCGGGCAAGATGCAATCGAGGCGGGTAAGAACAGCCATAGCGAAGCTCCTGGCGGGTAGTGCCTCAGTTTGTCGTGATACATCGTCAGGCTTGTTTGCGCTCCGGGGGCAGGGCCGAAGAGCCCAGCCCCCATCGCGTAAAGCTGCGCCTTCCTCGTCTGACGAACAAACTGAAGCACTACTGCGGATTATGAACAATGGAAAAAAGGTGCGGAAAGCGGTATTCGCGCTTTCCGCACCGGGACTGGAGCGATATTTCTCCGGGTAATGCGGGTCTATGCCGGTGGAGCCTTTACTGCTCCGAGCCGCCGCACCCGCCGCCGACCGAGCAGCTTCCGCAGGCGCTCCCCCCCGTACTCAGCGGGGTGTCGGGGTCCACGGAAAAGCCCATATACGAGAAGTTGACGGTTACGTGGGATACCTGCGCGAGCAGTTCATTGTTCATGCAGAACTTGTATCCCTTTTCCTCAGCAATAGTGTCGGTGTCTTTCGGCTCATCCAGAGCCAATGCCAAGCGGGGGCCGCTTCAGCCGCCCGGCGCGAGGAACACACGGATACTCGACGGGGTGTTGCCCGCAAAATATGCGTCCAGTTCCTTTTTCGCGGCGTCCGTCACAGTAATCATCATAACAGAACCTCCGAAAAACAGTTTCTTCAATCCAGGTAAGTGGGGCGGCCTGCTTTGTCAACCGGACCGCATTTCAGGGAGTGTCTCAACCACACTGCACCGGTTCCATGTATATGACATTTGCCTGTAAGGCAACCCGCTGGCAGGAAAAAGGATGTCGCGCCGGGATAGATGAGGAGAGTGTCAAAAGTACGGCATGGCAACAGCGGGATCAAGCGGGCAAAAATTGCTCCCGCGCTGCCGACAGCAACGATAAGGGGCCTGGTTTATTATATTGGCAGGAGTTTTGCATGAGAATGATAAAATTTGCCCGCCAGAAGAAAAGGAGGCTCCGATGTTGTTTCTGCTCGGTGGAGAAAAAAAGAAGAAAAAGGCACAGGAAGAGGGGATGGAAAATCTGGATCGCGTCAGGGAGGTTTTTCTGTCCGGCCGTTTTCCCGTGGTCACCACCACAGATCTTGATGATAACCGCAAGGTGAGCAAAGTGCTCGGACTTGTGGTTTGCCGGGGATATGACTCCGAACAGACCTTTTTCGGCATGGCGGCCCGCGCCATGAACAAAGGCGCGCAAGCCATTGTCGGCTATCAGGAAAACGTGGCCTTTCACCCTGACGGCAGCAAGTTCTTCACCTGTTACGGCACTGCCGTGCAGTATGAGGTACAGGTGCCCTCCCGCGCTCCGGCGGCTTTGCCTGAAGCTATAAGCATGGCTGTGTAGCAGCGCCTGCGTAAACTAGGGCCATAGCGTTAACAGGCCCTAATCCGTTCCAAGGCCCGGCGCCGAGCGCCTTTTCACGTGAAAAACAACGTCCCGTTGTAAAATGCCCTAACTTGAAGTGCCGGACATCTGTACCCGGCACTTTTTTCTTATCTTTTTAGGAAATACCACCCGTTGCAGCCTGGCGGATGGCCACTGCCAGAGCGCAGGGATGCGCGAGAGGACCTTTGCCTTCCACAACAAGGGGGAAGTGCGCAAGGCCAATGCCGAGGGACTTGAGCAGGTGTTCAGGCAGACCGCCTGGGTAACAGCCGTTTTCCCGGTCAACAATAACCAGGGAAAGAAAATCCGAAGGTTTTGCGCCAGGGGCGTCAGCGAGAAGCGGGCGCAGCAGGCGCTCGATCTGGATGGCCAGGGAGTGTCCGGCCAACTCGGGATCAATGCCCAGGTTGGGAGTGAATATTTTGGGGCCGGGGCATTCGGCAATGGCCCGGCCGACACCCTTGGGCAAAAGATTGGCCACCACACTGGAATAGAAGCTGCCCACAGGGTAGCAGATACAGGCAGCGCCGCGGATAAGTTTCGCGATTCGCGGCGTTATGGCCGGGGTGGCGGGAGCATTGGCCCCGCCGGGCTCGGCAAGCCATATGTCGGTGATGGGAGAGGTGATGCCCGGTTCTCCTTTGCCGGTAAACGTATGTTGCCCGATCAACACCTCTCCTGAACTCAGGCGTACCGCCAGATGCAGGTTATCTTCCACAATGGTGCGTACAAGCCCTCTTGCGCGCACCAGGCGGGAAAACAGGGCCAGGACCGGGCCGAGACGGCGTTTGTTACGCAGATACCCGGCCGTAAGCACCAGATTACCCACATTGGCCCCGGCCAGGGGAAAGTCCGCCGGCATGTGCAGAGCGAACCAGGCCAGATGTTCGCGGATAATGCCGTTTGCCGGGTCGGGAATCTGGCGCAGCAGGGGATGTGAACCGCGCACCAGGCGGACCAGTTCGGCCATGAGCGCTTTTGTCGATTCATAGTCCGGCAGGCGATAGGCAAACAGGGTGAATATTTCCGGGTTACCCTCGCGGTGGGCCTCAGCAAGGGCCATGATGCGTGAACGCGCGTCGCCCACGGCAGGCATGGCAAAAGCTTGGCGCAGAGTGGCGGAACTGCCGCCGGAATCAAAAGGTGTGATCAGGTGGATGGTATTACGATTGGTCCGCGCCAGTTCCCGCGCGGTTTCACGCAGGGCCGAGCCCCCGCTGAAAAAAAGAATTCGCGGACCGGCGGTGCCGGAAAAAGACGCTGTTGCCATACAGTCTTGTATTCCCTTGCAAGGGCTCTGTCCAGATGGGGCAATAGTATCCATAGGGCAACTGCGGATTTTTTCCGCCGCACGGCGCGCCGGACAATCCGCGAACGGGCTATGGGATTGCTGGCCTCCCCGGAAACTCTCTGGTATAAACAACAAAGGGTAGGTACACGAGTCAGTAAACGCGTATTTGATAAGGAGGAGGGTATGCAATTTAACCCGCTGAAATTCCAGATGCCGCTGGCAACAGGCGGCATAGCGCTCATGGCGTTCAATTACTTGCAATTTGCTGTGCCGCATACGCAGGATATGATTACGCTTAACGATATGCTGGCGGCAAGCTTCACGCCCGTGCAACTCTGTTTGAATTGGATTCTTGTGGCATTGATGCTGATCTTTTCGCTTATTACCGTTGCCTCAATCCCGTCCTATGTATGGCGGTGGTTCAAATGGCGCGGCGATAAGGAAGCCTATGGCAAATTCATGGCCGATGCCCCCACCGTTGTGGTCACCGATAGCGTGCCTTTTGCCTCGCTGGCAATGACCGGTTTGGTGGTGCTCGCGCCGCTGGCCTTTTTTATTCCGGTTCTGTCCTCAAATATTCAGGCCATGATGCTGCCCGGCCTGCTCTTTTTTGCGCTGTTGTGGGTGGGTCTTTTCAACCATCAGTTCAGAATCCTCAAAAAGTGGCTGACACAGCCCACTGACGTGACAAAGTTGCATTTTGTCTGGCTTCTTGATGTGTTTTCCTTTGCCCTGGTCAGCCTGATCGGAACAGGCGTGGCCGCGATGTCGCACAACGGAGATATCGCCGCCATAGCGGCATTCGGTTCGTTTTTCACCGTGGTCTTCGGCTTTTTATTGCTGATCGCCAAGCTTGGCTATCTTATCTTCCTGCAAATCAAGGCGGAAGCCTTGCCGGGGAAAAACGTCCTTCCCTCCTTTTTTCTGATTGTGCCCATATCGTGCCTCTACGGGTTCAGCATGCACAGGCTGGCGATGTATGTGCAGGCCCATTTCGCCATTGACATGGCAGGCATGTTGTTTGCCACCTTTGTGATACCGTATGTCATTGCCCTCGGCTGGAGCGCCTTTTGTATTTATCTGCTCTGGGATTACCTGCGGCACGATTTTTTGAAAAGCGACTTCGCCGCTCCCCAATGGTCGCTCATTTGAGCGTTCGTCGGTTCCCAGGTCCTGGGAGCGAACGTGTACGGCAACTACTATCCCACTCCTGTTCTGGCCGTTGTGAACTATGCCAGCGTCATATTGGCGGCCATGCTTTTTGTCGTGATTTTTAAAAAGTTTTACCGGCAGGGATGATAATGAGAGCGGATTAATCCATGGCAATCATTCCTTACATTGTCGCTTACGCGGGCATTGTGGCTTTTTGGGTGATTATAGCTTTCAGATGCATTGCTTATCTGAAAAAGCCCATGCATCTGCGTTGGGAACTGTACCCGGTGGCGCATGCAAAAGCCGGCCGGGCCGCCTATGGCGGCAGCTACCTGGAAGATTCCGGATGGTGGAGAAAAAAACAAAACCCCTCCCTGCCTGGCGGCATAAAAGGCTTTGCAGTGGAATTTTTTTTGCTGCACAGCACATTATACAACAACCGCGCTCTCTGGTTTCGCACCTATCCCTTTCATTTCGGCCTGTATATGCTGGCCGGCGTCTTGTGTCTGGCTCTGCTTGCATCTGTTCTGACCCTGCCAGGAGTACAGGGCGGCGTTATTCTCCCTGTTCTTGCCCGGCTGGGGAGCATTGCATCCCTGGCCGCCTTTCTGGGCATCGCAACCGGCTCGCTCGGACTGATACACTACCGCCTGGCTGTGCCGGATCTGAAAATGTACAGTACGCCGGAACATTTTCTCAACTTGGGGCTGTTCCTCGGTCTGTCCGTTCTCGGGCTGGCCCTGTGTCTGACGCTCCCCTCATTTTTCGACAGTCTTTGTTCCTTCATGGCGGCGCTGCTGAGTTTCAGCTTTGTTCCGCAGGACAATGCCCTGTTCAGCCTGTTCATCATCTCTCTTTTCGCCCTTATCGCCTACATCCCTGCCACGCATATGGGGCATTTCTTCATGAAATACTTCCTGTGGCACGATATCCGCTGGGGCGATCAGCCCACTCAGGATAACCCGGAAACGCAGCGGAAAATCGATGCGGCCCTTACGCGCCCGGTATCCTGGAAAGGCGGGCACATTGCGGGCGGCGGCGGAAAGTCATGGGCGGAAACCGCCTTGAGCAAACCAACGGCCCCAAAGAAATACGACAGTTAAAGCGCATGAAATCGCATATCACTTTACGGGACGTTTCCGACAAGGAAGGCACGCTTGCCACTGTGGCGGCAAACGATCTCCTCAAGCTTCCCGTGGAATTTGAACCTATTGCCTGGAAAGAACTTTCCGGCGAAACTCAGGACAACTACTGTTGTATTCTGGACGATGTGTTGGTGCTGCGAATTCCCAGGCCCAAGACCCCGGAGGAAGAAGAGAAGCTGGTAAACAGGTTTCTGGACGGCATGCGCAAGCTGCTTGATCCCGACAACAACTGGACCTTCCTGAGTATTCTGGAAACCAGTCTGAATTACTGCGCCCAGTGCAATTCATGCGCGCAGGCTTGCCACCTGTTCGAAGTTTCCAACCGGAATGAAATGTACCGCCCCAATCTGCGTTCGGAGCTTTTCCGTCGTATATATAAGCAATACATTGCCAGGAAGCCGTTTGCCAAATGGCGCTACGGCGACGTGCGCCTCAACTGGAAAACCGTTGCCCGCCTGGGAGAAATGGCCTATCGTTGCACCCTGTGCCGCCGTTGCGCCCAGACGTGCCCCATCGGGGTGGACAACGCCCTCATCGCCCGCGAAATCCGCAAGGTGTTCAGCCAGGAACTGGGAATCAGCCCGCCGGAACTGCACGATAGTGGTTCCATGCTGCAACTGGACGCCGGTCCATCCATCGAAAAAAACGCCGCCGCCGCTCAAAAGTACGTGGCATTCATAGACGAAAAATACTCTGCTGTAACCGGCTACACATTGCATACCCCCTGGGATGTGCAGGGAGCGGACATCCTGTTCATTACCAACGTGGATCCGGCTATGGCCGATCCCGTCGGCATCGCGGCATTTTCCATCATTTTCCAGAAAGCGGGACTGTCCTTTACCTTGTCGAGCGAATTGGCCGGATACGGCCCCGCCAACTATGGCACCTTCTACGATGATGTGCAGTTCGCCCGCACGGCGATCCTGCATATGCGGGCCGCAAAAAAGCTCGGCGTCCAAAGAATCGTGATTGGAGAATGCGGACATGTGCAAAAGGCGCTGACGGTCATCGCGGACCGCGTTTTGCCGCGGGAGTTGAACATTCCCAGGGAAAGCTGCTTCCCTGTTCTGAGAGACATTGTTTTTTCAGGGAAAATAGCATTTGACCCGTCCAGAAATGATTTTCCCGTTACCCTGCACGACCCGTGCAATATTGTCCGGCTTATGGGGGTGAATAAACCGCAACGTGAAATTCTGCGGTATCTGTGCCCGCAATTTCGTGAAATGACGCCCCACGGCGTGGAGAACTATTGTTGCGGCGGCGGAAGCGGCTTTGCCGTCATGACCCGCGATAATATTGAAGCCTGGAGATACAACCTGGGCGGGCGTAAAAAAATGTCCCAGATTTGCGGCGCGTTCCACGAGTGCCTCGGGCCTGAAACAAAAAAGTATATTTGCGCGCCGTGTGAAAGCTGCAAAGTACAAATCAGTGGAATGCTTGAAAGGAACGGGCTGCCCGGAAGAAATTCCATACATTGCAGCGGTATTGCTGAACTGATCGTTAATGCTATGGTTGACCTGAAGCCCGGATTTCTTGAATAAGCGGATACAGTTTCACACAAAACAACCCTGCAAAACAGGGTCGTGGTCAAGCATGCGCTCGATCTCGGGCAGGCGGTCACGCACGGAAAGGATGGTATAGAAATCTTCCTTGATCGAAGGCGCGATGCGGACAGCCTCCAGCCATTCAGCGCGGGAAAAGGGATCTTTGCGGACTTCTTCCCAGAAGCCGGTTTGCTGGAAGAGGCGATCGATGGTGTCAGTATGCTTCCCTTGCAGACGGCTGATAATGTAGGAAGCCACGCCGACCTGCAAGCCGTGCAGGCGGGGGCGTTGGGAAGTGGCGTCCAGAGCGTGGGAGATAAGATGTTCGCTGCCGCTGACCGGCCGGGAGGAACCGCAGATTTCCATGGCAATGCCGTTGAGCATGAGCGCGGTGCCGAGCAGAGCCGTGCCCGCATCATCAAAGCCCGGCGCGGCGAGGAACTGGTACACCGAAGCGTCTGAAAGCAGGGCGGCGAGATCATTCACAGGCTCGCCGGTTTTGTGAAAAGCGAGCTTCCAGTCCCGCACAGCGGTAAATTTGGAGACCAGATCGCCCACACCGGAAAGCCAGAGCGGCTTGGGCGCGTCCAGGCAGATGCCCACATCCAGAACAATGCCCTGGGGCATGGTCGCGGGCAGGGAGCGTCGCTTGCCGTCAATGGTCAGGCTGGCCTGGGGACTGCAAAATCCGTCGTTGGACAGTGAGGTCGGCACAGCAATGTAGGGCATTCTGGCCAGAAAGGCGACGTACTTTGCCGTGTCCAGGGCTTTGCCGCCACCGATGCCGACAATGGCGCGGATTTTTTTCGGCAGGAGGCTGAAGAGTCGGACAGCCTCCTCAAAGCTGTTATCGTCCACGCTTATCCAGTCCGCGATGCTAACGTCCGCGTCGATAATGGAGGTCCGGGCTTTTTGCGCAAGCGGGTCCGGCAGGGGACTTGCCAGCACAAGAACCGGGTTGTCGTTGTTCCGTTGCAGGTACAGGCCGAGGCGGCCGAGTGCGTCCCGTTTGATGCGCACCAGCGTGGGGATGCGAATTTGCGTGCGTGTATCCGTCGTCATTATTTTACTCCACGTTGAGCACACCTGTTGCCGTAACCGCGCTGAACGCCGGGTCGTACATGGCGTCAGCGGCCAGCGGGGGAAGCACGTAGGTGCCTCTGCTGACCGCGCGCAGAGAATAGCTGTAGGTTGTTTTTGTTCGTACCTGGTCAAAAAAGACGAGCAACCGGTCTTCACGGATGTCGATGAACATGCCGTCCGGCCCGGAAGCGCCGCCCTCCCGGTCATTATCCGGCTCCGCGCCATCGTTGTTCGCGGAAGCGGCATTGCCTTTCAGGCGCGCATTTTCGATTTCCATGCCGCCGGGCAGAAGATCGGAAAGGGCCAGATCATGAACAGGGCTTTGCGGGATGATTGTCAACTCTACGATGACCCGGTCGCCCTTTTTGAGCGCTGCCTTGCCCGAAGACAGGTCAATGACCGTGCCGTCCGGTCTTTTCCAGACCCGCTGGATGGCAAGGCCCGTGGATGCGGGCGCGGGCGGCTCCAGCGGAGCGCCGCGCAGGTTGTACACGCACCAGGCCTGGCCTTTGCCTTCCACCTGCACGCGCAGGCCGGGAGCGGTTCCGTCACTGTTCAGGAGTGTTTCCGCATTGCTGACGATAAGACGTTCGCCGTTTTTCACGGTTTGCGTCGCGCCGCCTTCCAGCGTGACCTGGGCCGTATAGTCGCCCTGTCCGCCGCCGGTTTTCTCCAGATACGCGCCGAGCGCCATAGAGGCCATGCCGGCCTCCTGGACGCTGTACCAACGCGCCTTGATGATGCGCGATGCAAGGTCAATGCACAGTTCCGTGGTTTTGGGGTCTGCCGGGGCGATGTGGGACCAAAGGTACAGGAGCAGACTTCTGTTGCGCAGGTCGCTCTCAAGGCTCAGGTTGTCCTGCGCTTTGAGGCCGGAAAGGCCTAAGGATTCCTCGCGCAGTTCTTTAAGCGCGCTGCTGTTGCCCGCCTTGAGCGCTTTGGCTCCGGCCAGGAAAATACGGCCGGAAGGCAGGAGCTTGTCCTGCTGTTCGCTCAGGTGCTGTATCCAGCCGAGCGGCGCCTGCCCGGCCCTGGTGAGCACAAACGCGGCATAGGCTTTGGTGGTGTAGGCGGCTTTATCGCCGCCCAGGGCCTCGGCGGGAGCGGCAAGCACCAGACGCAGATAGCCCAGAACGTTTTCCAGAGCCGCTTCGGGCACCGGCGTCCGCGCCTTGGCTTCCACCAGGAAAAAGGCCGCGTTCACGCTACGCCAGGGCGTGGATGCGCTGTAGCCGGGCCAGGCCGTGAAACCGCCGTCAGGGGTTTGCATGGCCAGGATGCGCGACACAGCGTCAGCAAGGACGCTCTTGGCCTCGGCCTCGGCCTTTGCGGCCGCTGCGCTGTCGGCCGGGTCAGGGAGCATGGCTTCGCGCACAGCCCCGAGCGTCAGGTAGGGCCAGGCCTGGGAAGTTACCTGTTCCAGGCAGCCGTATGGATACTCGCGCAGATACTCCAGCATGGGCAACACCGCGAGGGCCGGGGATTTGTCCACGGAGAACACGGTACGCAGATTGCCGGGCAGCCAGACGCCGGGCAGGGTCAGGGTCTGCTCCTGGCCCGCGCGGATCAGGGCCGCCGTTGTGACGCTGCCGCGTGGATAAGGAGGCCGCACCGCCACTTCGAGGGTTTTGCTGAAGCTGAGATCATCCCGGCCGGGAACCGTGACCTGTATGGTGATGGTGGCAATACCCTGTTCACGCAGGGCCGTGGCCGCAAGTTCCAGACTGTGGGTTATCGGCTTGCCCTGATCATGTCCGGCTTGGCCTGCTCGATCAAGGGGAATGGTTTTTTCCGTCTCGCCCTGGATGGTGAGCGGACCGGCAGCGCTGACGCGCAGCAGGGCCTCGCCTTGCAGCGGCTTTTCAGCGGGCAGGGCAAAGAGTCTCACTGAAAGATCAAAGGCGTCGCCCGGCGCTACGGCGCGGGGCGCGGCGGTTTCAACAACGATATCGCGGGCAAAGCGGATATTGGCATCAGCCGAAGCAAAGCGGTTTTCCGACGCGCCCACGATCATGAGCCGTCCTTTGCCGGAGTATTCCGGGATATCGAAAGCGGCCAGGCCTTGTCCGTTGGCATCGGTTTTCACCGTGGGCAGGAAGGCCGCGAGGAAAACTTGCTGTGTGGAAAGGGAACCCTGGTAATCGGCCGCGCTCGCGTCGCCGCCGGGTTTGAGCAGGGGCGTGGCCTTGGCTTCGGGCCTGAGCAGAGCGTCAAAGGCGTCGTAGCTCCTGCCCACGGCGCGGCGGCGCTCCATGAAATAGGCCACGGGGTCCGGGGTACGGAAGGCGGTCAGGGAGAGAATGCCCTCATCCACAAGGGCGACGGAGAATTCCCCCTCGACCGGCGTGCCCTGCTCGTCGGTCACGGTAAAGGGAACGCTCAGGGGAGCGCTCGGCGCGGCGCGCTCGGGCGTGCTGGCCGCGACGTTCAGGGTATGCGGCTCCTTGTCCAGGAGCAGCCCGGTCATGCCGTAAGCGCGGTGGGCGTACCACTCGCGATTCTCGGCCCGCACCGGACGGATGACCCAGGCCGTGACGCTGATGTTCGGATCCATGTCCGCAGTGACCGGAATGTCCAGTTCCGCGGACGGCTGATCAAGGGACAACACGCGGGTGGATAGCTGTTCGCCGTGCTCCAGGCCGAGCAGCAGGGTCCCGGCAAAGGGCGCTTTAAGGCTGAGGCGGGCCGTCTCGCCGGGCCGGTAGTTCTTTTTATCAAACACGAGTTCCACCGCGTCCATGCGGCCCGTACCCTCATCATCCCAGCTTTCCCCGCTCCAGGCGTTCAAACGCCGCGAGGCCACCACGGTTCCGTCTTCCGTGGCCACGCGCACCAGATAGACGCCGCGTTGCCGGGGGGTGAATTGCAGCAGCGCGCGGCCGTCACTGCTTTCCAGAGACTGGCTGCTCTCGGGAATAAAGCGTTCATTCCAGGTGTAAACATAGCGCCCGTCTTTATAAATGGTATGCCAGTTGCTGCGTACCAGGGATATTTCGGCTTTCAGCCTGCCGCTCTGCACGGCCTTGCCGTCCGGATCCACGGCCGCGATGCGGATGGTTCCGGCCTGGCCCGGAACAAGATGTTCGCCGTCAAGTTTCAGCCCGAGCAAATAGGGCGTGGGGAACCAGGTGGCCGTGCCGGTCTGGCTGGTCCAGCGCCCGCCGTCCTCCTGCACGCTGCCTACCAGCAGCACGTGAAGGAGAGCCGGGGGAAGCCAGTCCGCCGGAGCCTTGAACAAAGGTTCGCTGAGTCCCTTGCTGTCCAGTTGGCCGCTGATGAAGTTCAGGTGCGACTGGGTGGAAAACTTGCGTTCGCCGTCGCCGAAGAGATATCCGTCCCAGCCTTCGGGCGTGAAGGCCTTGGGCGAGACGCGATAACCCAGTTCAAAGTTCAGATCCGCGCCGGGAGCGCCGAACAGGTATTGCCCGGACAGGCCGACAGGCAGTTCCTGCCCGCCAATAAAGCGCTCCGCTCCGGGCGTGACCGCCACCTCCAGACGGGGAGGCACAAAGTCTTCCACGGAAAAGAAGGCGTTGCCTATGGCGCGGTTTTTTTGTCCGGGTATTTCAACCGAGACCCGGTATTCGCCGGTGGGCGCGGAAGGAGGCAGGGCAAAGGAATGCTGTACGCCGCCCTCTTTGGACAACGTGGCCGAGCCTTTACTGAGTTCCAGCCCGCGCGGGGAAAAAATACGGAACAAAACCGGGAAGGGAGACGGCGCCTGGTGCCGCTTGTCGCGCACAAAAGCTTTCACGTCCACGCTTTCGCCGGGGCGGAACACCCCGCGCGGAGTGTACACGAACGCCTCATAGCCGCTTTCCAGGTAGGAACGCCGGGCCGGATCTTCCAGTTCGACGCCCGCGCTCCCTTCCAGCGCCAGGAAGGTGATGTCGTCTTCCCCGCCGGAAGCAACGCGCACGGTTACCACCGAAGGGGTAAGCTGGCTGTCCCATTCTTCGCCGCGCTTGTGTGTGAATACGCCGTCCGCGCCGGTGCGGCCTTCGGCAATGAGCTGGTTGCTGCGCGAGTAAACTTTGACCTCGGCATTGGGCAGAGACTTGGCCGAACTTAAACCGCTGGCAAAAACCGTGATGCCGGAAGGGAAGGTTCGGGCGGTCACGCCTATGTCCGTGAGCACCACCAGGCGCTCTTCGGAACCGGCGTAGGCATACATGGTTCTGCCTCTTTCATCCTTGTATTCCTGGTAGCCGCGCACCGTGAGCATAAAGACCCCGCGCCTGCCCGGAGCCAGGTTTTCCAGGTCAATCGCGCGCCGCTGCACCTCGTTTTTCCTGACTTCGCCAAGGATAACTTCCTTGAAAGCGATATTGCGCATCATGTCCTGCACCCGGTAGTCGGGTTCCAGGCTCATGAAAGGCAGGTTGTTGTCATACTGCCGTTGCAGGGAAAAGGTGACCTGGTTCACGTTGACCAGATCCAGGCCCACGCGGCCGCCGAACACCGGGCTGAGGAAATGCCCCGGTTCGGCAAAACGGACGGCGGGTTGGTAATCCTGCACGGTAAAGGTCCGGGTCTGCGCTTCTTTGAGCACCCGACCCGAGGCGTCGGTCAGGCCGGGCTTCAGGGTCACGCTGATTAGCAGGCCCGGCTCGAGTTTTTCCTGGAAGCGCAAGGAACCGGCATCATTGGCCAGGATATAGGGGAGCGCGGGCGTGACTTCGATGAAATCCCGCTGATCATGGCTGGCCAGGGACCGGTCGAACCCGAAGATCGCGTAAAGACTGCCCCTGCGGTCTTCACCGCCGTAAGGGCCATACATTTTCAGGGGTGAGGGCTCTTCCCCGGCGCCTTCAATACTGGCCACGCCACCTCCGGCGGCTTTGGGATCAGGCAGGGTGAAATTTACGCTGTAGGGCTTTTCATACCCGAGGGGAAATTCGTCACTGTCCTTGTCCGGGATTAGGGCCACAGTGATCTTGGGACGATAGTGGCCCAATTTGACTTCAATGGTGAAACTATTTCGTTCTTCCTGGGAGCGCAAGGTAAAGGGCAGGGCTTCGCCGCTTTCGGCATCCGTGATCTTCAGGTGGGACTCCAGCGCCTTGGGTTGCAGGGGGCGGCTGAAGTCAAGATCCAGAAGCAGGGTGGCACTTTCCGCATTGAACTGGCCGGGCAGTGCCCGGATGACTTTGGGGGCTTCGGTGCGGAAGGAAAAAAGATAGCGCACGGGGCGGCCGTCCAGGGACGTAAGATCGTCACGGAAGCGGACCACGTATTTTTTGCCGGGACGATAGGCCTCGGAAGCCATGAAGGCAATGCTTCTGTCAGTCAGCCAGCGGCCTTCGCCTTCCATGGCCGGGAGGATGGAGAAGGGCATGTTCTCCGGAGATACCGGCAGGTTCACGGCGTCGCTTTTGATCATGGGCGCGGAAAAGGTGATCAGCATGGGCTTTTTGCGGGCCAGGATATCACTGTCCATTAAGGCCACACTGGTGATGGACACTGGCAGGACGCCAGATGCGCCGTTGCTTTCTTCCGCCTGCTTTTGCCGGGCGGAAGACGGGCCGAAGATATCGTTGCCGCCGGAGAAAAGGGCCACGGCGAGAAGCGCGAGTATGACGCCAAGAGCGGTGAACAGGAGATTTTTTTTCATGAAAATGCCCGGTTGGTAACAGTATATGAAGCATGAGAACCCGGCGCGGGCTCGCGGACGCCTGCCGTAGAAGGGCAGGAAAAAGGCCTTTTGGGCTGTTAATTGTTATGGTATGAGGAATGTGCGCTTACTGTCAAGCTGGCAGCGTAAGCGGTAAAATGTTCCACGTAATGAGGACGTAATATGAGACCCGGAGATCGTATTGTACGAGGCATTCTTATTGGCGGCGCCTTGGGCGCCTTCAGTACCATCTTCGGCCTGACGGAAAACATGTTTGTCGCCATCGGCATGGGCGCGGTGGCCGGTTTTTTTGCCGGGCTCACCCATGCCATGCTGGACAAAAAACGGAAACAGTAAGGAGAGCATTTGATAAAATGCTCTGGCCTTGTGACACATCGTGTCACAAGGCCTGCGAGATTGGCGTAGGCGGGCTTTGCCCGCCGTCAAGCGACAATCTCAAGCGCAAATAACTTAGGGTTCAGCTTGTTCAAAAAGTACCACATCGTCATTTTCAAGGACCGCGAGGGCGGTTCCCGTAACTTGCGGGTCAGGGGCTGGATCGGCCTTTTGTTTTTTCTGCTGTTGTTCGGTCTTGCAGGCCTGTGCGTTTACCTTTGGGGTTTCTATACCAGGGTCAGCGTTCTTGAGTCGGAACTGGGTGAGGCCCACAAGATCATCCGCTCTCATGACGGTCAGGTTCTGAGTCTGCTCGGCAAGTTGCAAACTCTGGAGCAGGATATTTCCCGGGTGCAGCAGTTTGACTCCAAGCTGCGCGTGCTTATGAATGTGGATAAGGACCCTGCGGACGCGGCGGCGGACGCGGTATCCGCTGACAGCGCCGTATCCGCCGCGGAATCCCTGGCCGCCTCCGGCACAACGGGCGGAGGCATGAGCAATCCGCTGCTGCTTTCCCGGCACCGCGAACTGTTCCTGGTGCGGTTGCACTCCCTGGTGGATGAACTGGCCACAAACGTGCGTGTCGAAGAAGTGGATCAGCAAGTACTGGCCGGGCTCATGTTGGAAAACAAGGATTCTTTGTTGTCCACACCATCTATCTGGCCGGTCCGGGGCTTTGTGACCTCCGGTTTCGGCCGGCGGCGCGCCCCTCTTGCCGGAAGCACGGCCATGCACACGGGGCTGGATATTTCCAACCGGGTGGGCACGCCCGTCCGCGCGCCCGCGCGCGGCGCGGTGACTTTTGCCGCTGCGGACGGCGCTTACGGCATCAGCATCACCGTGGATCACGGTAATGGCATGGCCACCCGTTACGCGCACCTGAACAAGGCACTGGTCAAAGTGGGCGACTACGTGCAACGCGGCGATGTTATCGGTGAACTCGGCAACACCGGACGCAGCACAGGACCGCATTTACACTACGAGGTCCTGCTCAACGGCACGCCGGTTGATCCGATGCGCTATATTTTGAACTAAAGGGTAGTGCATGGCCCGCTATTTCATGCCCCCGCGCGGGGCCGGCTATTTGAATAAAGTCTGGCTGTGGTTGAAAACGGGCCGGCGTTTCCGTCCGTCCTTTCCCCGCACGGTCGAGTTCCAGACGCTGTCCGTGTGCAACGCCAAGTGCGTATTCTGTCCGCATGCTCAAAGCCCGGAACTCATCCCGCACGGTCGCATGGACGATGGGCTCATTGACAAAATCGTCAGCGAGTGCGGCAAACATTTCGTCAACCGCATCAACCCCTACCTGACCAATGAACCGCTGGCGGACAGGCGGATGCCGGACATTTTGCGCCTTATCCGCCAAAAGACGCTGTTTTTCACCAAAACCAAGATCAACACCAACGCGGGCCTCCTGACCGAGGAAATCAGCCGCAAGATCCTCACGGGGTCGGGACTCTCGCAAATCTGGTTCAGCGTGAACGGCTACAGCCCGGAAACCTACAAGGCCTCCATGAACCTGGATTACGCAACCTCCATGCGCAATATCGATACCTTTCTCAGGTTGAAGCAGGAACTGGGACAGCGGCGTCCCAGCGTCAAAGTCACCACCATACACACCAAACTGGTGGAACATGAGTTGGAATACGCTGAAAAATACTGGGCCGAGCGCAAGGTGCATTTTACGGTCCATCATATGGACAATCGCGCCGGAGAGGGGGTAAGCGCCATTGCGCCGGTCGCGCATCGACGCAAGCTGAACTGCGATCTCTTTCTCAAGCAGGCGTATATTGTGGAAAACGGCGATATGATCCTGTGCTGTCATGACTGGCGGCAAACCGTGGTGCTTGGCAACGTGGCTGAAAAATCGATCAAGGAAGTCTGGAACTCCCCGCTCTTTCTGGACAGGATTTATGAATACTACGCGGGCAATTTTGAAAATATCGAGATTTGCCGTAACTGCGGATGAAGCCTGTTGCCGTGCAAGCGATACTCGTAAACGCAAAACGCTATAACGGAGCCCCCCATGTTTTATAGAGGAAGACGGCTGCGTTCCACGCCTGTGCTGCGGGAAATGGTGCGCGAAACCTCCCTGTCCGCGGCTGACATGATCATGCTGTATTTTGTGGAGGAAACGGACGATAAAAATTACCGCAAGCCCGTGGCGGCCATGCCGGGACAGTTCCGCTACTCGCTGGACGAGTTGGAAAAGGCCGTGGCCAAAGACGTGGACAAGGGCCTGCGCTCGTGCATGCTTTTCGGCATCCCCGCGCACAAGGACGCGGCCGGAAGCGGCGCATACGCGGAGAACGGCATTGTCCAGGAGGCCCTGCGCAGGCTCCGGGCCAAATTTCCCTCCCTGTATCTGATCAGCGACGTCTGCCTGTGTGAATACACGGAACACGGCCACTGCGGCCTGATTACGCCAAAGGGCGACATCCAAAACGACGCCACCCTGGGGTTGCTGGCCCGCGCCGCTGTCTCGCATGTGCGGGCAGGCGCGGATATGGTGGCCCCGTCCGATATGATGGACGGCCGGGTGCTGGCTATCCGCGAGGCCCTGGATCACAGTGGATTTACCAATACCCCGATCATGTCTTACGCGGTAAAATACGCTTCGGCCTTTTACGGTCCGTTCCGGGAAGCGGCGGGTTCGGCCCCGAGCTTCGGCGACCGGAAAAGCTACCAGATGGATCCGGCCAACCGCCGCGAAGCCCTGCGTGAAGCAGCGGCGGACGCGGAAGAAGGCGCGGACATTCTGATGGTCAAGCCCGCCGGATGCTATTTGGACATTATCCGCGACGTGCGCGAGAATTTTGACCTGCCCGTGGCCGCTTACCAGGTCAGCGGCGAATACGCCATGATCAAGGCCGCCGGACAGATGGGCTGGATAGATGAGACAGCGGTTCTGCTGGAATCCCTGATTGGGATTAAGCGGGCCGGGGCTGATCTGATCCTGAGCTACTTCACAAGTGAACTTTTGCAGCAGGGGATAGTAGAGTGAGCAAGGCGGAAGCACATGGCGGCGGCGGCGCGGCAGGTCATCCCGGCGGCGCTCTGCGCGGCGACGGGCTGGCCGGTAACCCGCAGGGCTTGAAAAACCTGCCGGACGGCACGCCGCCGCTCCGTCTTATCGCCTGGGAAGTAACCCGATCCTGTAACCTGGCCTGCAAACATTGCCGGGCCGAAGCGCACACGGAGCCTTATCCGGGCGAGTTTTCCACCGAAGAAGCCAAGGCGCTTATCGATACCTTTCCGGAAACAGGCAGCCCGATCATCATCTTTACCGGCGGTGAACCGCTCATGCGGCCGGATATTTTCGAGCTTGTGGCCCATGCCCGGAGCAAGGGCCTGCGTTCGGTCATGGCGCCCAACGGCACCCTGATCACGCCGGATATTGCCCGCAAGATGAAGGAAGCGGGCATTCCGCGCTGTTCCATTTCCATTGACGGGCCGGAAAGCGCCAGTCATGACGCCTTCCGTGGCGTGCCGGGCGCTTTTGCAGCCTCCCTGCGCGGTATCGAGTACCTCAAAGCCGAAGGGATCGAATTTCAGCTTAATACCACGGTCACCAAAAGCAACCTGGGCAACTTCAAGGACATCTTCATGCTGGCGGATCGGCTTGGCGCGGCGGCCTGGCATATCTTCCTGCTCGTGCCCATGGGCCGCGCCGCGGGCCTGGCCGAGGAAGTCATCTCGGCCGCCGAATACGAGGAAGTGCTGAACTGGTTCTATGATTTTCGCAAAACCACCTCCATGCACCTGAAGGCCACCTGCGCGCCGCACTACTATCGTATTATGCGCCAGCGGGCCAGGGAGGAAGGGCTTGCGGTCACGCCGGAGAACTTCGGTATGGATGCCATGACCCGCGGCTGCCTTGGCGGCACGGGCTTCTGCTTTATCAGCCATACCGGGCAGGTACAGCCCTGCGGCTACCTGGAGCTTGATTGCGGCAATGTGCGCAGCACGCCTTTTCCCGAGATCTGGCGTTCATCCAAACATTTTCTCGAGTTCCGCAACCCGGCGGATTACGAAGGCAAGTGCGGCGTGTGCGAATACCACAAGGTCTGCGGCGGCTGCCGCGCCCGCGCCCATAGCCTCACGGGCAATCATTTGTCGGAGGAGCCGTTGTGCACCTATTTGCCGCGTAAGGAGAAAAAAGCATGACCGAACAGGAGCTTGACGGCGGAGCCATTGATGCGAATCCCGATGCCATGCTTGATGCGGTTGACAGGCGTATACTGAGCATCATCCAGTCGTCGTTTCCTCTGGAGTCTCATCCGTATAAAGCCATAGGGGAACAGGCGGGTATTTCCGAGCAAGAAGCCCTGTCCAGGACACGCGCGCTCAAGGAACGCAAAATCATCAGACGCCTGGGCGCGAACTTTCAGTCCGCGAAACTGGGCTTCAGAAGCACGCTGTGCGCCGCAAAAGTTCCTGAACAGGACATGGAATCCTTTGTGGCCGCTGTCAACGAGCATCCCGGCGTTACGCACAACTATCTGCGCGATCACGAGTATAACATCTGGTTCACCTTGATCGGGCCTTCCTGGGAAGCGGTATGCGATACCTTGGACGGCATCACCCGCCAAACCGGTATTGCCATCCTTAATTTGCCCGCGACCAGGCTTTATAAGATCAAGGTGGATTTTCAGATGGAGTAGAGCGTGGCGGCACGAGGGTCTTTTTGCCCTCTGCCTGCGTCAGAAACGCTTTTTTATTCCGGTCGAGTACCGTAAGAGTACACTCCCTTCATAAAAAGCGTTTCTTCCTTGGCAGAGACCAAAAATCCTCCTCGTGCCGCCACGCTCTCAAAAGCTTTACGCCCGGGGGCTGTTCACCAAATAAGGAATTTTGCTCCAAGAGCAAGGAATCCGGCCCTTTTTGCGGAGGAAGTGTACTCTTATGGTACTCGACCGGAGCAAAAAGGGCCGGATGACGCAGCTATTTGGACAAAAGAACTATTTGGAAACAGCCCCCTACAGCGTAGCGGCCTCTTCCACCACCTCAAACGCTTCTATGGTGTCGCCGACCTTGATGTCATTGTAGTTTTCAAGGCCGATACCGCATTCGTAGCCTTTGGTTACTTCACGCACATCATCCTTGAAGCGGCGCAGAGAGGCGATCTTGCCGGTGTACACGACCACGCCGTCACGCAGCAGGCGAGCCCGGGCGTTGCGTGTGATCTTGCCGTCCGAGACATGGCTGCCCGCGATGACACCGGCCTTGGGCACGGAGAAGGTTTCCCGCACATCGGCAGTGCCAAGGAAAACCTCGCGCTGCACAGGCGCGAGCATGCCTTCCATGGCGCTTCTGATTTCTTCCACCAGCTTGTAAATGATGTCGTAGAAGCGAATATCCACTTTTTCCTGTTCGGCCAGTTCCTTGGCTTTGGACGTGGGACGCACGTTAAAGCCGATGATGATGGCGTTGGAGGCCGTGGCCAGCAGCACGTCCGATTCGGAGACCGCGCCGGTGCCGCCGTGGATGACGTTGATACGCACTTTTTCCGTGGAAAGCTTGTGCAGGGCGTCGGTAATGGCTTCCAAGGAACCCCGCACGTCGGCCTTGACCACCAGGTTGAGCACTTCAGCTTCCACGCTGTCCGCTTTGCGGGCCAGGAAGGTTTCCAGCGTAATTTTGGATTCCTTGGCCAGTTCGCGTTCGCGCTGCTTCAGAGCGCGGGCCTCGGCAATGCGCCGGGCCTGTTTTTCATCGGCAATAACCAGGAATTCCTCGCCTGCCTCGGGCACGCCTTCAAAGCCTTGCACTTCCACCGGCATGGAGGGTCCGGCTTCCTTGACCTTCTTGCCCTGGTCGTTAAACATGGCCCGTACCCGGCCGGAATGCACGCCGCAGACAAAGGCGTCGCCCATATGCAGCGTGCCCTGCTGAATAAGCACGGTGCCCAGAGAGCCCCGGCCCTTGTCCAGCTTGGCTTCCACAATGTAGCCCACGGCAGGGCGCTTGGGGTTGGCTTTGAGTTCAAGGATTTCCGCCTGCAAGGCCAGGAGCTCCAGCAGATCGTCAAGGCCTTCGCGAGTCTTGGCTGAAACATAGCTGAAGGTGGTGTCTCCACCCCAATCTTCAGCCACAAGCCCTTGTTCGGCCAGTTCACGCTTGACCCGATCGGGGTTGGCCCCTTCCTTATCCATCTTGTTTACCGCCACCATAATGGGAACCTTGGCGGCGCGGGCGTGGTTGATGGCCTCGCGTGTCTGCTCCATAACGCCGTCATCGGCCGCAACTACCAGCACCACGATGTCCGTAACCTCGGCGCCGCGCGCGCGCATGGCTGTGAACGCCTCGTGACCGGGAGTGTCAAGGAAGACAATCTCGCCTTTTTTGGTCTTGACGTGATACGCGCCGATATGCTGGGTGATGCCTCCGGCCTCGCCGGTTACAACCGAGGATTTGCGGATAGCGTCCAGAAGTGAGGTTTTGCCGTGGTCAACGTGGCCCATGATGGTGACCACCGGAGGCCGGGGGACGTAATCTTCGGGATTTTCCTCAAAGGTATCCTGCTGGGCGCCGATGATGTCCTGTTCGTCAAAACCGGTTTTTTCGATTTCATAGCCGAATTCGTTGGCTACCAGTGTGGCGGTGTCAATATCCAGGGATTGGTTGATCGTGGCCATAACGCCCAGAGAAAAGAGCACCTTGATGATTTCTCCGGACTTGAGCTGCATCTGGTGGGCCAGATCAGCCACCCGGATAAATTCATCCACCCTGATTTTACGCTTGGCCGCCTTGACCGGTTGCGTGCCGCCCACGGGCGCCATTTCGCGTTGCTTGCGCTGCTTGCCGCGGCGGCCACCCGCAGTCTTGCTCCAGGCCGTATCCTCATCGCCTCTGGCGCGGGAATCACCGAATTCGACAGTCCTGCGCCCCTTCTGACGCTTCTTGCGTCCCTGTTCACTATCAGGGGCCGGGGCTATGCCGGGACCAGCCCCGGAACCGGACGCGGGACGGGGAGTATACCCGCCGCTCCTGCCCGGCGCTGCTGCCCCTGCGGGGCGAGCATCCTGCCCGGCAGGGCGCGGACGGAAGCCGCCGGGAGCGCGTTCCTGCCGGTTGGCGTGGCTTCTCGGCTCAGGCTGGCGCGGGTCCGGCCGCGAAATAACGCGAACCTGAGAAGGGTGTTGCCGCGCATCTTCATCCCCTTCAGCAAAAGAATGGCCGCGATCCGACTCCTGTTCGCCACGGGAGGACAGGACAGGGGCGGAAGAAAGCGCCTGGCCGTCAGCGCCGCGTTCAGGCTCTGCGGAAAATGCGGCCGGACGCGCCGCGCGGGCTTTTTGGGGTGCGGCTTTAGACTCCTGGATAGTGGCGGGTTCTGCCGCAGAGGCGGGTGCCTTTTTGACCGGGACAACAACTGTGGCTTCCGGCGGGCTGGAGGCTACAGCCGGTTTCTTGGCTGTGGCAGCGGCGGGCGCTTCCGCCTGCGGTGCGGTCTGTGTGGCTGTTTCCTGCGACGTTGCCGTGGAGGCGTCAAGGGCCGCCGTGTCGCTGGGGCGATGGATGACCCGGGCGGCGGCAGGAGCCTTGCGAGAGATATTTTTCTTTTCTGGCTCAGCGCTTTCTTGCTTTTCAGGCGCGGAAACGTCAACCTGTTGGCTTGGCTCCGTGGCGGAAACAGGCGCGGCGGACGCCGCTTCAAGCGTCGCTTCGGGAGCCGGAGCCATCGGAGCGGCCTCTTCCACGGCGGGAATCTCGGCTTCGGGTGACGCGGCGCGTTTGCGGCGCACAATAACTTGCTGCTTCGCAGGTTCAGCCGGTGCAAAGTGGCTACGCAGGCGCGCGCTTTCCAGGTCGGACAGGCTGCTGGCGGCTACCTTGGCCGCGCTTATGCCCAGGTCCTTGGCTGCGGCCAGCACCTCTTTGGGGGTAAGGCCAAGTTCCGTAGCCAGGTCTTTTACTTTTTTTCTGTCATCGCTCATAGTTCCTGCCCCTTTGCTTTCCTCTTCACGCGCCTGCGTGAAAACGCCTCGCGGCATCGCGGCGCGTCACAGAGGTACACGCCCCTGCCCTGCGCCTGTTGCTTCCTGTCCGGCTCAATTTCCGCGCCACCGGAATGGAAGGCCGCGGCGGTAAACCGTGTCAGCGCGTATTTAGGCGCGCGCTGCCGGCATATGACGCACATGCGGAAGGGAATATGCTTGGTCTCGTTCCGCGTGTCCGTCGGTTGCATGAGTCAATAATCCATCTATGCGGTCGTGTCCGCGTCTTTATTTTCTTCATCAGTGCCCGGCTGCAGGAAGTTTATGGCTGCCCGCACGTTGGCGACTTTTTCCGGAGTGATGCCGTTCACGCTGAGCAGCATTTCGTCACTGGCGTCCCGGATGACGGCAAAGCTGGTCAGTCCCGCTTCGACAAAGCTTTCCAGCGGCACTTCGGCCACGCTGGCTAGTTGTTCAAGGCCGTGGCCGATGGCATTGGCTTCGTTGTAACGGGTCTCGGTGTAAATATCGATTTTCCAACCCAGGAGCTTGGCCGCGAGCTTGACGTTCTGGCCTTTGCGTCCGATGGCGTTGGTTAACTGATCGTCGGGCACAATCACTTCCAGCAGGCCTTCTCCTTCATCCACCACTATGCGGGTGATGACGGCCGGGGAGAGCGCGTTACGGGCGTATGTGGCAATATCCTGGCTCCAGACCACGATATCAATACGCTCTCCGCGCAGTTCCTGAACGATGTTCTGAATGCGCGAACCACGCACGCCCACGCAGGCGCCCACAGGGTCAACGTCGCGGTCGCGGCTCATGACCGCCACCTTGGCCCGGCTGCCGGGGTCGCGGGCCACGCCCATGATTTGCACCACGCCGTCATCCACTTCAGGCACTTCGCGCTTGAACAGGGCGGCCATATAGTCGCGGTGCGAACGGGATACGATAACCTGCGGGCCGCGTCCCTCCTTACGCACTTCAATAATCAGAGCCTGCACGCGGTCGCCGCGTTTGTAATGTTCGCGGGGGATCTGTTCTTCCTTGGGCAGAAGCGCTTCGGTGCGGCCCAGGTTGATCACCCAGCCGGCCTTGTCGCGGCGCTGGATGATGCCGGAAAGAATTTCGTTGATCCGGTCTTTGTACTCTTCATAAATAATGCCTTGCTCGGCGTCACGCATGCGCTGGATAATGACCTGCTTGGCGGACTGGGCGGCGATGCGGCCAAGATCTTCGACCTTCAGGCGAAAGCCCATTTCGTCGTCGAGCTGTACGCTGGGGTCGTGTTTCTTGGCTTCTTCCAAAGTAATCTGGCTGTTCCCGTCCTCGACCTTGTTGACCACTATTTTAAACTGGAACACATCGAGTTCGCCCGTGTCTTCATTGAAAGACACTTCGACATCAATGTCTTCGCCGTATTTGCGCATGACCGAAGTGCGCACGGCCTCTTCCAGCGTTTCGATCAGCATGGCCCGATCAAGGCCTTTATCTTTGCTGATCTGGTCAATGGCTTTTTTCAGTTCCAGGCTCATGCGAGTCCCTCCAATCATTGCGCACAACCTCGGCGCGCCGGGTATATTACTGAAATTTAAATAGCGGAGCGGGCTATTCCTCGGTAACGGGAATGTCGTCTTCCACTGTCATCTCGGCGGAATCCGCCTTGCTTTTCTTTTTGCCGCCTTTGCCGGGCAAAACTTTCTCGGGAAAAATATGCACCTGCCGGGCTTTTTTCAGGTCCGTAAAAACAAAGGGCAGCAGCCCTTCGCTTTCCCCCGGCCGGGAAGGGTTCTCAACCTGTAAGGTAAAGGCGCCGGCAAGGGCATGGCCCGCCTCGGGCACGTGAATGAGCACGCCACGGAATTTGCGCCTGCCGGAAAACTCCGGAGAGGGCGCGGCCAGCGTAATTTCCAAGGTCTGGCCCAAAGCGCCCGCGAGTTGCTCGGGAGTGAAAAAAATACGCTCCAATCCGGGCGAGGACACCTCAAGCGCATAAGCGCCCGGAATGGCGTCCTCCACGTCGAGAGCGAGAGCGAGCAGGCGCGACAGTTCAGCGCATTGATCAATGGTTACGCCGTTGTCGCTTTCGACATACACGCGAACAATGCTGCGCCCGCCGAAAATCAGTTCGATGCCCCACAGGGAAAGATTAAAGCTCTCGGCCAGAGGTCGGGCCAGTTCGGCGATAATTTGGGTTAACGGGGCATGCAGTGCTTGGTCGGTCATCGTTTTCAAATCTCGGGCAAAGCGACAAAAAAAAGGGAGGCCGTCAGGCCACCCTGTAAAGCCGCTTGGCTCATGAGGATGTTTGGAACAACCGAAGCTGTTCCGCTTGAGTTGCAAGTCTCCTATCGTGGATGATGTGCGGTTGTCAAGCCTTTTGTAGCAGAGGTAGTGCCTGAGTTTGGCGTGATACTTCGTCAGGCTTGCTTTGTGCTCCGGGGCAGGACCATAAGAGTCCAGCCCCATCGCCCAAAGCCGCGCCTTTCTCGTCTGACCCCAAACTGAGGCACTACCGGCATTGCTCAAACTGAAATGCCTCTGCTAGAAAATGGAGACTACCGCCTCCTGAAGCCGGGATCAATCACCTTGTCCTGGCCGGAGGGAGCACTGATTTCAACTTTGTGCTCTATGACCAGGGGTTCTCCGGGTTTCAGGCTGGCCTGCCAGCGATATATGGTGGCGCCGCCGTGTTCGGGGGCATTGACCACGGTTTCCGGTTTGGGCGTGGAGGTCGCCTTGACTGTAATGGCGTTGTCCGTGGCCACGGGAGCCGGGTCCTCCAGCACAACTTGAGCAGCTTTGCTCCGCGTGTTCCTGAGCGTGATCTGCCAGTGCCAAAGCAGCGTCTGCTCCCTGCTGAAAAATCCCTGTTCGCCGCCGGATTGTCGCAAATCACGCATGACAGCCGTGACCTGGGGATCGGAACCGAAGAAAATCTCTCCCCTGTCGCCGTTAAAGGAGAATTGACGGCTCCCGACGGCCGCGCCGTCCACGCTGAACTGAGCCAGGCCGGGAGGCAGTTCCAGGGCCTCTGGCAGAGACAGCGAAGCGGTGAGAAATCCTTTGGGATTGCTCAGGGGGCGGATAGTGTAGAGGAAGGAAGCTTTGTAGGTGTCGGAAGTAAGCGCCAGGGTCACCGGCGTCTTGTTTTCGATGCGCCGCTTGCCCAGGTTCCAGAGGCGGAAGGTACCGCGCTCTTCGGCCACGGGCGCATAGGTCCGGTTTTCCGCGAAATCATCCGCCTGCCGCTTCCGGCTGTCTCCGGCCATGGCGCTTTGCACCGGAGGCGCTTTGAGTTCCTCCGCCTCCATCATGCGGGCCGCAGGGGCGGGCATGGCGGGCGGTCGCTTGTCCCGCAGGGAAATGGTCCAGGGCCGGATATTCGTCGGTTGGAGTGTTCTGTCACGGCGAATGGTGGAGACGAAAACCTCCACGTTAGTCCAGGCGAAACCGGAATGCTGGGTCAGGGACGCATCCTGATCCACAACGATTTCCCCCTTGTCCGGGAAAGCGCCGAGACGGTAACTCAAGTCGCAGGATCCCGGTATGGCGTAGCTGTAGCGCAAGGTCGCTTCAACCGTGCCCTTTGCCGGACTGCTGAAAGGCACGGCCACGACCAGGCAGTCTTCCTTGTGATCGAATTCCTCCAGGGCTTTTTCGGCTTTTGCCTGGCGTACCCGGACATCCTCAAGGGCGCGCTGCACCTTGTCGCGCTCCAGATACAAGCCGGGAATCTGCTGCACATAGGCCTCACTCAGCTTGACCGCCTCGTCCGCGAGTGAGGGCAGATTCAAGACAGGTCCGCCGCCGCCTTGCCCGTAGCGTTCCAGGCTCTTTTCCCAGAGATCGATGCGGGCTTGCGCCGCGGCCAGGGCCCCTTCCTTGGCGGCAACCTCTTCATCAAGGGGTATAAGCTTTTCCAGGAGAGCGCGGCGTTCGGGCGAAGGCTCGTTTTCAGGCAAAGTGCCCTTGCCCGGCGCCGGAAGCTTGCGTGCCCGCGCGAAAAGCGCATCGCGGTCATCCTTGTCCAGCCAGTAATAGCCCCCGGCGCTGACGCCGTTCACGGAAACAAGAAAGGATTCCGGCTTGACCCAGGCAGGCAGGGCCAGCAGAAAACCTGTGCCTCCGGCGGGCAGTTCCTCGAGCCTCTGCTGACCTTCAACAGAAATTTCGATTTCGTCAGGATAAAACACGGCCTTGGCGGGCTCTGCCGGGGCCGGATTGAAAGCCAGGGCCTGGGTGCAGCAAAGCAGCAGAATGCTCAGCATAAGCCCGGACATGAGGCGGTGTGCCGGTAAATTCATGGATGGCTCCTGCGGATTTTTTCGATCAGCGCGGTAGTGGAAAAGCCGGGAAGAAGCGGCAGGGAGAGCACGCGCCCGCCGTCCGATTCCACGATGTCACGGCCGACAATGCGGTCCGGAGTCCAATCGCCGCCCTTGACCAGCACATGAGGCCGCACGGCTTGAATCAGTTCATAGGGAGTGTCTTCATCAAACTCGGATATAAAGTCTACCGAGGCGAGGTGGGCGAGTACAAAGGCGCGTGTGGGAAAAGGGTTGATCGGACGCTCCGTGCCTTTGCCCAGCCGCCGTATCGAGGCGTCACTGTTCAGGCCGAGCACCAGGAGATCGCCCTCGGCCCTGGCCCTGGCCAGGAGGTCCACATGGCCGGGATGGATAATGTCAAAGCAGCCGTTGGTGAATACAATACGCTTGCCTTGCGCCCGTAACGGCGCAAGCGCTGCGATCAGCGCCTCGCGGGACATGGTCGCGGGATGATCAAGAGGGGCCTGTTTCATGGAGCGTAAAATGTTCTCATTGAAGAAAAGCGCCCCAAGGGGCGCTTTTCTTCAAGCTCGGCACTATCACCGGGCAGACTGATGGGCTTACACGCAACCGGTGGGCTTGGGCAGGCCGGCCATCTTACAGGCGCCTTTGCCGGGGCCGGAGGGGAAGAGTTCGTATACTTCCTTCAGCTTATAACCGGTGTTCTTGGACAGGATACGTACCATCGGAGCGATACCGTTCTTCTTGTAGTAGTCCTGCAGGAAGTCGAGAACTTTTTGGTGATCGGGAGTGATGTCGGTGATGCCTTCCGAGTCTTTCACATACTCCATCCACTCGGGGCTCCAGTCGTCAAAGCGGAGCAGAAAGCCGTCTTCATCAATCTCGAAAGATTTACCCTTATAGCTAATTTCAGCCATTTTGTCCTCCTTGGACAGGTCAATAATACACGATACTGGCCACAAACCGGCGCGCTTGGGCTGTCCGCCCGGTCCAACAAGTGAGGCCGCCTATAACAGCCATCATTTCATGTTCAACAAATTCGCTTCTTATCCTAAACCGGTAAAAAAAACAAGCGGTAGGTTTTCTGTTTATGCGTCCTTTTTGCGCAAGGGCTTTTCCCAATATAAAAATGTTGGGAATTGGCTTTGCATGGCCTCGACCAGCGTTTTGCCCTGCTCGTCAGACATGGTGCGCAAACGGATATAGACCCTGCGGGTAGGGGCGTCTTCCGACTCCTGTGAGGTCAACACGGAAATAATGGAACCGCCGCGTTCGCGCAGGGCATCAAGAACCGGGCGCAGAGTGCCCCGCTGCGAGGGCAGCTCAAAGGCCAACTGTATGCCGCCGCTGCTGACGCCGGTGATGGATACCAGAACCCGGAAAATGTCGCTTTCCGTGATGATGCCCACGATTTTTCGCTCCTGATCCACAACAGGCATGCCGCCGAAACCGCGCTCCATCATCACCAGGGCCACGCCTTCAACAGAGTCGCCGGCTTCGGCGCAAACCGGAGACTTGGTCATGATATCTTTTATTTTCAATTCCGAGAGCAGATAATACAACTCGTGCATGTCAAGGGTAGTGGCCTTGGACGGGGAGGCGTCCTTGATGTCACGGTCGGAAATAATGCCGATAACGCGCATTTCCTCATCCACCACGGGCAGGCGGCGGATCTTTTTGTCCTTCATCAGGCGCGAGGCTTTCATCATCGAGGTTTCCGGGGTGATGGTCAGAACCTCTTTGGTCATCCACTCTTGTACAAGCATGCGGGCCTCCGTGAGGGTGATATCGGAATTAGGGAAACTTCAAGTGTAAAATAGATATATACGATGTTTGCGGGCATGAAACAAGTCCCGGCAACTGGAGCCGCCGTTTTTCAACGCAAGAATCAGCCTTGTTCCGCTCCGTTGCCGGTCAGTTCCTGAAAACGTTTTTTCGCGGCCTCGGGATCAAGGCCCATCGACGCGGCAATCTTTTCCAGATTATCAATGGCGTCCGCCGGACGGACATAAAGGGGCTCAGGGTCGACCAGGCCATAGACGGCGTTTGTGGCCGCGTCCTGCAGGGCTTCGGGAGAGGGGTGATCGAACGAGGATGGCAGAAGCAGGGGCGGGGGAGATGCTGACTTTTTCGCTTCTGCCTGAAGCGCCTGGACAAAACCCTCCCGGTTCCGGGTCAGACCGCTGCCGAGTACCAGGGAAGCGGCTTTGTCCGGTGCGGCAGGCTGTTCCGCTTCGAGACGGGTAAGATACAGGGCCGCTTCTTCGGGAGAACAGACCAGAATGTCGCAGAGAGGGCGCAGAGAAAGCGGCCCGCCGGACACGTCTTGCGTTCGGTTCTCAATAAATCCCTGCATATGTATCAGATTCCGCCGGGCGTGCGTGAGTACCCAAACCCGGCGGGGAAAAGCGGCGATCGCGGGAATGGCGTACAGCGCGCTTGCGGCAAGCAGAGGCAAATAATCCAGACCGGCCTGTAGCGCGCCGATGGCCCGCGCCAGACCCGAGGCCGTGGCCAGGACAAGGCGCAGTCCGGTAAAGCTGCCCGGTCCCCGCACAGCGGCAATTCTGCCGATATCATGCGGGGCAATGCAAAGCCGCTGCAAGGCATGGTCCAGGGCCGGGGTCAGGAGTTCCGCCCCCTGCGTGGGCGCGTGCCAGGATTGGGCGCACAGGCGCGTGTACGCGCCGTCAGCCTCTTGCCGGGCAATAATAATGTGCAGCAGGCCTTCGGCCGCGTTCAATACAAGAAGGCAGGGGGATTCTTCCGCCATGTGTTTAGCCAAAAATACGCATCACATCATTAAAGGTGGCGGCCAGCATAAGCGCAAGCAGTAAAAAAAGACCGACCAGCATGGCTTTTTCCTGCACTTTCGCCGGAATCTGCCGTCCGGTGGCCATCTCGACCAGCAAAAACAGCAAATGCCCGCCGTCGAGTACCGGTATGGGCAGAAGATTCAGCACGCCGAGGTTGACGCTGATCAGAGCGGCCAACATCAGCACGCTGATCAGGCCGTGGTCCGCCTGCTGGTAAATGACCTGGGCAATCAGGATGGGGCCGCCCACATTATCAAAGGCCACTTTGCGCGAGACCAGATCGCCCAGAGCTTTCCAGATAAAGATGGCCATGTTCTTCGCTTCAATCATGCCTTCCCAGGCCGAGGCGATAAAGCCGAAGGTCTCGCGCGTGCTCTCTCCGGGCCGGATGCCTATGCTCCAGGCTTCCACGCTGTGCCCGTCGGTCGTGGTTTGAGAAAGCAGCGTCGGTTTTATGGTAAAGGTAATCAGGCTTTCATCCGGCTGTCGGGCGACAACGGTAATATCTTCGCCCGCGCTGGCCTGGACAATGGGCGGCATGTCCATAAAGCGGGAAATGCCGATGCCGTTCAGGCTGATGATGGTATCGCCGATTTGCAGGGGTGATTCGTGTGCCGCGCTGTGCGGCAGTATTTCTCCGACCACCGGAGGAATAGTCGTGCGCCCGTTGACCCACACCAGCCCCCAGCAGATGATCCAGGCCAGCATGAGGTTGAAGATCGAACCGGCGGCAATGACGCAGAAACGCTGCCAGGCGGGACGCAGGGAAAAGTTTTCCTCAGTGCTGAACTCGCCCGGAACTTCAGCCGAGGGGGTTTCGCCGACCAGGGAAACAAAGCCCCCCAGCGGGATGGCGGCTATTTGGTATACGGTCTTGCCCCGCTTGCGGGAGAGAATGGCCGGTCCGAAACCGAGGGAAAAGGTCTTGACGCCCATTTTGAAAAACCGGGCCACCAGAAAATGCCCCAGTTCGTGAAAAAAGATCAGCCCGCCAAAGACGAGGAGGACCGCTATGGTGCCGGGCAGAGAGCCGAAGAAGGTGCTGATCATCGAAATATCCTTTATTCGGTAGTGTCTCAGCTTGCCGTGATACTTTGTCAGGCGTCATTTTTTGCTCCGGTCGAGTACCATAAGAGTACACTCCCATCGCAAAAAACTCGCCTTCCTCGTCTGACGACAAACTGAGACACTACCGGTATTGCTCAAGCTGAGGCATTACTCCATGCCCTGCCGGAAACGTTCCTTGAGCGCCAGGAGCTTTTGCCGGGCGTCCTCAAGTTCGCTCACGCGGGCCTTGTCCCGCTCAACCACGTCCTGCGGGGCTTTTTGCACATAATTTTCGTTGGCAAGTTTGCCCGAAAGCATGGCGTGTTCTTTGTCCATCTTGGCCAGTTCCTTATCCAGACGGGCCACTTCAGCGGCAAAATCCACGGCGCCGGAAAGCGGCACGATGATTTCATTGCCGCAGGCCACATCGCTGGCGGAAACCTTCGGCGCTTCGGCTGCGGGATCAATGCTCAGACTTTCCAGGCGGGCCAGGACCATGATGACTTCGCGCTGCTCTTCCAGAGCGGCGCGCGCCGCCTCATCCGCCGGGCGGATAAGCACCGCCAGTTTGAGGGAAGGCGCAATATTGAGCTCGGCCCGGATGGTGCGCACGGCCACAATGGCGGACTGCACCATTTCCATGCGGGCCGCGTCCCCGGCGTAAGCGGCGGTGTTCCGGGCCGGGGGGAAGGGCGCCTTTGCCAGGGTGGGCTCATGGGCCGCGCCAGGCAGGGCGTCCCAGATCTCGGAGGTGATAAAAGGGATAATGGGGTGCAGCAGGACAAGGGCCTCGCGCAGCACGGTCCAGAGCACATATTGGGCGGCCGCCCGGCGCTCGCCCCCGGCCTGCATATCCGGCCCGGCAGGCGTAGCCTGCATATCCGGTTTGACCAGTTCGAGGTACCAGTCGCAAAACTCGTTCCAGACAAACTTATACAGGGTCTGCGCCGCATCATTGAAGCGGTATTCGGCAATGGACTTCTTTTGTTCGGCTTTGAGCTCCTCCAGCCGGTGCAGAATCCAGCGGTGGTGCGGGCCGTTGACGGCATTCAGGTCAACAGCGGCCGGAGCCTGCTCATCCAGGTTCATGAGAGCGAAACGCGAGGCGTTCCAAATCTTGTTCATGAAGTGGCGGTAACCTTCAATGCGATCCTCGGACAAACGGATGTCCCGGCCCATGGCCGCGAAGGCGGTCAGGGTGAAGCGCAGGGAATCCGTGCCGTATTGGTCGATCATGTCCAGGGGATTGATCGCGTTGCCCGTGGACTTGGACATTTTCTTGCCCTGCGCGTCGCGCACCAGGGCGTGGATATAGCAGTGATGAAAGGGCACCTCCCGCATGAAGTGCAGGCCCATCATCATCATGCGGGCCACCCAGAAAAAGAGGATATCAAAGCCCGTCACCAGCACACTGGTTGGATAGAAGCGTTTCAGTTCCGGGGTTTCCCCGGGCCAGCCCAGAGTGGAAAAGGGCCAGAGCGCGGAGGAAAACCAGGTGTCCAGCACATCGGGGTCCTGAGTCAGCTTTCCGCCCTGGCAGTGCGGGCACGTTTGCGGCGCTTCCTCCTGCACGACAAGTTTGCGGCAACTGTCGCAGGTCCAGGCCGGGATGCGGTGCCCCCACCAGATCTGGCGGCTGATGCACCAGTCCCGGATATTGTCCATCCAGTTGTAGTAGGTTTTGCTCCAGGTTTCCGGAAAAATACGCATTCTGTCCGGCACGGCGGCGCGGGCCGCTTCGGCCAGAGGCTTTACGGACACGAACCATTGCATGGACATGTGCGGCTCAATGATCGAATTGCAGCGGTAACAGTGGCCCACGCTGTTTTCATAGTCCCGCACTTCCTGGAGAAAGCCCTGCCGCTCAAGGGCGGCGGCCACCTGCTTGCGGGCCTCTTCCTTGGGCAGTCCGGCAAAGGCCCCGGCCTTTTCGTTCATGGCGCCGTTATCGTCAATGACCTGCAAAAATTCAAGATTGTGTTTGTGCCCGAGGTGCCAGTCGTTATGATCGTGGGCCGGGGTGACTTTCAGCGCACCGGTGCCGAATTCCCTATCCACATAGGCGTCGGCAATAACCGGGATCAGGCGGCCGGTCAGGGGCAGGCGTACTTTTTTGCCGATAAAGGCCTTGTAGCGCTCGTCATCCGGGTGCACGGCCACAGCGGTATCGCCGAGCATGGTCTCGGGCCGGGTGGTGGCAATGGTCAGCACGGCGGAATCGTCTTCCAGCGGGTATCTGATCAGCCAGAGATGGGTTTTCTGCGGGCCGTGTTCCACTTCATCATCGGCCAGGGCGGTGTGGCAGCGGTTGCACCAGTTGACGATATACAGCCCCTTGTAGATCAGACCTTCATTATACAACTGCACGAAAACCTTGCGCACGGCATGGGAAAGGCCCTCGTCCAGGGTGAAGCGTTCCCTGGTCCAGTCCACGGACGCGCCCACGGCCTTGATCTGGCGGCGGATATTGTCTCCGTATTCTTCCTTCCAGGCCCATACACGCTCGATAAAGGCCTCGCGCCCGAGATCGTGGCGGCTTTTGCCCTCCTCTTTCAAGCGGCGTTCCACCACGTTTTGGGTGGCAATGCCCGCGTGATCCTCGCCCGGTACCCAGAGCACCTGTTTGCCTGTCTGGCGGGCGTGGCGGCAGAGCACGTCCTGCAGGGTCAGGTTCAGGGCGTGGCCCATGTGCAGGTTTCCTGTGATGTTGGGCGGCGGGATAACGATGGAATAGCTGCCGTTTGCGCCCTTATCGAGAGGCGCGTTCACGTCCGGGGTGAAAGTCCTGTTGTCTTCCCAAAAGGCGCGCCAGCGCGCTTCCACGTTTTCCGGCTCATAGCCTTTGGGCAGTTCTCTGCGGGCGTCGGACATGGAGGTCTCCGTAAATAGTGTCGAGGACCGGAAACAAACAGCTTCCGGGCGGATGATTGTATAGGCGCAGGCGGGAAAGTCAACCTTTATGCGCTTGTGGTAGCGCCCCAGTTTGTCGTGATACTTTGTCAGGCTTGTTTGCGCAAAGCTGCGCCTTCCTCGTCTGACGACAAACGTAAGGCCCTACTGCGCTTGCGGCGGGTTTTGTTGATGGTCACGCGATGGGGGCGCGGTTGACAGGGTTTTTGCTTTGAACATCAGAATCCCGGCCCAGGCATCTCTCCTCCGCGCCTGGTCTAAAGATGCACAAAGCTGTATCTATTGCGGCCACTTTGTTTGGATTTATATAGCATCTCATCTGCACGCTTGACGAAGTCTTCAGCGATATGAGTGCGTGCTACAATGCCTGTTGCAATTCCTATGGAGACGGTGATATGAGCCGCTACATCGCTTGCTTCATGATGTATATTGAGGATTCGTATGCTTTCGAGCGCCTTATCGGCTATCAATCGCGCACCGTTCTCATCGACATGCGGCAGGACAATGGCAAATTCCTCTCCGCCGTATCGAGCGACAAAATCACCTTCCCTTGTTATGCTTTCGGAAAGAGCCTTTGCGACGGCTTTCAGACAGGCATCGCCCCCATTATGGCCGTATGTGTCATTATATTTTTTGAAAAAATCGATATCAATCATCATCAAACTGAAAGTATCGCCGGAACGTGACAAAGATTTCATAATTTTGTTGACGTTTTCATCAAAATATCGCCTGTTGAAAATTTCCGTCAAGGCGTCGTAGTAGATTTTTTCGGCTTTTAATTCGAGTTGAGATATTTTGCCTTCCATACTTTTGGTGTAGCGAAGATCATATATGTAATTCAACTCCAGAGACTTTCTTTCATGCGTTGCGTAAGCCATTGTGACTTCACAGGGTATGAGCTCGCCCGCGGCCGATTTATATATCCATTCAAACGTTTGCCTTTCCCCGCTCTGCGCGCGCTCGACGATCTCAAGCATCTTATCTTTTGATCTCATTCCATCAAGTTGATATTCCGGCGAATGGCTGTCAACAAAATCATCATACGTTAGTTCTGTAACGCCGAGCATTTTAAGTAAATTATCGTTGCATTCAATAAAATCGGAAACTTTATCTATGGTAATTATTCCGATAGGCGCGTTGCCGTAGAGAAAGCGGAGAAAATCATTCGTGGATTGCAGCATGGCATCCCTGTATTCAATTTTATCCAGCATATCTTGCAGTTGGCCTTCAACGAATCCGATGATGAGTCTTGCCAGTATGACGCATGCTGCAAGCACCGCCAGCGTTATCAACACGCCGTATAAAACTAAAGTCCATATCTTGTTCAAATCTTCTGCCACAAAATAGCCGGCAAGCAGCATCCCCACAACAGCATCGTTCTCACCGTACAACGGAACGTAAATGGCAAGTATTTCATTGCCGAAAAGCTGCTTTTTGCCGATATACGGCTTTCCCCCCAACACCTGTTCGCTTATGTGTTCCGCCGCCGTTGTGCCTAAGGCGCTGGTTCCGTCCTGGCTTAACAGGGTCGAAGAAACACTTTCATCATTCATGAAAAGCGTTACCTCGCACGCTGTAAGAGTCTTTAATCTTTTTGTCACATCCGGGGTGTCCAGTCTGAATCCTAAAGAAACAATGCCCAACATATTCATGTTACTATCGTATATGGGCATGCCGGCAGATACGCCCAGACGCACAATGGGCCCCTGTATAATGTGCGTTCCCGCACGCCCGGCAAGCGCTGACCGTATCTGAGGCAAATGTGCAATGCCGTCGCCGTATTGGTCTGGGGCGTGCGTCCGTATTATGACCGTGCCATTGCTGTCGAGTATGGTGCAGTAGTCAACCCGTAACATGGCCGCCAAAGTGTTTGCTGTACGTATTAATTCATCATAGTCATCGTTTAAGAATGCGTTTATCAAATCCGGATTGTTTGCTACCCCCATCGCCGCAATATGCGCCTTTGTTTTTATTTCTTCAATTTCATATTTAATCACATTCATGGCAATAGTAACTTTGTTGTGCATGGAGTTATTCAGTTCTCTGCTGAAAAGCAGTATGGAGGCGACAAGAACGGTGACGCCGCAAGCAACCACCAACAGAACCATGGGCATAAGGATTCTATTTTTGATATTCATATATTTTACTCTTTATGTGCCGTTGTATGTATGCGAACTTGAATCATTGCAAAAATATCCTATCTGCGATTTTCTTTTATCGCCTGTAGAATTTTTTTATAAAATATTGTAATATGATTTTGGATTGAGTGGCGGATCAAGATAAATCAGTTCGACACTTTCAAATGGAAAGTCGTGTAACACCTCAAGGCAATATCCGAAGTATGGAGCATTTTTCATCAGAATGCTCCAACGCCAAAAGCCGCGCTATACTTTGAAGTATGCGCATTATAGGATGGTGTTAGAGAGAGAGAGAGAGAGAGAGAGAGAGAGCAAAAAGCGGACCAGAACGGCGTGCTCACATGTATTGTCCGTTGCTTTCATTTTGCTGCCCTCCGCAAAATCCATATATGGGCTTATGCGCGCCCCGTCAACTTCCGACAGGTCAATTTTTGCCCCGATGTACCCGTCACAAGCGACTTTAGCCTGTCTCACATCCTCCCGCCCGGAAGATCATTCACTCCAACTTTCCACTGCCTGTTTGCGGTACCGCTGTACAAAATACAACCCGCGGCGTAGGGTATGCTCATGCGGCGCCACCCTCTCCTGCACATTCTCTGGGATGACTCCCATATTTGGGGCATCATCGCGGCTCGCGCGGTTCGAGCCATGCGCATCCCTTTCCGCCTGATACGCGGAAAGGAAGTGGCGGCCGGTCTTTTCAAGCGTGAGCGTCCGTCGTTGCTGCTGGCGCCCGGCGGCAACGCCAGGCACAAGGCGGAAAGCCTCGGACCTTCCGGTGTCAGGGAAATCCGTGCGTATGTGGCGGGCGGGGGCCGTTATCTCGGTTTCTGCGGCGGCGCGGGACTGGCCTTAACCGCTGGGGAACCCTCGGCCGGGCTCGGGCTTTGCCCTTGGAAGCGCGGCCGTTTTGACGATCGGTTGCAGCATTTCATGAGCGGGCATTTGCGGGTGGCCTTGCCGGGCCGGAACACGTCCGGGAAGGAGTTTATTCCGGCTGATTTTGCCGACGCTCCCGCTCTGCCCGTGTGGTGGCCGGGGCGTTTTGAGCCGGAGGAGGGCGGAGACGTCACTATTCTTGCCGCCTACGAACAGCCGGGGCCTGATTTCTGGCTGGCCGATCTGGCTATCGCCGACCTGCCGCCGGATACCTTTGCCGCCTGGAACGATGTGTACGGCGTGAGCATAACGCCCACGTTTCTCGCGGGGCAGCCTTGTGTTGTGCACGGCCGCCACGGAACCGGCGAGTATGTGCTTAGTTACTCGCACCTGGAAACACCGGACTCTCCCGAGGCCAACCGCTGGCTGGCGCATCTTCTCAGGCAACTGGCAGGTCTTGCGCCCGCCTGTGAACATATACCGCCCTGGCCGGTGCGCGGCAATCAGGAATGCGCCGGCATTTTATGGGATGATCCCCTGCTGGCGGAGATGGAAGATGATTTCGAGTCCATCAGAGTAACCGGACTCAAGCACGGACTGCTTTTTGAGCGCACGGACTGGCTCATGGGCTGGCGCAGCGGCATGCCAGGGGCGAACCTGAACAATCTTTGGGCCGCTCTGCGGGTCATACGGGAAACAGAACCCGGCGATGCGGCGCGGGCTTTTCTTGCCTTACACGGAGAGAAATTGCGTTCGGCCGTTTCCCTGTTTCGGGAAGGCTGCACCCAGTATTTTCTGGCGGAAAGACTGGCCCAGACCGTTTCACGCTTCATGCCCGAGGCTGTGTCGCCGGAACTGCTGAACGAACAGCGGACAGCGCTGTTTGGACCACCCATGCATGCGGGCGGGCTGTATAAGGCCGTCATGGACCCGATCGACGAACTGGCATATTTGCAGATCAACCCTTATTAATTGGGGCTCCGCCCCAAACCCCGGCAGGGGAAATGATTTCCCCTGCACCCCTCAAAATAGGGTAGTGCTTCAGTTTGGCTTCAGACGAGGAAGGCGCAGCTTTGTGCGATGGGGGCTGGGCTCTTCGGCCCTGCCCCCGGAGCGCAAACAAGCCTGACGAAGTATCAAGCCAAACTGAGGCACTACCCTTGATTCAGCCCGTTTCTTTGGCCTGCAGCCAACGGTTGAGCAGGGCACGTTCTTCCTTGCTCAGGGCCATCTGAGAAACGGCGCAAAGGTCATCAACGCTTTTGGCAAAGGCTTTGCGCAGACGCTGGGCGTCAAGCTGGCTGTTCTTGCCCGCACCGGCCAGATTGACGCCGCCCCGGATAATCGCCTCCACAACAAAAGCGATTTGATTGGCGCCCAGGTGCAACCCCTCATCTTCGCATTGTTCTTCAATACAGCGCACGGTTCCGGTACGGGAAAATCCGTGTTCGTTAATTTCGTCCGCCAACATGGCGAACAGGGTGCCATACTGGGCCGGACTGAGCAGAGGCACATCGGTCAGCCGGTGGACTTTGAGCGCGAAATCGTACAGGTCCGGGCTACTTGAACGAAATTCATCGCGCAGCCCGTCTCCGACGGGACGTTCATGCCGGGAGGGATCAAAGACATAGCCTTCTCCCACAGCGGTAAAGGCTATGGGCGCGAGATCCAGAAGCTCAAGCAGATCGCGGAGCGTCCCGGCGCCGAACCAGTCCGTGGTCGCCTCCTGTTCCCTTTGCAGTACCTGGGCCACTGAAGGCAAGGGCACGGGAACGGAAGATTCCGACACCAACTGCTTTATGGACTCCACAAGACGAATGCGCTTGTACACGGGCAGGGTCAGGTTGACGGCCTTGTCCCGTCCGGCGGCTTCTCCGTTGTCCCGGCGTTCTTCGCGTTCGGACGGGCGGGCTGGATGTTCGGATTCTCCCTCCTCCCGCGGCTCTTCCAGGGCCTGGGCCATGAACCAGTCTTCGCGAATGCGCCAGGAACAGGCCGCGGCATAGGCGGGCGAGGTATAGCCCACACTGAGCACAAGGCTGCGTCTGGCATGCTCCTGTATACGCAGCAGCAGGGGCGTAAAATCGGCATCACCCGAAAGGATGATTACTTCATCAAAGCGGGTCTGGTGGGATAAAATATCCATGCAATCCATAACCAGGTGAATGTCCGCGCAAGTTTTGCCGTAGTTGGTCAGGGGCGGGCAATCGACCACCAGAAAGGCCGAACGGATGAAAAACGGACGAAATTCATGGTATTTGATCGGATTGAGATAACAGCAGCGCTTGAGAATACGACGGCGCACACCATCACCGTACATCATACGCAGAGCGTGCCCTTCGAGCCAGCGGAGCCAGCGCTGGGGATTGGTTGCGAATGTGCGTGCCAGTGTGGGGTCCTGTTCCAGAAGACGGGTATACATGTTATCAAAATCAACAAATAAGGCGCTGTAAATTTCATCAAAATTCTGAAAACGACCCATGTATGATCTCCTGGTAGATATCCGGCTGTATCCCAATATACACTACTGTCAAACAGTCAACCGGCGTATAGTAAAACTTTCATGTAAGATATTGAAAAAAGCTATGGTAAATATGTCAAGTCATACAGTCCGGTTACAATCCGGCAAGTAAAAAGCTCTTATTACTCATGGCCAGCAACGATAGTGCATAGAACGCGGGATGGCAGGGCGCCGCAAGCGTTTTCCAAAGAACGTTGTGCTGTTCCAGCAGTTGCTGCCGTTGCTCGTTGGAATACAGGCGCTGTGCTTCTCCCGGAGTATAGAAAGGAACTCTGTCCTGGGTCGGGGCTTCTATAACGCCAATTCCGGCAGTGGCGCTTTCTTCCAGCTTCATGAACTGCCGGTGCGCTTCCTTGAATCCTTTGAACGGCCCAAGGCAGAGAGCGAAGCCTTTGCCCGGTCCGTTCGGGCGGTACAGAGTCTTTACCGGCATGCCCAGGCGCTTGGATAATTTGGCGGCTTGGCCGCGTGCCTTGAAGGCGCTTCGCTCATTCGCGATGTGCACGTAAAAGGCGTTTTCTCCGTTAAGGGGCTTGCCTTTTTTACCGGCCACGATTTCAAGGCGGACAGGGACCACACCGGCATTGGTCATTCCCAGTATTTGAGCGGCCTTGAGCGATACGTCCACAATGCGCCCCTGCACAAAGGGGCCGCGATCATTAACGCGCACAAGAACATGTTTGCCGTTTTTCAAGTTGTGCACCCGCACTATTGTGCCGAAGGGCAAGCCGTTATGAGCGGCGGTCAGCGCATGGCGGTTATATATTTCACCATTTGCCGTCTGTTTGCCGTGTGCCGACGTGCCATACCAGGACGCCCTGCCTTGGGCGACGTAAGTCTCGGAAGCAAAAGCCGGAACGCAGGACAATGTGAATACACAGAAGGCTACAAACAACAAAACCACTGTGGTGTAACCGGCGGAGCGGATAACGGTATTCTTTTGATATGCCAAAAAATAACTCCTGTTAAGGGTGCTGCGAAGCCCGCGCACTCGCCCAAGCAATAATCTCGAGCGTAAAAGCCATAGGGACGGTGCGTGTTGGCGCGTATATTTTTTCCTGTGTTAGGCTACGCACTATGTTTCTGTCAGTCAAGGTTATGGAACGGCGCAATATAACTGGATAATACTTTTATGCAGAGGCGCCGCCGCTCTATCATCATAAAATTACAATTCTCTTTTGCCGGAAAATTTTGCCGTTCGGTCAGAAACCAAGCGTGTCTGTGCCGACCGGGGCTTTTTTTACGGGGCGCGACAGCAGCACTACAGATTCCGGTACAATACGCAGCAGAGCCGTATGCTGCACTTCAGGCAGAAGCCTCCCGCGTTCAAGAACAAAAAGGGCTCCGGGTTCCGAGCTTGCGTCATGCAGCAGGAGAGCCTTGTCATTGGCGGCCTGGGCTGTCGTCCAATGCGAAACCACGGGCTGGCGCGTGCCTGGGATGAATCTGTGAAAACGCAGAAGCGCCGCTCTGGGGTATCCTCCTTGTTCGCCAAGCCAGCCTGCCAGGGCGTCCCAAACGGCGCAGGCTTCATTTTTTGCCGCCGAGGGGCAGGCCGGACCGCCGGGAGCATGGGCTTCAGGCAGGAACATCTCCATCTCGGTCAAATCGTTGCTCCGGCTTTGCGGGCACAGGCAATCGGAAAAGGGCTGTCTGACATCCAATCGCCAGGGCGACGCAGAACACCAGCGACCGAGCAGCCAACGAATCAGCCAGTAGTGGTCGGTCTCGTTACAAAGAAAGCTGATCCATACCCGTTCCTGCTTGGACAGGGCATGTACTGTTTCTTGAAAAATTTTTCTCGCATGCGCAAGATCAAGCCCGTAGATGCAGGAAAGCGCATTTATGACCGCATAAATGCCGCAGGCGAAATCAAGTGTACCTTGCATATATCTGCGCATGTATGCTCCATTCCAGCTATTTTATATATAATTATTTATAATAAGGCAAGTTAAAAAATGCGCTATGCGATACTGTCTTTGTGATCATGGCGCTCGCCATGTTTAATCAGAAAGACGCACAAATCTTGTTCCTTGCTCCAAAAGCAACGGAAGCGACTGCCGCAAACCTTCCCGTGTGCCGCTGTGGGGTTTGTTCATGTGCAGGAGCAGGATATCGCCGTGCTTTGCGCCCAGGATTTTAGCCTTGACCCCGGCCGCAGACAACGTGGCTCCCTCATCGCCGGCAATACTGTACCCGGCAATGCCCAGTCCCAGATCCCGGATGGCCTGGACCGCAAGATCGTCATAATAGGCTGTGCCCGCTCTGAACCAGCGCGGCCGCTGGCCGGTGGCCCGTTCAATGTCCCGCGCATTGCCCTCCACTTCGGCCACGAGTTCGGCAAAAGAGGCGGTTCCCTGGATACCATAGATGCTTTTGCCGGTGACGGAACAGGGGCAATGCCGTGAACCGTGGGCCGCTATCTCGAACAGCGGATCAGCCGCCAGCCCGGACAGCGTTTCAGGATTATTACGTATCCAGGGTGAGGCCACAAACAGGGTGGCAGGGATTTTCCATTGGCGCAGCAAGGCGATCAACTCGGCATCATAACTTGCCCCCTTTCTGCCGCCGCAGGCGTCCAGCGTCAGGGCAACAACCGGTCCGCTGTCCTCAGCCAAGGGCAGGGGAAGCGTCGAGATCACGCCAGGCAAATGCTCGCCCCAGGCGACGGGTGTTTTATGCGCATAGCGCCGCGCAAGAATAGCCGCGATTTCGCTGAGCGATTGTCCCGCAAAGGGAGTCGCGGCCGCCTGCTCGCCGTGGCCCGCAACCCCGGAAAGCAGGAAAAAGGCCGCGCAGAGTATCGCCAGCGCCGTGCTTCCCAGCGCGGCCTCAAGCGAACGCTGTTTGCGGTTCAAAGAGGTGTGGCAATGATCACCGTTCATAGAATGTCGAGCAACAGTTCGCGCGCCTCCAGGCCGGATAGTTCAACACCGGTCCAGAGCCGGAATTGTTCCCTTGCTTGAGCCACAAAGAAATCCAGCCCGTCGATACAGGTCATGCCGCGCTCGCGGGCTGTTACGAGAAGCGGCGTCCGCACGGGATTATAGACAATATCATAGATGAACCAGGCCTTCGCCTGACCGGGCAAGGCGAGCAGCGGCAGGGCAGGCAGGGGGCTTTGTCCGGCCAATGTTCCGGTCATGCCAAGGGGCGTGGCGTTGATCACCAGAGTGGGTCCCAGGTCGGCGAGGGCCTGTTCTCTGTCGTCCCAGGCCAGGGTCTGACAGCCGAAATCGCGGGCCAGGGCTTCGGCTTTTGCGGCGTTGCGCGCCGCAATCCAGACCTCGGCCAGGCCAAGTTCCCGCAGACCGGCCAGAGCGGCCCGGCCCGCTCCCCCCGTTCCCAGCAATAGGGCGCGGCCCGGCAGTTTTTTGCCCGCATTCCGGAGCTTCAGCAGTGGAGCCAGAAATCCGGCCACATCCGTGTTGTCTCCCACCAAGCGATCCCCTTGCCAATAGATCAGGTTGACCGCGCCCACGGCCTGAGCCCTTTGCGTGAGTTGGTCCAGGAAAGGGATGACAGTCTGCTTGTGGGGTATGGTCACGCTCAGTCCGGCTATGGGCAGGCTGCGTACAGCCGCAAAAAAAGCGGGCAGATCGTCCGCGCTTTTTTCCCAGGCAAAGTAAGCGCCGGGATGGCCGGAGCGGGCAAAGCCCCAGGTATGCAGAGCAGGGCTCAGGCTCTGGGCCAGAGGCATGCCGAGCACGCCGTAAAGATATTGAGGGGGAAGGAGCATGGAATTTCTCCGAGGCTGTTGGCAAAATTCCCTTTGCCAACAGCCCGGCCCATTGCCTTTTATATGACCTTGTTCAGCGGATATTCGATAATGCCTTCGGCTCCCGCTTCCACGAGTTGGGGCAGAAGGTCGCGTACCACCTTGGTTTCAATGACGATTTCAAGAGAAATCCAGCGTTCGTCCTGCAAATGGGCGATGGTGGGGGAATTGAGGGCGGGCACGAGCGTGAGGATGGCGTCCAGATTGGCTTTGGGCGCGTTCATCTTGACTCCGACCAGGGATTCCGCGCGGAGCGCCCCTTGCAGAAGCATGGTGATCTGTTCGATCTTTCTGCGTTTCCAGGGGTCGGCCCAGGCGGCCTTGTTGGCGATGAGCTGGGTATTGGTGACCAGCACTTCGTCGATGATTCGCAGTCCGTTGGCGCGGATGGTGGCGCCGGTCTCCGTGATTTCCACTATGGCGTCGGCCAGGCCTTCAATAACCTTGCCCTCGGTTGCGCCCCAGGAATAGGCCACGGTAACCGGGATGCCTTTGTCCGCGAAATAGCGTCTGGTCAGGCCGAGAATCTCGGTGGCCACCCGTTTGCCCGCGAGATCTTCCGGCTTATGATAAGGGGAATCTCCGGCCACGGCCAGCACCCAGCGGGCCGGGCGGTTGCTCATTTTGGAGTAAATGAGATCCGCCACGATTTCGACATCCGCCTCATTTTCCTGGGTCCAATCCTTACCGGTCAGACCGCAGTCCAGAATACCCTCGTCCACGTAACCCGCCATTTCCTGAGGGCGGCAGAGGCTCATGGCAAGCTCCGGGTCGTTCACTTCCGGGAAATAGTTCCTGTGCCGCATGGAGATCTTCCAGCCGGACTTGGCAAAAAGAGTCAGGGTGGATTCTTCCAGCGACCCCTTGGGGATGCCGAATTTCAGGACGTTGTCAGCCATTATTTATAGACCTCCTTGGGGTCGAACACGACAGGGCAGCACTGGCTCGCCGCGCCGTTTTTCAGTTCGCGGAAAAAGCAGCTCCGGTAGCCTTCATGGCAGGCCGCGCCGCCGATCTGGTCCACCAGGAGCAGGATGGTGTCACTGTCACAGTCCAGCCGGACGGCATGCACTCTCTGCACATGTCCGGATGTGCCGCCTTTATGCCACAGGCTTTGCCGGCTGCGGCTCCAGAAGTGGGCCTCGCCGGTTTCCAGGGTCTTTTGGTACGACTCTTCGTTCATGTAGGCGAGCATCAATACCTCGCCCGTGGACGCGGACTGGACAATGGCGGGAAGAAGCCCGCCGCCCTTGGCGAAATCAGGGGAAAAATTCATGCTGAACTCCTTGCGGCAGCTACCCCTTACGTTTTACGTCGCGGCGGGGCCAGAATAAGGGAGAGATAATGGGGTTTTTCCGGAACATTATCAAGTCCCTCGGCGATAATTTCTCCCTCCAGGCCAAGCCGGGAGACAAAGCGCGTTTCCCGGTTTCCGCCGGAGGCGGCCAAGGCTTCGCATATGGCGGCCGCGTTGCGGTATGTTTTGAGAATAACCGCGCTGTCCGCGAGAGAAAGGGCGGCTTTGAGGCGTTCCGGAGTATTGATGCCGGAAACGACAAGCAGGTTTTCCTCACCTTCACAGAGCACGGTGCGGGTTTTTGCGGCAGCCTCCTGAAAAGAGGTGATGCCGGGAATAACTCGCACCGGCAACTCCGGAGCAAAAGATTCCAGGGTGCGCATGAGATACCCGAAGGTACTGTATATGAGGGGATCGCCCAGGGTGAGAAAGGCTGCGTCGCGCCCGGAGCGCAGGATAGTGGCCACTGTACGGGCGTTGTTTTCCCAAGCCGCGCGAAGCGCTTCTTTATCTCGGGTCATGGGGAAATCAAGGCGCACGGTTTGCGTATGCTTTGGCAGGTGCGGAGCGGCAATGGACAGGGCCAGGGAATCGTCGTTTTTGGGCGAGGCCGCCGCAAGAATGATACTGACGGACTGTAGAACGCTGATCGCACGCAGGGTGAGCAGGTCGGGCGCGCCCGGCCCGACCCCGATACCGTAAAGAACACCGGGAAGTGGAGTACAGTCGCTGTGTATGCCGCGGGAAGAATCGTTTTTGTTCATTTTTCCAAAGCTAATCTGCTCTAAGTAATACCAAACCGCCAGAACTGTATGCCAGTACAGCGCGCTTGGCAAGGGCGTTTCATAGCAGGTAGCGCCCGCTTGACACAAGACGGCGGCATGCTTACTCATAAGCCGATACCACCAGTATAGGAGCCATACACATATATGAGTGCCAAACATACGATTTTTCCTCCCGGCCTAGGCGGAGAGGGCGGGAAAAAGCCTCTGTTCACTGAAGGTGATGACGAGCTCTATACAGGTCAGCCGCGGCAGCCTGCGGACTTCGGAACTGCCCGGCCTCAGGAATCGGAACCGGTCATCGGGCCGCGGGGCACGGCCAAAGGGCGTGCCGCCTATGCCGTGCAGGAAAACGAATTGCCGCCGCAGTCACCTGCGGGACCGGGCTTCGGCGCCTTGGGTGGACTTTTTGCCGGCGGGCCGGAGCAAAGTAGCGAGGGCAGCGCACCTTCCGTTGGTACGGCGGAAGATCTACTGTCTCTTGTGCCGGACGCCCGCTTGCAGGAAGAATGTCAAAAGCGCCTCTGTCCTGCCTGTCCTTTAAAAAAGGAATTTGAAGACGCGCATTTGCGCGCTCTGGCCGATCTGGACAACAGCAAAAAACGTCTGGCCCGGGAGCGTGAAGAACAGATTCGCTTTGCGGCTGAATCCGTGTTGAGCGACATCATCCCCTCTCTGGACAATCTGGATCTGGCCCTACAGCATGCCGGAAACTATGAAGGCTGCAAAGATTTTGTCGTGGGCGTGCAGATGACCCGCAAGCTTTTGCAGGACGCTCTGACCAAGCATGGCCTGGTCCAGGCCGGAGCGGTAGGCGAGGAATTTAATCCGGCCTTGCATGAGGCCGTGGGCATGGTGGATGCGCCGGGTGTGGCGGATAATCATATCTGCTCTCTTCTTTCCAACGGCTACACGTTGAACGGAAGACTGCTGCGTCCGGCACGGGTTATGGTCTGCAAAAAGGGATAAGGAAGGCCTGTCAAGGCTCCCTTGACAACCCCCTGGTTGAGCGTAAAAGCATATTGAAAAAACAACGGAAATGTGTTTTTCTGAAAAAACATGGCCGGGCTTTTTGTCATGTGGGCTTTTTACTGTGAAGAACAGCGGATAATCCTTCCATGCGGAGCGATAGTATGACGCAAACCAACATATTGCTTGAGGCCGGAACCAATGAACTTGAAATTGTCGAGTTTCATCTGGACGAATTTGAGCCGGACGGGGTGACGCCCTATAAGGGATACTACGGCGTCAACGTCGCCAAAGTGCTTGAAATTATCCGGCTGCCCAAAGTGACGGAACTGCCCGAGGTTGGCGACAAATCCGTACTGGGCGCTTTCAATCTGCGTTCGCACGTGATCCCGCTTGTGGATCTCTCCCTGTGGCTGGGGAAAGCGCGCAGCTCACCGGCCGGGGAAGCCAAGGTCATTGTCACTGAATTCAACAACGTGACCACAGCCTTCATGGTTTCCGGGGTCAACCGCATCCATCGTATCAGTTGGGAAGAGGTCGAGCCGCCCAACGCCTATGTATCCGCTCTGACCAGCAATACCATTACCGGTGTGGTCAAGCTGGAAGGGCGCATCATTTTCCTGCTCGATCTTGAGCGTATTGTGCAGGCCTTGAACCCGCAGTTGGCTCTGCGGCTTGACGAAGCCATCGACTGGAAGTCCGGGGGACGCTACCGCGCTCTGGTGGCGGACGACTCCACGGTTATCCGCGAGATGCTCAAAGACCTGTTGCAGCGTGCCAATTTCGAGGTGGAGGCCTTTACCAACGGCAAGGACGCCTGGGAAAAGCTTGATGATATCCGGCGCAAGTCCATAGAGGCGGACAAACCCATTGAAAACTATCTGCAAGTCGTTGTCTCGGACATTGAAATGCCGCAGATGGACGGGCATAACCTGTGCAAGCGGATTAAGGAGGACACGGTCCTGAAACGTCTGCCCGTGCTGCTCTTCTCTTCCCTGATTACGGACAGGCTCAGACACAAGGGCGATGCTGTGGGCGCGGACGATCAGATCTCCAAACCCGAGGTTACCCAGCTTGCCCAGCGCGCCCTGGCCCTGATTAAAGCCAAGGGCTTTGGCAGTCTTGAGGAACTTGCGGCCAAGGCTGCCCAACCCGGCGGATAGGGTTTCGCACACCCGGAAATAGCCTTAAAAGCACAAAACCCCCGGCAACAGATATCTGTTGCCGGGGGTTTTGCGTTGGAGATATGTCTATCTCAGACGCTCAACCTCAAAGAAAAGCGTGCTGTCGGGCGGGATGACGTTGCCCGCGCCGCGCTTGCCGTAGCCGAGTTCGGGCGGCACGATCAGGGCGCGTTTTTCGCCGACTTTCATATCCAGCAGGGCCTCGTCCCAGGCCTTGATCACTTGGCCCACGCCCACGGTAAAGGTGAAGGGGCCGCGTCCGAGGGACTGGTCAAAGATCCTGCCGTCCATAAAGCGGCCGACATAGTGGGCATCAATGCTCTGCCCCTTGGCCGGTTTGTCGCCCGCGCCTTCCTTCAGTACCACGTACTTGAGGCCGGAAAAGCTTTTTTGCGCCTTTTGCTCATACTCGGCAATACGGGCCGCAGCCTGCTTTTCATCGTCCTGGGCGGCAAAGGCGAGGGATGTTGCGAACAAGGCCGACAGGCAGGCGAGCCAAATGAGGCGGGCGAGCAGGGTGTATGTCTTTTTTTGCATCACAGTATCCTTTTTTACTGGAAACAACGGTGTTATACCCGCACGGGCAGGACGTTCTGTACGCCTGAGGCCACAGCGCCACGCTGCTTGTCCGCCTCGGAATCCTTGAGCGTCCGCTCGGCATGGCGAAAGGTCAGGCGATAGGTCAGATTGCGCTCGTCCTTGCCCTTGGGTTCAAAGCAGTCAATAAGGCGCACTTCGGCCAGTAAGGGGATGTTTTGTTTTTCAATGGCTGTGTTGATGGCTTCCGCAGTCACGGACACAGGCGCGATAAAGGTGATATCGCGGCGTACCGGCGGAAAAACCGGGAGCGGCGCGAAGCGGATGTTGCTTTCACGGTGCAGGGCGAACAGGGTATCAAGGTCGATTTCCGCTGTCCAGACCGGCTTTTTGGCGTGGTAGTGGTCAGCCAGATCCGGCTTGACCCGCCCGGCTAAGCCGATACTCCTGCCGCGCACGCTAATGCTCACACAGGGAGCGAGCCAGGGCAGAGGATTTTCGGCCATACCGTATTCGCCTGCGGGCAGAGCAAATGAGGCCAGAAGATGCTCGATAAGCCCTTTGAGATCCGCATAATCGAGGTCGGCCGCTTCCCTGGGCCAGGCCTGATCAAAGCGGTTGCCGTGCAGAACAATGCCGAGCCGGGCTTGTTCGTGGGCCGTGGTCTCCGAAGCCGCATCAGCGGTAAAAGCCGCCGCCACCTCGAACAGACGTACCGAAGCCGCGCCCTGGGCCAGGTTGTTGCGCAAGGCCGTGAACAGGCCCGGCGCGAGGTGGGGACGCAGCACATTGAGATCATCGCTCAGGGGGTTCAGGATCGGAATGCGGCCTGTTTCGGGCATGCCGAGGAAGTCGAGATCTTTTTGGCTGACAAAGCTGTAGGTGACCGATTCACCCAGTCCCACGCCCTTTGCCCAGTGCTTGATCCGGTGCAAAAAGGCGTGCCGGGGCTCGGGCTGTCCGGCGCGCTCCAGATTGTGCGAAATAACCGGCAGCACGGGCGGCACGCGATCCACGCCGTAAATACGGATAATTTCCTCGATTAAATCCGCTTCCCGGGTCAGGTCGCGCCGCCAACTCGGGGGGGTAACGCTCCATTCAATGGGAGGCGTATGTTCACCGGGACGCAGCCCTCCGGTGTCCTGAACCTCGCAGCCGAGGCCGGTCAAGGTATCCTCGCAAAAGGACGGCTCCAAGGGGATGCCAAGCAAATCCTCCGCGCGCTGGCGGCGCAGATGCAGTGCAGGGGAGACCCACGGTCTGGGCTCGGCTTTGAGCAGGCCGGGGCATACAAAGCCGCCGGAAATTTCGGCCATCAGGTGGGCCGCGCGCTCAAGGGCAAAGGTTGCGCCGGGCTGATCCACGCCGCGCTCAAAGCGGTACGCGGCTTCGGACGAAATGCCGAGCCGCTTGGAGGTCTTGCGGATGTGAACCGGGTTGAAGATGGCGCTTTCCAGAAAAACGCGGCTGCTCTTGCTCGTGATTTCCGAATCCAGACCGCCCATGACCCCGCCCACGGCAATAATACCTTTGGCGTCCCGGATGGTGATGTCGGCTGTTGTGAGCACGCGCTCCTGACCGTCCAGGGTGGTGAATCGTTCATCCTGGTCCGCGCCGCGCACCATGATTCTGCCGCCTCGAATGGCGTCCAGGTCAAAAGCGTGCAAGGGCTGGCCCAACTCCATAAGAATATAGTTGGTCGCGTCCACCAGATTGGAAATAGAACGCACGCCCACGGCGTTCAGGCGGTAACGCATCCAGTCCGGAGCCAGTCCCGTGGCCGCCCCCTCAAGGATCATGCCGTGATACAGCGGGCACAGCTCAGGATCGGCAATCTCAATGGACAGCAGGCCGTTGATATCAGCGCCGGAGGTGCGGCGTTCAAAGCGGGGCATGGAAAGCGGCAGGCCGGTGACGGCCGCGACTTCGCGGGCAAGGCCGAGCACGGACAAACAGTCCCCCCGGTTGGGGGTAATGGAGATGTCAAGGATGTCGTCGTCCAGGGGCAGCACATCCATCAGGCTCATCCCCACCCTGGCGGAGGGGTCCAGCACCAGGATACCGTCATGGTCCTCGCCGAGGCCGAGCTCCTTTTCGGAACAGATCATGCCGTGGGAAGGCGCGCCGCGCAGCTTGGCCTTTTTTACTTCCAGGCCGCCCGGCAGCGTTGTGCCCACCTTGACCACCGCGACTTTCTGCCCCTTGGCCACGTTGGACGCGCCGCACACGATATCCAGCACTTCGTCGCCCACGTCCACCCTGCACACGGAAAGCTTGTCCGCCTCGGGATGGCGGCTGCATTCGGCCACGTACCCCACAACGATGGGACGCAGAGCCTCATAAGGTTTTGACAGCCCGTCCAGTTCAAGCCCGACCATGGTCAGCCGGTCGCCGAGTTCGGCTGCCGTGCCCTCGTAAGGCACAAACTCACGCAGCCAATTCATACTGAGCAGCATTGCAGACTCCCCTGAGGGGGCTCTGCCCCCTCAGACTCCCCCGGCAGGGGAAATGATTTCCCCTGCACCCCTCATACCCTGAAATCAGCTTCGCTGTTTTCAGGGTATGAGGGGTCCAGGGCCGGCTAGGCCCTGGCGGGGTGGAGGGGCAGAGCCCCTCCAAAAATATAGTTACTAGACAAACTGCCGTAAAAACCGCAGATCGCTCTCAAAAAACATGCGCAGGTCGGTAATGCCGTATTTGAGCATGGCCACGCGCTCGACGCCCAGACCAAAGGCGAAGCCCGTACATTCCTCATCAAAGCCGACGTGTTTGTACACGGCCGGATCGACCATGCCGGAGCCGAGGATTTCCAGCCAGCCCGTAGTCTTGCAGACCCGGCAGGGAGTGCTGCCGATGTGCCCGGTACCGTTGCACAGGATGCAGGAAATATCCACTTCCACCGAGGGTTCGGTAAAGGGGAAAAAGCTGGGGCGGAAGCGTACCTTCACATCCGGTCCGAACAGTTTGCGCAAAAACAGGGTCAGGGTGCCGCGCAGGTGGGCCAGGGTGACGTTTTTGTCAACCAGCAGGCCTTCAATCTGGTGGAACATGGGCGTGTGCGTGATGTCCGAATCGCGGCGATACACCTTGCCCGGAGCAATGACGGCCAAAGGCGGCTTTTTGCGCTCCAGCATGGCCCGCACCTGCATGGGCGAGGTGTGGGTACGCATGACAATGCCGTCCGAAATGTAGAGCGTGTCCTGCATGTCCCTGGCCGGGTGGTCTTTGGGCAGGTTTAGGGCTTCAAAGTTATTGAAGTCCGTTTCCACTTCAGGACCGGAAATGGTGTCAAAGCCGAGGTTGTTGAACACACGGCATATTTCTTCCATAACCAGGGTGGTGGGATGCAGGCTGCCTTTCCAGGGTTCACGTCCCGGCAGGGTAGGGTCGAAACGGGCCAGGGCGACGCTCTCGGCCTCGGCAAGGAGAGCGCCTGTGCGCGCTTCCACAAGGGCGGTGAGTTGCTCCTTGATCGCGTTGGCAGTCTTGCCGAAAGCCGGACGTTCCTCGGAAGAAAGCTCGGGCAGACGGCTCATCAACTGGGCCAATGAACCCTTGCGTCCGAGATAGGCGGTCTGCGCATCCTCGACAGCGGCAAGAGAAGACGCCTGGGCCAAGGCGCTTTGCAGCGCCGGGACCAGGCGTTCAAGTTCAGCAATAAGGTTCATGACTACTAAGCCAGTTTGGCTTGAGCCATTGCAACCAGCTTGGCGAAATCGTCCTTGCAACGCACGGCGAGATCGGCCAGAACTTTGCGATCAAGCAGAATACCGGCTTTTTTCAGGCCATCCATGAAGCGGCTGTAGGAAAGACCGCTCTCACGAGCTCCCGCGTTGATACGCAGGATCCAGAGTTTGCGGAATTCGCGCTTGCGTACCTTGCGGTCACGGTAGGAGTAGACCAGCGCTCTTTCCACAGCCTCACGGGCGGTGCGGTAGAGTTTGCTGCGGCCGCCGCGGTAGCCTTTGGCGAGATCCAGATACTTCTTGTGGCGTCTGTGCGCCGTCATCCCTCTCTTGACTCTCATGGATTATCCTCCATCCATCGCTCAACGGGGCGTAGGGGGCCGGAAGAGCGGAAAAATTTTTTCAGCAAAAATATACCTATAGAGTGCGTGGATTTTCGGGGCTGACAAGGAAGAGGCGTTTTTTTACGAAGGGAGTGGACTCTTTGGTCGCAGACCTGCGCAAAAATAGCCTCTGACGCGGTCAGCGCCAGCAAGACACGTACTCTACTCTATGCGTAGGGCATCATGCGGCGTACAGCCCTTTCATTGGCGCTGTCCACAATAGCGCCCTGGCCGAGGCGCATTTTGCGCTTGGCGTTCTTCTTGGTCAGAATGTGCCGCAGGTTCTGCCTGCGGCGCTTGAATTTGCCCGAGCCGGTCACGTCGAAGCGCTTGGCCGCGGAGCGTTTGGTCTTCATCTTGGGCATGGTCTACTCCTTCGTATGCCTATATAACAGATGCCCTTCACGGAGCGAAAGGCAACAACGCAATATGCCGAACCGCAAAGGAAAGGCATCATGCGCTAAAAAATTTCCGGACGCAAGCAAAAATCCGTAGCGCTATTTCTTCGGCAGGGGCGTAAGCATCATGTGCAGGGTGCGGCCTTCGGCGCGCGCCTCCTGCTCAACCTTGGCGATGTCCTTGGTATCTTCGACCACGCGATCGAGCATGGTCTGCCCGCGATCCTTATGGACGATTTCCCGGCCCCGGAAGAAAATGGTCACCTTGCAACGGTCGCCGTGTTCAATAAAACGGCGGATATGTCCTACCTTGGTCAGGTAATCATGCTCGTCCGTTTTGGGACGGAGCTTGATTTCCTTGATCTGGATGACGGTCTGCCGTTTTTTGGCCTCCTGCTTTTTCTTCTGGGCCTCGTACTTGAAACGTCCGTAATCCATGATGCGGCAGACCGGCGGGTCGGCCGTGGCCGCGACTTCCACCAGGTCAAGCCCGGCGTCGCGCGCCATTTGCAGGGCTGCGAGGCGTTCCACTATGCCCAGTTGTTCGCCGTCAGCGCCGATGAGCCGTACCTCGCGAACTCGAATCTGATCGTTGCGCCGCACCGTGTCCTGCGGTTCATTGCGGCGGGGGCGTACATTAGGAGAAGCGATAATTCATACCTCCTCGTTTAAAGGGTGCGTCGGAATCGGCCAGAATAAGAGTCGCGGCATCTTCCAGGCTCATGAAGCCCGGGGTTTCTCCGCTGCGCAGGCGCACGTTCACGCCGCCCTCTTCCAGCTCTTTGTCGCCTATTACCAGAACAAACGGGATCTTTTCAAGCTGCGCCGCGCGCACTTTATATCCCAACTTTTCATTTCGCAGATCCGCCTCGGCGCGAATGCCCCGGCCGCGCAGGCCGGACTGCATCCGGCGCGCGAACTCGTCGTGTCTTTCGGTAACCGTGACGATACGCGCCTGCTCCGGGGCCAGCCAGGTGGGGAAGACCCCGGCGGTATGTTCGATCAGAATGCCCATGAAGCGTTCCAGGGAGCCGAGGATGGCCCTGTGCAGCATGACCGGGCGATGGCGCTCGTTGTCCTGGCCGATGTACCCGAGGTCGAAGCGATCGGGCAGGGTAAAGTCGCACTGTATAGTGGAAAGCTGCCATTCCCGGTCCAGGCTGTCCGTGACCCGGCCGTCGATCTTGGGGCCGTAAAAAGCGCCGTCGCCTTCATTGATGGTAAAGGGGATGTTGCGGCGCTCAAGCGCTTTGATCAGGGCGTCCGTGGCTCTGTCCCAGGCTTCGACCGTGCCGATGAATTTCTCCGGGCGCGTGGCCACGCCCAGTTTGTAGGTAAAGCCGAACAGGTTCATGAGGTCGTCGGCCAGCGTGATGACCTTGAGGATTTCTTCTTCCAACTGGTCTGGACGGCAGATGATGTGCGCGTCATCCTGGGTGAACTGGCGCACGCGCAAAAGACCGTGCAAAACCCCGCTCATTTCGTGGCGGTGCACCACGCCGAGCTCGGCATAGCGCACCGGCAGCTCGCGGTAGGAACGCGGGCGGCTGCCGTAAATCAGCATATGGGCCAGGCAGTTCATGGGTTTTACGCCATAGGAGCCGCCTTCGATTTCCGTGAAATACATGTTCTCACGGTAGTTGTCGTAGTGGCCGGACTTTTCCCACAACTCGCGGCGCAAAAGCTGCGGCCCCTGCACCAGTTCATAACCGCGCCGCAAATGTTCTTTTTTCAGGAAATCTTCCAGAATGGTGCGCATGAGCATGCCCTTGGGATGCCAGAACACCATGCCGGGCGCGACGTCTTCGTGGAAGTCGAAGAGATCCAGTTCCCGGCCGAGCTTTCTGTGGTCGCGGCGCTTGGCTTCTTCCAGGTGATGCAGGTACTGTTTCAGACCGGCTTCATCCGGGAAGGCCGTGCCGTAGATACGCGAAAGCATCTTGTTCTTTTCATCGCCGCGCCAGTATGCTCCGGCAACAGAAAGCAGGGAGAAGGCCCGGGCAAAGCCGGTATCGGGCAGGTGCGGGCCGCGGCAGAGATCCGTGAACTCGGCCAAATCATACAGCGAGACCGTGTCCGCCTCAATGTCGCGGATAATGTCCACTTTATAGGACTCGCCCTTGTCCGTGAACAAGCGGATGGCTTCTTCCTTGCTGACTTCCCGGCGGGCAAAGGGAACGGCTTCCTTGACGATATGGCGCATTTCCGCCTCTATGGCCGGGAAATCCTCCACGGAAAAAGCGCGGGGCGCATCAAAGTCGTAGTAAAAGCCTTTGTCAATGGCCGGGCCTATGGTCACCCTGGCCTGGGGAAACAGGCGCTGCACGGCGCAGGCCATAATGTGGGCCACACTGTGGCGCAGAACTTCAAGCCCTTCGGGGGAGTCAAGGGTGATCGGCTCAAGAACGGCCGTGCCCGCCGGAAGCATCGCGCCGAGATCAAGGAGCGTTTCCCCCACGCGGGCCGCAACGCAGGATTTGAAGCGCTTGCCCGACAAGGCGAGCTTCAGGGCCTCCGCGCAGGAAGCGCCCGCGGCTATATCGAAAGAATTTCCTTCAATGGCGATGTTCACAATGACTCCGTAAATGAAAAAGGGAGGCAGACCTCCCTTTATCGTTCTTTCTGGTAGGCACGAGCAGCTTTGAACTGCTGACCCCTGCCATGTCAAGGCAGTGCTCTACCCCTGAGCTACGCGCCTACTTTCGCGAGGCAGAAGGTGTAGTTATCCGGCGCAAAGCGTAAAGTCAAGCAAAAAGGGGGGAATGGAAAACTTTTTACCGGTACTATTCCAATCGGTAGTGCCTCAGTTTGAGGGTCAGACGAGGAAGGCGAGTTTTTTGTGACGGGAGTGTACTCTTATGGTACTCGACCGGAACAAAAAACGAGGCCTGACGAAGTATCACCCCAAACTCAGGCACTACCCTCCAGGCCTTCATGTTGCATGAAGGCCCGCAGCGTATTATGCAACAACATGGCAATGGTCATCGGACCGACCCCGCCGGGCACAGGGGTGAGCGCCGAGGCCACTTCGCTTACGGAAGCAAAGTCGCAGTCCCCGCGAATTCCCTTGTCCGTGACGGAAATGCCCACGTCAATGACCACGGCGCCGGGCTTGACCATAGCGCCGGTGACGAATTCCGGCCTGCCCATGGCCACGAACAGGAAGTCCGCGCCACGGCAGATCTCGGCCAGATCCGGCGTGCCCGAATGGCAAACCGTGACCGTGGCGTCGGCATGACCGCCCTTGGCTCCGAGCAGTATGGCCAGGGGCTTGCCCACGAGATTGCTGCGCCCAATGACCACGGCCTTCTTTCCCATGGGAGAGAGGCCATAGCGCCTGAGCAGCTCCATGACTCCGGCGGGCGTACAGGGCTGTAAACCGGGCAGGCCGAGGATGAGCTTGCCCATGTTCACCGGGTGCAAGCCGTCCACGTCTTTGTCCGGCGCGATGCGTTCGAGACAAAACCGGCTGTCCAGCCCGTGTGGCAGGGGCAACTGCAACAGGATGCCGTCTATATCGGGCCGCTCGTTCAGGACTTCGATGCAGGCCAGCAGATCGTCCTGCCGCGTGTCAGCGGGAAGGCGCCGCACTTCGGAATACATACCGACTTCATTGCAGGCCCGCTCCTTGTTGCGCACATAGGTTTGTGACGGGCCGTCATCGCCGACCAGGATAACCGCGAGGCCGGGCTTGCGCCCGGCCTTTGCGGCAAGAGTTTCCACCGTTGTTTTCAGCTCCGACCGTATTGTTGCGGCCGTCGCCTTACCGTCAATAAGCCGCATCCAGATGCCGCCCTTTACTCTTCTTCATCCAGCAGGCCGTAATGCGCGCCCATGTTGGGGCCATAATAGTAGGCGGTGTCTTCCAGTTGTTCTTCAATGCGCAGCAACTGGTTATATTTGGCCAGGCGGTCGGAACGGGACAGGGAACCGGTTTTGATCTGCCCGGCGTTGGTGCCCACGGCCAGATCGGCAATAAAGGCGTCTTCGGTTTCGCCGGAGCGGTGGGAGACAATGGTGGTGTATCCATTCTGCTTGGCGATTTCGATAGTGTCCAGAGTTTCGGTCAGGGTACCGATCTGGTTCAGTTTGATCAGGATGGAGTTGCCCACGCCCTGCTCAATGCCTTCGGCCAGAATTTCCGGATTGGTCACAAAGAGGTCGTCGCCCACGATCTGCACGTTGTCGCCAAGGGCCACGGTGAGTTGACGCCAGCCGTCCCAGTCGCCTTCGGCCAGGCCGTCTTCAATGGAGATCAGGGGGTATTTTTGGGTAAAGGCTTCAAGATACTTGATCATCTCGGCCGAAGACAGCACCTTGCCTTCGCCCTTGAGATTGTACTTGCCGTTCTCGTAGAATTCGGAGGCGGCGGCGTCAATGGCCAGGGCGATGTCGGCGCCCGGCGTATAGCCCGCGGCCTCAATGGCTTTCATGATGTAGGCAAAGGCCTCGTCGTGGCTTTTCAGATTGGGGGCAAAGCCGCCTTCATCGCCGACATTGGTCGCATGGCCATCAGCGGCAAGCAGGGCGTGCAGGGCATGAAAGGTTTCGGTGCCCATGCGCAAAGCTTCGGCAAAGGTCGGCGCGCCCACCGGCACGATCATGAATTCCTGGATATCCAGGTTATTGGCGGCATGCATGCCGCCGTTAATGATGTTCATCAGGGGGACGGGCAGCACCTTGGCGTTGACCCCGCCCAGATACTGGTACAGGGGCAGGGCCAGATGATTGGCGGCAGCGCGGGCAACGGCCAGGGAAACCCCGAGCAGGGCGTTGGCGCCAAGGCGATCCTTGTTGTCCGTGCCGTCAAGGTCGATCAGGGTATTGTCCAGTTCCACCTGGCGCAGGGCGGAAAGGCCGACAACAGCCTCGGCGATTTCGCCGTTCACATGGTCAACGGCCTTGGTCACACCTTTGCCTCTATAGCGGCTTTTGTCGCCGTCGCGCAGTTCCAGCGCTTCCCGGCTGCCGGTGGACGCGCCCGAAGGCACGGCAGCCCGACCGACATGGCCCGATTCCAGACCGACTTCCACTTCAACCGTGGGGTTGCCGCGCGAATCCAAAATTTCCCGTGCCCAGACAGATACGATAGTGCTCATAAACGCTCCTTCCCTCAGCGGAGGGTCTCATACTTTATAGTGGAATATGCCGCGCTCCGGACTACTCCGGCAATTGCGGCAAAAATCAGCATACATGTTCTTTGTACAGCAGGCTCAACCCTTCCAGCAGCAGATCCGGCCGGACCGCGTGAAAGCAGTCCGTAACCGCGGCAATGGACGGGGCAAAACCTCCTGTGCCTACAACAGTGACCGGACCTTGCAGGGTCCCGGACAGGCGCGCGACCAACCCTTCAGTCATGGCCGCAAAGCCGAAAACAAAACCGTGGTTCAGACTGGTGGAAGTGGAGCGGCCCGGCGCGGGAACGCTTTCTTCCACTTCAAGGCTGATGCGCGGCAGCTTGGCCGTGCCCGCGGCCAGGGCGGACACCGAAGACATGACGCCGGGACAGATCAGTCCGCCAAGATAGGCGTTGTCCTGCACACAGTCAAAGGTCGTTGCCGTGCCGTAATCAACGGAAATAATGGATGCCGTTGCGGGAAAAAGTCTTCTGGCCGCGTAGGAACCGACCAGACGATCCGCGCCCACTTCGTGCGGGCGGGCGTAGCGGTTTTCCAGCGGCAGGGGAACGTCTTCAGGCGTGAACAACAAGCGCAGGCCGAGAAAACGCTCGCAAGCCCGGCGGACAATGAGACTCAGGCCGGGCACGACCGAAGAAGCCAGACAACCCGACAAAGCGTCCGCTTCCAGGCCGCAATGGCGCAGTATCTGCAACAGGGCCAGCCCGAATTCGTCCGCGGTCTGGCGTTCATTGCTGGGCAACACATACGAGGTCAGCGAACCGTCTTTACGGGAGACGCCGATTTTTATGTTGGTGTTGCCAATATCAAAAAACAGCGCACAGTGTGTCATGGCCTTCTCAACTTCGTGTTGTGCGATATCTTGTACCTGAATTTGGCGAAAATTCAAGAGCAAGGGATAATGGAGAGCGGCTCGGCCAGCCAGCAGCGACTCTTTTTGTCCCCTTCCAGGGTGAAAAGGGGCGGCGCATCAAAGCGACAGCGTTCAAAGGCATACGGGCAGCGGGTGTGAAAGGTACAGCCGCCCGGACGAGTCCAGAGACCGGGCACGGTTCCGGGGATGGCCTCCAAGCGGGCTTTGGGCGCCGTAGCGCCGGGGCGGGAGCGGAGCAGGCCGATGGTGTAGGGGTGGGAAGGCGCTTCCAGCACGCCGCGTACCGGCCCTTGTTCCACAATACGGCCGGCATACATGACAGCCACGTCATCGGCCGCTTGGGCCACCACGCCGAGATCGTGCGTGATCAGCAAGAGGCCGCTGCCCGAACCGTCTATCAGGTCGCGCATGAGATCCAGAATCTGCTTTTGCACGGTCACGTCCAGGGCCGTGGTGGGTTCGTCCGCGATAATCAGATCCGGGGCGCAGGCCAGAGCCATGGCAATCATGACCCGCTGGCGCATGCCGCCGCTCATTTGGTGCGGAAAATCCCGAACGCGCAAACCAGGGTCAGGGATCTTGACCCGCTCAAGCATGGCTGTTGCCGCTTCCCGCGCCTGTGCGGCCGTCATGCCGCGATGCAGGCGCAGGCTCTCCCCAATCTGGTCCCCCACGCGCATGACCGGGTTCAGGGAAGTCATGGGATCCTGAAAAACCATGCCTGCCCGGTTGCCCCGTATGCGGCGCATCTGTTTCTCGCTCATGGCCGTCAGATCCTCACCGTCAAAAAGCACACGGCCGCCGCTGATGCGGGCCGGAGGCGAGGGGAGCAGACGCAGCAGGGAAAGGGCGGTTACGGTCTTGCCGCAGCCGGATTCCCCCACGAGACACAGGGTTTTGCCGCGTTCAAGGGAAAAGCTGACGCTATCCACGGCCAGGCCTGTTTGTCCGTTGCCGCCGTCACGTTCAAAAGCCACGCTGAGATCGCGCACTTCAAGCAGGGGCAAAGACAGTGCCTGAGTTTGGCGTGATACTTCGTCAGGCGTCATCACATGGGCACCTTGGTTTCCGGCGCGAGTATGCGCAGGAGCATTGCCCAGCGGTCTTCATCAGACGCTTCGTTTACGGCCTCGGCCTCACTCTGGGAAAGCCCCAGCCCGGCCAGCACCCTCTCCGGGATATGAATGTTTTGTTTGGGAACAGTGAACTCGTTCACTATTTCTGTTTTACCGTCGCCCGTGTGCCGCATAAGTGACACACGTATTTGCGGAGTTCTCGGGCCGGAGCGGCGTTCCCCGGACAGGGAACCGGAGAGAGTATTGTTCCGGATACCCTCCCGGTGCGGCTGCACGGTCGCGGGCTCGTCCGTTTTAAGGCGGGTGGATACGGAGTGCCCGAGAGCGACAAGAAGTTGTTCAAGGCCGGAGGCGTTATCTTCCCTGTCTCTGGCCCGTTCTTCTTCCATCATTTTGCGGGCCGCGCTGATCAGTTCCTGCCGGGGGTCTCTTCCGGTGGCCGCGAGCTTGGCTGACAGCGCGGCTTCAACAGCCTTGGGAATACGCGGGGAAACGGGACTCGCGCAAGCTTCAGGTCCGGAACGTCTATCCCTTAACGAGAGCTCAGTCAGTCTGGCCGCGGCTATGGTACGCACATGCTCCGGCAATATGGCCATGACTTCGTTAATATCCCGAGCCAGAGCTGCCACGGCAGCAGAGGCCCGAACAGGAGCGCCGCAACGCAGAGCAATGGCGATGGCGTCCGAGGGGCGGCAGTCGATGACAGTTTCTCCGCCCCGGTGAGACAACACGGCTTCCGCGATATAGGCGTTATCCACAAAATCGGTCAGACGCACACAGACCAGTTTGGCGCCAAGAGCCCGCAGGATGTTGACCACAAGCTCATGGGGCGTGGGACGGGGAGGCAGTTTTGCCTCTGCCTCGTTTTCCGTCTGCGGCCGGGGGCCGGATGTGACATGCAGGGCAAGGGATATGGCAAAGGCTTCCATGGCGCCGATGTCAAGCGTGAGGATCGTTTGCGAACCTTGCGGATGCAAAAGCAGCAGCGGCGTGCCGTCTTCTTCCTGCAGCGAAATGCCGAGAACGGCAATATCTACCATGGAGCACCTGCCTGACGCCCTTTAAGGGAATGGCGCGCGGCCGCGTCAATGCGGACCGGCAGCATGGCGCCGAGCCACCCGGAACCTTCCGGACCGGACCGGGCCGGAAGCTCTACATTGACGATGAATCCCTGTGGGGTTTTTCCCTGCCATGATTCGAGGGGCTCGGATTCGTCGGCCAAATCCGGGGCCCGCCCGTTTTCCGGCAGGAGTGCGTCCAGGCGGCTTTTGCCTTCCAGCAGAATGACGCATTCCTCTCCTTTCATGGAGGCCAATAGTGTATCATTAGCGCTATTCTGCCACTCCTGCAAGCGGGAAAGACGTTCAAGAGCGACTGCTCGTTCTATTTTATCGGGCAGGAGTACCGCCCTGGCACGGGGGCGATCGGAATATACAAAAGAAAAACTGGAGGCAAAGCCCACTTCGCGCATGATGTGCATGGTAGCCTGGAAGTCTTCTTCCGTTTCGCCGGGAAAGCCCACAATAATGTCCGTGGTCAACAGAATGTCGGGACGGGCCTTTTTCAATTGTTCCACAATGGCCATATACCGGGCCGTGTCATAGCGGCGGTTCATGGCCTTGAGTATGCGGTCGGAGCCGGATTGCAGGGGCAGGTGCAGACGCGGGCACAAGCTGTCCAGTTCCGCAAAGGCCCGGATGACCTCAGGCGCGATATCCTTGGGATGGGAAGTGACAAAACGCAGCCGTTCCAGGCCGGGAATAGCGGCCACGGCGTACAGCAGTTCGGCAAAGGGCGGTTTTTCTCCGCTCCGCTTGCCCTGATCCTGGCCGTAGGAGTTCACATTTTGTCCCAGCAGGGTGATCTCTCTCGCGCCGCCGCGCGCCAAGGTCCGGCATTCGGCAAGAACGGCCTCAAACTCGCGGGATTTTTGCGGGCCGCGCACGTAAGGCACGATGCAATAGGAGCAGTAATTGTCGCATCCCTGCATGATATTCACAAACACGGCGGGCGGGATATCTGGGTTTGGGGCTCCGCCCCAAACCCCCTGAGGGGGCTCTGCCCCCTCAGACTCCCCTGGCAGGGGAAATGATTTCCCCTGCACCCCTCGTAGCCTGGAAACAGCGGAGCTGTTTCCAGGAATGCCGGGTCCAGGGCCGGCTAGGCCCTGGCGGGGTGGAGGGGCAGCGCCCCTCCAGCTTGCTTCGCTCAGCCGGACATCCTCCCGTTCGCCGTATTCTTCGGTGAAGTCCAGTAATTTGAGGCGCAAACGCGGCTCCTCGACCAGACGGCTGATGGCTTCGGGCGCGCGGGCTATGCCGTCCGTACCAAAGACGAGCCGTACCTGGGGGAAACGCTTCATGATCTGTTCACCCGCCTGCTGAGCCACGCAGCCGCCCACGCACATGGTCACGTTTGTGCGGCCGTGCACTTTGCAGTAGCGGGCAATGCGCCCAAGCTCCGAGTATACTTTCTGTTCGGCTTTTTCCCGCACCGAGCAGGTGTTCAGAATATAAAAGGCCGCGTTTTCAAACCGGGATTCGACGAAACCGCGCGCGACAAGGGAGCGCATGAGCCATTCGGAATCACTGGCGTTCATCTGGCAGCCGAAGGTCTGAATATGAAAGGTGCGTGGAATGTTCATACTATTGACTGCTTTGCCTGGTGGCCAGCAACAGGCCGCTGACGATAAGCGCGCCGCCCACGTAATGCACCCAGAGGATGGGCTCGCCGAGCATAAGCACGGCCTCTATGGCGCAGAACAGCGGCATTGTATAATAGACTACCGCGGCCCGGGCCGGACCGATGAGTCCGATGGCCTTGGACCAGAACCAGAAGGAAAAGACAGAGGCGCCGAGCCCCATGTACAGAATACCGATGATCAGGGATGGCGACAGGCGTATTTCCGCGCCGCTGCTGATTTCCCAGAGGGAAAAGGGCAGCAGCAGAAGTATGCCGATGCCGAAAATGACCGCGAAATAGGAGCGCTGGCCGCCGCCCTGTGGTTTTTTGCGCACTAGCAGGGCATACAGGGAAAAGGAGAAGGCCGAGAACAGCACCAGAAGATCCATGGGCTGAAAGGACAGGGTGATCAGCACCTGCGCGTCGCCCCGGGTAATAAGGACAAGAATGCCGGCAAGCACAACGGCGATACCGGCTACGCGCGCGGGCGGAATGGGTTCGCCGAAAAAGATCCGTGAGAGGATGATGGTGAACAAAGGGGAAGATGTGAAGATAAGCGACATGTTCAGCGCGGCCACCTCGTGGGCGGCAATGTACAAGGCGGTATTGAAAAAGGCGATCCCGATGGCGCCGGTGACCAGATAATACCATTTGTTTTGCGTGAAATGCCGCCATTCCCGCCTGAGCTCGGGCAGGGCAAAGGGAAAGATGGCGCAAAACGCCGTGAGCCAGCGCAGCAGGGCCAGGGTGCAGGGCGGGATGGCATCGGCCAGGCCGCGACCGGCGATAAAGTTGAAAGACCAGACAAAGGTCGCCAAAAGGGCATAGAGAACGCCCCGCGCCGTGGGGGAAGAAAGAACCCCGCCTGTGTCCTGGTGCTGTGTCTGCATTGGGATTTCCTGGGCTGATTGCCCAGGGGCTATTAAGAACGCAAAAACCCCGCCAAAGCAAGTGAAATTATTTGACGGCAAGGCGGGCGCTAAGAATGTGACGACTTGCTTTTGCTGTTGTTGAGACTTTCCATTTCAGCACTTACTTTGTCGAAAAACTCCTGCGGAGAAATCTGTAGGGCCTCACAAATACCATAGACCGCGGTAATGGTGGGATTCCTTCTCCCCTTGGTTATCCCCCTGATATAGCACTCCTGTAAGTCCGAAAAGTTAGCGAGGGCCGTCTTGGTCAGCTTTCGCTCTTTCCGCAGTTTTTCTACTGTAATAGAAAGGGCTTCCAGTAGGTATGGATAGTCTCTCATCTTGCCACGATACAAAAAATCTTGACAGAAAACCGCTACTATTGTATCTTTCTCGAAAGAAAAAGATACTAATGTACCGGTAGTCTGGGAGACTCGATAGCGCGAAAGAGAAAAAAGTCGGTACATCCTGTGTCTCATCACAGGGCCAGTGTCCGCGAGCTTGGGTTCCCGCCCGCCTGCCGTTCGGCAGACGGGCGGTTTTTTAATTTTGTTGCCCTGTAAAGCTTTCCGGTTGACAATTCCGCTATCTTGCGGAATTATTATTCCCTATTCCCTGCGTAAAAAGGGCCTGGAGATCCGCCAGCGGATGGCGGTCCGGAACGATAACGCTTGAGCATCAGGCGGCTTTTGACATAAGTAAATCCATGCCAATGAAGGAGGATCTCATGGAAAGCAGTCGCGAGACTGTCATAATGGTGGACGACGATATCACCAACCTGACTTTTGGAAAAAATAACCTGTCCGGCAGTTACAACGTTTTTACCGCGCCGTCCGGGAAAAAAATGTTTATGCTTCTCGAAAAAGTGGCGCCGGCACTGATATTATTGGATATTGAGATGCCGGAGGAAGACGGATACGCCGTTATAAAAAAACTGAAAGCCTCAAAGCATACTGCCCATATACCCGTTATCTTCCTGACGGCAAAAATCGACCCCGAAAGCGAAGTCAAAGGGCTTAACCTCGGCGCGGTGGACTATATCACCAAGCCGTTTTCTCCGGAACTGCTGAACAAGCGGGTGGAACTGCACATCCTGTTTGAAAAGCAGAAGCAGGATTTGCTGAAGTACAGCCGCAGTTTGGAGAGCGAGGTCAATAAAAAGACCAGGACGGTTTTTGAGCTGCAAAACGCGATTCTCAAGACAGTGGCGGAGCTTGTGGAGTGCCGGGACAGCGTGACAGGCGGCCACATTGAAAGAACACAGCACTATCTCAGCCTTCTTGTGGATTTCCTGCTGGAACACAATATTTACTCTGAAGAACTGTTATCGTGGGATATCAACTTGTTTCTCATGTCCTCGCAACTGCACGACGTAGGCAAAATCTCCATTAAAGACGATATCCTGCTGAAGCAGGGCAAGCTGACCGACGAAGAATTTGAGGAGATGAAGAAGCATGCCGCTCTCGGCGTGGACATTATCAAACGGATAGAGGAAAACACGACTGAAAATGAGTTTTTGCATTTTGCCGAGGCAGTTGCGGGCACGCACCATGAGAAGTGGAACGGAACAGGCTATCCGTATGGGCTGAAAGGCCGCGACATACCGCTGCAGGGGCGGCTGATGGCGATCGTCGATGTTTACGATGCTCTGACCAACGATCGTCCATACAAAAAAGCGTTCACGCATGAGGAAGCAATAGACATTATCCGCAATGGGAAGGGCACGCATTTTGACCCGCTGATCGCCGAGGTCTTTCTCGCCCATGAGAAAGAGTTCAATTGCGGGACGGCAGAGGCAATGAGCGGCGGCGGCGCGCATGCACGGCTCAAATCCTCCGGCAACCTGCACACGACCATGAAGATGGTTGCCAATATAGCCGGTATAATGGATATACGCAGCGGCACGGAAAACGGCCATATGCAGGAATACCTGAAAATCTTCATAAACGCCCTGTTACAGCATGAGCAATTCAAGGATGAAATCGCGGCCTGGGACATGGAGCTTTTCCTTATGTCGGCGCATCTGCACGACGTAGGCAAGATAGCGGTGGCCGACAAGATATTGAATAAGGCGGGAAAACTTACGAGTGAGGAATATGAGGATGTGAAAGGCCACGCGAACTTCGGGGTCAAGATAATCCACCAAATCAGGGAAAACGTGGACAACGGCAGCCTGCTGCACCACGCCGAAGCTCTGGCCGGCAGCCACCATGAAAAATGGGACGGCACGGGCTACCCGCAGGGACTGAAAGGCACGGGCATCCCGCTACAGGGCAGGATTATGGCCATAGTCGATGTCTACGAAGCTCTGGTCAACGACCGGCCCCACAGGGGCAGCCACAGCCACCAGGAGGCCGTGAATACTATAAAAAGCCTCAGCGGGACGCATTTTGACCCTGATCTTGTGGCTGTTTTCCTCGACTGCGAAAAAGCCTTTGCGCAGGTGGGGCCGGCTGGATGAAAACATACGCAAAGAGAATAATCGCGCTTCTTCTCTTGCTTGGCGTCGCGGCATACTTTTGGGCCGGGTGTTCCGAGAAACCGGGAAAACTCCCTGGCGATACGAAAACAAACATGCGCGACATTGCGTCTTTTCGGGACATTCCGGGGATAACCGATGAAGAAATAGCGGCGATAGAAAACCTCATCTCCAAGCGCGACAGTTTTTCATTCGGGAGCCTGGGCACGACAGAGACGTTCCGGCAGCCGGACGGCACCTATACCGGCTTTACGGTCATGTTCCGCGAGCTACTGTCCGGCCTTTTCGGCATCCCGTTCGTCCTGCGGGAATATACGGACTGGACGGTCTTGAAAGACGACATCGACAGCCTGGAAACTGACTTCTCGAGTGAATTCACCCCGACGCCCGAGCGGAAGCAGGCCTATTTGATGACGCTTCCTGTCGCGGAGCGTTCGCTCGGCGTCTTTACCTGCGCCGCCTGTGAAGGCGCTCCCATCGTAACGTCCGAAGACGGCCTTAACGGTTGGACAATAGGGTTTTTTGCCGGGACGATCACCGCGCAATCCATCCGGGATGCTTATCCCGAGATACGATTTAAAACCGTTAATCTGCACTCTACCGCGGAAGTGGTCGAACAACTGCAAGCCGGCGCAATAGACGCATTTATAGTAGACTACCCCTTTGCCCTCTCTTTTGAGAAATACGATTCCATTCAGGCCAGGGAAATGTTCCCGCTGATATACACCCCTGTTTCATTGACGACCAGGAACCCCGAATATGCACCCCTCATTTCAGCGGTCAACAAATATATCTTGTCCGGCGGTATCGACAGGCTGCACGAATTATACATACAAGGGAATATTGAATATACGAAGTACGCCTTACATGCGTCCCTCACTGACGAAGAAAAGGCCTATATAGCGAATTTATCCGCGGCAGGCGCAAAAGTGCCTGTCGTTTTAGAGGCCGACAACTACCCGGTTTGTTTTTATAACGCGCAGGAAAAGGCGTTTCAGGGTATTGTTCCGGATTTTCTGGCGGAAATAAGCCTTATCAGCGGTATAGAGTTTGAAGTCGTGAACGATGAAAACACGCCGTGGAACGAGATGCTTGACATGCTCAGCTCGGGCAGGGCGGCGCTGATATCACAATTACTGTATACAGAGGAGCGGGCGGAGAACTTTCTTTTTTCCTACCTCCCTTATACCACCTCCCATTATGCCCTGCTGTCAAGGTCTGATTACCCGTATTTGAAAATGTATCAGGTAGAGAGGCTAACGGTCGGCGTTGGAGAAGATTCCGCTTACGCCGCTATATTTAAAAAATATTTTCCGAACCACGGCAACGTAAAATACTATCCTTCTCAGGATGAAGTACTGGACGCGCTTGAGCGCGGCGAAGTGGACCTTGTCATGGCTTCCGAGCATGTGCTTCTTACCTTGTTGAATTATCGGGAAAAGACCGGATTTAAAGTCAATATCCGTTTCAATTCGCCGTTGGAGGAATCGTATTTAGGGTACAACAAAAATGAAAAAATGCTGCGTTCAATTTTTTACAAAACCCGTCAGCATCTCAATATCGAACGAATTGAAGGAGACTGGATAAAGAAAACTTTTGACTATGAAAAAAAATATGTCCATCAGCGTTCAACAGCCGTTATCATAGCCGCCATTGTCCTGTTGTTGCTGTTTGTTCTGCTCGCCATCCTTTTTATAAAGAACAACAACAAAAACAAAGAGATTCAGAGGGTTAACAGGCGCGTCCGCATTATGCTCGATAAGACTCCTCTCGTTTGCACTTTGTGGGACAGAAATTTCAAAATATACGACTGCAACAAGAAAGCCGTCAGACTGTTCAAGCTGAAAGACAAGCAGGAATATATAGACCGGTTTCACGAACTGTCGCCGGAGCGCCAGCCGGACGGGAGGCTTTCAGCCGAAGCAATGGATAGGAATCTCAGGAAAGCATACGAAGAGGGCCGGTATGCTTTTGAATGGCTGCATCAGGCGTTGGACGGCACGCTGATCCCCATGGAAGTCACGCTTGTCCGCGTTTACGGCGCAAGGGATTATATCCTCACGGGATACGCGCGGGATTTGCGGGCGCATAGAAAAATGATGGAGGAAATCAAGAAACGGGATGTCCTGCTGCATGCGGTGAATCACGTGGCAGCCGTTCTGCTCCAGTCAGAACCCGATCAGTTCACCAACGACCTGTACCGGAGCCTGGGTATGCTGGCTTCGGTCGTTGACGTTGACCGTGTGCGTATCTGGAGGAATCATACAGATAACGACGGTTTCCGCTACACGCCGTTGTATGAATGGCCGGAAGGCTCGGAACTTCAGCGGGACGGCAAATACACGGTACATATGCCGCATGGCGAGATTATACCCGGCTGGGAAAGCTCAGGCATACTGTCAAAAGGCGGGAGCATAAACAGCCTGGTCCGCGACCTGTCCCCGGCGGAACAGGCGCGGCTTTCCCCGCAGGGCATAGTATCCGTCCTTGTAGTACCGGTATTGTTGCAGGATTACTTTTGGGGCTTTGTGGGGTTTTATGACAGCCATAACGAACGCCGGTTTTCGGAAAACGAGGAAGCGATACTGCGTTCCGGCAGCCTGTTGATCGCCAATGCCTTGCTGCGCAACGAAATGATGCTGAGCATCAGCACTTCCGCCGCGCAGATTGAAGCCGTAATCACACACTATCCGGGCATTATCTACTGCGTTGACAAGGATGAATCGATCGTGCTTTTCAACGGTACGTATCTCAAACAGTTCGATTTCACCGCGGAACGCATTGTCGGCAAAAAGCTTGGCGAGTCCAAATCCGACCTTCTGCATTCGGATATCATCGCCAATACCCGCAAAACCTTTATTGAAGGCCCGCAGGACTGGGTGTCTGAACATGTCGACAGGATTTTTCACATACGCACGGCGCCTATATATGCCGACAATGGAACAGTGCTCTATGTAGTGGGCAGTATCGATGACATCACGGATATGGTGACATTGCAAAATGAGCTTAAGGAAGCGTTATTGGATGCCTATGAGGCCAGCAACGCGAAAAGTGACTTTTTGGCGCAGATGAGCCACGAGATACGCACCCCGATGAATGCGATCATCGGCATGACCGAGCTTGCCCTGCGTTCGGCAAACTGGGAAATTGCCCGCGACTACATCATGGAGACCAAACTGGCGGGCGCGAACCTTTTGTCCCTCATCAACGATATACTGGATTTATCAAAAATCGAATCGGGCAAACTGACCATACTGCCGGTAAACTATCTGTTTTCCTCTCTTATCAACGACGTTATCAGCATAATCAAGATGAGGCTGATCGAATCCCATGTGCGTTTCGTGGTAAACATTGACAGCGACATACCCAACGCGCTGATCGGGGATGAATTGAGAATCCGCCAGCTCCTGATCAACCTTTTGAGCAACGCCGTCAAGTATACGGAACAAGGCTTTGTTTCCCTGCTCATTTGCGGCGAACACAAGGATGAGCATACTGTGGAGCTTACCATTGAGGTTAAGGACAGCGGCATAGGCATCAAGCAGGAGCACATTGGTGAACTGTTCGGCGCCTTTATCAAATTCGATGAGGAAAAGAACAGGAATATAGAAGGGACGGGATTAGGACTTGCCATAACGCACAGTATTGTGACCGCGATGGGCGGCAGCATCACCGTTGCATCCGAATATGGCAAGGGCAGCACATTTACCGTCACGCTGCCGCAAAAAATACACACGGCCGATAAAATGGCCTCTGTGGAAAACCCCGGCGAAAAGGCTGTTTTCATCTTTGAACGCAGGGAAATCTATGCCAATTCCATCATGTTCGCGCTGAACAGCCTGGGTGTGAAGTACACGTTGGCGACAAACGAACATGAGTTGGAGGAAAAACTCGCGGGCAAGAACTATGCGTTCATATTCGTATCAGACGTGCTGTTTGGAAAACACAAAGACCTGGTGAAAAGCCACAGCGCCAACTCACGGCTCGTGCTGCTCACGGAGTTTGGCGAAGCAACTTCAAATAAAGATCTGCCGGCTCTTTCAATGCCCGTTTACGCCTTGCCTATCGCCAATATCATGAATGGCCTGTCGGAAAGCTTTGCGTACAATACGAGCAAAGAGTCTGTGGCGAGGTTTACCGCGCCGGACGCAAAGATTCTGATCGTTGACGATATAAATACAAATTTGCGGGTGGCCGCCGGTCTGTTGCAGCCGTATCATATGCAGGTGGATTTATGTAAGAGCGGCATGGAAGCGATCGAGGCCCTCAAGTCAAAACATCACGATGTGGTCTTCATGGATCACAGGATGCCGGAAATGGACGGCGTCGAGACGACGCGGCGCATACGGGCAATGAGCAATGAAGACCCGTATTATGACAACGTGCCGATAATCGCGCTGACCGCGAACGCCACATCCGGCATGAGAGAAATATTTTTGGAAAACGGCTTTACCGATTATTTGTCAAAACCGATTGATACGATCGCATTAAATGCTCTTCTTGAAAGGTGGATTCCGAAAGAAAAGCAACAGCAATCATCTTCAGTTACCGGCTCTTATCCTGCCGTGGACACGCGGGAGATACAAATCGAGATCAGCGGGATAAATGTCAAAAAAGGCCTTTCCCTTACAGGTGGGGCGTATGAACGCTATCTGGACACGCTTGCGACATTCCGCGAGGACGGGCTGGAAAAAATCGAAAAAATCAAGAAAAGCCTGGCGGACGGCGATTTGCCCCTGTACACGACCTATGTTCACGCTCTGAAAAGCGCGGCCGCAAATATCGGCGCCGAAGAACTGTCCAAAGCCGCGTATGCGCTGGAAACAGCCGGAAGAGACGGAAATACAGGCTACATTGAAGCGCATAACAACGGCTTTTTAGAATCTTTGCAAACCATTCTGAGCAATATACACAGCGCAATAGCGGCGAAAAATGAAAAAGAAGCCGGCGAAAAAGGCCGCCTGGACAGGGAGTTATTCAACGCCGAGCTTGAGAACTTAAAGACAGCGCTTGAGAGCATGGATGCCGAGGCCATGGACAATACATTTGACAGTCTCAAGGCCATGCCGCTCTCCGAGGATATGGCAGCCGCCGTCAGAAATATATCCTATGCCGTTATGATGGCCGAATATGACAAAGCCGTCGCGCTGATGGAATCTCTGCTGCGGCAAAGCGGCTGATTTCACACATTCCCCGTTCACGGTCCACGTTACCCGGCTCTTTTTGCAAAGGGCCGGGTTCCTTGCTTTTGGAGCAAAAGCCCTTATTGGGAAAGCCCTCACGCTGTTCAGCCCTTTTCCTTGTCCGGGTAAGAAAAAAGCGCGGACTGGCGGTTTTCCCTACAATGCGCTACATAAGAGAAACGGTATCAAAAAAGCAGGCCACTTTCATAAGGAGCAGGTCATGGGTATTCCGGTTATTGTCATGGGAGCGGCAGGCAGGATGGGAGCGATTCTGACCCGCCTGGTGCGTGAAAGCGATGATCTGCAACTGGCCGGTGTGGTGGAGAGAAAGGAAAAAGCAACGGAACTGAGCAATCTCGGCTGCCCTGTTGCAACAGACATCGCCTCTCTGCTCGATACGCTCCCCAAAGCGGTGATCATTGATTTCACCGCGCCCGTTGTATCGCTGGCAACCGCGCGGGCCGCCGCCCGGACAGGCGCCGCGCACGTTATCGGCACCACGGGACTTTCCGCCGAGGAACGCGCGGAACTTGAAGGACTGGCCGTCAAAACGCCCCTGTTCTGGTCGCCGAACATGAGCGTCGGCGTGAACGTGCTGCTGAAGGTGCTTCCTGAACTGACCCGTCTTCTGGGCGATGACTATGATGTTGAGCTGGCCGAAATCCACCACAACAAGAAAAAAGACTCCCCCAGCGGCACGGCCATGCGTCTGGCCGAATGCCTTGCCGAGGCCAAGGCCTGGAATCTGGAAGAATCCGCCTGCTATTGCCGCCACGGCATTATCGGAGAACGCCCGAAACAGGAAATCGGCATCCAGGCCCTGCGCGGCGGCGATGTGGTGGGCGTGCACACCGTCTATTATTTCGGGCCCGGAGAACGCATTGAAGTCACCCATCAGGCGCATTCGCGGGAAAACTTCGCCAACGGAGCCCTGCGGGCCGTGCGTTGGCTGCATGGCGCGGCGCCGGGCAGGCTCTACAGTATGCAGGATGTATTGTAGAGCGTGTCGCCACGAGGGTTTTTTTGCTCCCTGTCTGCGTCAGAAAAGCTTTTTATTCCAGTCGAGTACCATAAGAGTACACTCCTTCCATAAAAAGCTTTTCTTCCTTGGCAGAAACCAAAAATCCTCCTCGTGACGACACGCTCCAGGGGGCAGAGCCCCTCCAAAAATATAATCAGGACGGTGACAATGAAAGTCGCGCTCATACAGAGCAATCCGGTTACCGGAGCCCTGAGGGATAACATGGCGGCGCTTGAAGCGGCGCTGCTGGACGCTTCCGGGCAGGGGGCGGACTTGTGTGTGGCCCCTGAACTGGCCCTGTGCGGTCCGAACCCTTGCGATCTGCTGATCAGAGAGGGGTTTATCGCTGACTGCCGGACCGTGTTGCAGGAAGCGGCAGGGCGTTTGGCCGCGCATTCCGCTGTCCCGCCCCTGCTGCTCGGCGCGCCTGTGGCCAACCCGGTCCCGCAGGGCAAGCGCCTGCAAAATTGCGCGGTGCTCCTGCATGAAGGCAAGGTACGGGTCATCAGCCGCAAAGTGCTGATTCCTTCCGGAGGCGGGCATAACGACGCGCGTTATTTTGAACCCGGCGTGGCCTGCGGCGTGTTGCATCATAGAGGTTGGCGTTTTGTCATTACCTTGGGGCAGGATATTTGGAACGATCCCACGTTCTGGCAGGGGCAGAGGACGTTTTCCGCCGATCCCGTGGCCGACTTCATTGCCGGGGGCGGGGCGGACGGCCTGATCAACCTGACGGCGCTGCCGTATGAACAGGGTCTGACCGGACTGCACCAGCGCATGCTTTCCCACCTGGCCCGGCATTATCGCATTCCCGTGCTCGCGGTTAACCTGACCGGCGGCAATGACTCCCTGATTTATTGCGGCGGGAGCATGGCGCTCAGCGCCAACGGGGACCTCCTGGCCCGCGCGCCCTTGTTCCGGGAGTCGCTGCTCATGGCTGATGTTGTCGGCAAAGGTAAAGGGAGCATTGCGGCCGGACTTGAGCGGGAAGAGGAGCTCTGGCAGGCCATTATGCTGGGTACTCGCGATTTTTCCCGTAAATGCGGGTTCCGCAAGGCCGTGCTCGGCTTGTCGGGAGGCGTGGACTCGGCTCTGGTGGCGGCTCTTGCCGCCGAAGCTCTCGGACCGGAAAATGTCACGGGCTTATTGATGCCTTCCCCGTATTCCAGCCAGGGCAGCCTTGATGACGCCAAGGCCCTGGCGGAAAATCTGGGCATTGCGGCCCATGTGCTGCCGGTAACGCCCATGCTGGAGGCCTATGAGCAGGTCTTTTCCGGGGTTTTTGCCGGAGGCCTTGCGGGCGTGACGGAGGAAAACATACAGGCGCGTATCCGGGGGAGCCTCCTCATGGCGTATTCCAATCGTTTCGGAGCGCTGTTGCTGTCCACCGGCAACAAGTCCGAAGCGGCGGTCGGGTATGGCACCTTGTACGGGGACCTCTGCGGAGGTCTTGCCCCTATTGCCGATCTGTACAAATTTCAGGTGTATGCCCTGTGTCGCCTGCATAACGCCGCAAAGCCGCGGACCGCGATACCGGAGTCAATTCTTGATAAAGCGCCGTCAGCGGAGCTCAGGCCGGGGCAGAGGGATTCTGATTCCCTGCCGCCCTATGAGATTCTCGATCCTTTGCTCAAGGATATTGTGGAAAACGGCGAGAGCCTTTCCCGCCTGGTGGAGAAAGGCTATGATCAGGCCATGGCCAGGGAAGTGCTCCGGCTGGTGCGCTTGGCCGAATTCAAACGACACCAGGCTCCGCCCGCCTTGAATCTGTCCAGGCGGGGTTTTGGCGGAAACTGGGATTATCCCATTGCCAATGCCTACACCAGTATTGGCGAATAAAGCGAGGGCAGTCGGGACTTTCCCCGAATAAATATGTCCGGCGAGGTACTATGAAGCATATAGTGACGTTTTCAATACTGGCTTTGCTCCTCTTCTCTTCAACAAAACATGGCTTGGCTCAAAATGCCGTTTCGCCGCTTGCTTCGATAAAAACATACAAAGACATCCCCGGTGTGACCGCGGAAGAGATATCCGCCATCGAGGCGCTGAAAGCCGACAGGGACAAGTTCTCATACGGGGCGCTTTTCGGGACGGAACTCTTCATACTGACCGACGGATCTTACGCCGGCTTCACGCCGAAATTCTGTGCGCTTTTGTCGGAACTTTTCGGGATAGCTTTTGTTCCGGAAATGCACGAGTGGAACGAACTGATGGCGCGGCTCAAGGACCATTCACTCGATTTCACGGGAGAATTGACGCCGACAGAGGAGCGGAAGCGGAAATTCAGCATGTCGCTTCCCATAGCCAAGCGCTCGCTCCGGATTTTTTCGCATGTGGATTCGGAGCGGATTCAGATCGAGTCGGACATACAGGGGCTCAAGGTTGGCTTTTTGGCCGGTTCCACCACTGCGGATATCATTGAAAGAGCCTACCGCTTGTCGTTTTACCGTGTGGATGTTGATAATTACCATACGGCCGCGCGAATGCTCAAGGACGGCGAGATAGACGCGTTTATCGCGGAGGCTGTCGCTGATCCCGCCTTCAGGGACGCTGATGTTATTCGTTCCACGATCTTTTTTTCCATGGCGCACGAATCCGTGGCCATGACTACCGCCAATCCCGCTCTGGCTCCTGTCATTTCCGTGGTAAACAAGTATATTGCCGCGGGAGGGGCCGACAAGCTCTACGAGCTTTATAAAGAAGGAGACTTCGAATATGCGAAATATAAGCTGCACCGGTCCTTCAACAGTGAAGAAAGAGCCTTTTTACATGAGTTGAAGCTACAGAGCGCACCGATCTTCGTCGCTTTTGAGCACGATAATTATCCGGTCAGTTTCTATAACGAAAAAGAGGGGGAGTTTCAGGGCATTGCCGTGGACGTTCTGGCGGAAATAAGCAGGCTCATAGGCGTGCATTTTGCGCCAGTGACCACAAAAGACGCCACCTGGGCGGAAATATATGAAAAGGTAAAAGCCGGCGAGATCCCCATGGTCGCGCAACTTTTGCCGTCCGAGGCGCGAACGGGGCAGTTCTTATTCAGCACGGTTCCGTATTCCCGTTCTTACTACGCCATCATGTCAAAGTCGGATTATCCGAATCTGGCGACCCATCAGGTCGCGCGGACGACTGTGGGAATGATGAGAAAATCCGGACATCAGGATACCTATCGCGAGCTTTTTCCCGAAAATGATAATATAAAGGAATACGATACCCTGGAAGAAAGCCTGGACGCGCTGGAAAGGGGAGAGGTGGACCTGGTCATGGGTTCCGAACATCTGTTGCTTTTTGAGACGAACTACCGCGAAAAACCGGGCCTTAAAATCAATATCAAGTTACGGGCGCCCATGGATTCGCATTTCGGCTTCAGCAAGGACCAGGAAATTTTGCGCTCCATCATAGATAAGGCGCAACAATATGTACAAACGGACATGATTGAAACCAGTTGGACAGGCCGGACGTTCGACTACTCGAAAAAGCTTGCGGAAGATCGCGCCGCCTCCCTGACGATTTTTGTCGGCGTGTTGTGCGTCATTCTGCTCGGGGTCATTTTTCTCTTCGCAAGAACCATAGTTCTCGACAGAAAACTCAAGGAAGTAGCCAACAAAGATGCTCTCACGAACATCTTCAACAGACGCTATTTCATGGAATTCAGCCCAATGCAGATTGAACGATCGCTACGGACAGGCGGCGAATCTTTCATCATAATTCTTGATTTGGATCATTTTAAAGCGGTAAATGATACCTATGGACATCTGGCCGGGGACGAGGTGCTCAAGGAAGCCGCGCAAAGGGTGAAAAAAGCCATCCGGCCGTATGATCTGTTCGGCCGTTACGGTGGAGAGGAATTCATCATCCATATGTCCGATATCAACAAAGCGGATGTGCTCAAAGCCACGGAACGCGTTCGAGAAGAAGTGTGCAAGGCGCCTGTGCTGTTCGAAGGCAGGGAAATACCGATTTCCGCAAGCTTTGGCATCGCTTTCGCCGCCCCGCTGAACGATATGCATGCGGCGATCAAATATTCGGATGAAGCGCTGTATCAGGCCAAAGAAAGCGGGCGCAACCGGGTTGTGTTTTTTGAAGAGGACGGCAAGGCAGACCCTGGCGAAAAGGAAGCATAGCACGTTTATAGCAGGGAGTGCGTGTAAAGTATGGCAAAATCACGATTGGAGGCGTTTACGGACGGAGTAATCGCCATTATCATCACGATTCTTGTGCTTACCTTGACCCCGCCCGCAAAAGCCGACCTCTCCGCGTTGTTGGGCTTGTCGCACATATTTTTGGTGTATGTGGTGAGTTTTTTGACCCTGGCGGTTTACTGGAACAACCACCATCATATGTTCCAGGCAGTGAAAGTCGTTACAGGTAAAATATTGTGGCTCAATATTCTGTTCCTGTTCTGCATATCGCTGTTTCCGTTCACAACAGAGTGGCTGGGAGCGAATCTCCTGTCGAGAACCGCTCAAATGACATACGGCGCGCTGATGCTGGCAGCCGATATCGTTTGGGTGTTTCTGGCCCACGAACTGGTGCGGGCGCACAGCAAAGAGAGCACCTTGGCGAAGTCGCTCAAAGGTTCAAAAAAATCGGCGTTCACTATCGGATCAATACTGTGCGGGCTGGCAGCCGGATGGTTCTGGCCGCCGGCGGTAATGATCGGCTGCCTCGCGTCTTTGCTGCCGTGGATTGTGCCGGACAAGCGGATCGAGGCCCTGATGCGCACAGGCCAGGATGAGAGCCTGAAATCGTCGATGCTGTAGGGGCTAGGGGCTGTTTCCAAATAAGTAATTTTGCTCCAAGAGCGAGGAATCCGGCCCTTTTTACGAAGGGAGTGTACTCTTATGGTACTCGACCGGAGCAAAAAGGGCCGGATGACGAAGCTATTTGGACAAAAGAACTATTTGGAGACAGCCCCTACACCGCTCCGGCGAGGTCCGGCACCGCAGCGACAAGCAGCTTTGCCAGCCGCTCTCCGGCCGTTTGCGCTGTGGCTATGATGTCTTCGATGTCGGCCTCGGCCATGCAGTCGGGCAGGTTTTTGTTGGTCAGGCAGGACAAGCCCAGAACGCGCACGCCCATGTGGTGGGCGGCAATAGCTTCAAGCGCGGTGGACATGCCAATGGCGTCCCCGCCCAGCATGCGGTAGGCCCTGGTTTCCGCTCCGGTTTCCAGTTGCGGTCCGGGAACGCAAACGTACACCCCCTTTTCCAGCGCTACGCCCTGCCGCAGAGCATGCTCGCAGGCAATATCCAGAAGTTCCCGGTCGTATACCCGGCTCATGTCGGGAAAACGCGGTCCCCAGCTATCATCATTGGGGCCGGTGAGCGGGCTTTGTCCGGTCATATTGATCTGGTCGGTGATGGCCATGAGGTTCCCGGTGCTGAAAAGCGGATTGAGAGCCCCGGCGGCGTTGGTGATGACCAGAGCCTGTATCCCCAAAACGGCCATCACGCGCACACCCATGCAGACCTCGGCCGGAGACACGCCTTCATAGAGATGGCTGCGGCCCTGCTGCAAGAGAACCGGAACGCCGCGGAGCGTTCCGGCCACAAACGCGCCCTGATGCGACTGCACCGTGGACACGGGCATGCCCGGCAGATCTTTGTAGGGAACGATGTGGGAGTCATCTAAGTTGTCCAGCGAATGCGCGAGGTTACCGAGACCCGTGCCCAAGACGAAGCCGATTTTTGGAGAAAATCCTTGCGGGAGAATGGTTCTAAGGATATCAGCGCAATTCTGGACTTTTTTCAGGTTTGGCATAAAGTGTTTTCCTGCTTTCACGTTTGTCGGTAGCGCCTCAGTTTGCCGTGATACTTCGTCAGGCGTCGTTTTTTGCTCCGGTCGAGTACCATAAGAGTACACTCCCGTCGCAAAAAACTTGCCTTCCTCGTCTGACGACAAACTGAGACACTACCCGTTTGTCTCCATAGGGGCAAAGCGCCTGGGGATACGTGCCCAAGATATTGTTACCATAGGGAAAGACTGGTGACTGACAGTACACATAAAGTTCTGGTGGCCAACCGGGGCGAGATTGCCGTGCGTATCGTGCAGGCCTGCGCCAAGCTCGGCCTGGATTTTGTCTGCGTCTACACGGCCGAGGACGCCGAGTCGGGCCACGTGCGCCTGGCGCGCGAGTCCGGCGGCCAAAAGCGCCTGTACCGGGTTTCGTCCTACCATGACGCCAACGAGCTTATGGCTGTTGCCGACGAGGCCGGAGCCACCGCCATTCATCCGGGCTACGGCTTTTTTGCCGAGGATTACCGTTTTGCCCGCCGGGTCACGCGCCGCGACCGCAAGTTGGTGTTCATCGGTCCGTCCTGGCGCGTCATTCGTGAGCTTGGGGACAAGATCAACACCAAGCGTCTTGCGCGCAGTCTTGGTGTACCAACGGTTCCCGGTTCTGACAAGCCGATTTATGACGAGCAGGAAGCGGAAAGAGTGGCCCGCTCGCTCTATGAGTTTCAACAGCAGCAAGGCATCGATCGCCCGCTGGTGCTGGTCAAGGCCTCGGCTGGCGGCGGCGGCATGGGCATTGAAGAGGTGCACGACATTGATCTCTTCCGTTCCGTGTATCGCCGTATCCGGAACTACGCCGCCCGGCAGTTCAAGGACGAGGGCGTATTGATCGAGCAGCGCATCCGGGACTTCAACCATCTGGAAGTGCAGATCCTGGCCGAACGCGGTTGTACCAATGTGCTGCACTTTGGCACGCGCAACTGTTCCATCCAGAGCACCGGCCTGCAAAAGCGAGTGGAAGTCGCGCCCGGCTTTGATTCCTCCGCGGTCAGCTACAAGTTTGACGCGGACAAGGTGCTTGAGGATATCACCAACCATTCTCTGGCCCTGGCCCGTGAGGTCAAGTACGACAGCGTGGGCACCTGGGAGTGGATCGTCACCCGCGACGGGCAGCCCTATCTCATGGAAGTGAACACCCGCATCCAGGTGGAAAACGGCGTGTCAGCCGCCATCGCCCGGATCAAGGGGCAAAAGGGCGTGGACATCATTGCCGAGCAGATCCGCTCCGCTCTCGGCGATCCCCTTGGCTATACCCAGAATGACATTACCTTTGAAGGCGTCGGCATCGAATACCGGATCATTGCCGAAGACCCGGACAACCGCTTCACCCCCTGGGTAGGCCGCATCGAGGCGTTTGGCTGGAAAAAGGAAGACTGGCTTTCCATGCATACCCATGTGCCCACGGACAAGCCCTATGATATTCCCACCGAGTTCGACCCGAACCTGGCCCTGGGCATTGTCTGGGGCAAGGATTTGGCCGAAGCCCGGGCGCGCGGCGTGGACTTTCTCGACAATCTGGTGCTCAGAGGCCACACCCTGTCCGGTGAGGACATCAAGTCCAATGTAGATTTCCTGCGCAGAAAAACCGCGCAGATTTTGTTGTTTTAAGGTTAGGACGATATTTTTTGGAGGGACTCAAACCAGTGACGCAAAGGTTATCATCCAGCGATACTCTCGATGGGATGAACGTGAGCCTTAGCACTACTGGCCGCACCTCCAAACCTCCCCGGCAGGGGCATGATGCCCCTGCACCCCCATACCCGGAAAACGGCAAAGCCGTTTTCCGGAATTGTGGGGTCAAGGGGACTCAGTCCCCTTGCGGGGGAGTCTGAGGGGGCAGAGCCCCCTCAGGGGATTTAAACTAAGCACTCGGACTACTGATGGAAATTGAAAAGCAAGTACAGCATTTGTCGGAGCGGCTGACCTACATCCGCGATATTTTCGGTGACAAACCGAACGAAAATACTCGTCTGCTCCAGACAAAGATGGAAGATTACCGCAAGCGCGAGCCGCAACTCAGCGCGAGCGAGCGCCGGGCCGCGGTGCTCACGCTTCAGGATCTGTTCGGCTTTGTGGAAAAGAAGCTGGAATCCGAGCTTACGCCCATGGACAAGGTGCGTGTGGTGCGCCACCCGCAGCGCATCTGCCTGCGCGACATCCTGGAGAACGTGTACGACAACTACACGGAAATCGGCAGCATGGACGAACATTCCATTGATCCGTCCATGGTCATTGCCCGCGCCTATATTACCCGGCGCAGGGGAAAGAGAACCATCAACCAGTCGGTGATGGTCATCGGGCAGGAAAAAGGACACGGCGAGGAGTTCCGCAACGGCGGTTCGGTCAAGCCCTGGGGCAACTACAAGGCGCTGCACTACATGCAGGTTGCGGAAACGGAAAATATTCCGGTACATACCTTTGTGTTCACGCCCGGCTCCTATCCTATTGAAGACACGCCCGGCGCGGCGCAGCAGATTGCGGCCAATATCTACGGCATGGCGTCCTTGCGCGTGCCGATCATCTCCGTGATCTCCGAGGGCGGCTCGGGCGGAGCCGAAGCCATTGCCCTGGCCGACCGGCGGCTGATGTTCTCGCACGGTTATTATTCAGTTATTTCGCCGGAAGGCGCGGCCGCCATTGAAGGCCGCCTGCGCCAGGGCGAGCGCGCCACTGTCGAACTGGTGGAGCGGTGCGCCACTCAGATGAACATCACGGCGCAGGACAATCTGCGCATGGGCTATGTGGATCGTGTGATTCAGGAGCCGAGCCTGGGCGCTCGCGCCTACCATTATGATTTTTTCCGGACCTTGCGGCAGGAATTGTTGCAGGCCACGGACGAGGTGTCCATCGGCGTGCGCCGCAGAGGGCCGTTCCGTTCCTTGTCCCTGCGCAGCCGCCGCAAACGGGTGGGCAAAGGGCTGGATTTGGAAAAAGCGTATACGCGCTGGAGCCTGCCTGTTTCCGCCCAGATACGCCTGGTGAGCGCCCGGCACCGCAAGTTCCGCAAACTCTCCCGCTGGGCCGCGCCCGACAACACGCCCTTGAGCGCGCGCATGGCCGCCTTGTGGCAGGAAGTCGGCTGGGGACTTTACTCGCACTTCAAGTACGACATGTTTCAGAAGCAGCAGCAAAAGGTGTCTGAATATGTGGATGAAGTGAAGACCGAGTGGGCGCTCTTTTTTGATCGCGTGCTCTCTCCCTGGCGCAAGCTGATGTTGAAAATCGGCGGCGGCGCGAACCGGGTGAATGAGGAAACCGCCCGCAAGCTGACCGAACTGTCCGAATGGGATGACAACCAGGAGCAGCGCGGCGGCAACTGGGTGTATGTCAGCGCCAGAGCCAAGGAAGACAAGGCCATCACCTGTCCCAATGCCAAAACCCACGGCTGTCTCGACCTCTGGGCTCCGGACCTGTATGGCGAGTTCGCGGGTGTCTGCACACACTGCGGCCACCATTTTTCCATGGAACATCAGTGGTATTTGCACAACGTCTTTGACCAGGGTTCGATTTTTGAATTCGCCACTGATGTGGAAGCCGGAAACCCGCTTGAAATCGCCGATTTCGGCATCAAGTTGGAAGAGGCCAAGAAAAAGACCGGGCACAAGAGCGGCTGTATGGTCTTTGAAGCCCGCATCAACAACACCAAGCTGGTTGTGGCCATGCTGATGGCTTCTTTCCGGGGCGGCACGGTGGGCGCGGCCGAGGGTGAAAAGTTCATCCGCGCGGCCGAGCGGGCCGAACGCAAACAGTATCCTTTCCTGGCCTATGTACACGGCACGGCCGGCATCCGCATCCAGGAAGGCACCAACGGGCTGATCCAGATGCCGCGCTGCACCATGGCCGTGCGCCGCTACATCGATACCGGGGGACTGTACATTGTCATTTATGATACGAACTCCTATGCCGGTCCGGTTGCCAGCTTTCTCGGCTGCTCGCCCTATCAGTTCGGCATTCGTTCGGCCAACGTGGGTTTTGCCGGGCCGGGCGTGATCACCGAAACCACGGGCATCGAGATTCCGCCCCATTACCATAACGTGTACAAGGCGCTGGCGCGCGGGCACATCCAGGGCATCTGGGATCGCCGCGAAGTGCGTTTCAATCTGAGCCAGGCCCTGCTCACCATGGGCGGCCGGAATTTGTATTACCGGTAGTGTAATTCAAGGATTATCACATGCTTGACATAAGCGCAGTGCTTGAAGAGATAAAGGCCTCCCCTTACGAAGAGATGACCGTGCGCGCGCCGCACACGGGGATTATCCGCTTTCCCGAAGGGCTCAAGGCTGGCGATCCTGTTTACGGTCCGCTGGGCGTCTGGAAGGAAAAAGCCGGTACCCTGCTGGCCGAAATTGAACGTGAACGCAATGTGCAGCCTATCCGTTGCATGGAAAAGGGCGAGATTGTGGCCGTGCACCGTGAGCTTGACGGCGCTTTTGTTGAAGCGGGTACGGAACTTGTGCAATTCCGGCACTTTTTATCCAAAGATGAAGTGCTGCAGGTGATTTTGAAGCGGGCTCTGCATCTCTTTCCCGCTCCGGAACGCGCCAAATATTATTTTGTGCCCTCGGTGGACATCAAAATCAAAGTCTCCGGGCCCAAGGCGGTCACCGTGCGGGACGGCGAAGAGATCTTTATCATGTCACGCATGAAGCGGGAGGCTCCCCTGCGCTATAGCGGCCCGGAAGGCGTGATTTATGCGCTGTACTTCAGCCACAACCAGAACGTGGACGCCGGTGCGCCCCTGATTGGCGTTTGTCCGCCGGGCATGGTGGAACAGGTGGAGGAGGTTGTGCTTAGGGTGCAGACAGAGTGGAAAGAAAAAGGGTAGTGTCTGAGTTTGTCGTGATACTTCGTCAGGCTTGTTTGCGCTCCGGGGGCAGGGCCGAAGAGCCCAGCCCCCATCGCGCAAAGCTGCGCCTTCCTCGTCTGACGACAAACTGAGACACTACTGTATCGCTCAAACTGAGGCACTGTCGGTATGATATGGGACGCATTCTTTTTATCCGTGTGAGCGCGGAGACTTATGATGAAAAAGAGGTGATCCGGGCCTGGCCCAAGCTGTACGCTCTGGTTTGGCCGGACGCGGGGGCGGATAGTTCCGACTCACCCGGTAAAATTACCCGCGACCTGTTGCCGGATTCCCAGCGCGGAGTGCTGCAACTGATGGATACGTTTGTGGAGCATGTCCATTTTGGGAATATGTCCGTAGCGGCGCGCAACGCTTTGGCTGGACCGGCTAAGGTACTGGAGCGCCTGCGAGCGGAATTGAATGAAGCCTTGGGCAACAGGGATGCGCAGACAGCCTCTAAGTTGACCAACGCCATTGAGGATGCGCTGGACAGCGCTGAAAGGGCTGTCCGGGAAATATAAGCGGTCCGGAACTGTAAAAAATAAAAAGCCGCGTAGGTAACATGCCACAAGAGGAGAATAACAATGGTCAATAAAGTCATGCTGGTGGGACGCCTTGGGCGCGATCCCGAACTCAGGTATTCCTCCTCCGGGATGCCCATTGCCAACCTGCGCATTGCCACGGATGAATCATACGTGGATCGTGACGGCAACAAAGTGGAACGCACGGAATGGCACACGGTGGTGGTCTTTCAACGCGCCGCAGAAAACTGCGCCAATTTTCTGGCCAAAGGCAGTCTGGTGTTTGTGGAAGGCAGCTTGCAGACGCGCAAATGGCAGGATCAGCAGGGCCAGGATCGCTACACCACCGAGGTGAAGGCGCTGCGCGTGCAGTTCCTTGACCGCAAAGGCGCGCGTGACAACGCCCAGGACGGTGGTGGTTATCAGGATGCCGGCTACCAGGACGCCGCTCCGCAGGGCGGCTATCAGAGCGGCGCCAGTAACCGCGGTGGCGGGAACCAGGGCGGAAGCCGCAACGGACGCCCGCAGCAAGATGACCTGGGACCGGCCTTCCCTTCGGAAGCCAGCGGCATGGATGACGTGCCTTTTTAATGAGACCTCTGAGGGGGCTCAAACCAGCGGCTCAAAGGTCCCCATACAACGATACGTTGTAATAGGATGAACGTGAGCTTCATCATTGCTAGCCACACCCTCAGACTCCCCCGGCAGGGGAAATGATTTCCCCTGCACCCCTCATTACCTGAAAACAGCTTTGCTGTTTTCAGGTATGCCCGGTCCAGAGCCCCTCTCCAACAAGCACTTGCCAACCCACATGAGGTTTTCATGCCCGCGGACTTGCCTGAACAACCCGCTCAGCTTCTCAAGCGCTTGCAGCGTAAAATAGCGGAACTTGAGAGCAAGAAGATCATCCCGCCGGAACTTGTCTCCATAGTCACGCAAGTGAGTCTGCTGCAATGCAAAGCTGTGGAGGCGGTTCGTTTCGGTGCTGCCGGGGCCGCGGTATTGCCACAGGAGATTCTGGAAAAGCTGCCGCCCCCGGAGGTGCATCTTCAGGGAGTGTTTTTGCTGAATCAGGAGGATTTTCCGCTGGATTTCGCTCTGGCGGAGCGGCTGGTCCCGGCTATTCTGGATATTTTGGACAAGAGCGCTCCCACGCTGGCGGCCTTGCGCCAGGAAGTGGAACAGGCGCTGAACGCGGACGCTTCCCTGCTACACATGGCAAGCAAGGAACTGTTGTCCCGGCAGAGCCTGGCCGGACGCGCGCCTGTGGCTGCCGAGGCAACGCCTCTGGCCGCCTGGGAAAAAAGCCATCCTGACTCTCCGGGCTTCTTCACTTTTGTCATCCGCGGCGCGATACTGCCTTCACTGGTCATGTCCGCGCATCTGTTGAGCAGGCATCATGACGCTGCCGCGTCCTGGTCTCACGGCCACTGCCCGATTTGCGGCGGGCTTGCGCTTATGGGCAGGCTCCTGGATGATGGCGGCGCCCGCATGCACGTGTGTTCATTTTGCTTGTTTGAGTATCGTGTGCCCCGCCTGGGCTGTCCCTTCTGTCTTGCCTCGGGCGAAGAAGGTTCCAGCTACTATGCCGCTGATGACGAGCCCGGATACCTGCTGGATGCCTGCTCAAGCTGTGGAAAATATATCAAGCTGGCGGATTTCAGAGCCCTTGACCGGGTCTGGGTACCCTTGCTGGATGATCTGGGCTCCCTGGCCCTTGACCTGTACGCCCGGCAACTCAACCTCACCCGGCCGACGTTGTCCGCCTGGGGCTTTTAGTCCATGCAAGGCAATAACGCCCCGGACCGCAGGGAACAGGTTGAGCTTAAAGTGCCCCAGTTTCGTGTCGGCGGCTGGAAAAGCATACTCGATACGGTTACGCAAGAAGTCGCCTTGACCGTTTCCTGGAGCGACCCGGCCTCGGGCGGAAAAGGCCGCAAGGAGTTGTGGGCATGGCCGGTTGAACTGGATCTGCTCGCCCTCGGCCATGTGCTGCTGGATGTTCTGCCTCCGGCCGAGGCCATGCAAAGGACAGCCGAGGTGACCGTGACCGGCGAGCATTCTTGCGCGGTCATGTTGAAGGATAGTGCCGGGTCGGCTCCGCCGCCTCCGGTTTCCTGGGATGAGAAAGCCCTGCTCCGGGCCATGCGGGACTTTATTTCCGCTGCCGGACTCTGGGATGTGACCGGCTGTTTTCACCGGGCCGGAGTTTTTGACCCAGCTTCAGGCCTCCTTTTGACCAGAGCCGAAGATATCGGCCGCCATAACTGTCTGGACCGGCTGGCCGGCTGGAGCGCCACAGGCGGCCAGCCGCTGTCGGACAAAGTTCTTCTCACCTCGGCCCGCATTACCGCGAGCTATTGCGCCAAAGCCCTTCGGGCGGGTTTTCGGATCCTGGTCAGCCAGGGGGCGGTGACTACCGCGTCCATTGCCATGGCGCGGGAAGCGGAGGCCACGCTTATCGGGTTCGCGCGCCCTGGCGAAGAACGCTTCACAGTTTTTTCGGATGATGCCCGGCGCATGGGCTATCCCGGCAAGGACGATTGAGCTATGTCGGGGCAAAGCGCGGCGAAAACGCCGGTAACGGGCGTTGTTCTGGCGGGCGGACTCAGCTCCCGCCTGGGGCGCGACAAAGCGGTTCTCCAATTGCACGGCGAAGGCAAAACGCTCGACATGCTTGCCCGCAGCGCCGCCCTGTTGAAGCGCGTGTGCGGCAAGGTGATTATCGTCGGCAGGCAAATCGCCGGGCATGTTTGCTATCTTGATGCCCTGCCCGGGAACGGGCCCCTGGGCGGCATTGCAACGGCTCTGCAAAGCACGGGAACAGCCTGTCTGGTGCTGTCCTGCGACTTGCCCTTCATGGAAGAAGCGGTTCTTGAGCGTCTGCTGCGCGCGCATGAAACGCGCCCCGCGGGAACACTGTCAACAGTCTACAAGCAGCGGGAAACGGGCTATATAGAATCCCTCGTCGCTATTTACGAAGTAGACGCCCTGCCTCTTTTTGCAGCCTGCCTGAAAGACAACAAGTTGAAAATCAGCCGCATCATCAGCGCTGAACAGCAGCATTTTCTGATGTATTCCACGGAAGAAGCATTGCCGTTCTTCAACATCAACTACCCGGCCGACCTTAAAGTCGCCCGTCTTATGATCCGGATGCTCGGCAAGTGACCCGCAAGTATAGCGTCATATTTGACATAATGCATTGACGCCATTGCTTATTGCTATAGTTGCCGCGAACTCTCATACTCTATTTCTATGCGTGTTTACTCTTTTACGAAGGCACGATAAGAACGAACATCATATCTTTATAGATTACGCATTACTTCCCTTTATCATATATTCCTTGGAGGAATCACGATTTTGGCTGTGTACTATTAATGGCGAATGCCCGGCAAAAGGAGGAAGCAGATGGATCTGACGCGCAGGACGTTCATGAAGATGACGGCAGGGTCACTGGTGGCCTGCTCATTTGGAGGGCTTGGCATCAGCCTTGCCGAAGCCGCGGGGCAGGTGGAGATTGCCAAGCTCAAGGCGACTCTCCTGACGACAACTATTTGCAGCTACTGCTCCGTGGGCTGTGGTATCCTCGTGCATACCTCCGACAACGGAAAGGGAATTGCTGTCAATATGGAAGGGGATCCCGACCATCCCATCAACGAGGGCGCTCTTTGTCCCAAAGGCGCCTCGCTCCGTCAGCTTACCGATAACCACGCCCGCCCCACCACGCCTCTGTACCGCGCGCCGGGCAGCGCCGAATGGAAAGAAGTGGACTGGGACTGGGCGATCAAGGAAATCGCCAAGAAAGTCAAGGCCACGCGGGACGCGACCTTTGTCGCAAAAAATGATAAAGGCGAAACGGTCAACAGAACCGACGGCATTGTGTCCTTTGGCTCCGCTGCCATGGATAACGAGGACTGCTGGACCTATCAGGCGTTTTTGCGCTCCCTTGGCCTGGCGGCTATCGAGTCGCAGGCCCGTCTCTGACACGGTCCGACTGTACCGGCTCTGGGAGAGTCGTTCGGACGCGGCGCGATGACGAATCACTGGGGTGACCTTGCCAACAGTGATTGTATTCTAATAATGGGAGCCAATCCCGCTGAAAACCACCCCATTTCCTTTAAATGGGTCCTGCGGGCAAAAGATAGGGGAGCAACGCTCATTCACGTTGACCCCCGCTTCACCAAGACTTCGGCCAAATGCCATATCTATGCGCCGCTACGTTCGGGTACGGATATAGCTTTCCTTGGCGGGATGATTCGCTACATTCTGGATAATGACCTGTATTTCCATGAATATGTCAAGGAATACACCAACGCCGGTTTTGTGGTGGGCGACGCCTTTTCTTTTGAGGACGGCCTGTTCAGCGGCTATAATCCCGACAAGCAGAAGTATGACCGAAGCAAATGGGCCTTTGCCATGGATGAGAACGGCGTGCCCGTGCGCGACCCGAGTTTGCAGCATCCCCGCTGTGTGTTCAATTTGCTCAGAAAACACTATGACCGTTACACCCTGGACACGGTTTCCTCGGTCTGCGGCACCGCAAAAGAAGACTTGAAAAAGGTCTACGACGCTGTTGGGGCCACAGGCAAGCCGGACAAGGCCGCCACATCCATGTATGCCATGGGCTGGACGCAAAAAAGCGTGGGCGTGCAGAATATTCGCGCCATGGCCATAATTCAGTTGCTTCTCGGCAATATCGGCGTGGCAGGGGGCGGCGTCAACGCCCTGCGCGGCGAGTCCAATGTGCAGGGCTCCACGGACCAGGCGCTGCTCAGCCATATATGGCCCGGCTATCTTGACATCCCCATGTCGACCATGCCTACTTTCGAAGACTACAAGACCATGACCACGGCAAAGAGCTACGATGTCAAGAGTGTGAACTGGCTGAGCAATAAACCGAAGTATGCCGCCAGCTTGCTCAAGGCCTTTTACCCTGATGAAGACCTTGAAAATGCCTATGCAATGATGCCCAAGCTTGATGCCCACAGACCCATGGGGGATTACTTCTGGCTGGGTATCTTTGATCGCATGCACAAAGGCGACTTCAAGGGCGTGTTTGCCTGGGGCATGAACCCGGCCTGCTCCGGGGCCAATGCCCAGAAGAACCGGGAAGCGTTCGGCAAGCTGGACTGGCTGGTCAACGTCAACCTGTTCGATAATGAAACCGGCTCCTTTTGGAAGGGTCCGGGCATGGACCCCGCGTCCATCAAGACCGAAGTCTTTTTTCTGCCCTGCGCGGATGCGGTCGAAAGAGAAGGCTCCATCCTTAACTCGGGCCGCTGGCAGCAGTGGCGCTACAAGGGGCCGAATTCCCACGGACAGAAGCGTGATGGCGACATCATGCTTTTGCTGGCCAAGGAACTCCGGGCTCTTTACCAGGCCGAGGGCGGCGCTTTTCCGGATCCGGTGCTCAAGCTGAACATTGAGGCCTGGGATGAGGGCAATGCGTATTCGGCCGACAAGGTGGCCAGGCTGATGAACGGCTACTTCCTCAAGGATACCGTTGTCGGCGACAAGAGCTTCAAGAAAGGGCAGCAGGTGCCCGGATTTCCCTTCCTCACGACTGACGGCTCCACCGCCAGCGGCTGCTGGCTGATATGCGGTTCCTATACTGATGAGGGGAACCACATGAAGCGCCGCAGCAAGGAACAAACCCCGGAACAGGCGAATATCGGGCTTTATCCCAACTGGGCGTATGCCTGGCCGCTGAACCGGCGCATTCTCTACAACCGTGCCGGTGTGGATAAAAACGGCGTTCCCTTCAATCCCGCAAAGGCAGTCATTCAATGGAAGGACGGCAAATGGGTGGGAGATGTGCCGGACGGCGGAGCCGCTCCCGGAGCCGTGCACCCCTTCATCATGCAGCACCACGGTCTCGGCGCTCTCTACGGACCCGGCCGCGCGGACGGCCCTTTTCCCGAGCACTATGAGCCCTTTGAATCGCCCATAGCCAAACATCCGTTCTCAAACCAATCCACCAACCCGGCAGCCATCCCTTTTAAAGGCGAGACCTTTGCCGTGGACGATCCGGAGTTTCCGTACATTTGTTCGACCTACCGGGTTACCGAACACTGGCAAACGGGCGTTATGACCCGCCGGACGGCCTGGTTGGTGGAAATGGAACCCCAGATGTTCTGCGAAATGGACCCCAAACTGGCCGCTGCCCTGTCCGTCAATAACGGAGATATAGTGGAGCTTAGCAGCAAGCGCGGCAAGGTCGATGCGGTGGCCATGGTCACCGAACGACTGCAGCCAGTCACCGTTCTTGGCAAAGAGGTTCACATGGTGGGCATTCCCTGGCACTATGGATGGGTGGTGCCCGAAGATGGCGGTGATTCGGCCAACCTGATCACCCCTTCCATCGCGGAACCCAATGCCGGGACACCGGAAACCAAAGCTTTCATGGTTAACGTCAAGAAGAAGGCAAAGGGGTAAGCCATGGGTAAGTGTATCTTAGTGGATCTCACACGTTGTACCGGTTGCCGTGGCTGCCAAGTCGCCTGTAAGCAATGGAAAAACCTGCCGGCGGAAAAGACCAGAAATACCGGCACGCACCAAAACCCGCCGGATCTCTCCGACAAAACCATCCGCTTGGTGCGTTTCACCGAAGTCAAAGAGAATGGAAAACTGCAATGGCTCTTTTTTCCGGAACAGTGCAGACATTGTTATAGCGCGCCTTGCAAACGCGCGGCGGATGACTTTAGCGAAGGCCTCATCATGCAGGATGGCGCTACCGGGGCCGTCTACCCGTCCGCAAAAAAAGGCGATATCAGCGTGAAAGCGGCTAAAGCCATCCGCGAAAGCTGTCCCTATGATATTCCCCGGTCCAGTCCTGACGGCACGGGTGTTTTCAAATGCGACTTCTGCTTTGATCGGATCAGTAACGGCATGAAACCTTCCTGTGTGCTCACTTGTCCTACGGATGCTTTGGTTTACGGCGACGAGGAGGAGATTGTCGACCTGGCCGTGCAGAGACTGAAAACCATACGCAAGGAATACCCAAAGGCTTATTTGGGAGATCCCGCCAACACCAGAGTGATTTATCTTTTTCAGACGGATCATCGCTTGTATTACCAGGATCCGGTGTAGGGGCAGTTCCCAAATAGCTCTTTTGTCCAAATAGCCGCGTCACCCGGCCCTTTTTGCTCCGGTCGAGTACCATAAGAGTACACTCCCTTCGCAAAAAGGGCCGGGTTCCTTGCTCTTGGAGCAAAACTTCTCATTTGGAAACCGCCCCTAACGCATGCGCCGCTAGATTGCGCGGCATGCATTTTGCGAGTAAAATCCTTTGCAATTCAAAATTGTACGTGTCAACATGGCTACCAAGGAATGCCGCTTTGAAGAGACCCCGACACAATATTCCGGGCTCGGCGGACGCGGCCTGACTTCGACCATTGTGGCTTCCGAGGTTGAACCGGCTTGCGGCCCGTTCGGACCGCACAACAAGCTCGTGTTCGCGCCCGGCCTTCTGGGCGGGACCAACTGTGCCAGTTCCAATCGCATTTCCGTGGGTTGTAAGAGCCCCATGACCGGCGGCATCAAGGAAGCCAATTCCGGCGGCCAGCCGGGCGAACATCTCGCCAAAATGGGTATTAGCGCGCTTATTATCGAGGATATTGCCGAGGATGGCGTCTGGTATCAACTTGAGTTGGTAAAAGATAGCGCCAGACTCGTTCCCTGTACGGTCAGCGGGCTGAATAACTACGACGCTGTTGTCAAACTCGTGCAGCAGTATGGCGATAGGTGCAGCTACATCACCATCGGCCGCGCCGGGGAGTTTCGCCTTAGCGCCGCGAGTATCGCGTTCACGGATCCCAAGCTGCGCCCGTCACGCCATGCCGGGCGCGACGGCATGGGCGCGGTCATGGGCGCCAAAGGCCTGAAAGCCATCATTGTCAATCCGGAAGGCGCTGCCCAATCCCCGCTCAACGCCCCGGAAGCCTTCAAGGAATCGGCCAAGCGTTTTGCCAAGGCGCTCGGCCATTCTGTTTTTGCGGACCATGACGCGGCTTCCGGCGAGGAACGCGGCTGCATGGCCGGCTGTATCATGCGCTGCCACGGTATCTCTCCGAACAAGAAAGCCAAGGTCTTTGGAGCGTTCGGTCCTGATTCCGGCATCACCGATCCGGATATGATCGCCTGCTACAATACCATCTGTGATGATGTCGGCGTGGATGCCATCGACGTTGGGCGCGCGCTGGCCGTGCTCATGGAAGCGGGTATCTTGAAATTCGGCGATGCCAAAGGCGCGCTCAAGCTCATGGAAGAGATCGGCAAGGGTTCGGCCATAGGTCGCGTGCTCGGCTGCGGCGCGGGGATAGCCGGAAAAGTTTACGGCTTGCGGCAGACACCCGTGGCCAAGAGGCAGCGTCCGCCGCGCAATCTCCAGATAAGCACGGCAACCGTGGACACCACCGGCCTTTGCCTGTTCGTGGCCTCCACTGTTCTGGACAATCCCGATGCCTTGGCCGCTGTCGTAGAAATGCTCAATGCCAAGTACGGCCTTTCCCTTACGCTGGATGACCTGACCAACCTGGGCAGGAAAGTGCTGGAGACCGGAAATGGATTTTAACCGCCGGGCGGGCTTGAGCGAGGCCGCTCTTTAAAAAGGAAATTATATACTAACTAGCCGAATTGCTGAATCCAGACGCGGCCTGACCTGCAAGCACATTCAGTGTGATGAAAATTTGGGTGTTCTGCTATGCCTTTGTCGTTTGGAGTCCATCAAACAATTTAAATATATTTAAAACTTCAACGTTTATATTTTTGTTACCAGTCTCTTTGTCACCATACCTCACGTTGGCTTTCCAATATGGGTCACGATTTGTTGCATATGAAATAACAGAAATATCTAAATGTTCCTGTATTATTGTCTCACTATGTCTCTGCGCCATGCCTTTTTTCCCTTTTTTTCCTTTCCCTGGCTTGCTCATTACATTGGCTCCGTTCTAAAGTTATTGGACATTTGTTATTTTTCAGCGGAGTTACTATGCTCAAGCAATATAAAAGCGTATTGCGATATAAATATATAAAATAAATCAGCTAAAGCAGCTCCCAAATCTATTTGTAAACGATCATTAAAAACATTTTTACTACCACAATCGATACAGAGGAATCCAGAATATTTCATAGGGTGAGCATGTGGTTCATCGTGAGGAGGAAAACGTAATACAGAGCCGAAACGAATAGGAAAAACCATAGCGCTTTTGTATTGCAATGGCCACGATTTGAGCAACTGTAAGCCAAGGTGGTCACCCCATTGATACAATTCCGGCTCTTTTTGAGCCAATTTAAAAGAACTATTCTTATAGGGGCGGTTAGACGGATTCAACCCTTTTTTCCACAGTTTTGGCAAGTTATTTTCGAAAAAATAGTTGGAGCATTGGTTTTTTCCAAAAAAAAGATCATAAAAATCCGTATTGTCATCAATACAATGTATGGTTCCTTCTTCTGCGGTGTATTTACGATGGTCTCGTGTTCTATAGTCTCGCGCAACTGTTTTAAGGTATGGCCTTGGATGTTTATCATCAAGTATAAGCTGCTTGTATGCGACCCCACATCGTCTACCTGTTAGTACATCAAACATATTCGCAGTGATCGTTAAACATTGCTCCATTGTAGATATAAAATTTTCTCCTTCAGTCTTCCGATTAAGGGAGCCTGACTTAAATGCTTCTTCTACTTTTGCCAAATGGTCACGCAAAATATGATTAACCTGATGCATATATGAACTACAAATAGCATACTTATATGGCTTTGTGATATGGTAATAATAAATATATGCTAAAAGAACTACAATTAATATAATTAAGAATAGCGCAAAAAGTTTAGCATCATCAGAGAAAGGAATTTTTATGACTAGCAAGAAACCAAAAATGCTAGAAAGGCTCGTGATAGCAACAAAAATATTTGAAGGATTAAATGTCCTCGTGAACCAATTCGCTGAGTCTAAGCTATGATACTCCGCCATAATTATTTAAGTATACGCTATTTTTTCTTAATGAGCAATCCTACCAGTTGAATGGTATCACTGTGAGGCAACTCGGCTAGTTAAATATATAGTCCCCTTTAAAAAACAACTATACCGTTTTTCGGTAGTGTGCCGGTTTGAGCAATACCGGTAGTGCCTCAGTTTGGTGTCAGACGAGGATGGCGACAGCAGCGCTGACGAAGTATCATGGCAAACTGAGGCGCTACCGGGCGCATTCGCTTGCCGAGCCGCTCAGAATATCCAGCCCGTGCCCAAGTTCCGGCAGCACGAGCTCCAGGCATTCACGCACGGCCTTGGGGCTTCCCGGAAGATTGACGATCAGGGTTTTTCCCCGGATACCGGCCACGGCTCGGGAAAGCATGGCCCGCTTGGTTATTCCAAAACTGAACGCGCGCATGGCTTCAGGAATGCCTGGACACAATCGCTCCACAACAGCCAAGGTTGCTTCCGGAGTCACGTCGCGTTGCGCGAACCCGGTTCCGCCGGTTGTAAAGATGACGCCCGCCACTCCGGCATCGCACAACCGACGCAACTCGGCGCTGATCACGCTCTCTTCGTCCGGCAAAATGCCGTGATGGACCACGGTATACCCGTGCTGTTCCGCCAGGGCGGCGATCATTGCGCCGCTCTCGTCCGCGCGTTCCCCGGCATGCCCCTTGTCGCTAATGGTCAGCACGGCAACGGCATGCGGCGCGCGCACGCTCATGGAATCCCCGGCCCTGACAATTCCGCCGCGAAGCACTTTGGCGAATACGCCTTCCGTGGGCATGATGCATTCGCCCATGGAGTGGTAGATGGCGCAACGGGTATGGCATTCCTTGCCGATCTGGGAAATCTCCAGCAGCGCGTCCCCGACGGCAAGACGCGTGCCCACGGGCAGGCGTGCGAAGTCAATACCGGCCACCACGAGGTTTTCACCGAAGTCGCCGTATCGCACAATGGCCCCGCGTGTTTTGAAATTCTCTATCTTCTCAAGGGAAAGCAGGCTGACCTGACGATGCCCGTTCCCGGCGTGCGCGTCATGCTCAACACCGTGATTTTCAATAAGGCGCGCCGAGTCCACAGGCCGTTTGGCCGTCCCTTTTTGTTCGCTGATGCATACGGCGGTGATGGTTCCCATATTTTCGTCCCGATTTTTTGGCGGCCCTCAGCCGCCCACTGAACTCATGAAAAAGCCACTTTCTTTTTTGTCGATGAAGGAAAACGTATGCCCCAACGGCTTGGCCGCAACAGCCTCCAGGATTGTCTGCCGCAAACTGTGATCGTCTGCCCCGTTCCGCAGTGGTATTCTGAGATCCACCCCGGCGTCGTGGCAAAGGCAGGTTTTCAAAAACCCGGTGGATGTCAGTCGCATTCTGTTGCAGGAATCGCAAAACCGTCCGCTGAGCGCGGCAATAAAGCCGATGCGTCCGGGATATCCCTTGGCGCTGTAAATCAGGGCCGGGCCGTTGCCTGTTCTTTCATGCACCCGCTCAAGTCTGCCGAATGCCCCTTCCAGCAGCGCGAACAACTCTTCCTGCGGCAGGCCTGAGAGTGTCCTGCCGTTGCCCACGGGCATCAGTTCGATAAACCGGATGTGGTAGCCCCTCTCCAAAGCGAACCGGGCCAGGGGCACAAGTTGCCCGATGTTATGGCCTTTGAGCGGCACGGTATTGATTTTGACCAGCATGCCCAGGGCCGCTGCCTGCTGCATGGCTCCCTTTATGGCGTCCAGTCTGGTGTCGGTGCGGGCGATGGCCGCGAAGACATCCTGGTCAAGGGCGTCGCAACTGAAGGTCACGGCGTGAAGGCCGCTTTTTGCCAGATCCTCAAGGTGCGGTCCCAGAAGGGAGCCGTTGCTGGTCAACGTCACTTCCGCAATGCCCGGAAGCGCCGCGAGGCTGCGGATAAAACCGGCGGAGCCCTTACGGCAAAACGGTTCCCCGCCTGTGACCTTGATCCGGGTTATGCCGAGGGATGCCATGAGGCCGCTCAGGCGTAGCATTTCTTCGTAGGAGAGAATCTGATCATGGGAAATGAACGGCAGGCCTTCCTGGGGCATGCAGTAGATGCAGCGGAAATTACAGCGGTCCGTGAGGGAAAGGCGCAGGTAGTCTATATGCCGCCCGAAACCGTCACGCAACACGGTCTCACTGCCTGTGAGAGGCATATCCTCAGGTCCGTTTGAAGTCACCGCTTTTCCCGCCTGTTTTTTGCATCAACCGGATGCCGCTTATCTCCATGCCCTTGTCCATGGATTTGCACATGTCGTACACTGTGAGCAGGGCCACGGATACGCCGGTCAGCGCCTCCATCTCCACACCCGTCTTGTAAGTGGTCTTTACCTCGCAGACAGCGCGTATCGTTGTTTCCTCGGGCTCAAGCAAAACCCGGCAATGGGAAAGCGGCAGCGGGTGGCAGAGCGGGATGAGATCGGCAGTTTTTTTGGCCGCCATGATGCCCGCAAGCTGCGCAACGCCAAGCACATCCCCCTTGCCTGCCGTGCCTTGACGCACAGCGTCCATAACAGCCGGGGAAACACTGATCCTCCCCTCGGCCACGGCAATGCGGACGGTTTCGCTCTTTTCCGAAACATCGACCATGATGGCGTTGCCATTTTCATCTATGTGCGTTGACATATTTGCTCCATGTAATCCGTATTGGGGCTCTGCCCCTCCAAAGCCTAGCCCTCTGTCGTCCACAACAACTCACCCGAACGCGCGGTCCCGTACCCGCCGAGCCGCTGCACCGCATCCTGGAACGTTGCCGAGCGGATGACCGCCAGAAGAGCGCGGACGCGGGCGTCATCCCAGTAGCGGCTGGGGATGATCAAATCATATTCTTCGTCGCCCACCGGGAGAAACTCGAGCCCGAGCGCCACAGCCGCCGCCTGAACCCCGAGCCCGGCGTCGGCGCGTCCGGACAGAACGGCGGAAGCAATGTTCATGTGCGTGTATTCTTCATTTTCATAGCCATGAATATCTTGCGCCGCGATGCCTTTTTGAGCCATCTCCCAATCAAGCAGCACCCGCGTCCCGCTCCCGCGCTGGCGGTTGATGAAGGTTACGCCCTTGCGCGTCAGGTCCTCTATGGAACGTATGCCCTGCGGGTTGCCCGGAAGAACAATGAGTCCCTGCACCCTGTCCACAAGCCTGACCGCGTGCACGGGAATTCCGGAAAGCGTTTCTGCCACGGCAGCCTTGTTATATACGCCGTCTTGGCCGAGCAGGTGTGAACCCGCCAGATGGCAGCGCTCTTTTTTCAGCGCCATCAGCCCGCCGAGCGAACCCACATGGGCGGAGGTGAGGCTGAATCCGGGATGTTCCTTGCGCAGAAAACTGTCCAGCAGATCGAGCGTGTTATCGTGGCTGCCTATGGCCAGCAGCGCGCCTTCCACTTGTTTGCGCGTGCGGATGAGCGTTACCGGAGTCGGCGCATCCTCGGCCACGCCCTCGGCTTGCGGCGGGATGCGGATGATGCCGTCGGCCCGGCTGAGACTGCTGACCGTTCCCGCGCCGCGCGGCAACGGGACGGCAATGAGGTTTCCCGCAACCTGCCCCAGCTTGACCCGGATGAATTCCTCCATGCCGGGCCGCGAGGGCAGCGCCTGGACGGGCCTTGCCTCGGCAACGGGCCGTTCGGGCAATGAACGTCCCTGCCACAGCGCCAGCAGCGGCTGGCCGAATTCCTCAAAGGCCAGGATGGAGGAAACAGGGTAGCCCGGCATGCCAAGCACCGGCTTGCCGGAAACCCGGCCGAGAGCCGTGGGTTTTCCCGGCATCATGGAAACGCCGTGCACCAGCAGTTCTCCGGCTTCAGCAATAATGCCCGCCGTGTAATCCTTGCTCCCGGCCGAGGAACCGGCAATGAGCACCACCAGGTCGGCATCGCTTGCTGCTGCGGACAGCAGCGTCTCGCGGATGCGCTCCGGTTCGTCGGGAACAATGGGCAGGACGACTGGTTCGCCACCGGCGTCGCGCACCAGCGCGGACAGGATAAGGCTGTTGAATTCGGGCAGTTTTTGCCCGGAGGCAAGCAGTTCCGGCGTGGCCTCCTCCAGGGGGACCAACTCGGAACCGCTGGGAATGATGGCCACTTTCGGTTTTTTATATACTTTCGGTCGCAGCACGCTGGCGGCGGCCAAGGCTCCGATTTCATACGCGCCGATGACCGTGCCGGGGGGCAGCAGAATTTCCGTGGCCACCATGTCCTCGCCCAGCTTGCGTACATGCTGCCAGGGGAAGGCGGCCTGTTCAATGCTGGCGAATTCTCCGTCCGCATCCTGGCCGGGCACGAGATGCTCCACCATGATCACGGCGTTGCAGCCTTCCGGCAATGCATAGCCGGTATTGATCCAGAAGGCGTTTTTTCCGATGCGCAATTGCTTCGGATGGCGCTCGGACGCGCCGAATGTTTCTTCCGCTTTGACAGCGATGCCGTCCATGGCCGCGCCGTGGAAAGCCGGAGAAGAAACAACGGCTGAAGCGGGTTCGGCAAGAACACGCCCCTGGGCTTCGGCAAGAGGCGCATGTTCCGCGGCAAGATTCTTCACGCCGCAATGCTCAAACAAAATGGCCCTGGCTTCATCCAGGGTGGCGAGTTTCAGATACACTTTGCGTTTCACGGCGTCTCCTGCATGCGGCTAGAGAAGGGGATACAGTTCCACTATTTGTCCGGCGGCAAGGCCTTCCTGGTTTTCCGGACAGACAATGAGCGCCTCCGCCTCGACCAGGGTGGTGATAAGCCCGGATTTGCCCATAACCGGGCTTGCCGTGAGCGTGCCGCCTTCCCCGGCGGCAAGGCGCACGCGGATGTAGTCCCGGCGTCCCTGCACCGAGGCAACGGGCCGGTCGAGAACGGCGTGCAGTCCCTTGCGCCAGGCTTCTTGCTGCGTCATGCCCAGGAGCTTTCGCAGTAACGGACGGATGAAGACCTCCGCGCAGACCAGGGCGCTGGCGGCATGGCCGGGAAGTCCCCAAAGCGACTGCTGCCCTTTGCGGGCCAGGATCAAGGGTTTGCCGGGGCTGATGGCTACGCCGTGGGCCAGAATTTCCGCTCCGGCAACGGCCTGGAAGGCATGAATGGTGTAGTCCCGCTGCCCGGCGGAAGAGCCGCCGGAAACAAGGATGATGTCAGCCCAGGGGAGCGCCTGTTGGATGAGGCTGCCAAGCGCTTCCTCACTGTCCCCGGCAATGCCGAGGGCGCGGGCTTCGCCTCCGGCCGCCTGCACTAGGGCCGCAAGGGTATGGGAATTGATGTCGCGCACCTGGCCGGGTTTTGGGACAGCCGCAAGCGGCACAACCTCGTCCCCGCTGGAAATGATGGCTACGCGCGGCTTTCTGGCGACAAAAACTTCTTGCCGGCCCAACGCGGCCAGCAAGCCAAGCTCCTGCGCCCGGAGTATGCGTCCAGCGGGCAGCAGTTCATCCCCTTTTGCCGCGTCTTCGTCCGCGCCGATGACGTTTTCCAAGGGCGCGGCCGGACGCGTCAGTTCAATGTGCTTTCCCCCCGCATCACGGGCGTATTCCAGCATGACCACGGCGTCCGCGCCTTCCGGCAGCATGCCGCCGGTCCATATTCTGGCTGTTTCGCCCGCGCTGATGGAAAAGGAGGGTTTCTCACCCATGGGGCATTCGCCGATGCAGTCCACAAGAGCGGGCATGCCTTCGGAAGCGCCGAACACATCTTTGGCCCGGACGGCATAGCCATCCATGGTGGAACGGGTGAAGCCGGGGAGATCTTCCGGGGCGATAAACGGATGCGCAAGCACGCGGCCAAAACACGCTTCCAAAGGAAGTTCTTCCACGCCAAGGGCTGCGAATGCATCCACCCATTCCAAAATACGGTCAACGGATTGCAGCGTGAGAAAATGCGCCATTACAACCTCTGGGAAGCGTCGCTAGTGATTTTGTTCCAGGAGTAGTATGTCAAATGCGGCATAGTGTCAAATGCGGCACAATTCCGGGAAGTATGGCATAAAGGCTGGCGCGACAACTGCCGGAAGGGTATACTGCTATAAAGGAGTGCGCGCTATGAAACTTTCCGTTAAACTCTTCCTTGAGAACGAGAATGAGTATGTCCTTGGCCCTGGCCGCGTGGAGCTTTTGCGTTTCGTGGAAGAACTCGGGTCCTTGCGCAAGGCCGCGCAAAAGCTTGGCATGAGCTACCGCTGGGCTTGGGGCAGAATTAATGACATGGAGAAAGCCCTTGGCGTCTTCCTGTTGGCCCAAGATCCCGCATCCGGCGGCAAGGCGAAAACCCTCACGGCCGAAGCGCGCGAGTTGCTGACTTGGTATAACGCCATTGAAAAGGAAATGGAGGGGGTTTTTGCCAAAGCTTCCGCGAAGTGTCCCGGTTTCCTGGGATCAAGCGCAAACGGCTCTCACTGAACATCTCCGGAGGCCGCACATGCCCGTGACCGTCCTGCTCAGTACAACGCTTCGCCTCAGCGTGCCGGGGTATGATCCGGCGAAAGGGCTGTCCCTGGATTGGGAAAGGCCGATCAGCACGGGCGCGCTCGCGGAAAAAATCGGTCTGCCCTTGAAGGAGATCAAAATCGTCATGCTGAACGGCCGCCATGCAAATCTGGAGCAAATGGTCAATGACGGCGACAGGGTAAGCTATTTCCCGGCTGTGGGCGGCGGCTGATTCATGGCTCCCTCGCTTTCTCCGGATCTTGCCGCATTGCTTGCGCCATTTTGCTTTCCGCAGACCGGTCCCGGTCCCGGCCCGTTTCAGGCCGTGAATCTGGAAGGCATACGGATGCTGGCGGGGCATTTGGGAATCAGCACGAGCAAAGCCATGCTGCTTTGCCTTGGGCACGACGTTTGGCCGCTCCGTTTCGCCCGTAACCGCGGCGTGTTTACGGCGCAAGAACAGTGCGGGCTTTTGCAATCCCGCGCGGCAATCATCGGGTGCGGCGCCCTTGGCGGATATGTGACGATGCTGTTGGCCAGAGCCGGGGTTGGCGCGTTCACGCTCTGTGATTTTGACGTTTTTGACGAAAGTAACCTCAACCGCCAACTTCTGTGCCGGGAAACAACCTTGGGCCGCAACAAGACGGACGTTATGCGGGAAGAGCTTGGCCTTGTGGCTTCGCATGCGGATGTCCGTGTGGCTTCCGTAGCCGCGGAGCCGGGCAGTTTGCCGGAAATTCTGCACGGGGCCTCCATTGTCATGGATTGCCTTGACAACCTTGAGACGCGGCAATATGTGGCGGCGGCGGCGGACGCGGCGGCCATCCCCTTTATCCACGGCGCTGTGGCCGGGCATGAGGGTTTCGCCATGCTGGTTCATCCTGGGGAAAAGAGCCTGGAAGTACTGTATCCGGGCAGTACGCTTTCCGAAAGTAAGGCCGAAGGCCGGAGCGGGGCGGAATCCCGCTTGGGCGTACCCACAATAACCCCGGCGGCAATTGCCGCGCTGCAAGCCAGCCTTGCCCTTCATGTGCTGTCCGGCAAAAAACCGGACAGCGGCCGCCTCTGCCACCTCGATATTGCCGCTCCCATGCTGGAAGTGCTGGCGCTATAGGGGTTGTTTCCAAATGGTATTGTGTCGCTCTTGACATCATGGTAAAAAAGCTCACTCACGCCTCCCGCCCCGCGCGCGTTTTCCGAATATGGGGCATACCGCTGCAACCACAAGGAGCATTTGCCATGAAAAAACTGATCATTGCCGGACTGGCTTTCGCCGCTATCGCCTTTTCCGTCCCGTTCGCGGGCGCGGCCGAAAGCATCAAAATGTCCACCACCACCAGCACCCGCGATTCCGGCCTGCTGGACTACCTGTTGCCCGAGTTCAAAAAAGACACGGGCATTGAAGTCCTGGTTGTCGCCAAGGGTACGGGCGCGGCTATCCGTGACGGTATTGACGGCAACGTGGATGTCATTTTCGTACACGACCCCGAGCGCGAGAAGCAGTTCGTGGCCGACGGGTGGGGAACCAATCGTTATGAAGTGATGCACAATGATTTCGTACTCGTGGGACCGGCCAAGGACCCGGCACAAATCAAGGGCGGAAAGGACGCGCTTGAAGCGTTACGCCGCATTGCCGCGGCAAAAGCGCCTTTTGTTTCGCGCGGGGATGATTCCGGAACCCATGCCAAGGAACTGGCCCTGTGGAAGCAAACCGGGCTGCCCCTGGCAAAGAGTGAGCAGACCATTGTGGCGGGCGGCCAGGAGAAAAAGGTCACCTTTGAAGCGCCGGAAGGTTCCTGGTACCTGAGCGTCGGCCAGGGCATGGGCAAAACCCTGCTCATGGCCGAGGAAAAGGATGGCTACGCTCTGGCCGACCGGGGAACCTTCATCCAGCAGAAGTTCGGCAAAACTCCCCCCACCACGCTTGAAATCCTTGTGGAAGGCGACAAAGGCCTGTTTAACCCCTACGGCGTCATCCCGGTTAACCCGGCAAAACATCCGTCCGCCAAAATCGACGCGGCAACCAAGTTCGCCGAATGGCTTGTTTCCCAGCGCGGCCAGGAGCTCATCGCCCGCTACAAGCTGGAAGGCCAGCAGCTCTTTTTCCCGGACGCCATTCCGGACGCGAAGTAGGTCGTTCTAACCCCCTGAGGGGACGCTGTCCCCTCAGACTCCCCCGGCAGGGGAAATGATTTCCCCTGCACCCCTCAAATGCCGGGTCCAGGGCCGGCTAGGCCC
>WRHY01000005.1 GCA_009783025.1 Desulfovibrionaceae bacterium
CCCTGGGGGGGGGGGGGAGGCGGGGGGGGGGGAGGGGGAGGGGGTGGGGGGGGGTGGGGGGGCCCCCCCCCCCCCGACCCCCCGGCAGGGGCATGATGCCCCTGCACCCCCATATCCGGAAAACGGCAAAGCCGTTTTCCGGGATTGTGGGGTCAAGGGGGTTCAACCCCCTTGCGGGGTTTGGGGCGGAGCCCCAAAACAAACCACCGACTTTGTCGTGCTGGACGTGGAAACGCGCTACTCGGCCGACGAGGTGGGCGGATGGCACAAGGCTTCGCGCATGGGCGTCAGCATTGCCGTGCTCTATGATTCCCGCACCGGCCTTTTCACGCCTTATACGCAGGAGGAAATCCCGGCCTTGGCAACAGTGCTGGCAGACGCGCCGCTTGTTGTCGGCTTCAACCTGCTGCGCTTTGACTATGCCGTGCTGGAACCGCACGCGCCGGGATTTACCTTTCGTTCGTTGCCCACGCTTGACATGCTGGTCAAGATACACGAACAGCTATCGTATCGAGTCTCGCTGGACAATCTGTCCGGCGCGACCCTGGGGGCGAAAAAAAGCGCCAACGGCCTGCTTGCTCTGCAATGGTGGAAGGAGCGGCGTTTGGACAAAATCGAGGAATACTGCGCCAAGGACGTGCTGTTGACCCGCGACCTGTATCTTTTCGGCAAGGAGCACGGATACCTGCTCTTTACCAACAAGGCGGGGCAAAGCGTGCGCGTGCGGGCCGTGTGGTAGGGGGTAGGGCCTGTTGACGCTACAGGCCCTGGTGCAAAACGGGTAACCGCTTCCAAGGACTGCCGTTCATGAGCTTTGCCGAGAGCAAACCATTTTATCCGCTGGTGGCGACCCACTTTTTCACCTTCATGGTGGTAGGGCTGCCGCTGCCCGTGCTGCCTCTTTACGTGCATAAATCCCTGGGCTACAGCACGGCCGTGGTCGGCGTCACCATCGGGCTGCATTTTGTCACTACCGTGCTTTTTCGCGGCATGGCCGGACGGCTGGCCGATACCTGGGGGGCCAAGCACACCACGCTTACCGGCGTCCTGCTGGCCATGTTTTCCGGCTTCCCCTACCTGCTGGCCGCCACCCCGCTTGTGTCCGACGACATCATGTTGCCCTGCATTTTTCTTGGCCGCATCCTGCTCGGCATTGCCCACAGCATGGTGGGCACAAGCCTTCTGGCCTGGGGCTTTGGCCTGCTCGGGCCGCAACACGCGGGCAGAGTGATTGCCTGGCTGGGAATTTCCATGTACGGCAGCATCGCCCTTGGCGCGCCGCTCGGGCTTGCGCTTTGGGAGCGCTGGGGAATCCTGTCCCTTGGCGCGGCAACCTGCCTGCTTCCGCTGCTGGCCTTGTGCTGCGCCCTGGGCAAGCCGGAAACCCCGCGCGTGCCCAAGGAAAAGGCCGCCAAAGCGGGCCATATTATCCCGCGCATTATGCGGCCCGGCATCTGCCTGGCCTTGCACGGGGTGGGCAACGCGGCCATCAGCGTCTTTATCGTGTTGTATTTCGCCTCGGAAAACTGGGATTACGCCGGGCTGGCCCTGACCTGCTTCGGATTTTCCTTTATCCTGGCCCGGGTCCTGTGCGGGGAAATCCCGGACAAAGCCCACGGGCAGGGACCGACGCTGCTGTTTTTCGCCATAGAGGCGCTGGGCCTGCTCCTTGTGGCCCTGGCCCCTTCGGTTGCCGTGGCCTTCCTCGGCATTGCCCTGACCGGCTTCGGCTGTTCTCTTATCTATCCTTCCATCGGGGTCGAACTGGTGCGCGACATTCCCATTGAAGCGCGGGGCGTGGCCGTGGGGTGGTTCACGGCCTTTCAGGACGTCTCTTTTGGATTGACCGGTCCGCTTACGGGCCTGCTCGTCCCGGTTTTCGGCTATCCTTCGGTATTTTACGCGGCCTCGGCCTGCGCCATGCTCGGTTTTGCCCTGACCTTTTTCTTTGCCGGACCAGGCGCGGTACGCCCGTCCGGCAAAGAAAAACGGTAGTGCTCAACCAGCACGCTACTTGCGCAGCACGGCCTTTTCAATCAACACCGGCTCCACGGGCACGTCATCGTGCCAGCCTTTGGTGTGGGTTTTGACGCTTTCAATGGCGTCCACCACGTCCCGGCCCTCGATAACCTTGCCGAACACAGCGTAGCCCCAGCCTCTGGACGTGGGCGAGGAATGGTCCAGAAAAGCGTTATCCGCGGAATTGATGAAAAACTGGGATGAAGCCGAATGCGGCTCGTTGGTTCTGGCCATGGCAATGGTATATTTTTCGTTGGGCAGGCCGTTGTCCGCCTCGTTTTTGATGGTTTCGCGGGTTTCTTTTTCTTTCATGTCCGGGGTCATGCCGCCGCCCTGGATCATGAAGCCTTTGATGACGCGGTGAAAAATGGTGCCGTCGTAAAACTTTTCTTCAACATACTGTTTGAAGTTGGCCGCCGTGATCGGGGCTTTTTCGTGGTCCAGTTCCACCACGATTAATCCTTTACTGGTGTGCAGTTCAACCACTGATGTCTCCTTTTGCGCGTGTGCTCCTTGCGGCAACAGTAATAAAACCGCCGCAAAAAGTGCTATAAGATACTGTCGCATGCCTTTTCCTTTTTCAAATGAGTCGAAGATGCTGTTCTTTGCGCGTGGTTTTGGCCACCAGCGTGGAGCGGGAGAGCAGTTCACGCGAGATGGCGTCCAGAAAACGGGAGGGCCTGAGGCGCAGTTCCCGTCCGTAGAGCATGCGTTTGTCCGCATGGCTGAGATAGAGAAAATCTTTGGCTCGGGTTAGAGCCACATAGAGCAGGCGGCGCTCTTCCGCCTCATCTCTGTCCGGCGCGGTTGCGGCGCCCTTTTCCAGAAACTTGCCGGTCAGCAGATCCGGTCCGGCAAAGGGTATCAGGCCGTCTTCCAGGGCGGGCACAAAGACCGTGCGGAACTCAAGTCCCTTGGCCGCGTGCATACTGATGACCTGCACCTTTTCGCCCTTGGCCCGCACCAGTTCAAGCTCGTTCTGTAAACTGATCCAGGAGATCAGCCCGGCCCAGCCGTTATTTTCGTTGTAGGCCTTGACCAGGGCTCGGAAGGGCGTGGACTGCCAGAAACGGTCGTCAAAGGGCGGGAAGGCGGCCAGGTAAGCGGCCACGCCGAGCGGGCCTTTGGCCAGCACTTTGTCCGGGCACACGGGAACAGCGCGGTCCCGCTCTTCCTCGGCCACGGCAATGCCGAGCATGCGGCCCGCCGCGTGCAGGATAAGCCCCACCCGCTCGTCGGCCCAGAAGGCGTCCCCCACCGGTTCGGAAACGGGTACGCCCTTACGGGCCAGGGCTTTGCGGTACACCGAGGCCAGGGCATGGGTACGCACCAGCACGGCGATCTCGCCCGGACTGTGATCCGCTTCCTTGTGGTGCAGGGAGGGATGTGCCGCGGCTTTGGCGTCCGCCAGCGTGTGGCTGCCAAGGCCGATCAGTTCCGCGGCCCGGTCGGCTATCCAGTTGGCCTCGGCTTCGGCCGAAGGCGCGTCAAAGATATGCAGGCCCGCTTTTTCCTGTCTGGCCGGAATGAGCGGTCCGCCGGAAGCTTGCGGCCCGAGCACGCTGTGGGCCGCTTCCAGGATGCCGCCGCGCGAGCGGTAGTTCCGGGTCAGGTGGATGCATTCCAGGCTCGGCCAGGCCGCGCGGAAAAACTCCAGACTTTTGCCGTGCGCTCCCCGGAAACCGTAAATGGACTGGTCCGGGTCGCCTATGCCGAAAAAGCCTTCCCCTGAGCCGGGGAACAAAGAGCGCACCAGGGTCAGTTGCAGAGGCGACAAATCCTGCACTTCATCCACCAGCACGTGGCCCCAGGGCGAGGTAAACAGGCCGGAAGTGATCTGTTCCAGCCAGAACTCCAGCAAATCCGTGTAGTCGGCCAGATTCCAGGCGTTTTTCTGGGCCATGTAGCGGTCGCCCATGACCTCGTATTCGGGCAGAGGGATCTCCAGGCGTTCACGGGCCAGATTCACGATCTGCCAGGCCTCGCGGATGGCCTGCGGCGTCTCGTCCGGATTGGCTTCAGCAAAGACACGCCGGGCATCCTCTTCAGACAGGAGCACGGGCACGTCGGCATGGGTTTTGTGCCACAATTCCAGGGCCAGGGCGTGCAAGGTGTCGGTGCGCGGCAAGGCCGAACCCGGCGCAAGGGCGGCGGTGAGCCGGGTGTCCATTTCAGACGCGGCCCGGCGGGTAAAGGTCACGGCCAGAATGCGGCGCGATCCAATGCCTTCATCCAGAAGATGCAGGATGCGGGCGATGAGCGTGCGCGTCTTGCCCGTGCCCGGCCCGGCCAGCACCAGCACCGGACTTGGACCGGCGCACACGGCCCGTTCCTGTTCCGGGGTCAGGCCTTCGGGCGTGCCCGCGACTGCCGGGCTGTCCTCTGCGACATCGGCAAAGGGGACCAAGGGCGCTTCTTCATCAGCGCAGGAAAAGATAAAGTCTTCATCAGGGTCGGGATGCCCGGCATCCTGTTGCCCGGTCCGCCGCGTCTTGCTGCGAGACGGGCTTCGCGCCGGGCTCCGCGCCGGGGCGGATGGCGTGTCTTCCGGGATGCTGGGCGGGATGTCGGGCGGAGTGCCGGGCAAGGCCAGTCCCAGGGTCTGCACGCCGCCCCGCCTGCGGGAAGCGGCCCCGCTTCCGCGCAGGATCTCTTCCCGCTCTTTGTCGCTGAACATGCGGACCACGCCGTATTCCCCGTCATACCCGCCCTGCAGATGCACCTCGCCCCGGCGCATGCGGCCGACAGCCTCGCCCAGGGGCGGGAAAAAGCGGGCCAGATCCGCCTCCGGCGCATCGCGCAGAATGGACAGTTCCGGGCCGAACCGTTCCAGGACCGAGGCGTACATGTCGCTGACCTTGCGCGACTTGGAGCCGACGCCGAGAATCTCGCCCAGTATCTCCGTAAGCGCCACAAAAGAGATAAAGCCGCAGCCGTCCTTGCCGATCTGCCCGTCGCCGGGCTGGTACTCGGGTTCGTCCCGGTCCGCCAGTTCCATGACCCGGTGGAGCACGCCCACGGTGAGCGCTTCTCCGCAAACCGGACAGATGCCGCCAAGCGCCTTGGTCTCTTTCGGGCTGAGCACCACGTTGCACTTGCGGTGCCCGTCCATGTGGTATTTGCCTTCTTCCGGGAAGAATTCCAGGGTGCCCCGGAACACGGTGGCCCCCGCCTGTTCGGGGTGCTTCAGGGCTTGCAGCATGCCCGCGTAGGAAATGTCCCCGCTGAACATGTTGAGCTCGCGGCCCAGGTTCTCGCCCGAATGCGCGTCCGAATTGGAGACCAGCCGGAAGTTATCCAGTTCGCTCCACAGACGGATCATGGACGGGTCGGAAGAGAGGCCGGTTTCCAGAGCGAAAATTTCCGGGGACAGATCCCCGTAGCAGTCTGTGAGATGGTCGAAGCCGGACTTGGAGCCGAACAGGGAGAACCAGGGCGTCCAGATGTGGGCCGGAACGAGAAAGGCCTGCGGATGCGCTTCCAGCACCAGTTCCAGCAGGTCCCGCGAGTCAAGCCCCAGAATGGGCCGCCCGTCCGAATGCAGGTTGCCCAGTTCGCCAAGCTTCAGACAGAAGGCGTCCGCAGCCTCCAGCGTGGGCATGAACACCAGATTGTGCACCTTGCGCACTTTGCCGCCGCGCTTGTAAATGGAACTGATTTCACCCTGCAACATGAAGCGGGTCAGAGGAACGGACAAACCGGTGGCGTGTTCCACGGCTTCCCGCTCAAGCCGGACCGGGCGTGTGCCGCCCAGGTTGTCAACAGGCAGTTCCGGCAGAACGGCAGCCACGTCACCCGGCTTTTTCAGCACGTACAGGCCGCTGTCCTCGTCCAGGATCAACTCGTCGCGCAACTCCTCCCGCCACCTGGGATGGGTGAAATCGCCCGTGCCGAGCACGGCAATGCCTTTGAGCCGCGCCCAGGCAGCCAAAAGGGGCAGGTTCAGCTTACGGCTGGTGGCGCGTGAAAAACGCGAGTGAATATGCAGGTCTGCCAGAAATTCTTGCATGGGGCGTGAAGGGGCTGTAGGTGGCGCGGCGCACCGCTTTAAAAAATATTTGCTCTTCAGGCTATGGTATCAGAAAGTGGAAGGGCTGACAATTGACGGCAGTGCCCGGATTTTTTTCTGATTGCCAAAAGACTGGTACTTTTATATAGAGTGAGCTTGGTACATATTTTTTTTACTAATCCCGTCGTAACGGTCCATGTACCCCCTGGCACGAACAGGCGGAAAGGAGTATGCCACATGGCTTCAACTGACCATTCAGTAACGTTCTACGGTCTTTCAACCTGCATTCACTGCAAGCATTGCCGTGAGTTTCTGGAACAGAACAACGTCCCCTTTGAATTACACTACGTGGATCTTGCCGAAGGGCAGGAGCGCGAGGAACTTTTGGAAGCGGTACGCGGGGTTAATCCGCAGATATCTTTTCCCACCGTGGTGATTGACGGTAAAAAAATAATTGTGGGCTTTCAGCCCGAAGCGTTGTCCAAGGCGCTTGAACTTTAGGCAGTTATATTATGACCATGAAGACGCCGGACGCGGAAGACGTGCGCAAGCTGTATGAAAAGCTGAAAGAGCTTCAGGAACCGAAAGGCTATTTTTTCAATGCCGATGCGGAGATGACCATGCCGCTGCTGGAGCAGCTTCTGGTGACCAAAGCGCGTTACGGCTACATGGCCTGTCCCTGCCGCCTGGCCAACGGTTCCCTTGAAATGGACAGAGACATCATCTGTCCTTGCACCTACCGCGTGCCGGATGTGCAGGAGTTCGGCTCCTGTTTCTGCGGGCTGTATGTGAGCAAGGAGTGGAACGAGGGAACCGTTCCGCATGTTTACGTGCCGGAAAGGCGGCCGCCCGAGAGGATTGCAGGGACGAAAATAAAAGGAGAACAATGATGATGCATCTTTTTAAGCAATATAGCATTGTTGTGCTGGCACTGGCGGTTCTTTCCCTGAGTGCCTGCTCATGGGCGGGCGAAACCGCGGGAAAAGCCCAGGCCGGGGTCGAAAATGCCGTGAAAGACACCAAGCAGGGTTATCATAAGGGGTACGAAGAAACGAAAAAATAACGGTAGTGTCTTGGTTTGGCGTGATACTTCGTCAGGCATCGTTTTTGCTCGGGGGGCAGGGCCGAAGAGCCCAGCCCACCCTCGCAAAAACTTGCCTTCCTCGTCTGACACCAAACCAAGACACTACCGTCTTTGCTCAAACTGAGGCACTACCGGTTCTAGGGCCTGTGGACACTATGAGGATTTTTGTTCTTTGCCGAGGAAGAATCGTTTTTATGGAGGGAGTGTACTTTTATGGTACTCGACCGGAATAAAAAGCGATTCTGACGAAGGCAGGGGGCAAAAAGACCATAGTGTCCACAGGCCCTAATTGTTGCGTATTCTGGAGCGGTATACCTGCACAGCCTTGTTGTGCTCGTTCAGGGTCTTGCTGAAGGTATGCCCGTCGTCCACTCCCGTGGCCACGAAGTAAAGGAAGTCGTGTTGGTCCGGCGCGGCCGCGGCGCGCAGGGAATCCAGTCCCGGCGAGGCAATGGGGCCGGGGGGCAGGCCGGGATGTTGGTAGGTGTTGTAGCGATTTTTCGGATCGTCAATCTGGGAGCGCCGGATGGCCCCGCTGAAGTTTTCGCCAATGCCGTAAATGATGGTCGGGTCGCACTGCAGGAGCATGCCCAGGCGCAAACGGTTGGCGTACACGCCCGCCACCAGGCCGCGCTCGGCGGGCACGCCGGTTTCCTTTTCCACCAGAGAGGCCAGGGTAACAAGGCGGCGCAGGGCCTCGGGGTCCACTTCCGCGGGCGTTCGCGGCCCGGAAGCAGACGCGGCAGGCGCGGTGGCGTTGGTTGAAGCCGCCGCGGTTGCGTTTACCGTGGGCGCGGGCGACGACATGGCTCCGGCGGGCGGCTCTTGTGCCGCTATTGGCGCGGCTTTCTTGGGCAGGGCTTGCCACAGGGGTTCTGATTTTTTCCAGAACATGCGCACCATAGTGGAGGCCACGTCATAGGCTTGTTGTCTGTCCAGGGGATTGCGCGGTTTTTTCAGCAGGTAGGTTTCGGGAAAAAGAAAGCCCTCGGCATTAGCAAAGGGAATATTATGTTCCCGCAAAAAGTCCGGGTCATGGATGACCGCCTTGAAGTCTTCGTAGCGGGCAAAGCCCTGCGCTTCCACGGCCCGCGCGGTTTCCCACCAGGTCAGGCCCTCGCGGACGGACAGGCGGTAAAGAATGGCCTGGCCTTCGGTTATCTGGCGCAGCACCTGTTCGGGCGTCCAGCCGGTATTGATCTGGAATTCTCCGGCCTTGACCCGGCCCAGGGCGTCCTGGGCATAAGCCAATATGCGAAAGCGATCCACATCGGTGATGGCCCCGGCTTTTTTCAGGTCCCAGGCCACGCGGTCAAAGGTGGCGCCGGGCGCGATGCTGATGATGATATCCTGGGGCTGGTCCGAAGCGGGCGTGCTCAAAAAGCGGTAAGCGTCATAGGCGGCAAAGCCCCCGGCAAGCAGAAGGGCCAGAAAAAGGAAGAAGAGAAGTCGGAGAATCCCTTGTTTCATGCCGGCATTCTCCGGTCCTCGGGCAAAGCCAGGAAGGACTCCAGAATTGCGGCCGCCGCTGCCTTGTCCAGCGTATGGCGTATGGTATCGCTGTTTTTTCCGGCCGCGCGCAAGCGGCTCTCCGCATCGTGGGAACTGAGCGCCTCGGGCATGAAGTACACCGGCAGCTTTGTTCGCCGCTTCAGACGCGCGGCCATGTTGCGCGCCTGGCGGGTGGTTTCGCTGTCCTCGCCGTTTTCCCGCAGGGGCAGACCGACGACGAAAGCCTGCGCGGCTTCGGCTTCGGCCAGGGCAAGCAGTTCGGCGAAAAAGGCGTCCTTGCCGCGCATGATGATGGTGGCGCGGGGAAAGGCCAGAACACCGCCCGGATCGGAAAGCGCGATGCCGGTGCGTTTTTGGCCGTAATCAATGGCCAGAAACTTCATTATTGCGCGTCCTCGGCTTCGGCGGCCTCGGCCTCGGTAAGCTGCACCGCGGCCAGATCAGCCATGTTGACCATGCGCAGATCCTTTTGCGGCACGTAAGAGCGCAGGAGCTTTTTGAATTTGCGGCTCCAGCGCGGACCTTCCAGGCGCTCCGCGAGATACTCGAGCGTATGCAAAACCCGGCGTTTGATTTTTTGGTTCATGAGAATGCGGGTCAGACCCATTTTGCAGGAAGCGCAACTGACGATAAGCAGCGTGTCCTCGGGCAGGTCCGCCAAATCCTTCTCCAACCCGGTCGTTTTTCTGTCCCTGAGCTTGTTGTAGATCAGGGGAGAGGTGATGGCTCCCATGCCGGATTCGCCACAACAGCCGTGGCTGATGGTCACCTGGGTTCCGGTACGTTCGGCCAGGGTGCGGGCGTACTGCCCGGCAGCCTTGACCTTTTGCACGCCCGGCGATTCCGCGTGACAGGGTCCCTGGTAGAGCAGGTGTTTCGGGCCGTCGTTCTCCGCGGCCGAAAAATCGATGTGCGCCGTGTTGAAGAGAAAGTCCGCCATATCATGCAGGCAAACCGGCTCGCCGTCCGTCTTGGGGAAGATCTCGGAAACGAAATGCCGCTCCAGGCCGTCCCGGCAGGAACCGCAGGCCGTGAGCACATGGGTCACGGGATAGCCGAGGCTTTCCGCTTTCCGGGCCAGGGCGCGCAAATGGGTGATATTATGGTCCTGGTTCACGGCAAAGGCCTCGTGTTCTCCGGCTGACAGCAAAGGGTAGCCGCAGCACAGGTGCCGCTCGGGCAGCAGCACGGCGTAGCCCGCGGACAAGGCAAGCGTAAGTCCGGCCAGGCCGATGTTGCGGTAAAACATGGCCCCCCCGCAACCGGGGAAATAAAAGACCGTGCCGCGTACCTCGCCCTCGGGCACGAAAAAGGAACCGTGGGCAAGGTCCAGGGTTTCATAGAGGTTGCGGTAGCCGGGGCGCGGTCCGGGGCCGCTGAACAGGGGGCTTGCGAAGCGTTTGCGCACCGAGGCCGGAAACAGGGGCACAAGCTTGTTTTGCAGGCCTTGTCCGAGCGAGGCCAGTTTGGCCGCAGCCGGAATGCGCTTGCCCGGATTTTTGGCCACATACTTCAGGGCCTTGGACTTGAGAGGATGTCCGCCCGCGCCTTCTTCCTCCAGGTAGCCGCGCAAGGAGAGCGCCACCTCGGGCGAGGCGATTTTTATCGGGCACACGGCCGCGCACTTGCCGCAGCCCGTGCAGTGTTCCACAAGTTGGCGCAGTTCGGCTAAAAGGGACGGTTCAGGCTTGCCGTGATTGACCTGGGAATAATAGATGGCCTCAATGAGCGCGCCCAGGACCAGGTTTTTGTTGCGCGGGTGAAAGAGCATCCCTTGTTCCGGGTAGTACATGGGGCAGTGCTGGCGGCATTTGCCGCAGCGCGTGCAGGCCTGCACGTTGAGCAACTGGGAGATGAGCCGTTCCTTGTCCGCCAGCCCGCTCTGGCTGATGTCCTGGATCAGCCGATTAAAGGAAAAGGTAAAGGGCGCGACCGGCAGTTCGCGCTGGGTAAGCTTGGCCGGGTTAAAGATGTTGCGCGGGTCCACCAGGTGCTTGAACTCGCGGAACTCCTCCATTTTTTTCTCGGTGAGAAAGGCAATCTTGGTGATCCCGATGCCGTGCTCGCCCGTGACTTCCCCGCCCAGTTCCTGGGCTTTGGCCATGACCTGGTGCGCGGCTTTTTCAGCATTGGCCAGCATGGCCGGATTGTTGGAATGCACCGGAATGTTCACATGGCAGTTGCCGTCCCCGGCATGCATGTGGCTGGCCACGCAGATCACGGTGTTCGCGAAGTCATCCTCAATGGTCCGGAAGTTTCCGGCAAGCTGGGGATAGCTCCCGGCCGCGTCGCGGAAAAAGAGGCTGGCGCGCATGGAGAGTTCCTGGTCCGACAGATCGGAAGAGGGGACTTCTCCCTTGATGATGCTGGTGGTGTAAGCGATTTCCTCGGTAAAGCGGGAGTCCTCCTCGGGCAGTCCGGGCAGGACAGAGGCCTTGCGCAGGGCGTCGCGGTAGCCCCTGGCCATGTATTCCAGGTTCAGGGCTTCCAGGTACAGGGCGAATTCCGGGATGGCCTGCAAGGGGATAACCACGTCCTCATTCATCTTGAAGCCCGAGGTGCGTTTGGCGATGGCCGAGAGGCGGTGCCTGTCTTCCCAGTAGATTTCGGCCTGCTTTTCGTCCTTGGCCACAAAGGCGTCCACGCCGTCGTAGGAGCCGCAGATGGTGACCACGCTGCGCACGGCCTCGTCCAGGGCGGGTTCGTCATTGCCGTCCAGTTGCAGGATCAGCACGGAAATGGGATCGCCCTCATACACCGAGGACTTTTTCTGATAGCCGATGGCCTGCACGTACTTGGCGTTGAACTCCTCCATGGCCGAGATCTTGACCAGATCCCCCCGGCGGCGAATATCATTGCGCAGGGCCACGATATCATTGACCACCAGCATGGAGTTTTCCATGCTGCGGCCGAAGAATTCCAGCACCACCACCCGGTTGTGCTTCAGCTTTTCATGCAGGATGAAAACGCCCTGAGTGATGACCCCGTCCGTGCCTTCCTTCTGCACGCCGGGCAGCCCGGACAGCGCCTTGTTGGTAACGTCCTTGCCCAGGCCGGGCGCGCGGATTTCGTCCGCCCCGAGCTTGACCACCCTGCGCAGGCCGCCGGAAAGATCCCGCACTTCAAACACGGCGGTTTCGTCCGGCAGGATCTTGTGCCTGGGGTGGTCCTTGCGCGTAATCTCGATAATTTCCCCGGTGGGCGTGACCATGCGGTAGGAGAGCAGGTTATCCAGGGTGGTCCCGTATTCAAAGGCCAGGGGGCCGCCCGCGTTTTCCGCGATGTTGCCGCCAATGCTCGAAGCGGCCTTGGAAGCCGGATCCACGCTGAACAGAAAGTCATGCTTGGCGGCAAAGAGCGTGGCGTCCCCGGTAATGACCCCGGCCTGCAAGGTGATGCTTTTTGCCTCGGCATCAATGGGGCCGATGCGGGTCAGGCGGGAAAGCGACAGGATCACCGTGCGTTTGCGCGCCGGAATGGCCCCGCCGGTCATGCCCGTGCCGCTGCCGCGCGGCACCAGGGCGAACTGCATTTCATTGGCCAGGGTGATTATGGCGCTGATTTGCTCGTCCGTATACGGGGACAGCACCAGCAGGGGCAGTTCAAGGCGCAGGTCCGTGGCGTCGGTGGCGTTTTCCACCAGAGCGCCGGGCCGGGTCTCTATGCATTCGGCGGGCAGCAGCGCGGACAGGCGGGAGATGATCTCCTTGCGAAAGGCCATGTCGCTTTCATGCGCGCTCCAGAACATGGTGATGCCTTCACCGATGCTGGTGGCGTAATGATGCGCCAGGCCGCGCCGCGCCGCTTCAAAGCGTTCCTGCACGCTCTTTTTCACCGTGTCCGCGTTGATGAAGGGATTGTAGCGGACCAGGAACAGCTCTTCGGCAATGTCCATGGTCAGGCGGCGCATGCCTTCGGGCCAGGTGGCGAATTCCTTGTCGCTGATGCGCAGGATGCGCGGCACGAGCGAAGGCGATTCAATGGATATATGGGGACCTTTGCTGGGCATGGCCAGGATTCCTGTTATTGAGTGATCAATTGTACAGTATAATCAGGAGGGGCGCGCTTGACAAGACTTCAAGCGTGAGGCTGGTCCCGCAATATGCTTTCCCGCAGATAGCGGAACAACTCACGGGCATGTTTGGGCGGGCGCTGTTTTTCGCGCTCAGCCAGGGCGGCCTCGGCCAGGTGGCGCAACTTGGCTTCGCTCAGGGCCGGGGCCGCTGCCAAGGCTTCGCGCACGGCCGCATCCCTGGTTTTCTCCTCCGGGTCGAGCAGTCGTTCGCGCAGGGCTTCAAGGGCGCGCAAGGCATCCTTTTCCTGCCGGGAGCCCGCCCGCAGGCCGTCCAGGGCCGACAGCAGGGCCTCCATTTCCCCGGCGTCCGCTTCGCGCATCAGGCGTCCGATATACTGCATCTGCCGCCGTCCGGCCTCGTGATTCTTCATGGAGCGAAAGTCATGCAGGGCTTCAAAAAGGCCTGCCGGAAGAGGCAGGGTCTTCCACACGCCGGGGCCGAGCGCGGCCAGTTCCTCCCCCCGTTTCTGCAGGGCCGTGCTCTCCCGTTTCTTGAGGGAACGGCTTTTGTCCTCTTTTGGCTCACGCATAGTTGTTCACCAGACGCCGAGCAGCGCGCCGAGCAGCAGCAGGATGGAAATAGGGCCGTTCAGGGCAAAGGCGAGGCGGATGTTTTCCAGCTTGTCCGGGCCGACCAGCCGGTGCTCCCACCAGAGAATGGCCGCGACCCCGGCCAGGGTCAGGTACCAGCCGGGCGCGAGAGTGAGGTCCAGGCCGGCCAGGAGCAGGAAAAGCACGGTATTAAGATGGCAGAAGGCGGAAATGAGCATGGCTCCTTGCAGGCCGAAGCGGACCGGCAGGGAATGCAGGCCGATATCACGGTCAAAGCTCACGTCCTGGCAGGAATACAGGATGTCGAATCCGGCAATCCAGAACAGAACGCCGAGGCCGAGCAGGATCGGGGTCAGGGCGAAATACGGCTGTACGCTCAGCCAGCCCGCCACCGGCGCCAGCCCGATAACCGCGCCCAGCACAAAGTGGCAGAGCCAGGTGAAGCGCTTGGTGTAGCTGTACGCGGCGGCCAGGAGCAGGGCAATGGGAGACAGGGCGAGGCAGACGCTGTTTATGCCCATGCAGGCCAGCACGAACACGGCGGCCATGAAACCGCAGAAACGCCAGGTCTGCCAGGGCGTGATTTCGCCCGTGACCAGCGGCCAGGCGGCGCTGCGCGGGTTTTTGCGGTCAAAGGGCAGGTCCACGATGCGGTTGAAGGCCATGGCAAAAGAGCGGATGCCGACCATGGCCACGGTCAGCAGCAGGAGCGTGCCCGGATGCGGAAGGCCCTTGGCCGCCAGTATGGCGCCCGCCCAGGCAAAAGGCAGGGCGAATATGGAGTGCTCGATCTTGATCATGCGGCAGATCACGCCGAAACTTTTGAGTATATCCATGAGGCCTCCTCTTCCTTGTTCACTATCATCCCAGGCTGCGGGCGTCAAAAAAGTCCCTGTCAGGCAGCGGCTCAGTTTGCCGTGATACATCGTCAGGCTTGCTTTGTGCTCCGGGGCAGGACCAGAAGAGTCCAGCCCCATCGCCCAAAGCCGCGCCTTCCTTGTCTGACGACAAACTGAGCCGCTGCCGGCATAGCGGAACCTCTACCGGCCGGTCAGAGCAAAATAGTCCCTGTCCCACCAGACGATATTTTTGCGCGGCAGGCCCAGGGCGGCGTACAGCGGTTCAAGGGAGCCGCGGTGGCCCCAGAACGCGCCTTGCCAGGTGCGCGGCGCGTGCAGGGTCAAGCCGTGCCTGGAGTCGTCGCGCGGTATGGCCTGTAGGCGTTCGCGCAGGTACAGGTACAGGGCCCGGCCTTTGGCCATGCCGCCGAGATCCGGGTGATACGGACCGGCCAGCACGTTTTTTTCCAGCCCGGCTTCCTGGGCCAGGCCCATGCGGATGACAGGCACTCCGGCGCGCCACAGGATAAGGCAGGCCGGTCCCAGAAAATCGAGGGCCTGCTCCAGGCTCCAAGGAACATATTCTCCCTGCCGCCATGTCCGAGCCAGGGGCGTGTCCTCCAGCACAAGGCAAGGGTACAGGCGCGCGCAAGCGGGCGCGAGAGCCGCGCTTTCTTCCACGTCGCGCAAGGCTGTTTCCGGCCGTGCGCCTGGCAGGCCCGGCATGAGCTGGATGCCGAGCTCAAGGCCGGAATCCCGGACCAGCGCGCAGGCCCTGCGGGCGTCGGCAGCGCTATAGCCGCGCCGGGACCGGGCAAGCGCCGCATCGTCAAAGCTTTGCACGCCGAGTTCCAGCAGGGAGAACCCGGCCGCTTTGAGCGAGGCCAGGACGGAAGCGTTAACCGCATCGGGCCGGGTGGAACAACGCACCCGGCGGACGAAGCCCTGTTCCTGCCAGCGGACGGCAAAAGCGAGACAGGCGCGAAAATCCTCAGAGGGCAGCGCGGTAAAGGTGCCTCCGAAAAAAGCCAGATCCAGGGCCGGGCGGCCTTCCCGCTCCCGCAGATCCCGGTCAGCGCGCTCCAGCGCTGTGAGCACGTCCGTGCTTGCTGTCCCGGTCTGCGCATGCTGGGCGCAAAACACGCAGCGGACCGCGCAGCCGGAAAAGGGCAAAAAAAGAGGATAGATTCGCCCGCGATCCTTTGGCGGTTCCGGTGAAGGGAAAATATGGGATTTCGGGAAAAAAGTCACAACTTCTCCCTAAATACGCTTGATTTTTCTGTATTTATCGGTGTAAATTGGCCGCAGTGTCACAATGTCGCGCACAACACGACCGCACAGCGCTGCCAAAACGGTTGCGCCTGTATGTTCTGGTTGTGCGGCGGAGAGCGTATGTCCGGTTCTCAAGACAAGCATAAAAAAGATCCCGCCTGCATTTTCTGTAAGATCATCGCGGGCGAAATTCCGTGCGCCCGCGTGTATGAAGACGAAAATGTGCTGGCTTTTCTCGATATCAACCCCATAGCCAAAGGGCATACCCTGGTGGTTCCCAAAGGCCATTTTCCCACGCTGCTGGAACTTCCCGAGAGCGAGGGAGAAGCCCTGCTTAAAGCTCTGCGCCTTGTTGCCGGAGCCGTTAAGAAAGAAACCGGGGCCGGGGGCTTCAACTGCGTTCAGAACAACTTCGCTCCCGCCGGACAGATGGTGTTTCATTCCCACTGGCACATTATTCCCCGTTTTGACAATGACGGTCTCCCGGATTGGCCGGGAGGGCAGTACGCCGATACTGACGAGATGCAGCAACTGGCGCGCTCCATCAGCGCGCGCATGGGCAAATAGCCCGCCGGAGGCATACATGAGTGCGAAAACACTGACCAAAGCCGACATCGTGGATATTATCTACGAAAAAACGGAAAAAAATCGCAACGAAGTCAAAAAGCTGGTCGAATCCCTGCTCAGGCTGAGCAAGCAGGCCATAAAAAAGGATCACTTTCTGCTCGTCAGCGGTCTGGGCAAATTTGAAGCCTATGACAAAAAGGCCCGCAAGGGGCGCAATCCGCAGACCGATACCACCATCACCCTGCCCCCGCGCAAGGTAGTGGTATTTCGACTTTCGCGCAAGTTCCGCGCTGAACTTAACGGCGAGTAAGGGCTAGAGCAGTTGAGCATTGAAAATGTTCAACTGCTCTGCAAGGATTTGTCTACAAATCCTTGCCACGACAATTCCGCAGGATAGCGGAATTGGACGGGGGAGCGAATGCGACCCCGCCCGAAGGGCGAGCCACAGGAGGTGGCGAGTCAAATTGGCGTAGGCGAGCTTTGCTGAAATAATCAACCCGCCGTTGTTTTATGGCTGAACTGCCGGGGCATTCACCGTTATGCCGCACCAACAGCCTGAACAGTTAAGCGCCAATCTCAAAGTGAAAAGGTTCTAACTGTAGCGTCCGGCTGCCGAATTGATGGGGCCGCATCCTTTTGTCCGGAACAGACGTATCCCGGACAAAAGGATGCGGTCTTTTATATTGCCGCAACTGGAGCGCTAGGAAAACTCCTTGTGCCGCAAGGGTTTTCCATATCTAAAGTCTTTCCCTCCGTCTGCCGAAAAGCATAATAACCGCTGTCACGGATGATGGCTTAAGGAACTCAGGGAGAGAGTTATGCTCGACTATTACCGTTTTAAAACGGTGAGCGATCTCTTCATGCGGGGGAAAACGGAAGAGGCGCGTCTTGAGCTTGCCGAGCTTCAGCGCCGCTATGTCGCCCTGTGTGACGAGAACACCACCTTCAAAATGCAGGTGCAGGAATACGAAGATGTCTTGTACCTGGCTCGTAACCTTATTTTGGAAGGCCAGTTTTACTGGCTGGTTACGGGCAGTGTCAAACAGGGGCCGTTCTGCCCGCACTGCTACAACAGAGACGGATTGCTGATGCGTCTTTCCGGCGATCCCGGCGAGCGCCACTGCACCATGTGCCGTGAAAGCTTTGTCACTGTTCCACGGCAGTTGGAAAAAGCCGTTGTGGTGGCGCAGGACTTCAGCGATGACGGCAGCTTTATGCCGTCGCTGGAACAATCGCCGCGCAAGGCCAAGGTGATTCCTTTCGGCAGGTGAGATTGCGGATCAAGGCAAAAGACAGGAAACGCAAAGCGCCGACCGGTCTTTTGCACGCGCCAGGGCAGCCCGAGGGCTGTCTATGGTCCGTAAACAACACTGTAAAGCCGTGAGGCCGTTATGTACGCACCCCTGCCCGCCGCTGTAAAACCGGTCCGGGTACTTTTCCTTTCACGCGGCGAATCCTCCGTGCGCATGGACGTAAAGGCCCTGCGCGCTATGGGAACGAAAGAATGTATCCATCTGACGGATGCCGATGCCGCTATCGCCTTTTTGCGTAAAGAGGGCGAACGCCGTAAAGCCGCGGAGGCCTCGTCCGCCGGGCGTTCATCGGGCAATGCCGTGGATCTTGTTGTGTGCGACGAGAATCTGCGGGACAGCCCGGCGTCCGTCTTTTTATACGCCCTGGCCTGTGAGCAGGGCCTGCGCACGCAGCCCGTTCTGGTTCTGGCAGGCTCGGCCGCGTCCGCCAAAGACCTGCGCGCCACCGGCCTCCAGGTGCTGGAACGTCCGTATTCTCTGGACGACTTGGAAGGCATGACCCAAAAAGCCATGTCCCCCATGCGCTCTCCGTTGCGCGGCCAAGTGTTTGAAAGCGCCGCCGCAAAGCACGGCCTGCCCATACACCCGAAAAAGAAAGACGCGCCATCGGCCGGCGGCACTGACGGAACCGGGAACGCCGCTTCCGGCCGCAAAAGCGGACCTTTTACCATAACGGACTGGTACAACAAGGCGGTCGCGCATCTGAAAGCCAATGAACTGCCCGATGCGGAGCGCGCCTTCATGCGCGTTCTGGACGGGCAGGAAGATAACCCGGAAGCGGCTTTGGGACTGGTTCGCGTCTATCTTGCTTCGGACAAGGAAAAGAACATGCGGCGCTATTTGCTCAAGGCCGCGGTTTCCTGCTTGCGCCAGGGCGATGCCGAACGGGCAAAAACCATTGTTGCCCGGCTTCCCGAGCGTATGGCCAACAACGTGTATCTCAGCGAAGCCATTGCCTGCCTGGAAGAAGGCCGGGACAAGGCCGCGGTGATCGCTTTTCTGGACGCGGCCCGGGAAGGGGACGACAAGCCCATGCACCAGCTCGTGGCCCGCGCCTGCCTGCAAACCGCCCGGCCGGACGAGAGCATGGCAAAAGTCTGTGACGCCTTTGAGAGAATGGGCCATGCGGTCACGGCCGGGGCTCTGCGCAGGCGGCTGCTCCGCTACACGCCGTTTGACCGGGGCGAGTCCGCCTCCTGGCTGGATCGCTTCCCCCGGCTCCAGGAAGCCCTCAGTGTGGCGAGTCATACGGTCTGGATCTGGAGACAAGCTTAGCGTTGGTTTCTCTGTTCGATATCTTGACTCTTCCGGCAATATGCCGTACATTATCCGGGAGAGGATAACGCTATGCAAAATACTGCGCAGACCGCCCGCTTGGAGGCCAGAATCACCCCTGACCTGCATAAAATGCTCAAACGCGCTGCCGAGCTTCAAGGAAGCAGCCTGACGCAGTTTGTGGTGACAGCGGTACAAAAAGCTGCCGTGCAGGCCATTGAGGAAGCTGAAGTTATTCGCCTGTCTCTTGCCGACCAAAGTTGCTTTGCCGACGCTCTTGGCAATCCGCCTCCCGCAAACCCGGCCCTGAAACGCGCTTTTGAAAAACGCGACTCTCTTTTGAGCGCGGAATGAGTAAAACACCGTTTGCTCTGGCCCCGCTCAAAGCCGAGCATGATCGCTCTTTCTTTCTAAGCGGTTCGGAACAACTGGATCAGTATCTGCGGGAACAGGTTACGCAGGACACCCGCCGCAGGATTGCCGCCTGTTTTGTCGCCCTGGAAGAAAGAAAGCGCATTATCGGATACTATACACTTGCTTCTGCCAGTGTGCCGCTGACCGCTCTTCCATCCGAGAGCCGCAAAAAGCTGCCGCGCTACCCGGCAGTGCCAACGGTGCGCATGGGGAGACTTGCGGTTGATCGGACTTTTCAGGGAATAGGGCTGGGGGGTGCGCTGCTGGCGGATGCCATTGATCGTACAATGCGGTCGGAAATCGCCGCCTATGCCTTGATTGTGGACGCCAAAAGCAATGACGCCACCTCTTTTTACCGCCATCACGGCTTTATACCCTTCCCAGACACCCCGCTGATGCTTTTTCTTCCTTTTGCTTCTCTTAAATAGCCTGCGGGCGGGTTGCCCCCAGGACCTAGGAAAACATCTGCCGGGCCAGGGTCACCGTGCCCATGCCGAGCATGGTCAGGAGCAGCGAGCCGCAGACATTGGCGGCAACGGTTCCGGCGGCCCAGGCCATGCGGCCCTGTTGCAGCAGCAGAACGACTTCCAGGGAAAAGGCTGAGAAGGTGGTCAAGGTGCCCAGAAAGCCGGTCAGCACCAGGAGTCGCCATTCGGGTTGCAGGGAAGGGAAAAGGGAGAACAGGCTGAAGGCCACGCCCGCCAGGTAGCCGCCCAACAGGTTGGCCGTCAGGGTTCCCAGGGGGAGAAAGGGGAACAGGGTATTGAGCGAGGACAGGCCCCAACGCAACCAGGTCCCGGCTGAGGCTCCGGCGGTAACGGCGAGAACGGATGCGAGCATGGGCGGGCTCCTTATTCAACCCGGTCGTGGTGGACAAAATAGTCCATATTCGTGGTATGGCACACGGAGCAGTTGTTGTCCTTGCCCAGCGGCATGGCCGCTTGCTGGTACTGGAGGGGCTGCGCGTTGTCGTTGTTTCCGGCCGGGCCGTCAGCCGGGTACACGGCATGCGGCGAGCCGTGGCAGGACGGGCAGCGCAGCATGCCGGTATTGTCCACGGCGTAGGTGAAGCGTTCGTTTTTGTTGGCCGTCCACTTGTTGAACGCCGAAGCCGAGTCCGGGTCGGGTTTTTTCTTGAAGTCATGGCAGCCGGAACATTGGGGCAGGTTGAACCAGGGGCGGCGCGGCTGAATATCAACCGCCTTGAGGCCGCTGGCGGTCTCCAGCAGAGCCATGCGGGAGGCGGCCGCCCTGTTGCCTCGTTCAGCCTCGAAGCGCAGCAGGGAAAGGGCGTGCCCGGTCATGGAGCCGTGGCAGCGGGTGCAGTCAAGGTTCCACATGGCATGCAAATCCCGGTAGAAACGGGTCGCGCCGTTCTCGGCTGACGGGTGGCACAGGCCGCAAGCCTCGGCCCCGTCCAGCTTCATGGCGGCATGAAATCCGTGCAGGGCCGCGGACAGGTTGGGCTGTTCGCCCGCGCCGCTGTGACAGGAACGGCAGTCCACGGCGGTATTGCCCGCTGCCTGTTCGGTCAGGCGGGTACGGTTGCGGCGGTCATGCACGCTGAGAATGTGTTCCGCTGTCTGGCGGAAAAAGCCCGCCGTGTCCTGATATTTCCAGGGACCGGTATGGCAGTTCCGGCAGCCGATTTCCGTGGACACGGGAAGAACCGTCCGGGTTTCCATGCGCACTGTTCCCTGAGCATCAAGGGCGGCCACGCGCGCTGTGGGATAGGCGTAAAAGAGGCCCGGACCGTCCGCCGCCTTGGCGCCAAAAAGCGCCGGTTGTCCCTGCGTCGCGTTGGCCCGGGCAAGATAGGGCAGCACCACGATGCTGTCGTTCACAAACCAGGGCACATCCCCGGAACCACCGAGGGTTCCGCTGTTCTGGCCGGAAGCGGGAGCAAACGCGGGATCAGCAGCGTAATCCAGGCTGTAGCGCACCACAGCCGGAGCATTGTCTTTGCCCGGCAGCAGCGCTTCAGGCTGAGGGTCTCTTTTGATGACCTGAACGACCAGGGTGTTTCCGGGCGGCAGCAGAGTCAGAATCGGTTCGGCATCAGTAACGTGTTGCATGCCCTGGAGTGAAAAGGCCGTGACAATGTGGCTGTCCTTTTCCGGGTCAAAGGCTTTAAGCGCCGGAGGGACGGCCGGTTCTATTTTCGCTGTCGGCTTTTCCGCGCCGGGCAGGGCAAAGGGAGCGTCGTGCCGCGCTGAAAGCAGGGCGTGAGCCCAGAGGAACAGGGCCGCGCAAAGGGCCAGGGCAAGAAGCCAGGCGGTATAAAAATATTTGACGCGGCCGGAAAAGGGGGTGTCAGGCATGGCGGAACCCCTCCAAAAAATATGACATTATGAGTCTTGCCCTCAGGCAACCACCGGGCAAGCCCATCCCTGGTATGCGCCGCCGTGGGCCTGGACAAGCTCAACCAGGGGGTAGGTCACGGCGTCAATGTCTTCCGGCGTGTCGGGCCGGGAAAAACGTACGGAAACCCAGGCTTCGGGCAGGCCGACAGGAAGTTGGCCGAAAACAGGCTCCTCCCCGCTGTCCACGGGCGGCTCGGGCAGCAGGCTGAAGCCGCCTTCCCTGACTGCCTGGCTGAAGGCAGCGGCCGGTTCCGGGCTGCTGAACACGGCCCAGTGCTCAATCTCCCGGCTTTTTTGCCCGTCGTCGCCCTGTTCGGCAAGTTCACGCAGGGCGCGCCGGTTCTGGATGCCATTCATAGCATAGTCATCAGGAAAAAGAAAAGAACTATAGCCCTGCCATTCCGGGTCGTCCTGGCGGCCGGATTCCCAGGCATATTCGGAGAATGTGGCCATGACTTCTCCGGCTCGCGTTCCCCAGTCTTCGCCGCTGCGCAGGTAGAAAAAGAAGTCAAAATGGCCGCTCGAAGCCGATCGTCCCGCGTACACAGCCTGATCATCAGCCGTGATCGCGCTTTCCAGAGCGTCTTCCAACTCCCCGAGGCGCTCGTATTCCTCCTGTCCGGGCAGGCCGTGCTCGTCCGGAAAACAAACCTTCACACTGATGTAGCCCATATACGGAAAAGCGGCGTGCGGCGCTCCTTCCGCAAGGTCAAGATCAACCAGGATTGAGGCCGGGCTGCCGTCAACCTGGCAGAAGTAGGTGTCCCAATTGCCGCTCATGTTTTTACTCCGCAATTACAATGCCGGGGCGGTTTTCCGGGTAGTGCTTCAGTTTGTCGTCAGACGAGGAAGGCGCGGCTTTGGGCGATGGGGCTGGACTCTTTTGGTCCTGCCCCGGAGCACAAAGCAAGCCTGACGAAGTATCACGACAAACTGAAGCACTACCCATCTTCGCCGCTTTCAACTGGCCACAGGCCGCGTTTATGTCCAGTCCTTTGCTCTTTCGTATTGTGGCGGTGATGTTTTTGCCCCAGAGATATTTTTCAAAGGCCAGCACGGTTTCCGGCTCAGGGGCCTTGTAGGGAGCTCCCTCGGCCGGATTGTATAGAATCAGATTCAGCTTGCCTTTGACGTGGGCCATCAGCCGGGCCAGTTCCTTGGCTTCGCTGAGCGAGTCGTTGACCCCGCCGAGCAGCAGGTATTCAAAGGTCAGGCGCTCGCGTGTCTTGAGCGGATAAGCGCGCAGGGCGCGCATCAGAGCGTCCAGGGGCCAGCGCGCGGCCTTTGGCATGAGCCTGGCCCGCAGGTCCTGGTTCGGCGCGTGCAGGGAAACGGCAAGATAGGCCAGCCCGCTTGCGCCGAGCTCCTCCAACCCTTTTTCCAGACCGCAGGTAGACACCGTGATGCGCCGGGGTGAAAAAGACAACCCCGGTTCGCTGTTCAGGGTGGCCAGGGCGCGCATGACCTCGGACAGGTTGAGCAGGGGTTCGCCCATGCCCATGAACACCAGGTTGCGCAAGCGGGGATTGTCGGGGCTGTCTCCGAGATAGTCCTGGGCCACAAGGACCTGGCCCAGAATCTCGCTCATGCTCATGTTGCGCGTAAAACCCATGCACCCGGTACTGCAAAAGGTGCAACCCATGACACAGCCCACCTGGCAGGACAGACACTGGGTCATGCGGCCCTTGCCTTCGCGCGATTCCGAAGGGATAAGCACGGTTTCCACACTTTCACCGTCAGCCAGACGCAACAGGAACTTGACCGTGCCGTCCTTGCTCGTTTGTGTGTCCGCAATTTCCGGCCAGGTGATGACCGCGCGTTCCTCAAGCGCGGAACGCAGTTGCAGGGAGAGGTCGCTCATGTCGGCAAAGGCGCGCGCCCGTTTGCCCCACAGCCATTTCCAAAGCTGTTTGGCCCGAAAAGGGGGCTGGCCCAGGTCGCCCTGCACAAAGGCCGTGAGCTCCTCAAAGGTCAGGTTCAGCAGGTCGATCATGGCACCGGGCTGCGCCTGTCTTCCACGCGCTTGGCCTTGCCTTCGGCGCGGGGAATGGAGTTTTGCTGCACCAGTTCGATTTTGGGCGTGAGCAGAATTTCATCCCGCAGCCGGGTGGCGATTCTGTTCTGCAAACCTTTGAGCGCGCGCATGTCTTCCACAAAGTATTCGCTGCGGATCTCAACCTGTACGCGCATGCGGTCCATGCTGTCCTCGCGGTCGAGTATGATAAGGTAGTTCTCGCCCACTTCGGGAAAGCTCATCAGGGCCTGTTCCACCTGCATGGGGTAGATGTTGCAGCCCTTGATGATGAACATGTCGTCCACCCGTCCGGCAATGCGATCGATGCGCCGGTGCACGCGGCCGCAGGCGCATTCGCCGGGCAGGAAACGGGTCAGATCCCTGGTGCGGTAACGCAGAATGGGCATGCCCCGCCGGGTCAGCGTGGTCATGACCAGTTCGCCGTACTCGCCGTCAGGAACGGGCTGGTCCGTGTCCGGGTTGATGATTTCCGCGATATAGGCGTCTTCCCAGACATGCAGGCCGTTTTGGGCCAGGCATTCAAAGGCCACGCCCGGACCGTTCATTTCCGAGAGGCCGTAAGAGTTGTAGGCTTTGAGGCCGAGCAGGTATTCGATGCGCTGGCGCATTTCCTCGGTGTGCGGCTCCGCTCCGATAAGGGCGATGCGCGGCGGCAGGGAGCGCGGGTCAATTCCTTCGTCCATGAGCGCGTTGCCGAGGTAGAGGGCGTAGGAGGGAATGATGTGCAGGGCGGTGACGTTGAGATCCCGAATCAGCTTGAGTTGGCGGCGGGTGTTGCCGGTCCCGGCCGGAATGGTCAGGCAGCCGAGGCGTTCGGCCCCGTAATGGATGCCGAGCCCGCCGGTGAACAGGCCGTATCCCGCGATATTCTGGAATATGTCGGACTTGCGCATGCCGACCATGTGCATGCAGCGGGCCATGAGATCCGCCCAGGTGTCGAGGTCGTCCTGGGTATGGCAGACCACCACCGGAGAGCCGGTGGTGCCGCTGGAAGCGTGCAGCCGGACCAGTTCTTCCCTGGGCACGGCGATCAGGCCGTCCGGGTAGGCCGCGCGCAAATCGTCCTTGGTGGTGAAGGGGACGTTGCCGATATCGTCGCGGGTGGCAATATCCTTTGGATGAAAGCCCGCCTTGTTAAGCTTTTCCCGGTAGTACGGAGAACGCAGGGCCTGCTCAAGGCTGTTCCTGAGGCGGATGCCCTGCGTATGATCAATGGTCTCGCGGTCCCATGTTTCCGCAACAGCGTAATATTCCATGCTGTACCTTACTCTATGTGTTATCCGGAATGCGGGCGTGGCCGCGCATGCACCAGGCGAGCGGACCCGCAGCGAATATGGGGGCAAAGCCTTCGGCCTCGGCCGGAAGTTCCTCGGGCCGCCAGACATATCCGCCCAGGGCGTGCGCCTTTTCCTGCGGCAGCCAGCCCAGCCGGAAATCTTCCAGAACACCCAGGAGCGGGGCCGGAGAAAATCCCTCGGAGCCGCCCGGAAATTCCGGGCCAAAAGGCAGGCGCAGCAGGCTGAACAGGTGGTCCTTGAATACCAGCGCGCCCATCACGCCCCGCGCGTGCAGGGACAGCAAGGTGACGCCCTGGCGCAGGGAGCGTTCGGCCAGGTCCGGCCGGGCCATAAGCTCCGGGATAAAGGCGCAGGCGGCGTCAGAGCCCGGAAACCCGGTCATACGCCGTATGGCTGCGGGATGCAAGGCGCTTAACGGGGAGTGCGGAGCGTCTTGCACAAGGCTTCCAGCACGCGGTCGGCGGCTTCCTGGGGTGGGAGGTTCAAGTCGGCCCCGGCGGCCGCGGCGTGTCCGCCCCCGCCAAAGAGCGCGGCCACTTCGTGTACACTGATGTCGCCCATGGAGCGCAGGCTTATTTTGGTGTGGGACGGCCCGTCCTCGCGCACGAACAAGGCCACGCGCACGCCGCGCAGTTTGCGCAGCCAGGAGGCATAGCCTTCAAGCGCGTCCTTATCCAGCCCCAATTCCTGCAAATAGCGCCTGGGCACGACAGAGCAGACAATGGCTCCTTGTTCATGCAGGGTGATTTCAGCCATGAGCCGCCCCCACAGGTGCATGCGGGCCAGGGACCAGTTGTTTTCGTAATTGGCCGTGAAGCGGCCCACGTCCAGCCCGAGATCCACGATGCGCGCGGCCATGGCCAGGCAGTCCGCGCTGGTATTGGTATAGGAAAAGTTGCCCGTGTCCGAGACAATGGCCAGGTACAGGGCTTCGCCCAGTTCGCCGGAAAGGGGAATGTTCAGGCTCTCGGCCAGCAGGCCGACCAGTTCGCCGGTGGCGGAACGCTCCGCTTCCACCCAGTTGATGTCCGCGAAATCCGGGTTGCTGATATGGTGATCAATATTGGCTGTCACAATCCCGTTGCGCGGCAGGTGAATGCTCTCGCCTCGCATGAAGGCGGAAATGTCCTCTCCGGGGCGGTCCATGTCGCCGCAGTCGGCAAAAAGCACCAGATCCGGCTTCCAGCCGTCAAGTTCGGCCAGACTGCGCAGCAAAGGCGCGGGCAAAGGGAGCCAGGACAGGTAATCCGGCACGCCGGAATGGAGAAAGATCCGGGCTTCATTGCCCAGGTCCTGAATAATGCGGGCCAGAGCCGCGCAGGAGCCGACAGCGTCGCCGTCAGGATTGATATGGGAGACAATCAGCGTGCGCCGGGCCGATACAACGGCGCTCTCAACAGCGGAAAGTTTATTGCTCATTTTTTGATTATTATAGGGCATCTATGGAAAAAGCAACTGCCTGTAGCGCCTACACAGGGCAGTCGCATGGATGAACCGTCTTTCATGCGACTGCCCTGGCCTCTACACTACCCAAGATAGACGTTTCCCGGTGCTCATGTTATTTATGAAGGCTATTACAACTCCTGACTATGGCTGAGGATCGCAGCGGTGCATGAAAAATGACAAATCAGACCACAGAAATGGGTAAATTAGATAAAGTATTTTTGATAGGGAAAAAAATACTTTATCTACTATGCATCCTGCCTTATCTAGCATTGATGACTATATGGATTTTAGCTGCCCATAGTTGTTATTCTTCATCTGTAAATACGAAAAAATATCTTGCTGAACCACAGGTTGGCGATCTCTATACAACAAAAGTTGGCTATATTGATGGGAGCGGGTATGATGATCCACAGCTTTTTGGAGTTCTAAAGCTCGTTTCCATGGATGGCGATGTATTAGCCTTTTCCGTATCAAAAACAGCGTATTTAAAAAGTCACTCTTTGTATTTCTTGGTCAAAGAATATTCTGATGATGTTATTCATTTGCCAAAAAGTGATATCCGTCGGCTATACGATGAGAAGATCGTAGAAGAAATAAATAGAAAGTGAGATTGCCCTCCCGGTTCGAGCTACAACACCGAACCGGGAGGGAATTATCAATTGTCCTATTCTTTCTCGTTTTGTTTTTCAGCTTCTTTTACTTTTCCAGCTCCTTGCTTGCAGCGTTTGCTGTCCCACCAGTAGTGACCGCTGTTTTTACCCTTGAGGTGGCAGTGCCCACCCATGGTCGTGCTGTAATTATTTCCTGCATATGTTTGGGCAAAGCTTTTCCCACCCAATACAGCGGGTCTGCAACCTTCCCTACAGTTCCGACTTTCCTTCCCGCTTGGCTCAGAATATTCGCTGCGCCTCCCACTCCATTGGCTATTGTTCCGGCGGGGAGAACCCTGGAGACCACAGTACTGCCCTTTACTGCGGTACGCAAAGCTCCTCCGCCTGCGGTGAAGAGCATGCTTATGTCTGCGGCGACCCCTACCGGATCATCGGCAAGAGTTTTCTTAAAATCTTCATACGAGCCATAGCGTTTAGAAAAATATTCCGTCACCGCATCGGAATATGCCCGGTACTCGCTTTCAACCCCAAAAAGCGCACAGCCGTAGCCCGCAATAATCTTGCAAACACCTTCCGCGGTTTGTTTGGGGTTGGTATTCGAAGAAATAGATGTTTGGTCTACCGTCTTTGTCATAATTCCATCCTTTAGGCGCGTATTGATCGTTCCAGGCCATGCGCTTGGCCTTGTTTTCAACAAAGCCAAATTTTTTGCAGTAGCCAAAAAGATAGCCGTCAACACAATCCAAGGCTTTGGCATGTCGCCCGAAAACAGATTTATTTTCGGGCGACATAATGTTGCCGATTTGCCCCTTGGCAGCCTAGTGGTGGACGTAGGGGAAGAGTTGGAGGTTACATTTCATTCAGGAGTTCCAGTTCCTCGATTAGACGGACGCGGTGCTCCTTGAACCATTCCGGACCGTATATCTTCAGGAGATCGTTGGTTGATTTCACTGCCAGCCTCTGAATGTCCTCGTCCACGTCCAGGCTCTCTACCCCGTGAAGTTTCAAGACGTCTGCGAATGTCTCCACGGTTACGGGAGAGTCCTTCGGGGTATTCGAAGAAATAGATGTCTGGTCTGCCGTATTTGTCATAATTCCATCCTTTAGGCGCGTATTGTTCGTTCCATTTTAGACGCTTAGCCTCGTTTTCAAGAAAACCAAAAGATTCATAATATGCCTTTAAGTGGCCGCCAACACAATCCAAGGTCTTACCACCTTGAGCAACTGCCTCAATGACGGCGCCCTCTCCTGCGCCTTTTTGGCCAGAGTTATTTACTACTCCCACTATATCCATTTTATCCGTAAGGGTGAAGCCCACACCATCTTCTGTCATGAAGTGCCGCCACCCTTTCATTTCTTCGGGTGTATAGGGTGTCAGAAATTCAGGCCGCTTGCTTTTTTCTCGCAGCGCAACAAAGGTTTTCGCGTCGGTTTCGCGAAACACATTGATTTCTTGCGTCGCCTTTTGTACGGCCTCCGCCCCGGCCCCCCTCATCCCCCTCGCCGCCCGCATCGCCTTAACCGCCCCCATCATAACGCCCGAGGTCGCGGCGCCAAGGCCAAGCCCTTCCAAGGCGCGTTTAAAGCGGCCCTCTATCTGGGAATCATTTTCGGAGGCGGCCAGGAATTCACTGACCGGGTTTTGCAGTTCGGGGAACTCTTGAATCAGATTGGAGAGGTTTGCTTCCATCCCGTCAAAAAAGGCGAAGTCCGAGATGCCTCCGGCCAGCATGCCCTTGCCGATTTGTCCGGCTGCGCTGACGGCTTTGAATCCTCTCAGGGCGTAGCCTCCGACAAAGAATCCGGTCAGGAATTGCGAAACCCCGCTTGCCAGTTTACCGGCCACTGTGTCCGGCGCGTCAACGAGCTGCGGAATTTGCGGAACTCCCTTTGGCTGGCCTTTGTCCAGGGATATGCCGCCTTCGGGGTCAAAGTTAAGACTGTAATTCGCCCATTCAGGGCCGATTTCGCGGAGCATGTTGCCAAGCTCGTACACAAGATTGATTGCCGCATTGCCGCCCTTGGTGCTTCCATGTAGAGCGGCCTTAAAAAGCGAGGCAAGGAAGGCGGAAGAATCGCGCTGTAATACCACCTCCGGATCTTCATACTCGCCAGGAGACGTCTCCTCCCCCGCCCTTTCCGGCGCATACCGCTCCAGCACAGCCGGCAAAAGATACCTCGATGAACGCAAATCAAGTAGCTCCCGCGCGGTCTCGTCATCCTTGGCCTCCAGGATGGCCTGCATGGTCTCGGTGCGCGCCTTGAGGTGCGCGGCAATGAGTTCGGGCGAGTCCGCCCCAAACGCTTCATCCAGTTTTCTGAACGCATGCTCAAGCAGCCCGGCCCTGGGTCCCCCGGCTGCTTCTCGTAGTTTCTCCAGTTTTTTCATGGTCTTCTGGCTCAATTTTCCGCAGACCACAGCCCTGGCAAGCTCGGCATTGGTAATCTCGGCCCCGCTCGCCAGACGCTTTTGCGTCTCCAACACAAAGGCCGGGGCATCCTGTCCGGTTCGGCCTTGTTCGAGGGCGGCGAGGGCTTCGGCCTTTTCCTCCGGGTCAAGAAGGGCCGGATCCGCGTCCTGGAGCAGTTGATAGGCGGCCACGGGGTCGGGTCCGGCCTTGGCTTTGGTTCCGTTTGGTTCAATGCCGAGGGCCGTGCACACGGTTCGGGCCAGGAGGGCGCTTTGAGCATTCTCCCTCGCTTTTACCTCGTCTTGTTGCTCTTGCTGTTGCAGGACGCGCAGTTTGCCCTGGACCGGGAGCATTTGCGATTCAGTGAGGGTAATGCCGAGGTCGGCCAGTTTGTTGGGGGATTGGGCTGTGGCCAGCCGATCTTGCTCTGGCAGAGCGGCGAGCAGGGTGAAGGCCTGCTGTTGTCGTGCGGTCGTAAGCTTTCCGGTAAGCGCCTCGGCATCCAGGGGGTTGAGGCGGCCGCTCTCGAGAATGTCGTCGGCGCGGTCCAGGTCTTCGCTGCCGACAAAGGCGAGGGCGCGTTTGAGTTGCAGGTCCGAGTCCATTTGTTTGAGGGAGGCGTCGGCCTGTTCGCGGTTGAGGCCGAGGCGTCCGGATGAGGCGGCTACCTGTTCGAGCATGCGCTGTCGGTTGTCGTCAAAGACGCGGTCATCGGTGAAGGCGAGCAGGGCGCTTTTCTGGTGAGCGATGATGGCGGCGGTGTCGGCGGCGCTTTCGGCCTTGTGGAGTTCGGCGTTTGCGTGTCGGCCCACGGCGGTTTGAGTTGAGACGCGGGATAAGAAGGCCATTTCTTGGAACTGGCGTTGTGCGTTGGGGTGGAGTCCTTTGCCGAGTTTTTGCACACCCTTCTCGTAGAAGAGCCTGGTGTCTTTGACCGCGTCGACGGCACTGAGGCCCTGGCGCTTAAAAATTGCGTTGTCGCTGGTGTGCAGGAAGTCGTCGACGTCGGCGGAGAGGGTAGCGAAGGCGTTTTTGGCAGTGATGTCGTTTTTTTGTTGGAGGATGTCTTTGGATATGGCGCGGGTGGCGTCGGCGAGGGCGGAGAGGGCGGCGATTGTGGTTGTGGCCGGACCGGCCCATGTGTCGCCGAAGACGGGTGAGCGAGCGTTGGAGAGCATGGTGGGGGTGTTGAGCTCGGGGTTATATTTGAATCTGGAGAGGGCGGAGGAGGAGTCACCGGGGATGGGGAGGGGGGGGGAGGTAATATAGGGGGTGCGCATGGTGGGCTCCTTGTGAAGTTTGAAGTTAATACGGTAATTGTGCGGCGGGATGCCGGTGGATTTTACTTAAGACAGGGAGCTGGATATGATTGGGTGATGTAGTAAGAGTTCCGGGTCCGCCGGGGCGGAACAGGAGACGGGCGAGGCAGGACTCGCGGTGGTATAATGAGGGCAGGGGGGTGTATGGGCTGAGGCGGTCTAAGGCAGTGTTGAGGCGAATACAGGGGAATGATGGTTGGGTTACGACAATACTAGTCTTTTTGTTTATAGAAGTCAACACTCATTTTGCGGGAAGGAGGTGTTTTGTGACGGGAGGCATTTTTTCCTGCCATGGGTGGGTTAACGCCGGTATTGCTCAAGCTGAGTCTTGCCCAACTGCCGGAAAAGACGTTGACAAAAAGGTGCTTATTTCAGCAATATAAAGCATACTAGCCTCCGGCACTACCCTATCACGAGTAAGGCTTTGATGACAGAACAAGCCCCTTCCGCCCGGCCAAGCAAGCCGCGTTCCCTGATTCGCGGGATATTCCTGTGGGTATTGCTGCCGTTGCTGCTGCTCCTTTTCGCGGGTCTGGCCTCGCTGTATACAATCTGCCTGTACAAGCCCGAACTGGTGACTGCCGTGATGCAGCGGCATCTCTCCGAGGCCACGGGCATGCCCTGGCGCATCAAGGGGGCTATCCGCCCGGTGCTGGCGCCTTTTCCCGGCCTGGTGCTGTCCGACGTCAACCTCATGGCCGCCACTCTGGAGCAAATCCCTTACGCTGATACCTCGCGCCCGCTGTTGCATGTGGGCAAGCTGCGCCTGTATGCCGATCCTGTCTCTGTCCTGCGCTTGTCCCCGCGTTTTCATCAGGTCGAGCTCATAGAGCCGGTGATCAATCTGGCCTATGACCAGCACGGCCGCCCGTTATGGCTGCCCTTGCCGCAGGAGGAGACCGGTCCCGGAGCGTCCGGTCCCGGAGAGGCCGAAGCAGGAGCGGCGACCCCGTCCGCCGAGGAAAACGGCGCGGCCTTGCGGCGCGCGGCGAACCTGGTCTGCACGCTTCCGCCCTCGGCCATGCAGCCGGTACTGATCCGTAACGGAAGCGTTATGAGCTATGCCAACGACAACAGTCTGCTGCTGTTCTTTACCGGCATCAACGGCACTTTTGAGCCGGGCGCGCCGGAAGACAACCTCCGCCTGAGCACGGCCTTTTCCCTGCCGGACGCCGGTCTTGACCTCAGGGTATTCCTGTCCGCGCGAATCGGCTGCGAAGGCATACCAGCCAGGGGAAAGCTCTCCGGCCGGGTGGACATGACGCCGCCGGGCAGCCGTACCTTGTCCGGCGAGTTCAGCAGCGGCTTTTTGTGGCGGGAAGACGGCCGCCACATTGCGCTGCCGGATTTTCGCCTGGCAGCGGAAACCGACGCCATAAGCGGCGACCTGACACTCGATCTGGCCGAAACAGAGTGCACGGGCAAAGTGCTGATCCACAAGCTGAGCCTGCCCCGCTGGTTCGAGTTCGGCCGGGTCTTGCCGCCGGGCTTGCGCCAAGCCCTGGACGCCCTGGAGGGCGAATTCGACCTGCAACTCGACGCGCGCCGGGCCGAGGCGCTCAATCTGAGCGGCACAGCCGGGATTCTGTCTCTATCGGGCTACGTGGGCACGCCGGATTTCAGCGCGCCTGTGGTGGCGGTGGATCTTGACCTGGATCAGGCCGATCTGGATCTGCTCTTTCCTTTTCTCTCGGCCCCAGGCACCGTGGTGCCCGAACCCGTTCCCCTGGCTTTCGACCACCCTCCGCTGGCCCCGTACCCCAAGAACCCGGATGCTCCGCCGCCCGCCCCGCCGGAGCCGGGCGCTCCCCCGGACATTGAGGTCAGCTATGACGTCACCGTGCGCGTGGCCCGGCCCAGGGTGCACTCGGTGGACACCGGCCCGCTCAGGGTACTGGTCTTTCCGGCCCAGGTGCGGGGCATCGAAAAAACCCGCGTGACCTTCAGTGTGTCGTCCATCCTGGACGGCGCGGTGAACGGACGCCTGGACATTGGCGATCACGCCATTCTCATGCACTACGACGCCAAGGCGCTGGAACTGGGCCTGCTGCCTGAAAACGCGGCCGGCGCGGTCACCATAGCGGGCAAGGTGACCGGCGTCTGCGAGATGGACGTGCCCCTGCTGCAAGACGGTTCCCTGGCCGATGACTGGAAAATCCGGGTAAACGCGGCCATCAAGGGCTGCGAGATTGTCGGACACCATGCCCCGGCCCCGTGGCGGCTGTTCGCGGACACGGCCGGAGTGGACGGACAGGGCAACATTTACGCGGTGCTGAGCAAGGGCATACGGATTCAAGGCCTGTGGGCTCTCGCTGTCGCGGGCATAAAAACCTCGTGGTTCCCCAAAGGCAATGATGCGCTCAAGGGCACGTTCGACGGAGGCCTGCACTGGCCGCCCATGGATGACGCGCCGCCCGCCGGAGCTTCCACGCCCGCGCCGCATGTTATTGAAAAACGGGGCGTGGACAAGGTGGCCGGAAACCTGCAACTGGACGGTTCCCTGACCGTGCCGCTGGGGTCGCTGTTAAAGCCGGTCACGGGCAAGCTGAAAACGGATCTGGACTGGCGTCTGTATGCGGAAACCATTGCCCTGCAAAACATCACTTACGAGGGCTTTGGCAGTTATCTGGAAGGACGCGCGTCCCTGGATTTTTCCGGCAGGGAGGTGCTTGTCGGCTCTGATGTAAGTTTTAAAATCAATCCTCGGGAGTTGCTCAAAGCCTGGAACGCCCTGCCTCCGCCGGAAATGCAGCCGCCCCAACTGCTTACCGGGCAGAGCAGCGTCAGCGGCAGAAGCGGAAGCCTGCGCTTTGACGCCATCAAGGCCGAGCTTGACGGAGCGCCTGTCAGCGGCGAAATTTTCTGGCAGGACTCCACGGACGGAGCCGCGAAGGAAGAAGCCGGACAATGGACTTTTCGCCTGTCCGCCAACTTCCTGGACCTGGACAAATACTTTCCCCCCGCTCCGGCCCTGCCGCCCGGCCAGCGGCCGCCCCCGCCCTCGCAAAAACCCTGGGATCTGTCTTTCCTGAAGGGCAAAGCTCTTGATGCGCAGCTCCTGATCCGCAACGCCAAAAAGGACAGGCTCACCTTTGGCCAGAGCAAGATAACCGCGGCCCTGCAACGGGATCGTTTCTCGTTCTTTGCCGGAAGCGACGCCTTTTACAACGGCAAAGCAACCCTTGTGCTGCAAGGCACGATTGTGCCGGGCAACTCGCAGATTACCCTGCGCAAAGGACTGCTTCAGGTGGACGATGCCGATGTAGGCAAGCTCATGTATGATTACAGCAAGGAAACGTCCTTTGGGGGCCAGGCCTCCCTCATTGTTGACGTTAACGGAACCATGCGCAGTGACGCCGACGTTCCGGCAAAGCTTTCCGGCATATGGAATCTGCGCATCAGCGACGGTCTGTACCCGGCTTTTATGAGCGGCCAGGACTCCGCGCTGCGCAATACCTTTTCCACAGCTTCGGCCAGCGGCGCGCTGGAAAACGGCGTGCTGCGTTCCAGGAACTTCACCCTGAGCGGGACCATGGTGAACATGGAGGGCAGTGGCTGGTTTGATCTCACGAACAGGAATTACGACATAGGGGTCAGCGTCACCTTTGCCAGAGTGCCCACCGTGCCGGTGCGTTTTTACGGCAGCACCTATGAACCCCGGATGCGGGTACGCGGCGTGGACATGGTGGTGGAAACCGTGCAGCACGCCGGGAGCACGGTTTTTGGCCTGTTCAAGGGAGTACTGCTGCTGCCCGCTTATGCCGTGGGCGGAGCGGCCGAACTGCTCGGCGGCGGACAGCGTGACAATCAGCCTGCCAAGGTCGCGCCGCTTGCGCCTATGCGGCAGCAAACAGGCCACCCCGGCCAGTAGACAGGGATTCAGTTTGCCGTGATACTGCGTCAGGCTTGCTTTGTGCTCCGGGGCAGGGCTGAAGAGCCCAGCCCCATCGCCCAAAGCTGCGCCTTCCTCGTCTGACGACAAACTGAATCCCTGTCTGCTTTGCTCAAGCTGAGCCGCTGGCTGCCTTGCTCAAGCTGACCCTTTCCCTCGACATATTTCGCCGTGCCGTATAGAATCAGGGGAGCGGTATTCCACGAGGAGAATCACATGGCGGATGATATTGTCATTTCTCAGGCCGGGGCGAAAAAAACAGCGGTCCTGCTTTTGACTCTGGGTGAGCAGTTCGCGGCGGAAGTGTTCAAGCGCATGACGCGCGATGAGCTGGCGGCCGTGTCCAAGGCCATGCTGGAACTGGAAACCGTGCCCAAGGAGATGGTCGAGGATGTATTGCGCGAATACTATCACGCTCTGGTCACGGGCCAGGAGATGATCCGGGGCGGCGCGGAGTCGGTCAGGCGCCTGCTCCTGCCCAATGTGGACAGCGAAACCGCGAAATACGTGTCCGACTACCTGGAACTGGATACCGGGCCGCAGCCGTTCAGAAACATCGGCAAGGTCAGCCCCAAGCTGCTGGCCCAGATTTTGCGCAACGAGCATCCGCAGACCCTGGCCCTCATTTTGGGCAACCTGCCCCCCGAGCAGGCTGCGGATTTGCTGACCAAGCTGCCCGCCGGGGCGCGCACGGAAATACTCATGCGCCTCGCCAACCTGGAGGCGGTTCCGGAGGAAATGCTCATGGCTGTCGACAAGGTACTGGAAAGCCAGCTCATCGCCATGGGCGGCAAGGAAGGCAAAAAGGTCGGCGGCGTCAGTTCGGTGGCCGAAATTCTCAACGCGGTGGACCGGGCCACGGAAGAAGAAGTGCTGTCCGAAATCGAAGAAGAATCCGTGACCATGGCCGAGGAAATCCGCAACCTCATGTTCGTGTTTGAAGATGTTAAAATCCTGGAAGACCGCTCCGTCCGCGAGATTCTGAAGGAAATTTCCAACGAGGATCTGACCATGGCCCTCAAGGGCGCCACCGAGGAAATGCGCACCCTGTTCTTCAGGAACATGTCTGAGCGCGCGGGCAACATGATTCGCGAAGATCTGGAAATCATGGGGCCGACGCGCCTGTCCGACGTGGAAGCGGCGCAGCAGAACATCGTCAAGATCGTTCGCCGCCTGGAAGGCGAAGGCCGGGTTGTGATCAGTCGCGGAGGAGGCGACGAGTTTGTCTGAGGAAAACAAGGGGAGTTCGCCCGAGTGGGGAACGGTTTTTTCCCTGGGGCGGGAACACAGCCTCAAGGGGCTTGAGCATTCGCGCTCCACGGCCTGGACGGAAAAGGATGAGGCCGACTACCTGAACCGGGTGCGGGCCAAGGCCGGGCAGATGGCTGCCGGAATGATGGCCGAGGCCAAAACCCAGGCTGAACAGATGCGGGAACAGGCCCGGCAGGAGGGCTATGCGGCCGGTCTGGCCGAGGCCCAGGGCGAGTTGGACGCGTTCCGCGCGGCCATGGCCGATTCCGTGTCCGCCGTGCTCAGCGCCATAGAAGGGCAATGTTCGCACATCTTTGAGCAATGGCGCGAGGATATTCTCGGCGTGGCCAGGCTGGCCGTGGAGCGCATCACGGCCGTGGAGCTTTCCGAGCGGCGGCGCGAGGTTCTGGAAGGACTGCTCCTGGAAGCCGTGGCCCTGCTGGAAAAACGCCGCGAACTGACGATCCGGGCCAACCCGGAAGACGAGCCGGTTATCGAAGACATCATCAAAATCACCAAGGAACGGTTTGACGACGTGCGCAGTTGGCGGGTCAAGGCTGATGCCTCGATCACGCCCGGCGGCCTGGTGGTGGAAAGTGAGTCCTCCCTGGCCGAAGGCCGGGTGGAAAGCCGCATTGCCGCCGTGGACCAGATTCTCAGCCACCTGACCCTGCCGGATCAGCTTGAGCCGGACCTGCCGCCTGATCCGAAAAGCGCCCCGGAAAACTGAACGCCATGAGCCCCAATCCCAAAAGCGCCAGGAAGCTGCTGGCTTCTTTAAGTCCCATCACCGCCTACGGCAAGGTGAACAAAATTGTGGGCCTGGTGGCTGAAGGCAGCGGGATCAAGGCCCCGCTGGGATCTCTGTGCCACATCCTGCCCGAAGCGCCCAAAAACGTCAGCCAGAGCCGGGACGATGAGGAAGGAGTCCCGGTGGAAGTGGTGGGCTTTCGTGACAACAGCCTGCTGTTCATGCCTTACGGTGATTTGCGCGGCGTGCAGCCGGGCAGTCTGGTGCGCAACTCCAGTCTGCCGCCGTTTTTTCCCGCCGGGCCGGACCTGCTGGGCCGGGCCTTTGACGCCTTTGGCGAACCCCTGGCCAAAGGGGCCGCGCTCAATCTGCCCGATATGGTGCCGCTGTATGCGGATCCCCCGTCGCCCCTGACCCGGCCGCGCATCTCGGAGCCGCTGGATGTGGGCGTGCGCGCCGTCAATTCCCTGCTCACCCTGGGCAAGGGGCAGCGCGTGGGCATCATGGCCGGATCCGGCGTGGGCAAGTCCACGCTCATGGGCATGATGGCCCGCTACACCAAGGCGGATGTCAACGTCATTGCCCTGGTCGGCGAGCGCGGGCGCGAGGTGCTGGAATTCATGGAAAAAGACCTCGGCCCGGACGGCATGGCCCGTTCCGTGCTGATCATTGCCACGTCCGACCAGTCTCCGCTCATCCGCATGCGCGCGGCCTATGCCGCCACGGCCGTGGCCGAATACTACCGGGATCAGGGCAAGGATGTGCTGTTCATGATGGACTCGGTGACCCGTTTTGCCATGGCCGCGCGGGAAGTGGGCCTGGCCGTGGGTGAGCCGCCCACCACCAAAGGCTACACGCCTTCGGTGTTCGCCCAGTTGCCCAAGCTGCTCGAACGCACCGGACGCAACGAATACGGTTCCATTACCGGCATTTACACGGTCCTGGTGGACGGGGACGACTTCAACGAGCCCGTGGCCGACGCGGTGCGCTCCATTCTGGACGGGCACATTGTCCTGACCCGCGAACTGGCGGACGAAGGGCATTTTCCGGCCATTGACGTGCTGCGTTCCATCAGCCGTCTGCGGGCCGATATTGTGTCCGAGGAAGCGGTCAAGGCCGGACGCACGGTCATTTCCCGCCTGGCCGCCTATAAGCGGGTGGAAGACATGATCAATATCGGGGCCTATGCCCAGGGCTCCAACCCGGAAATCGACAAGGCCATTGCAACGCGCCCCCTGGCCAATGCCTTTTTGCAGCAGGACGTGAGCGAGCCGGTTTCGCTGGAAGACAGTATGAAGCAGTTGAGTATGCTGGCTGCTGTTTGATGGCTACTGCTTCCAGGCGGGATGCATATGCGTATAGGCTATCCCTCCGATAATGATGATGCCGCTTATGACGAGGCGCAGGGTAATGGCCTCGTTCAGGAGCAGCCATCCGCCGAGCGCTGAAAAAACAGGCACGCTCAATTGGATGAGCGCGGCTGTCAAGGTGCTCAGAATACCCACCAGGCGATACCACAGGGCATAGCCGAGCCCGGAGGCCAGTGCGCCGGAGGCAATGGCGTAGAGTGTTCCTTGCAGCGGCATTTCTTTCACAAAGGGCAGCAGCAGGACGGTAAAAGGCAGGCAGCGCAGGAATATTCCGGCCATGTCCGAGAGCGGGTCCGTGCTCTTTCTGCCCAGGGTGGAGTATATGACAAACGCGGCGCCCGCGCATGCCATGAGCAGGGCGTCAAGCGGCGAGGGCCGGGCCAGGGAGGGCGTCACGAGCAGAATGACCCCGCCAAAGGTAATCGCTATGCCGACAAGTTGCTGTCTGCCGATCGCATCTCCCATAATCCGGCTGATCACCAGGGCGGTCAGGACTATGGCGGCCCCGATGATCAGCGTGCCCGTGGCCGCGGTCAAAAGTCCCCGATAGGCAAAAGAAAAGCACAGCATATAGGTGAAAAGAGCCGCCGCCGCTTTGAAGTTCCCGCCGATACTGAAGGTCTTGCCGCGCCGCCGGGCGGTCAGCGCGAACAGCATCACCGCTCCGGACACAACACGCAAAATGGTAAAGCTTGCCGCGTCCATGCCGGTCTGCGTGAGCGCCATGCGGCAGAGCAGGCCGTTGGCCGAGAATAAGCACATGGCAAGCGCCGCAAGCACAAAAAGACGCATGTTTACTCGCTCATAGCCGCACGTTAAATAACAACAGCAGCAAAGCCCACAGCGTTCCCATAAGGCCGAGGGCCGCGACGGGCAGAGCCAGGGAACGCAGGAGCCGGGGCACGGTGGCGCTGAAAAATTCGGCCGTCACCACCAGACAGACGTGTACCGGCGTGAGCAACTGCCCGCAGTTGCCCGCGATCATGCCCAGCACCACCAGGGGCAGCATGTATTCCTGTAAAGGAGACTGCTGCGCGATTCCGATCAGCAAGGGGAAAGACAGCCCCACAAAGCCGACCATCAGCCCGGTAAGCAGGCCGCTGACAAAGGGAATCAGGATAAAGGCCGGCACCAGCATGAGTCCGCTGCTGCCGAGCGTGCCCATGGAGGCGATCAGACCGGCGGCGGCCACGGTATCCTTGAACACATAGATGGCGGCCAGAAGCAGAAAAATACGCCCCACATTCGGGGTAAAGGCTATCTGGCGCAGGGGTTTCATCCGTTCGCCGCGTCCCTGGTACAGGGCCACGCCGACAGCAACGACCAGTGAAAGGCAGAAAGCCAACTGCCCCGGAAGCTGCGGCAGGAAACGGCTGAAAACAAACCCGAAGATCACCGCGCCGAGCAGGACCACGGCAATGGGCAGGCCATGCAGCAGGACACCGGCCAGAGATTTTTCTTCAGGTTCCTCGGCTGCGGGCGCACTCGCCGGGGCCGGGGAAGCGTCCAGATCCCGCATATAGAAAAACCAACCCACGCCAAAGGCGGAAATGACCAGGGGAAAGGTATACAGCCAGAGTCTGGTCAGGGGGATATCCAGGAGCGCGCAGATCAGCACGTAACCGGGATAGAGCGGCCAGGCCAGTTCCCAGATGTGTCTGAACCAATAGTTGATCAGAGACTTTTTCTGTTCCGTGAGACCCATGTCCCGGGCCGTGTCCTTGACCATGGGGCAGGAAAAAAGCGCGCCGCCCGGCATGGGCAAAAGCCCCACCAGGGCGGGAAACAAGACCAGACGCAGACGGGGGCTGCGCAGGTAATGGCTGAGTCCCCGGACCATTTTGCGGCTCTGGCCCGTGGCTTCCTGCACGCCGGACAACACCAGAATCAGGAAAACCATGAGCGCCAGAATAACAAAGTCCCGGCTTGTCAAGGCGTTGAAAAGAATGCCGGGCCAGGCGGCCGGACTGAGCCCGGTCAGAACAGCGGTTATGAGGCTGCCGCTCAGAATGGCTATCCAGAGCTTGACCTTGAAGCGCAACAACACCAGGATCAGGATAAAGATCAGGGCCAGTTTGCCCAGGGCCAGAGCGGGTTCGAAGAATTCCATATGGTGCCTCGCGGGCTTGGGGGAGGTCGGTGCGGGAACGGAAAACGCTTACATCCTGTTCCGGCCTTTTGTCAAACGTTCGCCCCCGGCGGGACGGGTGTTCCGCATACTTGAGTTGAGATAGCAAGAGTGTTATCAGGAACTATCAAATGTATCTCCGTCGCGGTGACGGATTTCTTAACCGTATAACTTTGGAGTTTTCCCATGAAAAAGCATTGGTTCTCACTTTTAGGCGCTGTTCTGGCAGTGACACTGATGGTTTCCACTTCCTACGCAAACGACCTCAGCGGGACTTACGTTGATGCCAAGGGTAAGAACTCCGTCACTTTTTCAGGAAATAAGATGATACAGAAGATGTATGGAGCTAAAATGGAGGCCGCTTACGAACTTAAGGACGGCTTTATCGTCTGGACTAATGCGGGAGGCAATGTAATAAAGACACCCTACAAGCTTGAAGGCAATACACTGACGCTTGATGAAGGCAAATATGCGGAGACATATACCAAAAAATAGGCCTTCTTCCTTTTGGAACACTGAAAGCCATTGAACGGCAGACAAAGGTCAAGCTCACATAGGGAAGGATTGTATATGCTGTACCCTGTTATTATCCACAAGGACGAAGGCGCTGACTACGGCGTTATTGTGCCGGATTTCCCCGGCGTATTTTCAGGGGGTGAAACGCTGGAAAAAGCGCTTACAAATGTTCAGGATGCCATAGAGACTTTTTACGAGGGGGAAGAGGACGCCACGCCGCCGCGTCCGTCTTCGCTGGAAAAAGTGCTGGCCGGAGAAGATGCTCAAGGCGGCGCTGTGGTTCTGGTCGATGTGGACTTTGACTTTTTGGAAAAGAAAGCGGTCCCGGTCAATATTACGCTTCCCGTCTGGCTTCGCAACCGCATTGACAAAGCGGCAAAGGACGCCGGGGTTACTCGGTCCCGGTTTATTGCCCAGGCAGCACAAGAGGCCATGCGGCAGATGTGATTTTGCTACAGCTCCGCCAGAACCTTTCGCGCCGCTTCCAATCCCGGATCAATGTCCAGGGCCGCTTCCAGGTAGTGCCGGGCTTCGGCGGCATTGCCGAGGCGGGCGTGGCACAGCCCGAGGTTCTGGATATCCATGACCGAGCCCTTGTCCAGGCGGGCCAGGATGTGCGCGAACTCCAGGGTCGCCTCCTGATAGCGCTCGAGCTTGAACAGGCAGACGCCGCGCAGGTTGCGGTATTCCTTCATATCCGGGGAAAAGCGCACCGCCCGCTCAAGGCCGGGCAGGGCCTCATCCCACTCTCCAGCCAAGGTGTGCGTATAGGCATGATAAAAGGCGGCCAGGCCCCTGGATTCATCATCCGGCTGGCCGGTTTCGGCCAGCGCGAAATACTGCCGCGCGGCCGTTGCGTCATCAGCGCGCAAGGCCAGCATGCCCCGGAAAAAGGGGATGAAATGCGCGCCGGGATAAATGGACTCCAGCACGGCCAGGGCTTGCGAGGCTTCTTCAGCATCCGCCTGTTCGCTGATCATGCGCCCGACGAACAGACCCAGCGAAGCATTGGCGTCCCGCTCCCGGAAGCGCAGGCCCGGCGCAAAGCTGTAATGGCTGGGCACCAGGGTGTCCGGGTTGGTGGTGGCCACGGCGTACAGGGGAAAGCCCAGGGCATCGAGGCCAAAAGCCAGGGCGCGCAGTTCATCCAGAATATCCGGGCTGTCCACGCAGGGGAGCGTGTCCAGGCCCGCCAAGGGGCCGGAGCGCAGCCAGGCGGCTTCTTCCAGGGAGGCATACTTGGACAGGCCCGAGGCCTCGTAACAGGCTGAGGAGTTGAAGTCACCGGCGAGCTGGGCCACTTCGGTCAGCGCGCGCACCGCAGCCTTGGCCGGACTGCTGGCCGTGCCCGCGGTAAACACGATTTCCGAACGTTCGGGAAAGGTGGCCGGATCCCAGGCAATGGCGCCCACCGTGGGCACGGGCAGGCCCAGGGACAGATCCTTGAGCAGCACGCTGACGCCGGCGGCCCGGAATTTTTCCAGCAGTCCGGCCAGCACCGGGTCAGCCCCGGCCGCGCTCGCGGGGTCAATGCTGGGCAGTTCCGGCTGCTCCCGGTCCGCCAGACAGCAGACATGGCGCTCCACCAGCTCGCACCCGCCCTGAAACAGGGACTCCACGTCAGTGTTTCCGGCCGAGGAACCGTTGAATTCCCCCAATTGCCGGAACAGATCCAGGGGCACATGGCAAAGCTCGCCCCGGCCGTCCTTGCCGGAAATCCGGGTGGCCGGAACAAAGATCCAGCGGCGCAGATTCATGATTTGTCTGGCCTGGTCCTCGGCAATATGGTCATGGCAGGCCGTGATTACGTGGCGCAGCGGCATGAGCGCGGGACCGAAGCGCGCTTCAGCCTCGTCCCAGGTGCAGGACACGGCTCCGGGCAGGCGCTGCCAATAGGTAAAAAAGCCGTAGCGTTCCATGAGTTCCATGAGCGCGGAGGCTTCGGCCTGGACCACGCTGGCCCCTTTGCCCATCTGCTTGCGCGTGGGCATGATCGCCTTGGCGTCGCCGCCGCACACGCTCAGGAACACGGGAATGCCCAGCCTGCCGTTGTCGATGCGCCGGGTTTCGGCCAGAATGGCAAGAGAAAGAGAGGCCAGACGGGCGCGTACCCGCTCCAGCGTGGCGCCGGGGTGGACTGCCTTGTCCTGGTCATGGGCATAGGCTTTGGGGCAGGGGGCGAGTTCTATGATTGGCATAAGCGTCGTCAGGGTTATGAGGGTTGTTGCGTATACCTTCCAGCAGGCGCTGGAGTATGTCGTCACGAGGACATACTCTACCGTAAAGGGGTGAGCCTGTGCACGGTCAGCAGGTGGCGCTCCGTGTGCGCCGCGTCAACTGTATCGGTGGGCGCATCAGCCGCCATGCCGGAAGTTGGGGTTTCCCTGGCGCCAATCTGCCTGTGCTCGATCCGAAATTCCTTTCCCGCCCGCTTGAAAAAGGGCTTGGCCTTGCGCCGGTGGTCCGTGGCCAGCAGAACTTCCGGGTTGTCCTGCGCCGCGAGATGGCGCTTGAAGAATTTGACCAGCGGACGGTAGAGGTGTTCCAGGTAAAGGATTTCCGAACCGGCAATGACGGAAAAACGTTCGTCCAGGGTATCGGAGCTCACGTCCACCCGCCGGACTTGAGCGCGTTCCTGCAACCCGTTTTTCAGAATATTGATGCGGGCAAAAAGCAGGGCGTCCTCGTTCACGTCGCTGATGCAGACCCGCTCAAAACCCAGCGCCGCTGCCACCAGCCCGGTGACGCCGCAGCCCGCGCCGATTTCCAGAAAGCTGCGTCCGTCAATGGGCATATGGCGGAGCACATGGCCGAGAATAAGAGCGGCGGGCCAGATCTTGGCCCATAAGGGCAGAGTGTTCAGGGCGTCTTGCAACGCGTTTTGGGCAATGGCCCTGTCCAGGCGCTCGCGCATGTCGGCAATCTGGAGAATGTGCAGGGTCACGCCGCCGGCGCTGACCGGCGTAAATTCCAAGGCATACCTGCTCCCGGCCAGGGCCAGCAGATCGTCAAGACTGGCGTCGGGCCACAGGGGCATGGAAGAAGAGGCGTCGGGCATAGTCATTATCGGTGCGCTTGTTCCCCGGTCCGGGGCGGTTTGCGGGGCATTTTGCAGGCGCAAGTGTAACGGGCGGCCTTGCAAAGTCAATAGGTATCTGCACCGGGGGAGTGCCTTAGTTCGGGGTTTTGGGTGGAGCGTTGCATTCCGTCTTATAGCGGTTTACGATTAAGAGTGCCGCTATGCTTCAAGCACGGGCAAAGGGAAAATGAATGCTGGGATTGGAAGGCTGTAAATTTCTGATTGTCGGGGCGGGTCTGTGGGGCTCGGTTCTGGCCGAGCGCCTGGCGTCGCAGCGCGGCGAACGTGTCCTGGTCATTGATCGCCGTCTGCATACGGGCGGCAACTGCCATGCCTATAGTGAACGGCAAACCGGCATTGAATGCCATGCCTACGGCACACATATTTTCCACACCAGCATTCCCAAAGTGTGGGAATACGTCAGCGCGTTCAGCGAATTCACCCCATACCGGCACAAGGTGCTGACGGAATACCGGGGCCGTGTGTACCCCATGCCCATCTCGCTGGCCACCATCAACAGTTTTTATAATCTGAATCTGCGGCCTTACGAGGTGGAGGCCTTTATCCGCGCCGAGGTGGGTGGAGAAGCGCGGGATAATCCGGCCAACCTTGAAGAAAAGGCCATAGCCCTGATTGGCAGGCCGCTGTATGAGGCCTTTATCAAAGGCTATACATGGAAGCAGTGGGGGCGCGACCCAAAGGAGTTGCCGTCCGGCATCATCACCCGTCTGCCGGTGCGCGCGAATTACAGTACGGACTATTTCAACGACCCCTGGCAGGGCCTGCCCGGAGCCGGGTATGCCGCGCTGTTCGAGCGCCTTCTTGCGCACCCGCTGATAGACGTGCGTTTGGGCGTGGACTACGCCGACATTGAGGAACTGGTTCCCGAAAGCTGTCGCGTCTTTTATTCCGGCCCGGCGGATGCGTTCTTTCGCTGCTCGTTGGGCGCGCTCCAATGGCGCAGTTTGCGCTTCGAGCGGGAAGTTGTGCCCTATGCGGACTATCAGGGTACGGCGGTGCTTAATCAGGCGGATAGTGACGTGCCCTTCACCCGTACCCACGAGTACAAGCATCTGCACCCCGAGCGGGGGGAACAGGGCCAAAGGAGCGTCATTGAACGTGAATATCCCAAAGCCTTCATGCCCGGAGACGAACCTTACTACCCCGTGAACACGCCGGAGAACGAGCGGCTGCTGGCAGCCTACCAGGCAAAGCTGGCGGAGCGGCCCAACGTGACCCTGGGTGGGCGGCTGGGCAGCTACAAGTATCTGGACATGGACAGGACAATAGAGAGCGCGCTGGATCTTGCGGCCACGCTTTAGGCTGTGCCGGCAAATAGCCCTTTTGCCCCCTGCCTGCGTCAGAAGCGCTTTTTATTGCGGTCGAGTACCATAAGAGTACACTCCCTTCATAAAAAGCTTTTCTTCCTTGGCAGGAGCCAAAATTACTTATTTGTCAGCACAGCCTGTCTTTAAATGGCATAAGGGTCAGGCACGCCCACGCCGTATTGCGCGATAACGGCATGGCGGATTTCTCCGGCAATGACCTTGGTGGCCGCGCGCAGTCTGACAGGCATGGACAGGTCCGGCATGTTCCGTCCCTCGTTTTCGATCAGTTCCAGAAAGGCCGGGAGCACGGCCTCCTTGCTGAAACAGGCCTGCCAGTGCTCTTTGCCCAGACGTCCCAAGACCTTGCGCCGCGCCTTGTCAGCCATCAGTTCAAGAATGATCAGCGGAAAGTGGTGCAAAGCGGCAACAATGCCGCCTGCCTGATCGCGCACCGAACCGCACTCCGGGGTAGCCAGCCAGGGGGTGCCCGCGCTCATGGCCTCCAATATGATCATGGGACTGCCTTCTCCTTTGGAACCCAGCAGCACGAGGTCCGCTTCCAGCACGGCGGCGGTGGTCACCTCCCGGCTCTGGCGCTGCAACAGGATAAAGCGGGGGTCGTCCTGTATGGCTTTTTCAACCGCGTCCAGGCAGGCCTTGTCATGGGGCGAGCCGATCAGCGCCATGCGCCAGTCCCCTTGCAGGACGCGCATGGTTTTGATCAGCTCCACATGATTTTTGACAGGCCAGAAATTGGCCACGTGCAGAAACAAGGGTATATCCGGCCCTATGCCCAGAAAATCGCGGAAGCGAAAAGCGCTTGTCAGCTCGGGAACCATGTGTGGCAGAAAATGGTTGGGGATTTGCGCCAGTTCCAGCAGTTGCGCGTCGGCGGCGCTCTCGGTGATGCGGCAGATGTGGTCGGCCCCTTCAATGGAGCGCAGCATGGCGCTTAGAATGCCCTGGCGGATAAAGGACAGGCTGTTGTCCTGGTTGATTATGGGCAGCAGGATGACGCGGGGCCTGGGCTGCGGCAGTTTGCACAGGTACATGGACCAGGGATCGAGGTGGGCGAGGCAGATCACATGGCTGAAGCCGCAGTTGTCCAGCAGAAAGTCGAAATCGTCCAACCCGCCGGGAACCCCTCTGGCCAGATTGAAATAGTACGGAAACTCATGGATGACCATACCGTTATGTTCCCGCGCCGCGCGTTCCGGCAGGGTTTTGGTCAGTACATGCACCTCAAAGCCGCGCTCCATCAGAAACATCCCCAGGTGTTCCAGAAAGACCTCAATACCGCCCAGAGAGGGCCAGAAAAATTCTCCCATGAGCAGAATACGGCGCGGCTTGTTGTCTTCCGGAGCGTCATGTCCAGTTCCGGGCCAACTCCGGGCCAACGCCATGGCCGCTTCCTGTTCGGCAAAAATCGCGGCCAGTTCCGGCTTGCTTTCCACGCACAGAACCTGCATGGCCCGCGCTTTCGGGGCCAGGCCCATCGCCCGGTACAGCAGGCGCAACTGGTAGGCCGCCTGCCAGGCAAAAGCCGGAGCCGACAAATGCAGGGCTTTGGTCAGGCAGGCCAGGGCTTCCTGCCATTCGCTCCTGCCCATATGGGCAAGGCCCAGCCAGAGATGGGGCAGCGGCAGATCAGGAAATTTCTCCCGCTTGCGGCGGATGCGCTCCTCGGTTTCCGGGCTCATGTGCAGCAGGCGGTTATGTCCGGCCAGAACAACCGCCAGGGAATAGCTCTCCGGCAACATGGTGTAATGCAGGGCCAGAGCCTCACCCCAGCGCTCCATCAGTGTCGCGTACATGCTGGTATTTTCATGCACCCGGTAGTGCAGCATGGGCGCGGGCAGGGTCAGGGGGTTCCAGCCGTGCTGTTGACACTTGAGCCAGAAATGCCAGTCCTCGACGCCCCAGGGGTGGCTTGAATCATAGCCGCCCACGGCTTCCCACAAAGAGCGGCGGAAAAGGCTGCAACAGGGAATGGCGTTTTCCGCCAGCAAGTTTTGCGGGAGGTATACGGGCGTATGCCAGGAGCTTGATCTGGCCCCGAAATGAGACGTGCTGCCTGCAATCATGTCGTGCTCCGGGTGCTCGGCCATAGCCTTGGCCGCGGCGGCAAGAAAACCTTCCGCCAGCATGTCGTCGCTATCCAGAGGCAGTATCCAGACGCCTCTGGCCTCTCTCGCGCCCGCGTTCCGCGCCCCGGAAAGCCCCGTGTTTTCCTGCTCCAGCAGACGGATGCTCAGGTCCGGATACCGGGCCGCAAGTTCGCGGGCCACGTCAGAGGTATTGTCCGGGCTGCCGTCGTTGACAATGATCACTTCCATGTCCGGAAAATTCTGGGCCGCCAGGGAAGCTATATTTTCAGGCAGAAAGCGGGCCTGATTGAAACAGGGGACAACCACGGAAATCAGGGGGCCGGTATGAGGCGGGGGGGGGGTACGCATGAAAAACTCCGGATTACGGCAGATTGCCCGGCGGTCGTCCTCAAGGCTGGCATTTTCCGCCAAAAAACGGACAGGCGCGGGTGATGGACATTCCAGTGGTTTATATATAAAAAAGCTAGAATTTACCAGAGGCAGGCCCGCGCATTGCTTTTGTCATCCCGATGACATATTTTTTGGCCGGGAGGCATGATCCGCTGAAGATGTATGGAGAAAACCGTGTATGCACATTGAACCGGACACAAGCGGCATGAGTCCGGCATTCCCGGCGGCGGGCCGCCAGGGTAAAGAGCGCCTCCCCGCTTCAGTTTGCCTGTATATTGATACTTTGGGAGCGGGCGGGGCGGAGCGTCAGGTAGTGACGCTGGCCAGGGAGCTGCAAAGCCGGGGGATAGCGGTGCGCGTATTGTGCGACCGGCTGGACGGGGAGCATGGTCATTATCTGCCCAATCTGGCTCAGGCCGGAATAGAGGCCGAGACTTTTATAAGCGAGGAACACTTTCAACTGGGACTGGTCCTGGCTGAAAGAAATCCGCCGCTTCTCAAGGCGCTGGCAGGTTTTTCTCTGAATCATCATACTGTGCTGTGTCTGGCCGGTCGGCTGCGCCGGGCCAGACCGGATATTTTGCACTGTTTTCTTGACGGCAGCAACGCCATAGGCGGCTGCGCAGGGCTGGCCGCCGCAGTGCCGGGCGTCATTCTTTCGGCGCGCAACACGATTCCGGGCAACCTCGCTTACGATGGGTACAGGGAGTTGGCAACCATTACGCTGCCCATTTATACATTTCTTCTCACGCATCCCAATGTGCTGCTGGAGGCCAACTCCAGCGCCGGAGCGCGTGACTACGCCGGGTGGGTCGGCGTTGCCCCGGAAAGCTTCGCTGTCAATCCAAACGGGCTGGATACAACGCTGTTCGCCCCGCAGGAAGCCTCGTCCAGGCTGAAAATACGCCGGGAACTGGATATTGCCGAAGACGCTCCGTTAATTTTCTGGATTGGCAAAAACTATGTCGTCAAGCGTCCGTCAGATATGCTGGCGATTGCCGCGTCCGTGCATGAAAAAATGCCCTCGGCGCGTTTCGCCGTGGCGGGCAACGGAATGGGAACGCGGGACCCCATTGCGGAAAGCGTCTGTAAATGCGGACTTGACGGTGTGGTGAAACTTTTGGGAAGAAGAAAGGATATTCCCGCTTTGTTCAATGCTGCCGACGCTTTTTTGCTCACATCCGAGGTTGAGGGCTTTCCCAACGCTGTGATGGAAGCCATGTACATGGGCCTGCCGGTAGTGGCGACTGCGGTGGGGGCTGTGCCGGATATCATGGAGCCGGGAAAGCAGGGCTTTCTTCATCCGGTCGGAGATGTGCAGGGCATGGCGGACAGCCTGTTGCATTTGCTGGGCAATCCCACGCTGGCAAAGGCTTTGGGGGAGGCCGGAAAGAAGCGGATTGAAGAAAGGTTCACGTCCAAAAACCTGCGGGAAAACGCGCTTACAATGTATGAAGGGCTTTTGGGGCGGATTCAAGGCGGTTCATGTTCATAAGCTGCTCCAGTACGACGAGGGGGAATATGAAGATTCTGATAGTCGGCGAAAATCTCAACAATTATTTGGCCAAATGCCATGAAGCTTTCCGCACGGGACTACGGAATACTTTTGATGGGCGGCTGTATGGCGTAGGTTACCCTGGCTACAATGGCAGTATCCAAAGTTATGAAGACATTGCACGGTATGTATTTCCCGAGGCGCAGCCGAATCTGCTTATTGCGGAAATGAAAATTGCAAATGGGATAATGACCTTTCCTTATGCGGGATTTTCCGAATACAACGGCGTCAAGGCGGTATTTTTGCGCGATTTTTGGCGAGAAGCGCTTGAAAATGCGGATAACTATAAGGCGTCGGTAGAAAATGCCGGCATTACGTATATCCTCACATATTTCATAGGAGCGCTCATGGCGTTTAAAGAAGAGCCTCTCTATGAGAAGATGGTGTTTGTTCCGCCGACGTTTGACCCGGTAATATTTAATGATTGGCAGCAGGAAAAAATATATGATGTGGGATTTCTTGCGGCGGACACAATGGCATATTCAGATTTTTACCCTGAGCGCTATGCCATCCATCAAAAGATTATGGCTGAAAAAAATTTAACATACCTTTATGCGCAACATCCTGGATGGGGGATGCACGAAAAGGAACATGAGCTTGTTGGAAAGAATTTTTCAAAAAAAATTAATTCATGCAAAATTTTTATTACAACCGGCGGGATATATAGAAATGCGCAACCGAAAATATTTGAAGCGCTGGCATCACATACATTACTATTGATGGATAAGCCTCTTGGAGCTGACATGCTTGGCTTGCGTGATGGGGTAAACTATGTTGCAGTGACTCAGGATACGGTTATTGATAAAATATATTACTATTTAAAAAATGATGATGAGCGGGAAAGAATCAGCGAGGCCGGATACCGGCTGGCAATGGAGAGGCACTCGTGCTACCAGCGTGCAGTGCAGTTTTACGCTGCTGTCAAAGAAAGATAACTATAAATGTGGCATACAGGTAATATATCCTCTTGGAGTTAATGATGGGATTTGACAGAATAACGTGCATCAATTCGTTATTACAATACACACCGACGAAGGCGTACTTGGAAATCGGGATACGCTACGGTGATACGCTTGCCATGATAGACTCACCGGATAAGACAGGCGTTGACCCTCAACCTCAGTTGGAAAAGCTTCCACCGGAACTTGCACATGGCTTGGCTTCGACAAAAATTTTTCAAATCACCAGCGACAATTTTTTTTTGACAAACAAAAAAAAGTTTGACGTCATTTTTATTGATGGCTTGCATCTGTATGAGCAAGTATTGGCTGATATTTCAAATGGCTTTAAATTTCTCAACGAGGGTGGTTTTATTGTATTGCATGATTGTTGTCCAGTTGACGCATATTCAGCAATAAGAGAACAACATGATGGATTATGGTTTGGCGATGTCTGGAAGGTTATTCCACATATCAAAAGAGACTATCCAGGAATTGGATATGTCGTGATTGATGAAGATCGTGGTTTGGGCATATTATGGAAGAAGTCTCGTATACCCGAGCTGCGCTATGATGAAAAATTCGTACATCTCTCATTTGACTTTTATTTACAAAAGCGGAAAACTTTTCAAAATCTCATTGCTCCTTCGCACTTGCCCAAACTTTTATCAAAACTAATTGACAGAGTTGGCTATATTAAATGATATTAATAATCTAATTGGAAAAGCTTTGGCAGCGCGGCAGTTTCTTTTGCATGGCATTCTCATAAAATCGGCTCTCGTCGCGGCGGATGTATGCTGCACCCGCCTCACCATCTCCTCTCGGCCTTTCAAGGCAGGGTGAACAACCTATCGGAACATGACATCTAGTGTTACGTCTCGAAAATAAATACGCCTTTAAGCGGTCAGTGGTTCGGTAATCAGCGAGGCCGGATACCGGCCGGCAATGGAGAGGCACTCGTGCTACCAACGTGCAGTATAGTTTTACGCTGCTGTCAAAGAAAAAAATGGAAGTAAATTCATCCTGATGTGGAGAGGCGCATGATATTCTCAAGCAAAAAGAAAATGGCGATTATTGTCGCTTCCAAAGAATGGCCCTCCTATAGAATTTATACACAAAGTATGCTGCCGTTTATAGAGAAAGGGTTTGATTTCGATTTATTCGATGCACAATCAGTTGAGCAGTGTAGTATAGATAAATATCAAATAATACTCATAGTTAAAATAGTATCTCCATATGTTTTGGAAATTGCCGCTGCGGCACGAGCAAAAAAAATCCCCACCATCTATGAGGTTGACGACAACTTCCTCGCTCCCGCTCAAAGCCCACACGGCAGGGCGCATGGCTGTTCGCCAGGCGAACAGGCTTTGCTTGCCGCGATTCTTCCACGTGTATCCTTAGTTCTTGTATATTCGCGCAAAAGTTTTGAGAGAATGTGCCTTTATAATCCGAATATTGCCATTTTACCTACCTATCAGCAGGTATATACGGATTCTCCGCCAAAGCGCGAAGCCGGGCCGCGGGTTGTGGGTTTCATGGGAACATTAAACAAAGAATTGAATTTCGCTTGGGTGCTGCCCGCATTGCAACGCATCGCAGCCAAATATCCGGACGTATCTTTTGAGTTTTTGGGATTCATGCCTCCAGGGGCCGAGTCGTTGCCTTCGGTGCGGCATGTTCCGTTCATCACGGATTATGATGCGTTTATTGAGGATTTTAAAAAGAGAAATTGGACGGTGGCATTGGCCCCTCTGGCGGATACTGAATTTAACCTGAGTAAAACGAACATTAAATACAGAGAATATGCCGCTGCTGGCTATCCCGGAATCTATTCCAACCTGGAACCCTATTCCAACACGGTAACTGACAAGAGCACGGGGTTATTGGCGGATAACGAACCTAAAGCATGGGCGAACGCCCTTGAATCGCTTTTGAATGATCAGCGGCTTGCGGGCGATATTGTCAAAAATGCCTGGAATGATATACATAAAAATTATCAGTTTGTAAGATACTGCCAGACGAAGATGTTTGTTTTGCATAATATGGCGGATAAAAAAAGTAAGTATACTGTGGAAAAGATAATCGTACATGTTAAGAATAAAAATTCGCAGATAAAAATGGATTCCAAAGTGATAAAAAATGAAACACTTCTTTCCAAAGAGTCTTGGGAAAAAGGGTTATGACAGCGGCGGAAATTTTTTTGGAAAAGGAAGAAAAGTAATAACTGACTTTATTGACAAGTATATACCAGATGATACACGTGGGACCTGCCTCGAAATAGGGTGTGTCCCTGGAAGTTACTTGGGGCACATGGCTGCAAAGGGATACACTAACTGGGAAGAGATTATTGCGTGTATTATTTCAGCCATTGCCCCCCCTTGTCCCCGTCCGCAATTGCCCTGATTGCGTCCGCTCCGTAGGAAGCTTTGAGCTTCACCAGATTTCCGTCAATATTCGCCTGCTGCCAGGGCGGCGTTTGCGCGATCTGGCCGCTGCGCTTGATATGGCGGACGCGCAGGTGTCCCTGGTAGATGGGGTAGTGACCCCTGGCGCAGGAGCGCAGGTCACGTTCATAGTCGTCGAACTGCGAGGGAGAAAAGCGCAGGTCAAAAAGCCCGATCTCGTCGATATTCCCGCGGGTCAGCAGATGGCAGCAGCCGGTGACGGAAACTGCCGGGCGCAAGTAGCTGTATTGTCCGAAATCCGGCCCGGTCGTGTGGGTGTCCACAGTTTTGCGCTCTCCGGTGGCAGGAACGATTTTCGGCTCAAAGTGCAAATCCACATTCTGTATGGTCATGGGCGCGGCCATATCCACTACCCGGCAGCCGACAATGCCCGCTTCAGGATGCAGTCTGAGCGCGGCGCCGAAATGCCCCAGCCAGTCCGGCGGCACAAGGGCGTCGTCATCCAGAAAAACCACCCAGTCCGCCGTTTTTGAGTACGGCAGCGTCAGCAGCCAGTTGCGCGCCGCCGGAGCGCCCACATTGGTCGGCAGGGCGATGGCGCGCAGGCGTTCACCAAAGCGGTCCTGCCAGACGCGAATCACCCCGGCGGTGTTGTCGTTGCTGCCGTTGTTGAGTACGGTCAGGCCGCAGCAGGCAAGGTCGGAAGCGGCCAGCGCAGCCAGGGCCTTGTCCAGATCCGGCCCGTGGTTCCAGGAGTACAGCAGGATTTCGCCACGCCCTTCCGGCGGGGGACCGGGTATATCAGCCCCCCGCTCCAGGTCGGTCAGCCGCAGCCGCAGGTTGCTCTGCCAGAGCCGCAGGTCCAGAGCCTTGTGCCAGCATTGACGGGCGGCCTCGCGGTCGCCCAGGCGCAGGCGGCATTCTCCTTCGCGGATTAAGGATTCGGGCAGGGCGGCGCGCGCGAAAGCCCCGGCGTACAAGTCGGCCGCTCTGGCGTAGTCGGTCCGGGCAAAGGCGTAATCAGCGAGAAAGACGAAGGCAAATCCACCCGGCATGGCAAGTTTCGCCAGCCAGGGTTCATACCAGTCCAGTTCGCCCAGGCGAATGCCCAAATACGCGGCAAAGCGCAACCAGAACAGGTTGCCGGGTTCAGCCTGAGCAGCGGCGTCGGTCAGCTTTTTGGCTGATTCAATATCACCGGCGCGGATGGCGGCGTTGACCGCGTCCGCCCGGCCGGGTTCAGCCGGACGCAGAGCCGCGCAAGTGGCGCTGAACGCCGCTGCCTGACCGGACAGGAAAGGGCGCTGTTCATGCACCTGATGAACCACGAAGGCTGCCCGGTTGGAAAGCAGGGAATTTTCCCAGGCGGCAAGGGTCATATCGGCAAAGACGGCAAGCAAATCCGGGTCGGGAGAGTCGCCGATGGCGGCCAGCAAAGCTTCAGCCAGGCGGCGGAGGCGTTCTTCGCCTTCAGCGGAGAGGGCCAGGGCGGCGGCCAGATCAGGGGGGAGCCTATGCCACAATGCGGTGTTGTATGGATTCATAGTCAACTTCACCTGTCAGTTTTCCATCCGTTTTGCCGGGCCGGAGCAGGCACCGCAAGCACATATACCATAAAAAGCCGGATTCAAACAGCCTTTCTGAATGCCCTTGTATTTTCAAGGTATTCAGAGCTGTTTTGAATCCGGCTTCTGTTGTTTTTGGAGCGGGAGACGGGATTTGAACCCGCGACTTCAACCTTGGCAAGGTTGCACTCTACCGCTGAGTTACTCCCGCGGCATCAGCCGCGAACGGCGAAGCATTTTTTATGTGATTTGGCGGGAAAAGGCAAGTGAGTTGGCTTCGGTTGAGAAAAACTATTCTTGATATTTGGAAAGTATTTTTTCCATTTCTTCGCCTTCCTCTTTTTCCAAAAGAGCATAGACAAGGTGATGCACGCCGGTGAAGGGATTTTTGTCAATGGCTTCATGCGACCATAGGGATATGCCTTTTCCGAGCCGGGAGGCATACTGCATGGCCTGGCAAAGCCTTGGCCTCAAGATGCCGAACATGGCGTCATCATTCTTTTCATATCTTTTGCGGATCAAGGGGAGTAGTTCCTCTTGATAGGCGCTGCGGGACATGCCGGTATCGATGTATTTGTAGTGCAGTATAAACCACAGCTCAAAAGCCTCGTTGGTAAAGGCTATGTTAATACCGGCATCCCTTGCTTTATCAAAGGCCGTATGGAGCTTGTCTTTGTCAAAACTGTCGCGGTCAAAAATCGCCCAGACTTCGTCAAACTCTTCGGTTTTATATTGGATTGCGGTTTCCACAACAGAGAGAGGTGTCCCTTTCCCTTTAAGGACTTCAAGGGCTATGGGGTTTCTGCATATACGTTTGAAGGATTCAAAATACAGTGGTTCGGTCTTCTCTCCCTCGCATACCAGAAGAAATTTTTTCCTTGGCGGCATGAAGCCCGTCCCGCGTCCTAAAACACCACGCGCCCAAGGGTCAGTGTCGGCATCAACCTTCAGGCGGCGTGAGGTACTGGCGAGGCTTTCTTCCCGCGCCTTTTGTTTGCCGCGCTTCTTTACTGCCGAGGGCTTTCTGGATTCAGTCACCATAGGAAACTATTCCCGCGCTTTTCTGTCAATCAATGCGGATATTTTGTCGCTGCATGTTTTTAGGTGTTCATGTTGAATTGCCGGTATGCCTCCAAATCTTCCTTCCATGTATTGTTTGGCGAGGTTGCCGTCACTTCTTGCGTTAAAGTCGGATGCGCTGAAGATGCCTGACTCGCCATAATTGTTTTTTTCAACAATCCATAACGCATCTCTTCGTATTTTTTTTTGGTCAAACATAAAGGGACAATGTGAGGTAAAAAGGAGTTGCGCCGAGCTTTTTTTCGTATTGATGAACAGTTTGATGATACCTTCGACAAGCAATGGATGGAGCGAGGCGTCAAGTTCATCTATGACGATGACGCTGTTGCTTTTCAGTGCGGAAATGATGTTGGCGATTATTCCGATAAAAGCAATGGTCCCTCGTGATTCTTCATGAGCGCTGAGGGTGAATTTTCTCGAGTCGGCTGCACTGCTATCAAAAATATCATGTTGAAAAAGAATCTGGTATGCAAATTTTTCTTTCACCGGTTCAATAATTTCTTCAACGAGATCTAACATTCTTTTCATTTTTTCAGGGAGGCTGTTTCGGTCCAGCTTAAACTCTCCGAGATCTTCTTTTATGATGCCGCTCAATCCTGTATCGGCAAACTCAAGAATGCTGGAAACAAGGAAAAAATCTTCTCCATCTATAAGAAATCTAATATCATTAATATCAAAATCATATCCTTTGCGGAAATGCATATTCTGGAAAAATGAAATCAGATCTGCATAGTTTCCAACTTTTAATTCCGCCAAAACGGTCAAGAGTAGGTTGAAGTCAGTGAGATGTTTTTCATAGTCCTTTAGATCGCCTTCACATTCAATAATTTTATTGCCGATGCGGGAAAAGAGAGTCTGTTCTTCTTTTTTTACATTGGATTTAACATACAACCATTCCCGGGTGAATACTTTTTCCGTATGGCTGAATCCGTAGCGGTAGATGCTATCGTTACTGGTAAAGACAACCTGGAGCGTTGTTGGAGTAGCGGGGGTGTTATGCGGGACAAGTTTGAAGGGGGTGTAGTGCAATGATTTTTCGGGTTTCAGCGTGTGTTCGGACTCCGGTAAGCGCAGGCCGGAATGCGTAACAAAGCCTTTCATACGGTAAAGCGCCTCTAAAAAATTGCTTTTGCCGGATGCGTTCGCTCCAAAGAGTGCGGCGATCCTGTTGCCGGATAAATTCGGTTTTTTCGATTTTCCCCAAGGTATTGCGTGCTCGGGGAGCTCTCGCTCAGAGGAGGATATCATGCTCAATGTATTGATTTTTTTAAACGAAGTGAAGTTTTCAACAGAAAACTCTAATAGCATGGCTCGCTCCAAAATTTCTATTTTTTAGAAGTATACCTTTAAAGCGCTGTAAAGTAAATTGGCCGGGAGTGAAAAACTGAACCGCTCTGCAAGGATTTATTCGTAAATCCTTGCAGAGCGGTTCGCGTAGGCGGTTTGCTACCCCTACCCCTGCGCCTTCACCCAGGCCACGGCCTCCTTGAAGTCCAGCGTGCCTTCATAGACGGCTCGTCCGGTAATGACGCCTTCCAGGTTGCTCTCTTTACTGAGGGGATAGAGGGCCTTGATGTCGTCGAGTGTGGCCACGCCCCCGGCCGCGATAACGGGCATGGGGCTTTCCTCGGTCAGGGTTCGCAGCAGTTCCAGGTTCACGCCGCTTTGCATGCCGTCCCGGTCAATGTCGGTATGGATGACGAACGCGGTGCCCTGGGCATAGAGGTGAGGCAGCACCTGCTCCAGGGTCAGGCCGGAATCGTCCACCCAGCCCCTGGTTTTGAGGCTGCCGCCTTCGGTATCCAGGGAAACGCCGATTCTGCCGGGCAGGTTGGTACAGATCTCCTCGTAGGCGTGCGGGTCCTCAAGGGCCAGAGTACCGATGATCAGGCGGGTCACGCCCGCGTCGCAGTAGGCTGTGGCCGTTTCCAGATCCCGGATGCCGCCGCCCATCTGTACCGGGATGGAAAGGGCGGCGCACAGGCGGGTAATGAGCGGCAGGTTGACCGGCTTGCCGGCAAAAGCGCCGTCCAGGTCCACCAGGTGCAGCCATTCGGCGCCTTGTTCCTGCCAGTGCAGCGCGGCCCGGATCGGGTCGTCTTCAAACACGGTTTCCTGATCCGCCCGGCCCTTTTTCAAACGGACGCAACGGCCGCCCTTGATATCGACAGCGGGAAAGATAATCACAGTCTGAGTTCCCGCACGGCTTTTTCCATGCCTTCTCTGGCCAGGTCATGCGCGGTGATCCACCTGCCGCCGCGCCTGAAGAACTTGCCCGCCTCAAGCAGGTTGCTGGTCAGGGCGGACTGGGTTTCATCAAAGCGGGAGCGGGAAATAAGGCTCTCGCTCCGCACATCGAGCACAAAAATATCCATGACCACTCCGGCCGGTTCGAGCGCGCCCATGGGGCCGCCGATGCGTTCCCGGTATTCAAACAGGAACGGGACCACCAGAAGGTCCACACCCATGCAGCGGCCGATGGAGGACCAGGTGCGCAGGGCGGCCTGGTTGTTGCTGCGTCCGTCCTGGACCGCGACCTTTTTGCTGCAATGCAGGGCGCTGTCTCTGGAGTGGAAGGAGTTTTTGGAGTCCGTTGCCAGCACCTCGGCCAGCAGGATGTCCAATTCGGACAGCACCTTTTCGTCAATGTGCGGGAGGTTTTCAACCACGTACCCGGCCAGCATGTCGGACGGCTCGGCGGGCTGGCTGAAATAGGCAACGCCCAGTTTCAGATTGCCCACGGGCAGCGGAGCCTGGCGGGGCTTGGCGCAGCCCGCGAGGGCCAGGGCGCAGACGAGCGACAGGCAGAGGGCCAAAACAAGGCGGCGGGAAAGGGAAAAAATAGGCATCAGTCAAGACTCCCTTTGGTACTGAGTATAGTGTCTCGGCTCCGCGTCACGGCGGCGCGCAGGGCAAGGCCGAGCCCCTTGAAGGCGGACTCCAGCAAGTGATGTCCGTTCGCGCCGTATTCCAGGGTCAGGTGCAGGTTCATTTTTGCCCCGCCTGCCAGGGACTTGAAACACTCGCGCCAGAGGTCGTTTTCTTCTCCGGCAATGACCGGCGGCAAAAGCTCCTGGCCGCGAAACACGAGAAAGGAGCGGCCCGAGAGGTCAATGCAGACATCCGCGAGGGCCTCGTCCATGGGCACGCGCCCTGTGCCGGTGCGGGCAATGCCTTTGCGGTCGCCGAGCGCCCGGTCCAGGGCCTGGCCGAAACACAGGGCCACATCCTCCACCGTGTGGTGCGCGTCAACGTGCAGATCGCCCCGGCAGACAAGGCGGCAGTCAAAACCGGCCCAGAAGTTCAGCAGCGTGAACATGTGATCAGCCATGCCGAAACCTGTTTCTATGCTAACATCGCCCGTGCCATCAAGGCAAAGCATAAGTTCAATGGCGGTTTCTTTTGTTTCCCGCTGTATGGTCGCCCGGCGCGGTTCGTGTGTGTTCATCCCGTTCTCCTTACGGCTGCCGTGTCTTCTTCGTCTTCTTCATCCTCGTCTTCGGATGCGGGTTCTTCTTTCTTCTTTTTGCCGAAGGTCGCGGCTATGATGATGCTGATTTCGTACAACACCAGCAGGGGGGCGGCCATGAGCAACTGGGATATGACATCCGGCGGGGTTAACAGAGCCCCGACAATGACGGACAAGAGCACGGCGTAGCGCCTGAAGGCGCGCAGTTTTTCCGCCGTGATCAGGCCCAGGCGGGCCAGGAAAAAGACGAACAGGGGGAGTTCAAACACCAGGCCAAAGGCCAGCAGAAGCTGGAGCACAAAGGTCAGGCTCTCGTTGAGCTTGGGCATGGCCTGGACAACGCCCTGGTTGTAACTCATGAAAAAAGTGAAGATGAAATCAAAGACCACATAGTAACAGAAGGCGGCGCCGGAGATAAAAAACAGGGCGGAAAAAAAGGCCACCGGAAGGATGTATACTTTTTCTTCCTTATACAGCCCCGGTGCGATAAAGGCCCAGATCTGATAAAAAACCAGAGGACTGGTGAGGAAAATCCCGGCGACAAAGGCGATTTTCATGTAGGTGAAAAAGGCCTCGGGCGGGCTGGTGAAAATGAGTTTGCTGCCCTCGGGCATCACCTGCACCAGAGGCTCAAAAAGAAAAGGAAAGATGTGGGTTTCCGCAAAGGGCCAGCAGATCAGGAACCCGGCCACGATAATAATAAAGGAGCGCATCAGGCGCTTGCGCAGTTCGTTCAGATGATCGCGCAGGGTCATGGGGCGGTCGCCGGAATCTTCCTCGCCCTCCTCTTCTTCTTCGTCCTCGTCATCATCATCATCGTCTTCGTCTTCGTCCTCGCCCTCGTGATCCGTATGATCGGAATCGTCGTCTTCGCCCGCGTCGTCATAATCGCTTGAAGCCGCTCCCGTTTCGTCCGCGTCGGCAAAAGGTGCGCTTGGCGGGCACATGACCAGGCCGTGGCCTTCGTCGTCCGTGTCCTGCTCGCCCTCAAGGGGATCCCGGCAGTCATCATCAACCCCGAGGGCATCAACGTTGCGCGCGGCCGCGGCCCTGGCCGCCGGGTCCAGCTTCGGCTCCTGGATCAGGCGCTGGTAGGCCTGACCCACCTCGCGGGAGGCGGCAAGCGGGTCTTCCTTGGCCGGGCCGAGGCGGGATTCAATCTCGGGATGCAGATCAAAGTCGGTATAGCTGTGATCATCCTCCTGTTCCAGAGGAGAGCGCTCATCTTCGGGGAAGTAGAGGGGATCCTTGGGGTCGGTCATGTCCGGTCTCCGTGAGCGTCGGCAGGCAGGTCTTGCGCAACAGCGGGCGCTTCGGCTGCTTCCGCCGGGGCCGCATCAACAGCGGTATCCGCAACGTCCGGCGTCTCTTGCCCGGCCGTTTCCGGCTCGGGCCGGGGCGCGGCCTTTTTCTTCTTTTTCTTTTTGCTTGTTTCGGCCTGCTTCTGTTCCCACTCTTCCTTGTTCGCTTCCAGGTTGATGGTGCGTTGGAAGTCCGTGCTCACGCGCCGCACGTCGGACATGACTTTGGTCATGGTGCGCATGATCTTGGGCAGTTGCTCGGGGCCGAGCACGACGACGCCTACCAGAAGAATGACGATGAGTTCAGTGGGGCCGATGCCGAACATAGTTCACCTTATTCCCATTCAATGGTGCTGGGCGGCTTGGAGGAAATGTCGTAGACCACCCGGTTCACCCCTTTGACCTCGCTGATGATGCGGCTGGAGATGGCTGCCAGCACCTCGTATGGCAGGCGGGTCCAGTCCGCGGTCATGGCGTCCACGCTGTCCACAACGCGCAGGGCCACCACGTTTTCATAGGTACGGGCATCGCCCATCACGCCCACGGTACGCAGGGGCAGGAGCACAGCAAAGCCCTGCCAGACCTTACGCTCCAAGCCGAATTTTTTCAACTCGTCCCGCACAATGAAATCGGCCAGACGCAGCACGGCCAGACGCTCCTCGTTGACCACGCCGAGAATGCGCACGGCCAGGCCGGGTCCGGGGAAGGGCTGCCGCCAGATGAAGGCTTCGGGCAGGCCGAGTTCCACGCCGAGCTTGCGCACTTCATCCTTGAACAGTTCGCGCAGCGGCTCGATGAGCTCGAGGTGCATCTCTTCCGGCAGGCCGCCGACGTTGTGGTGGCTTTTGATCACCACGCCCTTGGCGGAATAGGATTCGATAATGTCGGGATAAATGGTTCCCTGGCCGAGAAAGCGCACCTTGGGCAGTTTTTTGGCTTCGCGGTCAAAGACCTCGATAAAGGTGCGGCCGATGATTTTGCGTTTTTGCTCCGGGTCTTCCACGTCCGCGAGCTTGCTGAGGAAAAGCTCCTGGGCCTGGATATGGTGCAGGTTCAGGCCGGGCATGTGTTCCTTGAGCATGGCCACGACTTCTTGGCCTTCGTCAAGGCGCATCAGGCCGTGGTCCACAAAAATGCAGTGCAGGCGGCTGCCGATGGCCCGGTGCAGAATGGCGGCCACAACCGTGGAGTCCACGCCGCCGGACAGGGCCAGCACCACACTCTCGTCGCCCACCTTGGCCCGGCACTCTTCAATCGCTCGATCCACGAACGAGGAGATGGTCCAGTCCGGCTTCAGTCTGGCGATGCCGAACAGGAAGTTGCGCAGCATGCGCACGCCGTGGGTGCTGTGGTGCACTTCCGGGTGGAACTGCACGGCATAGATGGTTCCGGCCGCATCAGCCATGCCCGCTATGCGGACGCCGGGCGTGGAGGCAATGGCGGAAAAGCCTTGCGGCAGGGCCGTGACCGTGTTGCCGTGGGACATCCAGACCGTAAAGGGCGCGTCCTCGGGGATATCCTCCCACAGGGGGCAGCCGCCGTATACCGTAAGCGCGGCCGGGCCGTATTCGCGGTCCTGGGCCACGCTGAGCGCGCCGCCCAAAGCGTGGGCCAGAAGCTGCATGCCGTAGCAGATGCCGAGCACCGGCACGCGCAGATCCAGAATGGCCGGACTCAAGGTGGGCGCGCCTTCTTCTCCCACATCGTCAGGACCGCCCGACAGGATAATTGCGGACGGGGCGGCGGCCCGAATCCGCTCGTCAGAGGCGGTGCAGGGCAGGATTTCCGAATACACGCCCGCCTCGCGCACGCGCCGGGCAATAAGCTGGGTGTACTGGGAGCCGTAATCGATGATCAGAACTTTGGAGTATGTTGTCATAATGCCGCTACCCTTGATCCACCTGGTAGTTGGGCGCTTCCTTGGTGATGATCACGTCATGCACGTGGCTTTCACGCAGGCCCGCCGAGGAGATTTCCATAAGCTGCGCCTTGTCGCGCAGCTCCCGCAGGTCGGCAGCGCCCACATAGCCCATGCCGGAGCGCAGGCCGCCCACCAGTTGGTACAGGTTGTCACTAACCGGGCCCTTGTAAGGAACGCGGCCGACAATGCCTTCGGGCACCAGTTTTTTGGACTTTTCCTGAAAATAGCGATCCGAACTGCCGTCCTTCATGGCGTCAATGGACCCCATGCCGCGATAAATTTTGTAGCGGCGGCCCTGGTACAGAATGGTTTCGCCGGGACTTTCCTCGGAACCGGCGAACAGTCCGCCGATCATCACGCTGTTCGCGCCCACGGCCAGGGCTTTGACAATATCGCCGGAGTACTTGATGCCGCCGTCGGCAATGACGCAACGGTCCAGTTGATGGGCTGCCCTGACCGCTTCCTGCACGGCGGTGATCTGGGGCACGCCGACCCCGGCCACGATGCGGGTGGTGCAGATGGAACCGGGGCCGATGCCGACCTTTACCGCGTCCGCGCCCGCCTCCAGGATGGCTTTGGCCCCCTCAAAGGTGCCGATGTTGCCGGCAATAAGCTGGCAAAGAGGCCAGGCCGCGCGCACGGCCCGAATGGCCGCCAGCACGTTGGCCGAATGTCCGTGCGCGGAATCGAGCACCAGAAAGTCGGCTTCAGCCGCCAGCAGGGCCTCGGCCCTGGGCAGGCAGTCCGCGCCCACGCCAATGGCGCCGCCCACGCGCAGACGGCCTTTGTCGTCCTTGCAGGAGTTGGGGTATTTTTTGATTTTTTCCACGTCCTTCATGGTGATCAGGCCGCGCAACTGTCTGTTTTCGTCCACCACCAGAAGCTTTTCAATCCTGTTCTTGTGCAGGTGATCCTTGGCCTCTTCCAGGGTGGTGCCCACGGGAACAGTGATCAGATTGCGCTTGGTCATGCGGTCTTTGACCAGGGTTTCCCCGGGGTCTTTGACAAAGCGCACGTCCCGGTTGGTCAGGATGCCGGCAAGGCGGGTTCCGCGCACCACGGGCAGGCCGGACACGCGGTACTTGCTCATCAGGTCCAGGGCCTTGGCAACAGTGTCGTTGGGACTGACTGTTACCGGGTCGGTAATCATACCGCTTTCGGACTTCTTCACCTTTTCGACTTCATGCCGCTGCAATTCAATGGGAATGTTCTTATGCACCACGCCCACGCCGCCGTGCCGGGCCATGGAAATGGCCATGTCAGCTTCGGTAACCGTGTCCATGGCGGCGGACAGCAGGGGAATATTCAAACGGATGCCGGGGGTGAGGAAGGAAGAAACATCAACCAGATCCGGCGTTGTTTCCGAAAACCCCGGAAGGAGCAGGACATCATCAAAGGTCAGTCCTTTGCCCACAAAATGACTCATAAAACAGCCTCGTTCATGACTGGCGCATATACAACCCGGTAGAGGCCCGGCGTCTGGGTGGCCTCACGGTAGCCGTGGCTAGGGGCTAGCCCCTAATCCTTTTTTATAATGAGAAGAACGGAGAACTGTCAAGGGAGGAATATTTTATAGGACTACTATCATACTATTTTTATTCATTGATTTAAGAAAATCAATGTCTGTCCTGTTCCCCCACACCCCCTTGCCTTTATTTTTCTCCTGTGCTAATATATATAAACATATAGCTTCCCTCCCCAGTCTTACCTGTTCCCGCTTCCCCCAACATACCCCCAACTCGGCCTCCACGCCGAGGCCGCTTCGTTCTGTCTGTCAACAGCCACAACATCAACACACCAAACAAGGAGAAAAGCTCTATGCAACAACACACGCCACAGTCCCACCAACAATTCTCACCCCGCCAAAGTCTGCTCGGTTCACCACTCGAATCCAAGCCCAAGCTCTCAACCTCACCCCCCGCAGACGCCACCCTCACCCGCAACGGCCTCACCATAGAATGCTTCTATAACCAAAACGGCAAGCTCCACAAAAAAATCGAACACTACGGCAACTCCTCCACCGAATTCACCTACGAGTTCGACACACGCGGCCACCTGCTCAAAGCCTTCCGAAACAAAAAACTGGTCGAAGAATACGCCTACAACGAACTCGGACAACGCATACGCACACAAGGCCAGTATCGTGACTGCGGCATGGGCAATCTGGAGTACGACAAGCAGGGCAAACTGATCAAAGCCGGTGACTACTCCTTCACCTACGATGCCCAAGGCGCTCTGGCCGAACGCCACATCCGGGGGAATACAACCAAATTCTCCTACGGCAACGATACCCTCTTGGACAAAGTGCGCCTCAGTTACGGCGGCCTCCAGTACGAGTACGACCCGAAGCACCGCATCGTTCCGGCCAAACGCTTCAGGAACGAACATCTGGTCGCGGAGTATGTATGGCTCGATGCCCTGCGCCTCTCCAAGTACCTGGACCACGAGCATTGTCTGGAATATACCTTTCTCTACGATAAAAACGACGTTCTGGATCGCGTGCGCATTGTCCGCAAACCGTACAGGGAATTGAAGCCTCTTCCAGGCTGCGACATCGTGGCCGCCAGCAGCGACTGGCCCTATTACCTGCGCCTGCAAGGGACCATGCGGGGGCTGGACGCTCTCTTCGAGAAATACGGCGATGTGCTTGACCTCCACTGCTGCACGGACCAGGTGGGAACCCTGAAACTCCTCACCGACAGGCAGGGCCGACCGGTCAAGGAAATCCAGCGGGACAGCTTTGGGGTGGAGTTGCACGACAGTTTTCCTGATTTGTACATGCCCATAGGGTTTGCCGGGGGCCTTGAGGATCCGGACACCGGCCTTGTGCACTTTGGCTACCGGGACTATGATCCGGTAGTGGGCAGGTTTACCGCTCCGGATCCGCTGGGCGACACGGGCGGGGATCATGATTTGTATGACTATTGCGTGGATGATCCGGTTACGATGAATGACCCGACGGGGTTGACGCCTCTGATCGCACTGTCGCCTTTGATAAAGGCCGCACTGGCAGGAACGGCGGGAAAAGCGGCTGCCTTGGGCCTGGGGCTGGCAGGAGCATACGGAGCCGCGAAAGCCGTGGATAAACTGGAAGGCAAAGGCGGCACAAAGGCGCAGGATGGAGTAGAAGCCGTGGCTTCCAAGGTTGCCAGGGCGAGCCTTATTTCCGCCGCCGCCTCACCGCTGCCGGCTGCCGGGCGCACTGGCGTGAGAGCGTTCACTGCTGCCGGGCGAACGGCAGCCGATGCTGGACTGCGAGCTATGGCGAGGGTTCAGGCTAGCGCACAGGGGGATAAAATTATAAAAGGAGCAACGCAGGCTGCAAGGTTTGGAGAAGGGTATTATCTTCCTGGTCCTCCCACGGCGGTTACCTTCCCCGGTGCGTTAGGCGCAACGGCAAAAGAACTTGTAAAAAAATTCCAAGAGTGGCAAGACTCCAAAAAATAGGCTTGGACTTGGAGGGAAGAAGAATGAACGATCCCGGTGGCCCGCATTGGGCGCTGGCCCTTGGTATTCTGCTGATTGTCTCAGGCGTGTTTGGTATAATAACAGGCGTGGGTGGATATCTGGGGGGAGATCTCGTTCCGAAAATTCCCGTCGTGGACTGGGCTGGATGGATTTTTTTGCCTTGCGGCATCGCCATTACTGTTCTCTCCATCATCGCTCTGCGGCGCGGCGAAGGCAAGCCCAAGAAATATACGGACGAGGACGTTGCTCGCGCCAAAGAAGCACTGGACCGCATGTATTTGCGCGAGCATGGTTCGTTGCCGGAGGAACCGCCGTCCGGGCCGGAGGAGCCAAAGTCAAAGAAAGATGTATAGCATGAAAGGGGCTTCGGCCTCTTTTCTTTTGCCACAGCAGTTTCTCTTCAGGGTGCGGTAGGCGTAGCGGCAGTTCGGCTTGTAGAAAAACCTCAATAGTGGCAAAATTCCAAAAAATAGGCTTGCGCTTTAAGGAAAGAGAAATGGACGACCGCAATCACCCGCTTGGCTCGCTGATCGTTGGTATTCTGTTGATTGTCACGGGCGGGTGGAACATAATAACAGGCGAAGGCGGGTATAGAGGAGGGATTCTGGTTTCGAAGGCCCCCGTTGTAGACTGGTATGGATGGGTTTTTTTGCCTGGCGGCATCGCCATTACTGTTCTCTCCATCATCTCTTGGCGGCGCGGCGAAGGCAAGCGCAAGCCCAAGAAATATACGGACGAAGACGTGGCCCGCGCCAAAGAAACACTGGACCGCATGTATTTGCGCGAGCATGGCACCTTGCCCGAAGAACCGCCGTCCAAGAAAGACGTATAACCGCCCGCTAAGCGGGAGGTTTTCCATACACAAAAACGTCGGCGGAGCCTTTGCTCCGCCGACGTTTGTTGTTTCAGTCTGTCGCGATTCAGTTATTTTTCCGCGGGGGCCTGCTGTACCTCGGCCGGGGCCGGGGGCGTGACAGGCGCGGAGGGGTCGTCTATGGAAATGTCCCTGAGGATGTCTTCCTTGCTGGTTTTCACTCCGGTAAGGATGTTGTAGCCTAGGGAGGTAGCCAGGAAGATGACGGCCACAAAGGTGGTCAGCTTGACCAGAATGCCGCCCGCGCCGGTGCTGCCGAACAGGGAAGAGGAGCCGCCGCCGAAAATCACGCCCATGCCTTCTTTGCCGGACTGCAACAGAACCAGCAGCACAAGAATGACGCAGACGATGATGTGCAGGGTTAAGATCAACTTTTCCAAAACCGGCCTCCTCAAAATCCTGTCCGGAACGGGCAGGCGTTATACTATGCGGTAGGGATCCCGCCCTTACGGGCAGCCAAGCGGTTGTCTCAGGCCAGAACAATGCGGCTGAAACTTTCCGCCTGCAAAGAAGCACCGCCTACCAAGACTCCATTAACATTGTCAAGTCTTATAATTTCTCCGGCGTTTTCCGGCTTGACGCTTCCACCGTACAGGATGCGCATATCCTTGCCCTGCGCGGGAAAACGTTTGAGCAAAAAGGAACGCGCCAGGGCGTGGGCTTCCAGAATTTCTTTTGGCCCGGCGACGCGGCCGGTGCCGATGGCCCAGACCGGCTCATAGGCCACGGCCAGATCCGGCGCGGGCACGGTATCGCTGACCCCGGCAAGGCCTTCGCGCATCTGGCGTTCCAGCACGGCCGCGAGCGCGCCGCTGTCGCGTTCTTCCAGGGTCTCGCCGATGCAGAACACGGTTTTCAGGCCGTTTTCCAGAGCAAAGGCGGTTTTTTTGCCGATAAAGGCGTCGCTTTCACCAAAAATGGCCCGGCGTTCAGAGTGACCGGTGAGCACCCAGGCGCATCCGGCATCGCGGAGCATGGCCGGGGAACACTCGCCTGTGAAGGCTCCTTCCTGGGCAGGATAACAGTTCTGCCCGCCCAGCCCGATACGCACGTTCTTGCCCAGGGTATCCGCGCAGGCGGAAAGAGCGGTGAAGGGCGCGAAAACCACGCTTTCACGATCCGCGGGCAGATCGGGAAGCAAGGCGGCAAGCCGGGTGATGGTGTCTGCGGCTTCGGCGCGGGTCTTGTACATTTTCCAGTTGGCGGCCATGAGTAATTGCACGAGCGATCCTCCTTGCGGAAAAGAGGTAATTTACGGCAAGTCGCGGCATAACACAAGGGCGTCTTCGTCCGTGTCCGCATAATAGCGTTTGCGCCGTCCGCACTCCTGAAAGCCTGCTCGCGCATACAGAGCCAGGGCCGCTTCATTGCCGGCGCGCACTTCCAGCAGGGCGCGGGTGCAGCCGGACAAGGCCGCTTCGCGCAGGGCATGCATAAGCAGGCGTCCGCCGTGGCCGCGTTGCCTGCACGCCTCGCGCACGGCAATATTGTAAATTTCCGCCTCTCCGGCGGCGTGGTGCAGGCCGAGGCTGATATAGGCGTCAAGGCCGCTCCGGCTCGCGCGCAGGCCAAAGACGCAAAAGCCGGGCAGCACGGTCGTGTCATGCGCGGCGCTCAACAGCGCGGCATAGCGCTCCTCACTCCAGGCGGTGGAAAAACACGCGGCTTCCAGCGCGGCCAGAGCGGCCGCGTCTTTTGCTTTGAGCATAACAATGCTATATCTGGGTTTGTCCGGCTGCATGGCTGAATACTGTAGCGCGTTACGGCGCATTTGCAAATGGGTAGTGTCTCAGTTTGGCCTGATACTTCGTCAGGCTTGCTTTGTGCTCCGGGGCAGGACCAGAAGAGTCCAGCCCCATCGCCCAAAGCTACGCCTTCCTCGTCTGAGGCCAAACTGAGACACTACCGACATTGAGGTACTACCGATATGGTTTCTGATTCTTCTTCAGCGCGGACCCGCATTGCCAAGGCCGCGCAAAAGCTGCGGGACGAAGCGGCGCGGACCCTGGCCAGAGAGGCGCCGCCGCAGAGGCCGCGTCCGGCCCGGCCCTTGCGGGAGTCTCCGCCGCCGCCGTTTGCCGTGGACTTGCATGAAAGTGAACGCGCCGTTCTGGTGGAAGTCACGGATCAGGCGGATCAGGCCCTCTTGTGCATGCCGCCGGAAGAGGCCATGCGCCAGAGGCTGCGGCTGCGGCTGGCGGCTGTGGCGGCGCGCACGCGGCAGAACAAGGTTATTCTGCATCGGCGCAGGGATGCGAGGCTCGGCAGCGCGGGAACATGGGATTTGTATACCGGATTCGTGATGGTGGGTGAAGCGCGGGAAGACGCGGCCATCCGCCTGCTGGAGACCGGGGCGATTATAGGCGGGCTCAGGGTGGTTCACGTTGCCGACCGGGAGGACGAGCCCGCCCGTCTGGCCCTGTTTGTGGCGGATCTGCCTGCCGGAGTCTATCCGGCGCATCCGGCCCAGGAGCTTTTGGAAGCTGATGCCGACGAGTTGCGCGGACTGGTGCGCGATGCCCCGGAACTGTTCAGCCCTGAGCTTATATGGGCCGAGGCAAGCGGAATGTTATTTCGGTAGTGCCTCAGTTGGGGTGATACTGCGTCAGGCGACGTTTTTTGTCTGCCCTTCAACTGAGACACTACCGGTAGTGCTTAAGCTGTGGGGGGGTGCAGGGGGAATCATTTCCCCTGCCGGGGGAGTCTGAGGGGGTAGAACCCCCTCAGGGGCGGAGCCCGGCCGCGGCCTTGAGCGTCATAATCCGCGTATAGGATTCCCGGATGCGGGATTCAGGTATGCTTCCTTCGCGCACCAGTTCCACCAGCGCGGCGTGCGCTTTGCGGCCTTCCTGCGGGTCATGGCGCAGGTTGTTGCCAAAGAGCAGGATATCCGCTCCGGCCAGAACCGCGAGGCGCACGGCTTCCTTCATGCTGTATGTGTCTTCCACGGCCCGCATCTGCAAATCATCGGTAATGACCACGCCCTGCCAGCCCAGGGAGCCGCGCAGCAGACCGGTAATAATCCGGGGGGAAAGCGAGGCCGGGAGTTCGCCGCCTTTTTCCCGGTGCACAATGTGTCCCGGCATGATCATGGCGGGCGGGGTGTGGGGCAGAATACGGCGGTACGGTTCCAGTTCCTCGGGCGTCCAGGTGGCGGTGACGTCCGCAAGGCCGAGGTGCGTGTCGTGCCGCGCGCTGCCGTGGCCGGGAAAATGTTTGTAGCAGGGGATGACCCCGGCTGAGGCCAGGCCTTCGGCAAAGGCCCGGCCGTGCGCGGCCACGTGGTCCGGATGCGCGGAAAAGGAACGGCCGAGAGCGCCGATGGCCGGGCTTTGCGGATTGACGTTCATATCCAGGACCGGAGCGAAATTCAGATTGACCCCAACGGCATGCAGGGCCGCGCCCATGCGCGCCGCTTCGGTCCGTGTGGTCCCCGGACTTCCCCGGCCGAGTTCCGCGGCCGAAGGGCTGGCGGCAAAGCCGTGCTCCTCCTTGAAGCGGCGCACCTTGCCGCCTTCCTGATCCACGCCGACAAACAGCGGAACCGGCGCGTCCTTCTGCAACAGGGCGGTGAGCGCCGCAACCTGTTTGAGCGAGCGGATGTTGCGCGTTTGTTTGCTCAGGTAGTCAGGCTCAAAAAGGATGACCCCGCCAATGCGCCCGGCCCGGATGTCCGGCAGCAGGTATTGCAGGTCTTCGCTCAAGGGCTGTTCCCCGGTGCCGCGAAAACCGGTCATGATCATCTGCCCGGCCATGTGTTCCAGGGAAGGGGCGGCCGCGCCGAACCCGGTCCGGGCGTAAGCGCTAAGCACAAGGACGGCGCACAGAAGGGCAAGGTATCGCTTCATGCGCGCACCTTCAGTTCCGCGTCCAGGCCAAAGGAGCCGCTCTCGCCGGTGCGGCGCAGCAGGACATAGCCGCCCGAGGCCAGATCGCCGGGATTGATGATCCGGGTGTTGCCGATGCTATCCTCGGCCCTGGCTTCGTGGATGTGGCCGCAAAGGCACAGATCCGGTTGGTGTTGTTCGATGAATTCGCGTACTGCGGTACTGCCCACGGGCAGGCCGGAGCGGAGGCGATCGCAGGCCGTGGCATAGGGGGGCGCGTGCGCGGCCAGCACGAAAACAGGCGTTGCCGCGCAGGCCACGGCCGCCAGTTTCCGGGCCTCGGCATAGGCTGCTTGCAGCCACTCGGCCAGGCGCTCTTCCGGGTATTCGCCCGGAGTATTGAAAGGAGTGGGGGGCGAATAGCCCACGCCCATGACATACACGCCGGGAAAGAGTTCCGCCGCCTTGGCATGCAGGTTCCAGCCCTTTTGCTCCAGCAGGTCCGCGACCTCGCGCCGGTCCATGTTTCCGGCCTGGGCCAGGAGCCTGGGCACGGCCGCGACTAGCGGCTCAAGCACCCGCAGAGCTTGCTTTGCCCCGCCGGCCAGAGTCAGGTCGCCGGTGACCAGAACGCCGGAGGCTTCCCGCAATTCCGGCAAGGTCTCCAGCAGCGACAGATCGTCATGAATATCGCCGAATGCCAGCCAGTAAGGCGCGGTGGACGCTACTGCAACGGACATGCAATCTCCTGTTATATTGTACTTTTGCGCGAGATACTGTAGTGTATCATGTATGCAACCGGAAACCCATGACAGCAAAGCTCCGCAGGACAAGGCCGCATTGCGCGCCGAGATGCGGGCAAAACGGCAGGCGCTTACGGCAGAGGAACGTCACGCCCTGGCGCAGGCGGCGGCAACGTCTGTGCTGCAAAGCCTGCCCTGGAAAAAAGCGCACAGCGTGGGCCTGTACATTGCCGTGCGGGGCGAGATGGACACCAGTCCCCTTTTACAGGCTGCCTGGCAAAGCGGCAAGCAGGTTCTCCTGCCGCAGTGCATGCCGGAAGGACCGGCCACCATGCGCTTTATGCCCTGTCCGGGACCGGAGATGCTTGCGCCGGGCGCGTTCGGCATCCCGGAACCCTCGTATAATTACGGAATGCCGGAGGTGGCGCCGGACCTGATTATCGTTCCCGCTGTCGCCTTTGATCGCAAGGGCGCTCGCCTCGGCCAGGGCGGCGGGTTTTACGACCGCTACTTTTTCCGGCCGGAAGTCGCCGGAGTTCTGCGCCTTGGCTATATCTATGCTTTTCAGCTTGTGGATCATCTGCCGCAAGAACCCTGGGATCTGCCCGTGGACGCCGTGTGCACGGAGCACGGTATATTATGGACAATATGAAGCGCTCCCCCAGGGACGGAACGGGCTGCCTGTATATTCCCTTTGCCTTTCCGGGCGTGCCCGCGGTGGGCTGCGCTTTTTCCACGGCCTGTGCGGGCAGCGTCAGCATGAACGTAGGTAGCGGCTCAGTTTGGCGTGATACTTCGTCAGGCTTGCTTTGTCCTCCGGGGCAGGACCATAAGAGTCCAGCCCCATCGGCCAAAGCCGCGCCTTCCTTGTCTGACTCCAAACTAAGCCGCTACCTGGACGAAGATACCCGGCAGGCTCCGGCCAACAGAAGGAGGCTGCTGGACGCGCTTGGCCTTTCCCGCTGGGCCGAACTGAAGCAGGTGCATGGGGACGGCTTTGTGGTTGACGCACGTGAAACTCCGCCGGATCAGGCTGCGGAACTGGAGGCGGACGGGCACTGCACCAGGGAAAAGGGGCTGGCCCTGCTGATCAAGACAGCCGACTGCCAGCCGATTCTGTTCGCGGCTGAGGACGGTTCGGTCGTGGCCGCGCTGCATGCCGGGTGGCGCGGCAATGCCGTGAATTATCCGGCCTCGGGACTGAAGGCCTTTTGCGCCGCCTACGGTCTGGAGCCGTCCCGCGTGCTGGCCGTGCGCGGACCGAGCCTTGGCCCGGCAGCGGCGGAGTTCGTTAATTTTGCCGCGGAATGGCCGCCGCATTTCGTGGATTGGTTCGACGCCCGGCAGAAGACAATGGATCTGTGGCGGCTGACCAGAGACCAGCTTGTCAGCGCGGGCATGCGGGCGGATCGCATTTTCGGGCTGGATCTGTGCACCCGTTCCCTGCCGGAACTGTTCTTTTCCCACCGCCTGGGTCATAGCGGGAGGCAGGCGTCTTTGATCTGGATAAAAGAAAAAGCGTAAAGGACAGGCCCTCTACCGGATCTTCACCATATTCCTGCCGTTGTTCTTCGCATCATACAGGGCGATGTCGGCGCGTTGCAGAAAACTCTCCCAGGTTTCGCCCAGGATGTAGCCGGTGCAGCCGATGCTCACGGTCACTTTGGGGACCGGAGAAAAGTCGTGTTCTTCAATGGCCCTGCGCAGCTTTTCCACGGTGCGGACGCACTGGCCCAAGGTTGTGAACGGGGTGACGACCGCGAACTCTTCCCCGCCGAAGCGGGCAACAATGTCCTGGCGGCGCAAGGTCTGGCGCAGCAGTTGTCCCAGAGAGGCCAGCACGGCATCTCCGCAGAGGTGGCCGTACTCATCGTTGACCCGCTTGAAGAAATCGATGTCGATCATGGCGACTGAAAGGGAGGCGGAATTTTCCTGGGCGATTTCCATTTCTTTGCCCAGGCGCTCGATAAAGGTTGCCTTGTTCAGGACTTGGGTCAGGCCGTCAAAGGATGACTTGCGCTGATAGGTTTCCAGGTCCCTGTTCAGGGTGTTGCGTTCCAGCAGTTGTTCCCGCGCCTTGCGCAACACGCGCAGCCGTTCGCGGAAGTCTTCCTTAAGCAGGCGGATAATCAGAAAGTGCTCTTCGCCGACAATCACGGCCTGGGCATGTAGGGCCTGTTCGCCGTCGCAGGTTCCGTCCTCCTGCCAGACGCCGCTGTTGATGGAGCCGGGCAGGTTGCGGATGAAAAACAGTTCCGCGTCGTCAAGAAAATATTCCAGCATGGAGGAATGTTCCCAGGGGCGCGTGCAGGGACCCTCGGCATCAGAGGGAAAGAGCTCCGCATAAAATTCCGGCACATGTCCGTAAAAGGCGTACTGTCTGGGTCCGGTTCTGCTCAGAACGGCGATTTCGAGCGTTTGCAGAATGGTCAGGGCGAGTTCGTTTTTTTCCGTATGCATCTCAGGTTACTCCCAAGCCCTAAAGCATGGCCTTGGCCAGCCCCATGAAGGCTTCTTCGACGCCCATACCGCTTTTGGCGCTGGTTTTCAGGAAGGAAATGCCTTGGGCGCGCAGGCTCTCAAGGTCCTCTTCGTTGATTTCCCATTCCGGCTCAAGATCCGCCTTGTTCAGCAAAATATAATGCGGCACCTGCGGCCCGGCCAGGTTAACGGCGATATTGCGCAATTCAAGCGCCACTTGCAGCGTATCCTTGCGTTTGCCGTCAACCACCAGGAAGTAGCCCATGGCCCCGCGCAGGTAAGAAATGTTTACATCCACATATAAATCTTTGCCTTCCATGTCCCAGAGCACGAGGGTCACGTCCGTGCCGTCAACGTTCAGGTCTTTCTTGCTGATCTTGACGCCCACGCTGGACAGGTATTTGTCCGAGAATATGGAGTGCACATACTGCTGGACAAGGGCTGTCTTTCCTACGGAAAAGGCCCCCAACATGCAGATCTTCTTATTTATCATGTCGTTTCCATGTTAAAAAATCGTTCAAAGTCACCGTCTTAAGAGCTCCGGGGTCGCATCTCCCGCCCTGGAAAGGTGCACCCGCAGTTCAATACGCCGACTGCCCTCATTTTCAGCGGCAGCGCCCGTGCCGCTCTTTTGCGCATATTCCGCTCCCATGCCGTACAAGGCAACAGGCAGGCTTGAACCCTTGGCGTAGAGCATGGCGGCAATGGTACGCGCCCGGGCCTGGCTGATCTCGTAATTTCGTTTCTCCTGTCCGGTGGCGTCCGCATGGCCGTATACGGTCAGGCTTACGGCAATGCCCATGTCGGCGGCCAGTTTTTCCAGTGCAACCAGCGTCTCCACGGCCCTGGTCAGTTTTGGCGCATCCTCGGGTATCGGCGTGTCCTTGCCCAGGGGAAAGCGGATCGAAACAGCCTGCACCTCATGCACCATGGCTGTCAACCGGTCCATGCGCGGGTCGCTCACCTCCCGCATGTTGATGCTCTGCACGCCGGGCAGGGCCAGGGCTTCCTGCCGGGCCTGGAGCACCCATTCCATGGGAGCGGCGCCGGAAAAATACAGGGTGCCGTCATCCCCGAAGCGCATGGTCACCGTGGAGGGCGGGTGTATCTTGGACTCCACCCGGCGGGCCACGATGCTCCGTTCATAGGAGACCTGGGGAATGATTCTGAAAATATAACGAGAATTATCCACGCCATTTTCCGCCAGAACCTCTTCCGGTGTTCTGGCCAGGTCGTCCTTGAGCAGAATCACTTCCCAGGGGGCGGTATCGCCCGGTTCGACATGGGCAATCATGAGGCCCGGTTCCCGGCGCAAGGGCTCCAGCCCCTGCCGCATGTTCTCGTAAAAGGCGCTCCTGACTTCTTCGCGCTGCGCGCTTTCCCGCCGCTCCTGGTAGGAGTCGTATTGGAAAAAGCCGAACCAGCCGATCAGGCCGAGCAGCAGCAGCACCGGCAAAGCCTTTACCCACAGGGGCAGCGGCTTGTCCTCATCAACAAAGCGCGAGATGAACAGCGCGTCCAGGTAGCGTTTGGCGGATTGAAACGGTTCGGTATCGCCGGAAAAGGATTCCAGGGGCTCGGCATACTCGATAAGCATGTTTTCCAGCGTGCTCCGCACCTGCTCCCGGAAGCCCGCGGGCGGCGTGCCCCGGATCTGGCAGGCAATGTACGCCCTGGGGTCTTTTTCCACCAGAAAGGTATATTCCCCGTGCTGGAGAGATTCAAGCTCGCCGCTCTGGCCGCCCGTGAAACAGTCGCGCACAAAGTCCTGGATGGCGGTCAGCATGGCCGACACCATGCCCGTGTCCTGGGTTTCGCTGTCTTCCGCGGCGGCATGCGCTATTTCCAGGCCTGTTTCACTGTGGATGAAAAAGACCTGTTCAACCCGGTAGACCAGGGTGTGCAGCAGCACAATTTCACTGAAGGGCTTGCCGGTGCGCATGGCCTCGAGCCGCCAGCGCAGGCCTTTCCAGGAAAAGGACATTTCCATGCTTTTGTTGAAGCTTTCCAGCATGGAGCGGAAGGTTTCCGCAATGGACTTGCGCAGGGCCGGACCCATCACCGGGAACAGCACGTTGGTAAAGCGGTGCGGATTTTTACGCAGCGATACCTGGAAGATATTCTCGACAAGAGGCTCGAGCGCGACCTGGAGACGGTCGTCTTTATGGGCGCGCAGCAGGAGCGCTTCCGCGACAACGTTGCTGATTTCCTTGGCCTGCGCAGCCGGATCATCAAGCCGCGCCCGAAGCTGTTCCAGCAGCGCAATTTCCCGCTTGAACAGGAGCGCCCGCAACGACTCCAGCTCCGCATCGGTGGGAACCGGCGGCAGGTCGGGCAGTGACGGCGCGTCAAGCGACGGCTCACCGGACATCGCGTCGGATACCCAATCGGGCCGCTGTTCTTCAGGCGTCATCGCAGGATGGCCCCTTCATAGGAGAGCGCCTCTTTAAGCGTCGTCATCAGAGGACGGAGCTTCTCCGCCGCCCTTGACGGACGCTTCGCGTTCCGGCGACTTGGAAACATCCGACCATTGTCCGCTCAGCTTGAGCGCCGTTTCCGTAAACATGCTGGACAGGGAGGAACGGTATACCATGTCGTGGCGGATCTGCTCGGCCGTTCTGGACAGCACGTTCAGGGCGTCCTGGTATTTTTCCTCTATTTTGGCGGAAAGCGCGCTGTTCTCCGTCATCATGAGCTGGCGCAGTTCCCGCTCCGTGGCATCAAGCGTATCAGCCACCTTGCTGTTTTTCCGCTCAAAGGTTTCCACGGCCGAGGCCAGTTCCTTGGCCAGGTGAGCGATGGCTTCGGCGCGCTCGCGCTGCTCGTTCTTGAGGCCTTCGGAACGTTCGCGCTGTTCACTCTTGACGGCTTCGGCGCGTTCGCGCTGCTCGTCCTTCAGGGCGCTGTCCCGTTCCGACTGCTCTTCCTTCAGACGGTGCAGCAGCGAGGACATCTCGCTCTTCATGAAGTTTTCCAGAGAATCCAGGCGGGTTTTCAAGGCTTCACGAACATCGGCGATTTTCCGCTCAAAGCGCTCATCCTGGCGCTGAAAGCGGATATCCACCTCTTTCATCTGGGTACCGAAAAGCAGTTCGCGCACCTGCTCCATGGGAGCGGCATCCTGGACATACTCAGAATTGTTGCTACGCTTTGTCATTGCAAATCTCTCTTTACAGGCTTAGTCGGTAAACTCACAGCCCTTGGCCGTCAGCAAAGGATCCACCCAGCTTCTGTCCCAGGAACCGTTTTTGATTCCGGCAATAATTCCGGCTTCTTCTTTATATTGCAGACGCGCTTTTGCCGCAACATCCGCCGCGTCAGCGGGGCTGACCACCACCACGCCGTCAGCGTCGCCCGCGATAATATCGCCGGGATGCACGGCCAGTCCGCCGCAACTCACGGGAAAATTGATTTCGCCTCCGCCTTCCCTGAGCGGGCCGTTGGGGTTCACGCCCGCGGCATAGACCGGAAAATCCAGGGCGCTGATGCTGTCATAATCCCGGATACAGCCGTCAATGACCAGACCGGCCAAGCCCCGTTTGCGGCACCACAGCGCCATCAGTTCGCCGGCGACCGCGCAGCCGGTATAGCCGCCGCCATCCAGCACAATCACATCGCCCGGTTCGGCCATGTCCATGGCTTTGTGCAGCATGAGGCTGTCGCCGGGCCGGACGCGCACGGTCAGGGCCACGCCGAGTAGCGGCGTCCGGTTCATGGCTCTGATGCGCGCATCCATGCAGGCCGTGCGCTTCATGTTGTCCCCGATAACGGCCGCCGGAAGACCGGCAAACAAGGCAACCAAAGCCGGATCCGGACGGCGGATGGTTTTTTTAATACGGAATCCGGGGCTGGACATAGTGGAATATTCCTAACCGGCAATGAACGGCAATGAAATGCGGTCGGAGCCGAAGAGATGCGTGTCGTTACTTGCTCCCTTACCCGCGTAAAGTGGAATTGTCAATATAACGGCCTGAATATGCCGCGTATGCATACGCATGGCCTGTCGTTTTCGTTTCCTTCAAGAGCGAGCCGCACCAGCAGGCCCGCTTCCGCTGCGCGATCGAGCAGCGCGTTCAACTCCGTTGCCTTGGCCCGGACGGCTTTTGCCAGTTCCCGCTCGGTAAGCGGCGTGTTTTCCGGTTCGGCAATCTGTTCAGGTTCGCCCGGTTCCCGCGCGGCCGCGCGATCCAGTTCGACCCGCATGGACGAAGCATCCTTGATGCGCAGATACCCGGTGCTGGAGTGGTATTCTTCCGGCATGTCAGGGAAAAAAGGACTGCCGTGGGGCGTGCTGAAGATGATGCGCGCGCCGTCCATGCCGCGATCCATGAACCATTCGTGGTACTCGGCCGGGATACGCACGGCCAGCACCCCGGCCTCCAGGGGGTGGAAATGGAGGGGAAAAAGCAGATACTCCTTGCCCTGGTGTGATTTTCCGTAAATCTCCAGGCCGGTGGCGTCCGTGCGCAGCACCTCGAAATCCGACCCGCACATGAGACGGAGCGGTTCGGCCTGGCTGTGATGTTCAATATCAATGAGCAGGGTCATTATTGCTTCCTTATACAATGCGAATATACTTTCGTTGGCAAAAAATGGGGATTTGTCAAGGGACTATTGCTTCGATCTTTGGATATACCCTTGACAGAATCGCACGAAAATCATACTCGTGAAAGGACGAGGTTTTATCGTGAGAGTCTCTCTTCTGTCCTTTCCGCTCGGGTTTTCCCTGTTCGCGCTCCTCTGCGGCGCGGCCTGGGGCGTTGAGCCTGTCCAGACCTTTACTGTTCCGGCCGAGGAACAGGGGGGTTGGGTGCGCGTGTCTCCGGGAGCCCGTCCGGCCTATGTGGGCATTCACGGCGGCACGGCCCCGGTCAGTCTGCGTATTGCTCCCGACGGCTCGGTCATCGCGGTTACCGGCCACTCCGGCAACGATTTCACGCAGATTCTCCATAACCGGCCCCCGGACGGAGCCGCGCTGCCGGACTTTTCCACCGGCGCTTCCGTTCAGGCGGCGCTCCTGCCTGTCGGGCTGGACCTTTCCGCCACTGCGCCTCTTGCGCCTGAAGGCAGGCCGGAGATCAAGACCGCCGGGCGCGCCTTCAAGCCTCTGAAGCTGGGCAGCTACAAGCGGGTGCTGCGCAAGCCGGGTAACGTATAAGGCATGGGATGCCCGCCTGAAGACCGGCTTTTCGGTAGTGGCTCATTTTGTCGTCAGACGAGGAAGGCGCAGCTTTGGGCGATGGGGCTGGACTCTTCTGGTCCTGCCCCGGAGCACAAAGCAAGCCTGACGATGGATCACGGCAAAATGAGCCGCTACCGGCCATGAGCAACGCCCATCCTCCCCTCCAGGGACTCCCCCTGCTGCTGTTGACCGTGGCCCTGCCCCTGGCCACCTTCATGCAGGTTCTGGACAGCACCATTGCCAACGTGGCCGTGCCCACCCTGGCCGGAAACCTTGGCGCTTCCACCACCCAGGGCACCTGGGTCATTACCTCCTATGCCGTGGCCAATGCCATTTCCCTGCCCATCACCGGCTGGCTGGCCCGCCGTTTCGGCGAAGTGCGGCTCTTTTTGTGGTCCACCGGGCTTTTTGTCTTTGCTTCGTTTTTATGCGGCATGGCCCCCAGCCTCACCCTGCTGGTCTTGTTCCGGGTCTTGCAGGGAGCCGTTTCCGGCCCCATGCTGCCGCTGGCCCAAACCCTGCTCCTGAACAACTATCCTCCGGCCAAACGCAATATGGCCATCGCCTTGTGGTCCATGACCGTGTCCGTGGCTCCCATCTTCGGGCCGGTGCTCGGGGGTTTTATCAGCGACAACTACCACTGGGGCTGGATCTTTTTCATCAATGTCCCGGTGGGCGCGCTGGTGGTCGTGTTGGTCTGGCGCTTGCTGCGCGATCGGGAAAGCGCGCGCAGGCGTCAGCCGCTCAATGTGGTGGGTCTGAGTTTATTGGTTCTGGGCGTCGGCGCGCTGCAAATGATGCTGGACCGGGGCAAGGAACTGGACTGGTTCAACTCCACCCAGATCATCACGCTGGCCGTTATCGCCCTGGTCGGCCTGACCTTTCTGGTGGCCTGGGAACTGACCGACGCCAACCCGATTATTGACCTGCGTCTTTTTGCCTCGCGCAACTTCAGCATCGGGGTGATCTGCATCAGCCTCGGCATGATGCTTTTTATAGGCACCGTGGTGCTTCTGCCCCTGCTCCTGCAAACGCAGTACGGGTACACGGCCACGCTGGCCGGTCTGGCTGCCGCGCCCATAGGCATTCTGCCGGTGCTCCTGGCCCCGCTCATCGGCAAGCACGCCTTGCGCCTTATTGACCTGCGCATTCTGATCAGCGCCGGTTTTCTTGTCTTTGCCGCCTGCATGTACACCCGGACCTGGTTTTCCCCGGACATGGACATGCGTTTTGTCATGGTTCCGCAGTTCGCCCAGGGGCTGGCCAATGCGCTTTTTTTCACGCCCCTGATCGCTCTGGCCTTTTCTTCCCTGAAGCCGGAACAAATGGCTGGCGCGGCCAGTCTGTTCAACTTTGTGCGCACCCTGTTCGGAGCCATTGGCGCGTCCGTGGCCATGACCTTGTGGGAACGGCGCGAGGCCGTGCACCACGTCCGTTTGACCGAACATGTGGACCCCTACAGCCCTTTGGCCAGGGAGAGTCTGGAGCTATTGCAACGCCTCGGCATGGACGCCCAGCAGAGTCTCGGCTATCTGGCCGGGCAGATTACCCGGCAGGGGTTCATCCTTTCGGCCAACGACATTTATTGGCTGTGCGCCATTGCTTTTGCGGGCATGAGCGCGGTGGTCTGGTTGGCCAGGCCCGTGAAGCGCGGGTAGCCTTCATCTCCGCAACCGGCAGTCGCCTATTCCTGAACGTATCCAGTCGGGGTTGATGTTCTCTTTTCTGAGGAGCCGCCAAAGCCAATGGGTGGGAATGGCCTTCCGGCGCTTAACGTCGGACACTGCCGCCGGTTTGACGTCCAGCACCTGGGCCAGTTGAAGGCAGGTCCTGCATCCGGTGGCCGCGAGAATACGCTCGTATTGCGGGGCAAAGTCAGGCTGCGGCGATATACGGTAAGGGATGGAGCTTTCGCTCATGGTGTTCTCCGGCGTTAGTGGTCGGCAACTGCCGGGAAGCAACTGCCGGGAGCTGAACACCGCCACAGGACGGCGGGCTTATTTCCTCTGCGCGAGGTGTTGTATTCACCGCACTCCCGACATCGTAGACGCGGAAAGCCGGTCGCGCTTGCCAAAAGGCAAGCGGCAACCCCGCACGAGTCGGCGGCGGCCCGCCTGTGGATAAAGGTGTGTTCAGCACCTGGCGGCACTATGCCTGAGAAGCCTTGCGATAGCAAGAAGCGGGAGTGTCAATACGTCCCCTGCCCGTTTTTCCTTAACGCCCCTGCGGGGGGCCGGACTCATGAGTCCGGCCGCGCCGGTAGGCGCTTAGAGCGACGTGGGCGGGTTTCGAGGCTTTGCCTCGAAAAATCTGTCCCGCCAAGGAGCGGAAGCAAGTCGAGAGAAGTACAGGTAGATGACCGGGGTGGTGAACAGGGTCAGGACCTGGCTGAGCAGCAGGCCGCCCACCATGGTGATGCCCAGGGGATTGCGCAGTTCGGACCCCATGCCCCGGCTGAGCATCAGGGGCAGAGCGCCGAACAGGGCGGCCAGGGTGGTCATGAGAATGGGCCGGAAGCGCAGCAGACAGGCCTGGTGAATGGCTTCGGGCGGGTCTTTGCCTTCGTTGCGTTCCGCGTCCAGGGCAAAGTCGATCATCATGATGGCGTTTTTTTTGACAATGCCGATGAGCAGTATCAGGCCGATGATGGAGACCACATCCAGGGGGATGGAGCACAGCATCAGGGCCAGCAGTGCGCCCACCCCGGCCGAAGGCAGGGCCGAGAGAATGGTGATGGGATGGATGTAGCTCTCGTAGAGCACGCCGAGCACGATGTAGACCGTGAACACCGCTGCCAGCAGGAGCCAGGCCGCGCCGCTCAGGGAGTCCTGAAAGGCCTGGGCCGCGCCCTGGAAGGTCAGGCGCACCGAGGGCGGCAGTTTGATGCCTTCCGCCGTGTTCAGGATGCTTTGCACGGCCTTGCCCAAAGATGCGCCCTCACGCAGGTTAAAGGAAACGGCCACGGCCGGGAACTGGTTCTGCCGGTTGATGGAAAGCCGGGTAGTGGTTTCCTTGACCCTGGCAAAGCTGTGCAGAGGCACGATCGTTCCGCCCGCGCCCGGCACATGGATGTTCTCAATGGCCGCCGGTCCCTGGGCAAAGTCCTCGCCCACCTCCAGCACCACCCGGTACTGGTTGGCCTGGGTGAAAATAGTGCTGATCTGGCGCTGGCCAAAGGCGTTGTACAGGGCGCTGTCAATGGCGGCCATGCTCACGCCCAGGCGCGCGGCCGTGTCTTTGTCCACCAGGATGGAGGCTTGCAGGCCCTGGTTCTGCAAGTCCCCGGCCGCGTCGCTGATCAGAGGGTCGGCGTTCATGGCCGCGATCAGGCGCGGCGCCCACAGGTCCAGTTCCTCCTGGTGCACGGAATCCATGACCAATTGGTATTGCGAGCGGCTGACCCTATCTTCAATGGTCAGGTCCTGTACCGGCTGCAAATACAGGGCAATGCCCGGCAGGTCCGCGACTCGCTGCCGCAGGCGGGCCATCACGGCCGGAGCCTTGTCCCGGCCCTGGTCCAGGGGTTTCAAGTTGATCAGCAGGCGTCCGTTGTTCTGGGTGGTGTTCACGCCGTCAATGCCGATGAACGAGGACAGGCTTTCCACGTCCGGGTCTTGCAGGATGCGCTCGGCAAGTTCCTGTTGCAGCGTTGCCATGGCCGCAAAGGAGATGCTTTGCGGCGCTTCGCTGAAGCCCTGGATGACCCCGGTATCCTGCACCGGGATGAAGCCTTTGGGGATGATCACGTACAGGCCCACGCTGATGCTCAGGGTGATCAGGGTGACGGCCAGGGTCAGGCCCTGGTGCCGGAAAACCCAGCGCAGGGCGATGTCGTAGCGGTCCAGGGCCGCGTCAAAAACTTTGCCGAGCAGCCGTTCCAGGCGGCCCGGTTTGGCAGCGGATGACGAGCCGCCGCCCCGCAAGATATAGGCGCACATCATGGGCGTCAGGGTGAGGGAGATGACGGCGGAGAGCAGAATGGAGATGCTCAGGGTAACGGCGAATTCGCGAAACAGCCTGCCCACCACGTCGCGCATGAACAGCAGCGGGATGAGCACGGCCACCAGGGAAAAGGTCAGGCTGATGATGGTAAAGGCGATCTGTTGCGCGCCCTTGAGGGCCGCCTCTTTGGGATCAAGCCCCATTTCCCGGTAGCGGCTGATGTTTTCAATGACCACAATGGCATCGTCCACCACAAAGCCGGTGGCAATGGCCAGGGCCATGAGGGTCAGGTTGTTCAGGGAAAACCCGGCCAGGTACATGACCCCGAACGTGCCCACCAGGGACAGGGGCACGGCAACGGCCGGAATGCTGGTGGCCGGGAGGTTGCGCAAAAAAAGAAAGGTGACCAGGGCCACAAGCACTACGGCCAGCATCAGTTCAAACTCCACATCAGCCACCGAGGCCCGGATGGTGATGGTGCGGTCCGTGAGCACGCTCACCTCGATGGCGTCAGGCAGGGAGGAACGCAGTTCCGGCAGCAGGCGTTTGACGTTTTCCGCCACTTCCAGCACGTTTGCGCCGGGCTGGCGCTGGATGTTGACCAGGATGGCCTGATCCCTGCCCGCCCAGGCCTTCAGGCGGACGTTTTCCGGCGCTTCCGCAGCTTCGGCCACATCGCGCAAATACACGGGCGCGCCGTTGAAGTACCCGATAATCATGTTCAGGTATTCATCCGCCTGCAAAAGCTGGTCGTTCACCTCAATGGTGGAGGCGCGCATGGGGCCGTCAAAGCTGCCTTTGGCCTGGTTGACGTTGGCCGAGGCAATGGCCGTGCGCATGTCATCCAGGCTCAGGCCATACGAGGCCAAGGCCGTGGGATTGGCCCGCACGCGCACGGCCGGACGCTGGCCGCCGCTCAGGCTGACCAGCCCGACCCCGCTGACCTGGGAAACCTTTTGCACCAGGCGCGTGTCCACGTAATCGGCTATGCGGGCAATGGGCATGGTTTTGGACGTCACGGCCAGGGTCAGCACCGGCGGGTCAGCCGGGTTCACCTTGCTGTACACGGGCGGCGTGGGCAGGTCCGGAGGCAACAGGCTCCCGGCCGCGTTCACCGCTGCCTGCACTTCCTGCACGGCCACGTCCAGGGGCACGCTCAGGGAAAAACGCAGGGTGATGATGGAACTTCCGGCCGAACTGACCGAAGACATCTGGGTCAGCCCGGCCATTTGCCCGAACTGGCTCTCCAGGGGGGCGGTAATGGTGTTGGCCGTGACCTGGGGGCTGGCGCCGGGATAAAAGGTCTGCACCTGGATGGTCGGATAGTCGATCTCGGGCAGGGCGGAAACAGGCAGGAACCGGTACGCGATGATGCCGGACACCAGCAGGGCTATGGCCAGCAGGGTGGTGGCAATGGGTTTTTGAATAAAGATGCGCGACGGGTTCACGGCTGCGGCTCTATTTCTCTTTGATAACCGTAACCAGGGCCTTGTCGCCCAGGCGATCAAAGCCGTCGATCACCACGCGCTCGCCGGGGCTCACTCCGTGCGTGGCCACGCTGTGTTCGTCATCGGCCGGGCCGAGGCTGACCTGGCGCAGGGCAACCCGGTTATCCGCTTCCACCACGTAGACAAAAGGCCCCTGGCGTCCGAGCTGCACGGCCTGGGTGGGAATGATGCACACGCCTTTCAATGTATCAACCAGAATTTTGGCGTTCACGAACAGGTTGGGGAAAAGTTTATTGTCCGCATTCGTGAAATCCCCTTTGACCCGTACCGTGCCCGTGCTGATATTCACCTGGTTGTCCAGGGCCGACAGCGTGCCCGTTGCCAGGAGCGTTTGTTTCACCCGGTCCCAGGCCTCCACCCGCACCGGGTGTCCCGCTTTCCGCGCTTCCAGCACCTGAGGCAGTTGGGTGTCCGTGACCGTGAACAGCACGTTGATGGGTTGCACCTGGTTGATGATGACCAGGCCGGTGCTGTCCGTGGTCTGGACGATATTGCCGGGGTCCACGGCGCTCAGGCCCGCCAGGCCGTTCAGAGGAGCGTTTATTTTGGTGAATTCCAGTTGCAAGGCGGCCGCGTCCAGCAGGCCTTGGTCCATGATGACCGCAGCTTCAAATTCCGCGACCTGGGCCACCGCATTGTCCAGATCCTGCTGCGTGGCCGAATCCTTGGGCCGCAGACGCCGGATACGGGCCAGGTTTTGCCGGGCATTAAGGAGCGAAGCCTGATCCCGCTGCAACTGCCCCTGGTATTGCTTCACCTGGGCCGCGAAAGGGCGCGGATCTATTTCCGCCAGCAGGTCCCCGTTCTTGACCATCGCGCCTTCAGTAAAGTGATTGTTCAAGAGCTCGCCGTCCACCCGGCTGCGCACGGTAACGGTGTTATAGGCGGTAACCGTGCCCAGGCTGGAAAAATACACCGGAAAATCCCCGCGCACCGCCCCCGCCGCATGCACCGGTATGGCCGGGGAGGCCGGTCCGTGGTTCGCAGGGTGCTCTTTGTTCGCGAACAGCGCGGACCCGGCCAGGTACAGCAGAAACAAAACAGAAGCCATGACAGCCACCCGGAGAACCAGGCGGCGTCCGGGCAGTTTGGAGGGCGACAAGGGAGTGATCATAGTGGTTCCTTAATAGTATTGGGGCTCCGCCCTTTGGTAGTGCCTCAGTTTGGTGTCAGACGAGGAAGGCAAGTTTTTGCGAGGGTGGGCTGGGCTCTTCGGCCCTGCCCCCCGAGCAAAAATGCAGCCTGACGAAGTATCACGCCAAACTGAGGCACTACCACCCGCCGCCCAAAGCGCGAATTAAGCTGACTAAGGCGGCAAAGCGCGCCCCGCGCAGTTGCTCCACGGTGCGGGCGTTGGTCAGGGTGACGGCCTGGGCCGTGGCCACGTTCAGATAGTTCAGGGTCCCGGCCTGGTACTGGTCCATGTACATGGCCTCGGCGTCGCGCGCGGCGGCCAGGGCTTCTTCTTGCAGGGCAAATTCTTGTTCCAGCAGACGGGTGGCGGCCAGGGCGTCCTCCACATCGGCAAAGGCCTGGAGCACGGTCTGGCGGTAGTTGGCGACAGCCGCTTCCCAGGCTGCCTCGGCCTGATCGGTTTTGGCTATGATGGCTCCCCCCTGGAACAGGGTCAGGGCCAGGGCCGGGCCAAAGGACCAGATCTCGCTCGGCGCGGTGAACCAGCGCGCAAAAGAGGCGCTGGTGTATCCGCCGCTGGCCGGGAAGGTGAGCGAGGGAAACCAGGCGCTCTTGGCCACGCCGATGTCCGCGTTAGCGGCCATGACCTGACGTTCGGCCGTTGCCACGTCCGGACGCCGTTCCAGCAGATACGAGGGGATGCCCGCGTCAATGCGCGGCAACTGCGCCTTGAGCGGGGCCGGGGCAAGGGTGAACTCGGAGGCGGGCAGCCCGAGCAGCAGCGCGATGGCGTGTTCGGTCTGTTTGCGCTGCACATCCAGGTCCACGCGCTGCGCCTCGGCCGCTTTGAGCTGGGCCTTGGCCGTTGCCACGTCGGCGCGGGCGGCTGTTCCGGCTTCGTACTGGTTTTGAGTTATGCGCAGGAAGCGGGTGTAAGCGGCGACTGTTTTGGCGTACAGGTCCAGCATGGCGTCAAAGGTGCGCAACTGGAAATAGTTCAGGGCCAGTTCCGCCCGCATGCTGAGAATAACCGCGTCCAGGGTGGCGGCCATGGCTCCGGCTTGCGCCTCGGCGCTCTCCACGCTGCGCCGGGTTCCGCCCCAGAGGTCCAGTTCCCAACCGGCCTGCAAGGTCGCCGTGTAGGTGGTTTGCACGCCCGGCGGCTGGACGGCGCGGCCCCGGCTGATGCTTCCGCTGCCGCCGAGCACGGGAAAGAAGGCGGCTCTGGCTTCGCGCACCTGGGCCTGGGCCTGGCGCAGATTGGCCCGCGCGGACTCGATATTCTGGTTGGAGCGCTCCAGATCGCGCATAAAGATGTTGAGCGCGGGATCGGCAAAGGCCTCCCACCAGGGACCGGAATCCACGCTGCCGGGCGCGGCCAGCCGCCAGTCAGCCTGGAGCGCGTCCGCGTGGGCGGCTTCTTGGTAGTGTCTCCGTTTGCCGTCAGACGAGGAAGGCGCAGCTTTGGGCGATGGGGCTGGACTCTTACGGTCCTGCCCCGGAGCACAAAGCAAGTCTGACGAAGTATCACGGCAAACGGAGTCACTACCGGCTTCTTTGTAGGCGTGGGGCACGCTTGTGGCGGGCCGCGTGTAATCCGGCCCCACGGCGCAGCCGGAAGCCAGACAGCAGAGCAGGACTGCGGGAAGGAGGCGGGTTGCCACAGTCCGCGCTTCAACGGGGCGTTTGAACAGGCGTTGCAGGGTTTCGTTCCAGCGGGTGTTCAGATCTTCAAGGTACAGGTAGAGGATCGGGGTGGTGTACAGGGTCAGCAATTGGCTCATGAGCAGGCCGCCGATAATTGATACCCCGAGTGGGCGGCGCAGTTCGGAACCGTCGCCAAAGCCCACGGCCAGGGGCACGGCGCCCAGGAGCGCGGCCAGGGTGGTCATCATGATGGGCCGGAAACGCAGGGCGCAGGCGGCCCGGATGCTTTCCTCGGCGCTCATGCCTTCGGCCCGGCGGGTCAGGGCAAAATCAATCAGCAGGATGGCGTTCTTTTTCACGATGCCTGCCAGGAGCAGCACGCCGATCAGGGCAATGACGGAAAAATCCATGCCGAACAGCAGCAGGGCCAGGAGCGCGCCAATGCCCGCGGGCGGCAGCGTGGACAGGATGGTAATGGGGTGCACGTAGCTCTCGTAGAGCACGCCGAGCACCACATAGAGGCAGAATATGGCCGCGAAAATAAGCCAGGGCTGGCTGCGCAGGGAGGTCTCGAATTCCTTGGCCGTGCCCTGGAACGAGGCGCGCACGGACTTGGGCATGTGGATGGCCCGGCGCGCCGCCTCAATGCGCGCCGTGGCCTCGGACAGGGAACTGCCCGGATCCAGATTGAAGGAAATGGTGGCGGCCGGACTCTGGCCCTGATGGTTCACCTGGACCGGGGTTCTGTCCGGCGCAAAGGAAGCCAGGGCGCTCAAGGGAACCAGGGTGCCGTTTTGGGCCGGAACGTACACGGCCTTCAGCCCTTCCGGTCCCTGCCACTGGCTGTCTTCGGTCAGCAGCACCACCCGGTACTGGTTGCGCTCGCCGTATATGGTGGACACCAGCCGCTGTCCAAAGGCGTTGTTCAGGGCCGCGTCAACCTGATCCATGGTCACGCCGAGCCGCGCGGCCGTGTCGCGGTCCACGCTGACCAGGGACTCCAGGCCGCCGCTCTGGAAATCGCTGTTCAGGTCCTTGAAGAGGGGATCGGACTTCAAGGCCCGCTGCAAGGTGTCCGTCCAGTGCCGCAGTTGGTCCAGGTCTTCGGTCTGCAAGGTATACTGGTACATGGCGCGCGATATGCGCCCGCCCACGTTGATGTCCTGGGCGGCGGCGAGAAAAAGCTGCGCGCCGGGTTCGCTGTTGACCTTGCCGCGCAGGCGGACAATAACTTCGTCCGCGTCCGCGTCCCGCTGCGAGCGCGGCTTCAGGGCAATGGCGATAAAAGCCGAAGTGCTGCCCGTGGTATACCCGGCCACGGTTTCCACTGCCGGATCGCTGCTCGCGGCCCGCATGAGCAGGCGGATTTTTTGGCTCATGGCCTGAAAGGACAGGGACTGGTCGGCCAGCAAAGCCCCCCGGATAAGGCCGGTGTCCTGCTGCGGAAAAAAGCCCTTGGGCGTCACGATATACAGGAACACGGTCAGTCCGGTGATGAAAAACCACAGGATGAGCACGAATTGTTTATGCTTCAGAAAGAGGTCCAGGCTGCTGGTGTAGCCGCGCAGCACGGCCGCGTGAAAGGCGGCCAGATGCCGCGCCAGGGCGGAAGGCGCGGGAGCGGAAGCTGTTTTCCCTTGTAAAAGGGAGGCGCACAGCATGGGCGTCAGGGTAAGGGACAGCAGCAGGGAAACCGCGATAGCCAGGGACAGGGTGGCCGCGAACTCGCGGAACAGGCGTCCGGCTATGCCCTGCATGAACAGGATGGGAATGAACACCGCGATCAGGGACAGGCTGATGGAAAACACGGTAAAGCTCACCTCGCGCGCGCCCTGAATGGCCGCCTGCGCGGGCGGAACGCCGTTTTCGAGGTGGCGGCTGATGTTTTCCAGCACCACAATGGCGTCGTCCACCACAAAGCCGGTGGCAATGGCCAGGGCCATGAGGGAAAGGTTGTCCAGGCTGAATCCGCACAAATACATACCGGCAAAGGTGCCGATAATGGACGCGCCCACCCCGATGCCGGGAATAAGGGTCCCCCTGGCCGTGTACAGGAAAAGGAAGACCACGAGCACCACCAGGCCCACGGAAATAACCAGGGCGCGCATCACCTCGTGCAAAGAGGAGCGGATGGTGATGGTGCGGTCAAACACGGCCTCCATGCGCACCGAGGCCGGAATAAGTTCCCGCAAGGACGGCAGCGTGGCCTTTACAGCGTCCACAGCCTCAATGATGTTGGCTCCGGGACGGCGGTAAATGAGCAGCATGACCGCTGGCCTGTCTTCCAACAGGCCGATGTTGCGCACGTCCTGCACCGAGTCCGTGACCGTGGCCACGTCCATGAGGCGCACGGCGTTGCCGTTGTCCCAGGCCACGATGAGCGGGGCGTATTCATGGGCCGCGCGCGCCCGGCTGTTGACCGCGATCTGCCAGTAGCGGCCGTCCGTTTCCAGCGCGCCCTGGGGCAGGTTGTCGTTATACCCGGCAATGGCCTCGCGCACCTGTTCAAGGCTGAGCCCGCGCTGGTGCAGTCGGTCCATGTTCACGGCCACGCGCACGGCAGGCAGAGCCGAACCGCCCACAATCACCTGGCCCACGCCGTCCACCTGGGCAATCTTTGGGGAAACCAGGGTGGAGGCCAGGTCAAAAAGCCGCTCCCGGGGCATGGACTCCGAACTTAAGGACACCAGCATGATGGGCGCGTCCGCCGGGTTGACCAGCTTGTAGGTGGGGTTGGTGGTCAGGCCCGAGGGCAAATCGCCCAAGGCGGTGTTGATGGCCGCCTGCACGTCCCTGGCCGCGCCGTTGATGTCCCGGTCCAGGTCGAACTGCACGGTCACGGTTGTGGTGCCAAGGGTACTGACCGAAGTCATTTCGGTAATGCCCGCAATAGCGCCGATGGCCCGCTCGAGCGGCGTGGCCACCGAGGCGGCCATGGTCTTGGGGCTGGCCCCGGACATGGACGCGGAAACGGATATGGTGGGAAAATCCACCTGGGGCAGGGCGGAAACAGGCAAAAGCGCATAGGCGATGCACCCGGCCACGACCAGGGCAAGGGACAGGAGCGTTGTGGCCACAGGCCGTTTGATGAAAACCGTCGTGATGTTCACGGATGCCGCACCTCAATTCCACCCTTGCGGGACGCGCGTTTGCCGGTGCATACCGCGCTGCTTCCCGGACGCCGCCGCGTTGCAAGGATCAGAGTCAAGGCTATTTATTACATGCTATATATTTAAAAGTCTATTTTAAAAGAAAAAAACAGCGGCCCGGTGAAGCGGGCCGCATAATGGTGAGGCGCATTGACAAAAATTACATTGTATTTATATTGTATGTATACGAGGGGATTGCCGAATGAATTTTGTCTGGAATGAGGAAAAAGCGGCCGCTAACCTTGAAAAGCACGGCATTTCATTTGAAGAGGCGCAAACCGTTTTCAATGATTATAGCGCCCTGCTAGTACCAGACCCCGATCATTCCGACGACGAAGACCGCTTTGTTCTGCTTGGCCTGAGCTTCGCGCTACGCATGCTGGTTGTGTGCCACTGCTACCGGGAGAATGACAAACAGATTAGAATCATATCGGCAAGAAAAGCCACCAGAAAAGAGTCAGCGGCATACGAAAAAAGGAAATGACCATGCGCGACGAATACAATTTTTCAGAAGGCGTCAAAAATCCCTATGTCAAACCGCCTAAAGCCACGGTTACCATTCGCTTGGACAAGGAAACCGTGGACTACTTTAAAAACATGGCGGAACAGGTGAACATACCATACCAGACCTTGATCAACTCCTATCTGGCAGACTGTGCCTCCAGGAAGGTAAAGCTGTCCGTTTTCTGGGAGTAAAAATCAATCAGGACCTGCCGGACAGCTCTAATTATTTGGCGGTGTCCGTAACGCTCTGTGAATAATCTCAATAATCAGCTCCTCTATCGTGCACTCCTCCGGCGGCCTGATCTCCTTCACATACACATACAACGGCTCCACGGGCTCCTTATAATCCGCAGGCTGTAGAAACCTCGGCCCCTGACCGGTCATTATCCATTCAGGATTAACTCTCTTCAAGCGCAGCAGCGCCACAAGCCAGTCCGCCGGTATGCTGCCCCGCCTTTTCGCATCCGAAATTGACGACTGTTTAATGCCTAGAAAGTCCGCCAATTCAATTTGCGTTCTGCATCCTGCTGCCTCGAAAACACGATCCAAGGGGGTGGACATGGTCATGCTCCTTTTCGATCTTACCATGCCCTTTTGGGTATCATTAGGATAGATGCTCAATACATCAGATGCTCAATACATCACCTGATAACGACATCAGCTATTCATAAATTATCTGTCGAGTATGAACAGGGAATGAGAAAAAGATCTCCCTCCAAGTTCGGAGCGGCCCTGATTCAAGAATATAAAAAGCGGGGCTTTACGCAGTACAGTCTTGCAAAAAAGATGGGGCGCAGCACTCGTTATCTCAATAACCTTGAGCATGACAGAAACGAACCGCGCTTTACGACAATTCTTTTGCTTGCTGATGCCATAGGCATGGAGCCGGGCGAATTGGTGAATGCCGCCGCTGAACTGAGTTGGGCCGCTCTGGATGAAGCGGATATGGAACCGAAAGAAGGCGGGACGTCCGAAGAAAAAAGTTGAAAAAAGCTGAAAAAATCAGACTCTCAAGGCCGCGTATAAAGGCTGTCTGTCTTTTTGCCGACTTGACAGCGCCCCCAGAGGATATATCTTACTAAAAAGAAAGCCGAAGGCGCTGCCAACACCATCGGCCAAGGGGCAACTCCCTTGTATCACCAACGGCTAGAGACTGCCCCGGCATGGATACCACACCAGCCGGGGCAGTCGTATTTGGGGATTGAGGCGCGTCTGGAAGCTCTCCCAATCTTGACAGGTCAACTGATAGCGTATATGCTGTCATTATGAAGGCCATAGTTATTGATACCAACGTCTTTGTTTCCGCCCTGAGGGGAAAAGATGCGTCCGGCGGCGCTTCGCGAGTGCTATTACGGGCGGCTTTGAGTGGGAAGTATCGCCCTCTTTTCGGAAACGCCTTGTGGCTGGAATACGAAGACCTGCTCAGTCGCCCGGTATGGACTGACAACACCACGCACGCGGAAAGACTGGAAGTTTTAAAAGCCTTGGCGGCGGCGGGAACGTGGGTTTCCATCTATTATGGCTGGAGACCGAATCTGCCCGACGAGGGCGACAATCACTTGATAGAGCTGGCTGTGGCGGGTAACGCCAAGGCCATTGTGACATATAATATCAAAGATTTACAAAGAGGGCAGCTTTTGTGGCCGCAATTGCGGATATTGACCCCTGTGGACTGCCTGAAGGAGCTACCATGAGCATAGTAACCCTTCGTCTGCCGGAAGACTTGGCAAACCGGCTGAAGAACGTGGCTGGAGCCCGTGGCGTGAGCGTAAACAAGCTCATCATGGAAATCAGTGTCCAGGCTCTTGCCGTCTATGATGCCGAGACCCGTTTCAAAACGATGGCGGCGGAAGCAAATATTCCCGCAGCCCTGGCCGTGCTTGATCGGCTGGATGAGCACGCGGCGCAGTCGGATTTGTAGTTCTTGCCGTGTCGTGTTTTACCCTTGCCAATACCCTGATAACGGGCGCTCACCTGGAGCCTTCATAGGGAACCGGGTCCGGGACTCCGGCCGCTTCGAAGGCCGCCAGGCGCTCCCGGCAGGTGCCGCATTTTCCGCAGGCTATGGCCCGGTCCTGATAACAGGAGCGGGTGAGATGATACGGGGCTTTGAGTTCGATTCCCCTCCGGACAATATCAGTCTTGCTCATCCCGCAAAAGGGCGTCAGGAGGCCGACCCGGTTTTCCGTTCCTTCCCGGATGGTCCGGCTCAAGGCGTCCACAAATCCGGGGCGGCAATCGGGATAGAGGGCATGGTCCCCTCCGTGCGTCGCCAAGGCGATAGAGGTCACATCTCCGGTCTGCAAAGCGTGTGCTTCAGCCCTGCTTGAGAGGATGGAAGCCATGAGGAGATTCCGTCCGGGCACGAGCGTCGCGGCGAGGCTGCCGGGCTCCTGATAGCCTCCGGGTCCGGTCGGGATGTCCTTCCCGCTTCCGGCCATGAGCGCCGACCAGGCGGCAAGCCCGGAGAAGATGTCCCGGAGGTCGACAGTCGGCCCCTTGACCTCATAATGGGAGGCGACGCGGGCCGCCGCGGCTTCCTCAAAAGGATTGTGCCTGCTCCCGTAATTGAAAAAGACCGGAATCACCCTGTGTCCTTCGGCGAGGAGATGAGCGAGCAGGGTGGTGGAATCCAGACCTCCGCTGAATGCGAGAAAAGATGTCCGCATGAGAGTTGTAACCTTGAAGTTTGATAGTTGATAAATGCTCTGGCCTTGTGAAGCGAAGCGTACCACGGTCCGCATAAAACTTGAAATTATAGCTGCTTTGACATAAATAACCCGTGGGGCGAGTTCTCCGAAAGGAGGATGACCCTATGGGAAGGTTCCTTGTGAATGTCCTGGCGATGATTATCGCCGGCGTCATAGCGGCTCTTATTTTGCGTTACCTGTAACGACTAAATGAGATTGCCCCGTAGGAATCTACCATTCCTACGGGGCGAAAGCCTTGGTACATAAAAACTACTGGGGAACTCGTCCCAGGGCCGGGGAGTGGTGACACACAAACCGGCCCGTCTTTTTTAGAAATATTACGCATTCACCATACTTTGTCAACTACCTCACCTCAACGAACCGGGCATCTTTTACTCACACTCCAAACCCTCAACCACAGCCCGCATGTCCCTCGGCAACCGCAGTCCCGCAACCTCGTTTTCATAGCTTACCCGGCAGTGGTCCGGGTCAAACCAAAAAATCCGGTCCACCAGCCTGCGCGGCCAGGAGCGCTTATCCTTAAGCTCCCATCGGTAAAATTGCGCTGAGACGGTCAGTCCCGGCCAGCCCCAGATGACGGCAGCGGCCAGGTTATCAAAGGCAATGAGAAGGGCTTTAATACGGCGATCTTAATATATTGCCTTTGTATTCTCCTGAGGGTAAATTGTATGCTTCATGCGACGCTGAAAAAAGAGGTCCTTAATGAACTTTCCATATGCAGGCGGTTGCGCAAAGTCAAAACTTCTCCGGTTTGTAGATCATAATGAAACATATGGCCCGCATGTCATCAAAGGATATTTAGAATGGTTCAGCTCTGTTGAATCAGTGGTCGACTTAGGCGCTGGAACAGGGCGTGATCTCGGTTTTGTCAAAGCCAAATTTCCAAATGCGTCACTGTATGCAGTTGAATGCATGCATGGTAATATTGCCAGCTTGGAAAACCAAGGAATAAAAACGTACCCCATAAATATCGAAGCTGAATCTTTTCCTTTTCAAAACGAAAGTATTGATCTTTTCATCTGTAATCAAATTTTGGAGCATACAAAGGAGCTATTTTTTATACTTCATGAGATTACAAGGTGTCTCAAAATAGGAGGTTCCCTTATTGTTGGTGTGCCGAACGTGGCGTCACTGCATAATAGAATAGGTCTATTATTCGGCAAACATCCTACGCAAGCTAAAGCATGCTCGGCACATATCCGCTGTTTCTCAAAAAATGACTTTTTGTTGTTTTTGTATGAGTGCTTCCCCAAAGGCTATTCTCTGAACAGTTTTGATGGAAGCCAATTTTACCCCTTCCCGCCCCTGCTTTCTCGGCCTTTGGCGCGTTTACTTCCCAGCATGGCATTTTCCATTTTCTTTTTACTGCAAAAAACAAAAAATTACAGAGGGTCATTTCTTGAATATCCGGTTAAGGCCAACCTCGAAACAAATTTCAAGGTGACTTCTCTGGTTCGTTAAGTATGCCCTGCAAGCGCTTTTTCAATTTCTCGGCTTTTTGTTCCTGTTCAGCCAGCCCTTTCACGGCATGCCCGGCGTTATCCCCGAAGATAAAAAGCCTTTGCCCATGCCATGAACTACGCGGTGCAAAGCTTTTTTGGGGCCGTGAACAAGGACGTTGAAGCGGCGGAACTGCTCTTCAAAGCCTATGTCGAAGGCGAAAAGACTCTGAACAAGTAGTGCATCCAAGGTGCCGGGCGGGTGTCACGCCATCCGGCCCCCGGTCCTTTCCTGCACTATTACTCAACCACCAACCTACTCACACTCCGCCAACTGCTCCTGCAGCTTCATCTTTTCCGTGGCCAACTCCGCCCGCTCATCCTCCAGGACCTGGAGCTTGGCGATAGAAAATTCCACGTCAATGCCCAAAACCAAATCAGCCAGCGGACGGCTGCGGGCAGCATCGATCTCAGCCAGCCGGGCGTTAATCTCAGCCAAGCGCCACTCGGCCTCTTCCTCCGGCGTGGGCGGCCGGTTCGCCTCGGTCTCCAACCGGGCTTTCTCAGCTTCCCATCGCCGTACCCAGGGAGCCACATCAGCCTCATAATCTGATTCTGTTAATGGGTGGTTCCAATCGTCCGTGAACTGCATGTATCCTTGTCCTTCATGCCACTGTACGGACCATAAATTATTCGGAGCGGGAAAATCGAATTGCAGTCCTACGCCATCGACAACTATGATTCGGTCTGTGACCATTACTACTACATGGTTTTTCATGATATACCTCCTAGAGTTTCATTATGTAAGCCAGAGCATACCAGGGTGGTCTATGGTCTCTATTATCGGCACTAGCTCCGTGTGTGTGACCCCATGAGGCACCCGCACCACTCGTAGCTGAAGCGTTGCCTCCTACCTCTGTTCTTTGACTGCCACCGGAGGCGTTAGTAGCGCCCACAACATACGCAACATGCTGATGCCACGTTAATTGGTTAGAATCTATAGCATGTGCCTGTACCGTAATAGCGTGCACGTGGGCACTGGCCCCGCCTGTGGTACCTACCGTGTACCCGTCTCCTGCGCCCACGATAAATCTGTTTCGCAAATCGGGGGTATCATTCTGCCCGTCACATAAAGCCCACCCCGTAGGGATATTAGCTATAGCCCCAGACCACATGATAATAGCGCCACGTGGCACCGGCCCTGCTGCCTGAATAGCTTCCAACAGCGCTTGCCCTTCATTATGAACAGCAGTAAATTGCGCATCGCCTTCTTCCACGATACGGACAATCTGATTTTCCGCCGCCTCTTCAACCCGCGCTATTTGAGCGTCGCCAGCGCCGGATATCTCAAGTGCCAGCGTTTTCGATATCGTCTCTGTTTCTTCCCGCCATTCCCTTGTCTCTGAATGAAGCTGTATAACTTCATCCTTGTATTCTTCCGTGGTGTCCCGCGCTTTTTCAGCCCTGTCCGCTTCAGCGCGGGAGCGATCAGCTTCGTGTCCGGCGCTTATCGCCGATGCCGCCGCCCCATCCCTGGCGTCAAAGATATCGGCCAGCAGGTCTTCGGGGGTCCGCTGGTCGCTGATCGGCAGCTTGACCGCCCGGCTGAGACTTTCAAACAACTCCTGATCCTGGGCCGTGAGCCGGTCAAAGCGGTCTTCAATGACTTCCGACTGATAGCGTGAGCCTGTAACCAGGTCGGTGTGCTGTAAAAAGTCCATGTTGCGCGCGACAGTGAGCTTCCAGCCCGCGGCCAGGGCTGGCAGATCGGGTTGGGCCGGGTAGAGCGTCACCCCGCCCGGCTCATCCTGGCGTATGGTGATGTGCGCCTGTTCGGTCACGTCAGCTTCCCTGCCTTGCGGGTCGGTTACGATAACCGCGACCTGTTCCTCCCAGGCTCGGAAGGTGAACGGCCATTCCCTGACAATGCCGTCCGCGAGCATTGTCTGCGCTGATATTGTAGATTCAATGGTCATGGAGTTCTCCTTTTATGGTTCTGCCTGCTCATTGCCATTAACTCATCCCGCCACCGTAAGCGGCCATGGTTGTTTTTGCCGCTCCCTGAAGCAGTCCGCCCGCCAGCACGGCATTGGGATCCTGCTTGCTGCTGAGCAGCATGTTCGCCTCGCCCCCGTACTGTCCGGACCTGACCTCATGCCGCCAGGCAGCGACATCCCCCTCATGGATCATGGACATGGCTTCGGTTGCGCCTTCGGCCGCGGTATTCTGCAAAAGGTCCATGAAGGAGCCGGAATCAACCACCACCCCGCTTGCGCCCATCTTGGCCCGTTGCGCGCCAATGAGCACGCCGGTTTCCAGTTGTTTTCGGTTCGCATTGCGCATGGCCTGGGCTCTGGCATACGACGCCTCGTAACGGGCGTTTTCCGCATTCTGCTGCATGGCCTGCGCATTGTATTCAAGCGCCTTGTTCTGCGCGCGCGCCTGTTCAGCGCCGCTATACGCACTGTAAGCAGCGCTCGCTGCCATCATTACAAGAGGAACCCACATACCCATATATCCACCTCCAATTTTCGGTAGTGCCCAGGTTTGCCGTGATACTTCGTCAGGCTTGCTCTGTGCTCCGGGGCAGGGCCGAAGAGCCCAGCCCCATCGCCCATAGCTGCGCCTTCCTCGTCTGACGCCAAACCTGGGCACTACCGGCTCTTTACCCCTGAATATCCACATCCAATACCAACGAACTGATAGTAAACGGCAGCGGCTTGTTCTGCGCAAACCATATCCGGCCCTCGGGCGAGAAATCGCAATTGGGCATGAACTCCACAAAACGGCTCTCCGGCTGCACGGCCAGGTCATACTGTTCCGGCACGGCCGGAATGTCATAAAGCCGGTCCGGCGCTGGACCATACTGCCCGGTGACGCTGCCGATAACGCCGATCAGGCTTTTTCCGTAGGTGCGGGTTTTTCCGAGCGTGGCCCCGTTCTGCGCATCCGCCTCCGGGGTCTGCGGACACATCAGGGAACAGTAGGGCAGGCCCACATGAATGACCGAAGCCTTGTCCGCCAGAGTGATTTTTCCCCCGGCCACCACCCGGTCCGCCTCCGGGGAACCGTCGGCCAGAACGGACACGGTCTTGCCCTCCAGATGATCCAGACCAAACACCACATCCGTGGGCTCGCCCGCGTAGGAGAGCCCGGCATCCACATAAAAGGCGTCCTTGATGTCGTCGTGCAGATAATTCCAGCGTGACTGGAACATCTCGAGATACCAGCGCTTTTCCCCTTGCGCCTCACGCTCCACAACAACATAGAGGTCGTCCTGCTTATACCCGGCCGTGCAGGCCACGGAGAGATAGCGTCCCTGGGTGGTAACGCGCGTCCAGCCCCAGATGTCGTGCTCCTTCATGTACACCAGGGCCAGCATGACTCCGTCGTTGCGCACCGCCCAGACCGTGGAACCCGGCGACTGCTGGTACTCCCACTGCCGTATCATGTAGTCGTCGAACAGATGCGAGGCCATGACCGACAAATCGCTCCCGGCATAGCCGTCCCGCTCCAGGGAATAAAAGAGATCCCGCACCCGGCTGCCCTGGCGCTGCACATGCAGCACCGAGTTGCCGATGATGAGCGGCCGTATCTTGATGCTGCCCCAGTAACTTTGCTCGCGCACACTGATGCTGCTCGGCGTAACAACGCCCTGGTCCGCGCCGATGGCCTTGTACTCGCTGCCCGAAGTGCCGATGAGCAAATCCCCGAAGGAAGCCACCCACTGAATGCGGTCGATTCTGCCGGAGGCAATGGCAAACTCCAGCATGTCGTCATCCTTGAGCGGCTTTGACTTGGAGAATTCCTCATAGTTGCCCGTGCGACTGGAATACCACTTCTGCGGCTCCAGGGCCGGGGACCCGAGAACAAGCCGCTGCTGATGAAAACAGACCGTGCCCGGATTATTGCCCTGCACAAAGGGATTCTGCCGCTCCGGCGGCGTATCGCCCGCGTCCGGCACGTAATTGTCGTCCCTGAACGAAGTGGTGTCGGCCACGCCCACCAGGCCGTAGACCCCGGCATGCTGGCGGTAGACGTTGTATTCCACCGCGCCCGCCACCGCGCTCCAGTAGACCATGGCATAGTCGCCCACCACCCAGTCGCTCGGATGCTTGGCGCTCGGCTGCACGCCCCTGGCCGCGTTGGAGATCGCGCCTGCGGCATTGACCGCCACAACCTTGTACCTGAGTTCATACCCGCCCGCGGACCCGGAAAAGCCCACGGTGACCGAGGCCGGCGCGGGCAGGGGCGGCGCAAAGCTCACGGCCGCGATACGCCAGTCCGCATGCCCGTACCGGGAAACCTTGCGCAGCGCGTGCGAGGTATGGGCCAGATACATGAGGTCCCCGGACTGCGCGTAATCAAGGTCGTACAATTCCGCTTCAGTATACGGAGCCGCGATGGTCACCGGATTGCCCGCCGCATCGCGCACAAAACCGCCGCGCTGGGCAATACGGATTTGCCCCTCCTGCACGACCAGCACATAGTTCTGCGCCGGGTCGGAAGAAAACTGGAAGGGCAGCAGCACGGCCGGTCCGCCCAGGTCTTCCAGGAAATAGGTGCCCATCCTGCGGCGCAAAGGCCCATGCAACTCGGGAAGGAAATTTTCAATGTAGCGGCAGCTTGCGGCATACTTGCCCAGGTCGTAGCGCGCTGAAAGGTTGGGGCTCACTTCGCCCCCGGTGAAATTCCTGTAGGCGACTCTCATCGGCCGCACTCCCTTTGCACCGCGTCGCCCCACAGATCATGGCCGCCGTTCCAGTTGGCCGAAGCATCCTGAAAACGCCTGCCTTCCCCGGCATCGCGCAGCCGGGCCGCCTCAAGGGCGCGCTGATACAGGGTCTCGGCCTCCTGCAACAGGGAGGCGCTGCTTTTCAAGAGCGGCTTTACCAGAAAGGTTTGCAGCTTCCTGGCCACGGCCTGGGTAAAATGCGTGTCATACTTGCCTGTGTCGTCGATATAGCGCGTAAAATGCGCAAAAGCCTCGTCCAGGTTGCACAGAATCAAGGTGCGGTCCAAAACGTCCACGGTCTCGAAACAGACGCTCTTTCTTCCGCCTTCGCACATCAGAAAATGCAACAGCACGCACTTCTTGGGTTTGACATAGGCATAGGCATAGACCCCGGACCACCCTTCCGGCATGGCCGCCGGGGTCAGACGCTCCCGCGCCTGCGCGAAATTCCAGGGATGTTCCCGCAGCACAAGCTCAAGCGCATGACGATAATACAGCTTGCAGTACTCGGCGCTCGGCCTGCGTTCATCAATGGAAGCAATGGACGGCTCGCCGAGATAGCCGAGCGCCATATTACAGATAGCGATCATGAGGACTCCACCGGAGCGGGGGCACGGGCGCGGTCTGGCGTCAAACCGCACCCGTGCTCCACCCCGTTATGGTTACTTGTTTTTCGTCTTCAAGGCCTTGACGGGCAAAGAAGACGCCGCCCCGGCCGTCATGTCCTCAAGCGTGGGGCCTGACAATTCCGCAGGATGGCGGAATTGGACGTTGCCGCAGGCAACACCCGAAGGGCGAGCCACAGGAGGTGGCGAGTCAGCTTTCCGTCCCGCCTCCGGGACAACAGCGCCGTCGTCCACTTCTTCCAGGTGTTTCGGACAGGGATCAAAGCGCTCCCAGCGGAACAACTCTCCAGGCTCGCGCAGACCGCCGATATGGCAGGTCGCCTTTGCCCTGTAGATGACATGGATAGTGTGTTCAGCGCTCATTTACAGCACGACCTGGCCCTTGGAGATGTACAAACCGCGCCGGTACCAACCAAGCTGCTCCTGGGTCACGCCCGCCCACAGCTTGCCCATGGTGGCCCCGGCCACCACGTAATTCAGCCGGACAAAGCGGGATCGCGTTTCCTGCGGGAGGCTGAAACTCAGCCTGGGATCCATCTTGGTCAACTCCTTGAACACAAAGCTGCCCGTGGTGGTAAAGGTCACGCCGTCGTCGGATTCCTGCACGTTGACGGTCATGGTGGCCCCGTTGTTGTACGGGCTGGTCACAACCATCGTGACGTTCACCGGGTCCCCGGTCCCGCTGAAGGGCATCAGGCTCACCACCTCGCTGTTGCCGGTGGCCGTAACGGTCTTGTTGTCGGTAAAAATGCCGAATGCATCGGTGATCATTGTTTTTCTCCTTAAGTTATATTTTGGAGGGACTCTGTCCCTCCAAACCACCCTGCAAGGGGGCGTGGCCCCCTTGACCCGCAAATTGGGGGTGCAGGGGAATCATTCCCCTGCCGGGGGAGTCTGAGGGGGGCAGAGCCCCCTCAGGTTACGCCGCCGGAACAGGCCCGAGCGCGGCTTCGGTTTCCAGAATGGCGTCGCACTGGCGCACGGCCGAACCGTGCAAGTGGGGCACGTTTTTGGACCTGAACAAATCGCCATAGATGAGACGCACATTCCCGGCGTCCGAGGCCTGAAGCTCCAGGGCGGTCATGACGATTTCCGGCACATACCAGATCAGGCGCGAACGCTTTTCCGCCGGAACCTTGTTCTTGGCGATGATGGTCAGGCGGTGCAGATCCACAAAGCCCGGATCGCCCTTCTTGAGCATCAGCTTGTCCACCGGGATGTTGCAGACGCGCACGTTGGGACGCCAGTCCGCGACCGCCAGGCCCACGTTCCAGGACACCAGATCGCCCGTGGCCCGGAAGGCGTTGCCGTTCTCGTCATAAGCGTCAAAGTTGTGCAGGTCTTCATGCTTGAGCCCGGCCGTGGACCCCTTGGGGAAAATGCCGAAGGTCTCGCGCTCTCCCCAGACCACACCGTACATGGAGGTGCATCCCGCGCCCGTGCCCCCGGCATCCACCACGTTGGGCGCGTCCTTGTAGGCGTAACGCATGGCCAGACCGTTGATGCCGAGCGGGTTGTTCTTCACGTCGCCGTAAAAGATGGCCTTGGCCAACTCCTGGCGCATGGACTCGCCAAAGGCCTTGATTTCCCCGAGACGATAGTTCGCCATCCGATCCTTGTGGATTTCCAGGAGCTTCAGGTCAATCATGCTGCGGCCTTCCAGCATGCCCACCGGGTCCTTGACCAGGGAGACATGGCTTTTGCTGGGCGGCGTGCCGCGATACAACTGCCGCCAGTAAACGGTGGGGATTTTGGTTCTCAGGAGCGTGCGGTTGCCGTCCGTGTCCGAGGCTTCCATGAACGTGATGTCGTCCAGAATGGAGTTCGACTGGTCCATGACCTCGATGATGTTGTGCGCTTTCTTGCCGTCATCGTTGTTTTTGTAAAACACGCCCCAGTCCGCCAGAGTGCGGACAGTAGAAGCGTTCATGTCGGATGTTGCCATGTGTTTTTTCCTTTTTTAGATGTCGCTCGATCCCTACGTCCTGTAGGGACACTCGCTGTCGGGCTTGTTGCTTCGCCGGGGCCTTTTTCGATACGCCCACCCGCGCTTCGCTTGGGACGGGCAGGCCCGGCTCGCGTGAGTTGCCGTTGTATCGGTTCTCTTGTCACGTAAGGCACACAGCGCCGCCGGTGCTATCTTGAGGCGCGGTGAAATTTTTCAGGTAATGTATGAAAGCCGCCGCCCTCGCTGTTTCGGCTCCGCCAGGGCGAAACAGGAGATGGGCAAGGCATGGCTTGCGGCGATATAAGGAGAGCAGGGGGGCTGTGCGCGGCTTGATGCGGCGCACTGGAATGCTAAGGCAGAGAAACTATGGTCGGGACAAGGCTGGTCTGGCAGGACTCACGGCAAGAAAGCTCTCTTCTTGCGCGTTTGGTGAGATAACTATACTTTTTCCGTATATAAATGTCAACATAAAATTAATAGTTCCACGATATATTTTTTGAGATGGCGTTTTCACGCTTCTGTTCAGGAGTGGCGCGGCTGCCCCTACGGCGTCTCAACCTTTGCCTCAATATTGGCCGCAAGATTGGCTACAAAAGCGCGGGCAGCTAGTTCCCCATATTCTTCACGCGGCAGGGCTCCAAGCAGAGCTTCCGCTTCATCATCCGGCATCTGTAGTACTACTTCAAAGGCTTTATCCGGGTCCTGCTTAATCAGCTCCGTTAAGGATTCTACGGTATATTTCTTCTGTGATGGTGCCATTTTTGTACTCCTGTTCAAGAGCGGCACGGCCGCGCTACGCGTTACGGCGTCTCAACTTTTGCCGCAAGATTGGCCGCAAGATTGGCTACGACAGCGCGGTCAACTAATTCATTATATTCTTCAAATGGCAGAGCTGCAAGTAGAACACCCGCTTCATCTTTCGACATCTGTAGTACCACTTCAAAGGCTTTATCCGGGTCCTGCTTAATCAGCTCCGTTAAGGATTCTACGGTATATTTCTTCTGTGGTGGTGCCATTTTTGTACTCCTGTTCAAGAGCGGCACGGCCGCGCTACGCGTTACGGCGTCTCCACCTTTGCCGCGACATTGGCCGCAAGATTGGCTGCGACCGCGCGGACAGATAGTTTGCTATAATCTTCAAATGCCAGGGCTCCAACCAGAACATCCGCTTCATCTTTCGGCATCTGTATGACCACTTCAAAGGCTTTATCCGGATCTTGTCTAATTAGCTCCGTTAAGGATTCTAAGGTATATTTCTTTTGTGATGGTGCCATTTTTATACTCCTGTTCAAGCGCGTCACGGCCGCGCTGATAAAGGTTCTCATAGTTCATCCTATCCAAAAGCGCTGCATCCGTAAAGCCGCTTGGCTTTGCGCCGGTGGTATTATCCACAAAATATATTTTTACCCTTTTGTCGCCCGCATGGAGATGCATCGCTTTGCGGATATTGTCACGGGCGCTGAGATGCATATTGACCAGAGTCTCCAGGGGAATGTAGCGTCCTGCCTTCTCAGCACGGGTGAAGGTACTGGTGATGGCCTCCAGGGGATCGCGTACCACGAACATGATCTCCACATTCTTTCCCGCCGTGAGCGCTTGATCGATCCTCTTTAAGCCATGAGGCCCCGCCAGAGTCGTGTCGACAGTTATATGAGGTTTACTGAGCACGTTTTCAAAGGCAGAGTTTTCAAATAAACTGCTACTTTTCCCCGAACCGCCCGCGCCGCCTCCAATGCGGACCACATTCTGTTTGCCTGCTCCCGCAGGTTGTTTCAACAGGTGCTCATACACAGCGGCAGTGAGTTGACCGGCAGGCTCATTTGTTGCCAGGGTGTTTTTGAGCGCGCCTTGGGCGGACTCCGCGTATGCGCCGCAGTAGGAGCGGGCCATGTCCAGATCCAGATGGTGCCCGAAATCCTTGATATACTGTTCCACGGCGGCGGGTTTATTGTTCCGCACATAAGCCGTAAACTCTTCCGGGCTGTGGCCCATAACTCTGGAGACTTTTCGTAAGGGCTCCGAAGCCGCTGCTCCCAGTTTCCCCGCCACTACGCCGCCGACTTTGCCGACCACCTTTGTGGCGGCTGTTGCTCCGGCCCCGTAGATAGCCCCTTCAACAGTTCTTTTGAAGCGTTCCCCTATCCCGGTGTCGCCTTCCGGCCCGCTGGAAAAAAAGAAGTCCGAGAAGGCCCCTGAACGCATTCCCTTGACGAATTCTCCTGCCTTGCTTCCCGCCTGCGCTCTGTTCCCGATCAAAAAACCGGTCATGAACTGCGCAATATCTTTTGTCATAACGCCGGACGTTGTTTTCGGCGTGGGAAAGGGCTGGGGGATTCGCACACGTTCAGCGCCGGCAAATCGTTCTTTTAGGGAAGCATGAAGCTCACCATCCGGCAACGCCTCGGTGGACTCGTCCCCAATATCTTGAGCCAGCGCAAGAAAGCTATTGAAGGCCTCGATGATTCCGAATCCGGCGTCCTTAAGGAAAGGCGCAAGACTCTCGGAGAGCGCCCGCATCGCCGCTGCATCCGCATCCTCCGGCTCTCTGCCTTCTTCCCCCGCCCCGCCCGGCAGATACCGCTCCAGGATAGCAGGCACAAGGTACCTCGATGACCGCAAGTCAAGCATCTCCCGCGCGCTCTCATCATCCTTAGCCCCCAGAATCGCCTGCATGGTCTCGCTCCGCGCCCTGAGATGCGCGGCAACCAGTTCCGGCGAGGCTTCAGCCCCGCCCGCCGCCCGTTCAAACGCCTTATCCAGTTCCCTGAAAGCATGCTCAAGCAGACCAGCCCTCGGTCCCTCAGCCATCTCGCGTAGTTTCTCCAGTTCCTTCAGGCTCTTCGGGCTCAACTGGCCGCAGGTCACGGCCTTGGCGAGCTCGGCATTCGTAATTTCTTCCCCGGCGGCCAGGAGCTTTTGCGCCTCCAGCACAAAGGCCGGGTCATCCTGTCCGGTTCGGCCTTGTTCGAGGGCGGCGAGGGCTTCGGCCTTTTCCTCCGGGTCAAGAAGGGCCGGATCCGCGTCCTGGAGCAGTTGATAGGCGGCCACGGGGTCGGGCTTGGTTTCGTTTGGCCCGAGGCCGAGGGCGGTGCGCGCGACTTGAGCCATGAGGTTCTGCCCGGCCTGTTCCCGCGCTTTTTGTTCGGCTTGGAGCTCCTGCTGTTGCAGGACGCGCAGTTTGCCCTGCACCGGGAGCATTTGCGATTCAGTGAGGGTAATGCCGAGGGTGGCCAGTTTGTTGGGGGACTGGGCTGTTTCCTGGCGCTGTTCCTGGGGCAGAGCGGCGATCAGGGTAAAGGCCTGCTGTTGCTTTGCCGTCATAAGCTTACCGGTAAGCGCCTCTGTGTCCAGGGATCCGAGTTGCCCGCTCTCCAGAATTTCCTCCGCCCGTTCCAGATTCCCGCTGTTCAGGAAGGCCAGACCGCGTTTGAGTTGCAGGTCCGAGTCCATTTGTTTGAGGGAGGCGTCGGCCTGTTCGCGGTTGAGGCCGAGGCGTCCGGACGTGGAGGCTACTTGGTCCAGCATGCGTTCCCGGTTGTCGCCAAAGACGCGGTCGTCGTTAAAGGCGAACAGGGCGCTCTTCTGGTAAGTCATGATGGCGGCCGCGTCAGCGGCGTTGTGGGCTTTCATGAGTTCGGCGCTGGCGTGTCGGCCCACGGCGGTTTGTGTAGAGACGCGTAGAGAGAAGGCCATTTCGGCGAACTGGCGCTGTGCGTCGGGGTGGAGGCCTTTGCTGTGTTTTTGTACGGCCTCTTCGAAGAAATCCTTGATGGTTTTGACCGCGTTAACGGCATTGATGCCCTGGAGTTTGAAGATGGCGTTGTCGTCGGTGTACAGGCGGCTGCCGAGCTCGTCGGACAGAGAGACAAGGGCGTTTTTGGTGGTGATGTCGTTTTTTCGCTGGAGGATGTCTTTGGATATGGCGCGGGTGGCGTCGGCGGCGGCGGACAGCGCGTCGGCGGCGGGTGCGGTCCATTTGTTGTTGAAGGCGTGGGGTCTTGCGTTGGCGGGCGTGGTGGGGGTGTTGAGCTCGGGGTTATATTTGAATCTGGAGAGGGCGGAGGAGGAGTCGCCGGGGATGGGGAGGGGGGGACTGGTGATGTAGGGAACGCGCATTTCTTTCTCCTTACTTCATATACGGCCAGAGGCGCTTTGCCAGCGGCGCCTCTTCTTCCACGGCCGGAACTCTGCTGGTCAAAACCTTGCCTTCGACTCTGCGCCGCCTGCCGACTCGGGCCAGAAAGCGCAGCACCTCGGGGTGATCATGGAACCCCTGGCTGATCAGGAGTTTTTCCAGAGCGCCTGAAGGGTCGTGCTCCTGCATGGCAAGCCGCACCTCGCCCTCTGTTCTCCCGATGTTGTTGCCGCCGAATTCGGCGTCAGTGTAAATGGCCTCCAGCCATTCCCGGCGCATATGCGCGAAGTGCTCGCCCTGGGCCTTGGAGACCTTGCCTTGCAAATCGATAAGCTGTTGGGCCTGTTCCTGGTTGAGGTTCATGTCCCCGGCCAGTTCCTTGAACTCCTGCATCAGGGCGGCATCGACAACCGCGCCTTGCGGCAGTGTGAAATCCGTGAAAGCTGCCGGCCCGCCCGCTGCTTCCGCCGCCGCCTTTTCCGTCATCGGCGCGGCCTGTTCCTCCACCGGACGTTGTTCCGGCTCCTGGGCCTGGTCTCCCGCCGCGTTCCCGTTCCACAGATCCACCTCTCCATAGGCCGCTGTTTCTCCGGCCGTTGCGGCCGCATGCTCAGACATGGGTAACTCCCTTGCGTTGTTCGATTCTGAAGGTAATCAGCTTCTGCATGGCCATGGGATCGGCCGTCATCAAAAGCTGATAGATATACAGCCCGACAGCCCGCTTGCCTTCAAGAAAGAAGGTGGTGCTGTTTCCGGTAAAGGAACTCCTGAATATCCCGGTCTGGTCCAGCACGGCGCAGATAAAGCGCCTGCCGGGGTCGGACGCGAGCAGACCGGTCACGGCCGCGCGGAGCTTTTCTCCCTCAAGGCCCTGTTCAATTCGTATTTCTTCCTGCGATTTCAACTCGGCGGAAAAAAGTTCCGTGATGACATCATCATGTATTTCCATTGTTTCCATAATTTTTCCCTTACTAAGCAGCGCCTCGGTTTGGCGTCAGACGAGGAAGACGCGGCTTTGGACGATGGGGCTGACAATTCCGCAGGATAGCGGAATTGGACGGGGGAGCGAATGCGACCCCGCCCGAAGGGCGAGCCACAGGATGTGGCGAGTCAGCTCTTCTGGTCCTGCCCCGGAGGACAAAGCACGTCTGACGAAGTATCACGCCAAACCGGGGTGCTGCTGGCCCTGCTCAAGCGCCGCGCCCAGAGCTGTCCCGTCCAGGTCCGCCTGACCCAGATCCTTCATCGCCCCAATGCCCGCCTGAAGCATCTGCGCCTGCTGCATGGCCTGCTGTTGCCGCTGCCTGCCCGTTCGTATCCGCTCCCGCTCGTCCTGGCCGCGCAACATGTCCGCTTCTATGCCCAGGTATTCGGCGTAGTCGTCGATCATGGCGTCATAATCGATGGCATCAAGCGCTTCCGGATTCATGCGCGCCACATTGCCCACAAACATGGCAAACTGCTCCACACCGCCGGTGGACACCAGCTTCTGCGCCTGGGCCAGAATGGATACGAATTCCGGCACAATAGCCATGTTCAGCAGGTCCTCGGGCGGCGGAGGCAACATGCCGCTGCGCGCCAGGATATTGAAGGTCCTGTTGCTGAGCGGAATGAAAAACTCATCGTGCAGCCGCTCCAGCACCGGGCCGATAAGAATGAGCTTTTCCTCCTCCTTGGCCGCTATTTCCCTGGCTGTGACCTGCCTGCGGTCCGAGTTCAGCAGCATGCGGAAGAGGTTGTTGAACAGCCCCTCGCGCACCTTGTTCTGAATCTGGAGGATAACCTCATAGGTTCCCCTGACGTTGTGCTGCAACTGCAAAATGGGATAGATGCCCTTGCCCTGCGCGCCCGTGGGGTCCACCGGCGTGACCGCCCCCGGCAGGAGCGACGCGTTTTCCAGACCCGGCGGCACGGCCAGCGGCGGGTCGATTTCCTTTTGCAAGGCCTTGAGCAGGGAACTGGTCATCTGCTGTAAAAGCACACTGTCCGGCAGCGTGTCATAAGCCGGACCATGCCCGTAGACATCGCCGCCGGTCACGTCCCAACGCACCCCGAAACCGGGGAATTCATGGAAAAACGCCCGCCGCAGCACATGCGGCTCAGCGCCCGTTTTTCCCGCTACCGCCCCGGAATTGCCGTCCAGATAGTAGACGGAATGGAAGCCGTCCCCCTCGGGAGGCGCGGCCTTTATACCCGCGCCTCCCGCAGAGGCCGCGCCTCCACCAGGAGGGGGCGCGGTCCCCACAACCGCACCTCCGTCAGAGGGCGCGGACGCCCCGGCCGCACCCTCCGAATTCATGCCAAAAGGATACACCGCATGCACCACCTGAAAACGCTCGTTCCAGTTCCGCGCCTGCCCGTGCAGGTCGCGCAGCTTCTCCGGCAGCTTCTCCACGCCGAACATCTGCACGAGCTGCTTCAAGGTCATCTGGATGGTATGGAACACCGTGTCCACCCGCCCGGCCTCATCCACGTCAATGCAGTATTCTCCGGCCGTAAGCGGAATAAAGCGCACCCCGTTCCTTTCGTCCTCCACCTCGAACATAAAGGCCGTGCCAAAAGTGGCGAGTTCGGCGTAAAAGCTGGATATGGCCGTGTAAAAATTGGACTTGTTGTAAACAAAGCGCATGGTCTTGGTCACGCTGTCCAGCCATTCCTTGGCCCCGGAAAAAGCCAGATGCGACTGGTCAAACAAGGTCAGATTAAACCAGGGCCTGGCCGGACTGGTCAGACCGCCGTGCAGACCGGCCGCCAGATCCCGCATGGCGTAAAAGGCCGTGGAATCCAACTTGCCCTTGCGCATCTTGCCACCCCGGTTGGTCATGGCAGTTTCACCCTCCAGACGGCAGCGGCGCGGCAGAAAATGCTCGGCCAGCTTTTTCCAGTCAGACTCCCAACTGCGGCGCTCCTCTTTGAGCGCTTCATGCCGGATGCGCAGTTCTTTCAAATCAATATCACTACCCATGCCTCACCCCCTTTACCCCAGGAGCGACCGCCGCCGCCCCGAATCTTCCGCTGTTCCAAGGAGCGATGCCCGGCCGCCAATAACATTGCCCGGACTCGCCCCGCCAATGCCGACCACTGTCCGCTCCGCGCCGCTCCCGGTCTGCGCCTTTTTCTTCATTTCCTTGGCCTCCCGCTGCCCCTTGCCCGGCGTGTAGCCCTCGGCCCAGGGAATAAAAATCTCCGTGCCGCGCTCTCCCTTGGCGGAAAAAGCGTAATGACCCTCGTTCAGCAGCCTGACGGCATTCTTGTCCGTGACAGCTTCGCCCGGCGTAAAATCCCGCCCGGACCACGATTGCCCGCCCGAAGTATCGCTCCCAAAGCGCATGGCCAGCCGCCAGGCGCCGTCCGCATCTTTCATGGCCGGAGCGCCAAAGGCCTGAGCCACCCAGGAATTGGCCGCGTTAAGCTGGTGCTTGGTGTTCAGGTAATTGCCTTTTCCCCCGGCGCTGATCTCGCGCGCCGCGGCATATTCGGGAGCAGCGCCCCCGCCGTTTTGCCGGTATTTATTCGCGGTATGCGTTTGCGCGGATGACGAGGCTTGCCCATCAGAAGCGGAGTACAGATAATCTCCGCTGCCCGGCTTGGCGGTCAGAATGTCCCAGGCGAAAAAACGGGCGAAATCCTGATCGCTCCTGGCCCTGGACACCTGCTGATACACAGGGTCGCGGCTGGACGGATTAAACGCGGTGTCCGCGCTCCCCTGGCCGTAATTAAAGAGCGAATAGGCCTCCTGCTCCCTCTTGAGAGAATTGAAAAGGGCGGCCATACCGCTACCCCCCGAGCAGCGACTTGCGCTGCTGCTCGTTCTGCTGCTCCTGCGAGCCGAACGGACTGGTCAGCACACTGCCTTCCTGCCCGAGCGCGGCCCGCGCCTTTTTCAACTGCGCCTCGCGGGCGCTCTGCGCCGTATCGCTCACTTCCCGTTCCTGCTGAAACGGCTTGGGCGGCTCCGCCGGAACCGGAGCAGCCGGAACGCTCGCCGCGCCCTTACCTCCACCACCCATAATGACACCTCCTAAAGTATGATCTGTGTTACAACCGCATCCACAACGCGCCCGCCACGCCTGCCGACAATGCGCAGCGCGTTTTTCAAGCGCATGCGCTCCACATAGCCAAAAGACTTTGCCCAGCGCAGCGCGCCCGTGTAACAGGCCGGGATGACGCCAAGCAGCGTCTCAACCCCCGCACCGCGCAAAAGCGCATGCCAGAGCATCCCTGCCTCGCGGAACGAACCGTCACGCCCGCAGGCGAAAGACGCCAAATGCCCGAATGCCGCCGCACCCGTGCCTGAAAAGCCGTTCACCACCCCAATGCCGATCCACTCGCCCTCACGCTTGGCCGCGTAAAACCACTGCGCCGGACTCGTGGCAAAAGCCATGAATTCCCGGACATCCGCCACCGCGCCGTCATGAAAAAACACCCGCACCAAATCCTCGGCCTTGAGCAATCCCCAAAGATCCAGCAGATCCGCCTCGCTCAAATCCCCCGGCTCCTGCCGGGGACTGTACCTGTGTAAACTCACCGCCATGTGCATAACTCCGTTTGCCTTGCGCCGGACATGCCCGCGCAGAGGCATGGCATGTCAACAACATTCTTCAGGGGGTATTCATGAAGCCGCGCGCGATTGGCCCGCAGCCGGACCGCCGCCGTTTGGCGGCGCATTGAGACAAGGGGGAAACAGCCATGAAAAGGCTGCTGTGGTCGGATCACGGCAGGAAGCGTTCTTCCTACGCGTTTTCTGGAATAACTATAGGCTATGTGTTTATAAAAGTCAACTTGAATTTTCGCTTAATCCCAGCTATTTTTCTCACGCTGATGATCCCCCTGCAAGTCAGAGGTATTAACCCCAACAAATTTTGCTGGTAACCGGACAACAATAGAGAGGAGCATCATGATGACAGCTATCCGCAACACAGGCATTTTCTTTCTTGTTGCCATTTGTTGTATTGCAGGGTGTGCCAGGCAACCCCCATCTCTCTTGAGTGACCACCCCTATGATCCGCCGCTGCCGCCATTCTCCACACCTGTTACCCGTGAAGAAGTACGGCTGGCGTTCTATACCTACAGCGCTCCCGCCATTGTTAGGAAGTTACTCGAGGGCGACGCCGCGAACTGGAATATGATTTTGGACAAGATAATCGAAGGCGATAAGGATTGGATTATCGATGCTACCACATTCATAGCGCCAGGGACAGACGCCGCCGCGACCACAGGTTTGATTGCCGCTATGGCTTACGGGTTGAGCAAGAACCCGGAAGCCGTATTGTTACAGGAAGTTGCCGGATTAGGTGTATCCATGTTGGATATATGCACGATGCCTTTCCTAGAACCAACCTACGAATTTGTTGTCAGCTACGGCAAAGAGACACTCGCTGCCTTACAGCAGGTAGATAAGCCCTATCTTATTGATTCAAGGGATACCTGCATACGGCGCTTGCGGGAAACATTGAAGTATTCTGAAGAGGTTGTCGCGAAGGGACTATGGAATGATTGAACAATAGCCATGCCGGTTCCTTAATTTATTTTCTATTCCCACTCAGGCTCATTCACAACGTCAAAATATCGCACGCCTTGTCTGCGGCTGTTCGTTATAGCTTCCCTGATCCGCCTTTCCAATATGGGGCATCCTTCATGGTGAATGATTCAAGGGCAAGGATGGAACGCTCCAGCCAGTTTTTGTATTGCGAGTGAGGAATGGCGTCTTCGATAACCGTTTTTCCTCCGTTGTATTCCCGCGCGTTTTCTGGAGTAACTATAGTCTGTTTGTTTATAAAAGTCAATTCTGGTTTTGTGTTAAGTACCCATTCCTGAGTGGCATTCTCCCGCCCTGGTATGCCGTGAAGAGATGACGTTTTCCATGTTTCAGCATATGTTCAAGACATGCCGCTTTGGGGAGAAAAATATGCGCAACTCTGCACTTTGCCTGGCCCTGGCTTTCCTTTTGAGCCTGCCGGTATTGGCGGCGAATACCCCGGCCGCCTGCGCGCCGGGTATGAATCCTTTGCCCGGAAGCCGCGTTCTGGTCGACATCCCCATGCCGCCTGAGCCGATTTCCGCCATCTGCTGGGAGGATGAAGCCGCTTTTATGGTCAGCCTGCTCGATGGCTGGCAGAATGCGCCGGAGGCGGCGGAACGTTTAGGCGTCTGTTTTATGGGCATCCTGAGCGGCACAAATTTTGACGACTCCCCGGCCATACTGTATCCCCGGATTTTTCCCCGCCCTCTGGATCAAACCCCCGCGCAGGCGGCTGACAAGGCCGCGCAGTCCGTGTACCGGAAGCTGTCACGCTTGCCCGGCGGAGAAAACATGGCCGTGCGGCCGGGAAAAAGCTTTATCTCGCCGCAGGATCTGCCGGTGGAAATCCGCTACTTTGACAACGGCCCCTATCCCAACGTGTTTGAAGCCGCAGCCTATGTAACGTATCATACGGCATCACTGGGGCTGATTCTTTCGGCAACAACCAGGGAGAACCGCGATGCATTCCTGCCTGTCCTGCTCCAGGTCGCCCGCGAGGTGTACTCCATGCAGGTCAGAGACAAGCGAAACCACGACTCTTCGGCAACACCCCCTAATACCAGCTATCCTCAACCTTGATTATCCGCCAACCATCCTTGGTTTTTTGCACAAAAACGAGAATAGAGGGCTTCTCATCGCCAAATCCAACCGGAACCAAAGCGATACTGTCATTGATGCTGACCGGAGCATGCACGGTGAGTGACTTGAAGCGTTCATAATAAAAGTCATTTCCACGAAGAAAATAATTCGCGTCGAGATTGGCCTGTTTCAGGTCGATACGGCACTTATTGACTGTGCAGGCGTAGACATACCGATACATTATTTCGTCTTTAATAGGGTTTTTGCGTATGTCATTACTCTCTTCAATGTACCAAGCATAAAAATTGCTGACCACATCCCGAGGCCCCTGTTGTTCCGGAATGCCCCTGGCGCTACAGGCAAGCATACAACAACAGAACACCATCATGAACACTACGCTCAATGTATTTTTCATATTTCCCCGCTACTACAAACAGCGCTACGAATACGGATAGATATCCGAGACTTTATAGATAAGAGATTTGCCGTTTTCTTTTTTTACGTAAACAACAAGATGGATATCATCCTCGCGATCCTCCGACGGCCACTTGAAACTTACGGGAATGACATATCTGTCATCAGCCATGGCAATTTGCCGGCCAAGAGTCATGGGCATCTTTTCCCAGGCGATGTCGACACCGAATTTAGTGAAATAGGCCAGACCATCCCCGACCCCGATCATTCTTCTTGCGTAATCAACAGTCTCTTTGGCAACATACGTGTATATCTTATCATTGAATAGGGCGACTTCCGTTTCGGTATCTGTCTTAAAAAACCAGGCGTAGAAATCGCGCACCAGTTGCTCCGGCGTTTGTTCGGCGCAAAAAGCCGGTTGAGCGTTAAAAAATAAAAGCAAGAGCAACAGCGACAGACAACGGGACACGGGCTTATTCATGAGCGCCTCTTTTGGGTGATGTATAGAGAATCCATGCGTACAGTCTATATTTATCATTCTTTATAAAGTATCATCAAAACAGTCAAAAGCCAAGCCGGATTTATACCCGGCTTGGCGTAATTGGGGCGCATCCTGTTGGCCGGACGCCTTGAGTGTTCAGGGTCGGCGGTATAGCGTAAACGGAGGCTTTACGGTGAGGTAATCCATGCTGGGATACATATGGTCCTGTATGAAATCTGATCTCCAGACTTTACCGTCATACATGGCGACATGGCCGCGCTTATGTTTCGGAGTAGGTTGGATGACGACCACATCGCCTGCCTGTTCCTTGGTCCCCTCCGGCATGGCCCTGTATCCGCCACTTTCCACCACAGGGCCGTAGCCATAGGCGCTATCTCCTTCAGCGCTGTTGTTTAAAGCGCGATTTATGCGAGCTCCTCCGGCTTCAATGGCATCTCCAACATACTTCGCACATTCCCCCTGACTTTTGCGATTTTCTGGAGAGTTCCTCTGTAGATGTGCTATTGACGCACCCATGTCCCACTGGTGCGCGGGTGCCCGTTGCCGTACCGCCGGAGCCTGAGGTTGCGCGGCAGGCTGTGGCGCGGGAGCCGCGCGGGCATCTGCCGTTGTCCCGGATAAAAGGCTACGGAACCTTTGCTCCGCCGCGCCCCCGCCCGCATTCGCCGCCGCGCGGGCATTTGCCGCTGCTTCAGATAAAAGACTGCCGGGCAAAGGCTCCACCGGCCTCCCGCCGGTCATCGCATCAAAGTTTCTGCTACAGCCGCCCATCACACTGCCTCCTTTTTAATGTTACCATAAGTATTCCCTCACAACTCCAGCACCGTAAGCCCATAACTGGCCGGATCATACTCTGTCCGCGCGCGCAGAGAGGAGGCCGCCGCCGTCCGTTGCGGGAAGCGCGTCCCAAGCTCCGGGTCAAGTATGCGGGCCAGGCAGTCCAGCATGTCGTCGTGCCGCGAGACCGGAAACGCGAGATATTCCTGACGGTAAAACTCGTCGCTCAGGTCACGGACCGTATTGTCGCAGCATTTTTTCATGAGCCGCGCCGGGAAATACACGCGCCCCTGCTCGAACAGCGGCACCAGACGCCGGATGCGGTCGTTTTTGGGCATGGACCCGCCCAGTTCGATAATGCTGAAACGGTAATTCTCCTGTTCCATGATAAAGCGCATGTGCTCCACATCCGCCTGCATGCCGTAGCGCTCGTAGCCTACGGCCTTCGGCCGCCACTTGCGGTGCAGGTCGAACAGCGCCCTGGCGCGCTCGGTCAGGTTCAGCCGGTCATGCACGCCGTCCAGCACGTAGTAATTGTTGTCCGTATTCAGCCCCACCACCCACATGGCCGTGGCGTCGCTGCCGCTTTTCTTGGCCGAAGCCGGGTCCACCACGATATAGGTGTTCATGCCGTGCGCTTCGCCCGCGTCCGCCCCGGTACGCCGGAACCACTCGGCGGCAAAGCCCTGCGCCTTGTCCGCCAGCGGGTTTTGCAACATCTGGCAGGCGAACACAAAGGGCCCCATGTCCCGCCGTTTGGCAGCCAGGACTTTGCGGGAAAAGAACACCGGCTCGCCTTCGGCCGCGCCGTCCCTGGTGGCCGGATAGACGCGGGCCCTGGCCGTTCCCTTTTCCAGAATGTCCAGGTAGGTGTCCGCCGCATGGTAGCGCGTGCCGATAATCCGGATGCGCGGATAGCGGGACACCAGGTTCAGGGAAAGACGGAACTGGTCCGTGGTCTTCTTGATCATGTCGGGCGTGCTGACCGACTCGGGCGTCACCACATCGTCATACACCAGCAGATCGAAATGCCGCCCGATGGGCTGGCTGTCCACCAGACCCCAGGCTTCCACCGTGGCCTCTTTCTTGTTCTCCCGGCGCTGCACGATGATCCCTTCGTCCTCGGCCCAGGTGCGCTTTTCGCCCTTTTGCGGCGGCCTGATGTGCGGAAAAAGGCTTTGCAGGACCCGGTTGCTCTCGAACTCGCGCTTGATCTGGCGCAAAAAGCTCTTGGCAATGGGCCGGGAGTGGCTGAAAATGCCCACGGTGATTTCCGGGTTTTTCAGAATCTCCTGAATGGTCAAGGCCTGGGTGATGATCGTGCTTTTGTAATGCCCGCGCGCCCAGAGGTCGAGACAGCCGTCCGGCTCGGCCTGCACCTCGCGGCAACGATCAAACAGCCAGTCGTGATTAATGTCCGCCCGCCGCATGCCGTACAGCAGCAGAAAAAAGAGATCGCCGCAGAGCAGGGCGCGCACGTCTGCATCGCTTTGCACAGCCTGATACCCGGCCAGGGCTTGCGTCCGGGTGGCATTCATTGCGTGAAGCCCGTCACGGACCCGAGCATGGCAGCCACCTCGGGCGACAACTCAACCCGCGCCTCCATTGGCCCGCCGCCGCTTCCGCCAAGTTCAACGGGCTGTCCGATTTTTCCGAATCCCCGGTCCAGAAGCTCCTTGGCCGCGCTGATGCGGGACGCGCCGCTGCCGTTCTGCATTTCATCCGCCAAAGCCTCGATGCAGGCCGGGCCGTACCGGCGGGCCTGCTCAATAAGCTCGGCGTGCGTAAGCGGTAATTCTGTCATGGTCTCCTCCTTTTTCATCACTGCCCCCTGTTTCCCCACACCCAGGCCAGACAGCCCAGGAGCAACAGCGCCATGATTCCCTTGACAACAGCCCCGACCACCGTCTTTTTGGCGTGGCTGGCCATGGAAAGCGCCTCGGCAATGGCCTGGTGGTGCGCAATGTGCGTAGGCCCGTCAATGAGGTTGGCGCTTTTCAAGGCCTCGGACACCGCCTCCTTGACCGCTTTTTTAAGCTGCGCCTCATTCACGGCCGCACGGCGCTCCGGGCCGGTGTAGATGGTTTTGTGTTCTCCAGTCATATGCCAAGCCCCAGCATGGCCAGAAGAATGTGCCGGATCTCGCCGATCATGGACGGCGGCAGCACTGTCTCCGGCCAGTAGGTCATGACCACCGGCCTGCCGATGACTTCCCAGGCCAGCACCAGGGCCAACACCCAGCCGAGAAAAGACCGCCACAAGCGAAGATGGGAAACCGGCGCGCCCGCGACTTCCGCCTCGTTAATGCGCGCCTGGGCCTCAAGTATCTTGGACTTGTCCGGGCTGATCCTGTTGGCAACCGTCTCAAACAGACCGCCGATAAGAGGAATTGAGGATAACCAGCTCATTATGATGCTCCTTTTTTAGATGCCGGTCGGTCCGCAAACAGGGCTTCTCCAGTTCTGCCTTGCGGGGGTTGCGATGTATCGCACATGTGCCTTCCCGGCACGGGCCGCACTGTGCGGACACTCCCTGTCGGGCTCGTTGCTTCGCCGGGAATGAATCCCGGCTTGCATCCGTGAACCAGTGCTTCACCAGTCGTGTAAAAACCACTGTCGCAATTTACTGCGGCTGTGCCTTTACAAACCGGGCCACACTCCGCTCGAGACAGAGCGTGGCCGCCTTCCTGGCGGCCGGGTTGCACATGTACAGCGTTCATTGCCATTCTCCCGTGTCCATCTGGCAGGCGAGCTTTTTGGCGCGGCCCTTGACCTGCACGGCCCACCTGGAAGCCAGCATGCCCTTGGCCGCGGTCGAATAATGGCCGCTCTCGATGAAGATAAGCGTGTTGCGGAAGGAAAGCAGTCCGGATACGCCATGCACGCCGAGCCCCATGTTGTAGGCCATGTCATAGAGCACGGCCTGGCGGGGCGGGGAAAGCTTCGTAACCCAGGGCAGGGCCTTGCGCACCTGCCATACGGCGTTTGTGAGGTCGGTACGGAACAGACGCTCGGCCTCCTCACGGGTGATGCTGTCACCCACGCGGGCCACGCCGTCCACGGGTGAGGCGTCGCAGTTGTGGCCGTAGCCGATGGTCAGCGCGCCGGCGGTGCAGCGGTAGGCGGTCAGCCGGAAGCCCTCGGCCTCTTTGACCATCCGTTCCAGTCTCTGGGTATCTGCGTCAGTGAATGCGGACATTGATGTTTCTCCTTGTTTTGTCGATGTTATTATGGCCCGGCCTTCACCCTGCGAGCGATACTGTCCAGAATCCGCCGCACCTGGACCGTTATTCTGTCCCGCTCTTCCGGGGTCAGGGGACCGCTGTCCTGATCAAACGCCTCATCATGAGGCCGGGCCTGGGCCGCCCGCCGCAGCCGGACCCGTTCTTCTTCCCGTATTTCCTCAGCCGCGCGTATGACGTCGGCTTCCGTGGGCCAATAACTGGAACGTTGCCTGTGCCGCAGCAGGGCGCTCTCAAACAGGGCGTCCGGCCATTCCTCAAGGGTCCGGCTCCACTCTCTGGACATGACTTCGATTTCCACGCCCGGAATGTTCCTCTGCAAGAGCACGGACAACGTTTCCAGCCGGTTCCTGATATGCGTATAGCTCGCCATGTTCAGCCTCCATGCGTTGTAAGAGCCGTAAGGATCGCTGACGCCGCTCCGCGTCCCGCGCCTGGGCATAGGTTTGCGGTCCCGGCGAGAAATCGGCCCCGGCAGCCTTGCCTTGCTTGGCCCGGCGTTCATCCAGAGCCTGAAAGACCCACTTGCGCATGGCCAGATAGTGCGACTTATACGGGTCCGGCCCTTTCCTGGCCCCCAGGTGCAGATCAAGAAAGGCAACCGCCTCCCGCGTCCGCTCCCGGCCAAAGGCAGCCTCAAGAGCGGCAAACTCCCCGTCCGTGAGCAGCACGTTGCCAAACTCGCCAAAAGCTTTTTTGGGCTTGTGCAACTCTTCCTTGGGGTTCCTTGAGGGTTCTTCTTTGGGTTCTCTATAGGGAAGGGAGGGACGGAAATGAGGGGGGTGTCCGACCTGAAATGCGGGGGGTGGGGGGGCACCGGATGCAGGGGGTACACTTTTGCGGGGGGTACACCCAGTGCCCCCGCATGCGTGAGGGGGGCTATCCTCCCTGCCCGACACCCCGAGCAGGGTATACACATACCCTTTGCCCGGCCTGTCAAGACGGCTGATAATTCCGGCCTCGCACATCTGCCGCAGGGCTCTGGTCACGGTACGCTCGTCATAGCCGGTATCGTTGGCCAGACGGCGCAGAGACGGCCAGCACATGTGCCGTTCGTCAGCCCGGTCCGCAAGCGAAAGCAGGATGAATTTCCAGGTCGGGCGCAGAGAGAGCCTCCAGGCCCAGCGCATGGCGTCGATACTCATTGTGGGTAGCGCCTCAGTTTGCCGTGATACTTTGTCAGGCTTGGTTTTTACTTCGGTCATGGACTGAAGAGTCCACTCCCTGCGTAAAAACCCGCGCCTTCCTCGTCAAAGCAGTCAACGGCGGTTGTTGCTGTTTTCGTTGTCCAGTCTTTCCCGCCCGTTGTGGGGCGGCAAAGCGTAGCGCAAAACTGAGGCGCTACCCGTATTCTGGTTTATAAGGGGTCAAACGAACCCGCGCGCCAAAGACGCAAAAGAGGTTCGCGAACCCGAGGAGGATGGTGACGGGAAAAAATGAGAAGGGAACCGAAAACCGGGCAAAAAGACAAAGACCCGGCAAGACAATGGCTGTCGATCATTCCGGCTGTATCAACAACCGCAAAGAATTCGCCACTTGTTTATATAAGTATACGATAAGGAGATGAATTTTGCAAGGGGGATCGGAGCGGTTTTTTCAAAACGCTGTTTTCGGGGTATCAGTCATGAATTTCAGCGCTATCGTCGCCCGCCGGTTTCCATAACCGTGGTTGACAAAACATAACGAATGCGTAATATTTCTGAACAAGACGGGCCGGTTTGTGCGTGAACACTCCCCGGCCTTGGGACGAGTTTCCCGGAATTGTATTATAATCCCATGGACTTCGCCCCGTAGGAATGGTTAGATTCCTACGGGGCAATCTTATTGAGCCGTTACAAGTAACGCAAAATAAGGGCCGCTATGACGCCGGCGATAATCATCGCCAGGACGTTCACAAGGAATCTTCCCATGGACGTACCCTCCTTTCGGAGAACCCGTCCCACGGATTGTGTACGCCAAAACAGCTATAATTTCAAGGAAAGCTGGAGTGGCTTTGACTGCCGCCCCGGCGCGGGATATTGTTTTGTCCTTACCGCATGCTCACGCGAAACAGACAAAGGGGTGAAGTGCGTTATTTTACTTCCGGGACTGAACGCCTTTTCTGATACTTCTCACCCAGCGCCACCTTGGCGAATCCTTTCTTGAGGCCTGTAGCCTTAACAGGCCTCCGGCTGAGACTCTGAAATTCTGAATAGAGGCTTGCAAATTTTTGCGCGGAGGATTATCTTGATATCAGGTGGGCCGGTTTGTGCGTGAACACTCTCCGGCCCTGGCAAGCCCATCCGCGTTTAATCGCTTAAGAACATGCCCCTGACGGAAATGGCGTTTCCTTCAGGGGCAAACCTGTTTAGACGTTCAAGAAACGTATAATCAGGGCCGCGAGAACGGCTGCCACCACAGCGGCAAGCACATTCATCAGGAACTTCGCCATAGGCGCACCCTCCTTCCGGAAGGGCCTGCCTGTGTTTCTCTGTAGCGTATGGCGTTTCTGCCGTCAAATGTGGCCGCGTATGGATGAAAAACGGCCCTTGGTTATTCGTCCCCTTCACCCCCGCCCTCTTCGCCATCACCCTGCCTGTACTTGCAGCCCTTTTCCGGGCAGCCTACATAGGCCTTGCCGCCCCTGGGCTTTTTGACGGCCAGCAGGGGAGAGCCACAGTCCGGGCAGCTTCCCTGCACCGGCTCGTCCCACATGGCAAAGTCGCATTTGGGGTACTGGTCGCAGCCGTAAAAGAGCTTGCCCCGCTTGGAGCTTTTTTCCACCAGCACACCCTGCTTGCACTTGGGGCAGGGCACGCCGGTAGGAAAGGGGCGCGCATGCTTGCACTTGGGGTAGTTGGTGCAGGCAATGAAGCGACTGCCGGTGCGCGCCTTTTTAATTGCCAGGTCACTGCCGCAGTCCGGGCAGGCGCCCACGATTTCATATTGCGGCTGCTCGCGCTCCGCAATGCGCACCTCGCCCTTGTCATCCCGGTTGAAATTGCTGGTGAAGGTACACTCCGGGTAGCCGGAACAGGCCAGAAAAGGACCGGCCTTGCCGAACTTGATCAGCGTGGGCTTGGCGCACTGCGGACAGGCCAGACCGGACGGCAGACCGCCCTTGACCGAGCTCATGGCCTTGGCCGCCTGCTCCAGCGTGGGGTTGAATTCGGCGGAAAAACGGTTCAGCAGGGCGATCCAGTCTTCCTCGCCTTCAGCGATCTTGTCCAGGGCCTCTTCCATCTGGGCCGTGAACCCGACATCCATGAGATCGCGGAAATACTCGGTCAGCAGTTCGCAGACCACCCGGCCGAGATCCGTGACCGCAAAGTGCTTGTCCTCAAGCGCCGCGTATTCGCGCTCAATGAGCGTGGCAATGATGCTGGCGTATGTGGAAGGACGGCCGATGCCCTTTTCTTCCAACTCGCGCACCAGCGAGGCTTCGCTGTAGCGCGGCGGCGGCTGGGTGAACTTCTGCTCCTTCTCCAGCTTGTGCAAGGTCAGCGCCTGCCCGGCAGCCAGGGCGGGCAACTCCACCACATCCTCGCTCTTTTGCGGGGAAAGCGCGTAAAAACCGGGAAAAAGCACGCGCTCGCCCTTGGCCCGGAACTGCGCGCCAGCGCAGGAAACCAGAACCACCGTGTCCTGCACCCTGGCCCCGGCCATCTGCGAAGCCAGAAAACGAGTCCAGATCAGGCGGTACAACTGGTATTGATCCGGAGCCACAAAAGGCTTGATGCTGTCCGGAGTGACAGCCACGTCCACCGGACGGATGGCCTCGTGCGCATCCTGGGCCCCGCCCTTGGATTTGAAATGCCGGGCCTTGGGCGGATAGTAGTCCTTGCCCCAGGTGGCCTCGATAAAGGCCTTGGCCGCGTCCCTGGCATCGTCGGCAATGCGCACCGAATCAGTACGCATATAGGTGATCAAAGCCGTGGTCCCGGACTCGCCCAGGTCCACGCCCTCGTAAAGACGCTGCGCCACGCTCATGGTGCGCTTGGCCGTGTAGCCCAGGCGCTGGTTGGCGGCCTGTTGCAGGGTGGAGGTGATGTAGGGCGGGGACGGGGACTTTTCCCGCTCCTTGACTTCCACCCCGTCCACAACAAAAGGCTGTCCCCGCAAACGGGCCTCAAGAGCCAGAGCGGCCTTTTCATCGCCGATAACCGGCTTCTTGCCGTCCACCTTATGCAGATCCGCCCGGAACACGGGCGGCTGGTCCGCTTCCAGAAAGGCCCGGAACAGCCAGTATTCCTCGGGCACAAAGGCCCGGCGCTCGGAATCGCGGTCCACCAGCAGACGCAAGGCCACGCTCTGCACCCGCCCGGCCGAGATGCCGCGCTTGACCTTTTTCCAGAGCAGCGGAGAAATCTTGTAGCCCACCAGACGGTCCAGCACCCGCCGGGCCTGCTGGGCGTCAAACAGATTGGCGTTCAGAGGGCGGGGATTGGCCAGGGCTTCCTGCACGGCCCGCTTGGTGATTTCGTTGAACTGAATGCGGCTGACCCGCTTGTCTTTGGTCTGATCCTCAATCAGCGCGGCCACATGCCAGGCAATGGCCTCGCCTTCGCGGTCCGGGTCAGGGGCCAGATAGATGTTGTCCGCCTTGGCCGCCGCACTGCGCAACTCGGCCACCACTTTTTCCTTGCCTGGAATGACTTCATACTGCGGGGCAAAATCATTGCCTTCATCCACGCCCAGGGTCTTGGAAGGCAGATCCCTGATATGGCCGATACTGGCCTGTACCGCGTAATTGTTGCCGAGAAACTTGCGTATGGTCTTCACCTTGGCCGGTGATTCCACGATAATCAGATCTTTGCCCATGCTGTTTTGTTACCCTTACTCAACCCAGTTCACGTTCCCGTCTCTGCGCAACAGCACCTTGGGATTGGCGTCGTCCGCCGCGTACCCGAGGGAGGCCACACCGTGAATATAATTGCCGGACGGCACGCCCAGGCTGTCCAAAAGAATACGGAAGCCGGGTTCCGCGCACACGCTGCCGAGCTGGTTGACCCAGCAGGACCCCACGCCCAGAGAATACGCGGCCAGAAAGATGTTCTGGAGCGCGCAGGAACAGTCGGCCTCGTTCATGGGAGAGGCGTTCGGAGCGGCGGACACGATGATCAGCGCCGGAGCCCTGAAGCTCACATGATATGACTCATTGCCCACCATGGCTTTATAGCGGTTCTCGGGCATGCGTTCCACAGCCGCCTTGAGCTCGACGTTGATGCGGTCAATAAGGTCGCGGCCCTGCACCACGGTCAGATGCCAGGGCTGACGGTTCATGGCGCTGGGCGCCCACAACCCGGCCTCGACAATACGCTCCAGCACCTTCCTGGACACAGGCTTGTCCTGGTACTTGCGGATACTGCGGCGGTCGCGGATGGCGCGAAGGATATCGTTCATCGGGAATTCTCCTTGTATAGATGCCGGTCGGCCGGAACAATCTTCAATAATAAGAGAATTTATTGAGGAAAACAAGAGCGTCGCGCCACAGTAAAGCGGAAACATGGCCTGCCGCGTAAAAGAAAAGGGGCCGAAGCCCCTTTCATGAACGACATGAGCGTGTCACGGCCCCATGTACCGTCTATCCGTCTTTCTTGGACGGCGGTTCTTCGGGCAAGGTTCCGTGCTCGCGCAAATACATGCGATCCAGTGCTTCTTTGGCGCGGGCAACGTCTTCGTCCGTGTATTTTTTGGGCTTGCCTCCGCCGCGCCGCAGGGAGATGATGGAGAGAACAGTAATGGCGATGCCGCAAGGCAAAAAAATCCATCCAAACCAATCCACGACGGGAGCCTTCCCCACAAACAGCCCTCCCTTATAACCGCCATCGCCTGTTATTATGTTCCACCCGCCTAAGACAATCAACATAATGCCAAGGAATAGGCCCCAATACGGGCTATTGCCGTCGCCCATTTCTCCCTCCTCAAAGTACAAGTCTATTTTTTGGAGTTTTTCCGCCTCTCGAGGTAGTCTACAAACTGTTTTACGATCGCTCCCGCTCCCCCGGCCACCGATGAGGGTGTAACCCAATTAGGATTCGCATATCCTTCTCCAAGCCTTGCGGCATGCGTTGCTCCTGTTACAATCTTATCCCCATATCGGCTAGCCTGAACCCTCGCCATAGCCCGCAGTCCAGCATCGGCTGCCGTTCGCCCGGCAGCGGCGGCCGCTCCCGGCGGCGCCACCACCGCAGCCGGCAGCGGCGAGGCGGCGGCGGAAATAAGGCTCGCCCTGGCAACCGTGGGAACCACGGCCTTTACTCCATCCTGCGCCTTTGTGCCGCCTTTGCCTTCCAGTTTATCCGCAGCCTTGGCCGCTCCGTAAGCGCCTCCCCGTCCCAGGCCCAGGGCGGCCGCTTTTCCCGCCAGACCCGCTGCTGCTGCCAGTCCCGCATACAACAGCAAGGGCGGAAACAACCCCGTGGGATCATTCATCGTAACCGGATCATCTATACAATAGTCATACAAGTCATGATCCCCGCCCGTGTCCCCCAGCGGATCCGGCGCCGTAAACCTGCCCACTACCGGATCATAGTCCCGGTAGCCAAAGTGCACAAGGCCGGTATCCGGATCCTGCAACCCGCCCGCAAACCCTATGGGCATGTACAAGTCCGGAAAGCTATCCCGCAGTATCACCCCAAAGCTGTCCCGCTGGATTTCCTTGACCGGTCGGCCCTGCCTGTCGGTGAGGAGCTTGAGGGTTCCCACCTGATCCGTGCAGCAGTGGAGGTCAAGCACATCGCCGTACTTCTCGAAGAGAAGATGCATGCTGCGCATTGTCCGTTGCGCGGACATAACGTAGGGCCAGTCCCGGCTGGCGGCCACTACGTCTATATGCGGGCCGGGTTTCCAGACTTTGTGGTAAGGCATGCGGACAATGCGCACGCGGTCCAGAACGTCGTTTGTATCATAGAGAAAGGTATATTCCAGTTGGTGCTCGTGGTCCAGATAAGCTGCAAGCTGCAAGGCATTGCGCCACACATATTCCGCGACCAGGAGCTCATTCCTGAAGCGTTTGGCTGGAACGATGCGGTGTACGGGATCATATTCGTACCAGATTTTTCCGCCATAGCTGAGGTGTACTTTGTCCAGCAGGGTGTCCTTGCCGTAGGAAAACCTAGTCGTATCCCAGCGGTCCCGGCGCTCGGCCAGAGCTCCCTGTTTATTGTAGCTGAAGGAATACTCTCCGGCTTTGAACAGCTTGCCCTGCTTGTCGTACTCCAGACGGCCCTTGCCGCGATCGTAGCAGCCGCGATACTCGCGTTGTGCGCGTACCCGCTGCCCGAGTTCGTTGTAGGCGTATTCTTCCACCAGCTTGTTGTTTCGGAAGGCTTTGAGCAGGTGGCCTTTTGGGTCGAAGTGGTAGATGAATTCGGTGGAGTCGTTGCCGTAGTGTTCGCGTTTTTTGTGGAGTTTTCCGTCCTGGTTATAGAAGCATTCTATGGTCAGGCCGTTGCGGGTGAGGGTGGCGTTTGCGGGGGGTGAGGTTGAGAGCTTGGGCTTGGATTCGAGTGGTGAACCGAGCAGACTTTGGCGGGGTGAGAATTGTTGATATGGCATGGGCGTGGGGTGGTGCATAGAGATTCTCTCCTGTGTAATTATTGACAAAATGAACGAAGCGGCCTCGGCGTGGAGGTCGAGTTGGGGGTATGTTGGGGGAGGCGGGAACAGGTAAGACTGGGGAGGGATGCTATATGTTTATATATATTAGCATAAAGGAAAAAGAAAAGCAAGGAGCGGAGGGAAGCACTACCTTTTTCCCCTTGCAACAGACAAGGTGAAAAGGCACAATACGCCATGAAAGCCAAGGCGCGCCATCTGCTTCTGGGCAGCAGCGGGGAAGAGGCGGCCGTGCGCTACCTCAGGAGTCTCGGCTGGCGTATCCTGGAGCGCAACTGGCGGCCAAAGGGGGCGCGGCAGGGCCTGGAACTGGACATTGTGGCCGGAAACGGCGAGGAACTTGTCTTTGTAGAGGTGAAAACCCGCTCTTGCGGACCGGCCGAACAGCCGGGCGACAGCGAGGGCCATGGCATACCGGCATACGCGGCCTTTACCGCGCAAAAACAGGAACGCTTCGTGCGCGCCGCCAGACACTATCTGGCCGTGGAAGAAGTATGGTCCCGCCCCTGCCGTTTTGATCTCATCTGCATACAGCAAGGCCCTGACGGACGCATGGAACTGGAGCACCACGATAATGTCATCGAAACCGGGCACATTGTGGATAGTGGCGACACCGCTTGGCAACCCTGGTGATCTTTCGCCAAGGGCCGGGCAGGTGCTTGCTTCTGTTTCCGGCATCCTGGCGGAAGACACCCGCAAAACAGGCAGCCTGCTCGCCCGTTGCGGGGTCAAGGCTCCCGCCTTTACCAGTTTTCACGACCATAACGAAGAAGCGCGCCTGCCCCAGGCGCTGGCCTGGCTCAAGGAAGGCAAATCCCTGGCCCTGGTCTCGGACGCGGGCACGCCGCTGCTCTCGGACCCCGGCTACAGACTGGTCCGGGCCTGCCGGAACGAAGGCATCCCCGTGTCGCCAATTCCCGGTCCGTCCGCTCCCCTGGCCGCGCTCAGCGCCAGCGGACTGCCGCCCTATCCGTTCGCCTTTCTGGGCTTTGCGCCGCGCAAAAAAGCGGAACGCGAAGCCTTTTTCGCCCCCTGGGCGGCCATTGCCGCCACCCTGGTGTTCTTTGAACGCAAAGATCGCCTGGCGGAAACGCTGGACAGCGCCTTCAGAGCCCTGGGCAGAAGAGAGGCCTGCCTTGCCAGGGAGTTGACCAAACAGTATGAGGAATTTCTCTTTTTCGTTCTGGGAGAACATAACCCGCTGCCTGAACTGCTCGGGGAGATTACCGTTGTGCTGGGACCGCCCGATGAGCGCTCGCGCAGCACCATGGATGAAGTCGAAACCGTGCTGCGGGAGGAAAGCGCACGCGGCGGCAGGATGAAAGAGGTCGCGGCGCGCGCGCAAACCCGTCTCAGGGGCTGGAGCGCCAAGGAACTGTACGGCTGTCTGTGCGGCCTTCAGGTGAATACATGAAAATCGTGCCGTCCAAACTCCTCTGCCGCTGTTTTTTACGCAGCTACCTGGTGAATGCCGCCTATAACCCGCGCGGTTTGCAGAATATCGGGTTCATTTATGCCTTTGAACCGGCCCTGGAATTTCTTTACGGACCGGGAGAACGGCTCGCGGCGGCGCGCATGCGCTATGCCCGGCACCACAACTGCCACCCCTTTTTCACGCCCATGCTGCTGGGGATCCTGCTGCGTCTGGAAACGGGCATTGCCAACGGCGTCCTGCCGCCATCCGTGCTGGAAGGACTCAAGGATACCACCGCGAATACCTTGTCCGCCATAGGGGACTCCCTGTTTAACGGAACCTTGCTGGTTACCTGGGCTTTGGTCGCTTCCTGCCTGATTCTGGCGGGCTTGCCTGAAAAAGCCCTCTGGTTTACTGTATACTGCTTTGTGTTTTTGCAGCTTTTTAAACTGCTGTCCTATGTTCTTGGTTTCCGCAAAGGCATGGAAGTGCTGTTTCTGTTGCGGCGGTTTAATTTGATGAACTGGGGCGACCGTTTCAAATGCGTGAATGCCGTGCTGCTCGGGCTGCTGTTATGGCTGGCTCTGCCGGGCGCGCCAATGGCGGTGTGGGCGGGCGTGGCGGTCTATTTGCTGTTCATGGGATGGCTCGTGGGCAGACGCCATATTTCCCGCGTGTTTGTGGCCCTTGTTCTGCTCACGGTAACAGTGACCCTGCACTTGACCGGGTGGTTTGAATATATTCCCGCGCGACTGCCGTGGTAGTGCCTGAGTTTGGTGTGATACTTCGTCAGGCATCGTTTTTTGCTCCGGTCGAGTACCATAAGAGTACACTCCCTCCGCAAAAAACTCGCCTTCCTCGTCAGATCAGTCAACGGCGCTCACTGCTGTCTCCACAGGCCAGCCTTTCCCGGCCTTTGTGGGGCATCAAAACATAGCGCACCCAAACTGAGGCACTACCATGCGGCTGATGCCGCCGGATATGTAAGGAAAGAAACGAATGCTGGAGAAGATGACAGAGGCGGAGCCCGTATCCGCGCCAGGCGTGGAAACGGTCATTTTTATCAAAAGTGACCTCGGCCTGCACGCCAGACCCGCGGCCAGACTGGCCCAGGCGGCGCAACAGTTTGAAGCCCGCATAACCTTGGAATACGAAGGCGCGACAGCCGATGCCAAGAGCATTCTGGATATTCTTTCCCTTGCCGCCGGCAAGGGCGCTTCCCTGACCCTGCGTTGCCACGGCGTGGACGCGGCCCTGGCCGCGGAGACGATTAGGAACTGTTTCTAGGCTTTTTTGGAGGGGCTCCGCCCCAAAATTACTAGGTTCTTGACCCAAGCGGAGGACAAATGGCACGGGCCATTTTGCACGGTATAGCCGTTTCCACGGGCATCGCTGTGGGCAAGGGGTTCTTTTTGAACCGGGCCCCTGATTCCGTGCGCCATGAACTGGTGCCCCTGGCCGCTGTCGAGGAGGAAACGATACGGCTGCACAAGGCCATGGACGCTGTGGCCGAGGATTTTACCCAGGCCAGGGCAAGGCTCTCCCAGGATCTGCGCCTGCATGCGGAGGTGCTGGACATGCACCTGCTCATCTGCCGGGACCACAAACTCGGGGGTGAAGCCCTGCGCCGCATCCGCGAGCAGCGGATGAACGCGGAATGGGCGCTTGAAGAAAGCGTGGCCCGCATTGCCGATGACTTCAACCGCATTAATTTGCCCTACATCCGCGACCGGATTGAAGATGTGCGCCTGGTTGCGGCCCGCATTCTGCAGTGCCTGTCCGGGAGCGCCCTGCCGCTGGCAACCGGCGATGAACGCGGTATCTTGCTCAGCTATGATCTGACTCCGGCGGATGTTATAGGCCTGCGCCCGGATCGCATCTTTTCCTTTGCCATAGAGCAGGGCGGCAGAACGTCGCACACCGGCATTCTGGCCCGCAGCCTGCGTATTCCCGCCGTGGTGGGACTCTCCGGCCTGTGTGAGGAAACCGTTGCGGGGGAACTGCTGATCGTTGACGGCATAGCGGGCAAGGTGCTTGTCGCTCCCAACGAAACCGAACTGGCCGACTACCTGACCTTGCAGGAGCAGCACAACGCCTATGAGCAGCGCATCCGGACCCACGCCCTGTACCCGGCGGAAACCGAAGACGGACAACGCATTGCCGTGCTTGCCAACGTGGAAAGCGCGGCCGAAGCCGAGAGCGTGCTTGCCAGCGGCGGCGAGGGCATCGGACTGGTGCGCACCGAATTCGCCTACATAACCCGGAGCACGCTGCCCACGGAAGACGAACTGTACGAGGACTACGCCGCTCTTGTCCGGGCCGTGGCCCCGCGCAAAGTGGTGTTCCGGACCCTGGACGTGGGCGGGGAAAAACTGCTTACCGGACGCAAAATCCTGGACGAGGCCAATCCGGCCATGGGACTGCGCGGTATCCGCTACTGCCTGCGGCATCAATACATGTTCCGCACCCAACTCCGGGCCATCCTGCGCGCAAGCGCCTCGGGCAATGTGGCCCTGATGTTCCCGCTCATCTCCGGCCTGGCGGAACTGCGCGCCGCCAAATCCATCCTGAATGAAGCCCGGCAGGAACTGGACGCCGATGCCGTGCCTTTTGACGCCCAAATACCCGTCGGCATCATGGTGGAACTGCCCTCGGCCGTGCTGGTGGCTGATCTGCTGGCCAGGGAAGTGGACTTCTTCAGCATCGGAACCAACGATCTGATCCAGTATTCGCTTGGCGTGGATCGCGGCAACAAGCATGTGGCCTACATGTACCAGCCCTTGCATCCGTCCATTGTCCGCGCTATCAAACAGGTTGTCGACATGGCGCACCGGGCGGGCATATCCGTGAGCGTATGCGGAGAAATGGCCGCGGATCCGTACTGCCTGCCCATACTGCTGGGCATGCCCGTGGATGAAATCTCCCTGGCCCCGCAGTCCATACCGGCCATTAAACATTTCATCCGCCACAGCAGCGCGGAGGAGTGCCGGGCCATCCTGACCCAGGCCCTTGCCGCGCCCACGGTGGGACTCATCAATACCATCGTGCGCGAGGCGGTGTACAACCGTTTTCCCGAAGATGTATCCTTTTTCGTTTCTCAGGTAGGCGTGGACGTATGAGCAAAAAACCCACGGGCAGCCAGATAGCCCAAAATAAAAAAGCCCGGCACTACTACGAGCTTCTGGACTTTATTGAAGCGGGCATTGTGCTTACCGGGTCGGAAATGAAAAGCATCCGCCAGGGCGCGGTGAACTTTGCCGATGCCTATGTCACCTTCCGCGAGGGCGAAGCCTTTATCATCGGCCTGCATATCGCGCCCTATGCCAATGCCGGTTATGCCCAGCACGAGCCGGACAGGGACCGCAAACTGCTCATGCACGCCCGTGAACTGAAAACCCTGGCGGACAAGGTGCAGCAAAAAGGACTGACCCTGGTTCCGGTGAACATGCACTTTCGCAACGGCAGGGTAAAACTGGAACTGGCCCTCGGCCGCGGCAAAAAAATGCACGATCAACGGCAAGACCTCAAAAACGCGGCGGAAATGCGCGACGCCGAACGGGAAATGTCCCGCTTTTAGGCAATGGAAAAGGGAGCCATAAGGCTCCCTAAGCAAGGAAAATAAAGCCAAAAGTAAATATTGAAGCTATGTATAAAATAGGCCAAATCTGAATTTTGTCAAGCCCGCACAGCAGGGAGAGTTTATGCCGCCAGTCTATGAAAATCTTTTTGACTTTGCCTACATTCCGGAATTTGAAAGATTGGTCAGGAGTCTCGCGCAAAAGAGCCAGCAGGAAAACTGGTCTTATGATCCTGCCCAGGGGGATCTGAATATCCTCAAAAACTACATCAGCCACACGTACAAAAAAATCGCCGGAGAATCCAAGATCGCGGCCACAGCGAATAAGGCATGTTTTAATACCGGTCTCTTTGCGCCGTCAAATAATGAGATTTTTTGGGTCTTCACGAAGAACGCCAACGCAAATCGGCAGCCTTGGTATAGTCATGGCGTCTATGAAGCTTCGGATATTATTTTGAGCGATTTTAGCACACTCCCCGAACGGGCTTCTTATTTTACATCACATGAAGAGCTTATTTATGATACAAATAAAGAACTTCGTATAAATGCCGGCCATATTCTTGATGCAAATAGAGAAAACTTGGAGCGCATTCCGGAATCTGTAAGAGATAAGCCTTTTCTGCCGACTCTTTTACTCGGCGCGGTTGAAGATGCAAAAATAAAAGTGAGACAAAACTATAGAGTTGCCGTTCCTCAGTATTATAATAACGCAATTCAATTTTTACTTCCACTTTGCTTGACTGGAAGGTATGTTCCAGATGTCGCTTTGGTCGTTTCGCGGCAGGATAATTTCTATATCGGACACACATGCCTGAGCTTGCAAATGGCATACAATAACGCGCGGCTCATTGCTAAACCTATGGCAGATTGGCTGCTTCCTTAATCCCTGAGCCTAACCACTATGTCCACCAACGACCGGGAAAAAGTACACCACGAACTGCTGGAAGCGCTCTACACGGCGCGCAAGCAGGTGGAAGCCCTGGAAGCGGCCCTGGCGCACAATGCCGCGTTTCTGGGGACCGGCGTGGAGCGCGAAGGGCAGATCGGCCGGGACGCCCCGGACTCCGGAGCGCTGCCGAACGCCCTCATGCACTACCTGGAACTGGTGGAGCCGGAAGAAGACATCAGCAACTTCATAGGACGGGAAGGGCATGACGAAAGCCGCCCGCGCCTCGGCAAAGACGCGCCGGATGAGGTCCGGCCCGACAAACAGCCCCCTGTAAGCCCCCTGGTCGGACAACTGGCTCTGGGGCACCCGTCGGACGCCATCAACTTCGGCCTGCCCCGGGTTCCGACCGGAAATGATGCGCAGCCCGCGCCAAGCCAAACCGACAGCCCGGATGCGGCGGATCCGCCGCCGCGAGCCGGGGCCGTCTGCACCACAGTAACAGAAACCCCGCCGGGCGGCCTTGCCCTGTATAGCGACGACAGTGAGGGCGCCCGCCTGATCTTCAAGGCGATCAATGACGGCATCTGGGACTGGAACGCGGAAACAGACGAACTGTATGTGTCTCCCCGCTGGACAGCCATAACGGGTATGCCCGCAAGCAAAGAGGACAGTCCCCTGGAGGCCCTGATTGCGCTGCTGCAACCGGTGGATGCCGCGAACCTGCGCCGGCGCTTCTTCAATTTGATGCAGGGGGAATGCGAACGGATCCAGGCCACGGTCCGTTTTCCCCGCGACCCCGGCTGGGGCTGGGGCATTCTGCGCGCCGTGGCCTTGCGCCGCGAGGGAAAGGCGGCGCGGATCATTGCGCTGCTCTCGGACATAACAGCCCAGCGCGAGGCCGAGATAGCGCTGCACGCCAGCAACGAGAAGTTCCGGGCCATGGCCGAGGACTCGCCCGACGTTATCGCCCGTATCGACCGGGAAGGCCGCTTTCTCTCGGTCAGCCCCACCATCAGCCGCTACTTTACGATCCGTCCCCAGGACATGATCGGCAGATCCCTGGATGATTTCGACTTGTCGGGCGGCCGGGGCTTCTTCCGCAAGAGCGTCCGGAATGTTTTCGCCACCGCAAAACCGGGACACTCCGAAATAATGCTGGATTTGCCTCTGACGGGAAAGGCGCTGGCGGATTGCCGCTTCTGGCCCGAGTTCGGCCCGGACCGCCATGTGGTGTCCGTTTCCGTGCTGATCCGGGATATAACCTTTTCCCAGCGCCTGGCCGGAAATTACTATGCCTTGTTTAACCGGATGGAAGACGGCTTCATCCTTTTCGAACACATCTCGAACTGGGAAGGGACCGAACCGTCCTACGGGCCGGACGATTTTGCCCTGGTGGTGCTCAACCCCGCCTTCAGCCGCATGTTCAAGGTCAATTCTCCGGAAATTACCGGCCTCAAGATTCGTGATATCCTGGCTGAAGCGGCCGAACAATGGGCAGCCTGCCTCAGGCGGGTACTGGTGGAAGAGCGCCCCCTACACCAGGAACTGCACCTTGAGTCCGGCTACTACGAGATCAGCGCCTATTCGCCCGAGAGCGGCAGAGTCGCCTGCATTGTCAGCGATATCACTGATCTGCGGAAAATAGAGCGGGAAACCCGGCTGAACGAATCCCGCCTGGCGGCCCTGCACCGCCTCTCCCATATGGACGCGGCCTGCGAGGACGCGGTGATGCGTTTTTCTCTGGAGCAGGCGGTAAAACTCACGGGCAGCGCCTTTGGTTATTTGTGCGTGGCGGGAAGAAACGAGAGTGAAAAAGGCCATACCTATTGGTCCAAGGACGTTGCCGCGCAGGAACATGATTCCGCCAAGAACCGCGTTACCCTGCTGCCCTGGACGGAAAACGAAACATGCCGCGAAATACGGCATTCCGAAGTAGTGAACGCGGCCCAGGGGAACTTTGCCGACATCACCGGCGAGTCTGTCTCTGTCGAACGCTATGCCGTGACTCCGATAATGGACGAAGGCCGTGTGGTCTGCCTGGTCGGCGTGGCCAACAAACAAGAACCGTATACTTCGTCGGATTTGCGCCAACTGGATCTGTTCATCAACGGCATGTGGTTCCATCTGCGCAGGCGCTGGGCCATGCAGACGCTGCACAAAGCCAAGGAAGAAGCGGAAGCCGCAAGCCGGGCCAAAAACGAGTTTCTGGCCAATGTCAGCCACGAACTGCGCACTCCCCTCAACGGCATGCTCGGCATGCTGCAAGTCCTGCAACAGTCCCCCCTGACGCCCGAACAAATGGAGTGCGTGACCACGGCCAGCCATTCCGGCCGGAGCCTGTTGCGCATCATTTCGGACATTCTGGACTTTTCGCGCATTGAAGCGGGCCGCCTGGAACTTGTGCCGCAACAGTTCAATTTTTCCGTGACCGTGCGTTCCGCGCTCGGCATGTTCACGCACCAGGCAAAGCGGAAACATATCGACTTCTCACTGCACCTGGACCCGAATATCCCGCAACTGCTGGTGGGTGATGACGCGCGCGTGCGCCAGATCATCTTCAACCTGGTGGGCAATGCCTTCAAATTCACGCGCGAAGGGTCGATTTCCGTTGAGTGCACGCTTCTGCCGCGCTGCAAAAAAGGATTCCGCTGCATTTATCTGGCGGTGCGCGATACCGGCATCGGCATACCTGACGACAAACTGGGCGATATTTTTCATGCCTTCACCCAACTGGACTCTTCAAGCACCAGACGCTTTTCCGGCACCGGCCTGGGACTGGCCATCGTGCAACGGCTGGTGAAAATGATGAACGGCGCCGTCAGTGTGGAAAGCACGCCCGGACAAGGAACCACAGTGCACTGTTCCCTGCGCTTTGCCGTGCCCGACAGCGTGGAGGAGGAAAAAACACCCCCGCCCCCGCCTCCGCCATCCCCGCGCGAAGCCCGCCCGCTGAAACTGCTGGTGGTGGAAGATGATCCCGTGAGCCAGCTCACCCTGCGCCTTCTCCTGAAAAAAGCGGGCCATGACTGCGTGTGCGTCCCGGACGGGCGGCAAGCCCTCGAAGCCCTGCTGCTGCAAGCATTCGATTGCATTATTACCGATATACAAATGCCAGTGATGGACGGCATGGAAATGACCCGGCGCATCCGGGAAGGAAAAAGCGCGGACATCACGCCTTCAGCCGAAGCGGCCCTGGCGCTCGGACTTGCCTCCTGGAGCCACAGACTCACCATTCCCAGGGATATTCCGATTATCGTTCTGACCGCCTATGCCATGGCCGGAGACAAAGAGCGCTTCCTGGACATGGGAGTGGATTATTATCTGGCAAAACCCGTGAACGCGGCGGAACTTTCCGCGCTTTTGGCGCAGGTCAGTACTCTATTGGACCGGCAAGAGAGCCGCGCCCCCGGAGCAACGCCATGAACATTGTCAGCACTGAAGCCGAAATCCATGCCTTTATCACAGCCAGAATCATGTCCAGGCTTTCCCTGCCCGGAGAACGGCGCAGTGAAGCGCTGCGGGAAGTGCTCAAACTGACCCATGCGCATCTGGATACGCAACGGCTCGAAAGCATGATCGCCCTGGCCCCGGAAATTCCCCTGCCGCTCTATGCCAAATGGGTAGGGCTTTTTGCCGATCGCCTGCTTGAAACCGTGCAACGGGAACAGTTGCAAGACTTATGCGCCAATTCGGAAGAAAGCAACGCCACCTTGCTTCTGCTGTACTCCATGTTTATGGAATCCGAACGCATGGAATGCTTGGCAAGGGAAGATCTCAAAACCCTGAACCGCCCATGAAACTGCTCTTCATTCATCAGAACTTTCCGGGCCAGTATCTGCGCCTTGTCCGTTTCCTGAAAGAACAGGGCGGGCATGACATCTACGGCCTGGGAGACGCCGAAAACATCCGCAAGCGGGGAACCCTGCCCGGCATCACCACCATCGGCTACGCAACGCCGGGAGCGCCGGGAGAGCGGACCCACCACTACCTGAAAAGCACCGAGGCCGCCGTGCGCAGAGGGCAGAGCGTGGCCCGGTCTCTGCTGAACCTCAAGCGCAAGGGGGTCACGCCGGATGTGATCAGTGTCCATCCGGGCTGGGGAGAAGCGCTTTTCATCCGCGACGTCTACCCGGATACGCCCATCCTGGCGTATTGCGAATATTTCTTTCGCGCCGGACAGGCCGATATGGCCTTTGATCCGGAGTTTCCCCACAGCGTGGACAGAGCCTTTGGCGCCCGTATCCGCAATACCCCGCAAATCCTGGCCCTGATGGAGGCCAGCGCCTGCATCAGCCCGACCGAATGGCAGGCCTCGCGCTATCCGGCAACCATACGGACCGCTATTCGCGTCATTCATGACGGCCTGGACACGGATTTCATGTGCCCGGACCCGGAAGAAGAGGTGCGGGTGCAACCCATGCGGGCGCACGGCGAAAGCCGGATTGTCGGCAAGCACAGCCGCGTCGCAATACCCCGCGCCACGACCGGAAAAACAGCCGATGCGGCCGGGCACGCGCCCCCAGACCCGGTGCTGCGCCTTTCCGGCAAAGACAAAATCATCACCTACGCGGCCAGGAACCTGGAGCCTTACCGGGGATTCCATATTTTTATGCGCAGCCTGCCGGAAATACAAAAACTGCACCCCGATGCCCAGACGCTTATTGTGGGCAATGACGGAATCAGCTACAGCGACAAACTGCCGGAAGGGCAAAGCTACAAAAGCAAATACCTGCAAGAGCTGCAAGGCGATCTAGACCTCTCCCGGATCCACTTTCTCGGCAGCGTGTCCTATGCCGCTCTGCGCGCCTTGTTCCGCATCTCTTCGGTGCACGTCTACCTCACCTATCCCTTTGTACTTTCCTGGTCCGTGCTTGAGGCCATGGCCTGCGAAGCCCTGCTGGTCGCTTCGGCAACCGAGCCGGTCCGGGAAGTGGTCACGGACGGAGAAAACGGCCTGCTGGTGGATTTTTTTGATCAAAAGGCGCTTGCGGCGCGCGTTGATGCCGCGCTCCGGGAGCCGGAACAGTTCACCCGCCTGCGCCAAAATGCCCGCCGGACAGTCGTGCGGCGCTTCTCTCTTCCCGCCTGCCTGCAACGGCAGGTTGCTCTATTGGAGGAGCTCAAACTGAATAATTGCCGGCATTGCTCAAGCTGAGGCATTGCCTGCTGCTCAGGGCTCCTTGTTTATTCCACAGCCCGCCGTATATCGCGAACTGCAACTCAGAAACGGCGGATTGGCGAAAGTTGCTCGTTGTCTGGTACTGAACTTTCGTATACCCTGAAGAAACTGATTTCATAAATCGGCCAATGGTTGGCTTATGGGGAACACTGAGCCGAAAAATGTGGCTTTCGGCTCGTTCTCGCCTTTCGGCGGTGCCATATACACAATCTTTTTTGAATCTTGAAATGAAGGAAGGCCATGCGAATCACAGATCAGGAGCTTCTCGAATGTGCGCTTGACCTTGAATCTCCACGCATTGAGCGAACCATTTCAACCAAAAAAGAAGAAAAATTTGGTGAAGCCATTTGTGCCTTCGCCAATGACATGCCCGGTGACGGCAAGCCCGGCTATCTCCTGATTGGGGTGGCGAACAACGGTTCGGTTTCAGGCGTACAAGTGACTGATGATCTGCTTTTGATGCTCACGGCATTCAGAAACGACGGGAGCATTCTTCCCACACCGTCTCTCCAGGTAGAAAGACGTCGACTTGAAGGGAAGGATATTGCTGTTGTGGAAGTCATTCCCAGCATGTTCCCCCCGGTCCGGTATAAAGGCACTGTGTGGATCCGTACCGGCCCAAGCCGCAGCAAGGCAACAGAGCAAGATGAGCGTATTCTGACCGAACGGCGCATCGCTCACGCTACTACCTTTGATGCGCGGCCTTGCCCCGATGCCACAATTGAAGATTTAAGCATTCGGGAGTTTACGCAATATCGTGAACAAGCCGTGGCTCCGGAAATTATTGATGAAAATCACAGACGTCAGGAAGATCAACTTGCCTCGCTACGTCTTTATAACAGCAAAAATGGGTGTCCCACATACGCGGGGTTGTTGCTCCTCTCCCCGGAGCCCCGGCAATGGCTGCCGGGAGCCTATATGCAGTATCTGCGGTTCAGCGGCACGAGACTTGACGAAGCGCCTGTTGACGAGAAGGAAATAGGGGGCAATCTGTCAACAATGCTGCGGGTGCTTGATGAAATTCTGATCGTAAATTTGCGGCAAACCCCAATACCGGTATCCCCATTACGGGAAGAGACGATGACTGAGTATCCGGCTGTGGCGTTGCGGGAGTATTTAATGAACGCAGTAATGCACCGGAACTACGAAAGTACGCAGCCTATCCGGTTTTATTGGTTCGCCGATAGAATCGAAATCCAAAATCCCGGTGGATTATTTGCGGAAGCCAGAACCGACTTTCCCCGCAATAACGCGTATCGTAATCCGGTAATAGCGGAGATTCTCAAAAATTTGGGCTATGTCAACCGATATGGCTACGGAATAGCCAGGGCGGAAAAATCCTTGCGGGAGAACGGAAACCCTGAGCCGGTCTATTATAAGGATACTCAGGATGTCTTCGGAGTGACTATATGCAGAGCCACACAAAATTCTTAACCTTGTTTAATAACAAGGGAGGGGTTGGAAAAACATCTCTCGTCTATCATCTTGCCTGGATGTTCAGGCAAAGGGGGATTTCTGTTCTCGCCGCGGATCTTGATCCGCAATGCAACCTGACCTCCGCTTTTCTTACTGATGAGCAAACAGATGCATTGCCGGACGGCTCTACAATATACGAGGCGATTTCGCCATTGCTGAATGGCGTGGGAGACGTTGTTGTCCCCCCTCCGATTAAAATTCGGCGAGGACTCAACCTTGTTCCCGGGGATCTGTCACTTTCTCTTGCGGAAGACGAGTTCAGCCTGTCGTGGGCTCGGGCAGGCAATGGCGGCGAGAGAGACTTCCGTGTTCTTTCCTGCCTTTACCGTGTGTTGCGTAAATGCGCGGAAAATTCAGGTTCTGATCTCGTCCTCATTGATGTGGGACCCAACCTTGGCGCCTTGAACAGGGTCGCCATCATTGCCAGCGATTATGTTATTACCCCGCTGGCGCCCGATAGGTACTCTCTCCAGGGCCTGGCGAACCTTGGCCCTACCCTGCGCAAATGGCGTAAGGCATGGAGAAAATATATGGAAGAAAATCCATTGCCCACACTTGAGTTGCCCAAAGGAGGCATGGACCCCATTGGGTACATTGTTATGCAACATTCAGAAAGGGCTGGTCGGCCTACCAAGTCTTACCATAAGTGGATCGATAGGATCCCTGAAGTTTTTCATAAAGAAGTTTTGGAAGGCGCCGCAGTCGGTTTGACGATCGACGATGATGAATACTGCATCGCCCAGATTAAGCATTATCGTAGCCTCATGCCCATGGCCATGGAAGCGAGAAAACCGATCTTCAGTCTTACCGCTGCCGATGGCGCCTTCGGCTCGCACGCTGAAGCCGTTGAAAATTGTAGGAAAGCTTTTTCACGCCTGGTGGCGTTGCTTGAGGAACGTCTCGGGTTAAGCAATGGGGAAGATTAGGCTCCGCCCCTGAGTTGGCTATAGCAAGCAGCAAGCCTTCCCCTCCAAGTTCTCAGTCTGAGGAATTTATACTGGACGAAAGCAAGCTGTTGTTTATATATTAGGCCCAATTGTCTATTGACCGGCTTATTGTCCGACCTTGTAACGCTAAGGAGAGCATAATGAAATCACTGAAGGGCACACAGACGGAAAAAAATATCATGATCGCTTTTGCCGGTGAATCCCAAGCCCGCAATCGCTATACCTTTTTTTCCAGCGCCGCGAAAAATGAAGGATTCATGCAGATTTCCTACATTTTTGCGGAAACGGCCGATCAGGAAAAAGAACATGCCAAGCGCCTGTTCAAATTCCTTGAAGGCGGCGACGTGGAAATCACAGCGGCTTTCCCGGCCGGCATCATCACGGATACGCAAACCAACCTGATTAATTCGGCTTCCGGCGAACACCATGAATATACGGAAATGTATCCGCAATTCGCCGCCATCGCGGACAAGGAAGGATTCCCCGAAGTCGCATCCGCCATGCGCGCCATTGCCGTGGCCGAAGAATTCCACGAGCGCCGTTTTCTCGACTTTGCCCGCAACATCAAGGAAGGCCGCGTTTTCTCCCGCGCCGAAAAAGTAAAATGGCGCTGCCGGAACTGCGGCTATACCCATGAAGGCACGAGCGCTGTCACTCTGTGCCCCGCCTGCGCCCACCCGCAGGCGCATTTTGAATTGCTGGGCATGAACTGGTAGTGCCCCAGTTTGGCGCGATACTTCGTCAGGCTTGTTTGCGCTCCGGGGGCAGGGCCGAAGAACTCAGCCCCCATCGCGCAAAGCTGCGCCTTCCTTGTCAAAGCAGTCAATGGCGCTCATTGCTGTCTTCGCTGTCTCGCCTTTCCTCTCCTTTGTGGGGCGGCAAAGCACAGCGCACCCAAACTGAGACACTACCTGCCGTAATGTCCTATTGCCAAAGAGCAAATTAATCCTTATGTAAGAGCGATCTGCTTCCGTAAAAGGACGCACTGTGTTTTTGGGGGCGCTTTCTTTGTCCGGCGGGCAAAAAGTTGTTTTGTATAAGGACCGTTATGGAAGAAGCCACGACCAAGCCGACGATCCTCGTTGTCGATGATACGCCGGATAATATCACTCTGCTGTGTTCGCTGCTTGGTGATCTCTACAGAAATAAAATCGCCACCAGCGGGGAAAAAGCGCTCAAAATTGCTCGGGCCGAGCCGCACCCGGATCTTATCCTGCTGGATATCATGATGCCGGAGATGGACGGGTATGAGGTCTGCCGGCAACTGAAGGCCGACCCGGCAACGCGGGACATCCCGGTCATCTTTCTGACCGCGAAAACGCAGGAAGGCGATGAAACAAAAGGCTTCGAACTCGGCGCGGTGGATTACATCACCAAACCCATAGTGCCGCCGATTCTCATGGCCCGGGTGCATACCCACCTTGCCCTGGGAGACGCCCGTAAATTCCTTGAAATGCAGAATGACGTGCTCGAGCAACAGGTCATGGCGCGCACGCGGCAGCTCGCGGCCCTGCAGGACGCCATTATCATCGCTATGGCCTCGCTTGCGGAAACACGCGACAACGATACCGGACACCATATCCGCAGAACGCAGCACTACGTGCGCGAACTGGCGCTCTGCCTGCAAAGCAGGGACAAGTACCACGCGGAACTGACCGACGAAAATATCGAAACCCTGTACAAAACAGCGCCCTTGCACGATATCGGCAAGGTCGGCGTGCCGGATCGCATTCTGCTCAAACCCGGCCGGTTGACGCCCGAAGAATTTGAAGAAATGAAACTGCATACCATTCACGGGCGCGATGCCATCATTGCCGCGGAAAAATCCATGGAAGCCCCGGAGAGCTTTCTGCTCACGGCGCGTGATATCGCATGCTCCCATCATGAAAAGTGGGACGGCTCCGGCTATCCGGAAGGCCTGGCCGGAGAGGGCATTCCGTTGCCCGCGCGACTGATGGCCATTGCCGACGTCTATGACGCGCTGATTACCAAGCGCGTATACAAGGACGCCATGCCGCATGAAGAAGCGGTGAAGATTATAGAATCCGGCTCGGGGAGCCACTTCGATCCGGAAGTGGTGGCCGCCTTTAGTCTGGTGAAAGACAAGTTTGCCTCTATTGCCGAGCATTTTAGCGAAGAAGAATAGGGGCTGTCTCCCAATTTTTCAAAAAAATTGAAAAAAGTGCTTGACTCGATCTTTGATCTAAAGCATAGTTCTTTTCCCGCATGACAAAGGAGTCCTTCTCATGCGAGAATGCCGTGTCCGGGACATGGTTTCCCGGCAGGCCTCAATGCCACGAACGTGGCATTTCGGTTCTTTGACAAGTAAAGAGTGAGTGGAACAGAACTTGAGATTCAGCTAGAAGTTGATCTGTTTTCCTGCATCAATGCCCAGCATTAATGCTTCAGCATTGTCTCACAGGAAAACCAAG
>WRHY01000006.1 GCA_009783025.1 Desulfovibrionaceae bacterium
CAAGGGGGCGTGGCCCCCTTGACCCGCAACTTGTGAGGGGGGCAGGGGAAATCATTTCCCCTGCCAGGGGAGCCTGAGGGGACAGCGTCCCCTCAGGAGGTCTGCGGCGGAGCCCTTGCGAAGGCCGCGCAGCCGGTGCAGGATTTCAGCCAGGGCATCAGCCGGGGCCGAATAGATGTCGCGCGTGCTGGTATGCGGATTCAAGTCAGCCGGGTCCACGCCGCAGGTGTGGATGGGCGTGACGCGCTGCTTACCGGAAAGGCCACGCAATAGCCACCAGCCGCCGAACAGGGCCACGGCGAAGAGGAGGGCGGCGACAGTGGCGTTCCACGCGCCCGCGCCCGTGGCCAGACCCCAGGGGGCCACATCCTGCGCGGGCAGGCCGAGCTCGACCAGAATTGTATTGATAGGAATGAGCACCAAGCCGGGGAACACGCTGGTCACCACGCAGCCGCCTGTCAGCAGGAACATGGGCATGAGCATGGAGCGGGGCGCTTCACAGACCTTTTCCAGACCCGGCATGGGCTGTCCGAGGAAGACCGAGTGCAGCATCTTGGCGAAGTAAGCCAGGGTGATCACGCTGCCGGCCAGGGACAGGATGGCGATAAACACCTGTCCTTGCTCCATCAGGGCGTGGTAGATGATCCATTTGGAAGTGAAGCCGTTGCTTGGCGGCACGCCGATGACGCAGAGCGCGCCCACGGTGAAACAGAGCAGGGTGAGAGGCATTCTGGCCGCGAGGCCGCCCATGTGGTCCATGTTCTGCAGGTGGGTTTGCGCAATGACCGCTCCGGCCATAAGGAAGAGCAGATCCTTGAACAGCATGTGGTTTACCAGGTGCAGGAGGCCCCCCGCAATGCCCAGCGAACTGCCCAGGGCGACGGCCACCACGATGTATCCGAGTTGGCTGACCGTGGAATAGATGAGCACCAGCTTGATATCGCGCTGAAAGACCGCATATATCCCGGCCATGACAATGGTGATGCCGCCGACCCACAAGGTCAGGTCCATGATTCCGGCCTTGCCGAACCAGGAGGCAGCGGCCACGCCGCCCCCGAGCATCAGGAAGAGTTTGGTCAGGCCGAACAGGGCGCTTTTCAGCAGCACGGAGGAAATGTAGCCGGAAACCGGCGTGGGCGCGGTGGCCGGGTGCATCTGGATGTCGATGCGGAAAGGCAGTTGGGCCGCCTTCATCACAAAACCGGCAGCCATGACCAGCAGAACAAAGCCGATCTGCCAGGGGTCGAGCATGGGCAGGGTCTGGCTGATCCGGGTAAAGGACGCGCCGCCGCACCAGTTGATCAGCAGGACCACGCCCAGGAACAGGAAGGCCGCGCCGAGCACGTTAAAGAAGAAGTACTTGAAGCCTTCGCGCAGGGCGTCCGGGTTTTCTTCATGCACGATAACAAAGTACAGGCTCCAGGAACTCATGATTTCCCAGAACAGGAAGAAGTTGAACAGATCCTGACTGGCGGCCACGCCGGTGAGGCCCGCGGTCATGAACAGGAAGAAGGCGTAAAAGCGCCATTGGGTGTGGCTGTGCCGCATGTAGCCCGAGGCGTAGAACATGTTCAGCGCGCCTATGGCCGGTACGAGCAGGGCGAACCAGAAGGAGATGCCGTCCAGTTCCTGGCCGAAAAGCACGACCAGGAAAGCAGCGGCGGCCAGAACCCAGCCCGTGGCCTGTCCGGCTCTTTCCGGATTGTTCCTGAAGTATACGGGCACGGCCGCGCCGAGCATCAGCCACAGAGCATAGGGCGGCCAGATAATGGACAGGGAGGGCAAGGTCTGCGGGGCTATTTTGCCCGCCTGGACAAAGCTGTCCACCACGGGCATGACCAGGGCGAGGGCAATGCCGGGGAACAGGCCGATGATCACGCACAGCGCGGCCAGAATAATGATGGGCGCGCGCATGGTCAGAGGCGGCTCCTGCACCGGCGGTCCGGTGTAGGGTTCGAAAATCAGGGCGCGGATGATGCGCGTGTAGTAGATGCAACCGGCCAGGCTGGCCAGCAGCAGGAGCGAGGCCAGAAAAATGCTCTCCCTGGCAATGGCGTAGAGCATGGTGAACTTGCTGATGAACCCGGCAAAGGGCGGCAGTCCCATGATGGACAAAAGGCCGATGATCATGCACCCGGCCGTGACCGGCATGGCCCTGCCGAGCCCTTTGAGGTCGTCCAGGGTACGCCCGCCCGCCCGCAGGATCACAATGCCGGAACACAGGAAGAGCAGGTCCTTCATGATGGCATGGTTGATCAGGTGGAACAGCGCGCCCGTGGCGGCAAGCCAGGTGCACAGGCCGAGAGTGATGGTGATTTCGCCGACCTGGCCCATGGTGGAATAGGCCAGCATGCGCTTGATGTCCCGCTGGCGCAGGGCCATCAGTTCGCCGTAGAGCATGGTCAGCACGCCGAGGAAGGTGATCAGGGAGCCGATGCCGGGAATGCCGGGCGCGCTTTGCTCGCCGAGCAGCACCCCCATGCCGAGCAGGCCGAAGAGCAGTTGGACCAGGCCGAATATCCCGGCTTTGGTCAGCACGCCGGACAGCGGGGCGGAAATGGATGAGGGCGCGGCCGGGTGGGCGTCCGGGAGCCAGGAGTGGCCGGGGACCAGACCCGCCTTGACGCCGTAGCCGATCAGGGCCAGCAGGGCGATCAGGGCCGCAATGCCGGGCCCGAGCGCGCCCGCGTGGGCGGCAACAGTGGCCACGGATAGGCTGCCGGTAAGGACGGACAGCATCAGCAGGGCGGGCAGCAGGAACGCGGCCGCCACGGTGCACATGACGTAATACTTGATGGCGGCCGCGTGCGCTTCTTTGGTATTTTCATAGGCCACCAGCACGTAGGAAGTGACGGTCATGAGTTCCCAGAACACGAACAGCCCGCCCAGATTGTCCGATGTGGCGATACCCGCCAGCGAGCCGAACAGCAGGAGCAAAAAGAAATAGTAGTTGTTTTCAGCGCCGGAAAAAGCATTGGCGGGTTTGTGGATGTACCCGCAGGAGTAAAGGGTGACCAGAAATCCGATGGCGGTGACCACCACGGCGAACAGTTTGCCCAGGGGCGTCTGGCTGTCCAGCAGGAACGCGGCGGCCAGGGCCAGACCCATGAGCGCGCAGGCCAGGATGTTGGCGTATTGACGGTTGACCCTGCCCACCAGCCAGACCACAAAGGCCCCGGCAAAGGGAATCAGGGCGGCGGCGTGCCAGGTGACAGCCAGATCAGGCAGCAGTTCCGCGCTTTCTCCGAAGACAAAAGCGGCGAAAGACATGAGGGAGTGGCCGAAAATGCCCATCAGGGCGAGCAGTCCGGCCAGAGCCAGATACGGGTAGGCATGCGGGCTCAAGTCTTCATATTCTTCCTTGTGGCGGCCGGACTCCAGCCAGATGCCGTGCACCATATGGATGGTGCGCCAGGCCAGGAGGGCGTTGGCCGCAACCATGAGGGCGGGCACGATCCACAAGGAAGAGGCGATGGCCGCGTGCATGACCAGGGGTTTTGCATCTGGCGTAAGAAAGGGGCTCACGCCGAGAGCGGCGAACATGGCAAAAGCGAACAGGGTGGCCGTGACCGGGCGGGCTCTGCCGATGCCGCGCAGGGCTTTTCTGTCGGCCGAACCGGCGGTTTCCGCCAGGCGGTCGAGCGTCAGCCAGGCCAGCAGTCTGGCCGTGCCCGTATACAGGAACATGAGCGCCGCGCCGGAACTCCCGTCAGCGCCACCGCTGCCGAAGCCGAGAAAAATATAGGATGCGTCCACCAGGCACATCCAGCGCAGCGAGGCGCGCAGGTCGCCTTCGCTTTCCGGTGTGCCGCAAAAGGCGGGAAATTTGTCCATAATGCCGCCGGGACAGTATTGCGGGCGGAATATTTTGAGCAGTCCTACTAAAAGTATAAAGCTCCCTAAAAGCAGGAGCACATACGATGCGACAGGATGAGGTGTGAGGGGCATGGGGCGTTCCTATTAACGGTTACACGGCAAAGCGGCATGCTGTAGCTTTGCTGTTATCGTATATAAAAAAATACGGCAATTCAAGTCAAAAGTATAGAAAATATCTATAGTGTGCCGGTCCGTTCCCGGAGAAGATCTCAGGCTTTTTGTGAATCCATTGCAACGTACCGCCATTACCGTACTTTTTACTCGCAATTCACTGCGAAATCCCGTACTGTTCATACACAAACATGCTGGGCGGAGCACTCATGATTCTCGACTGGAAAAAACTTTTTACTCAGGACGGCGGCGTATGGGCCGATGCCTGGACGCTTGCCGCTCCGCCCAAGCTGCAAACCCTTGCCGCTTTGCGCCATTTTCTGGATATTGTACATATCAGATACTGTCTGGTAAAGCCTTACTGGGAACTTCCCGACTATCCCCTGGTGGACACGCGTGAATTGATGCCGTCGTTTGAGGCGGATCTTTGGGAGCATAAAAAGCTGCCGGGTTTCAGTCTGGTGGCTTTTGCCAGGCCCATTTGCTATTTCACCGAGGTCTTCCAGTTCGACTCCCTGAAGTCCGTGGGCAGCCATTTGCGTAGCGATGTGGCGCAGCAATTCATGTCCCACAACATTGCGGCCATGCGGTCCCGCCTGCCCAGAGTGCTGCATGATCACTTCGAGCTGCGCTTTGAGAACGCGGACGTGTCCGGTCTGGAGCACTATCCCGCGCTGATACCTTTTCTGATGAACATGGATCGGGCGCAGGTCATGGGCTTGGGCGGTCAGCCGGGCAACATGCAGTTCCACCTGGCCGGAGTTTACGCTTCTTTGCCCTCGGATCTGGATACCGAGGTCAAGCGCTACGGGTTGCGCATCGGCAAATTTTCTCTCAATGACCATGACTCCTATGAGGAAAACCGGAGCTTTGTACTGCAACACCTCATGGAGCTTTACGGCTATCCGGTAGCCTCGGAACGCCGCACCTCGGCCGCTTTGTTTGCCCGCCGCCTGCACAAAATGGGCGAGCGTTTTCTTATCCGCACGCTTGGACAGTCTGATCGCACCATCAGCACCATGTGGTCGGATGATCCCAACGAGCCGTATCTGCATGTGAACAAGATCGCCCTGGTGCGCCTTGAAGACAGTATGTCGGAAGAGGCGCTTTTGCGGTTGAAAGACGGCGGGTTCATGGTGGACGAGGAAAAAGCGGTGGTAATCCTGAAGGTGACTTACCGCCAGCATAAGTTCAGCCCGGATAACGTGCGTCAGGAGCGCGCCCTTTCCATTGAAAATGCAAAGGTGATCCATCCGTTCACAGGGGAATATCTCGCCCTGCCGGGACTTATCCGGGACGCCGGCAGCATGTTTCTGCGTCTCAATGATATTGTCCGGGGCGAGCATAGCGGGCGTATCACCTATAGGCGCAATGAGATTGTCGAAAATACCGACACCGAGGAGAAACGCCTGAAGTTTCTCTATGCCTGGCTCTCCAAGCATCAGCGCCGGATTATATCTTACAGCGACGAATTTTTTGCCAAGATCGACAAGGTGCTGGATACCTATTTATTCTCTCCCGGCAGCGATGAGCGCTTTAACGAACTGAATGATCTCTATGGGGAAGTGAAGAGCCGCTACAGCTACATCCAACAGGCGCGCAAGGTGCGTATGCTGGAGGAACTGGGCGCGCGCGAACACAAGGGCGAGCGCATCGGCTATGGCCGGATGCTTGAGGAGTCTGTCCGCCTCCTGCATGGTCTCAAGTTTGAAATCGTGGATTATTTTGATTCCCTGGTGGGCACGGTCATTGCCATTGGCGAGTCCATGCTTAACGACAGGTATCTTGTTCGCAGCTATATCGAAAAGGCGGACGATGATCTGACGCAAAACGGCTTGGAGATAAAGCGCAATTACGGTAAGCTTGTTGCTCTGCTGGATGAATTCAAGGCCATCCGCAAGTCGCGCACGGAAAAAAATCCACAGCTATCCAAAGGAGCGCAGAGTGGCATCGCTTTTTGAAACCCCGCTGTCCGCGTGGCACGCCGCCCACGGGGCCAAAATGGCTCCTTTCGCGGGCTGGAACATGCCTATACAGTATCCTGGCGGAATTATCGCCGAGCATCTGCATACCCGGGAACAAGCCGGGCTTTTTGACATCAGCCACATGGGCGAGTTCATCCTGGACGGAGCCGGATCCGCTGAAGCCATAAGCCGCGCCCTTACCGTGAATATCGCCACCCTGAAGCCGGGGCGCTGCCGCTACGGTTTTTTACTGAACGAGCGGGGCGGCATCATGGATGATCTGATTGTCTACCGCATGGCGGACGAGCGCTTCATGATCGTGGTCAACGCGGGCTGCCGGAGCTCGGACTACGCGGCCATCAAGGAACGCATCGGCAACGGGCCGGGCGCTCCCGTGCTTGAAGACATCTCCGATGCCACGGCCAAGCTCGATCTGCAAGGGCCGCAGTCCTTTGACGTGCTGGATGCCGTGCTGCCCTGCGGCCACTGGCGGCGGCTGCCCTATTTCGGCTTCACGCACGAAGCCGTCTTTGACGGCGCGCCCCTGCTGGTCAGCCGCACCGGCTATACCGGAGAACTGGGCGTTGAAATTTACTGTCCCTCGGATAAGGCGCTCAAGTTGTGGGAGCTTTTGCTGACCGATGCGCGGGTCAAACCCGTGGGACTCGGCGCGCGCGACACCCTGCGTCTTGAGGTGGGCCTGCCTCTGAACGGGCAGGACCTGGACGAACAGCACACTCCGGCCGAGGCAGGCTACGCGGCCATGCTGACCTCCCAGGCCCCTTACGTCGGCAAGGAAGAGTCGCATACTGTGCGCCAGAAGCTCACGGCCCTGGTGATTCCGGGCCGCCGCAGCGCCCGGCACGGCGATGCCGTGCTGCTGGGCGGCAAAGAGGTGGGCGTGGTCACCAGCGGTTCTTTCGGGCCTTCAGTGGGCAATGCCGTGGCGCTCGCCTATATTGAAGCCGAGCATGCCGCAGCTTCGGCCGGCATGGCCTACACCGTGCGCGCGGCCAAAGCCGAACTTGACGCCCTGACAGCGGAACTGCCTTTTTACAAAGGCGGCACGGCTCGTAGGACTCTGGTATAACGTTTCGGGTAGTGTCTCAGTTTGGCGTGATACTTCGTCAGGCTTGCTTTGTGCTCCGGGGCAGGACCGAAGAGTCCAGCCCCATCGCCCAAAGCCGCGCCTTCCTTGTCTGACTCCAAACTGAGACACTACCTGTATTGTTCAAACTGAGGCGCTACCCATTTTGGCTACCCTGCATAGTTTTTATCTGCTTCCTGAATCCTGGCGTGAGCCGTTTTCGCTTGACGCGGCGGAGTCGCATCACCTGGTCCGGGTGTTGCGCCTGAAGCCGGGCGCGCAGGTGCGGCTTTTTGACGGCAGAGGCAGGCACGGTCTGTTCCGGGTGGCAACGGCGGCCAAATCCGGGGTGCTGCTGGAGCAGGAGTCTGAAGCGTTTGAGCGGGAACCGTCTGTGCGCTGCACCCTGGCGGCCGGATTTTCCAAAGCCTTGCGCCGGGGATGGTTTATGGAAAAGGCCGTGGAACTGGAAGCCTCGTCCCTGTGGTTCTGGCAGGGCGAGCACAGCCACGCCTCTCTGCCCGAGGCGGAAAAGGACAGTTGGAAAGCGTCTCTGATCGCCGGGGCCAAGCAATGCCGGAGTGCCTGGCTGCCGGAATTTTCCCTGATCAAAGGCGGCGTCAGGGGCCTGGTTGCCAGGCGGGATGAATTTGACCGGGCTTTATTGCTGTATGAGGGCGACACCGGAGGCAGGCTGGTGCGGCGCGAGGATCTTTCCGCGCCCGGCAGTCTGTTGCTGGTGGTGGGACCTGAGGGCGGTTTTTCCGCTAACGAAGCCGTTGTCCTGCAAGAGGCCGGGGTGGAAGCGGTCAGTCTGGGCAAGCGGGTCCTGCGCTGGGAGACCGCAGCCGTATTGACCTTGGGCATGGCCTGGTGGGCAAGGCAGGGGTAATGAGCATACTTCCTCCTCTGCCGGAACGGCTGCGGCCGGAAGATCTGTCTCTTTTCGTGGGGCAGGAGCATTTGCGCGCCAAGTTGGAGAACCTGCTCCGGGCCGAGCGTCTGCCCAGTCTGCTGTTTTTCGGCCCGCCCGGTTCGGGCAAGTCCACGCTGGCTTTGCTGCTGGCCAAGGCGCACGGGCGCAAGGTTACGCGGATCAGCGCGCCGGAAGCGGGCATTCAGCAACTCAGGCGCATGCTGGCGGGCACGGATGTGCTGATTCTTGACGAACTGCACCGCTTTTCCAAGGCGCAGCAGGATTTTTTCCTGCCCCTGCTGGAAAGCGGCGAACTGACCCTGATTGCCACCACCACGGAAAATCCCTCCTTCAGCGTCACGCCCCAACTGTTGTCCAGGCTGCATGTGCTCCGCCTGCGTCCGCTCGACCGCCGGGATTTGTTCCAACTGGCCATGCGCGGCGCGGAGAACATGGGCTACAGTCTTGAGCCGGACACTTTGGACATGATCACTTCCCTGAGCGGCGGCGATGCGCGCACTCTGCTCAACCTGATGGAGTATATCGCGGCCCTGCCCCAGGAAGAGCGGACGCATGAAGGGATCAAGAACGCGCTGCCGGAGATTGTTTCCCGGCATGACAAACAGGGCGACAAACACTATGAATTGGCCTCGGCCCTGATTAAGTCCATCCGGGGGAGCGATCCTGACGCGGCGGTCTATTATCTGGCCTGCCTGCTGGAAGGCGGGGAAGATCCGCGCTTCATCTGCCGCAGGCTGATCCTTTCGGCGGCGGAAGACGTGGGGCTGGCTGACCCGGCCGCTTTGAATCTGGCCGTGTCCTGCCATCAGGCAGTGGAGCTGATTGGCATGCCCGAGGGTTTTCTGCCCATGTCTGAAACCGTGATTTACCTGGCCATGGCGCGCAAGAGCAATTCGGCTTACGCCGCCTATCTGAACGCGCAGCGCGAAATCAAGGCCGCGGGAACGGCCCCGGTGCCGCTGCACCTGCGTAACGCTTCCACCAGGTTGCAGAAGGAATGGGGCTACGGCAAGGGCTACCAGTATCCCCATAATTTCCCCGAGGCCTGGGTGGAACAGGAGTATCTGCCGGAAGCGCTCGCGGGCCGCCAGTTCTACTTTGACAAGGACGCTGGCGCTGAAGGGCCGCTCGCGGCGGTGTGGAAAAAGGTTACCCGGTCCGGGCGGAAGAAAAAAGGGTAGTGCTCCGGTTTGAGCAATATCGGTAGTGCCTCAGTTTGGTGTCAGACGAGGAAGGCGTCGCTTTGGCCGATGGGGTTGGGCTCTTCGGCCCTGCCCCGGAGGACAAAGCAAGCCTGACGAAGTATCACGCCAAACTGAGGCGCTACCGAAAAAAGGTTGAGGATCAGCATGCCGCACATATACTTCCCCGAAGACAGCTACACCACTCCGGAAGGGCGGGCCGCGCCCCTTGCCGCGCGTTTTCCTTCCCTGACGTTCGCCTGGAAGGTGTTGGACATCATCAGGCACGACGGCAAGCTTGCTTCGGCAGGGACGTATGGCGGGCCGGAATGGAGCGAGGGCAGCTACGGAAGCCTGCGCGTACTGGAGCGTTGCGGCCTTCGCTTTCATGCCCAGGGCATGAACAACATTGATGCCGTTGACGGTCCGTGCGTTTTTATCGGCAACCACATGAGTACGCTGGAAACTTTTATCCTGCCCTGCTTTATTCAGCCGCGCAAACCCGTGACCTTTGTGGTCAAGGACAGTCTGCTGGGCTACCCCTGGTTCGGACCCGTGCTGCGCAGCCGGGACCCCATTGTGGTCAAGCGCCGGAATCCCAGGGAAGACTTTACCGTGGTCATGGAGGAAGGGTGCGAGCGGCTGAGCCGGGGCATGTCAGTGATTGTCTTTCCCCAAAGCACCCGCAGCACCACCCTTGATCCGGCGCAGTTCAACAGTATCGGCATCAAGCTGGCCAAAAGGGCGGGCGTGCCCGTGCTGCCCATTGCTCTGCGCTCGGACGCCTGGAAAATCGGCCGCTTGATCAAGGACTACGGCGGGCTGGACCCCTCCAAGCCCGTGCACTTTGCCTTTGGCCGGCCTCTACAGGTGGAAGGCAACGGCAAGGCCGAACACGCGGCGGTCTGCGACTTCATTATCGAGCATCTGCGGCAGTGGTATTCGCCTGAAGCGGGTGCGGCGTCCCAATGAAAAACGCCCTGCGGATCATACAGGTGGTGAATGTCCGCTGGTTTAACGCCACGGCATGGTACGGCCTGTCCCTTGCGCGTCTGCTTCAGGAGAGCGGACACGAGGTGCGCGTGCTCGGCCTGCCCGGCGCCGAATCCTTTGCCAGAGCCGAGGACATGGGGCTTGATGTTCTTCCTTTGCCTCTGAATACCACCAATCCGCTCCGCCAGTCTTCTCTTTTGCGCCGCATGCGCGCCCTGTTGCGTGAGTTCAAGCCACATGTGGTCAACTGTCACCGGGGCGAGGGCCTGCTGCTCTGGGGCTTGTGCAAGTTCATGGAACATCCTTTCGCCCTGATCCGCACCCGGGGCGATCAGCGTCCGCCCAAGGCTAATCCCGCCAACCGCGCCTTGCATGCGCGGCTGGTTGACGCGCTTATAGCCACCAATTCACGCACAGCAAGGCAGTGCCGGGATTTACTTGGCGTCTTGCCAGATGCTGGGCCAGATGCTGGGCAAGACGCCGGGCAAGACAAGCTGTTCATGATTCCGGGCGGTGTGGACACGGCCCGTTTCGCCCCGGACCCGGCAGGCAGGACCGCTGTGCGCCGGAAGTACGGATTCGCCGATGGCGATATGGTTATCGGTCTGCTTGGCCGCTTTGATGCGGTCAAGGGGCAGAAGGAATTGATAGATGCCGTGCGCCGCGTGCGCGAGGGGGGGGATTGTTCAGAGCGGTGGAAGCGGATCAAGCTGATGCTCATGGGTTTTCCCACCTCTCTGTCTCAGGAGGCTGTGCAGGGTTGGATACAGGAGGCGGGGCTTTCCTCGTCCGCCGTGATAACCGGCAAGGTGGACGACGTTGCCGCGCATATCAGCGCCATGGATATGGGAATCATTGCCTCGCAGGGGTCGGAGGCCATTGCCAGGGCCGCTTTTGAGATCATGGCCTGCGGGGTTCCGCTGGCCGGAACGGATGTCGGGGTCATGCCGGATCTCCTGTCCGCGGAAGCGCTCGTGCCCGTGGGCAATACCACAGCCCTGGCCGCCCTGCTCGAGCGGGGGCTTTGCGATGCCGCTTTCCTGCCTGCCTTGCGCGAACAGCAAGGACTGCGTATGCAAACGCTCTCCAACGCCTGTTTTCTGGAACAAACCCTGGACGTTTACCGCTTCGCTCTGGGGCGGTGTACCTTACGGAAACAATTATGAACACCTTGATATCCTTTGCCAGCGACAATACCGCCGGCGTGCACCCGCGTGTGCTGGAAGCCCTGGCTCACGCCAATCACGATATGGCTCCCGCCTACGGGGCGGACGGATACAGCGAAGCCTTTGCGGAAACCGTGCAGGCCGTGTTCGGACCGTCGGCCCGGCCCTGGATCGTGGCGAACGGCACAGCGGCCAACGTGCTTGGCCTGAAAAGCATGCTCCGGTCGCATGAAGCCGTTCTTTGCGCCGGTTCCGCTCATATCAACACTGACGAGTGCGGCGCGCCCGAAGCGATGATCGGCTGCAAGCTGCTCACCGTGCCCTCCGTGCAGGGCAAGATCAGGGCCGAAGATTGTCTGCCTTTTCTGGAACAGCGGGGGGATGTGCACCGATCTTCTCCCCGGGTGCTGTCCATTTCCCAGCCCACCGAGTGGGGAACCGTGTATGCGCCGGATGAGTTGGCGGCCTTAAAGGCTTTCTGCCGCGAACATGACCTGTATCTGCACATGGACGGCGCGCGCCTTGCCAATGCCGCTGCCGCGCTGAACCTGCCTCTGAAAGCCATAAGCGCGGAAGCCGGGGTTGACGTGCTCAGCTTTGGCGGGACCAAAAACGGGTTGATGTCCGGGGATGCGGTTATTTTCTTCAATGAAACGCTCGGCCGGGAGTTCGGATACATACGCAAGCAGCATTTGCAGTTGTTGTCCAAAATGCGTTTTATGTCCGCCCAGTTTCTGGCCTATTTCAAGGACGACCTCTGGCTGGAAAACGCTTGCCTGGCCAACCGTATGACGGCATTGCTGGCGGAGGAACTCAAAGGCATGGAGCATGTGCATATCGAATACCCGGTGCAGGTGAACGCGATTTTTGCGCGGCTTTGCAAGAATGCCGTTGCAAAATTACAGGAACGCTTCTATTTTTATGTTCTGGATCCTTCCGAGGGGACGCATCCCACGGTCAAAGGCCCTCTGGTGCGTCTGATGACTTCCTTTCGCAGTACGGAGGAAGAGGTGCGCGCCCTTACCGAAGCGATCGGGGCCTGTTAACGCTACGGCCCTTTTGCCCCCTGCCTGCGTCAGAAACGCTTTTTATTCCGGTCGAGTACCATAAGAGTACACTCCCTCCATAAAAAGCTTTTCTTCCTTGGCAGGAGCCAAAATGACCTGTAGCCTTAACAGGCCCTAGAGCCTACTAAAGAATGATAGGGCGGATTATCGTATTTCCCACGGACGGTTGGACTACCCGTAAAGGAGAACAAGTATGCATGTATTGAAAATGACGGATTTGCCCCTTGCTGGCAAACGTGTGGTTATTCGTGAAGACCTCAATGTGCCGATCAAGGACGGCAAAGTGGCCGGCGAGGCCCGTCTCGCGGCATCGTTGCCGACCATCAAGGCAGCCAGGGACGCCGGGGCCAAAGTAATGCTTCTTTCCCATCTCGGACGGCCCACGGAAGGCGAATTCAGCGCGGCTGATTCCCTGGCCCCGGTGGCCGCGCGCCTGAGCGAAATGCTGGGCAGTGAAGTGCGCCTGATCCGGGATTATCTTGACGGCGGCTTCCCCCTGGAAGCCGGGCAGGTGGTCTTGTGCGAGAACGTGCGCTTTAACAAGGGCGAGAAAAAGGACGATGAAGCCCTGGGCCGGAAATACGCGGCCCTGTGCGATATTTTTGTTATGGACGCCTTTGCCACGGCTCATAGGGCGGAAGCCTCCACCAGCGCGGTGGCCCGCTTTGCGCCCGTAGCCTGCGCCGGTCCCCTGCTGGCGGCGGAGCTGGACGCCCTGACGCGCAGCATGCTCAAGGCCGAGCATCCGCTGATCGCCATTATCGGCGGTTCCAAGGTGTCCACCAAACTGACCGTGCTGGACAGCCTGAGCAGGAAAGTGGACCGACTCATCGTGGGCGGCGGCATTGCCAACAACTTTATCAAGGCTGCGGGCTACGAGGTGGGCAAGTCCCTGTTTGAGCCGGATCTGGTGGACGAAGCCAGGCGGCTGATGGAGGCGGCCAAGGCTGCCGGGGGCGAAATCCCGGTGCCCGTCGATGTGGTGGTGGGCGCGGAGTTTTCCGCCTCCAGTCCGGCCACGGTGAAAAAGGTCTCGGCAGTAAGTCCGGAAGACATGATCCTGGACATCGGCCCGGAAACCTCGGCCATGTATGCCAAAATTCTGGAGCAAGCCAAAACCATCGTCTGGAACGGACCGGTGGGAGCTTTTGAAATCGACCAGTTTGGCAAGGGCACGGAAGCCTTGTGCAAGGCTGTGGCGGCCAGCCCGGCCTTTTCCATTGCCGGTGGCGGCGACACCCTGGTGGCGATTGAAAAATATGGCGTTGAGCAGGGCATTTCCTACCTTTCCACCGGCGGCGGCGCTTTCCTGGAGTTTCTGGAAGGCAAGACCCTGCCTGCTGTGGCCGTGCTTGAGGAGCGCGCAAAGTGAGCAACGGCAACTCCCTGGACTCGGCTCCCGCCGCATCCGGCCCGCCGCAGACTCCTCCGACCCTCGGCCAGGCCGTGGGCTCAGGAGCAAGCCCCAATCCGGGTTGGGGCAGGGCGGTTACGGAAAAAACAGGGGCTGTGCCCGGTTCTCCCGGCGGCGGACCGCCCACGCCATCGGGCGGGTCCTGGACCTGGCAGCCTGCCGGGATGGAGCCAAAACAGCCGTGGCGCAAACGGCATCCCATATTGTTCTGGGGCGGCCTTTTGTTGCTGTTCGTCCTGATCTTCGGCCTGGGCCGCATGAGCGAGAAACAAATGTCCATCCGTGGTCCGCGCCTTGCCGTGGTTCAGGTGGACGGCATGATCCTCGACGCGGAGGAGATTGTGGCCTTTATGGAGAAGGTACGAAAGGATTCGGCCTTCAAGGGCGCGATACTTCGCATCAACTCCCCCGGCGGGGCCGTGGGGCCGTCGCAGGAGATGTATGCGGCGGTCAAGCGCCTTTCCCTGGCCAAGCCGGTGGTGGCGTCCATGAGTTCCGTGGCCGCTTCCGGCGGATATTATGTTGCCTTGGGCGCGAACCGGGTCATTGCCGGACCATCTTCGCTCACGGCCAGCATCGGGGTAAAAATGCAGGTGCCGAATATTGAGGTCCTGATGCGGACCATAGGGATTTCAGAAACCACGTTGACCACGGGCAGACTCAAGGATGCGGGATCAACGTGGCGGGACATGAAGCCGGAAGAAGAAGCCTATTTTCAGGCTTTGATCACTGATATGTATGAAGAGTTTATCGCTACCGTGGCCAAGGAGCGGCAACTTGCGCCGGAGCGGGTGCGCGCCGTTGCCGACGGACGGGCCATGACCGGGCGGCAGGCCCTGGAGGCCGGGTTGGTGGATGAACTGGGTGATTTTTACGCCGCCGTGAACAAGGCCAAAGAGCTCGCGGGCATAGCGGCGACAGAAGAGGTCGTTTTGGTCAAGGGACCGGAAAAGCAGAACACGCTGCTCAGCCGGTTGATCGGTTCCGTGCTACTTACACTCCGGCAGCAATCCGGAGCGGCGGAGCAGCCGGTGTTTATGTATTGAAAAAGGGAGACTTCATGCGCTGTTACGGCTTGCTCCTGCACATTTCCTCCCTTCCCTCGGCCTGGGGCATAGGGGACCTGGGACCCGCGGCACACGCCTTTGCCGAGAGCCTGGCCTTGTCCGGGGCTTCGGTCTGGCAATTTCTGCCCCTGAATCCGACATCGACATTTATCGGTAACTCACCGTATTCCAGTCCGTCCGCCTTTGCGGGCAATCCGCTGTTCATCAGCCCGGAGCTCCTGGCGCGGGACGGTTGGTTGTCGTACATGGACCTCGACGATTCCTTCATGCATCTTCCTGGCGGGCGCATTTGCTCTGATCCGTCCCGAGTGGATTTCGAGGTCGTTACGATGCACAGGGAATATGTGCTCAGCGCGGCTTTTAAACGGGCCGAATCTTCTCTGCCGGAGCATGAAGACTTCCAGCGCTTTTGTCGGGAACACCACTACTGGCTGCATGACTATGCGCGTTTTGTCAGCATCAAGCAGGCCCAGGGGGGACGCTCCTGGGTGGACTGGCCCGCCGGACTCAAGCTGCGCGACCACGAGGCCCTGCGGCACTGGGACGAGCAGGCGGCGCGGGACATGCAGCGGGAAAAATTCGTCCAGTATCTCTTTTTTTCCCAGTGGCAGCGTCTGCGCGAGGCCTGCTCCAAGCTCGGCATCTCCCTGCTGGCCGACGTGCCCATCTACGTGACCCACGACAGTGTTGATGTGTGGGCCAACCCGCACTATTTCAACCTTGACGAGGACATGAACCCGCGAACCGTCTCGGGCGTGCCGCCGGACTATTTCAGCTTGACTGGACAACGCTGGGGCACGCCGGTGTATAACTGGGATCGGTTGGAACAAGACGGCTTTTGCTGGTGGAAACAGCGGCTCGGGCATACCTTGAAACTTGCGGACATGGCCAGGCTGGATCATTTTCGCGGTTTTTGCGCTTACTGGGATATTCCGGCCCAGGAAGAAACCGCTGTGTGCGGCGAATGGGTGGAAGCTCCGGCAGCGCCGCTGTTCACCGCCTTGCGCGAGCATTTTGGCGGCTTGCCCTTTCTGGCTGAAGATCTGGGCGTGATCACCGATGACGTGCGCGAAACCATGCGGGCCTTCGGCCTTCCGGGCATGCATGTGTTGCAGTTCGCCTTTGGCGGCGAGAACATGGCCGCCAATCCGGATATTCCTCACGCCCACGCGCGTAATTCTTTTGTGTACACGGGCACGCATGACAACGCCCCGACCCGGGCCTGGTTTATCGCGGCGCCGGAACAGGAGTGCCAGAACTTCAAAGACTACCTCGGCTTCATGCCCGCCGGGGACACGGCCGCCTCCGCCCTGACCCGTCTGGCCTTTGCCGGTGTGGCTGACTGTGCCGTACTGCCCATGCAGGACGCGCTGAATCTCGGTCCGGAAAGCCGGATGAACACGCCCGGCACAGCCAATGGCAACTGGGGCTGGCGCATGACCCCGGATCAGGCCGATCCGGCAAGGTTTGCCTGGTTGAAGCAGTTGGCGCGCGTTTATGGCAGGTTGGCTGAAGATGAAGAGACGATAGACCGGTAGGTGGACGAAAAAAACAGGGTAGTGTATATAGGGTGGAGTGGAACTTTTTACTCCTGGAGGCTCTATGTTTTGCAACCAATGTGAACAGACATTCGAGGGGCACGGTTGTACGCGCATGGGTGTGTGCGGGAAAACCGACGAGGTGGCTGGAATACAGGACCTGATCGTGTACGCAACTCGCGGCCTCGCTTTAACCGCGCTCGAAGCGGAAAAAAAGGGCCTGGACCTGACAGCGGCCGGCAGAACATGCGTGGCAGCCCTGTTTTCCACGATAACCAACGTTAATTTCGATAAGGACGCGCTTCTGGCGCTGCTGCACCGGATAGTGGATGAGCGCAAGGCGCTTGCGGTCCGGGCAGGCCTGCACCTGACCCAGCCCGTGTGCGTGTTTGAACCGGCCGCGGATGCGCGGGGGCTGGCCGAACAGGCCAAGGTTGCCTGGACCGGCGGATTCGCCCCGGATCTTGATGACAATTCCCTTGCCCGGACCCTGCTGTTCGGCTTGAAGGGCGTCTCTGCCTATACGGATCATGCGGCTGTTCTCGGGCATGAAGACGCGGCCCATTATAAGGAAATCCTCAAAGCGTTGATTCTCGGCTTTGATGGCCACACGCCCACGCGCCAGGAATGGCTGGACGGGGTACTGGCCTGCGGGCGCGCCGCCTTGCGCTCCATGGAGCTTCTGGATGCCGCCAACACGGAAACCTATGGACATCCCGAACCCACGCCGGTTTCGCTGAAGCCGAGGCCGGGCAAGGCGATTCTGATTACAGGCCATGATCTCAAGGACTTGCATGATCTGTTGGTACAGACCGAAGGCAAGGGCATTAACATCTACACGCACGGGGAAATGCTCCCCACGCACGCTTACCCCGGCCTGAAAAAGTATCCGCATTTCGCCGGGCATTTCGGCACCGCATGGCAAAACCAGGTGCGGGAACTGCCGGACTTTCCCGGCCCGGTGTTGTTCACCACCAACTGTATTCAACGGCCTTCATCCAGTTATGCGGATCATGTCTTCACCACAGGGCTGGTGGGCTGGCCCGGAACGGTGCACGTCAAAAACGGGGATTTCGGCCCGGTTATTGAGCGCGCCCTGGCCATGCAGGGTTTTACGGACGAACAGGTCGCGCGCTATCCCGATGTAAAGGTACTGGTGGGCTTCGGGCACAAGAGCATTCTGAACGCGGCCGAAGCATTGGTTGCGGGCGTGAAGTCCGGCGCGATCAAGCACTTTTTCCTGGTGGGCGGGTGCGACGGCGCCAGGCCGGGCCGTAACTACTACACGGAATTTGTGGAGAAAACGCCCGAAAATACGCTCGTGCTGACTCTGGCCTGCGGGAAGTTCCGCTTTTTTGACAAGCAACTCGGGGATATCAGCGGCATTCCTCGTCTGCTGGACGTGGGACAGTGTAATGACGCCCACAGCGCGATCAAGGCGGCCCAGGCGCTCGCCCAGGCTTTTGCCTGCGGCGTGAACGAGTTGCCGTTGTCGCTGATTTTGTCCTGGTATGAGCAAAAGGCTGTGGCCGTTCTGCTGGCCCTGCTTGCTTCCGGCATCAAGGGCATGCGCCTGGGGCCGACCTTGCCGGCCTTTATCTCGCCGAACGTGTTGCGGATACTGGTGGATGCCTTTGCGATCACGCCAATCAGCACGGCAGAGGAGGATCTTCGCCACACCCTGGCTGGATCCTAACCCTCATCATACAAATCGCGGGTCTTGACGCCAAGATATCGCGCCATTATCGCCAGAGTATCGAGTTTGCACTGGCCGATCTTCTGTCCGCGCGCTCGAATCAGAGTCATTTCCGCTAATTTTGTATCTTCCGTCATTTTTTTGAGTGTTATCCCTTTCTGCTCCATGACCGCCTTGAGATTGCTTGTTATCATGCGATTTTTCCTCCATCGCATGATATAGCGTAGCTGGCTTGCTATCCCCACACTAACAAGTTAGAGTATAAAGAAAAACTCCGGCTCTGGCCTTCTATCCAAGGCCAAATTTTTTTGTTGCATTCCAGTTCCTCATGGCAACACCGTAAAGAGCAAAAACGATGAAACTTGTCTGGAAGCTCGCCTTTCCACAAATATGTATTGTCGTATTCTTGGGCCTGATAAGCTTCATAGTGATCAACGCCTCGTTCGTCACCATGCGCGAGCGCTACATCGGGGATTTTTTCGAGGATCACTTCGAGCGCACATTCAGAGATATGGACCGCCGTGCTTGGGCATCCGTGGCCCAGGCTTCCGTGTTCGCGCGGTTGCCGGTGGTGGTGTGGGCGTATGAAATTGCCTTGAGCGGCAACATCAACGATGAATATTCGCCGCAGTCCCAGGCGGCGCGTGAACTGCTGCGCAAAGAGCTTGCCCCGATGCTGGACAGTTACAGGGAAGCGACCGGGCAGACGCTCCAACTGCATTTCCACCTGCCCAACGGCTTCAGCCTGGCGCGCCTGTGGCGCGAGAAAAATACCCGGCGCAATGGGGAATGGGTCGACATTTCAGACGATATCAGTTCATACCGCCCCACGGTCATGCATGTAAACGCGACCGGTGAAACGGTCATAGGCCTGGAGCCGGGAAGCGGCGGCTTTGCCATCCGCGGGGTGATACCCGTTAAAGCGCCGGATGGCAGGCAGCTCGGTTCTGTGGAAGTTCTCCAGGATTTCGACGCGATACTGTCCGCCGCAACGAAAGCAGAAAGGATGTCCTTCGCGCTCTATGCGGACAAAGCCCTGCTTCGTTTCTCCGTGGCTTTGCAGGATTCGGAAAATCACCCGCGCATAGGGGATTTTGTGCGCGTCTTTCAAATACAGGACAGAGCCCTGGAAGGCCTGATCACTCCGGAACTGCTGTCGCGGGGCAAAAGCGGCGATACCATTGCCCGTCACGGCACCGTAGTCCTTATGGCGCGCCCTCTGGCCGATTACAGCGGCAACCAGGTTGGGGTTATGGTCTGCGCCATGCATATCGAGGCCGTATCCGAATTCGCGCGTACAGCCGGGATAACCCTGGCGCTTATGCTGGCGGGCATGGCTGTCGTGCCTTTCATCACGCTGCTGCTGTATTCGCGCAGGCTGATCTCACGGCCGGTGAACACGATCAAGGCGATAATCCAGGACATCGCGGAGGATCGCGCAGACCTCAGCCGGCAGGTTCCCAGCCACCAGAACGATGAAATCGGAGAATTGGCCGGGTGGTTCAATGTGCTGACCGCGAAAGTGGGCGATATAATGGAAGAAATGAGCGAAATTATTGATAAAAATATTGAGATCAAGATCCAGCTCGCAAAGGAAAAGGAATTTTTCCAGACAACGGTCAATTCCATCGGCGACGCGGTCATCACCGTGGGCGTGAACGGTGTGGTCATCACGATGAACGATGCGGCCGAAGCCATCACGGGGCATGAAAAGAAACACGCGGCCGGCAAACATTTTTCTTATGCCTTCTCCCTGCTCCACGAAAAAGATCGTACTCCCTTCGAATATCCCCTGGAAGAACATCTTGCGGAAGGCATCACTGTGACAAGCGAAGCATATCTTCTGCTGGCGGATGATGGTACGGAAAAGCACATCTCCCTCAACTGTTCGCCGATTCGGGGGGAGGACGGTATTGCGATGGGCGCTGTGCTGGTGTTTCGGGATATTTCCGAAGCAAAGGCGCAGGCGAAAAAAATGGAATACCTGAGCTACCACGACAGCCTGACAAGCCTGCACAACCGCGCCTTTTTCGAGCACGTCTGCGACACGATGCAGCAGGAGCGGATCGCTCCCGTGGCCATCATCATGGGAGATGCCAACGGATTGAAACAGGCCAATGATGTCCACGGGCATAGCGCGGGCGATATGCTTCTGCGGGCAATCGCCCATGCCTTCAAAAGCGCTTGCCGCAGCAATGATGTGGTCGTCAGATGGGGAGGCGACGAATTTTTGGCTGTTCTGCCGGGCTTGACGCATGAACGGGCACACGCAATCATGAACAATATCCACGCGCACTGCGCAAGAGCCCGGATAGAGCCCCTCAAGGCAAGTGTTTCGCTGGGCCTGGCGATCAAGGAGTCGCCGGAAACGCCGTTCATCGAAGTGCTCAAGGTAGCGGAGGAACGGATGTACCAAGCCAAGCAGGAGTATAATCAGGCGGCAAGGCAAAACGACGGATAGCGCGTTGCGGCAATAGCTTCTAATTGATGTAGACGGAATTGTAGAAGTGCTGATCTTCCAGGGTTTTGCCGGTGCCGCGCACCACCGTGGTCAGCGGGTCGCTGTCAATAATGATGCTCAAGCCGGTGCTTTTATGGATCAGCGTGTCCAGTCCCTTGAGCAACGCGCCGCCTCCGGCGATCAGGATACCGTTGTCAGCGATGTCGGCGGCAAGTTCGGGCGGGGTTTTTTCCAAAGCCTTATGCACGGCCAGAAGAATAGCCCGTACCGGGTCGGTCAGGGCTTCGCGCACGTGGCCGTCCGTTACGCGCACGGAACGGGGCGTTCCTGAAACCACGTCCTTGCCCGAGACCTCCACCACCAGTTGCTCGGGCAGGGGAAAGGCCGATCCAACGGCCAATTTGATGCGTTCGGCCATGTTCTCGCCGATGAAAAGCTGAAATTCATTTTGAAAATAGCGCTGGATGGCCGTGTTCATGGCATCCCCGGCCACGCGGACCGACTCGGCATACGCAATGGCCGAGAGGGAGATGATAGCCACTTCCGTGGTGCCGCCGCCGATGTCCACAACCATGTTGCCAAGCGGTTCGTGTATGGGCAGTCCGGCCCCGATGGATGCGGCCATGGGCTCTTCAATCAGGCGCACCATGTTGGCCCCGGCTTGCTGGGCGGATTCAATAACGGCGCGCTTTTCAACCTGTGTGATGCCGGTGGGAACGCAGATCACAATATTGGGCCGGGCAAGGCTGAATCCCGCGATAACCTTTTTGATGAAAAAGGCGATCATCTGGCGGGTGACTTCAAAGTCGGCGATAACGCCATCGCGCATGGGACGGATGGCTTTAATGCTTTTGGGCGTGCGGCCGAGGAATTCTTTGGCTTCACGGCCGACAGCAAGCACGTTGCCGCGCTCGGCGTCAAGGGCGACCACAGAGGGTTCGTTCAGCACAATGCCATTTTTGCGGGTATAGAGCAGGGTATTGGCCGTGCCCAGGTCCATGGCCAAATCTTTGCTGAACATATTGAACAATCTACGAAACATGGGCGTCTCTGCTGCTGTGGTTTGCGAGATGCATTATAACATAGCAGGCCCCATAGTATACGCAGAAAGCCGCGCCCGCAAGAGGGTAGTGCCTAAACCGGGGCGCTATTTGGTTCACATCACTTGTCGTTTTGCACGGCCTGGGTTTCCTGGTGCAGATCCCTGAGGCGGCACTTGACGTAAAGGTTTTCCAGGAAAAGGGAAAGATGCTCGACCGCCATGCGCACAAAGTCTTGCGTGGCGGCGGAGATGGGCTGGGGCAGGTCATGGGCGAGGCAGAGCACGCCGCGCGTTTTGCGCTGAATAACCAGCGGCAGGGCGAGCACGGTCTGGAAAGGCGGGATGTCCATGTCTTTGCCCACCAGCATGGTCTCGGGCGAACCGTCGGCTCCGTCGCTGCACACTTGGGAACTGTTGCGAAAAACCCACCCGACAACGCCGTGAGTCATGGGAAAAGAGGGCGGCGCCTGGCCGGATTTAAGCATCAGCGGCGTATTTTCTCCTTCCACGCTGTAGGATTCGCCGCCGGGATCACGAGTGCAGAGAATGCAGTACCCGAACCCGGTTATGGTGGCCATCAGATCCAGAAAATGGCGCAAAAATTCAGTCCAACGGGAATACTGGTGGCGCAGCGCGTAAATAGTGCGTAGCGCGGCATAGTATTTGAGCGTCAACCGTTGTTCTTCCTTGCCGCTGTCATCGGCCTGGAGATGGGCAATCAAGTCGGCAAAGAGGTGGAGCATTTTCTGATCTTTTTCCGAAAATGAATACTGGCGCTTGCTGTCCACGCACAGTGCGCCGTCGCCAAAGGGCAGGGCGCAGCCCATGAAAGCCTTGATGCTCTGCTCCTCATTGCCCGTGTAGTAGCCAAGGTAATTTTGTCGCTGGTCAAAGTTGGCCACCAGGAGCGGCTCCCGGTTGCGCAGAATCCAGCCGACCAGGCCGCGCCCTTCATAAATTCCGGCGGTATAGTCCAACTGGTTGCCGAGACTGAAGGCCGAAGCAATATAATAGGGCTGCCCTTCCTCATTTTCTTTTGGGGAGGGGAGACCGCGATCAGGAAGAAAAAGCACGGCGGAATACGCATCAAGCACACTGCAAAGGATGCCGAGAATGCGATCGTAATGTGTCTGCTGCATAAAAATGGCGTTGCCTTTGGGACCGGAGCCGCTACCTGTGAAATGCCTGCGTCAAATGCGCTACTCTGTCCGGAAAACAAAGCATAACAAAGTTGCCGAATAAAATAAAGGAAGCAGGAGCGATCCGTTTGGCGTGAGTCGTGATTACAGGAAGTACCAGGCGAGGCCGAAAAGCAGCATAAGCGCGGGCGGCAGCGGGACGAGCACGGCAAGCGGCCAGGAGAGGCCGAGGGAATTGCGGCAACCGGTGATCAGGGAGACCAGGAACCAGACCGCGCCCAAGGGGGGGCCCACAAAAGGAACGATGCTGAGAATAAAAGGAGCGACAGCGTAGGACACGACCCTGTAGATCACGGCAAAATCGGCCTGGTCAGGGGCAACTATCCGCAAGGTTATGCGAATGCAGCCGGTAACAAACAGGAGCATCAATCCAAGGGCGATAGGGGCGAGAAGCAGAAGTATGGGCAGGCCGACCCGTCCCATGAATCCGGGGGCCAGGTGCGGCAGCAGAAGAGTCGCGGCCTGAGTCCAGGCCAGGGAACTGATAATGGTCACATAGCCCATGATCAGGAAAAAAAGATACCCCGGCGCAAGTGAACCGGAAGCGTTGAAACCGGAAAAGAACTCGGGTCCTTTGAACATGACGCCATGCAGGGTGGCCGTGAAGCCGCGCAGCCAGCCGTTCCGGGCCGGGTTTTCCCAGGGGATGGCATTGTCCGCGCCTTCGGGGTTCTGTTGCGCATCCGGGTCTGCCTGGCCGGAACTCCCCGCGTTTTGCGGGTCAGAGAACTCTCGCAGTGTACCGAGATCGCGCAGGGGACGTTCAGGGGACGCATCGCGCAGCATGCGCATATCCTGCTCGACGCGTTCCTCCGGGTCCGGTCCGTCGCCGGAGTAAGGGAAAATACCGTGTCCGGATTTTTTTTCCGCGCTGTCCTCGTCCTGGGCAGGCTGTTCGGAAACGGGCGGGGCAGGCTGCAAAGAGGCGGGAGCCTCTGCCGGGCGCGGTTGAACGGTCTGGAGAGGCTCGACAGGCTCCTCCCGCGGAGGGGCTTCAACCTGCTCGGGCTCGGAAACGGGGTGAGACGGCTGAGGTGTTTCCACTTCAGTGACGTTTTTGTCCATCTGCTTTTGCCAGCGCTGGTGCAGGGCGTCCATGGCGTCCCAGATATCTTCCTGAGCCGCGCTTTCCCGAAAGGCGCTTTGCGGCCGCTGCGTCTCCCGTATTGGAATTTCGGGCGAAGGCAAGGGGACTTCAGACGGGGCGCGAGGCGCGGGGGTCGCGGGAGCTTCCGGTTCCGTGGCAGGACGCAAGGTACGAAAGCGAAAGCGGTTTTTGCATTTGGGGCAGGTGGCAAGTTCCGCTGTGAGTGGAATTTTGCTTTCGGTGATACTGCGGGTGTGTTCGCAGTGCGGGCAACGGATGATCATGGCGTCCTGTTCTCGGCATGCGTGGCATTTGGCTCAAGCCCAGGTAATGTATAATGGAGGCGTTATTTTTTCAAGGGTAGTACCTCAGTAAACTGAGGCACTACCTGGCGGGATGGATGTTTGCCGGAAACTACGAAACGCTGAGTTTACGCAGCAGGTCGGACTGGGCGCGGGAGCCGAAGCCGTTGCCCTGGGCTTGCGGAGGCGGCATTTCCACCCCTGCCTGAGCTTCGGGCGGCTGCGCCGTCGCGTTTCCGGCAGTTTCTTCCGGAGCCGCGGGAACCGTTTCCCCGGTCTGCTGTTTGGCATACATGGCGCGAATGCGGGCATTGGCGCCCGGAGCGGGGGCTTCTCCTCCGGACGTTGCCGTTCCGGCCTGGGCGCGCGGAGGCAGGATGGCGGTGGCGCGCAGGTTGGCCGCGGCCTGCTGCGCGGCGGCCTGAGCCTCGGGCGTGGTGAGAATTTGCGAGTAAGCGGCGCGCAGCCCGGACAGCACGCGGATCACGTCATCAATCATGGCCGGGTCTTTTTTCAGATTGGCCTTGACCAGATGATTGCTGCAAAAGAGATACAGGCCGTGCAGGTTGCCGGCCAAAGAGCCGCCCTTGTCCATATTCAGGGTGCTGTCCATTTCATTGATCACATCCAGGGCCTTGGATATGGCTATGCCTTTTTTGGCCATATCATTGGCAGCCAGGTATCCCTTGGCCTGGTTCAGAAACTTTATGGCCCCGTCATAGAGCATGACCACCAGGTCACCCTGGGAAGTGGTCGTTACCTGAGTCTGAAGATATGCGCTTGCCGCTCGTTGCATGGCTGTCTCTTATTTTTTGTTGTTGGCGCCCAGTTGCGCTATTTGCGCCTGGAGACCTTCATTTAATTGGTTATATCTTGCAAGAACCGCGTCCAGCCGGGCAAACTTGTTGATCATGGTCCGTTCCCATTTGGCCAGCCGCTCGTCTTCTCTGCTGATCTTCTTTTCTATGTTGTCGATAATGTCCTGATAGTTCCGTTCCAGGTTGCGCAAGGTGCCGCTTGTGCCGAGCATGCCTTCACTGCCGTCAAGCATGCTGAGCAGTTCGTTGACCTTGCCTTCGCGCAGACTGACCGTACCGCTGACGTCGCTTCCGGCCACAAGGCTGTGCGGATAAATGTCAAGGACAAGACCTTTGGAAGGCCCGCTGACGCTGGTAATCTGGTTCTTTTCGTGGTCGATGCTCGCTTCTTCCCCGTTGACCCAGGCCTTGTCTATCTTGCCGTCCTCGGTACAGGTATAGCGGACGGAATAGTTGCCCGCCTTTGTGGTGCCGCTGATTTGCGAGTTGTAGCCGAAGCTCGCTGAGTCCGTGAACCCTTCGTTTTTGGCCGCGAAAAGCTTGGCCACGGCCATGGGGTCGTCCCTCAGGGCGTCATCAAGGGATTTCGCCCCCTTTTCCCCGGAGATATAGTTGATCTCCAACAGGCCGAAAAAGGTGCTGCCTTGTTCCGCGTTGGTGCTGATGCCGATCTGGGACAGTGAGGAAAAAATGTCTCCGCCCAGAAAGGCTCCGTCCGATGCATATTGCCTGGACGTGAAGCCGATGGCCTGGCTCGCTATGGCATTCTTGAGGCGGGACGCAATCGTCTGAATCCCGTAGTTGCCCGTGAGCACGGAGCCTTTTTGCATTTCAAACTGCGATTCCGCATACTTCGGGTCATAGGTCGCTTTTTCCTTGTCCACTTCGCTCAGGGCCTTGAGAACGATGCGGAAAGAGTTGACCGCATCCACGAAGGCCTCGATATTTTCCTTGATCTTTTCCGTGTCCGTTCTCGTGGTAATGATGGTGTCACCTTCTTTCAGCAAATTGAAGGAGATACCTTCGACAATAGTGCCTGCGGCAATGGTGTTGCTGGCCGACTCGAACCAGGTGTTCTCGCCGCCGGGCCAGCCGTTGACCTTGATTTTGGCGTTTTCTCCCCGCACGACGTCCCAGTGCTTATCAGAGGGGACTTTATAGGCGAAATCCTCCAGGGTGCCGTCTTCAACCGTAACCCGGTGCACCGTGGGTTTTTGCGTAACATCTACATACCACTGGCCGCTGCCGGTGTCTTGCTTCAAGCTCACAGTCCCATACGCGCCAACCTCGTTTTCCAGTGCTTTCCTGAATTGCGACAGGGTCATGCCCGGCGTGATGGTGACGTTTTTTGTAATCTGGTTCGCGTTGTCGCTGTTATTGATCACGAAGCTGAGCGTAATATCCGTGCTGCCGGTATTGAGATCGGTGTCAGGAGTGGCGAACTGGTTGGCGGAACCGACAAAACTGTCGAAATTGGCATTCCCGGCAAAAGAATAGTTAGTATCCGGCCTGCTCAGTGTGAAGTAGCGGTCAGAGCCTGTAGGCTCATCATACTTGGGCGCAAGCGAGGCCAGACCGGGATGCCGGGCGTTGATCGCGGAGATCAGGCCGTCCATAGTCATGTCGGGCGTGACCGTAACCGTGTAGCGCTGGCTGTCGACCGTATAGATGAAGGTTTTGTTTTCCGTGCCCGGATTGATATTGTCAGTGGGATTATAGCTCGCCGTCATCAACTGTACCATGTTCACTTCTTCGTGGTAGGTTTCCCCATCCAAAGCAGTGTTCAGGGTCAGGCCGCTGGTGTCGCGGATAACCAGGGTATTGCTTTTACCGGTATCCTTGCCGTAAATCTGGAAGGTGATGCCGTCGCCGGTCTGGATCAGTTGCGCCCGTGCGCCGGGATTGTTGGAATCGTTGTTGATCAGCTTGACCAGTCCCTCGGCCGTCGTGTTTTTCGGCACAGTGATGGTCCGGGTCTTGCCCTGGTATGTATATTCAAAGATACCGCCGCCGTCCTGGCTGCAAATAACGTCGGTTTTGTGGTACAGGCCGGTATCCTGGCTCCAGGTGTAAGCTTTGGCCAGATTGTCCACCTTCAGAGCATACGTGGAGTCAAGGGAGTCCGCGTCAGCCACGGCCGTCGCCACTCTGTCGTCGGAACTGGACGCGGTTTTGGCCATGAACTTGTTCAGGCTGTTCAGCTTGTTCAAAGCCGACTGCATGTTCATCAACTCGCCGCGTACCTGCTTGAAGCCCTCCAGGCGGGTCTGCCAGTCACTTCTCCAGCGCATCAACTGATTGACCTGCCTGCTCTCGATTTTAGCGAGCTTGCCGATCATCTCGTCGAAATTGGTGTCGTTGCCGAGACCGCTGAAACGGATACTGCCGGAACCATATATAGCCATAACTGTCTCCACTGGGAAAGAATTGCCTGCTGGGGAAGCTTGGAAGCCTCCTTGCTTCAATCACAAGCAATCTTGATGCCAAGAGGTAAAAGAGGCAGTGATCCGGGCGGCGGGAAGCCGCGCCTGTATTCTCTGCTTGTAATAAGTATCGGCATTTTGGCAGCGGTCTTTAGGAGTGGTTGGGGGCAGTGAACTCTCTGAGGGGACTCTGTCTCCTCAGACTCCCCTGGCAGGGGAAATGATTTCCCCTGCGCCCCTCGTACCCTGAAAACAGCTCCGCTGTTTTCAGGAATGCCCGGTCCAGGGCCGGCTAGGCCCTGGCGGGGTGGAGGGGCGGAGCCCCTCCAAAAGTCCTGAGCATAAAAAAACCTCCCGAAAGCCGCGTCCGGCTTTCGGGAGGTTCCGCTGTCAGTGAGGCGTTGTTAGTGATGGGCTGTCGGGGCCTTGCCGCCGTTCAGCTCTATCTCCTGCGGAAAGACCGGGAGATAGCGGTAGGACAGGCTGAGCAGGGTCGCGCCATAGGCGGCGACCAGGAAGCAGGGAGCCCATTCCACCCAGTTGGGCACATAGGTCTGCCACTGGTCAAAGGGCAGGCTGGGGAAGGCCAGGTTCTGCACGGTAAGCACATAGCGGTTGATCGTGATGCCCGCGCAGACCAGCAGGCCCGCTGTGTACAGCAGTGCCGGATTATTGCGCATGTTTTTGTTCAGCAACATGAAACAGGGCAGCGCGCCGCAGAGGATGAGTTCGGCAAACAGCAGCCATTTGCCGTAGATCCAGCCGTAGAAGAACTGGTCAAAGGTCAGGCCGGAGCGCGGGGCAATGCTCAGGATCCAGGCTCCGGTATCCAGGAACTTGAAGACCAGGTAGACCAGCAGCATGGTGCCCGAGATTTTGCCCATCAGCGCTTTTACTTCATGGGAGATCAGTTTTTTGCCGGTGCACTTTTCCATGAGGGTGCCCACCAGCACGGTCATCATGGGACCGGAAGCGGCGGCGGACAGCACGAACAGGAAGAAGGTCCAGGGCCAGATGAAAAAGCCGTCGCGGAAAGCATAGGGACGGCCGAAAAGCACACCGTACATGCCGCCCAGCGAACCCTGGTGGAAGGTGGACAGGAACGCGCCTACGCCCGCAAAGAGCGGCATGGTCACGTGCAGGTTATGGGCGATGTGGTGCAGAAGGGGAATTCTGTTCAGTTGCTTCTGTTCGAAGATCAACGGGATATACTCGACGATCAGTACGATACAGTAGAGGGTGATACAGAAAATAACTTCTGTCAGCATGGAGTGCACGTTGGCGTGCCAGTACCCGAACCAGGACCTGAGCGGTTGGCCGATGTCCAGCACCAGCACTATCATGGCGCCGGTATAGCAGATAAAGCCGAAGATCACGGCCAGGTTGATGATGTTTTTCAAGGGATCGATGTTCAGAATATAGCGCAGCAGACCGGTGAAAAAGGCTCCCGCGCCCAGGGCGATGACCGCGAGGTCAAAGGTGATCCAGAGGCCGAACCCGAAATAGTCGTCCAGGTAGGTGACGCCGATGCCGTGCCTGAAGACCAGGAACATGGCGTAAATGCCTACCAGTTGGATGACGGTCAGAAAGGTCATCCACATGGAGAACTGGGTGAAAGAGCAGCGGGTGACGCCTTCCGGGAACAGGTGCGCGTCTATAGGACGATTGTAGTTCATTTCCATATCGAGCTACCCCCTAGTGCTTTTTCGGCAGAATCTGTTTGGGTTTCTGCGTTTCTTCGTCGGGCAGATAGTTGTCGCCGAGGCGGCGCACCCACTCGCGGCTGCTCAGATAGTATACAGCCGTGTCCGTGCCCAAGCGTTCCAGCAGGCGGAAGGCATTGTCGTTGCCGGTGACCAGTTGATGCACCTTGTGCGCCGGGTTGTTCAGGTCTCCGAACACAATGGCCCCGTTGGGGCAGGCTTCGGCGCAGGAGGTGACGTAGCCGTCTTCGGGGATGGCGCTGTGCTTTTTGCCTTCAACCGCCCGGGTGAGCACGTCAATGCCTTGAACCCGAAGCTTGTCCATGGCCTGCATGAAGCGATGGTGGCAGAAGAGGCACTTTTCCACCACGCCGCGCGGGCGCATGGATACATCCGGGGTCAGGGCTTTTTCCATGCCCTTGGGCCAGATCGGGTCAAACCAGTTGAAGTAACGGGCATGGTAAGGGCAGGCGGCCATGCAGTACCGGCAGCCGATACAGCGGGGCGTAACCTGGCTGACAATGCCGCCTTCCTGGTTGCGTTCCGTGGCGATGACCGGACAGACCGTGGCGCAGGGTTGTTCCGCGCACTGCTGGCAGGGGCGGGGCAGATAGGCCACATCGTGGTCCGGGAACGCCTTGCCGTTGGACAGTTCATAGACCACAAGCCAGTTCATGACCCGCCGCTTGTTCGAGGCATCGGCCTGCGGAGCAAGGTTGTTCTCGGCCTGGCAGGCCACCATGCACGCGCCGCAACCGGTGCACTTGTCAAGGTCGATGGCCATTCCCCACTTGACGTTGAATTCTTTTTTTGCAGACATGGCTTGCAATCCTTATGCTTTTGAGACGGCGACGCCGGTTTGGTTCCAGACGGAAAGTCCGGTTCCCGGTTCGGCGGTTGCGGTCATAAGTTCCATGACATTGGCGCCCTTGTTTTGGCTGAATTCATCAAGCGCGGTGCGGCCGAAGCCGAGGCAGGCGGCTACCGTATCGTTCATGACGCCTTCAAATACACGCAGTTTCGCGCCAATTTTGCGCTTGCCGGAATCCAGCATCACCCTGTCGCCGTTCGCCAAGCCGCTTTTGGCAGCCGTGGCCGCGTTCATCATCACGATCATGGTGCTGCCGTCCAGTTCGGTGGCGCGTATGGTCTTGTTATTGTAGGGCGGAATACCGGTCTTGGCCGTGCCGAGATTCAGCTTGACATAAGGAGCAAGATGGAGTTTGCCTCCGGCTGTCCTGAATTGCAGGGCTTTTTCCAGGATGTCGGCGCGCAGCTTGAAGCCGGAGGGGGTGACAAAGGTGTCGCCCACCGCGGCCTGGCCCGAAGCCAGCACCTCGAAGCTGCATTTTTCATGCTGCAGGGCTTTGGCTTTGAGCACGTCCACAAAGAGCTCGAAACCAAGGTCGTTTTTCATCTGGCGGGCAATGTGGAGCAGGACGTTACCCGTGCTGTAGGTGGTCTGCTGCGCTTCCACCACCGGGGTGGTCACGCAGTATATGCCGCTGCCGCTGCCATAGGGAGTTTCCACATCATCCACGCGCTCAAGGCCCATGCCCAGGGGCAGGATCAGGTCGCACATGGCGGCCGTTTCATCCAGGAAGGTGGAGAAGGACACTTTGAAGGGGATGGCCTTCAGCGCCGTTGCCACTCCTTCGGGATTGGGCAGGGCATACACGGGATTGGCCTCGTGCAGCACGAGCAGAGCGACTTTGGCGTCGTTCAGCCAGGAAGGCAGATCCTTTTGGTACAGTTCTCCGCGCGCTTCGGCCTTGGGCACGGCCGCCTCAACCGGAGGTATCAGGGTGAGGCCGCCGGGGCGGTTGATGTTGCCGAGCAGGGCATTGACCGCGAAGCCGACCATGACGGGGGCGGCGCCGGCGCCCTGGTTGAATTCGGAACCGGCGATAACCAGCGGGGCCTTGGCGGCCAGCAGTGCGCTCACAACGTCGTTCAACTTTTTCAGATCCACGCCGGTGAGCCTGGCGGTTTCCTCGGGCGTGTATTTCGCGGCCAGAGCGGCGAAAGCACTGAAATCACCGGAGCTTACGCTGCGGCCCTTGGCAATGAGCATATGGGCGATGCCCATAGCCAGTATGCCTTCGGTGCCGGGATAGATGGGCAGCCAGGCCCCGGCCACGGCGGCCGTATTGTTTTGCATGGAGCCCGCATAGACCAGGGGCGCGGACGAAGCCGCTTCCTTGCCGTTGTTGGCCGCATTGCGCACCGGATGGGGGTGGGCGTCCTTGAAGATGCGGCGGTTGCGCACCACCGTGCCCCAGGCTTCGAGCATGTTGGCGCCGATGGCCAGCACATAGTCGCTCTTTTCCAGGTCGTAGCCGATCTGGGCATCAAGGCCCATGAGTTCGGCCGCTCTGGCCGCGCCCTGGCCTTCGGAAGGCATAAGGAAGACCTTGTCCGACCCGAGGCTCTTGGCAAAGGCGCTGAGCACCTCGTTGGTGGTGCTGGTTCCGTCGCCGGAGATGAAGGCCGCGTTTTTTCCGGCTGCCGCGCATTTTTCCTGCAGCAGCTCAACCGCCGCCGGCCAGTCCAGTTCTCTGAAGCCGCCGTCAGGGGCTTTCAGCAGGGGGCGTCTGACCCGGCCGGGGCTGTAAAGCATTTGCACTTCGGCCACGGCAAGGGAAGTCACCCCGCCGCCGAGCGGGTGGTCATCCACCGGAAGCACGCGCACGGGGCGGCCGCCCACCAGGCGTATGCGCATGGGCGTGCCCGAAGGGTCCATTTTGCTGACCGCATGGGCGAATGTGGATTCGCCGGGCTGATTGCGCGGAATCCAGGGCCAGTTCTGGGTCCAGATACTCACGTCATCAAGCGTTTTCCAGATCACAGGGGTAGCCACGAGGCCGGCGCCCGCGCCCGCGGCGAATTTCAGGAATCCTCTTCTGTCAAGTACCATGTCGCACCCCTTTACTTATGGCAGGTAGAACATGCGTTGTTAGCGAAAGTGCGTCCCTTGCCGTCATTGTAGTAGTGACCGGGATGGGCGTGGCAGCTTTCGCATACCCACATTTTCATTGTGGTGCGGCTATAACCGGTAAGCGCGTTCACCTTGACAGGGATGTTCCTGTCCAGCTCGTCCAGCGAGGGGTGGCAGGTCGCGCAGAGTTTTTGCGGATTCTCGGGAGTGCCGAGGTTCAGCTTGCCCTTCATGGTCAGGTGGCAAGTGTAGCATTTATTGAAGTGAGCGGCATGACTGAAAAAGACGTTGTCGGGCTGATACTGGTGAACGAGCCAAGACACTTCTCTGCCCTGGCTGACGTATTGTTCGACAAAGATTTTTTCCGCCTCGTACCTGGCGCGATGTTCAGCAGTGGCGCCGGGGCCGGGAACTTCGGTCATGATTTCGGCGTGGCAGTCGGCGCAGTTCGCAAGGGCGGGGAGTCCCGTGAAGGAACCGTCTTCGCGGAATGTATGGCAGTCCGCGCAGGAAAGGCCCACGTCATTGAGATGCACGCCGTGGCTGAAAAAGAAGGGTTGGGCCTGTTTGCTGTAGAGCATATCGGGGAAGATCCACCACCCAAAGGCCAATGCCACGATCGCTCCCACAAGGAACGGCAGGGCTCCGCATGCGCATTTGGAACGACCTTTTCCGCCGTCCGTACAGTGTTTGTTTTCCTCCATACCCTTTGCCTCACAGCTGGTTAAACGGTGAAAAACGGAAACGGCGGCGCTGACCTGAGTCAAACGCGCACTCGTTACGCGGGCGGCATCGTGGGCCGCAGCCCTGGCGACGCTTTACCGAAAGCTCTGCAAAAACTTAGAAAGGCGTTGATTCGTGACGCCGGTCAAACGGCATACGGCTCCCTTCTACTAATGAGCCGTTCAAATCCTGTCAAGGTGATTTTTTTCACAATATGCCCTTGTGTCAAGGACAGGGGCACACTGCCGCGTCTTTACGGCCCGGCAGTTAGGTTATTGTTTCTTTCAATACTTGAAAGGCGTTTTAAAAGAACGCATCAATGGAAGTTCTTTGTCCTTGGGCGAAAGCACAGGGGTGAGCGCCGGCCAGGTGACGGCCAGGGACGGGTCATTCCAGAGGATGCCGCCTTCGCTTTGCGGGGCATAGTAGGCGTCGACCTTATAATGGAACTCCGTGTCCGGCTCCAGCACCATGTACCCGTGGGCGAATCCGGTGGGAATGAAAAAGCGCAGCATGTTTTCCTCGCTGAGGACCAGGCCGTGCCACTGGCCATAGGTGGGGGAACCCGCCCTGAGATCTAGGGCCACATCATACACCGCGCCCTTGGTGACCCAGACCAGCTTGGACTGCGTATGCGGAGGAAGCTGAAAATGCAGGCCGCGTAAAACGCCCTTGTTTACGGATTTGGCGTGGTTATCCTGGATAAAAGGGCGTTCCAGTTTCAGTTTTTTGTTCCACTCCTCGCGCCAGGTTTCAACGAAAAAGCCCCGCTCATCCTTGTAGGGATTCAGCTTGAGGGCTACGAGGCCGGGGATTTCCGTGCTCATGATTTTCATAACAGCGTTCCTTGCCGGGCAACGAGGCCGTTTCCGATCTGAAGTGGTTTGCTTGTGTCCTTGGAAATGTGCCTCAAGAAGCATATTTTGGCAATCCGGACTTCATGCCAGCCGCATTTTTTTCTTCATTTTTTTTCTTTTCAGCCCTAAAGCCCCATACTAGGCTGCCGATAAGCGAGGTACGGGGATAGTGTGATGAATACGCAATCGTTTTATACGCGCCAGATGCTGTTGCGTTATAGCCGACAGCTTGTGGCCGCGCGAAGACTTGCCCGCTACGACCAATTGCTTGGTCGTGGCCCGCAGCAAGGCTCCGAGGCGGCCGAAGCAAAGCGCAGAGCCATGGTGGAGCGGGTAGCCCGCGAAGTCATGGAGAATCTCATTTTCTCCGGCTCTGACAATCCCGTGGTGCAGGAAGTTCAGGCCCGTTTGGCCGAGGAATCGGGAGAAGATTATACTTTTCGCTATCCTCCGGCTGAACAGGACTTCCAGATTTTCCGCACCGCTCCCGATGGGGAAGAAGTTGAACTTTCCCAGGGGGAAAAACAGATGGTCATGGGCCGGTTATGGGATGTGACTTTGCGGACTGTTGACGCAACCATGCTCTAAGGCTACTTAATGTCCGGAAGCCGGGCGGATTTTTTCCGTTGCGGCGCCGGGGAGGTTGTCATGGAAATTAAAAACTCATTGTTCAAAAACATTGAGCCCTACCGGGCCAAGGTCGAGACCAAGGAAGCCGTTGACGCGGCCGCCGGGCGGGCAAAAAACGCGGCTCAGAATCCCGTTGCCGCACAAGGCGATCGGGTCAGCCTGTCCGCTTCCGCGCGTTTGCACACCACCGCTCACGCGGAAGCTGCCAACGCGCCGGAAGTACGCCGGGAAATGGTCGATGCGCTCAAGCAACGTGTCGATTCCGGCGAGTACACAGTCGATTCCGGGAAGGTGGCGGAAAAGCTTGTGCAGAGCGAAGCGCTGCTGGCCCGGACTCTGAACGGCGACACCGTGTAGGGCCTAGTCGCGGTCACTTTACCTCTGGTCCGCGCCGTAATTGGCGCGGTGCGGACCAGGGGCGGGCAGCCCGCGCCGCAGCCGTTCGCCAGGACGGTCCGGCGTGGCTGTTTCTAGGGGCGCGCTGTTATCCTATGGCACGCTTCTAATTCTGTGCAGTTGAGGATAGTGCCATTTTCAAGCCCTTGCGTCCGCTGTTTCTGGCCTCTGTTTCACCGAGAAGAATTGCCTTTTTGCAGGGCATGGGTCTTGACTTCTGTCCGGTAGCGCCGCCGGGCAAGGCCGAACCCGCGCCGCTGCCGGGAGAAGATCCCGCCGCCTACGCCCTGCGCGCCGCTGAAGCCAAGGCTTGCAGCGTATTACCCGATCTCTTCCGTTCCGATTCCTCATCCGTTGTCATTGCCGCGGACACCATTGTCGTGCTCGAAGGGCGGATCCTGGGCAAGCCCGGTAATCCGGATCGAGCCTATGCCATGTTGCGTTCTCTGGCCGGAAAAACACATGATGTTATCACCGGCTGCGTCATTCGCAGTCCGGCTTCCGTCCTGCGCGCTTTCAGCGTGCAAAGCCGGGTGAGCATGTGGGACGCTCCGCCGGATTTGCTCCATGCTTACGCCAACAGCGGCGAGCCGCTGGACAAAGCCGGAGCCTACGCGGTACAGGGGAGCGGATCCGTTCTGGTCAGCCGTATTGAAGGTTCCTGGAGCAATGTGGTAGGCTTGCCCCTGGCCGAACTGGTTGAAGCGCTTCTTTGTCTGAACATCATCACCCCGAATTGCACTGATACGGCCCAGGCCACAGCGGCTTTCGCCGTCACTCTGTAAGGAGCTGTTATGTGGGACACCCTGCTCTTGAACTATGCCAGAGTCTGGCCCGCGGGCCTGAGTCCTGTTGCGCCCGGAACCTGCGGTTCCCTGGTCGCCATAGTACTGGCTCCCTTCATTTTTATGCCCCTTCCCCTTTGGGGGCGTGTGTTGGTGCTGCTTTTTGTGCTGGTCACGGGCACCATCGCCTCCAGCCGGGCCGAGAAGATTCTGGGCCGGAAAGACCCTTCCGAAGCTGTGATTGACGAGGTGCTCGGGCAGTGGATCACCATTCTGCCCTTTGCCGCTTTGCTCTGGTGGGAATATGCGGCAGCCTTTGTTCTGTTCCGGTTGTTCGACATCACCAAGCCTTGGCCCATATGGCGGTTGGAAGATATAGAGGGGGGGCTTGGGGTTATGATTGATGATGTGGCTGCCGGGATATATGCCTTGCTGTGCATGGTGCTGCTGCGTTTGCTGATGGGTAGTGTCTGAGTTTGGCGTGATACTTCGTCAGGCTTGCTTTGTCCTCCGGGGCAGGACCAGAAGAGTCCAGCCCCATCGTCCAAAGCGGCGCCTTCCTCGTCTGACGCCAAACTGAGACACTACCTGGAATTTTACGCGGTTTACAAGCTATTCTCCCTGAAGTATAGCTTATTGTATGCCGCTGTCGATGCTGTTGTCAGTGGCAACAGGATGTATTTCAGGAGTAAGGTATGAACAAGGAACTCTTCGCCGCCCGGCGGGAAAAAGCCCGCCGCCTGATGCATAAAGCCGGGTTAAAGGGCCTCCTGGTCAGTCTGGACGCCAACCGTTTCTATTTGAGCGGATTTGAACTGCATGATGCCCAGAGTAACGAAAGTTCGGGCTGTCTGGTGCTGGTGGAAAACGGCAAGGACTGGCTGTGCACGGATCCCAGGTTTGCGGACGCGGCAAAGCGGCTGTGGAATGAGGAACATATATTCATTTACAGCGGCAACGGTATGAGCCAGGTGAACACCCTGTTGCGGGAGCGCGTTTCCGGGCCTGTCGGTTTTGAGGCCAAGAATCTCAGCGTGTCCACCTTTGAAATCGTCGGCCAGGGCCTGAGCATGCAAAAGGCTGACGGTCTGGTGGAATCTCTGCGCATGATCAAGGAACCCAGAGAAATACAGCTAGTGGAAGCATCCTGTGTGCTCAATCACCGACTCATGGACTGGGTGCCGAGCGTGTTGGTGCCGGGCCGGACCGAAGTTCAAGTCGCTTGGGATATTGAACAGTTCTTCCGCAACCACGGGGCGGAGGAATTGGCGTTTTCGACCATTGTCGGGGTGGGCGGCAACGCGGCCTTGCCGCATGCCGAACCCGGCGCTACCAGGATTACGGAAAATTGTGGCGTACTGATAGATACGGGCTGCCGTCTGGAGCGCTACTGCTCGGATCAGACCCGCAGCTTCTGGGTGGGAGACAAACCGGACCCCGTGTTCAGCGCGGATCTTGAACTGATTCGGGAAGCCCAGACCCAGGCCATCAAGCATATTCGTCCGGGCGTCGCCGCAAGCGAAGTATACAGTGCGGCCCGATCCTTTCTGGACAGTAAAGGGGTGGGCGACCTGTTCACGCATGGCCTGGGCCACGGCGTGGGACTGCAAACCCATGAAGCGCCGAGCCTTGGGACCACCAGTACGTCCGTGCTGCAAGCAGGCATGATCGTGACCGTGGAACCCGGCCTGTACCGGCCCGGTAAAGGCGGCGTGCGTTGGGAGTATATGGTGCTCGTCACTGAGGACGGCGCACGAGTGTTGTAGTGCCTCAGTTTGGTGTGATACTTCGTCAGGCTTGTTTGCGCTCCGGGGGCAGGGTCGAAGAGCTGACTCGCCACATCCTGTGGCTCGCCCTTCGGGCGGGGTCGCATTCGCTCCCCCGTCCAATTCCGCTATCCTGCGGAATTGTCAGCCCACCCTCGCAAAAACTCGCCTTCCTCGTCTGACCCCAAACTGAGGCACTACAACCAGAGACACTACTAAGCCCTGCTCCGCACCGGAGCAGGGCTTTTAAATGAGGGGTGCAGGGGAAATCATTTCCCCTGCCGGGGTTTGGGGTGGAGTCCCAAATCTTCCTACAACCCCAACACCTTTATGGTGGATTCCGCAATAGCCAACTCTTCGTTGGTGGGGATGACCAGCACGCGCACTTTGCCGCCCGCACGGCTGATGTCACGGGCCTGGCCGGAGCGGACGGCGTTCAGGGCCGGGTCGATGGTGATGCCCAGGTCTTCCAGGTTTTCGCAGATCCCGGCGCGCGCCAGGTCGTCGTTTTCGCCGATGCCGGCGGTGAAGACCAGGGCGTCAATGCGGCCGAGCACGGCGTAGTATGCGCCGACATATTTACGGATGCTGTGGCAGAACATTTCAAAGGCCAGTTGGGCCTTGGCGTCGCCTTTGTCGCGGGCGGCGTGCAGGTCGCGCATGTCGTTCATGCCGCAGATGCCGAGCAGGCCGCTTTTGCGGTTGAGCATGGTGTCCAGTTCATCCATGTTCATACCGGCCTGCTTGGCCAGATAGGGAAGAATGGCCGGGTCCACGTCGCCGGAGCGGGTACCCATCATCACGCCCGCCAGCGGAGTGAGGCCCATGCTGGTATCCACGCACTTGCCGTCCCTGACCGCGCTGATGGAACTGCCGTTGCCCAGGTGGCAGGTAATCACATTAAAGCCCTGTTCCTGGCGGGACATAACCCGCGCGGCCTGGCGAGCCACGTACCCGTGGGAGGTGCCGTGAAAACCGTACCGGCGCACGCGGTACGTTTCATACATGTCATAGGGAATGGGGTACATGAAGGCGCTGGGCGGCATGGTGGCGTGAAATTCGGTATCGAAAACGGCCACGGAAGGGCAGCCCGGCAGCAGTTTCATGCTCACTTCAATGCCCTGGATGGAGGGCGGGTTATGCAGGGGCGCCAAGGGGGAAAGCTTGCGGATAACGCCGAGCACGCGGTCGTCGATGCGGGTGGACTTGGTGAACTCTTCTCCGCCCTGGACCACGCGATGGCCGCAGGCGGTGATTTCGGAGAGGTCTTTGATCACTCCGGTTTCCTTGTCCGTGAGCATTTCCATGACCCGGGTCATGCCCGCGGCGTGATCCGGAAAGGGACGCTCTTCGGTAAATTTGCGCTCGGCGTCGCTGCCGGGCGCTTTTTTATGGACAAGGCTCCCTGTGTCGGCGCCGATGCGCTCCACCAGGCCGGAACAAAGCACGGACCGGTCGGCCATATCAAGAAGTTGATACTTAAAAGAAGAACTGCCGCAGTTGATGACAAGAATTTTCATGGCGCACCTTATATTTTTCGGCCCGCAAGGACCGGGAATGAGGAAAACCGGCATATCGCCGCAGCAATATACCGTTACACAAACAGGAAAGTATTTAGGCAGATTTTGGTGCGAAAGGCAACCTTGGAGTGGGCCGGGATTGTGGAATCACGGTAAAGCCGCGCCGCTTTCGGATCTTGCATATGTACATTTTTTCCGGCATATTAGTGTCAGGTGACTCTAACACCTTTATCCACAGGCGGTACCGCCGCCGACCTCGTGCGGGGCTGGGCTTGCATCAACAAGCGCAGCCGTTTCTCCACGCATACGGTGTCGGGAGTGCGGTGAATACAATACCTTGTTCAGAGGGAATAAACCCACCGTCCTGTGGCGGTTAGAGGCTCCCGGCAATTGCCCTCCGGCAGTTGCCAACCAGCAATGCTGGAGAGCGCCATGGTTGAACCCTCCCCCTCTCACGGCGACACGCCGCAGTCTGATTTTGTCCTGCAATACGATCGTATTCTCGCGGCCACCGGATGCAGAACCCAGTCTGACCTGGCCCGTGTTCTGGGCATCAAACAGGCGGCAGTGTCCGATGTTACGCGCCGCAAGAGCATTCCCACGGAATGGCTTTTACATCTTTTTGAAAAGAAGGGCATTAATCCCGAATGGATACGTTCAGGGGCGGGTGACTGTTTTTTGCATATATCGAACTAGCGAATCCGCTCTCAATGAAGTCGCCCCCTGGGAATCCGGACATTCCGCAGGGGGCGCTGGCGTTGGGCTCCTATTAAAGTGAGCCGATGTAAGAGCCGTTTACTGGCGCTGCCGGTTCAGCCGCCGAGATAAGCTTCCTTGACTTGCGGATTGTGCAGCAGATCCTGTCCCTTGCCTTCCAGCACCACTGATCCTGTTTCCAGAATATACGCGTAATGGGCGATGGAAAGGGCGGCATAGGCGTTTTGCTCTATCAGGAGCACCGTTTTTCCCAGGCCGTTGATAAGTTTGATAATTTCAAATATTTCCCGCACCAGGATCGGGGCCAGGCCCAGAGAAGGCTCATCCAGCATCACCAGGTCCGGGCGGCTCATCAGGGCGCGGCCAACGGCCAGCATCTGCTGTTCCCCGCCGGACAGGGTGCCGCCGAGTTGCCAGGCCCGTTCGCGCAGGCGGGGGAAGAGGCCGAAGACCCACTCGATGTCCTCCTGCACGCCGTCCTTGTCAGTACGGATATACGCGCCGAGCCGGAGGTTTTCTTCCACGGTAAGTTGCGGCAGGATGCGGCGGCCTTCCGGGCTCAGGGCCACGCCGAGGCGCACGATGTCTTCGCTGGGCTTGCCGATGAGGTTCTGTCCGGAGGGCTGGTGAAGAATCTCGCCGCTGGCCTTGACCAGGCCGGAGACGGCCCGCACCGTGCTGGATTTGCCCGCGCCGTTGGCTCCGATCAGGGTAACGATCTGCCCTTGCGGAATGTCCAGAGAAATGCCTTTGACCGCGTGGATGCCGCCGTAAAAGACCTGAAGATTGTTGATCTTAAGCATCGGCAGTATACTCCTCGCCGAGATAGGCTTTGATGACCAGGGGGTTGCCCCGGATGGCGTCCGGGTCGCCCTCGGCAATGCACATGCCGTAGTCCAGCACCCAGATGTGGGAACACACGCCCATGACCACTTTCATGTCGTGCTCAATGAGCAGGATGGTCAGATCAAAGTCGTCCCGTATGCCCCGGATCAGGTCCATCAATTCGGACGATTCCTGCGGGTTCATGCCCGCGGCCGGTTCGTCCAGCAAAAGGAGCTTGGGCTGCGTGGCGAGCGCCCGGGCGATTTCCAGGCGGCGCTGCGCGCCGTAAGGCAGGGAATTGGCGGGCTGGTGCGCTGTTTCGGCCAGGTTCAGGCGCTCCAGCAACTGCATGGCCTGTTCCCTGGCCTCGCGTTCTTCCCGGTGCACCAGAGGAAGCTGCAAGGGGGCCATCCACCAGGCGCTTTTCTGGCGCAGGCGGGAGCCGACCATGACGTTCTGGAGGGCGGAGAGGCCGGAAAACAGCCGGATATTTTGAAAGGTGCGGGCAATGCCGTACTTGCAGATCCGGTACGGCGGCTGGCCGGTAATATTCTGCCCGTTGAAAAGGACCTGGCCCGAGGTGGGGGTGTAAAAGCCGGAAATCACGTTGAAGGCCGTGGTCTTGCCCGCCCCGTTAGGACCGATCAGACCGGCGATCATTCCTGTTGGAATGGCCATGTCAAAGTCGTTCACGGCCGTGATGCCGCCGAAACGCATGGTGGCCCCCGCCAGTTCCAGTATGCTGGAAGGCGTCTTTGCGGTGGCTGTGGTTGCGGCTACGGCGCTCATGATTCCCTCCGGGAGCGGAAAAAGAAGTTCCAGGAAAACTCGCGCGTACCCATAAGCCCTTTGCGGCGGAACAGAATAATGCCGAGCAGCAGCAGGGAGAAGATCACCATGCGCGTGCCCGGAACAAAGTTGTCCACCGGGCGCAGGAATTCCAGCATGATGGTAATCACCACGCTGCCGATAATGGAGCCGGTGATGGAGCCAAGCCCCCCGGCCACCACGATCATGAGCACGTTGAAGGTGAGCATGAAGTTGAACATTTTGGGGTCAATGGTGGAGATGAGCGCGGCTGTCAGCGCTCCGCCCACTCCGGCGAAAAAGGCGCCGATGGTGAAGGAGAGCACCCGGTGGTAAAAGGTGTTCACCCCCATGACCCTGGCCGCGATCTCGTCGTCCCGGATGGCCTTGAAGGAGGTGCCCGTGCCGCTGCGCAGCAGCACCACAATGACGTACAGGGTAAAAAGCAACCAGCCGTAACTCCACCACAGGGAGGTATATTGCGGTATGCCTTTGACGCCCAGCGCGCCGTTGGTGATGGAGGCGACGTTGGTGATCACCACCCGGATGATCTCGGCAAAGCCCAGGGTGGCGATGCCCAGGTAGTCGCCGCCCAGGCGCAGCACGCCCAGAGCAATGATCAGGCCGGACAGGGCGGCGGCCAACCCGCCCGCGACCACGGCGCAAGCAAAGCCCAACTGTCTGGCCGCTTCCGGATCGGAAACCAGATTGGCAAAAAGAGCGGGCGCGGAAAGATTGGCCAGCCAGGGCTCAATTTCTTCCAGAAGCCACATGGTCTCTTTCTGGGCCGGGGTTAGAATGAGCAGCGTGCAGACATAGGCCCCCACGGCCATGAACCCGGCGTGCCCCAGGGAGAACATGCCGGTAAAGCCGTAAATGAGGTTCAGGGAAACGGCCAGGATGGCGTTGATGGCCACCAGGTTCAAAATACGGACGCTGTAGGAGTCCAGGTGCTGTTCGGCCGTGAACAGCACGCCGGACAGGAGGGCGATGAGCAGCAGGTTCAGGAGACAGTCGCGGCGTCCTGCGGTCATATTTTTTCCTCCATCTTGCGGCCCATCAGCCCGGTGGGCCTCCAGAGCAGGATAACGATGAGCAGCACAAAGGCGAAGGCGTCGCGGTAGCCCGACAAGCCGGGAAAGAAGGCCACCAGCATAATTTCGATAAAACCGAGCAGGGCTCCGCCGACCAGGGCTCCCTGGATGGATCCGATGCCGCCGAACACTGCCGCGATAAAGGCTTTGAAGCCGGGCAAAATGCCCATGTAGGGATGCACCTGGGGATAGCGCAGCGCCCACATGATGCCCGCGCAGGCGGCCAGGGCCGAACCCAGGCCAAAGGTGAGGGCGATGACCTTGTTGACGGAAACGCCCATCAGCCGGGTGGTTTCAATGTCCGTGGAAATGGAGCGCATGGCCAGGCCCGGCTTGGTGCGGTAGATAATCCAGAGCAGGCCCGCCACCAGCAGAGCCGCGACCAGGGGCACGAGAATGGCTATGGGCACGACACGCACCAGGCTGTTCGGATCGCCGGTGATGGCCGACATGCTGAACATCAGCGGCTTGACCAGTATCTCGGGCTGGGCCACCGGGCGGGGCAGGCCGGTGAAGATGACCACCCCGAGGTTTTGCAGCAGAAAGGACACGCCGATGGCGCTGATTAAGGCGGAAATTCGGGGCGCGTCACGCAGGGGGCGGTAGGCTATGTGGTCCACGGTGATGCCGACGGCGCTGGTGACGATGATGGCAAAGGCCACTGCCACAATCCAGGGTGGGGTAAAGTCGGCCGGGAAAAAGAACCCGTAATACAGCACCGCGCCGCAAAAGAGGCCCAGGGGCAGCCAGAACCAGGGCGGCGGCTTGCGCTTTACCCCGTAAAAGGTGCCGTAAAACACCAGCAGGGAAAGCACGATGAGCAGGGCCGCTGTCCAGGCGGGCATGGGCACGGTTGCCACGGTGGTGAAAAACACAAGGTAGGCGCCGATCATGAAAATTTCGCCGTGGGCGAAGTTGATGAGGCGCAGGATGCCGTAGACCATCGTATAGCCGATGGCGATCAGTCCGTACAGCGCTCCGAGGGCCAGGGCGTTGAACAGGTGCTGGGTGAACATCTCCAGGGTCATAGGCGGTGCGGCTCCCTTTGCCGGCGCGGGGCTTTATTCAGAATAGAGTCGACAGGCCCGAAATCGGAATCCGATGGTCAGGGGCATCCCCCGGTGCGAGCAATGCTGTAGTGCTTCAGTTTGTCTGCGCTACGCTTTGCCGCCCCACAAAGGCCAAGAAAGGCGAGACCGCAGAGACAGCAATAAGCGCCATTGACTACTTTGACGAGGAAGGCGAGTTTTTTGCGACGGGAGTGTACTCTTATGGTACTCGACCGGAGCAAAAAACGATGCCTGACGAAGTATCACGGCAAACTGAGGCACTACAGTCGCGCCGGGGGATGCATAAAAAGCGAGGAGCCCGGCGGCAAGGCCAAGCTCCTCGGGCAGATTACACTTTGGGTTCCACTTCACCGAGATAGACGCGCTTGCCGTCCTTGATCTCGATAATGCCGACGGGGATTTGGGCGTCACCCTTGGCATCGATGGTGAGCGTGCCGATAGCGGCCGGGAAGTCTTTCAGGCCGCGGATGGCTTTGTTGATCGCGTCCCTGTCGTCGCTGCCGGCTGTTTTAATGGCTTCCATGAGCATCATGTAGGTGGTGTAGCCGAGAGCCGCGTTCGCGTTGGGTTCCTTGCCGGGGTAGGTGGCCTTCCAGGCTTCGGTGAACCTTTTGGCGGCTTCGTTCATGTTGGGCATGGTCATGTCATAGGGGAAGGAGGTGTGCAGGAAGCCTTCCACGGCGCTGCCGCCGATTTCCACGGTCTTGGGGTTGTCCATGGCGTCGCCGCCCATGATCCGGAATTCGCCGCCCAGTTCGCGCGCCTGCTTCATGATGATCGCGCCTTCGGCAAAGTAGGCGGGAATGAACAGCAGGTCGGGCTTCTGAGCGATGATTTGGGTCAACTGCGCGGTGAAGTCCTGGTCGCCCGTGTTATAGTTCAGGTTGGACACGATTTCGCCGCCCATCTTCTTGAACGAGTCGGCAAAGAACTTGGCCAGGCCCACGGCGTAGTCGCTGCCCACTTCCTTCATGATGGCCGCTTTCTTGGCGCCCAGATTGTTGACGGCATAGGTGGCCGCGGCCGCGCCCTGGTAGGGGTCGATAAAGCAGGCGCGCGAATAATACTGCTTGCCTTCAGTGACCAGCGGGTTGGTGCAGGAGGTGCCGATAACCGGGGTTTTGGCCTTTTCAGCCACTTCGCCGCCGGCAAGGGACAGGGAGGAAGCGTAGCTGCCGAGGATGGCGGTCACTTTATCCTTGGAGGTCAGGCGCTCGACCGTGGTGGCCGCTTCGGTCTTGTCGGACTTGTTGTCCATGACAATAAGCTCCACAGGACGGCCGATCACGGTGGACATTTCCTTGTGCGCCAGTTGCATACCTTCCAGTTCAAGCTGGCCGCCGAAAGCGTTCTGTCCGGTCAGGGGCAGGTATATACCGACTTTGATGGGTTCGGCGGCAATGGCCGACGTGGCCATGGCCACACACATGATCGCAGCAATAATCAATGCTCTTACAGACATCGCAACAATCCTCCGGGCGAAAAAAGTTGGCGGACGGCCTTTCCCGTCCGTGCGCGGCCCAACGCCGCGCATGTCGGAAATCAACGTGGCTTTTCGTGCGCCCAGGCGGACGCGTATTCACTCAAATACATCAAGGCGTTGCATGTGCAAAAAAGGCGCGCGTAAAAAATATACGCAGCATGAAGGCTTTTTATGTAAACTGAAACAGGACAAGAATCAATAGCAATGAATGTGAGGCCGTGCCTCAGTAGGCCATTTTTCTTTTAGCGATACAATAGCCGGTCAGCGCGGCCAGAATGCAGGCTCCGACCCAGAGGTTCAGCGTCAGCGATCTGCTGAAGCCAAAGTAAAGCATGACGATGGAGATTATGAGAAAAAGACCGCCTGCAACCAGAGCCAGCGGAGCGGGGCGCGGATATTCCCTGCGCTTGAAACATATCCAGAACAGCGAAAAGGCCGTTAACGCGGAAAACAGGGTCAGGATTGCGCCGACATTCGCCAGTACTTCCTGCAGTTGGTACACGAGAACCAGAAACAGGGAGATCGCCCCTTGCAGAAGCACCGCGTGGGTCGGCGGCTCCCCCTCTTTTCCTTTCAGCATCGCCGGTAAAAAGCCATCCCGCGCCATTGCCGCGCAAACCCTCGGGCCAAGAAAGGTCATGGCGCTGGCCGAGGAGATAAAGGCGATAATCGCAAAAATGGACATGCATGCGGCGCCTGCGGCGCCCAGAAGGTTTTGCATGATGAGATGGCCCAGCGTGATGTGGTCAGTTGCATAGGTGAAGACGACCGTGGATTGTTCCGGCGTCAGATTGGCGACAAAAATCCAGTTAATAAAAAGATAGAGGATGCCGACGACAAGGCAGCCCAGAATCATCGCGCGCGGAACGTCACGTTTTGGATTTTTGAATTCGGAAGCCGCGTAGATTGCGGCGTTCCAGCCGCTGAAAGCAAAAGCGATAAAAAACAGGTTGTGCATGAAAGAGCGAACCGGAAACCCTGCCGACGCATTTGGCGGCGTCCATTCGGGCCAGGCGTTGCTTCCGTAAATCAGCCCGGCGATAATGAATCCCACGACAAGAAGCACCTTCACTGCCACCAGCGCGTTCTGCGCCGTAATCGATATGCGCATGCCCACGGCGTGGGCCGCTGTCAGCGCCAGAATCACCAGCACGGCAATCAAGGTTGTATTGACTCCGGAGTGCAACGTTCCGGCAAAAGCCCCGGCAGCCATGGCGCTGATGGCTATGGGCGCGGAAAATCCGATCAACAGGGAAGCCCAACCGGCCAGGTATCCAAGCGCGGGATGAATCAGCGTGGAAAGGAAACGGTATTCACCGCCGGAGTGCGGGACAAGCTGCACGACGCCGGAATACGCCTTCGCTCCGGTCATGGCGATCAGCATTCCAACGGCCCAGGCCAGCAGAATCTGTTGGGGGTTCATGTCCTGAGCCATAAAGCCGGTGCTCAGGAAGACCCCCGCGCCAATCATGTTGGCGATCACCATCCCCATTCCGGAAAACACACCCAGCCTTTGTTTGTTCATACTTCACCGGGTGGCTTTCCAGGAGCCGCCTCCGGCGCGGGTTCCGGAAATCATATTGCCGCTCACCGTGCCGGTATATTCCGTACCACCGGCGGTAAAGCTGATTTTGTCTCCAGTCAATTTACCGGTAAGTTCCCCATCTTTTTTGCTTATAGTCACCTTTCCGGCAATATTTTGAAACGCTTGAGTGAAGGTGATTTGGCCGTCATCAAGCTGCCAGGTTCCGTCCACTTTCGCTGGAACAATCCAGAAATGGGCGATATTCATGTCTGAGGAATCGTCCTTCAGGCGCCTGGTCTGATCAGGTTTCCAGTCCCCCATATCAAAGTCGAAAGAGAGAACGCGCGTACCCGGCTTCATGTCCAGGATTTTCGGCCGCAAATCCAAATTGATCTTGGGCGTCAGAAACAGAGTGAGCACGGTCGCTTTTGAAAAATCGCTTTCGAAAATGTCGGCCTTTTCAAACGTGGCTCTGGCGCTCACGCCTTCTTTGGCGGCGGCGCGTCTGGCAAACTCCACCAAATCCGGGTTGTATTCGATTCCGAACGCCGTTGCGCCGCGTTTTGCCGCCGCAATCACAATGCACCCGTCGCCGGATCCAAGATCAATGACGAAATCGGAAGGCGCGACATCCGCCATATCGAGCATTACCTCAATAAGCTTCTGCGGAGTAGGTACCCATATGACATCCTTGCCGGCTTGCCCGATCTGCGGCGTGTAAGTTTCGTTCGCCCTGGCCTGGTCACATTCACCCGCAACCGTAAGCAATACGCATAGCGCAATCGCAACGCGGCGAAGAAAAGGGAAGGGTTTCATTGTACGCTCCTTTACAAAATCCTTACTATGGCAAGCTGGACTATCAAGGCAGGCACACCGCCAACGGGACATTGACGATAACATCGGTCCAGCGGTAATCGCCGTCGTTGAGGGCCACGGCCTTGGCGCGGTCGTCGCTGCCGTGGGACACGCCGGTCCAGTAGATGAACCTGCCGATGCCGAAGCGGTCTTCCGGCCAACCGGCGGCATGAGCCGCGCCTTGTTTACCGCCCTCGCCGGGACCGGCAACATGTTGAAGCTGCTCAGAAGTCGGCAGCTTAGTGGCAGGCTGATACTTTTGTTGCTTCGGAATGCCGGGAGTGCCCCCACAGGCTCTGGCCGCATCCGCCCAACTATACGCGCCTTTGGGTGCGCCCGCAAACACGGACAGCGGGCCGGGACCAAAGGTGACCCGCACCGCCGTCTCCCGCCGCTCACCGGCGATGGTCATGGCCGCCTTCACTGTCACAGTGCGCGAGCCCACTATATCCGTAAGATACGCCACAACCCCTTTGGGCGCTGCCGCTCCGTTACCGCTCATGTCCATACGCTCGGCCTCAGACCCGGTTAGCGATATGGGCGAGTCTCCCCAACGTAAACCGTTCATGGCTCCGGGGTTACGATTGCTCCACCAGGGCGCGGTAATGGAAGAATTTTCCACCGTCCAGGTGATGTCACCGGGAGAGATGGTCACAGGCTTGCCCCTCTCTCTCGCCGTGGCCGTGATGGTGGCTTTAGCGTAAAAACCGAAATCGACGAAGCTGGTGCGGTCATTCTCCACATGCAGATTCAGTTCGGCGGGCGGGGCTGCATCGCCGCAAGAGATCAATGCAAAAGCCAAGACAAGGCAGCCCAAGGCACGGAACAATGGTCGAATCATGGTCGTGCTCAACTTTTTTAAGATGGTGCTCTATCCTGAATCGTTAAAGGCTTACAGCAGCGGCAGTACCCGAGCCACATCCTCCACCTGGTCGACGCCGATGAAGCTTTTGTCCGTGAGCAGCACGCGTATGGGAATGTTATTTTCCAGGAGGCGGAGTTGTTCCAGTTTTTCCGTGCGTTCCAGCGGGGAAGGCGCAAGGGCCACAAAACGGTTCAGGGTGCGCATGGTGAACGCATAGAGTCCGATATGGCCGTAAACGGGCAGGGCGCGCTCGCCATCGCGGGAAAAAGGGATTCCGGCCCTGGAAAAATAGAGGGCGTCGCCGTTGGCCGCGAGCACGACCTTGACCTTATCCGGGCGCATCAGGTCAGCGGGGTCGAGCACATGGGCCAGGGTAGCCGCCTGCACCAGAGGATCGCTGAAGGCCCCGGCGAGCAGGGTCAGGGCTTCGGGATCCAGGGCGGGTTCGTCTCCCTGAATGTTGATGACCACGGCATTTTCAGGCAGTCCCAGGAGGAGCGCCGCCTCATGCACGCGGTCCGTGCCGCTCTGATGCCGGCATCCGGTCATCAGCACGGGCACGGCCAGCGCGTCCGCCGCTTCCTTGATGCGCTCATCATCCGTGGCCAGGGTCACCGAGGACAGCACAGGGCAACGCATGGCCCTGGACCAGACGTGCCAGAACATGGGTTTGCCGTGCAGCAACGTCAGGGGCTTGCCGGGAAAGCGGGTGGATGCGTAGCGGGACGGGATAATGGCATGTACCCGGCCCTGCAATATGTTATGAGAAAAAGGGGAAGGCATGGAGCACGCTCGTATTGTTGACCCTAACGATCCGCGTACAGGAAGGCGTTAAAGCATTCTTGCAGGCTTTGTACGTAACGGGTAACCACTGGTCCGAGATCTTCGAGCAGGGTGCGCACCGCCTCCATGTCGTCGGCTTCGGCGGCGCGTTCGACACAATGGGCGATCCGGCCGAGCTTTACCAGGCCAAAGACTTCCGCCTTGCCCGCCAGACGTCCTGCGGCTTCCTGAATCAGAATGCTCTGGCCGCGCTCGGCCGCTTGCTGTATCTCGCGCATGATCTCTTGCAGGGCAAAGATCAGGCCGGGAGTGAGCGGCAGCACCGAAACATCAAGCGCTTCCCCTTCCAGGCCAGGAAGAGGGAAGAATGATGCCGGTTCCTGAGCGTGCCCGGTGTTTGTTTCAGGCGCAGCTTCGGGTTCAGCTTCCGGCAGGTGTTCGACTTCGGGTTCAGCTTCCGGCAGTTGTTCGACTTCGGGTTCGGGCGTGTCCTGTTCCGGCAGTTGTTCAGGCGTATCCTGCCCGTTCGCGTCTTCGGACTCGTGCTCCGGGGCGTCCTGTTCCTCTTCAGGCGTGTCGCCGGGCCAGGCAGCAGGGACAAAGCTTTCATCCTGCCCGGACTCATGGGACTCGGGCGGAGCAGCGGAAGCGGCATCCGGCAGCACAAAGTCCAACAGCGATCCGGCCGGTGGGTGATCGTTTTGCGTCTGCGCGGGCGCGGGCGTGACATCCTCAAGAGACAGGGTGAGCAGCATGGGCGCGGCCGCCGCCGCATCTCCATGCGCCAGGGCGTCGTGTTCCGGGGGCGCGATTTCCTGTGCCGGGGCGGTCGCGGCCAAGCCGTCCCACGCCGTGGCAACACCGTGCCGGGGCGGCAGCGAAACCTCCAGGGGAGCGCCCTGTTGCTGTGGGGCGTCGCGCAGGGCTTCGGCCAGTATATCCACTTCCCGTTCGTTCCCGTATTCCGTTGTGCTCGGCGTGGCGCGCGGCCGGGCCGGAGGCGTTTCTTCCGCTATGTGGGGCGCGTCCAGGGCTGAAGCCGACGCTTCCGTGGGCAGGGCGGGCGTCACCGGCGGCGTCTGCGCGGCAATGGCGTACAGCGCCTCCTTGCTGACCGGTTTGATCAGGGCGTGGGTGGCGCCGTTTTCCAGGAGCCGCTCGGATTGGGTCTCATGGCTGGTTAAGACCAGCACGGATGTGGGAGACAGGCCGTTCTTGCGCTCTTCGTCGCGCACAGCCCGCAGGGCGCGGATAATATCATGCTCCGGCGTGTCGCCGTCAAAAATAATCAGGGACACGGGACCGGCGCGGAACATATCCGGCACCTGGGCATTGGTGGCGGCGCTCACGTGCTCGTGCAGCAGGTCGGCCAGATAATGCGAGAGCAGCCGCCGGTTGCTGGTGGTCATCTCCGAGGCAATAATTCTGCGCAGGCCGGAAGGAGGCGGAACAGCGACAGCCGGATCGGAAACGGGCGGAGCGGCGGCAACCGGGGCAACGTCAGCCGGGGCGGGCGCTTCCGGTGCAGCGTGTTCGGCCGTGGCCGGGAACAGGGAGAAGAGCGCTTTGCCTTCGTTCTGCGGCGCGGCGGGCGGCGCTTCATCGACAGGCGGATCAGGCAGGGGTTCCAGGAAACCCTGTTCATGGAGTACCTGTTCCGGAGTCATGCTCCAGTCACTTTCCGTCGAGGGAGAAAGTTCGGGCGAAGCCAGGGCGGTCCAGTCTCCGCCAGCGGGCGTGAAAATGGTGTTCAGCACAGGCATGAGGTCATCATCTTCGCTCTCGTCGGCAGGGCTTGAGCTTGAGTCGGCAACCACCCCCAGCAGTTCTCCGGCGACTTGCTCCGACGGCAGGGCAAAGCGCACGGTAAAGCTGATCTGAGTACCGCCCAAAGGCGAATATTCGACCGTAAACACGCCGCCGGTTCTGGCGGCCATTTCCCAGGCGTGGAAAAAGCCCGCTTCGGTACGCTGGGCCGAACCGTTGTCCGCAACCACAAAGAGCAGGTTTCCGGGATCGCTTGAACCGGGGTTTTTACGCACGGCAAGATGTACCGCCCCTTTACGGGTGGCAAGCACGGCGTTCTGCAAAAGCAGGGTCAGGGCTCCGCGCAGACGGGGGGCGTCACCCTCAAGCAACGGGGGCAGCAGCGGCGAAATATACCAGGAAAAGACCAGGCCCCGGTTTTTGGCCAGGGGGGCGACCACGCTGTGCACTTCGCGCACCAGGGAATGCAGGCTGAACAAGAAACCGCTTTCCGTGGCAAAGGACGTCTGCCGGGCCGCTTCTTCTTCCATTTCCCGCAATTCCGCACTAAAGGCTGAAAGTTCATCATCCATAAAGGAAATAACCCGGTCCGGCTCCAGGCCTGGCTCCTCTGGCGCGTCCTGGGCTTCCTGGGTGACGGGCGCGGCCTCCGGCGTCTCCTGGGCCGTGGCTATGATGTCCTCCTCATACGTGAGATCAGGCACGGGACCGTCATCGGGCAGGGGCGTAGGCTCGGGTTCGGCGTCACAAAGCGGCTGCTCAAGCTCATCCTGGGCAGCCTGATCGCTCGGGACGGGCTGTATGAACTGCGCCAGATCCGGCAGTCCAGGCAGTTCACAGGGCGTGTCGCTCTGCCCGTTCCCCAGGCGCAGAACTTCCAGGGGCGGAAGTTCGTCATACTGGCTGCGCCGGGTAAAGGCCGGAGTTTCCCCCAGGTCCAGACCGCTGTCGGCGGCTTGCGTCCTGGCCGCGTCAACCGCTGATTCGGCCAGGGTCAGCCCTGCCGGGGCAGGGGCCTCGGCCAGGTCGGTCCTTGCGGCAATTTTCCCCCCGGAGGGAATACGCGCCAAAGCCAGGCCGATGCCGCCCACGGCAAGTCCCCACAGGCTGCCCTGGGCAGCCAGGGGATGCATGAACGGTGCGCTATACAGGGCGTGCAGGGCCACGCCCGCGCCGAGCAGGGGCATGGCGCAAGCGCCGCTGAAGGCCAGAGCGCCCGGCTGTCTGGCGGCCAGGGCGCTGACGCACAGGGGCAGCAGCGGGGCTGTCAGCAGGGGCCAGAGTGGGAAAAGACGAGTCAGCCAGGCCAGTCCGGGCAGCAGGGGGCCCAGGGCTACGGCCACGCCGATAAAAGAACACAGGTAAAGAATGGCGTCCCTGGTCGGGGACAGGCCGGAGGCCCGGAACATGCAACGCCCGATGTGCGGCAGCAGGATCAGCGCCATGCCCGGCGCGAGCAGGGCGGGCAGGTGCTCGGGCCTGAAGCCCTGGGACAGGGCGGGCAGGGGCAGAAGGGTCTGGGCCAGGGCGCACAACAGAAACAGGGCGGACCACAAGGCCCATTGGGCTCGTTCGGCCAGGGCCCGCAACAGGCAGGCAGCGCAGGCCGCAATGAACAGGCCCGGCAGGATCAGTTCGGAAGGCAGCACGTCCGGCTGCACGGCGCTCTTGGCGCTTATGGTAGGCGCAAACCACGGTCCCGGCGTTTCATCCATGCGGATATACACGCTGACCGGCAACAGACCGGGTTCCGGCAGATCGAGTATCTCATGTGAAAATACCTGTTCCGCATGCCAGACTTCCTCACCGCCCAGTTGGCCGGGGGCTTTGGACATGTAGAGGGTGGTTTCACCGGGGGGCAGGGCTCCGAGGCTCACGGACAGGCGGGAGGCGTCAGCCGGTTCGCGGGCCGGGCCGGGCTGGCTCTTGACAATGACCAGGCGCAGCCATACCGGGCCTTCAGCTTTCAGGGGAAAACGGCCCGGCAAGGGAGTGAAGCGTTGCTGCGCCGGGTCCGAGGCAATACTGTCGATAGTCAGTTGCCCTTCCGGATCCGGCAGCCAGTCGCAATACGGCAAAAGCGGCCGTGGCGTGGATATCTGGTCCACGGGCAGGGGGTTTGCGGCGTGCGCCGCCACGGCAAGCGCCAGCAGGAACAGGCAGGAGAGAAGAATTCGCATAACGATCCGCAGCCCGCGGGAATAGTGTGCTATACTGTATCGGCACCCTTGGGAGAGCACTGGGTCTTCCTATGAAAGATCGGTGATCAGCTTGCTCACCGGATCTCCGGACGGGGTTTTGGCGTTGGGGTTGATTTTCACCAGTTCGCGCCAGGAATTGAGTCCATCTTCCTTTTTATTCAGATCAAAGTAAAGGAGAACGCCGCTGTTGAACAGGGCATTCTGGTGCTTCGGATCCAGGGTCAGGGCTTTTTTGAAATACTCCAGAGCCATATCGTAATTTTTCAACTCCCGGTACATCACCCCGGCGTCCACCAGTATGTTGGCGCTGCCCGGTTTCAGTTCCAAGGCCCTGTTATAGGCCCGGATGGCTTTTTCCGGTTCCTGGGCGTCAAAGTACAGGTTGCCCAGGTGCTCCCAGGCTTCGGCGTCATCCGGGTTTTTGCGCAGATCTTCCTCATGCTGGAAAATGGCCTGCAAGAGTTGCTTGTTCGGGTTCAGAGCGTCGGCCAAGCCCGAGCTTTGCCCCAGAGGGCGCTTTTCGCCCCTTTCGGCGGACAGTCCGCTGGAGTACGGGAACACATACCTGCCGAGGCACATGCCGATCAAAAGGAACAATACCAGGGCCAGGAGAGCGGTGGTACGGCCCACATACCGGCCCGCCGCCACCTGCTTGCCGAGGAACTCGTAGTCCTTGCTTGTATACTGCTGCATGAGAAGTGTTGGCTCCGTGGAAGTTAAAAAACTGTTGCGCTGAACGAAAATCCGTCGTTATACCGGGTCGCCGAAAGCGGATGAATGCCTGTGGAAAAAGTCGTCAATGCTGAAACTGTGCTCCTGCGTGCCGAAATGCTCGATACAGAAAGCGGCGCACGTTGCGCCCAGGCGGGCGCATTCCGCCAGGGGCTGATCCAGGAGCAGGCCTTTGATCAGGCCCGCGCGGTAAGCGTCTCCCGCGCCCGTGGGGTCAAGCACCCGGCTGACAGGCACGCTGGGCACAGGAATCTCCTGTTCCGCGCCTTTTTCCGTGACCAGCGACCCTTTTTCGCCAAGGGTGGTAATGATGCCGCGCGTGGTCATGTTCAGCAGTTCTTCCTTGCTGCGGCCCGTGGCGTTCATGATCATCTGGATTTCATAATCGTTGCCTACCAGCAGGTACGCGCCTTCAATGGCCGTGAGCAGTTGTTGCGCCGAGAGTATGGGCAACTGCTGCGAAGGATCATAAATATAGCGCACGCCCTTTTTGCGGTACAAGGCCGGGTGCCGGTTCATGTCATCGGGGTTGGAAGGCCCGATCAGGGCGATGTCCCGCTCCGGGTCGAGGTGGGGAAAATCATAATGGGACGGAGTCATCATGGCCGCGGCATGAAAGCCCGTAATCTGGTTGTTGGTCTGATCGGTCATGATATAGGCGCCGGCCGTGAGTTCCGTTTCCAGGCGCATGATGCCCTCAAGGGACAGGCCGCGCTCTTCAAGGACCGAAGCGTAGCGATCAAAATCCCGGCCCGCCGAAGCCACGATGGTGGAGCGTTCGCCGAGCAGATGCAGGGTATAGGCAATATTCCCCGCGTTGCCGCCAAGTTTTTCCTCAAGACTGTCAATGAAAAAGGATACGTTGAGATTGTGGATCTGGTCCGGCAGGATGGAGTCGGTGAATTTGCCGGGAAAATTCATAATCCGATCGTAGGCGAGGGATCCGGTGAGGTAGATGGACAAAATCAGCTCCTTGTTTCGTCGGCAATCCACTGCATAAAGGGCGCGAAGCCCTTTTCCAGAGGCAGGGCCACAATGCAGGGCGTGTCATAAGGGTGCAGCTCGCGTGCCCGTTTCTCAAAGGACGGCCAGGCGCTTTGCATGGTCTTGCAGATGAGCGCGGCCTCCCGGGACTGTTCCACCTTGCCGCCCCACCAATACAACGATTCCAGGCCGGGAAGAATGTTGGCGCAAGCACAGAGACGCTCTTCAACCAGGCGCTTGGCCATGCTGCGGGCGGTCTCCTCGTCGGGGACGGTAATATAGACAAACAGCGCGTTCATTCCTTGCTTCTTGCTTCCGGCGTCTTCAGGCCTTATACAGCAAATGTGCTACAATGACAAATGGGTAGTGCTCCAGTTTGGGGTGATACTGCGTCAGGCTGCGCTTTTGTTCGGGGGGCAGGGCCGAAGAGCCCAGCCCACCCTCACAAAAGCTTGCCTTCCTTGTCTGACTCCAAACTGAACCACTACCCGGCATTGCTCAAGCTGGGGCGCTACCCGCTGCCTAAGGTATAAGGAAGCCATGACAAAAAAATTATCGAAAAAATCCATCGCAGCCAAGGTACTTGCGCTGTTGGCCGAACGCTATCCGCACCCGGAGACGCACCTTGCGCACAAGACCCCCTGGGAGCTTCTGGCCGCCACCGTGCTGGCCGCGCAGTGCACGGATGAGCGGGTCAATACGGTGACCCCGGCCCTGTTCGCCCGTTGGCCCGGCCCGGCGGCCATGGCCAAGGCCGAGCCTGAGGAAGTCGAGGTCTACATACGGTCCACAGGCTTTTTCCGCAATAAGGCCAGGAACCTGGTGGGCGCGGCCCGGCGGATAGTGGAAGAGTATGGGGGCGAGGTGCCCAGGCGTATGGAAGCCTTGATCTCTTTACCGGGAGTGGCCCGGAAAACCGCCAATGTGGTGCTGTTCGGCGCATATGGCATCAATGAAGGGATTGCCGTGGACACGCACGTGGGCCGCATTTCCTACCGGCTGGGCCTGACCGCCGCGCAGGACCCGGTACGGGCCGAGCGCGATCTCGTGGCTCTCTTTCCGCGCGCGGAGTGGGGTAACCTGAACCACCGCCTGGTCTGGTTCGGGCGGCAGGTGTGCACGGCGCGCAATCCTTCGTGCGCCGTGTGTGAAATGGCGGAGTTTTGTCCGAAAAACGGAGTAAAGCAAGCCTGACGAAGTGCCACGCCAAATGGAGGTCCCCCTTTGTTTGCGCTTGAAAGAAAAGAGAGAGTATCGTATCAGTTAACAAGCAAGGCGGCGGAAGTTCTTATTTTTTGCTGCCTCTGCGCCGCGAGAAAGCGGAGCGTCGGAAAAAAAGCCCGGAATCAAACCGGACAGCAAGGAAAACAACATGGACCCGCAAACCGGACAATCCGGAAACGAACTTGAGATCATCGAGTTCTACATTGATGAAGTCCTGAATGACGGTGCATCCTACCGCAGTTACTATGGCATGAATGTGGCCAAGGTGCTCGAGATCATCCGCAAGCCGCCGGTTACCGGCGTGCCCGGCAAGCACCACGAGGCCGCGCTCGGCACGTTTAATCTGCGCGGCAGGGTTCTGCCCCTGGTGGATCTCGGTTCGTGGCTGGACAAGAATATTGTCAGTGAAGATTCACAAAAGGTCATTGTGTCCGAGTTTTCCGGAGTAATCACCGCCTTTGTCGTGTCCGGGGTTACCCGCATCCACCGCATGACCTGGGCCCAGGTGGAGCCGCCGGGTAAATATTTGCAGGCCTTCAGCCATGATTCCATCACCGGAGTGGTACGCTTTGACGAACGTATCGTGTTCCTGCTGGACATGGAGCATGTCATTTCTTCCATGGATCCCTCAGTCAATCTGGCCACCCATGCCGACAACGTGTCCGAAAGCGGCGGATCGGGCTACAATGTGCTGCTGGCCGACGACTCGGCTTCTATCCGCACCATTATCGCCTCCACCCTGCAAAAGGCGCATTTTACGGTCACCAAGGCGACCTGCGGCCGTGAGGCCTGGGATCAGCTTAAACAGTGGGAGAAAACGGCCCAGGAACAAAACGCGCCCATTACCAACTTCGTCAACCTGGTTATTACGGACATCGAAATGCCGGAAATGGACGGGCACAGTCTGACCCGTCTGATTAAGGCCGATACGGCCTTCAGCAAGGTTCCGGTGGTACTTTTTTCCTCGCTTATCTCCAAGGTGGTGTTTGAAAAGGGCGTCCAGGCGGGTGCGGATGACCAGATCTCCAAGCCGGACCTGCCCCATCTTACGGTCAGGGCAGTGGAGTTGATCAAAAAATTCCAGGAATAGTCTCTAGGGGAGCTTTTTGTGGATAAAAAAAGTCTGCTTGTGGTTGAAGACAGCCCTGTCCAATCAAAAATCATCTGCCAGCGCTTTGAGGTGCTGACTTCTTTTTCTCTGCTTGCGGCGCACAGCATGGCCGAGGCCGAGAGCCTGGCTTCGGCGCACAAGGAAGAAATCTTCGCGGCAGTGGTGGATCTCAATCTGCCGGACGCGCCGCACGGAGAGGCCGTGGACATCTGTCTTGCGCACGGCATTCCCTGCGTCGTGCTGGCCGCTTCCTTTGACGAGGCCTTGCGCAAGACTTTTATTGACAAGCATGTGGCCGATTATTTTCTCAAGGGCAGCATTGACGATCTGGAACCGCTGGTCGCGGCCGTGCAGCGTATTTACGCCAACTACAGCGTGAAAGCCCTGGTGGTGGACGACTCCGCCACCCAGCGTTCCGTTGTCAAAAAGTTGCTGGCCGTGCAGTGCATCAGCAGCGTGGACGCGGCGGACGGCGTTGCCGCGCTGGAGGTGCTGGCGGCCCACCCGGACATCAGTCTGGTGATTACCGATTTCAACATGCCCCGCATGGACGGCATCGAGTTGGTCAAGGAAATCCGCAACAAGCACAAAATCCATCGCATGGCCGTGATCGGCCTGTCCTCGGCCGGGTCCGGCGCGTTGACCGCCAAGTTCCTCAAAAACGGGGCCAATGACTTTCTGACCAAGCCCTTTGAAGTCGAGGAATTCTACTGGCGGGTCAACCAGACCTTGAACATCCTGGATGTTATGGAAGAGCTCAGCGCCCTGCGCAAGCACAAGTAGGGGTAGTGTCTCAGTTTGGCGTCAGACGAGGAAGGCAAGTTTTTGCGAGGGTGGGCTGGACTCTTCGGTCCTGCCCCCCGAGCAAAAACGATGCCTGACGAAGTATCACGCCAAACTGAGACACTACCTGTCGGTATTTATCCCGAGATAGACATCCGCACGGCAGGCCAGCACAGGGAAAGCCCCATACAGAACAGCAGCAGAAAGACGAGGCGCATGTACTGCCGCGCATCCATGCGGAGTGCGATGCGGCGGCCGCACAGGCTTCCGGCAAGGCAACAGGGCGCGGCCAGGGCGGCCAGTTTCCAGACTTCCGGGGTGATTAGGCCGCGCGCGAACATCATCACGGCCGTGATGATGAAGAGCAGGCAGCAGAAAATGCCGAGAAAGGCGCGCATGGCCGCGGGCGTCCAGTTGGTGCGGGTAAGGTAGAGCGCAACGGGCGGACCGTTGATGCCGAAGGCCGCGCCAAACCCTCCGCTGAAAAATCCGGTCACATAGGTCCAGAGCTTGCCCGGTTCTCCCGTGGGCGCGGGCAAGGTACGTTTCTGGAAACTCCAGGCCACATAGCCGATGATCAGGGCGCCGAGAAGAAACCTGAGCAGGGGTTCGGGCAGATGGACAAGCAGGCTGCTGCCGAGCCAGATTCCGGGCAGGGCCCCGGCAATCATCCGGGCCAGAGCGCCTTTGCGCACATGGGCGCGGTACAGGTACACGTTAACGCCCTGGATGGTTATGCCGCAGAGCACGCCCAGGGGGATGGTAATGTTCATGCCCACCAGCAGGGCCAGGGCCGGAATGATGATAATCAGCGCGCCGAACCCGGCTAGGCCGCTCAAGATGCCGCCGGAAAAACAGGCCAGAATGATGCTGAAAAAGGCTGTGGTTGTCATTTACGCTTCTATTCCGTCTGCCCGGCGCGGCAAGGCCCGCCCTTTGGCGGGCAGGAAGGTTGCGGAGGCTTCAACCGCCACCTTTCCATCCGGGTCCAGAAAATCGGCATGAGCGGTGATTTTACGTTTGTGGACCTCGTCAACGCCCGCGATGACCGTGTAGGTTCCGCCCGGTGAAACAGGACGTTTGAAGCGCAGAAGGCATTCCGCGGTAAAGGCCCAGTCGCCCGTGCTCTGCTTGACAGCCCAGGCCATGGCTTCGTCCAGCACCGAGGCAATGACCCCGCCGTGCACGATACTGCTGTAGCCGCACCAGCTTTCATCCGGTTGGCAGGGGATATGCACGCGCCTGGCCGCTTCGTCCCACAACAGGCGCAGTTTCAGGGAGCGCGGGTTGGAGCCGTCGTTATCACAGATGATGCACCCCGGTGAACCGGGCAGTGGTTGCAAAGTGTGGTTCATTTTTTCCTTCTTCCTTCAGTCTTAATTTATAGGTAATGCCTCAGTGTGGTGTCAGACGAGGAAGGCGCAGCTTTGGGCGATGGGGCTGACAATTCCGCAGGATAGCGGAATTGGACGGGGGAGCGAAGCGACCCCGCCCGAAGGGCGAGCCACAGGATGTGGCGAGTCAGCTCTTTGGTCCTGCCCCCCGAGTAAAAACGATGCCTGACGAAGTATCACACCACACTGAGGCATTACCTAACCCCGCCTCTTTGCCTGGCCGCGTACATACTTTGCAAAACGACCGAGGTGCAGATAAGCCCCAGACCGGCGAAAAATGCGGCGTTCAATTCATTGGCTTCGTGAAAGATGATCATGGCCAGGATAATGCTGTACACAGGTTCCAGGTTGTAGCTCAGGTTCACGGTAAAGGCCGAGATGTGCCGCAGGGCCTGGATCTGGAGCAGGAACATGCCGATGGTGCACAAGGAGGAGAGCAGGAACAGCCAGAGCAGGTCGAGGTTTGACGGCGCAAGGCTGATGCCGGGAAAAAGCGCCAGATACAAGGGCGCGGCCAGGCTGAGAAAGAGAAAGCCGCCGATCATCTGGTAGAAAAGCATGGTGGTGGAGGTGTGGTGTTTGCCGACTTTCCGGATGGCGATGGTGAACAGGGCGCACATGGCCGCGGAAATGACGCCCAGGATGATGCCGGTGCGGTAGCGGGTGTCGAAGTGGAAAATGAGCGCAATGCCGCACACGGTAATCAGGCTGAAGCACAGTTCGCGCGGGGACAGGGAACGTTGATCCAGAAGGGGTTCAAAAATGGCGGTGAAAAAGCCGGTCAGGGCAAAACAGACCACGGCGATGGAAACATTGGCGTACTTGATGCTGCCGTAGAAGAAGACCCAATGCAGAGCCACCAGCACGCCCACCCCGGCAATGGCCAGAGCCTGACGCGGGGTGACCTTGGGCAGCTTTCCGGCGCAGTACAGCCAGCAGAAAAGCAACAGCGACGCTATGAGCATCCGGTACCAGACCAGCGGTCCCTCGGCCAGTTGGATGAGCTTGCCGAAGATGCCGGTGAACCCGGCCAGCAGAATGGAGATATGCAGTTTGATAAAGGCGGCGCGCATACAGAAGGAGACCTCGGCCAGGGGTGAAGGATCAGGGGCCGCGGGTCAGTGCCGGGGCAGGCGGGGCACGTCGCCGAGAAACCAGCGCTGGGCGCGTTCCCAGGCTTCCCGGCTTTCCCTGGCCCGGACCGGATACACGATATACTGCGCCTGCGCGTCGGGCGGGGCGATGGCCTGAGCGGCCGGCGGGGTTTTGTCCGCAGGCGGGGCAGGCTCAAAAAGGGAACGCAGGTTGGGGGCGATATCCTGGTAGCTGTGCCGTAACGGCGGCAGGTGCGCTTGTCCGGTGTCCACCTGGACTTGGGGCGGAACATAAGAAAAGGGCTGATCCGGGATGACATACCCCTGCTCGTAATAGAGGCGGGGGTATACAGGGAAACCGACTCCCAGCCAGCTTCCGCGATATCCGTGATGGCGGTAACGCGGCCAGTGCCCTCTGTGGTAGCCGCCGTAATACGGGCGTCCCGAGTACATGGACACGCCACCGCCGTAATAAGAGGCTCCGAATCCCAGAAAAGGCCCGCGCGCCTGGGCTTGAGGAAGCGCGCCGGAAAAGGCGAAGAGACAGGCGCACAGGAACAGGCCGATGCGGCGGTGAAGGCGTGGCATGACGATCGTCCTTGGTTGACGCATACAGTGGATGGCTTATGCGGTCAGCGTGGTTTCACTATGCCCCAGGTTCCGGATCACGTCGAGCAAAAAGGTAGTGCCTGAGTTTGGGGTGATACTTCGTCAGGCTTGCTTTGTGCTCCGGGGCAGGACCAAAAGAGTCCAGCCCCATCGCCCAAAGCTGCGCCTTCCTCGTCTGACCTCCAAACTGAGGCACTACCGGCATTGCTCAAGCTGGAGCGCTACCCGTAAAAAGCAGGGAGCGTCCCCAGGCGGCTTGGCCCAGGCTGATGCAGCCGTCTCCAGGAGGCAGGTCCCGGTGCCGCAAGGGAATGAGTCCCCGCTGTTCCAGTTCCCGGCTGAGTTCTATGGCCAGGGTGGCATTCTGCAGGCAGCCGCCGGACAGGCCCACATGCGTTATACCGTGTTCGCGGGCCGCATAAGCGGCAAGTTCGGCCAAGCCCACGGCCAGACTGCGGTGAAAACGCCGGGCAATGACGGACACGGGCTCGCCCTGCCGGATATCGTCATGCACGGCAGCGAATAACGCATGGGTATCCAGGGTGTCAGGCGTAAAAGGACAGGGGTAAAGGCGCTCTGCCTGGTAGTGCCCCAGTTTGGCGTCAGACAAGGAAGGCGCAGCTTTGGGCGATGGGGCTGGACTTTTATGGTCCTGCCCCATCGCCCAAAGCAAGCCTGACGATGTATCACGCCAAACTGGGACACTACCCGCTTCTTCCAGGCGGATGGCGGCTTGCCCTTCGTAGGTGGTGGCATTGCACAGGCCGAGCAGTGCGGCAACAGCGTCAAAGAGTCTGCCGCAACTGGTGCTGACCGGGGTGTTGATGCGCCGTTCCAGCATGGCGGGCAGCAGACGCGCCGCGTTTTCATACTCCGGCAGCCAGGGAAGGGGTAGAGAAGGATCATACAGACCGAGCCGCAGCAGCAGGGCATGGGCAATGCGCCAGGGTTCGCGGATGGCTGTTTCGCCGCCGGGCAGGTCCAGGGGCGCGAAAGCGGCCACATGGGTATGCAGGGGCTCCTCTCCCGGCCGGGTGTGGACCAGCAGCAGTTCACCGCCCCAGAGTTTGCCGTCCGTGCCGAGGCCGGTGCCGTCCAGGGCCAGGACCAGGGCTTTGCCCTGGAAACGGTGTTCGGCCAGCACGGCGTGGGCGTGGGCGAAATGGTGCTGCAAGCGGTATACCGGGAGGCCGCGTTCCTGGCCCAGGGCGTCGGCCATCTGACTGGAAAGATAATCCGGGTGCAGATCCCGGACCACGGCCTGGGGCGCGACCTGTAAGAGTCCTGCCAGGTGTTCGCGCATGTCGGCGTGAAAAGCGGCGGTCTCAAGATTGGCCATATCACCGATGTGCTGGCTGACAAAGGCGTCAGACCCTTTGGTCAGGCACAGGGTATTTTTCAGTTCCGCGCCCACACCGAGCACGCAGGGCGCGTCCGCGCCCTCGTGTTCGGGCAGCGGCAGGGGCCGGGGCACATAGCCGCGCGCCCGGCGCAGGAACAGCGGACTGCCATCGGGCAGGACGCGCAGCACCGAGTCGTCGGCCCGGATCAGGATGTCCCGGTCATGGAATAGAAAGGCTTCGGCTAGGTGCCCTAGGCGTTCCGCAGCTTCCCGGTTGCTCAGGCAGATCGGTTCGCCGGCGGGGTTGCCCGAGGTCATGACCAGGACTGCGGGACGATCCCGTGTGCGGCTCAGAGCGCGCAAATGCTCGAACAGGACAACGTGCAGAGGGGTGTAGGGGAGCATGACTCCGACCATGTGGGTGTCTGGTGAAATACCGGGCGAGAGCGGGTAGTGCCCCGGTTTGTCGTGATACTTCGTCAGGCTTGCTTTGTGCTCCGGGGCAGGACCAACGAGCTGACTCGCCACCTCCTGTGGCTCGCCCTTCGGGCGGGGTCGCATTCGCTCCCCCGTCCAATTCCGCTCTCCTGCGGAATTGTCAGCCCCCATCGCCCAAAGCCGCGCCTTCCTCGTCTGACGACAAACTGGAGCACTACCTAAAGGAGGTGCTTCTCCCGGCTCCAGGAGCGGGCACAGCACAATGGGACGTTCGGGCGAGAGCAGGAGTTTTTCTTCCGCCTGCCCCACCAGGGCAAAGCGGCGGATTTCCTCAAGATTGGCGGCCATAAGGGCAAAGGGTTTGTGCGGCCGGTTTTTGCGTTGCCTGAGCCGCATGACCGCCTGATGATTGCGGGCGTCGCAGGCCAGGTGAAAACCTCCCAGACCTTTGATGGCGGCAATGCCTCCGGCGTGGAGAAATTCGGCCAGGGCGGCCAGGGCGGCGCCGCCTTGGGAGTGGCTTGGTTTGTCGTCAGACGAGGAAGGCGAGTTTTTGTGAGGGCGGGCTGGGCTCTTCGGCCCTGCCCCCTGAGCAAAAACGACGCCTGACGAAGTATCACGGCAAACCAAGCCACTCCCAACAAACCAGACTTTGGGGCCGCATACAGGACAGGCGTTGGGCTGGGCGTGAAAGCGCCGGTCGCGCGGGTTTTCGTATTCGGCCTGGCAATCCGGACACATGGGAAAGCAGGCCATGCTGGTGCTTGCCCGGTCATAGGGGATGGAGCGGGTGATGGTATAGCGCGGCCCGCAATTGGTGCAGTTGGTAAAGGGGTAATGGAAGCGGCGTCCGGCGGGATCGCGGATGTCGGCCAGACAATCGGCGCAGGTGGCCGTGTCCGGGCTGATCAGGACGGCATGGCTGTGTCCGGCTGTGCTGCGGGCGATGCTGAACGCGTTTTCGCCGGGCAGGATCGCGCAGGGCTCACGGTGCAGGGAATGCGGACGGGCCAGAGGCGGCAGGCGCTCTTTCAGGGCAAGGGCAAAATCGTCCAAGGCCTCGGCAGAGCCCTGGACTTCAATCACCACGCCATGCGGGCTGTTGCGCACAAAGCCGCTCAGGGCGCGCTCCTCGGCCAGGGAAAAGACAAAGGGCCGGAAACCGACGCCCTGCACCTGCCCCTGTACAATGAAGCGCTCGCGCCGCACACTCATGCCGCGCGTCTCCAGCGCGGTAAAAGAAAAAAGCAAAACCCCTTGGGGGGCATATCAGCCCGGCTTCCTGTTCAGCAGCATGCGGATGTGTTTGCGTTCTTCATCGGCGCATTGGCGCACCACCGCCCGTTCCGCGTCAGGCACCATGCGTTCCAGTTCCATAAAGAAAAGCAGGGTGTCTTTTTCAAACTGCACGGCTTCATGCAGGGGGATTTTCAGGGCGCGTTCCTGTGAGCCGGGCATGAACAGGGTGTGGGAATCAAGCAGGTCGCGCACATACTGCTGGTATTCCTCGTCCGTGCTTCCGGCAGGCAGGGGCAGGCCGCCGATGCGCTCCAGCATGGCGGCGAAAATTTTCTCGTGGCGTAATTCTTCCTGCGCCATGAAAGCGAAAAACTCCTTGTCTTGCGGGGAGGGAGCTCTGGCTTCCAGGCTCTGATAAAAAGAATGTCCCCGGCGCTCTATTTCCACGGCAGCGGCAACCACATCCGCCGCGTTCACAAAACTGGCCATACGTCTCTCCTATGATTAGCGGGGTTGTGTTTGGCAAAAATCCGGCTGACCCCGGTTACGGTACTACTACAGGCTGGCTGCCAGAGCAAGTACGGCCGCGAATTCTTGCGAACGGACCGGCTGCACGGAAAGACGACTGCCTTTGCGTAACAGTTCCATTTCTTGCAGTTCCGGCTGTTGGCGCAGCAGGGAAAGCGGAACCGGCCGGGCGAATTTCCGGGTCAGATGCACGTCTACCACATACCAGCGTGGGTCGTCAGCGGGCGAGGAAGGATCAAAATGCCTGTTTTCCGGGTCCCACTGCGTAGGATCAGGATAGGCCTTACCAACGACTTCGGCCAGGCCCACGATGGCCGGGTCTTTGACCGAGTGGTAAAACAGTACCTGATCGCCCGGACGCATGGCGTCGCGCATGAAGTTGCGGGCCTGATAGTTGCGCACGCCGTCCCACATGGTTGTCTGGCCGGGGGCGGCGGCCAGATCGTCTATGGAAAAACAGCCGGGTTCGGTTTTCATAAGCCAGTATCCGGGCATGTCCGCTCCCGCGCTACAAGTCAAAACGGCTCATGCCGGTGATAACCACGGAATCCACGGGCAGGGTCTCGTGCTCTCCCTGAGCTTTGACTTTGGCCTTGGCGATCTTGTCCACCACATCCAGGCCGTCGGCCACCTGCCCGAACACGCAATAGCCGAAGCCGTCGGGATCGGGCGCGGTATGGTCGAGTTCCGGGTTGTCCACGGTATTGATGAAGAACTGGGCCGCGGCGCTGTGCGGGTCTGATGCGCGGGCCATGGCCAAAGCGCCGCGCACGTTTTTCAACCCGTTGGCGGCTTCATTTTGCACCGGCGGCCGCGTGGGCTTTTCTTCCATGCGCATGGTCAGGCCGCCGCCCTGGATCATGAAATCCTTGATTACGCGGTGAAAAATGGTGCCGGAGTAAAATCCGTCATCAACATACTGTAAAAAATTGGCCACCGTGGCCGGGGCTTTATCCGGGAAAAGCTCCACCAGGATATCCCCGGAAGAGGTCTCAACAAGTATCATGGGGTGGTCCATCAACGGCTCCTTGCGCTTGCGCTGTTGGGATAAGGGGAATGGCGAGGATAGGAGGGCGGGGAGTGGATGTCAATATACGGCAGTGGCTCATTTTGCCGTGATACTTCGTCAGGCTTGCTTTGTCCTCCGGGGCAGGGCCGAAGAGCCCAGCCCCATCGTCCAAAGCTGCGCCTTCCTCGTCTGACAACAAACTGAGTCACTGCCTAATATGAGCCGACGCTTGCCAAGCGCTATGAAATTAACTAAGTTACACCCTCGCGGCAAGGGCACGGCCCGCCGCAGAACGGCTGCGGAGAGGTAGCGAAGTTGGCCGTAACGCGCTCGACTCGAAATCGAGTTATCGGTTAGTCCCGGTACGTGGGTTCGAATCCCACCCTCTCCGCCAGAAGAATTGCAAAGCTCCGGATTCGCTCGTCATGACTTGACAAAATGCGAATTTGGAGCTTTTCTTTTATAGAGAGCAAAAATGGACAGACTGCTTTTCACCTCACCCCTTGGCTTCTCATGGGAGCCGACCGTAATTTCCTTGCCGCGTGAAGACAAGCCGGGCGAGGCTCTTTTCGTGTTTCAAAAAAACATGGCGGGGATTATCTGGAACTCTTTAGGGGTTTTTGAGAACAATCCGTCCACGTTGCCCCAGACGGAAACCATCCTGCAAGGACAGGCGGTGGGCGGCATCAATATAGACCAGCTTATGCAGGTAAAACGCTTCGGAGAAGGGGCTACGTATCTGATTGCCTCTGTAAAGAACAGGCGTTTTCAGCTTGATATAGAGTTCGCCAAGCAGCTTCATGCGCTTGTCGGCAAAGAAGAAGCTTTGGAATGGGGTGTTCTGCGGAGCAAGCAGGTACATATTCACGGGGTTTCACATATCCCTCCCGCAGCCAGTGAACTTCCCGCGCTGGCCGAAAAGGGGTTTGGCTTCTTGCGTGAACGGTTGGAGAATCCCGTGGAACGGGCAATCGCCGCCTTCCTTTTCATTTCCCGAAGCCAATTTTTCTTTGACTGCAATAAGCGGACGGCTTCGCTCATGATGAACGGTGTTCTTTTGTCCGAAGGATTGTACCCGCTTACCGTTCTGCGGGAAAGCACGGAAGAATTTAACGAAAAGCTCGGAGCCTTTTACGGCTCCGGTGACGGGACTGAAATGCTGCGCTACTTCGCCAGCACAAGTGTAAGGTTGTATGCTTCGTAATTTTGAAAAAATTTTAGCGGCTAAAATTTTTCTGTGAAAAAGCCCGGAGCTCGTTGCCAGTACTGAACGAGGAGCCGAAAAATTGTCCGCTTGAATCCGCGCAAAAATATATCATCCACTCTCTTCGTCAGAAATTTGTTTTAACTAAGAAAGTTCGGAAATTATTTAAATCGACAGGTTGAAGGCCTTTCGGCCCCTGCCCAGTCAATATCCAATCGGGATTTACTCCTTTTTTTCGCCACAGCTTCAGAAGCCAGTCAGAGGGGATTCTTCTCCTCCTCTTTGCATCCGAAATTGACGACTGCTTTATCCCTAAAAAATCAGCTAATTCAACTTGCGTTCTGCATCCTGCGGCCTCGAAAAAGCGCTGTAGGGCTGGAAACATGGTAGTATCCTCTCTTGGCTGAGGATCTAACATAAAAAATATAGCACATCAATTGTTCGGTTCTTTTTTGTTCGGGTAACTCTTGTATGACTTTTTCATGGAAGAAAGACCCTTTTGTCCGTTTGGTGATGTATTGGTAAAAGCCAGAAAGGAACGCGGCATTACCCAATATCGTCTTGCCAAACTGACCAAGCGCAGCGCTCGCTACATCAGCATGTTGGAGCACAACAAACGTGAGCCGCAGTTGTCCACTGTGATCATGATCGCGCGTGCCTTGCGGATGGATGCCGGGGAACTGGTCAGTGCAGTGGATACGCTGATGCCCAAAGATTGGGCTGTTCCGGATGAAGCGGACATGGAACCGAAAAAGGCGGGACGTCCGAAGAAAAAAGCTGAAAAAAAGTGAAAAATTTTCGCTGGATATATTTCCGGTCCGCCAGAATAGCTTTCGCATGAGTCCGTTTGGTTCCGAAAAGGCCAAGCGGGTTTTGCGTTTCAGGGGGAGGGTAAGTTCGTATGGGTTTGCGGCGGCTCTCAGGAGCCGGGCATCAAAGCCCATGTCGGCGATTATTGAGCCGAGGGAAGTTGACAAGTAAATATTTCCACGTGGCAACATATAGGTTAAAGCGATGGTTGTCGCGCGTCAATTTTTATGCTAAGGCAAATCCATCCGCGTGTGTTTACACCCCTGCCGTCCCAGGCTGCGCGGCGGGTAAACAGTCATAGTTCCCTGCCCACCCAGATGGCCCGGCCGAGTATTGTAAAGTAGGCTTCGGGGTCAATTTCTTTTTCCGACCCGTCGCTGTCGGAAATCAGAGCAAGCGCCTTGCCGCCCCTGTCCACTTTAAGGCGTTTGAGGAAAATTTCCCCGCCGTAGCAGACCAAATAAATTTTTCCGTTAACCAGGTCTGTCACCTTGGACTCATCAATGAGCACTATGGACCCGTCCGCAATGGTGGGGTCCATGCTGGAGCCGGAGACGTTGATAACGGTCATTTTTGCTGGTGAGCCCTTGCTGAGAAGCCAGTCGGTACGAAAGGACAGATGAGAAATGACTTCCTTGCTGACTTCAAGAGACCCGCCTCCCATGCTGGCGGTGGCTTCAAGCCACGGTATTTGCATGTAGTCGGAAGACTCGTCATTGCTTCCGAAAAATTCATCAGGAGCCATGTCCAAGGCTTCCATGTAGCCGACAAGCGTTTCCACCGTGGATTGCGAGGCTTTTCTTTCCCCTCTGAGCCATCTGGACATGGTGGCGCGATCCACCTTCATGCGTTCCGCAAGACGGATTTGAGACATGCCCTTTTCAGCCAGAAGCGTTCGCGTGCGCTTCATGATGGCATCCCATATGGCATCATGGTTGAGCGTTTTCATGTGTTGACAGTAGCATATGTTTTGTTGCCGCGCGACATCTTTTTTTGTTGACTTTGTTGTTGCCGCGTGGCAATGTCGGGGCATGCAAAATGTTTCCAGTGCCGCGTGACGTGACACGAGCCACCCCCCCCCTCAACGGTTGTACCCCCTACAAGCATGTACCCCCCGCACTGGGTGCCCCCCCACCCCCCTCAAACGGTGCGGGTGACCCCCCTCAAATGGTGCATTTGCATCTAAATAGAGAACCCAAAGAAAGAATCCAAAAGAACCCAAAGTAAGAGAGTGCGCGCGCGCGAAAACCGAAGCCTCAGCAAAGCGTAACAAGCAGAAAATGGCGGGGAGGCCAGGTAATGGCCGCGGTTTAAAGATGGGCAGTGGCGGGGAATAGCGCCAACTATTCCCCGCCGGGACCGGCCTTATGGCCGACCCCACGACAAACACGGACAACGCTCTCAACGAGTGTCCGCGAGTACCGCCTGGCGTTCCCCTGTTGGGGGGATGCACGATAGCAGGCGAACGTGAGGCTTGCAAATGCCAAAGCTTTGTTTTCTGCATTTTGTCGGAAGAAGCGTGCCCAAAAGCCGTGTCCGGGAAATGTGCCGTCTGGCTGAGTTTGATGAGATTGAAGCACGGTTGATTCTGGAGCGTTTTTGTTCCGGCAAGACCGTCGGGCAATGTGATTTTCTCCCGGAAGATCAGCAAAGGGCTCTCCTGCCGTCCTTAAACCGTCGCGTAAAAGGCTGGATTCAGCACAATACGGGCTTTTTCTGCCTGGAGGAGTTGGAAGGCATCGCACAGTACAGGCCGGAAAAAAACCCCGGAATGAACCCGTAATACTCCCCGCATAGCCGTTTTCATCCGCTGTATACTGTTTTCATCAAGGACGAGGCTTTGTCGCTCCACAAGAGCAAGGAACAGCAAAACGACAAAGGCGGTGTTCGGCGCTGTTGCCTGTCCAGCCTCACAACGATCGGGGTTTTTCCCCGGCGCAACCAGGTAAGGAGGTGCTATGAGCCAAACAAACGAATGCGAATGCGGAAAATCCCTTGTGAAAGTGCCGGTCAGAGGGATGAGGATTGCCGTTGATCAAGAGGCGTTATCAGACATCTGCGGCAGCGCGGGAGAAGGCATTGACTTTTCCCCGGAAGAGCAATGGACAGGCAAACTCTGGCTCGACGGGAAGAAAATCTACCAGAAAACCATTGATTGCGGAGCCCTGCCGAACAACGACACAAAGACTGTGCCCTTAAATATCCCCGGTCTCGACAAGATTCTTGACTACCGGGGAATAGCCATCAGTCCGGCCATGGCCATAATACTGCCCTACCCGCAGCAGCCCCCCAACGCCATCGACTGTTTTATCAATACGCAAAACATGCTGGTAAACATCGTAACGCATTCGAACGCCAGCGCCGTCTTCACAGTCTCTTACCTAACGATTTTGTACACCTGCATTGACCGCTAGGGTTCACCTTGGCGCGACGAAAGGAGAAATTATGAGCAAGAAGCATGATCACGAAAATACTGTCATCCTCCCTATCCGGGGAATTGACCTGATGGTGGACTCATCGAAACTGGACGGGTGCGCCGGCGGCGGTGTCGGCCGGGAAGAAGTGCAGCAGATGATTCAGGAAGCGCTGGAAAGCCTTGCCTACGGCTATGAGCTTTGCGAATTCTACTACTTCCGCCACCCGACCCCGCGTCCCGGCTTCCAGCCTTGCAAGGGCGATGTCATAGCGGATGCGGCCACTCTCTATCCCCAAGCATGGGAATACCTGCAAAGCGCCGACGGGCAACTGCTCCGCAAAACAGAGGCTGAGTGGCAAGCCATGTCGCAGGCAACCTGGCACACGAACGCTGATGGAACGAAAATCGGCTGGAGCGGCATCGGCGGCGTCCCTTTCTTTGTGCAGGATTTAGTGGCGGGAACGCTGCGCCTGCCTGACCTGCGCGGCATGTATGCCGAAGCTGCCGGCTTCGATTCTCTCGGTGTGGGAGATGTGGATGGCGACCGGGCGCGGAATATGACCGGGAATTTTCGTACTAGTACGCGTATTAACCAAGGTTACGCTCCAGTGGGCATCTTTACCGGCGCCGCCACGACCGCTCCACTTCCAATAGACCAAGGGAACTACGGTTATTATGATCACATTTTCATTGATTCTGGTAGGCAGGTTCCCATCGGCCCCCGCTTTGCCCCGGCCCGCTGGGGAGCATTGGCCTGCGTGTACCTCGGGCAACCGGCGGCATGATGCGGGCAGGTCCGAATAAACGCAGACCAATGCGTTCCAGGCACGCGGGGGGCGAAGCCCTTCGGTATGAGAAATGACACGGGAGGAGTGAAGATGGCGACAGTCTACATAGAACAAGCGGTGGCTGCCGCGCTTAACGCTTCAGTGGAAATCGCGGCGCTGGCCGCGGACCGGGTGTACCCGGTGAAGGCCCCACAGGGGTCGGCACTGCCTGCTGTTACCTATCAGCGTACCGGCAGCAGTCCGGATTACACCTTGCAAGGCTACGGCTCGGAGACTGTGACACTCACGCTGAACAGTCTGGCCCCGACCTATGAAGAGGCCAAGGAACTGGCCATTGCCGTGCGCGCTGTCATGACGGCAGCGCCGATCAGGGCGGTAGTGCAGAAAGAAGTGGATCTGGATGACGAAAAAATAGAGGCGCCCTGCGTGAGCACGGAATACCTCGTTCAACAATCAGGAGGACATTATCATGGCTAACAATGACGGTGCTGCCGTTCTTTCTTACGGCGCGAAACTGCGGGTCAAGGACCCGGAAAGCGGAACGCTGCTCGACGTGGGCGGCCTGACCGACTTCAACGGCCCGCAGACTTCCCGCAATGAAATTGAAACCACCACCCTGGGTTCCACGGCCAAGGAATACGCTCTGGACCTCAAGGACATGGGTACGTTTACCAGCACCATGCAGACCCGCTACGGCGATTCGGCCCAGCGGATCCTGCTTGCCAACATGGACAGCACGGACGCACTGGAGTTCGAGCTTGTTTTGCCCGACGACGGGTATGACAACGGCCCGGTCACCCTGAGCTTCAAGGGCCGCGTCCAGTCCTTTCCGGTGCAGGGCAGCATGGGGCAGGTGATTACCACAAGCCTCAGCATCCGTATTACCGGTGATGTGACGTTCGATTTCCCCGGTTAGGAGAGAATGGCATGGGTGAAAGAATGAAAGCTCTTGACCGTGACGGGTTTTTAAAGCGGGCCGTGATTAGGGAAGTGTCTCTGCCTGATGGTTCAACAGTATGCATACGCGCTTTGCCCGCAAGCATGCTCGTTGCCGGGGCGGACAGCGCCGCCAGTGTCTTTGAACCGGCAAACCTGCTGGTTCGGTCGCTGTGCGACGAGAATGGCGCGTTGCTGTTCCGGGACGATGAAAAGAGTGAGATCATGGCCGTTGATCACATGGCGCTGAAAGCTATTTTGGACGCCATTCTGGAATTGAACGGCCTGGGCAGGCACGAGACTGAGGCGGGCAGCGCCGAAAAAAACTGAGAACGAGCGAGGGTGTGACGGCCCGGTATGGCGCCCACGCCCTCGCTCTGGAACTCGGTTGGCCGGACGTGGACGCCATGCTGGAGAGCATGACGGCCATGCAATACCAGGAATGGCTGGCCTTTTTCAGGATCAGAGCGGATGCGGCAAATGCTCCGCAAGGCGGCTACGGCAACAGCCCGGAAGAACAGCGCCGCATGAGCGGTGACATCGTAAGGGCCATGAGCGGGTATCAGGAAAGGCGCGATAGCCTGAACAAATAATCCCCGGATAGGCAACGAAAGGAAAGCCGTATGAATGAAATTGATTATTCGAAGCTCAAGACGGAGCTTGAAGCTATAGCGAAGACATTCGCCTCAATCGGCAAGAGCTTGTCCGAAGCCTCGTCACAAAGTACGAACCCTGCTGGTAAACTTCAGGCAGCGCTTAAGCAGGCTAAGGACGCGGCGGAGTCCTGGGACAAAAAACTGGGTGATGCTAAAACGGATTTTTACGCATTAGGCAAAGACTTGGGCTTGGCGGGAGAGCGTCTTGATGAGTTCGCCGAGAAGCAAAAAAAGGCTTTCGAGAATCAAACCACACAAGCCTTCGCAAACAACCTGCGCGAAAACCTGAAGCTGCTGGGACTGAACAACGATGAGGCGCGCAAGCTTGCCGAATCGCTCGGCAGTATTGCCGACAAGTTCACGCCCATATCCGGGCTTGAGCTGTTTCTTGAAAAGCCCCTGACCAGTCTGGCCAAGGGAGCAGATAAAAAAGAAGCGGAGTTTTATGACAAAACGCTTCCCACCGAGTTGGGCAAGGTTTCGGACGCTTTTACCGACATATTCTCCAGCATTGTTATTGGCTCCAAAAAGTCGAAAGAGGCCTTTGACGACTTTGGCAAAAGCATCAAGAGCATGGCCGAGCAGATCGCCGCCGAACTTATCACCCAGTTCATGAGGGTACAGATGCAGGCGATGCTTTTCGGGAGCGAGAAAGGCGGCGGTGGCGGTTTGCTTGGTGGCCTGGTCGGATGGGCAGGCAATGCGATTAGCAGTTTATTCGCTACTCCTGTATCGTCCGCCTCTAATCAAGGTACGACCTTTGGCGCTATAAGTAACTTAATGGCAAGAAGCGCCAATGGCAATGTTTTCACCTCCCCCGCGCTTTCCGCCTATTCCAACTCCATCGTCAGCAGTCCGACCATTTTTCCCTTTGCCAAGGGCGGAGCCTTCCGGCTCGGTCTGATGGGCGAAGCAGGGCCGGAAGCCATCATGCCTTTGCGGCGAGGTCCGGGCGGCAGGCTTGGCGTTGATGCGGCTGGTTTCGGCGGGCAGCAGAGCCCGCAGGTGAACGTCAACATCATTAATCAGATGGGCGAGTCCGCTGACGTGAGCGTCCGGCAGGCCCCATCGACAAATGGCGGCGTCAACTTTGAAGTGATGATCAAGCAGCAAATTCGCAACGCCATGGCGGACGGCAGCATGGATCGAGTCATGGGCAACCGTTTCGGGCTACGGCCCGCGCTTATGGGGCGCTGATATGGAAATATTCTGGCCTGTTGATTTACCGCAATGTCCGGCTCTGGCGAACAATACATACGCCAGCGCGAACAATACCGTCATATTCAAAACCGAATACGGCCCCGCGAAGGTGCGGCGGCGTACCAGTGCGAACATGGGCCGCAGGACGTGGCAGTTCACCTTGAGCCGGGAATTCAAAAACGCCGCTGGGGAAACAGTGGACCAGTTCCGGCTTTTTCTGGATTTCATGGAAATTACCGAGGGCTTTTCCTTCTGGTTCCCGGATCCGATGAATCAGGCGCAGTATATCAAGGTGCGCTTCGTCTCGGCGTCAGAGGATACCGGGCAGGAACTTACCCCCTACTATGGCGATTTATGGGCTGTAACCACCCAAGTGGAGGTGTGGCCGCATGCCTACAGAAAGCGTGCTTAGTTCCGATTTCAAGCGCATCACGCTGGCCTCGGAGACGGAAGAGGTTATCGTCGCCCTTTTGGAAATCAGCCATCCTGACCTTGTGGCGCCTATCCGCATCTCGTCCGACATGACCGAGATCAAGGAATATGACGAGGGCAGCGGCGATCCTATCTATATCACCCGGCATCAGGGGAAAGAATTTATCGCCATGCCGTTCTCGTTCACGCCGCCGGGCACGCCGGAAGACGGCAAGATGCCGCAGGCCAAGCTGACCGTGGGGGTGCATCCGAAAATCATCCAGGGCATACGCGATATTCACGACCGGCTGACGCTGAAGGTGGTGCTGGTGTATGCCTCTGACCCGGACGTGATTGTGGGCAGTATTCCGCAGTTACAGCTTGAGAGTGTGGATTATGACGCGGCCAGCATTACGGCAACGCTGGGCTTCAAGCACTTCCTTAACTCTCCGGTCCCGGTGAAGAAGTTTGTGCCGTCGCTTTTCCCCGGCCTTTTTAAACACAGTGTGAGTGGCCATGCAACGTAACAACTGGACGGACAGATATATCGGCATTCCTTTCAAGGAGGGCGGGCGCGATTTTGCGGGCTGCGATTGCGGCGGCTTGGCGCTGCTTGTGTTGCGTGAGGAGTGCGGTGTGCGGGCGTTGGACTTCACGGAATATGAGAAGCTCGATTTCGCGGCCATGCCGGGGTACGCAAAGCTCGGACGCGGCATTGAGGGCTTGATGGAGAAAGAATGGGCCGTTGTTCACGATGCAATTCCTTTTGACCTGGTGCGCTTTTACCACGGCCGGTATCCGTGCCATGTGGGCATCTGGGCCGGGCATGGCAACGCCTTTTTGCATGTGGATGAAGCCGGGAAGTTCAGCCGGTTGACCAGCATGACGGATATGGCATGGGGCAAGCGGTTTTTTGAATTCAGAAGGCATCAAACGCTGATGCAGAGAGGTGCGGCATGACAAACAATCCGCCAAAACTGCATTTCCGGCCGGACCAGTTTCGCACGGAAAGCGCTGAACTGGATCTGGCCTCTGACGTAACGCTGCTCGCGGCCGTTCGTAAATGCTTCCGGGAGTCCGGCTACAAGAGCATGCCGCGCGGGTGCGCAATCTTTGTGTCTGACGATGGCAGCAGCGCTCCTTATGAAGTTCCGCGCAAGCAGTGGGACAGCTTTATCATCCGCCACGGCATGAAAATCATGGTGACCGCTCCCAAGACCAGGGGCGGCGGTGGCGGCGGGAAGAATCCGTTGAATACGATTTTGTCCGTTGTTGTCGTGGTTATCTCTGCGTTGATGATTTGGAATCCAATGGGATGGGCAGGCTTGAGCGCAGTGGCTTTTGGAACAGGAGCATCAGCGGTTACATGGGGGGCAATAGCTGGCGCAGCCGTCATGATGGGCGGCATGCTTTTAGTCAACGCCATCGCGCCCATGGCCAAGCCGAAACTCAGCGCTTCAGCCCAGGAACAGCCGGAAAAAGCCTGGTCCCTGGACGGCGTGCGCAACCGGGCGGCGTTATACGAGGCCGTTCCTTTGCCGCTCGGCAAGGTGCGCTTCGCTCCGCGCCATTTTGCCGCGCCCTATACCTACCTGAGCGGAAAAGACCAGTATGCCCGCTATCTCTTCGGGGTCATGGGGCATAACAGGGTGTCGCAACTGCGCATTGGCGACACGCCCATCTCTCAATTTCGCGGCGTGCGGGCCAATGTGTATGAAAAATGGCAGGGGCAGGGCTTCGAGTTTTTTCCGGCCGCCGTGTTTCAAGAGAATCTCGGCGTAACCCTTACCCAGGCCAGCGGCTGGCATACGCGCACCACGTCTCAGAATACCGTGGAAATCCAGTGGGAAATCCACCTGATGCGCGGTCTTGTGCGTATCGAAAAAAACGGAAAGAGGCATGCGCATAGCGTGACTTTCCGGGCCGAGATCAGTGAGGCCGGGGCAAACAACTGGCGCGGGGTTTTCGGGACCGCCTGGACCAACGGCGGCAATTTTGCCGCGCCGACAAACGAGCGGACAACCAATATTTACAGCACACCCGCGGGAGCGCTGACCTTATCGAGCGCGGGCTCCTGGTGGGTGGGAAGCGTAAGGCATGTGCTGCGGGAGAACATTGTCTATGGCGGCAGCGATTGGTGGGGAGACTATACAGTAAGCTATAGTAATGATTACTTCGTGTCAAAAAATCCCGAGTTTTCCGGGAATATTGCCGTTGCGGGCAATATCATCCAGGTAAGCGCCGGGTCGTTGAATCTCGGCAACATAACCATCACGGAACAAACGGTAAGTCCCATCCGCAGAGGCTACAGCGTCCGCGTTCCTGAAGGCCAGTACGACTTCAGAATCATCCGGACCAGCGCTGATTCCAATCCCAATGATACTGAAAACACCTGGCTGGATGATTCGACCTGGCCCGTGCTCAAGTCCGTCCGGTCCGGGCCGGTGCTGAAATATGAGGGAACGCCGTACACGATAGTTGAACTGGAGATTATGGCTACGGATCAGTTGAACGGCCATGTGGACGAGTTCAATGCCGTGTACGAAAGCTACTGCCCGGTCCCGCGCAATGGCGTGTGGTATCAGGAGCCGAGCAATAACCCGGCATCGCTGTGCCTCATGCTGGCGACCGGGGCCAATATCGGCGAGCCCGTTGCCATGTCCGAGATGGACGTTGCCGCGTGGCAGGGGTTTTATCAGTGGTGTGAAGCGCACGGCTGGCGGTACAATGCCGTCCAGTCCTCACAGGTCATGGCCGGTGAGCTCATGCACGGCATACTCTCGGCCGCCCGCGCTTCATTCAGTTTGCGCGACGGGCTGTTCAGCGTGGTATGGGATGCGCCGGACAAGCCGGTTGCCTATCCCTACGGCCCGCGCAACTCCTGGAACTTCAAGGCCAGCAAGGCCTTTGTGAAAGAGCGGGTCCATGCCTTGCGCTACCGCTTTCTCAATGAAACCCGCGATTATCAGGAAGACGAGCGCCTGGTGTATGCTGACGGGTACGACGGCAGAAACGCCGTGCATATCCTTGAGGCCGAGCAGGACGGCGTAACCAATCCCGGCCTTGTCTGGAAGCACGGCAGGCTCAGGCTGGCCGATTCCATATGGCGGCCTGAAGTGTATGAGCTCAGCACGGATTTTTCCTATCTGTGCGTGCAAAAGGGCGACCGGATATCCGTAACCCATGACGTGCCGATGTGGGGTCTCCGGCAGGCGCGGATTCTGGACCTTGCCTATGCCGCCTTTGACTTTGCGGACATGAACCAGGCCGCCTTGCTTGCCCTGGCCAACAGCCGCAAGAATGACATCCGGCCCGGCATGGCCACGCCCGAATGGACGGACTGGCTTGAGAGCATGGACGCGGAAGAACTGCGGGACATGCTTGAGGATTCCGGCATCCGCGACACCAGCCTGGTCGAGGCTGTGTTCATTGACGATCATGTGAGCATGGAATCCGGCAAGTCCTATGCCTTCAAATACTTCCAGGCAGGCGGGCAACCGCTGGTGTATTCCGTTGAAGCGGAAGACGGGACATTCAATACCCTGCGCCTGGCCGTGGCCATCCCGGCCATGCAGGCGCCGCTTCCGGACGGGCTTATCCACTTCGGCGAGGCGGGACGGGAAACGCACGACGGTATTGTGACCGATATCCAGACCCTGGACAATCTGTGCGCGAAAATCATCTTCCAGGATTATTCCGCTGACAAAATATACCAGGCCCTTACCGGACCCATACCGCCCTGGGACAGCGATATCAGCACGGAATCGCGCTGGCAGCTTGGCCGGCCCGCCGCGCCGGTTATTACCGGAATTGAGACGGACGAGTATGTTCTGCTCAGGCTGGCTGACGGCACTCTTGTGCCGCGCATCCAGGTTGCGTTCTCCCTTGTTGAACGCAAAGACGTGGTGGTGAGCCAGGTCCGGGTTGAGTTCAGGGAAAAGGATTCCGGCGCGGCCTGGAAAGAGGGCGGGTCGGTCAGTCCTGAGACAGGCTTTGTGTTTGCCGAAGGTGTGGAGGAACTGGTTGAATACGAGGTCAGGCTCCATGCGGTGTCAAATCTTGGCGTTGTCTCCAACTATTCAGCGGTATTCACCACCATCGTCATAGGCCGCACCACGCCGCCGCCGCCGCCCGTTTCTTTGCAGCTTGACGGCACCCGTCTGTGGTGGGAAATGCCCGCGGACTTTCCCATTGACGTGCGCGGCTGGGAGGTCTGGATCGGCTTCGATGAGCAGGATCTGTTCGGCTATGCGCTGCAAGTCACCTCGCCTTTTGTCATTGACATGGAATTCGACATTGCCCCCTGGTTCGGCTGGGCTCGCCGCGCCTGGGTGCGCAGCATTGACGACTTGGGGCTTACGTCTACACCCATCAGCATAGCCTTCAATCTGGGCGATGTTCCTGTTGCCAACGTGGTCTGGGAAGTGCTCGAGGGGGCGGAGCGCAAATGGCCGGGCAGGCCCACGCTGACCGGGGGTTCCTACCTGCCAAGCATGGGCCTGATATCTTCAACCGGCCGTCCGATGTGGGGGCATATTGAACATACGGACAGCGTTCCCATGTGGGCGGATGAATCGCTGTGGGGCGATGCCGCCATGTGGGCGGGATACGCCGTTTTCCTGGGCTATCCCATGTGGGGTGACGAGCCCATGTGGGGCGGCGAGTATCGCAGCATGGTTTATACGACTTCGCTTGTTGTGCCGCCCGAAGCGGACGTGTGCGATCTGAAAATTGAAATCGTGATGCCTTACGGGGAGCTCGCCTCAGTGGAGTTTGCTTTTGCCGCGTCCTATCCGGCTTGGGGTGACGAGCCCATGTGGGGGGACCTGCGCTGGGACGGCATAGGGCAAATGACGGACTGGCAGCCCATGCGCAACAGCATCCCGGTGCGGGCCGGACAGCTTATCTTGCTGCGCGTGACAACGGCCTCCACCAGTGAAGCCAATATCGCGGAAATCATCTGGGGCTTTGATGTGGAAGACGCGGAGCTTTCCGTCAGCGGCCTGTTCATTCCGGCATCCGGCATCCGCGTTCCGGTCCCGGAAAAACATTTCAGATGGGTAAAAGTGGTCAACATGACCATGCAGTTCACGCAAGAATACCCGGAAGCCTTTTCCGCCGGGTGGCTTGACAGGGGCATTATCACTGACGGCTTCGTTACCGAAGGGCCGCTCGTGCAATGCAAAACTTCACAAAACATGCTTACCGCGGGGGTCGCCGACGTGATCCTCCAGGGGGCCAAAGGAGTATGACAATGGCAGATTTTCCCAATCCGGACTTCCTTTTCCCGGAAAATGACCCGACATTTTTGCAGTCCATGGCCCGGCCCATGATGCGTAACTGGCAGGAAGCCACCATGCAGATGCCCGGCGCGCGCCCCACGGCCACCTTCGGCATCATGAACGATACGCTTCGACCCACGCAAGCCTCGTGCCGGGTGGACACCGAAGGCGGAGCCCCGGCCGACGACCTCAAAATAATCATGACCGACGGCATTCATGACGGCGCGGAACTGTATCTGTTTGCCGCGCATGAAGGCCGTATAGTTACGGTGGTGCATAATCCGGTGGCTTTGAACGGCATCTCGCTTGACGGCGGGAGAAGCAAAACGCTTTCGCCCGCGAGCTTTCTGCGCCTCAAGCGCGAGGGGAACTTCTGGGTGGAGATGGTGGACGGCAATGCGGTCGGCGGTAGCGGCGTGCCCCTCTTCACCCGCATATTCTCCGCCTCGGACCAATCCGAAGAAGGCTTCCTGCGTCTCGACATCGACAACGGCCCGCTTTCCCGCACCGCCTTCCCCCAAGCCTGGGCGAAACTGGCCCAGATGGCAACGGACGGCAGCCCGCAGGTTTTGACGGAAAGCGCCTGGCAAGCCGATGTTGCCGCGCGTGGCTTCTGTGACAAGTTCAGTACCGGGGATGGCGCGGGGACGTTTCGGGTGCCGTTTGTGCCTCTACATCATTGGTATGGGACAACGCGGGTGGGGGGGCTGATTAAGAGAGTCACTATTCCGGCAGCAGTGGGATCGACAGTTGTATATACTGAATTGATGCAAAATGACTGTTGTGTAGTAGCGGTAGCTGTATCTACAGAAATTAACGGGTATATAAGCATAACAGCCGATAGTACGGGGGTGAGTAGTTCAATGGCTGGAGCTACTGGTATGAATGTAATCTCATCCCTGTATGTCAGAAAAGGCCAGACTCTTAAAGTTAGTGGCTTTAATACCAGGGCTACAGACCATCCGGCTCATGGCGTGCTCATTTACCACGCCTCCGCCCCCCTCGAATACCCTCTGCTCAAGATGTATGGAACCGTCACTGATGCCGGGGAAGTGAACATCGGGGAATTGGTGCAGCAGACTACGGCACTTGGTGGCCAAGTGGAAAGCAATGCCAGCTTTTCGACTGCGGAGCAGTGGACTGGCGGGTATTGGATTGACGGGAAGAAGATTTATCGGAAGGTGGTAAACTTAGGCAGTGGCCCTAACGTGGCATCAAAAAGCGTACCACATGGCATCTCTAGCATTGACCACATTATATATTTGGAAGCCACTTTCAGAGCAATCACAACCATACACCCAACTCCATTAGCAACATCGGCTACTTCCATGTCAGATATATATGAGAATGGGGCAGGTAGTCTTGTGTGGCGGTCTACAATGAATACATCCGCTTATGACCGCTGTTTTGCCATTATTCAATACACTTGCACGAATCGCTAATTTTTTGAGGAGCAATACATATGCAATTTATCGCAATAAACAACAGCGGCATTTACCAAGGCACTGTCACCGGAATTGAAGGCGACATCCCCGGCTCCTGGCTTTCCCCTTCCGGCATCAAGGTATCCATGCTTGGCTTGCCGCCCACGGATGAACCCGGCAAATGGCGGGATGACGGCACCGCATGGGTGGAAGTCACGCCGGAACAAGAACTTGATGCCCTGAAGCAACAATTCACCGCCGCCATTGACGGCTACATGAACCACTTTGCCAAGACCAGGGGATACGACTCCATGGCCTCGGCAGCGTCCTATGCCGGGGATGAAGACCCGCAGTTCGATTTGGAAGGCACGTACTGCAAGGCCATGCGGAGCCGAGTGTACAGGGCGGCGTGGGATATCCTTGACGACGTGGTAGCGGGCAAACGCTCTATGCCGAGCCTGGAAGAGGTCTTCGCGGAACTGCCGGAACTGAAGTGGCCGGAGGAAGCGGCTTAAACGCGGCTTCGTCCGCCGCATCAAGGCCATGATAGCCGGGGCTGTCTGCCCCGCCGAAAGGCGGGGCAGACGCATATATGGCCCCTCTCGGGCGCGTCACGCGTCATTGACGGCTTCCTGAGAAACGTTTAAAGCGAATGAGCTTTGAAAAAAAGGAGAGAAGCGTCATGCAACTGGTTTATCGCGGAAAAACCAAGGATGTTTACGAAAAGGAACCCGGTTCGCTCCACCTGGTCTTCAGCGATCGGGTCACCAAAAATGACGCCGGGGAGATAGATCCGGGCGGCAACACGCTGGCGGAAGAAACCGTGCCCGGTCAGGCGGAAGCCTGTCTGCTCATGACCTCGGCCATTTTTGACGAAATACAGGGGAAGCGGATCGCGTCCACGCACATGATCGGCTATGATCTGGCCTCGCTGTCCATGGATGTGCGCCGGGCCAGGCTGTTTACCCCCGGCCTTGAATGGGTGGCGCGCTGGGTTTGCACCGGCAGTTTTCTACGCCGCTATGCGATGGTTCCGGGCGTGCGCGACGGCATGGTTCTGCCAAGTCCGGTTTTTGAAATCACCCTGAAAGACGACGCGGCCGGTGACCCGCCCATTGTGCCCTCCGCCCTGGTGGCCCTCGGCATCGTGGACGGCAAGGTCATGGATGAACTGTGGGCCAAAAACCAGGCTGTCATGCAGGCCATCCGGGACATGTTCACGGCTCGCAAGCTGGACTTGTGGGACATCAAGATTGAATGGGGCCTGGATGAAAACGGGCGGCCCCTGCTGATTGATGAAATCTCCCCCGGATGCTGCCGCGCGTATAAGGCAGGAACCAGGGAACGTGTGCAGGGTCTTGAACTGGCCGGATATTTCCGGTAGCGCCTCAGTTTGGAGTGATACTTCGTCAGGCGTCGTTTTTTGCTCCGGTCGAGTACCATAAGAGTACACAGACTCGCCACTTCCTGTGGCTCGCCCTTCGGGCGGGGTCGCATTCGCTCCCCCGTCCAATTCCGCTATCCTGCGGAATTGTCCCTCCGCAAAAAACTCGCCTTCCTTGTCTGACTCCCAAGCTGAGACACTACCGGTAGTGCTTAAGCCGATACACCAACGCAAAGAGCCCCGTCATTCATGGCGGGGCTCTTTGCGTTGGTATTTTCCAGTTGCTTTATCCGGCGCAGGCATGCGTGGGCAAAAGACCCACTTCCAGGGCTTGAGGCCGGGGCAAGGGAGCGGCAACGGGTTTGCCGCCCAGGCATACTTCTTCAAGATAGTGCGAACCGGCGTCCGCGATGTGGCGCAAAAATTCGTTGTTCAGCGCATGCCCGGAGCAGGACACTGTAAAACGGCCTTGCAGGGGCAGAGGGAGCATGGCCATATCGCCGATGAAATCGAGCAGTTTGTGGCGCACAAACTCGTCACTGTGGCGCAGGCCTTCCTTGTTCAAGACACCGCGCTCGTCCAGCACCACGGCGTTATCCAGACTGCCGCCCAAGGCCAGTCCGCGTTCCTGGAGCATTTCCACATCGCGCAGAAAACCAAAGGTGCGCGCTTTGGCCACCTGAGAAAAGCTGCGCGGAGTCACATCCAGGGCCAAACGCTGTCTGCCGATGGCCGGGTGCGGAAAATCAATGCTATAATCCACGTAGAAGCCGTGGTAAGGCTCGGCTTTGATCAGTTTGCCGTCCTGGGAAAAATTGATGCTCTTTTTGATGCGCAACACTTTGCGCGATTTGCTCTGGGTGCGGATGCCCGCTTCGGAAAGCAGCCGCACAAGGGGGGCGGCGCTGCCGTCCATAATGGGGATTTCCCCGCCGTCCGCGTCCACATGCACGTTATCAATACTAAGCCCGCGCAACGCTGCCAGGAGGTGCTCAACCGTGGATACAGCCATGCCGTCCTTGCCCAGGGTCGTGGCAAGGCCGGTAGCGACGACCGCCTTGGGGAACGGAATGATTTCACGCCGGCCGTCCGGACCGGACACGTGAAACACAATACCCGTGTCTTCGGCAGCCGGGCGCAGGACAAGCTTCACGTTCTTGCCGCTGTGCAGGCCGATTCCCGTGCACTCTATCCTTTGCCTAATCGTGGTTTGCTGCATAATGCCTCCAGGCGGTTCCTGGAATGCAAAAAATGTTCCACGATGAGCTATGCGTTTAATTTATTGAAATATAAGGAAAATATTGAATGATAGTGTGAGAGAGGCGCTGTGTGTTTTTTGCATACTGTGTGTTTTAGAGCACCTCTACCGGCGCTGTGCTGCCAATACCCGGTCCAGCCCGGCCAGATCCGTATGCAGCCGCGCCCCGGTCCAGTCCGGTCCCTGCAAGCGGGAGAGCAGGGCCGGACCTTGCGTACAGCCGATTTCCATGAGCAGCAGGCCGCCGGGTTTCAACAGCGCGCGGGCCCGTTCGATCAGGGCTTGGGCATCTTCCAGGCCGGAAGCTCCGGCTGGCAGCGGGGATTCGGATGTTCGTGCCGCCGGGGAACAGGGCACCAGGGCGGATTGAGGCTCGAAAGCGCGTACTTCGCGGCTGAGCGTGCGGTATTCGGCCTCACTGACATAGGGCGGGTTGCTGAGCAGCAGGTCCAGTGAGGCGGGCGGAACAGGAGGGGTTCTGAAGTCGGCCAGCGCAAGGCAGAGGCTCTGCGCGCCAAGGCGGACCGCGTTGGCGCGGGCAATACGCAACGCTGCCGGGCTCTTTTCCACGGCAATGCCGCGCCAGCGGGGAAGTTCAAGCGCCAGGGTCACGGCAATACAGCCCGTGCCTGTGCCGAGGTCCGCGAACAGAGGGGGCGTGTCCGTATCAACGCTGCGCGCATATTCCAGGGCCAGATCCACCAGCAGTTCGGTTTCCGGCCGGGGAATCAGGGTATCCGGGCTGACCGTGAATTCCCGGCCGTAAAATTCCTTGTGGCCGAGAATATAGGCCACAGGTTCCCCCGCGCTTCGCCGTGCAATCAACTTGGCGAACTCGCGCAGCGCATCTTCGGGCAATATGGCTTCAGGCTCAAGAATCAGCCGCTTGAGCAGCGCATTGCGGTCAAGACCCAAAGCCTTGGCCAGCAATAACTCGGCGGACAAGCGGGGCGCATCCACGCCGCTCTGCTCCAACCTTGCGGTACAGGAGTGCAGCGCTGCGCGTAAACGTGGCAGGTCCTTCATACGTATCTATCTGGAGTCAGACAAGTGAACTTGTGTAGCGGCCTGGTGGGGTGTCAGACGAGGAAGGCGCAGCTTTGCGCGATGGGGGCTGGGCTCTTCGGCCCTGCCCCCGGAGCGCAAACAAGCCTGACGAAGTATCACACCCCACCAGGCCGCTAGACATCGGCCTGAGCTTTGAGGGCTTCCGTCTGCGCGGCCGTGGTCAAGGCATCGATAAGTTCCTGGATGTCGCCTTCCATGACCTGATCGAGCTTGTACAGCGTGAGATTGACCCGGTGGTCCGTTACCCGGCCCTGGGGGAAGTTATAGGTGCGGATGCGTTCGGAGCGGTCTCCCGAACCCACCTGGGAGCGGCGGTTTTCGGCCTGCTCGGCGTGCACCCGTTCCTGCTCGGCCTGGAGCAGGCGGGAGTAAAGCACTTTCAAAGCCTTGGCCTTGTTCTTGTGCTGTGATTTTTCATCCTGCATGGCTACCACAATGCCGGTGGGAATGTGCGTAACCCGCACGGCCGAGTCCGTGGTGTTTACCGACTGTCCGCCGGGGCCGGAAGAGCGGTATACGTCAAAGCGCAGGTCTTCGGGCCGGATGTCCACGTCCGCTTCTTCCGCCTCGGGCATAATGGCCACGGTGGCGGCGGAGGTGTGGATGCGCCCCTGGGATTCCGTGGCGGGCACGCGCTGCACGCGGTGAGTTCCGGCCTCGTACTTGAGGTAGCTGTAGGCTTTGTTCCCGGCAATCAGGGCGCTGATTTCCTTGTAGCCGCCCGCGGCAGCCTCGCTCACGCCCATAATTTCCACTTTCCAGCCGCGCGCTTCAGCGTAGCGGGAATACATGCGGAAGAGATCAGCGGCGAACAGGGCCGCTTCTTCCCCGCCCGTGCCCGCCCGGATTTCCAGGATGATGTTCTTGTCGTCCAGGGGATCCTTGGGCAGCAGAAGAACGGTCAGTTGATGCTCCAGGGCTTCCGCTTCCGGCTCCAGGGTTTTGATTTCCTCCTGGGCCATGGACCGCATCTCGGCGTCGGCATCCTGCAACAGAGCCCGGCTTTCCGCCAGCCCGGCCTGCACGCTCCTGTACTTGCGGAAAACATCCACCACTTCCTTGAGGTCAGCGTGGGCCTTGGTCAGCTTGCGGTAACGCTCCTGGTCGCCCAGGACTTCGGGCGAGGAAAGCTGCTGCTCCACGTCTTCAAAACGGCGCTCAAGATTTTCCAGTTTGGCAAACATCAGACCTGCTCCTGCCTGAGCGCCGGTCCGGCGGACGGATCGAGGCGTTCATACGCGGGGGTGGCGATTTCCGCTGTGGCGCTGTTGCCCAGGGCTTCGCGCAGAGCCACCAGGCCGACCTCCAACTGTTCCTCGTCCGGCTCGCGCGTGGTCATTAACTGGAGCAACAGGCCGGGACCGCGTAAAATGGAGCCGATGAGCGGATTCTTGATTTTGGCGGCGGAACGGATGGCTTCATAGGCCAGGGCGCTGATCGGAACCATGAGCGCCAGCTTGAACGCAATGATCGCGCCATGCTTGATCACGGCGTTTTCCGGCGCCCAGAAGAGCATGAGCAAAGGCACGGTCAGGGCGTGCAGCATGATCGAAATGGAGAGCACAAAGAGCAGGAATGTGGTGCCGCAACGCGGATGCAAACGGCTGTACCCGGCCGCGGAAGCGGGAGTGACCGGATTTTCGCCCTGTTCATAAGCCGCGATGCTTTTGTGCTCCGCGCCGTGATACTGAAAAACCCGGCGAATATCCGGCATGAAGGAGATGGCCGCAATATAGCCGATGAACATGACGAACTTCAACAGGCCGTCCCAGAGATGGAAGGACAGTCCCTCGACACCGCCGGAAATGGACAGGGCGTTCAGTCCTATGGTCAGCACATGCGGAATGACCACAAACAACAGAAGGGCCAGGCCGATAGCCACGACCAGGGTCAAAGCCAGTTGCCAGGGCTTGATGGGTTCTCCCTCGGCCTCGGCCGCCAGTTCCACGGACAGGTTGAGGGCCTTGATGCCGTTGATCATGGTTTCAAGAAGCACGGGAAAACCCCGGATCCAGGGCTTGCGCGCCAGGGGCGTTGTAAAAAGCGTGGACCAGGGCCTGGTTACGGCCACGATCTGTTTGTCGGGCTTGCGCACGGCCAGGGCGAGGGAGTCGCCGTTGCGGATCATGATGCCTTCCATCACCGCCTGCCCGCCCACGGCCAGACTCTCCTGCCCGCCGGGCACGCAGTCGCGCGACTCCAGGTGGCCGCAATCCTGATCAGACGGCGCGGCCCAGACAGTCGACAAAAGCGCCCGCTGGAACAAGCCCATGCCTGAATGCGACTTCGACAGCGGCGGCATCAGCGCGGACGCCCGGCGGAACAGGGCGGGAAGGGCGGCAAAAGACAAGGGCGGCCGCTCTATTTTTGCAGATTGGCGTATTTTTTGCGGAACCGGTCAATGCGGCCGGCAGTATCCACAAAGCGCTGCTTGCCCGTGTAGAAAGGATGGCAATGGGAGCAAATTTCCATGTGCACCTTCTCTCCCTTGGTGGAGAGGGCTTCGCTCTCATAGCCGCAAGCGCAGGTGATTTTGGCCTTGTAAACTTTGGGATGGATATCCTTTTTCATAACCGTGTACCTCTTGGCGGTTGAACCGGGGACTGTCCTGTTGCGGGGCTTTGGCCGCCGCCGTACTTACCCGGGGATAGTATATGTGACGAACAGTTATAGATATGCTGAAAACAGCGCTTTGGCAAGGGAAAAATATGTTTTCAACGCGCCAGCCGCCTCAACAAGAGGAACAGCAGCATCGCTGTCCATGCGGCGGCAATATAAACATACAACGCGGCCTCGCCCAAAGCCTCAATGCACAGGCTGAACAAAAAAGGCGAACAGGCCAGGGCAATGCCCGCGGGCAGGAACAATACCCCTTGCCTGCGGCCGTATCCCTTTTCCCCGAAAATGCTCAGAGGCAGCGTTCCTTTGATGATGCTCATGATGCCGTTGCCAAAGCCGTGCGTCACCGCCACCAGCGCGGCGGCTCCCGGCCCGGCCAGCACCAGCAGAACAGCGCCGAGAGGAATAATGAAAACAGCCAGAATGGCGGCGCTTATGGGTTGCACCTTTTGCTGCACGGAAAGCAGGAGCAGCCGGGCCGACACCTGAGCGGGGCCAAAGGCCATGCCGGCAAGTATGCTTGCAGCCGCGCTGACCCCAAAGAGTTGCAACAGGCCGGGCAGATGGCCTGCCATGGCGCCTGAGCAAAAACTGACAAATACAAAAGCCAGGGCCAGCACAAGCATTGCCGGAAGCATATTTTTTTCCGCCTGGCCGGGAGAAGCAACGTCCGGTTCCTGGGCTTTCGTACCCTGAGCGTGCATGGGCAGCACCAGAGAGAGATTCAGGGGAAGCGCCAGGAAAAGATGGACACCGGCCCAGGCAAGCAACACGTGCCGCCAGCCGAAGTGTGACAGGAGAGAGTGCGATACGGGCCACCCCAGGGTGCTGGCAAAACCCGCCAGAAGAGTGATTCCGGCAATGACGGGCGGAGCGGCCGCACCGCGGGATCGCACCACCGAGGCAAAGGCCATATCATAGAGGCCCGCGCCCATGGCCACGCCCAGAGATGCCCAGCCCAGAAAGAGGCTTGCTTTACCTTGTGCCTGTGACAGGAAAACCAGACTCAGGGCGAACCAGACATTGGAGGCGACAAGAACCCGTTTTCCTCCCCGCGCATCAGTGTATTTTCCCGCAAAAGGCGCAGTGAGCGCCGCCACGATGAGGGCTGCGGAAAAGGCCGCGTACACGGTTGAAACGGAACAGCCCAGACTCTCGGCCATGGGGCGGGCCAGAACGGCGGGAAGGTAAAAAGACGAGGCCCAGGCAATGGTTTGGGCCAGGCCGAGGGAGAGGACGAGGCGTAAGGTTGCTTTTTCGATACCCATAAGAGCGGCCCCCTGTGGGCCGCTACCCCACAATACGGCCGTCGGCCATGCTGATGGAGGCGTGCGTTTGCCGGGCGTATTCCGGGTTGTGGGTGACCATGACAATGGTCATGCCCTCCCGGTTGAGGCTGTGCAGCAGTTCCATAATGGAACCGCCCGTGGCGGAATCCAGGCTTCCGGTGGGTTCGTCCGCATATAATACCCGCGCGCCTTTGGCCAGGGCGCGGGCAATGGCCACGCGCTGCTGTTCGCCCCCGGAGAGCTTGCCCGGACGCGAATGCTCTTTTCCGGCCAGACCCACCCGTTCCAGCATGTCCGCGGCTGTGCGGCGTTCCTGGGCGGTTACCGGACGCAAGCGGTTCATGAAGGGCAGGAGCACGTTTTCCAGAGCCGAGAGATAGGGCATCAGGTGATGCTGCTGGAAAATTACGGCGAACTCCTTGCCGCGCAGGCGGTTGCGTTCTTTTTCCGGATAGGCGCAGATATCCTGCCCTTCAAAGAGCACCCGGCCGGAGTCCGGCAGCACCAGAGAGGCGAGGATATTCAAAAGGGTTGATTTACCTGAGCCGGATCGGCCGAGTATGCTCAGGAATTCGCCGGAACAGATATCAAGGCTGAGATTGTCCACGGCCGGACGCATCGCGCCGGGGTAGCGTTTGGTGATATTTTCAACGTGCAGCATGTATATACTCCGCGGTAGTGCTCATTAAAGGGCCACAAGGGCTTCGGCCGGTTCCACCCGTGAGGCTTTCCAGGCCGGGAAGGTTGCGGCCAGACCTGCGGTGAGCGCGGCCGCAAGGGCGGCGGCGAGGCAGAGCATGAGGGAAAAATCAACGGCGGCCACGTCTTCCAGATGCAGTTGCTCGAGCACATACCGCGCCAGAACATGCCCGGCCGCGTAGCCGATAGCGCCGGAAGGCAGGCCGATGGCCAGAGCTTCGGTGAGGAAAACCGCGAACACGCTTGCGCGGGAAAAACCCACGGCCCGCATGATGCCGATTTCCTTGCGGCGCTCGGCAACGGCTGAAAGCATGGACATGATGATCATGGCGCAGGCCGTAACCAGAATGACCAGACTGACGGAAAAGGCCAGATTCTGCGCAAAATGCACGGCATACATACGGCTTTCCGCCACCTGGCGCAGGGCGCGCACCTCGGTTCCGGGCAGCGCGGCCTGCAATTGCTCGACAATTTCCTCAATGGGACAACCGGCGCACAGGGCCGCCACTTCCAGGAACGCGGCCTGATCCCTTTTTCCGGTGAATTCCTGAACAAAGGCCAGCGGAGCGAAAAGCACGGTGTCGTCATCGCTTCCCGTGGGAAGGAGCAGGCCGCTGACGCGAAAATCGCGCCCGTCGATCGCCAGCGTCTGGCCCGGCCGAAGCCCGAGCCGGGCGGCAAGGGTTGATCCGGCCAGAAGGTCGTTTTGTCCCGAGGGCAGATCCCCCTCCGCCTCCCAATAGCCTTTCAGGGCCAGTTCCTGCTCCCAGTCCACGCCGACCACGGCCACGGCCTGCCCGGCCAGGCGGGTCACGCCGAGGAGTTTGGGGGCCACCACGGCCACGTTGGCCCGCAGCGGCATGGCCTCTATTCCGGCCAGGGCCTCGGGCAAGTCGATCCAGTGTTCCTCAAGGGTGACGTCGCCCAGGGAATAGCCGCCGTAACTCACTTGCAGGGTGTCGCGCTTCGGAGTGACCAGGATGTTGGCTCCGTAACTGATCAGCTTTCTTTCAAAACTATCGCCAATCAGGGCGGAAACCTGCCACAGCCCGGTCATGGAGGCCACGCCAAGGGTGAAAACCGCTGTCAGCAGCCCGGTACGCAGCCACTTTGCCCTGGCATAGCGCAGAGGAAGGGTGAGCAAGGTCATTTGCCGTTCTCCGGAAAAAATTGCGCGCCGGACAACAGTTCATCCACGGCAACAGTAAAGGTCGCGCCGTCCAGGCTGAAGGCAATAGGGTGCGGATTGCATCCGCCCTTGACCAGGCCGATGCGGTTCAGGGCGAATTTCATGCCGCAGTTGACGCACAGCATGTTTCCGTCGCTCAGGACATAGCCTTTGCCTTCCTTCCAGCAGACGTCACAGGCGTTAAGCGCGGCCCGGACCGCGCCCTGATGATCCTTGAGCAGGAAAAAACGGATCCGGGTATTGCCTTCCCGGTACTGATAATGTTTGGCCTGCCCGGTGGACAGTGTTGAGGTGTCCAGCGTTACCAGGCCGTCCTTGGCAACGGCTTTTTGCTCGGAAGTGCCGAAGCCCAGGAAAGCCCAGGCCGGAGCGGCGGTCAGGAGCGTTATCAGGAGGACGAATATATACGTGGTGCGCATGAAGGATACTCGCATGGTTTGGAGATTGCATGAGTGGACTTGTTTACTCCAAATAGGGGTATAGTTCAAGGACGGCTTGTGATAGTACCCGGGTTTGGGGTGATGCTTTGTCAGGCGCCGTCTTTTACTAAGGCGGGGAACATTACCATCGCAATGCAGCGGGCGAGGCCGATAAGGATAAGCCCCACCATGTAGCTGTTGTTGCCGGAAAAAAAGGTAATCGCCAGCAGAAACATGAGAACGGGACCAATAATCCAGTTCTGTACCAGGGAGAGCAGAAGCACTTTTTTGTTGCGGAACACCTGCCCAAGCTGCTCATATTTCACTTTTGCCAGAGGCGGATACATCATCAGGATAAGCCCGATGGCGATAGGAATGTTGGTCGTGCCCGCCTGGAAGAAGTTGATAACGTTTTTTACGTTCGGCGTTGCCCATCCGACCCCCACTCCTATAAACATGGCGAGGAAGATCCATAGAGTAAGGTAACGGTCAAGAAAGGAAAGCCGCTGTAGTGTCGATTGGTTGTCCATGTTTTTACTCCTTCATATCACGGCAAGGCCATCAAGAACGGCCTGGAGCCGGGTCGCGTCCATGTCCGGCTCCACTGCAAGCCGTTTCACGAAGGTGCTTATCCGTCTGTGGAGTACGGCGAGGGTATCGGCAAAGGCGGCGGCAATTGCCGTCTCATCACCCCGTACCTTGGCCGGATCGGGCATCCCCCAATGACTGCGGATAACATTGCCGAAATATAACGGACAGGTTTCGCCCGCCGCATCGGCGCATAGGGTTATCACAACATCCGGCTTTTCCGGCAGATTGTCCCACGATTTGCTGGACAAACCTTCCGTGGCAATTCCGGCATCCTTGAGTGCGGCCAGGGCGCGCGGATGCACAAAACCGGCTGGCTTGCCGCCCGCGCTTTGCACGGTCACGCCAGCCGGGGCCATTGATTTGAGCAGGGCTTCCGCGATGATGGAACGGCAGGAGTTGCCCGTGCACAAAAAAAGAATATTCATGAGCGTCCCTATTTACGTGCTTCAATGTCCAAGCTGACAATGTAATCCGCCAATTCCTCGCCTTTTGGCAGGATTTCAGCGAGTTGCTTGTATAATGGGTCATTCCATTCCAGCATATTGCGTACATAATTTGACTTGGGAGTAAGAACGATAGACTTGAAGCCAATGTTTTCCAGCATGGCCCTCGTTTCTTCCACCAGCGCCGCTCCAGCTATGCAGCCCAAAAGAGCCGCCGCCATTTCTCGAATATTATTCGGGAGAGGCTTCAACAGAGCGAGGTCGGATACGGATACTTTGCCGCCCTGTTTGAGTACGCGAAAAACGTCACGCCAGACCTGGGGCTTGTCTGGGGAAAGGTTGATAACGCAGTTGGAAAGTACAACGTCAACGCTGGCATCCGGCACAGGGAGATACTCTATCTCGCCAAGGCGAAACTCCACGTTATCCAGGCCGGTGCGTTGCCGGTACTGTTCGATATTCTTACGGGCCTTGGCAAGCATTTCCGGGGTCATGTCCACGCCGATAACCCGCCCGGAAGCCTTAACCTTTACACCCGCCTGGAAAACGTCAAAACCGCCGCCGCTGCCGAGATCAAGCACGATCTGCCCTTCTTGCAAGGCTGCGATGGCTACGGGATTGCCGCAGGAAAGCCCCATGTTTGCGCCGTCAGGCAAATTGGCGAGAGTTTCTGTGTCGTATCCTACAGCTTGGGCCAGCAGGGTAGGGTCAGCGTGGCTGGGACGCTGGCCGGAACCGCAACAAGAGTCGCGTTCCCCGGTGGCGATAGCGGCATAGCCAGCCCGAACGGTGTCTTTAACTTCTTGCTTCTTTTGAGAACTATTGCAACAGCCCATAATGATTCCTCCGTTTATTTTTCCGGCAGTACAGTGGGCGACACAGGGCTTACAGCACGATAACTGCGGCACTGGTCAGGGTTGCCGGTACAACATTCAGCCGTCAGGTAAGCAACGGTTTCCAGCATTAAGGGAATATTGGCCTTGTAGCGCGTATTGCGCCCTTCCCGTTCCATGCTGGCAAGCCCGCTGTAGACGATAGTTTTCAGATGAAAGGAAAGATTGGTCTTCGGTATGTCCAGCATCCGGGCAATCTCCCCGGCAACCAAACCGTCCGGCGCGTATTTAACCAGCAAATGGAAGATGGATAGCCGGGCTTCGGAAGCCAGAACTTCAAAGATGGTGGCGGCAGTTTTTGTTTCCATTGGTTGATTATTCAACACTAATTGAACAATGTCAAGGCTGCTTGCTCATATTTGTACTTTTTCTTGCCCGGCTTGTTCTTCCCTTTACCGGGGAGACCTTTGAGCGTAAAAGAGCGGACAGGACTATCCGGCATGGCAAAAAAAGAACGCGCTGATCACCTGGTACATGCACAAGGGCTTGCGGAAAGCCGTGAACAGGCCAAACGCCTGATCATGGCCGGTCAGGTGGCTTTTGTGAGCGGCGATGTCTTGCAGCCGGTAGTCAAGCCGGGCCAGCAGTTCGCGCCGGATACCCGCTTTGCCTTGACCGGACAGGAACGCTTTGTCAGCCGGGGGGCGTACAAGCTGCTCACGGCCCTGGAGCACTTTTCACTTGATGTCGCGGGCTGCGTGGCCCTGGACGCCGGAGCCTCCACCGGCGGGTTCACCGACTGCCTGCTGCAACACGGAGCCTTGCGGGTCTATGCCGTGGATGTGGGCAAACACCAACTGCACGAGCGCCTGCGGGGCGACAGCCGGGTCATCAGTCTGGAAGGCGTAAACCTGCGCCATGCCGCGCCGTCCCTGCTCCCGGAGCCTGTGGACATTGTTGTGGCCGATGTGTCCTTTATTTCCCTGACTCTGGTGCTGGAGCCCTGCATGCAATGGTTGAAAAACAAGGGCACGGTCGCGGCTCTGATCAAGCCGCAGTTCGAGGTCGGCCCCGGCGGCACGGACAGGGGCGTGGTGCGCGATGAGGAACTGCGCCAACAGGCCGTGGACAAGGTGCTGGATTTTGCCCGCGAGGCGCTGGGCCTGACCCTGCTCGGCGTCGTGCCTTCAGCGGTCAAAGGCCCCAAGGGCAATCAGGAATACATGGCCTGTTGGCAAAAGGGTTAAGCCTTAGGACTTTTTGGAGGGGCTCAAACCAGTGACGCAAAGGTCGTCATCCAGCGATACTCGCGACGGGATGAACGTGAGCTTTAGCACTACTGGCCACACCTCCACCCCGCCAAAGGGGGTGACCCCCTTTGGAAACCCCATTACCTGAAAACAGCAAAGCTGTTTTCAGGAATGCCCGGTCCAGGGCCGGCTAGGCCCTGGCGGGGGAGTCTGAGGGGGCAGAGCCCCCTCAGTGCGGCAAAACAGCCACCTTTTCTATACGATCCAGGAAGCTGCCGGGAGAACACAAGTCCGGGCGTTCCACGCCGGGCCGCAAGGTGGTGATCACCCCCTTGCCCACGATAGCGCGGTTGTCGCAGCCGCCGTTGGCATCCTTGGTTCTCAGTCCCCACATATTGTGGAAATACATGGCCTTGCCTTCATACGCGCCAAGATAGACCCCGATATGCCCCTTAAACCAGATCAGGGAACGGAAGGGCGCTGCCTCGGCAAGAATCAGGCGCTCCTTTTCCTCGTTGGACAGTCCGCCAAGTTCGATGGTTCTGCCTGCCTTGGCCTGGTTGGCGGAATTCCTGGGCAGGTGGATGCCGAAAGGCGCGAACAGATCCCGGGTCAGGGCCGAGCAGTCGCGGCGGCCGTCCAGTCCTCCCCAGCCATAGGCCTGCCCGAGCATGGGGTTGCCCACCTCAGCCACGGCCTGGGCCGTGAGCGGCAGGGGCACGGCCGTGGCCGCGCCCGGCGCAAGGTCGGCCCTGGCCGCGTCCGCCCGTCCGTCCGCGCCTCTGACCGGATACAGGACGCTTAGCGCCCGGTCCAGGCCCGGCGCGGCATCCACGGCCAGAGGCAGCAGAGCGCCGGTATCCGCGCTGATCGCGCCCACAGCCGTGCCGTCGCGCACGATTGCGGCCAAAGGGCGGCTCTGCCAGTGTTCCATAAAGGCCGGGTCCACCCTGGCGACATCCCCGGCAGGAACCCAACCCGTGGTGACCGGACCGTCAACCAGCACCCATTGCCCGTCCTTGGACACATTGCAGATATACACCGGCGTGCCGGGCGGGGTTGAGGTATGCTGGAAATAGTCAAAGGGGTAGCCTTCTCCGGGCAGGTCCGGGCGCAGATAAAAATGCCTGTTGCTCGGCATGGCCCGCAAATTGGCGCCGCGCAGGGTAATGGCAGGCCCGGCTCCCTTGCCAAAAGCCTTTTTGTTGCTGTTGGCCACCAGAGCGTCCCAGACGTCGGCCGGGAAAGGCTCACGGTTGTTCGTGTAGCCACTGGCAAGACTCAGGTTGAAGTTTTTGGCCAGGGATTGTTCGATCCAACGGGCAGGTTTGCTCAGCCGCCAGGGCCGGTACCAGGCTTCCTTTTGCCGTTGCGCCGCTGCCGCTTGTTCAGAGGCGGTCAACAGGGGTTTCGCTCCACCCGCCGCATCAACATAGGCATGCAAATTCTGCGGATAGGTCAGCACGTCCAGGCAGGGCGGGCCGGAATAGGGGCCGCTGGGGCTGGGCGTGTGTTTGCCGCCGCAGGCGGACAGGCCGAGGAGAAGGAGGAAAAGACAGGAGAGACGGAGGAAAGCGTTCATAGTAGTGGGGGGATGTAACGTTAGAGGATTAGCCAAGCCGCGACCGCAGCCGTTTGTCCAGCCAGGTAAAGCGCTTGTGCATTTTGTTGTTGTTCACGGCCATGTGCATGGCCTTGGGCGAACCGACCAGCACCACCAGTTTCTTGCCCCTGGTGATGCCGGTATAGATCAGATTGCGTTGCAGAAGCATATAATGCTGGGTCAGGACAGGCATGACCACGGCCGGGTATTCCGAGCCTTGTGACTTGTGCACGGAGATGGCATAGGCCGGGGTAATTTCGTCCAGTTCATCCCAGGCATAGAGCACGTTGCGATCTTCAAAGCGCACGGTCAGTTCGCGCTCCTCGGAATTCACATAACACACGCGGCCGATGTCGCCGTTGAACACATCTTTATCATAGTTGTTGCGCACCTGCATAACCTTGTCATCCAGGTGGAAACGCCGTTCGCCGCGCTGGAGCACATCCCCCCGGCCGCGCAGCAGGGCCTCCTGCAAGCGCTGGTTGAGTATGCCCACACCTGCCGCGCCCTTGTGCATGGGCGTAAGCACCTGGATGTCGTCCACCGGGTCAAGGCCGAAGCGGCGCGGGATGTGATTTTGCACCAGGTCCACGATCATGTCCGCAGCCCGCTCCGGGTCTTCCTGCCGGATAAAATAGAAGTCTGACAGGCCTTCGCGGGTGCTCTTCAGGGGCGGTATTTCACCGTGGTTGATGCGGTGCGCGTTGACGATGATTTCGCTCTCGGCGGCCTGGCGGAAGACTTCGGTCAGGCGGACCACGCTCACGCTTTCCGAAGCAATGATGTCCTTGAGCACGTTGCCGGGACCGACCGAGGGCAGTTGGTTCACGTCGCCCACAAAGACCAGGGTCGCGCCCAGGGGAACGGCCTTCATCAGGTGGTACATGAGCATGGTGTCCAGCATGGAGGCTTCGTCCACCACCAGCAGGCCGCAGGCCAGGGGATGATCCTCGTTGCGGGCAAACCCGTCCTCGCGCGGACTGTACTCCAGCAGACGGTGGAGGGTCTTGGCTTCGCGATCCGTGGTTTCGGCCATGCGCTTGGCCGCCCGGCCCGTTGGCGCGGCCAGCAGGATTTTCGTTTTCTTCTGCTCGAACAGCTTGATGATGGCGTTGATCACCGTGGTTTTGCCCGTGCCCGGACCGCCGGTGATCACCAGCACCTTGTCGGACAGACTGGCCCGCGCCGCTTCCACCTGCTCCCCGGCCAGTTCCAGCGGCAGCATGCGCAGCACGCCGGACAGCAATTCCTCAGGCTCGCTGAAGCGCACGGACTTGGGCGAACGCAGCACACGGTGCACATAGTGGGCGATGTTGCTTTCGTAGTGATGGTAGCGGGACAGGTACACGGCCTGAAAAGCTTCGCCCTGTTCGCATCCCTGTTCTCCGGGGAACTCTTCAAGCACTACCCGCTCTTCGCGCTCCAGGGAACGCACGGCCTGGCGCACGAGTTCGCTTTCCACGCCCAGTTCGTCCGCGGTCTGATGCACCAACTCTTCATAGGGGTAAAAAACGTGGCCGTCCTCGGTGATCCGGCGCAGGACATACAACAGACCGGCCTCGGCCCGGAGACTGCTGTCCGGCGCAAAACCCAGCTTCATGGCCACGGTGTCGGCCGTGACAAAGCCGATGCCGTGGATATCCATAGCCAGGCGATACGGATTCTCGCGCACTACTTCCAGGGCGTCCGCGCCGTAGTGGCGGAAAATACGCACCGCATAGGACGTGGAAACCTCATGCGGTTGCAGGAACATGATCAAATCCCGGATACCCCGGTGCTCGGCCCAGGCGGCCTTGATGTCGCTGACCAGACGCGGGGTGATGCCCTTGACCCGGCTGAGCAGGTCGGCGTCATTGTCCAGGGTGTTGAAGGTCTCTTCCCGGAACTCCTCCACAATGCGCTCGGCCAGCCGCTTGCCGATGCCCTTGATCAGGCCGGAGCCGAGATAATGCTTGATGCCCTCCAGGGTGGCGGGCAGCAGGGTCTCGAAGCTTTCCATCTTGAACTGCCGCCCGAAACGGGCGTCATTGACCCAGGATCCGGTCACGGTCAGGCCGATGCCGGGTTGGGGCGCGGCCATGCTGCCCACCACGGTGATCGGGTCGGCCTTGCTCTGCACGCGCATGCGCAGCACGGTGTAGCCGTTTTCCTCATTGTGGAAAACAACGCGCTCCAAGGTGCCGCGCAGGGTGCGCTTGGCGTCGGGATCAAGCAAATGTTGCGACATGGCCGGGAGAGCGCTCAGGGGACCAGCGGGGCAAGCCGGAGGCCGGTTTCCAGCGGCAGTCCGCACATCAGGTTGGCATTGGCTACGGCCTGGCCCGAAGCGCCCCGGCAGAGATTGTCTATGGCGGAAAGAATGATCAGGCGGTTGGTGCGCGGGTCAATGGCCAGGGCGATATCGCAAAACATGGTGCCGCGCACGGAACGCAGTTCCGGCAGGCCGCCTTCGGGCAGAAGACGCACAAAGGAGCAGCCCGCGTAGGCGTCCGCATATGCCGCGCGCACCGCTTCCAGGGACGTGGCCGGGTCCTTGAGTTTGGTGTACATGGTAGCCAGGATGCCCCGGTTGATGGGCAGGAGATGGGTGTTGAAGGACAGGGTGATGTCCCGGCCCGCAACGGCCGAAAGCTCCTGCTCGATTTCCGGGGTGTGGCGGTGCTTGGTCAGGTTGTAAGCGCGGAAGGTGTCATACACTTCGCAGAACAGGGAACCGACATTGGCCCCGCGCCCGGCGCCGCTGGCGCCGGACTTGGCGTCGATAACCACGTCCGTACTCTCGATCAGGCCGTTTTTCAGGGCCGGATACAGGCCGAGAATGCTTGCCGTGGGATAACAGCCGGGGTTGGCCACCAGCGCGGCCCGGGCTACCCGGTCGGCATAAAGCTCGGGCAGGCCGTACACGGCCTGAGCCAGCGCTTCCGGTTCGGTGTGCTCCACCTTGTACCACTGTTCATAGGTCTTTTTGTCCCGGATGCGGAAATCGGCGGACAGGTCCACAACCTTGAGTCCCTTGCGGGCCAGCGTTGCGCCAAGAGTCATGGCCGCCCCGTGCGGGATGGCCAGAAAAACCACGTCGCAGGACGCGGCCAGGTCGTCCGGGTCAGGCTCGCTGACAACAAGCTGTCCGGTTTCCAACTGTTGCAGGAAAGGGTAGATGCTCTGCAAAAGACTGCCCGCTTCCTTGCGCGAGGTGACGCGGGTCAGCCGCATACAGGGATGGCCCTCGATCAGGCGCACCAGTTCCATGCCGGTATAGCCGGTAACGCCGACCAGCCCGGCCCTGATTGCGGGCCGGGAATCACCCTGGATGTTCATGTTTTCTCCTTGTCCGTGCGAACGGACCCTATTTCTTCATCACGAACTTCATGCGCAGTTCGTACAGCAGCCCTTCCAGCAGACGTGTTTCCTCCGCGTCCAGGCCGTTTTTGACTTTATCCTGCAACATGGAGAGAATGTCGATAGTGTGCTTGGCCAGGGTGATATCCTCAAGTTTTTCGCCCGTGGACGGGTCAGGGACTTCACCGAGCTGCACCAGCGCGGAGGACGCCAGGGACAGGACAAAGGTGGAAAAAGTGGGTTTGGGCATAGAGGCCTGCTCGGCTGAAGGGCCGGATGCGGCGGACGCTTCGTCAAAGCGGTCCTTCCAGTCCTGTTGTTCGCTGTCGTGCCTGTCGTTCATACGTACTCCTTAGTAAAACAACCCCTGGTAGTGCTTCACTATCCCCTATGCGGTTTTTGCGCGGGGATAGCCTTGCTCCAGCGCGCTCCAGTAAGCATCCAGGGCCTGCTCCAGATAGTTGCGGCAACCGATATGCCCGCCAATGGCGGTAAAGGAACCGGCCAGAGCGTGTATTCCGGCGGCCAGATCCGCATAATCCACCCAGCCCATGTGTCCGATACGCACCATGCGGTTCTTCAGTTCATCCTGCCCCGCGGCCATGATCACGCCGTATTTTTCCGCCGCGTGGGCCAGCAGGCGCACGGAATCAATGCCCTCGGGCAGCAGCACGCTGGTCACGCCCCAGGCGAAGTGCTCGGGCGCGAACAAGGTCAACCCCATACTTTCGGCAGCCTTGCGGGCCATCATGGTCAGAGCCCACTGCTTGCGGTAGACGGTCTCCAGCCCCGCTTCCTGGAACATGCGCAACGATTCCACCAGGCCGATGATCAGGTTGACCGGAGAAGTGAAGTTGGTCTGCCCCTTGGCGTTGTTGGCGCGCTCCTTGGCCAGGTTGAAATAGAAGTTGCGCAGCGGCACCTGCTCGGCCTTGACCCAGGCCCGTTCGGACAGGGCAATCAAGGCCAGACCGGGCGGCAGCATCAGACCCTTTTGCGAACCGGTCACCAGACAGTCAATGCCCCAGGCGTCCATGGGACAGGGGGTAATGGACACGGCGGAAATGCCGTCCACCACCAGGAGCGTGTCCCGGCCGCGGGTGACTGCCGCGATCTCCTGCACCGGGTGCTGCGTGCCGGTGGAGGTTTCGGAATGCTGCACCAAAACGCCCTTGATATCGTTATCCGCATCCAGGGCCGCGGCTATGGCCGCCGGGGACGCGCCCTGGCCCCAGGGCACTTTGAACCGCACAGGCTCGACCTGGTGCGTAAGGCAGATTTCCGTCCAGCGTTCCGCGAATTTGCCGCCGTCCACGATCAGGACTTTTTCTCCGGGCAGAAAGAGATTGCACACCGCCGCCACCATGGCTCCGGTGCCGGACGAGGAAAGCGGCATGACCACCTGGGAGGTGCCGAACAGCGTGCCCAGACCTTTCTGGGCTTCAGTCAGCAGGGCTTTGAAGTCGGGCTTGCGGTGGTGGATCATGTCCCTGGCCAGGGCCAGGCGGACGCGCTCAGGCAGTGGGGTAGGACCGGGCGTGAGCAGGCGGTATTTGTTCAGCATGGCTGTGTCCTTCAAGCAAAAGGGGGTGAAACGCGGGAAACTTCTGTTCTCCGCCGCCGCACGCGGGCAGGCCCGCTTCCAGTGCAGATAAGTCCCGGAAAGCGGAGGAACAACAGGAACACGGCAAAAAAGTGGAAAAAGGATACAGTATTCCGTCAGGACGCACAAGTTCGGCGGAAGCGCCTTGGTTTGGGGTGATACTGCGTCAGGCTGCATTTTTGCTCGGGGGGCAGGGCCGAAGAGCCCAGCCCACCCTCGCAAAAACTTGCCTTCCTTGTCAGATCAGTCAACGGCGCTCATTGCTGTTTCCACAATTTCGCCTTTCCTGGCCTTTGTGGGGCATCAAAACATAGCGCACCCAAACCAAGGCGCTTCCGCTATTGCTCAAACAAAGCACTTCCGGGCATTCAAATAAAACTCCTACCCGCCATCATTCTCCACCAGAGCGGCCCGAATACGGCAAACGCCGCAAACATCCTGGGAAGTGGGCATGCCGCAGGAAGCGCAGGCCCGTAGCGCATCCCCCTGCTCATGCTCCAGCCGGGCGAACACCGGACGCCCCCGCTCCAGAAAACCCTGGTAAAAATCCAGCTTACGGCCGGGCATTTCTTCCTCAATGTCGGTCCAGACCTTTTTGTGAAAGGTGAAACTGGCCCCTTTGCTGTAAGGGCAAGGCGCGAAGTGATAGTCAATGCCGCGCAGAAAGGCGTAATTGGCGGTTTCAAACTCGGACAGACGCCACAAGGGTTTGACCTTGCGCACAAAGCCGCCATGCCCGTCCTCAGCCTCCAGCACAGGCCCCTGGTCGCTGAGGTAGGCCGTGTCCCAGCGCAAGGTGTTGCTGAACAGGCGGGCAATTTCATCGTCCAGGTTGTGCCCGGTGGCCAGCACGGTAAACCCTTCCTCCAGAGCGGTCTTGTTGAAATAATGGCGCTTGATCTTGCCGCAGGCCGAGCAGACGGGCCGGTTCAGGCGGGCCTTGACCTTGGGAATGGCCAGACCTTCGGCCTCCATTTCCTTGACGATCAGCGCAAGGCCGTGCTTCTGGCAAAAGGCCTCCACAGCGGCGCGCGCGGCAACGGAGGAAGCGGGAATGCCCAGATCAATGTGCAGGCCGGTGACATTGTAGCCCAGGCGGTCCAGTTCGAACATCAGACCCAGGGAATCCTTGCCGCCGGAAAGAGCGATCAGAATGCGGTCGTCAAAGGTGAACAGCTTTTGCCTGCGGATGCCTTTTTCCACCTGGCCGGTGAAAAAGTCCAGAAAACAGGCGGCGCAGAAGCCGGAATGATGACTGGGCAGGGCCACAACAGCGGTGTCTTTGCAACGGGTGCATTTCATGGGCGGTATCTTTACAGTCTTTTTGGAAGTATTAGCCGGAAACTCCCGGCCACGGTTCGACATATAGAGAATTTTTTCCGGAGGCAATGGGAAAAAGCCGGTAGTGCTCAAACCGGGGCACACTATCCTTGCTTTTTCCGCATTGCCTGCGCCAGGGAAATAGCGTATTTTCCGCCTGTCTCGCTCAAATATTCCGGCCGCATGACCGTGCCCTCAGGTCCAACCCGCATATTCTGGAGAGTTTGTATGTTGCGCAGCATGACCGGCTTTGGCCGCTGCTTTCTGGAAGAAGAACATTGGACCCAGGTTTGGGAAATCCGCAGCGTCAACGGGCGGCATCTGGATGTGCGCTGGCGTCTTCCCGCGCAGGCCCGATCCTTTGAAGCGGTGCTGGAAAAGCTGGTCAAGCAGCACGCCTCGCGCGGCCGCCTGGAAATTTCCCTGTTTCTGCAAATGCAGCGCCAGAACGCTCAGAACGTTTCCTTCAATGAAGACCAGGCCGACGCCATGCTGGAAGCTCTGGCCTCTTTTGCCGCCTCGCGCGGGGATGACTTCACGCCCGACTACAGCCGCCTGCTGAATCTCTCCTTTCTTTGGGACGAGGGCGGCGCGGAACCGGACGACACCCTGGCGCAAAGTCTGGAGCGCGGCCTGCTGATGGCCCTGGATGACTGGAACGAGAGCCGCGCTCTGGAAGCAAAGGCTTTGGAAAAGGATTTGCTGACCCGCATCCTGCGCATGGAAGAATGGGTGCAGTGCATCCGCGAGCGGGCCCCCTTCATCAAGGAAGAACGCTTTATCCTGGTGCGCGAACGCCTGGCGGATATTCTGGAACGCTACGATCAGGAGTTGGAAGAAACCCGCTTCCTGCAGGAAATCACCCTGCTGGCGGATAAATTGGACGTGAGCGAGGAACTGACCCGCCTGGCCGTGCACCTTGACCGCTTGCGCGAACTGCTGGACGCGGGTAAAGATGCGGGCCGCAAGCTGGACTTTACCATGCAGGAATGCTTCCGGGAAATCAGCACCTGCGGCAATAAGATCCAGGATGTGCAGGTTTCCCGCCTGGTGGTTGATTTGAAAAACGAACTGGAGAAGTGCCGGGAGCAGGTACAGAACCTTGAATAGCGTTTGCGCCTCCCGGCATAGGGAACTGATTGATGAGTACGCCAAAACAATTATTGAACCTGGGCTTCGGGAATTTTGTGGTCGCGGGCAGGGTAGTGGCGGTGGTCAATCCGGGCTCGTCGCCCATGCGCCGCCTGCGCGAAGACGCCAAGCAGGCAGGCAGGCTTATTGACGCCACTCAGGGCCGCAAAACCCGTTCCCTGGTGATCACCGATTCCAACCATGTCATATTGTCCGCGGTGCAGGCTGAAACCATGCGCCAGCGCTTTCAGGAGGAAGAAGAGTGAATTCGTACCTGCGAACCGGCGTTGCCCTTGTCATCTGCGCACCGTCAGGCACGGGCAAGACAACCCTTACCAAACGGCTGCTTCAGGAGTTCCCCCGTTTCGCCTTTTCCGTTTCTTGCACCACCCGCGCGCCCAGGCCGAATGAACAGGACGGCGTGGACTATGAGTTTCTGACCCGCGAAGCATTCGAGCAGCGCCGCGATGCCGGTTTTTTTGCCGAATGGGCCGAAGTGCACGGCAATTATTACGGCACCCCTCTGGAAGCCACGCGCCGGCTTCTGGCCGAGGGCCGCGACATGCTCTTTGATCTTGACGTGCAGGGCGCGTCCCAACTCAGGCGCACCATCCCCGGCGCCCGGCTGATTTATATCCTTCCCCCTTCCCGGACCGAGTTGGAACGGCGTCTGCGCTCCAGGGGCACGGAAAGCGAGGAAAGCCTCACCCGGCGTCTGTCCAAGGCCGCCAATGAACTGGCCCAAGCCCACTGGTTCAATCTCTGGATCGTCAACGACGACCTGGAACAGGCCTGGCAGGAACTGCGCGCCGCTTACATCGCGGCCACCCTGTCCCCGCTGTGGCGGCCCAATTTTTTGAGCAGCCTGCTCAAGGACTGGGGGTATAACGCATGAGCGCGGGCCAGGCCGCTGACCACACGCCCGTGCTGGTGGTGGCGGTCGATTATCCTTCGGTGGCCCAGGCTGTGGCCCTGGCGGAAACGCTGTCCGGCCTTCCGGTCTGGCTGAAAGTGGGGCTGGAACTGTTTACCGCTGAAGGACCGGCCTTGCTCAAGCGCCTGGAGGCAATGGGTTTTGCGCTATTTCTTGATTTGAAATTTCATGATATACCGAATACGGTATATGGAGCCGTGCGATCCGCGAGCGCTCTCGGCGTGCGTATGCTGACCGTGCATACGGCCGGAGGCGAGGCCATGTGCCGGGCCGCTGTGGACGGCCGGAAAGCGGCGGCTTCCGAAGGCAAAGGCGCTCCCTTGCTCATGGGCGTCACTGTGCTGACCAGTGAAGGACTGCGCGGTGAGACGGAGATGTCCCTCGCCATGCGCGTGCGGGAGCGGGCGATCATGGCCAGGGACTGCGGCCTTGACGGCGTGGTCTGTTCCGGCCTTGAGGTCGAAACCGTGAAGCGATCTTGCGGGCGGGATTTTCTCTGCCTCTGCCCCGGCATTCGCTTTGCCGGAACAGCGGGCGGCGACGACCAGGCCAGGGTATGCACCCCGGCTCAGGCCGCCGCGATCGGCGCGGACTATATCGTCATGGGCCGTCCGATTACCAGGGCCGCGTCACCGGCCCAGGTTGCCCTGGCCGCCCTGGAAGAGATGCGCGAAAGTATCCGCTAATTTACTAATGAGGCGCAGTGTATGAGCGCAACCATTGATCAGGAAAAACGAGAGAAAATTACCGGAGTGTTTTCCTCGCAGGATGTGCGCAGGGTAGGCACCGGCACCACCACGCGCAAAACCATTCAGAAAACCTTCTGGTTTTGCACGGAGTTGGACGACGGCCAATTGGAAGTGCAGCCCCTGAACCCCAATTATGTGCCTTCCGGCCCCAAAAAGACTATCAGCAAGGAGCAGTTTTTCGCCGCCTTCTCGCCCGAGCCGGAAATGTACGTTTCCGCCGTATACCCAAAAATGCGCGAACTGAACAAAACCATTGCCCGTGGCGACAGGTACCGGGCAAATGGTGAATATTACAGCGCGGAAATGGAGTATGGTTCGGCCCTGAAGGTTGATGAGGAAAACGTGCGCGCCAACTTCGGCCTGGGCATCACCTATCTGGAGCGGGGCGAAAGCGGTAAGGCCGAGAATATTTTTGAACGCCTGGTCAGGCTGGATGCCGCCTTTGAGGTGGAGCACAAGCACCTGTTCAATGAATTCGGGATCAAACTGCGCAAGAATAAGATGCTCGATCAGTCCATAACCTACTATGAACGGGCTCTGGAATTAAGCACGCACGATGAGAATTTATTCTACAATCTGGCTCGGGCCTACCTTGAAGATAACAAGGTTGAAAAATCCCTGGAGTTCCTGCTGAAAAGCCTGGACCTCAACCCCACGCTCGAGCCGGCGGTCAAATTCCTGCAATGGTTGGTGACCAAACAGATGGTGCCGGAAGCGGAAAAGCCGAAAGTGGCCGCTGCCCTGCGTAAAATAAAGGTCGCTCTGGCGGCCCAGGCCGAGGGCGGAGAACAACAAGCGGCAGAGCCCGCTCCAGACTCTCCGGCCGCTCCGGATGCCGTGAGCGCCGCTCCGGCTGACCCGGCTCCTGATGAAGAACACAAGGGACCATAGCGATGCAAACCAACGAGAGACTGGAAGAAGCCCGGCGTTTTCTGGAGGAGCTTGCGGAAAGTCCGCCCGCGCTGCCCTATGAACCGGAGCTTTTGCCCATGCTTTTCGCGGCAACGCGGGAAAATTCCACAGCCTCCATCGACGATCTGACCGCGCTGATCGAACGCAGCCAAAAACTGGCTTCGCGCGTGCTTTCCATCGCCAACTCCGCGCTCTATGCCCTGGAGTCCACGATCACCTCGTTGCGCCGGGCCATCAGTATCCTGGGTTTTCGCGAGGTACGCACCCTGGTGGTCATGCTCGGCGCGGTTTCAGCCATCAAAGGAGCCAAGCTGCCGCGAAATTTCGATGCCACTGCCCTGTGGCGGCACCAACTCAAAGCCGCGACCATTGCCAAGACCCTGGCCGCGGAACTGGGCGGCCCGGCCGGGATCTGCGGTCCCGCGGCCATTGAGGAAAATCGCTTGGTCATGACTCCGGATGAGGCCTATGCGGCCGGACTGCTGCACGATATCGGCCAGGTTTTTTTCGCTGCCGGACGGCCCGATGTCTGGGAAGCGGTGGACGATCTGCGCCGCAAGAGCAGCCTGGAGTCTTTTGAGGCCGAAGATGCCTACTGGGGGATAGATCATGCCCTGATCGGCGCGCAGGTGCTGCATTACTGGAAACTGCCCCTGCTCTTGACCGATCCCATCAACTGGCATCATGCCCCAGGATTGGCCCCTGCCTATAAAATGGAGGCGCGGCTGTTGTCCGCGGCCAATCATATCGCTCACAGCGGGTTGGACAAGGAAGGCGCCTTGCCTGAAGCCGTGGCCTCGCTCATGCCTGAAGACATTGATCTCGTCCAGCTCGGAACCGTTGTGGCCCAAAGTCTTGACAATGATGCCGCTGCCGAGTCTTTTATCATGCTCGTAAAATAGGGTAGTGCCTGAGTTTGGCGTGATACTTCGTCAGGCCTCGTTTTTTGCTCCGGTCGAGTACCATAAGAGTACACTCCCTCCGCAAAAAACTCGCCTTCCTCGTCTGACCCCAAACTGAGGCACTACAAAAATAATTATGCTTTGGAAATTTCGTAGCGCCACCACACCGCCCCTGCCGGAGGATTTTCACGCCTGGGCCGAGCGCCTGGAAGTTTCCCCTCTTTTGGCAAAGCTCCTCTGGCAGCGCGGCCGACATGACATTGAGGCCATGCGGGCTTTTCTCAATCCCTCCCTGCGTACCCTTTCCCCTCTGGAAGACTGGCCGGGCCTGTCCGCTGCCGCCGACATTATTGCCGAAGGCCTGCTGCAAGGGAAAAAACTGTGCGTGTGGGGCGACTATGACGTGGACGGCATCACTTCCACCGCCCTGGTCCTGGACTTTCTCTCCCGTCATGGTTTCGCCGCCAGGGCACATATCCCGGATCGCCTGAGCGAAGGCTACGGCCTGAACCTGTCCGGCGTTTCCCGGCTGGCCGGGGAGGGCGTGTCCCTGCTCCTGACCGTGGACTGCGGCATCTCGGATATGGAAGCTGTTCTGCGGGCCAAGGAACTGGGCATGACCGTGGTCATCTCGGATCACCATCTGCCCGGTGAACAATTGCCGTGCGCCGACGCCATACTCAACCCGCGTCTGGCCGACTGCCCCTGCGCGTCCCTGGCCGGTGTCGGGGTCGCCTTTTTGCTCATGGCAGCCGTTAACGTGGTTTTTGCCCGCCAGGGCAGGGCCAAGGTGGATATGCGCGACTTTCTCGATCTGGTGGCGCTGGGCACTCTGGCTGACGTGGTGGACCTTAACGGCCAGAACAGGATTCTGGTTAAAAACGGCCTGCTCAAAATCGCTGAAGCCGGACGGGTCGGGGTTGCCGCGTTGAAAACGGCCTGCAACTTTTCCCCCACAGCCATGCTTGGCGCGGGCCAGGTGGTGTTCACCCTGGCCCCGCGCATCAACGCGGCCGGGCGGCTGGGGTCCAGCAAGGCCGCCCTGGATTTGCTCCTGACCGCTGACCGGCGGGAAGCGGCCACCCTGGCGGCTGAACTGTCCCGCTTGAATGCCGAGCGCCGGGATGAGGAAGAACGCATCCTTACCGAAGCCCAGGCCCAGGCAAACGCGCAGGTCGAGGCCGGACGCATGGGCTTGGTGTTGCATTCCCGCGACTGGCACCCCGGAGTTATCGGCATTGTCGCCTCCCGGGTGGTGGAAACCTTGCACCGGCCTTGCGTGGTCCTGTCTTCAGTGGAATCGTTTCTTAAAGGATCAGGCCGAAGCGTGCCGGGTTTTGATCTGCACGGGGCCTTCACCGCCTGCGCCGATTTGCTGATCGGTTTTGGCGGGCACAGGATGGCCGCGGGCTTAAGCCTGTTCCCGGAGCAGCTTGAGGCCTTTCGCACCCGCTTCGACGCCCTGGCCGCCTCCGGCCTCGGCAGCGAACCCGCCGCGGCTGAATGCGCCATCGACGCTGAACTGTCTTTTGCCGAGGCGGATTTTCACCTGCTCAAAGAACTGGAAATGCTGCAACCCTTCGGCATGGGCAATGCCGAACCCGTGTTCTCTTCTCCGCCCGTGCGGGTCAAGGCCATGCGTGGACGGCCCGGCTTCATGCAACTGGATCTGGAAGACGAGCAAAGTGGCCTCAGCCTGACGGCCAAAGCCTGGCGGCACCTGGCGGATATGCCCTTGACCCTCGCGGGACGGCGCATCCGCGTTGCCTACACGCCCCGCATTGACCGCTACAACGGCGCGGCGACCATAGAGATCAGGCTCAAAGACTGGAAGGAAGTTTAAGGGCTGTTTCCAATAGTTCTTTTGCCCAATAGCTTCGTCATCCGGCCCTTTTTTCTCCGGTCGAGTACCATAAGAGTACACTCCCTTCGCAAAAAGGGCCGAATTCCTTGCTCTTGGAGCAAAATTCCTTATTTGGAAACAGCCCTTGAATGCACCATCGGAGTCGGAGTATGAACTTTCATGAACGACATTCTCTTTTGCAGCAATACGGCCAGGCAGCGCATGGGAAGTGGTGTATCCCTCGCGGAATTCACCGCTGCCTCCGCCGCCGGGATCCGGGCCTTTCATCAAAGTTTTCCCGAGTATGCGCAGACGCCGCTGGTGTCTCTGCCTCATCTGGCAGAGAGCTTCGGGCTTGGCTCCATATTTGTCAAAGACGAGTCCAGGCGGTTCGGGCTGAACGCCTTTAAGGTTCTGGGCGGCGCCTACGCCATTGGTTGCCTGTTAGCCCGCCGTCTCGGCAGATCTATTGAAGATACGGGCTTTGACGTGCTCCGTTCTCCTGAAATCCGTCGGCAGTTGGGTGACCTTACCTTTGTCACGGCAACGGACGGCAACCACGGCCGTGGCGTCGCCTGGACCGCCCGCCAACTGGGGATGAACGCGGTCGTGTACATGCCCAAGGGCGCGGCCCGGATCCGGGTGGACAACATCCTGTCCACCGGCGCTTCCTGCACGGTGACGGATCTGAACTACGATGATGCCGTGCGCCTGGCCAACGCCAATGCGGAGAAAAATGGCTGGATCCTGGTGCAGGACACGGCTTGGGACGGATATGAGGATATCCCGCGCTGGATCATGCAAGGCTATATGACCCTGGCCGTGGAGGCGCTGGAACAACTGCGCGCCGCAGGCGTCAAAGCGCCCACCCACCTCTTTCTCCAGGCCGGGGTAGGGTCTTTTGCGGGCGCGGTGCTCGGCTATTTCGCGGCGACCCTGGGCGACGACCTGCCCGTGACGATCATTGTCGAACCGCACCAGGCCAACTGCATCTATACATCCATAGTCGCGGGCGACGGCAATCCGCATAGCGTCACCGGCGACCTCGACACCCTGATGGCCGGCCTGGCCTGCGGCGAACCCAGTACCATCAGTTGGAAGGTTTTGCGCGACTACGCCAGCGCCTCCATCTCCTGCCCCGACTATATCGCGGCCAACGGCATGCGCATTCTGAGTTCTCCGCTGCCGGGGGACGAGCGGATCATCTCCGGTGAATCAGGAGCTGTCACCACCGGCATTCTGGAATGGCTCATGACCAGCCCGGCAGCTTCCTCCATGCGCAAAAGCCTGAAACTCGGCCCTGGTTCGTCCGTTCTGCTCATCAGCACGGAAGGCGATACATTCCCGCAACTTTACCGCGACATTGTCTGGCACGGAAAGCATCCCGATGGCAGGTAGTGCCTCAGTTTGCCGTGATACTTCGTCAGGCTTGCTTTGTGCTCCGGGGCAGGACCGTAAGAGCTGACTCGCCACATCCTGTGGCTCGCCCTTCGGGCGGGGTCGCATTCGCTCCCCCGTCCAATTCCGCTATCCTGCGGAATTGTCAGCCCCATCGCCCAAAGCTGTGCCTTCCTCGTCAAAGCAATCAATGGCGCTGATTGCTGTCTTCACTGTCTCGCCTTTGCTGTCCTTGCGGGGCGACAAAGCGTAGCGCAGGCAAACTGAGGCACTACCTGCATTGCTCAAACCAGGGCACTACCCCATGACAAAAGCACTTGAACCCATCGCCGCTCTGGCATACAAAAGGGAGTGCGGTCCTTTCCGCCTCATTTCACATGTACAGGATCCGGCATGGCATTTCCTCTTTTCGGCAGCATCAGCATCGGCTGGCGGGACATTCTTGATATCGCCCTGATCACGCTGTTGTTCTATAATATTATCATCATGGTCAGACAGACCAGGGCGGTCACGGCCATTTACGGCCTGCTCACCATCCTGGCCGTCTACATCCTGTCCCGCGCGCTTGGCCTGAACACCCTGAACTGGCTTCTCGAGTATCTTCTCGGCTCGCTGTTCCTGCTCGTGGTCATTGTGTTCCAGCGCGACATCCGGCAGGCCCTGACCACCATCGGAGCGCGGCGTTTCTGGTTCACCTCCTTTTTCCGCAAAAAAGGAGAGTATCCGACCGTGCCCCTGATCTGCGCGGCGGCCGAATACATGGCCCAGCGCAGGATTGGCGCTTTAATCGTCATCGAGCGCAATGTGCCGCTCGGCGATACCACGGACAGAGGGGTCATGCTGGATGCCCTGGTTTCCACGGAACTGCTGATCAATCTGTTCTGGCCCAACAGTCCGTTGCATGACGGCGCGGCTATTATCCGGGATAGCCGCATTGTGGCCGCGGGCTGCATTTTGCCGTTGTCCCCGGCCGTGGCCAAGCGCGACTACGGCACAAGGCACCGGGCCGCCCTCGGCATCACTGAAGAGACGGACGCGGTAGTGGTGGTGGTCTCGGAGGAACGCGGCGCCATAGCCCTGGCCGTTGACGGCAAGCTCACCGCTGCTCTGGACGCGGCCAAGCTGCCCCGCGTCCTGCACTCGGCTTTGGAGAAAAAGCTATGAAGCTGCGCTGGAAAGAATTCACCGTGGCCTTTCTGATGGCGGTCGTGCTCTGGTACGGCGTGAGCGGCAGTGAAAAAATAGAGTCCCAGGTTGAAGTACGGATGGACTATCGCGGCCTGCCGCAAGGTTTGGTGGTGCGCAGCGGGCTGGTAAACAAGGTTTCGGTCCGGGTGCGCGCCTCGGCGGGCATGTTGCGCACGCTGGCCAACCGTGACTACGCTTTCTACCTGGATCTCTCCGACGTGCACAAAGGCGAGAATGTCCTGGCCGTGAACATGGCCTACCTGCCTTTCCGCAGTGGGGTCGAGGTCATTGAAGTCACTCCCTCGCGCATTTTTCTGGATGTGGACACCGTGGGCACAAAGGTTCTGCCCCTGGAAGCGCAGATCATGGTTGAACTGCCGGAAGACTACGTGGCGCACGTTTCTTTCAATCCGCCGGAGGTCACGGTCACCGGACCGGCCACTGTGCTGGACGACCTGACCGGGATCGCCGTGCAAATTCCTGTGGAAAACCCCGACCAGATCGGCGAAACCACATTCACGCGCCTGCTGCCCTTGCCCGACGGCGTGGATGCCAGCCCGCCCGAGGTCAAAGCCACCTTGAGCGTGGGCATCAAGCGCAAGTTGGTCAAAGTGACCAGAACCGTGCAGGTGACAGCGCCGCCGGACATGGGCAAGTTCATCCGGCCGGACAAGGTGAACATTGATGTGGCCATGCCCGAGTCCCTGGTCTCCAAGGCTGCCGCAAACAAGGACATCCGGGCCTTTGTCCAACTTACGCGGCATGATCTGGGCAGTTATACGCTTCCGGTGCAGGTGGAACTGCCCGACGGGGCGGAACTGATAGCGGTTGATCCCCCCAGGGTTACGGTAACGCTTGAACAAAAATAGCCTTACCCTGCATCTATAAGGAAATAGTCATGAAACGCCTTCAGGCATGGGGCGTGGCCCTGCTGTTCAGTGTCTTCCTTTCCGGTTGCGCCTGGTTCCGCGCTCCGGTTCCCGAACCGGTACAGCCCCTTTCACCGGTACGGGAGTTTATGGTCAGCCGTACTCCCGGCGCCGCGGATGCCACGGGCACGGTGAGCGATCCGGAATTCGGCCAAAACCTGCGCATTGTGCTGGAACAGGAGTTCCTGTCCGCAACCGGAGACACCTGCCGCCGCGCCTCCCTGCTTTCTCTCGCAGGTGCGGCGGAAATGGTGGTGATGTGCCGGGAAGCCTCGGGGAACTGGAAAATGGCCCCGCGAGTCTGGGGACAGGGTTTGCCGCATAGCCCCGAGAATTAAGGTAAAAACCGTGAAACACCCGTTGTCGCGCCCCTGGCGGGCAGTCCCGCGCTCTTTGCGAACGCTTCTTCTTCTGCCGCTGCTCTTGGCGGCTTCCGCCCTTGCCGCGCCTGCCGGAGCGGATCTCGCTCCGTTCGGGTCCGGCCTGTTTCAAGGCAATTTCGCCCGGTCCGAAGAACAGGCGCGTGAAATTGCGCCGGGAGATCGCATTCTGCTGCGTCTTTGGGGCGGTGTATCCTTTGACGGCGCCCTGGACGTGAACGGCCAAGGCGCCATTGACATTCCGGAAGTCGGGAGCATGACCGTGGCGGGCTTGCAGGAAGGGCAGTTGGACGAGGCCCTGCGCAGCAAACTCAACGCCGCCGGGCAGGAGGCCACGCAAACTTACTGCCGCCTGCTCAATGCCCGGCCAATTACGATTACGGTCACCGGAACGGTAAAAAAACCAGGGAGCTACAGCGGCGCGGTTTCGGATTCCATTCTGGCTTTCCTGGACCGGGCCGGAGGTATTGAACCCAATCGCGGCAGCTACCGCACTATAGCGCTGTTGCGCGGCGGCGCGGAGATCGCTTCCTTTGATCTCTATCCCTTTATCCTGCGCGGCGAAATTGCCTCCACGCGTCTGCAAAACAACGACACCATCGTGGTGCGCGAAAAAGGCATTGCCGTAAGCGCCTCGGGCGAAAGCCGCAACGCGGCCCGTTTTGAACTGCGCCAAGGGGAAAACAAGGGCGCGGACCTGATAGCTCTGGCCGAGCCTCTGCCCACGGCCTCGCATGTGAGCCTCACCGGCACTCGGGACAATGCGCCGCTCAACCTGTACCTGTCCATGCGCGATTTCCGCGCCACTCCCCTGGCTGACGGGGACAGTGTGCAGTTCCTGGCCGATGTTCAGGGCGATACGATTATGGTTACGGTCACCGGAGCGATAAAAGGCGTGTCCCGTTTCCCCCTGCGCAAGGGGGCGCGCCTGAGCGACCTGCGGCAGTATATTGCCGTGGACCCGGTCCAGGCCGACCTGGATGCTTTGTATGTGAAACGCAAAAGCGTGGCCGCGCGTCAAAAAAAGGCCATTGACGAGGCCCTGCGCCGTTTGGAGCAAAGCTCCATGACCGCCACCTCGGCCAGTCCGGAAGAAGCGCAGATCCGCACGCACGAGGCGGAGATGATTGCCAGGTTCGCGGAAAAGGCCCGCCGGGTGGAGCCCGAGGGCATTGTGGTGGTGGGCGAGCGCGGCAAAGTGGCGGACATAGCCCTGGAAGACGGCGATATTGTGGTTATTCCGGAAAAGAGCGATGTGGTCCTGGTCAGCGGCGAGGTGGTTATGCCGCAAGCTCTGGTCTGGAGCAAAAAGAAAGATGCCGGTGACTATGTAAAAGGCGCGGGCGGTTTTACCGGCCGGGCCGATACCTCCCAGGTACTGCTCCTCCGGCCCAATGGCGAGGTTGACAGGGACGGCGGCGATGTGCGGCCGGGCGACCAGGTGATCGTGCTGCCGCGTGTGGAATCCAAGAACATGCAGGCGATCAAGGACATCACCCAGATCGTTTACCAGATCGCCGTGGCCGCGAAGCTGGTGATTCCGTTTTCTTTCTGATTGCGCGGCAGGCGCTTTTCCGGCATAACCAACCACATTGCAATCGCAGGAGACGCATCCGTACACTTCAAGCCGTTATGACCGGATTGTCATAAGGAGCGCCATGCTGCAAATCATCATAAGTAATTTTCTGGGCAAAACTCCTCCCTGGTACAAATATACCATCCTGGGCTTTCTGATCCTGAATCCTCTGGTCTATTTCTTTATCAGCCCCTTTGTGGCCGGATGGCTGATCCTGCTCGAATTTATTTTCACCCTTGCCCTCGCCCTGCAGGCTTACCCGGTTCCCGCCGGCGGGCTCATTGCCCTGCAGGCCGCGCTTATCGGCATTGCCAAGCCCGAGACCATCTACGCTGAAATAACCGCCAATCTGCCGACCCTGCTCCTGCTCATTTTCATGGTGGCGAGCATTTACTACCTCAAAGATGTGCTGTCTCTGATTTTTACCAAACTCTTCCTCAAGTTTCGTAAAAAATGGCAGGTTTCCTTCGTGTTCTGCGTGGTTACCGCTGCCCTGGCCTGTTTTCTGGATGCCCTGACCGTGCTGGCCGTGCTCATTGCCGTAACCTTCGGCTTTTACGCCATCTACCACCGGGCGGCCGGGGCCTATAGCGATGATCCCAAAAACCAGGCCAACCAGGAACTTGAGGAGTTCCGCGGTTTTTTGCGCAACCTGATCATGCACTCGGCCGTGGGCACGGCCATGGGCGGCACCCTGACCCTGGTGGGTGAGCCGCAGAACATGATGATCGGCACGAAAATGGGTTGGAATTTTGTCGAATTTTTCGCGCACTGCGGCATTATCGCCGTTCCCGTGACCATAACCGGCTTCATCCTCTGCCCCCTGCTGGAGATATTCCATTTTCCCGGCTTCGGATACCAGTTGTCGGACAAGATCCGTGAGCTTATTGTCAGGGATTATGAAAAAAAGGCCCGGGAACTCACCAGCCCGAACATGATGTACAAGTATGTCCTGCAGGGCATTGTGGCGGTGCTCCTGATCCTGGCTCTGGGCTTTCACGTGGCCGAGGTGGGCATCATCGGCATCGGGGTCATCGTGATCCTTTCCGCTTTCACCGGGATGACCCATGAACACGATTTTGCCGAACCATTCAATAACGCCATGCCTTTTGCCACCCTTATCGTTATTTTTTTCGCCATTCTGGCCGTGGTGCACGATCAGCATCTCGTCAGGCCGATGATCACGTGGGTGCTCTCCTTTGAAGGACAGATGCAACTGCTTGTGCTCTACATAGTCAACGGGATCCTGTCCATGGTCAGTGACAGCGTGTTCGTGGCCTCCGTCTTTCTCTCCGAAATGGATGACGCCTATAAGGCGGGTGCTTTTTCCCTGGACTGGTATCAAAACGTGGCCACGGTGATCAATATGGGCACCAACATCCCATCCCTGGGCACGCCCAACGGGACGGCAGGCTTCCTGTTCCTGCTGACCTCGGCGCTGGCCCCGTTGATCAAGCTGTCCTACGTTCGCATGTTCCTGCTGATGATTCCGTATTTTATAGTTTTGTCGACCGTTGGCGGCATTGTGATATATTTTTTCCTGTACTGATATGAAGCGACATACGCCGAGGAACGGCACAGGAGGCATTGTGGAGCACGTTATGTTCAGACCGGCCAAACTGCTCATCACCATTGTGGGCAAATACAGCGGCGAACTTGTCCTGGCGGCGGGCAAACGGGGTGGAGCCAGAGGTGGAACCAAGACCGTGGGCCGGGGCATGGCCGAGTATTTTACCGGCGGCGACAACGTTCATGAAGCGGTGACCGAAGCCCTGATCTTTACCCTGATGTATGATGAGGCGGATAGCGTGGTACAGGAGGTGCTCCGGGCGAGCCTGGAGAATCCGGAACACATCCGCGGTATGGCCCTGGTAATTGACGCCGCCGCTATGGTGCGGCCGGGAAGCGGGATGAAAAACGAGGAAGGCGCGCTGGAACGCGCCGGGAGTGAACGCATGAGCACCGGCAATACCTTGATTACCTGCATTATTACACACGGCCAGGCGGATGAAATCATGCGGATGGCCCGCCAGGTCGGCGCCAGGGGCGGCACCATTCTGAACGCGCTGGGCACCGGCACCGAGGACGATGTGAAGTTTTTCGGCATCAGCCTGGCTCCGGAAAAGGAAATGCTTCTTATTGTGGCGCGGAACGATCACGTCCAGGCTATTCTGGATGCCGTGTGCGGACTGGAGATCTTCAGCGAACCGGGCGGCGGCATTGTCTACACCACGCCGGTGGAAGAATTCTTTGTTCTTGGGCGTTGATGCGGGAGGAAAATATGGCAAGAAAGGGAATACACATACAAAACGCCGTGGCTGTGGGGCCTTATTCGCATGCTGTTGATGCGGACGGACTGATATTTTTATCAGGACAAACGCCTGTTGATCCTGAAACAGGGAAATTGATCGAAGGGGATATCAAAGCGCAGACGGAACAGGGGTTTAAAAATCTGTTTACTGTACTGAAAGCAGCCGGGCTCACTTCCGATGATGTGCAAAAAGTCAATGTTTTCCTTACGGATATGAATGACTTCCCGGCAATGAACGAAGTATACGCGCAACAGTTCAACAAGCCGTATCCCGCCCGGACCACCATAGGCGTCGCCGCTCTGCCTCTAGGCGCGCGCATCGAAATCGAAATGATTGCCAAGAAATAGACAAAGAAAAGCTGAGAACAAGTCCGGTAGTGCCTCAGTTTAAACTGAGGCACTACCCGGAGCCTCTTTCCCGTATTTTTTTAGGAAGGCGGCTCCACACCAGATCATAGGAAATATCCACCAGTTCCCGGCACACGCTTTCGGGCGTGTGCTCCATCAAGGACAGGGATATCCAGTGCAGTTTGTTCATGTGCCATCCGGGCAGCACCGTGGGGTACCGAGCGCGAAAATCAAGCGAAAGGTAAGGGTCGCACTTGAGATTCAACAGCGTGCCCGTCCTGTTGCGCACGAGCAGGGCGAACATTTTGCCGTGCACGAAATAGCGCAGGGCGTCCCAGCTTTCTTTGTAGTCCAGAGCCGCCTCCGGCTTTGCCAGCGCGTATTCGTGCAGCCAGAGATAGCCGGACGGCCATGTTGTGCGGCTCATGTGGCGGCGGCGGTCAGGGACTTGCGTCATGCTCCGGTGCTCCGTAGGTAAAGATTTTGCTGGTGTCTCCGTTGACAAGGAAGCAGCCAAAAGCATACAGGTGGAGTATGCAAACCCCGAATGAAGATATACCCGGCATAGGCCACGACAGTATTCCCGATGATTTGTTTGCAACCTTCATCGGGCCGAACGCCCCTTATTATATGCGTCATTTCGCCGTGTTCCGGCTCCTTGGGGGCAACTTCACGACAAGCTGGAACTGGCCCGCTTTTCTGTTGCCATACGCCTGGCTCTTCTATCGTAAGATGTACCTGTACGGCCTGATCGCCCTGGCCGTGTCGTACATCTTCAACTTCATCGGATGGCTGGTCGCGGGCATCTTTGTGGGACTGTGCGGCAACTATATGTACTATGCCCATACCACAAAGAAGCTGCTCGGCTTAAAGACGACAACGCCGGAAGCGGACATCCGGCTCGTGGCGCGGATAGTCGGCGGCACAAACCTGCCCGTTGCGCTGGTAGTGGGCATTGTCACTCTGGCTTCGCTGTTGCTGGCCGCAGGCGCGCTCAGCTTTTTCTTCATGGGGCCGTTACCGGTCCGTTGGCCGTTGTAACATATCCTTATAAAACATCATCCTGCAACCGTATCATGCGGTAACCGACGCCGATATGCGTCTTAATAAATAAAGGCTGCGCCGGATTTTTTTCAATTTTTTTGCGAAGAGTAGCCATAAAAACACGCAACGATTGTGTCGTGCTTTCAAAATTGCAGTCCCAAATTTCTTTCAAAATATAGTTGTGTGTCAATACCTTGCCTACGTTGCGGGAGAGCAGGCACAGCAATCTGTACTCCATAGGCGTCACGTGGATTTCCATGCTGTCCACAAAAACAGCGTTTGCGGCATAATCTATGCGTAATCCGCCGTTAACAAATATAGTTGTATTTTTCAAAGGGCTTTTGTCATAACTCATTTTGCGAAGCGCCGCGCGTATGCGCGCCATGAGTTCTTCCACGCTGAAGGGCTTGGTCAGATAATCATCGGCTCCGGCATCCAGGGCCGCTATTTTATCATCTATTTCACTGCGGGCACTGACCACAAGAATGGGATTATTCGTCCAGGTTCTCAGCTTTTTGATGATATCCGTCCCGTCCAGGTCAGGCAGGCCCAAATCCAGAAGAAACAAATCAGGCTGCCGGGAGACGGCCTCTGTGATGGCGTCGGCGCCGGTACAGGCATAGCAAAATTGGTATCCGAACGTTGAGAGGGCGGTCGTGATGAGGCTTCTGACAGCGTTGTCATCCTCAACTACCAGGATATTCATTTTCAACACGCACCTCCTCCAAGTGCAAAGCAAAACTCATGATAACACCGCTTGGAACATTGTCCGCGATATGGATCGTGCCGCCGTGGGCATGTACAATCGACTGGCAAAGCGGTAATCCCAAGCCGATGCCGCGACGGCTGTCACCTGACTTTTTGTTGGTGGTATAAAACATTTCGAATACTTTTTGCTTGTCTTCGTCGCTGATCCCGCACCCCGTATCCGCTATTTCCACAACAACCTGCAAGTCACGCTGAAATGCCCGCACTTTTATATCAGAGCCGAGGGGCGCGTATTTGATGGCGTTGTCCACAATATTAATGATTACCTGCATAATAAGACGGGCGTCCATCTTCACTACAAAAAAATCTTCAGGCAACTCCAGCACTATGGTGTGCTCTTCAGCACGTCTTGCAAGACAGTGAAGCGCCTCTGGAATAACCTCCTGCAATATTTCCGGTTCTGTGTGAATGGACATGACGCCATTGTCAATGCGGGTGATAAAAAGCAAATTTTCTACCAAGCTTATCAACCATTCAGAATCATTATATATATTTTGATATAGCTGTTTACGCAAATCCGGGTTGATTTGTTCTTCGTTGCTCAAAAGGATATCCGCGTTTCCCGATATGCTTGTCAGCGGCGTGCGCAGGTCGTGCGAAATGGTGCGCAGCAAATTTGTCCGTAAGCGCTCCGCTTCCGCTTCGCGTGCAATGCGTTCATTAAATACATGCAAATAGTGCTTTTCCAGTGACAGCGCTACCTCGTCCAGCATTGCCAACACCAAATTGTACTCAAAGCCAACGATGTTTTCATCGGAATCAACAATAATGCCCACAACCGCAAAGACTGTTTTTTTATTCCGTACTTTGAATAAAACCGCCTTTTTCCCGCCGTGGGTATGGATAAGAGGATTTTCCGCCTCATTATCAGAATGGACAAACCGCTCCAATGTCTTCTCATCCAGTCCCCAATGGTCAGGAGAAAAGTTCAAGTCATCCTCTGATCTTCTGAGCATCGGCTGTAATACCTTGCCGTCAGACAGGGGAAAAAACAGAACTGTCCGCTCAAACATCCGATACAACTGGGCTAAAGACACAGCAAAAATATCATCCACATTTTGCGCTTGTTGCAAATGCTGGCTGGTTTCAAGCAAAATATCCAGGCGGCGGGTTTCCAGTTTTTCTCTATCAAGCTGGCCACGGAACAGTGTCATGATAGAGTTGGTAACCAGAGAAACGATGAGCATGGCCCCGGCCGTGATCGCATACTGCCAGTCATATACGTAAAAGTTAAATATCGGATCCGCATACAGGCTGTTGAACAAAATCATGCCGGCGACTGACGAGACGGCGCCGTATATCCAACTGGAGGTAATTGAAGCAATCAGCAGAATACCGAGAATATAAATAGATATGATGTTGGCCTCGCTCAAATTCAAAGAATGGAACACAAATCCGATGAATGAACACGCGGCCAGGATGTAAGCTGACATAAGGACATCGCGCTGAACGGCGTCAGTCTGCAAGCGATTTCTTCTTTGTGCGGATTTGAAGCGCATGCGGCACTCTCTCCTGTTGGCGCATTATGAGGAAATCCACTTCCCGGCGCTACATTTTTTGCGATAGCCTGTCGTTTCTTTATATCGCCTTAATATGAGGCGGACGAGTGTACATGGTATGCATTGTTGTAAGCCGCATGGATTTTCATGATGAGGATATGGAGAATTATACGGCTTTTCGTTAAAAATCCGTATGTAATGCCGGAAAATGGCTTGCGGAGTTATCTTAATACGTTCTTTATATATGGTGTGATAACTTTAACGCCATAAAAATTCCCTGCCTTCGTACATAATGATACTGCTAATCTCGAATTGAGACAGGAAACATTATGTATAACAAATGAGGAGGTGGGTGATGACTACTGGAGGCATGGCTCTTCTTGGTGTGTTTGTCCTTTTTGCCGTGTGTGGATTGTGGGTTCGTTTAAGCGCCAACGCCAAAAGGGACCAGGAAAAGAAAGAATCCGCGGAATAAAAACAGGAGTATATCAGTGTGCTTTTTGGGGGCTGTAAGCAGTCCCCAAAACTGTTCAGTATCAAGGACTGTGGCGTGACTCCAGCCGACGGCGGCGCGCTCAGCCTTCTCTTCATGGGGCCGTTGCCGGTTCCGGACGTCCGGCAACTCACAATCGCTTCATATTCTCCCCAAACTTTCTCCGTACTCTATTTGTAACGTGTCCCCAAGGCCATAAAAAAGGGGACCATCATGAGGCATCTCGTTTGTGCCGTTCTCATACTCAGCCTGTTTCTCTGGGGCTGCGCTCCCAATCAAGCCCCGACGTATTATTCCTCCGAATCTTTTGCCGGCATGCCGCTCCAGGAAGAAGCCGCGCCTTCTTATGCCCGAGGGCAATCGGAAAAATCCTCGTCCTTCGGCGAAGTGATCCTGTCAGTGGTGGGACTTGTTGCCCTCTGTGGCGTGGCGCTCCTCCTTGGAGCTCTTGTCGGTGGGTCGTCGAGTGCTGAAGCCGATACATGTTGCCATTCGGAACAGTAGCGAGACTATCGAAGCTGGCGCGTCACCCCCTGTACACTTCAGATCACCTCCTCCTCTTCGTAGAGGTCTTTGGTTTTGCAACCAAGATATTGAGCCATAAGTTCCAAAGTGCGCAGGTGGCAGTGGATTATCTGCTCGCCCCGCGCTCGGAGAATGGTTTCACTTGCCAGTCCGGTGTATTCCATCATGCGCCGGACGGAAACTTTTTTGCTCTCCATAATTTTTTTGACGTTGCTGGTAATCATATTTGCTCCTCTTTTTTGGGGGGAACAAATATAGCGGACTTCTTGACAAATTGTGTATCGGTGTATTAGGACACTTGATGTGTATCGACGTATCAGAGCGACTGGCAAAAAAGAGGCCGTAGGGTGGCCGCTGACGACAAAGCGCTTCTCAACCTGTTCCGGCATCGGCGGTACACGATTGTACATGCCCACATCAGCGCCATGAACCTGTTCCCCTTGCTGGCCGCGGAGGGCGGGCACCCCTGTCCGCATTTGCCATAACCACTCCACGGCCCATTGGGGGGAGGGGATAAAGACGCTTCTGAAGTATATTCTGCGCCTCCCCGCACGGCTGTTTGCCACGGATTATTTTGCCTGTGGCGAGTATTCCGGACGCTGGATGTACGGCAACGGGCTCTTTGATGCCGGGCGGGTTTTTGTCCTGCCCAACGCCACAGACGGCAAAGCGTATGCCTTTCATGAGGAAGCCCGGAACAGGATTTGCCAGGATCTCGGTCTGGAGGAATCCTGCTTTGTGGTCGGGCATGTGGGGCGCTTTGTCTATCCCAAAAACCATGACTTTCTTCTGGATATTTTCGCGGCCATCAAGCGGCGACGGCCTGACTCCGTCCTTTTGCTTATCGGCGAAGGGCCGCTCCAGGTGCGCCTGGAGGAAAAGGCGAGACGTCTGAGAGTTTTCGATGCTGTCAAGTTTTTAGGAATGCGGGATGACATAGGTGCATGGTATTCCGCGATGGATGTCCTGATATTGCCGAGTTTTTACGAAGGCATGCCGATGGTGGCGGTGGAAGCACAGGCCAATGGCCTACGTTGTCTGTTGTCCAACAATATTACCACGGAAGCGCTGCTGACTGAAAACGCGGTGATGCTTCCCTTGAAACAAGGCCCGGATGCTTGGGCGACAGAGGCTCTGGCAAGCTCCCGGCGTACCGCCAATTTACCTGCGGCCTTTGCGATTGAGACGCAGGCGGAAAGCTTATACGCGGCGTATCGGCATTTTTTCCGACGTGCTTTGGGACCTCAGTGGGATACCATCGTTTTCCGACCCGAGGCGTCGGCTCGGCATGGGACTATATGAAGCTCCTCTTTCTTACGCCGACTTCAGCTCTTGCCGGTGGGGAACGCGGGTGACTGTTAATCACTAGGTCCGCGGTTCAATCCCGTGCCGGGGAGCCAGAAAATGATAAGGGTTTGGAGTAATTCCAGACCCTTTTTTGCGTCCAAATCTCGTCAAAAGGAGTGGTTT
>WRHY01000007.1 GCA_009783025.1 Desulfovibrionaceae bacterium
AGGGGAAATGATTTCCCCTGCACCCCTCATACCCTGAAAACAGCGAAGCTGTTTTCAGGAATGCCGGGTCCAGGGCCGGCTAGGCCCTGGCGGGGAGGTTTGGAGGGGCGGAGCCCCTCCAATCAACGGATAGCGCCTACGCCGAGCTCAAGGGCGCGCAGATTGACCTCCACGGCCTTGGACGGGAGATATTTGCGAATGGCCTCGCGCAGGGCCTCGGGGCCAAAGGGCATGATTCCGGCCGCGCACAGCGCGCCGAGCAGGGCGGTGTTGCCGCTCTGCACGGACCCGGCCTCACGGCCGAGGGTTTGCAGCGGCAGGAACCAAAACTTTCCGGCAACTTTGCGCACGGCGTCCTCAATAGCGGAAAGCTCAGGCAGACACTCCCGGCCCATGCTTACGCTCAGGGGCGGCACAAACTCGGAGGAGGAGAGCACAAATCCGCCTGGAGCCAGATAGGGCAGGGCGCGCAGGGTTTCCAGGGGTTCAAAGCCGAGCAGGATGTCCGCTTCGCCGTGATAGAGACTAGGGCTCAGCCAGCCGCCGATCAGCACCGTGGATTCCACCACGCCGCCGCGCTGGGACATGCCGTGAATTTCGCCGGACACGATCTCAAGACCCTGGTCCATGACCGCACGGGAGAGCAGGGTGGTCGCGGTCAGGGTGCCCTGGCCTCCGACGCCGGTAAGATATATGCGCAGGCGCTGATTCATTACGCGCCTCCTTTTTGAGCTTTGAAGGAAGGTGATACCTGCATGCAAACCATGCAGCCCACACAGATGTCCTGATCCACGCCGAGGACGTCACCCTCGCAACGGAAGGCCGGACAAGCCAGGCCGTTCAGGGCGGCGCGGGCGCTGTCGTCCTGCTGCGCGACATAGGCGCGCTGGGTGCGTTCCTTGTTCAGGACGCGGCGGGCAAAGAGCACGCAAAGCTCTTCAACGATCAAAACCCGCACGCCCTTTTCTTCTTTCATTTCGGCGAGTGTTTTTTGCAGGCTCTTCAGGTTGTAGCCGCCCACCTTGGCTACGCGGGACACGCCGCAGCCTTTGACAACGGTTTCGATATCCACATGCAGGGCGCTCTCGCCGAGCGCCTCCTGGGGGAAGGCGGGGTTGGGCTGATGCCCGGTCATGGCGGTTGTGCCGTTATCCAGGATGACCAGCAGAAGATCATGCTTGTTGAACACGGCGTTGATCAGCCCGGTCACACCGGAATGGAAGAAGGTGGAGTCGCCGATAAAGGCGACCACCGGCTTGCCCGAGGCGCGGGCGAATCCGCCGCCCGAGGAGACCGAGGAACCCATGCAGAACAGGAAATCCGCGGTGCTGAGGGGAGGCAACAGGCCGAGGGTGTAGCAGCCGATGTCGCTGGAATAGTAAGCCTCGTCACCGAAAACGGCCCGCACCGCGAAAAAGGCGGAGCGGTGTGAACAGCCCGCGCAGAGGTTGGGCGGGCGCTGCGGCAACTCAAGGCAGTCCTTGGCGCAGGAGAGCGGAGCGTCTTTATCCACCAGGGGCGCGAGGGCGTCATGAATAAGCAGGGTGGAGTATTCGCCGAAAATGGAAAGCGGAGCCTGTTTGCCCTTGATGACCACAGGCAGGGAAAGCTTATGGGCCAGAGCATTCAGGGCGTCTTCCAGCAGCGGTTCGCCTTCTTCCAGCACGAGCAGCGTTTGCACCTCGCGCATGAATTTTTCCAAAGCCTTCAGCGGCAGGGGCCAGGTCATGCCAAAGTCAAAGACCTTGACCTTGTTTTGCCAGCCGTTCGCCAGCAACACGTCGTGCAGATAGGCGCGGCTGATGCCCGAGGCAATAATTCCGATGTTCCCGGCGCCGGAAATGTGGTTGAAAGGCGATGTTTCCACACCTTCCCGGATAGCTTCCAGGTTGGCGGTCAAGACGCGATGGCGGACGCGGGCCACGGCGGGCACGGGCACGAAGCGGCGCACGTCGCGGGCAAAGGGCACGATGGAGGCCGGTTCCGGCAGCGGGCCAAAGGTCACTGGGCCGCGCAGATGATTCACCCGGGTGGTGGTGCGCAGCATGACCGGCTGCTGGGTTTCCCTGGCCAGGATAAGCGCGGCCTTGGCCATGTCCTTGCATTCCTGGGCCGTGGCGGGCTCGAAACAGGGCATGCCGGCAAAACGGGCATAGGTGCGGTTATCCTGCTCGTTCTGGCTGGAATGGGACCACGGGTCGTCAGCGGAAAGCAGCACCAGCCCGCCCGGCAGCCCGGTATAGGTCATGGTCATCAGAGGGTCAGCGGCAACGTTGACGCCCACGTGCTTCATGGTCACCAGGCACAACGCGCCGCCCAGAGCCGCCCCGGCGGCCACTTCCAGGGCCACCTTCTCGTTGACCGAATACTCGAGGGTAAAGCGTTTGCTGGGGCTGAGGCGACGAAAGGTGTCCGGCACTTCGGATGAAGGCGTGCCCGGATAACAGGTCACTATATTCACTCCGGCCTCAAGCGCGCCGCGCACAATGGCCTCGTTGCCCAAAAGCAGATGCCGCGCCCCTTGCGGGTCGAGCAGGGGGTGATTCATGAGGGAACTCCTTATTTCTTGAGCGCGGAGAGCTTTGCTTCCAACTCCGCTTTTTTCTGACCGAAGCGATTCATGGCAGAGACGTCGGCGGCCGCTTCGGGCGTGGTCAGGATGGCGTCGCAGGCGGCAATGGCCCGGGCGTAATCCCCGAGCACTTCCGCCAGCAATATGATGCGCATGTTGGCATTGATGGCCTCGGGGCCTTTCAAGTCCGGCAGCGCGGCATTCAGGAGGCTGAGCGCATCGGCATATTTTCCCTGCTGCGCGAGAGCGTTGGCCATGCCCAGGCTGGCTGCGCCCTTGAGCGCGGGGTCAAAGCCGCGAATGGTTTCCCAAGCTTTGTAGGCTTTGGGGTAATCCTGCACCTGGCCGGCCGCGTTGGCCAGGGCGAACCAGGCTTCGTGCTTCACGCTGGACGGGGCGCTCGGAATGAAGGCTTCAAGACGCTCCAGGCGCATGGCCGGGTCAGAGATGATCAGAATGGTCCCCAGTCTCTGGGCGTCTTCCACAGCCACTTTGTGCGTGTGCGAAGCGTAAAACCAGTACCCGCCGATGGCCAGAATGAACAGGACCAGCGCGAGCGCGATTTTACGCGCGTGCTCGACAAGAAAGAGCATCAGGGGCGACGCCTCGGCAGCGACCTCGGCTTGAAGGGAATCAACCAGTCCGGCCGGGGGGGCGGGCTGCTGTGCCGGTTTTGCCGTCATTTCGTATATTCTCCTTGTGGGCGTGAATACATAATAAAAAACGTCGGCGGCTTTGCTTAAAGCAAAGTCTGCCGCTCGATGTAACCGCATACCTCTACGCGCCTTGGCGGGAAATGTCAAAATGAACCATTGTCCGGTAGTGCTTCAGTCACCTTTGCTCATTGCCTATTGCGGAAAGTGTATGTTAGGAAAAGATTACACTCCTATGGAAAACGCCTATGCAGAGAGGGTATATGATGTCCGCCTCGCCTCGTGATGACAGTAAAAAACGCTCTGAGCCGACGGATACGCCGATCTTGAATGCCCACCAGCTTGAAGCCTGTTTTTGTTCAAGCATCTTTGACGCCATGTACATCGGCATCTGTGTGGCCGACCGGAGCGGCATCCTGCGCTTCATGAATAACACCTTTGCCTCCATGTTCAATATTGACAAGGAAAAGGCCATCGGGAGAAGCATTTGCGATTATTTTCCCGATTCCAGGCTCATAGGGGTTATGGAAAGCGGGGTGGTACAGCGTCTGGTTCCGTTTGAGTGGGAGGGCCAGGAAGCCTTTATCTCCCGAATCCCGCTGCTTGAAAACGGTGTGGTTGTCGGGGGTCTGATTGAAGTTGTTTCCCGCGATATTGAAGAGTTGCATCAGCTTTTGTCAAAGATCAAGACCTTGGAAAACAAGGCGACGTATTACAAAAGAAAGGCGCAGGAACTGCAACGGGCTGAATACACCTTTGAGCAGATTATCGGCACCGGCAAGGCTATTCAGAGATTGCGTCAGCAGGGAGAAAGATTCGCCCACAGCAACCAGCCCATCCTGCTTACCGGCGAAAGCGGCACGGGCAAGGAACTGGTGGCCCACGCCATTCATGCCGCCAGCAGGCGAGCCAACGAATGCTTTGTGCGCATCAATTGCGCGGCCCTGCCGGCTGAACTGATTGAGTCGGAACTTTTTGGGTATGAGGAGGGCTCTTTTACCGGGGCGCGTTCCGGCGGCAAGGTGGGCAAGTTTGAAATGGCCGACGGCGGGACCATTCTTTTGGATGAAATCGGAGAAATCCCGTTGCCCATGCAGGCAAAGCTGCTCAGGGTGCTGGAGCACCGTGAGGTGCAAAAGATAGGCAGCAATAACACGGTTGTTTCGGACTTTCGCCTGATCGCGGCCACCAACCGGAACCTCGAAGAGATGATGCAGCAGAATTTGTTTCGCTCGGACTTGTTCCATCGCTTGAACATTCTTCATCTGCACGTGCCTGCCCTGCGCGAGCGCACCGAGGATATCCCGCTTCTTTCCGTGCATTTTTTGAAAAGCGTGGAAACTTACTACCGCCAGGCCGTAACGCGCATTGACAACAACTTGTTTGAAGTGCTGCGCAATTACAGTTGGCCGGGAAACATCCGTGAACTGAAAAACGTCCTGACCTTTGCCATCTGTTCCATGGAAGCCGGGTGTACCGTGCTCAGCGCGCGCCATTTGCCGCCCAATCTTATTGAAAAGAGTCTGGCTTCGCCTTTGCGCGCGAAACAATCGCTGCATGAAGCTCAGGCCTGGGCCATGCGTGAAACCATTGCCGAAGCCCTGTGCAACTGTAACGGCAATAAAAGCCGGGCCGCCAAGGAACTGGGCATTTCCCGCACCGAATTGTATAAAAAAATCAAAAAGTTCGCCCTGGATGGACAAGGCGCCGTCGATCTGTGACTTCATTGGTCAGCGGTGTTTCATGCCAATTATTCGCCAATGTACATTATTTGTTTACACTTTCAAAAATGTGAAAAATTTGAATTATTTTATAAATATAGCGCACTGCACAGGGAATTATTCAAATACAGCTTGTGCGCGATATGTTCACAATAGTTTACATTTTTGCACACTTTTGTATTCACAGCGCACACTTTTTTTGTTTCCGCTGCCTGCCTCTTTGTTTTTTCTGTAATATAACTCCGTATATTTGTTAATTTTCCCACTGCGCCAGCCAAGCGACGGCACATCCTGACGCACAGCGCAACTGTGTACACATGCCGTGCTGTGCGTATAAAAATACCCCTCGATATATTCTCCTGACATGCTTTTTACCGTCTCTTTCTCCTTTGAATACATGATGATTTCCAAAGAACCATTCCGGAAGGGCAACCAGGCCGGTCCGCAATGGCATGTTTGATGCACTGTAAGCATATCACCTGCCGGATAAGGAAACGTGTATGCTTACATCTCAGCGTGAATGCGTCGGCGAGTTATTGGGAACGTTCATCCTTGTGCTGATCGGCTGTGGGTCGGTGGCGGTTTCCGTGTTGTTTGAGGCGCTGCAAGGCCTTTTTCAGATCGCGGCTGTCTGGGGCCTTGGCGTGGCGCTCGCCATCTATGCCACGCGCCATCTTTCCTGCGCCCATCTGAACCCGGCCGTTACCCTGGCCATGGCCGTCAGCGGCCGCATGAACGCGGGCAAGGCGCCCGTCTATATCCTGGCCCAATTCGCCGGGGCTTTGCTGGCCGGACTGGTGTTGTACGGACTGTTCGGACCTTCCATTGCCGCCTATGAAAGCGCCCACGGTATTGTCCGGGGCAGCGCGGAGTCCGTGCTCACGGCCCGGATGTTCGGGGAATACTACCAACTGCCCGGCGGCGCGGCAGTGGTGTCCATGCCCTTGGCCATGGCAGCGGAAGGCTTTGGCACGTTCATGCTGGTGTTCATCATTTTTTCCCTGACCGAAGGCTGTAACCTGGGACGGCCGGATCACAACCTGGCGCCCCTGTTCATCGGCCTTACGGTCACCGTGTTGATCTGCCTGCTGGCTCCGCTCACCCAGGCCGGTTTCAATCCGGCCAGAGATTTTGGCCCCCGCTTGGTCGCCTGGGCGGCGGGCTGGAGGGAAGCCGCTTTTCCCGACCGCTCGGGCGGTTTCCTTTTGGTCTATATTCTGGCCCCCATCCTGGGCGGACAGGCTGCGGCGCTCTTTTTCACCCGGCTGGTGGAGCCGCTCATGAAGGCTCCGGCAACGGCCTGCACCTGTAGCACAACAAAAGAAGGGACGACGCGATGAAAAAAACCACTTTGATCATAATCGGTGGTTTTCTGGGTGCGGGCAAGACCACCTTGCTTTGGGAAACCGCCCGTCGGCTTGAAAGCTGTGGCGAACGCCCCGGCCTTATCACCAACGACCAGGCCTCCGGCCTGGTGGACACCGCCCACCTCAGCCGTGGCGGCAATGCCGTGGTGGAAGTCAGCGGCAGTTGTTTTTGCTGCAACTTCAATGGATTTATGGAAGCCGTCGATCACTTGCGCCAAAAAGCCGGGGCATCTCCCATTCTGGCCGAACCCGTGGGCAGTTGTACGGATATTTCCGCCACCATTCTGCAGCCGGTGAAAATGGACCTGGCAAACAACCTGCGCCTCGCCCCTTTTTCCGTGCTGATTGATCCGCAGCGTCTGGACAGCCTGCTGCTGGGCGGCACAGCGGGTCTGCACCCCAGCGCGGCCTATATTCTCATCAAACAGCTTGAAGAGGCGGATATCATTGTCATTTCCAAGGCAGATCTGCTGACGACAGGGCAACGCCTCGACCTCACCGCCGGTGTGCGTGAACGCTGGCCCAACGCCTCGGTCCATGCGGTCAGCGCCGTCAGCGGCCAAGGCCTGGACGCCTGGCTGGCGGAAGTACAAAAAGACTCAGGCGCGGGCGCGTATGTAACGGATGTTGATTATGACATCTATGCTGAAGGCGAGGCTGTTCTGGGCTGGTTGAACGGCACCTATCTGCTCACGGGATGGGATGTGAATTGGGACGCGCTGGGACGAACCCTTCTTGCCGCCCTGGGCGGTGGTTTTGCGCGCGAAGGCCTTGCCGTGGGCCATGTGAAACTTTTTCTGCAAACGCCTTCCGGCTTTCTGCTCGGCAATCTGACCGGCGGCCTCGGCGTGCAGGGCGAAACACGCGGCAGCGCGGGCAGAGGCGGCCAGGCCGAACTGATAGTGAATGCCCGCGTGGAAACAACGCCCGTCCGCCTGCGGCAGTCGGTCGAACAAGCGCTTCGCGCCGTCTGCGGCGATGCCGTGCGCCTGGAAACCATCGGCAGTAACTGTCTGAGTCCTGGCCGTCCTCACCCCACCTATCGCGTTGACCGTGTGATAGAGGCTGTTTCTCAATAATTCTTAGGTCTTTGTTTGTCCCGGAATGGCATAGGTGAGGGCAAAGGAAAGCAGCGATGTGGCGATAAAAAACGCATAGGCCATGTCATAGGATCTGGTGGCGCTGTATGACAGCCCGATAACGTAATACCCGATCGATTTTGCGCTCACAAAAAGGAGCAACAAGCCATAGACCGCGCTGAATCTGCGTTTTCCAAAAATAGAGGCGGTCAGGCTTGGGAACAGCGTCCAATATCCGCCCATGCACATGCCCATGCTTACGGCAAAGAGGAAGGCCACGGCATTGTTCTGGGGGATAAAGTGCAGGCACAGGCTGGCTACGCTCATGGTCAAGAGCAGTCTTGTGGCTCGAAGCGCGGACACTTTGTCGCTTACCCACCCCCATGCATATTTGCCGAGAGCGCCGCAAAGCGCCGTGAAAGACAAAAACAGCATCGCCGCCTGGTCGGAAAAACCGCTGTCGGTGAATTTGAGCTTCAACTGTCCCGCAAGTCCGGCCGCCAGCATAAAACCAAGAGCGAACAATATGCCCACGCACCACACCTGGCGTGTTTGCAGCAAGCTGCTCCAGGGAACCGCCTCTTCGGCGTCAGCGTTCGCCTGATCCGTAGCGCCCGGAGTTCCCGGCGTCCCGTCAGGAGTCAATCCCAACTGCGCCGGTTCCAGTACCCATAGCCAGCACAGCGGCGCGGCGGCAAACAGCAGCATGGCGCTGAGAAGCCACAGGGCCGTGCGTATTTCCATGAACTGCAACAACAGAAAAAGCGTCAAGGGAAGCGTTGCGCCGGAAATGGAAGTGCCCATATTGACAATGCCGAACGCCCTGCCCCGGTATTGTACGAACCAACGGCTCATACAGGTGTTGGCCAATGCTCCGCCAAAGGCTTGGCCGGACGACCACATCAGGGTCAGCGCGCAGATAAACAGGAGGAAATTGCTGGTGTACCCCATGACGAAATAGCCCAGCGCGCCTCCCAAAGCGCCGGCAGTGGCAATGCCGCGCATGGAAAAACGCAGGGCAAGCCTGGAAACAAAAGAAGCGCTGAGCATGGCGATGAAAGAGGCCACGGCCTGCCCGGCGCCGAAATCGCCCCTTGACCAGCCATACGTGGCTGACAGCGGTTCAATAAGCACATTGAGGAGATAAATCCCGGCGCCTTGAAGCAGAACATTGCCCAGACAGAAAAAACCGCTGAGCCGCCAGCCGTAAAACATAAAAGCTCCTAATGGTCAGTTGGGGCTCCGCCCCAAACCCCCTGAGGGGACTCTGTCCCCTCAGACTCCCCTGGCAGGGGACTGAGTCCCCTGCACCCCCATACCCTGAAAACAGCGTCGCTGTTTTCAGGAATATTGCGGGTCAAGGGGGCCACGCCCCCTTGCAGGGTGGTTTGGAGGTGTGGTCAGTGATGATAAGGCTCACGTTCATCTCATCGAGAGTATCGCTGGATGAAGACCTTTGCGTCACTGGTTCGCGTCCCTCCAAAATAATAACTTTAGGGATCAGGCATATTCGATTCTGACAGGCTTGCGCGGCGGTAAGCGTTGAAATGTATGGACGGGGTAGCCGAACAGCAGACCCGCGCAAAGTTCGCGCTTTTCCGGCAGGCTGATTCCCAGATCCGTGCCGCTTCTCGCGGCGGAGATCACAAAGCCCGCCCAACAGGTGCCGAGGCCGTAGCTGTGGAGCGCCAGTTCCAGGTAAGAAAGCGCCGCGCCGGCGTCATGGTTTTTCCAGGGGGAATCCTTCCCGGCGTGAGCAAGGAGCAGGGCGGGAGCCCCGCGCATAACCGGATCCCGCCCCTGCTCGAACAAGCTTGCCACGCGGGCGTATTTTCCCTGCTGCATCTTTGCCCAGGCCGCGACTTTGGCTGTTATGCCGTGTAAGCGCTCTTTCCCTTCAACAAGTATCCATTCGACTTGCTGGCTGTTTCCCGCGGTCGGGGCGTAACGGGCATGTTCCAGCGCGCGCAGAATGAGTTCGTGCGACACTTTTTGTTCCGTATAGGTACGCGTGGAGCGGCGCGCCTTGAACAGGCCTTCCCGTTGGCGCTCCTCCAGAGGAGCGATGACACGCGGCGGCAATTTCAGCGGGTCGCCTGCATCAAGAGAGATGGCCGCGGCCGGACATACAGCCGCGCAATGGCCGCACCCGTTGCACCTGTCCACCGCAGCGCTGTCTATGGCGATTTCGAGCGCTGGATTTCGCATGAATATATCTTGGGTGCAGATTTCAATACAAACCGCGCACTGAATACATTTTGCGCTGTCGATAGAAAGGGTGCGGCTGTTCATCATTTTATTTTGTACGCTCCAAGATTCGCCAGTGAAGTGCTTGCCGGGCTTATAATTTCCGGATCGGCCACAACATTTATGAGGGCCACTTTCTTTGAAGCAAAAGCTTTATCAAGGGTCGCGGGCAGATCATCCGGGTTGGTCACCAGAAAACCCTCTCCACCCATGGCTTTCACTATTTCATGGTACGGGGTGAATCCCAGCCAGGCGACAAAATCAAAGGGGCGTCCGAAACGCAATTGCTGGCTGTGGCGGATCATGCCCCAACTCTGGTCATTGCAGACCACAATGACAAAATGCATGTTGTGCCGTATGGCGGTGTTGATCTCCATAAAGTTGAAGCCCAGGGAGCCGTCCCCGGTAACAAGGGCGAGGCGGCTTTCCGGGTACAGCAGCCGTGCGGTGACCGTATTGCAGATTCCCCCGCCTATGCAGCCGAAAAGGCCGTGATCGAGCAGCCTGTAGGGCTTTCTGACAGTGCGGCCAAGTTGCACCCAGGTGTGCGTGTCGCCGCCGTCCGCGATGATGATGTCGTCTTCGCCGCTCATATACTTGTCCACTTCATAGACAAGGCGCTGCGGATGAATGGGCTGGGCGCCGCTGGTCATGTTGGGCATCTGTTTTTCAATGAAAGCCGCTCTTTCTTTGTTGATGTAAGTAATCCACGGCATTGTCCGTTCAGGCGAAACCTCTTCTTTTTCCAGGATTTCATTGAGTTCGCGCACAAACGCGCCGGCATCACTGAAAACAGGCAGGGCTATATGGCGATTGCGGCCGATTTCCTCCGGTTCCACATCCACCTGGATAATGTCGGCATTTTTGTTCAACAAGCCGCCAAAGGCCTCCACCAGGCTGATACGGTGCCCAAGGATGAGGAAGAGGTCGGCATTCAGATAGGCGTTGGTGCCCGCGCCGTTTCTGCTCGGATGGGCATGGCCGAAGCACAGCGGGTGTTCGTCCGAGACAATGCCGCGGCCCATGTTGCAGGTAAACAGGGGGGCCCCGGTTGTTTCCATGAGCTTTTGGATGTCCGGCCCGGCTTTGGCGTAGCCCGCGCCGCTTCCCGCAATAATGATGGGCTTTTGCGCTTGCAGGAGCATTTTTGCCGCTTTGAGCGCGGCGTTTCTGTCCACAGGGGCGGACAGCGGTTCGGTTTTGAAATAGGTGGCCTCTTCGTCGGGAATCGCGGCGCCGAGCACATCGCAGGGCAGTTCAAGAAATACCGGGCCGGGACGGCCGGAATAGGCGGTGCGGTAGGCCATTTCCACATACTCCGCCGCACGTTCCGGACGGGTGCATACAAACGCTTTTTTGACCATGGGAATGGCGCAGGCCACTTGGGGGGCGTCCTGCAAATCAAGTTTGTCACGATATTCCATGCCGGCGGCGCCCGCGATGATCAGTAAAGGCGTGTTGCAGAACATGGCATGCATCATGGGAGTGAGCGCATTGGTAAAACCCGGTCCGGCCGTGAGCATGGCCACGCCGGGCTTGCCGGTCATACGCCCGTATGCGTCCGCCATAAATGTGGCGCCCTGCTCGTGGCGGGTGTCTATGAGCTGCACCGGGCTGTGCTCAAGATGCATGTGTATATGGTTGAGGTGCCCTCCGGTGAGGGTAAAGACATATTCCACCCCTAAATCGATAAGAGCCTTTGCAGCGGCTTCTCCACCAGTCTTCGCTTTCATGAGAGTACACTCCTTTACAACGTTTCAAAGGTAAACCGCTTTACAATTCCGTGATCTGCCCGCCGGTCACATTGATGGCCTGGCCTGTCATATAGCTTGATTGTTCCGATACCAGGAAAGCCGCCACGCTTCCCACTTCCTCGGGCGTGCCGATGCGTTCCATGGGGACTGTGGTGAGCATTTTGTTCATGGCTTCTTCGGCGGTGATGCCAAGGGCTTTGCCTTCCCGCTCAAAGCGGCGCATATTCATATCCGTCAGTATCTGGCCCGGACAGATGGCATTGGCGCGTATGCCTTGAGCGGCGTATTCCACGGCCAGGCATTTGGTGAGCATGATGATGCCCGCCTTGCTCGTGGAATAGGCGCTGCATGTGGGCAGTGGGCGTTTGCCCGCCCTGGATGCCAGGTTGACAACGCAGCTTCCTTTGACCATCAGGGGCAAAAAGGCCTGAATCATGGAGAACGGACCGAAAAGATTGACTTCAAGAACCTTGCGCCAATGCGCCGGATCATAGTCTCCAAGAAGCGTCGCGCCCATGTTCATACCGGCGTTGTTGACCAGCGCGTGCAGCGGAAGCTTCAGGTCTTTGATCGTCTGGACGAGGTTCGCGATATCGCCGGGGGAGGTTACATCCAGGTCCGCCGCGATAGCCATTACGCCGTACTCTTTTTCAAGCAGTTCGCGGCAGGTGTCGATGTTCCTCTGCCCGCTGTGCGTGGGAGGAAGGTCGGCCAGCACGATGTGCATGCCGTTTTCCGCAAAGGCTTTGGCAATGCCGAAACCTATCCCGCCGGGATGGCTGGCGCCGGTGATCAGGGCAAGTTTCCCTTTCAGATCCTGGTACATGGTATCCCCGTTGTTGCATTAACAGATCCGCAAAACGCCATGAAGGCGTCCCATAATAGACGGTATAGGCAAAAAGCGTGCCGCCTTGTCAGAGCTGTTTTCAGGAATGCCGGGTCCAGGGCCGGCCAGGCCCTGGCGGGGTGGTTTGGAGGTCAGCGCTTTTGGACCAATAATGCGCCCAGGTCGAACTGGCGTATTTTGGCGTACAATGTGGAGCGCTTCATGCCGAGCAGGGCGGCGGCGCCTTGAGGGCCGGAGACTTTTCCGCCGGTGCGCTGTAAAATGTGCTCGATATAGCGGCGCTCAAGGGTTTCAAGGCTGGGGGTATCGTAATGCAACGAGGGGCTGTTCGAGGGGGGGGAAGGCTGTATTGTGTTGCCGGGCTGCTGTTCATTGAGTGAAAAATGCAACGACCCGCCACGATTCAGCAAAACGGCGCGCTCCATAATGTTTTTGAGTTCACGCACATTCCCCGGCCAAGGGTAGGTCATCAAATCCGCCAGAGCCTCCGGCGTGAGTGGGGGAATCTTTTTGCCGTAGCGTTGCGCAAAGGTTTTTATAAATAATTGCGCTAATATTTCAATGTCTTGAATCCTTGCGCGTAGAGGCGGCAGCATGAGGGGCATAACGGAAATGCGGTAATACAAATCTTCACGAAAATTGCCATTGATCACTTCCTGTTGGAGGTTTCTATTCGTGGCCGCGATAAGGCGGAAATCGGACGAGATAAGACGCACCCCGCCGACCCGCAGAAAGCTCTTGTCCTGGAGCACTCGCAACAGTTTGACTTGCATGCTCGACGATATTTCGCCCACTTCGTCGACAAAGAGCGTTCCTGCGTCAGCCAGTTCAAAGAGGCCGGGCTTTTGCTTGTCAGCGCCGGTGAAAGCGCCTTTTTCGTGCCCGAAAAACTCGCTTTCAAACAGGGACTCGGCCGTGCTGGCCGGATGAACCGCCACAAAAGCGCCGCCCCGGCCGCTGAGCCGGTGTATGAGCCGGGCCATGACCTCTTTGCCCACGCCTGTTTCGCCGAGCAGCAGCACAGGGACATCTGTCGAAGCTATATGGCTGGCTTGTTCGACGACAAAACGCAGCCCCGGACTGTCCCAGAACGTCCCGTCTTCCAGAGAGCCGCAGACAACGGAAGCTGTTGCATGGGCTTGCCCTTCCTGAGCGGTTTCAACGGGGTACAGCGGGTGTTTATCGGCCGCGGAGAGTTCCCGGGCGAGCAGCCTGGCCAGTCTTGCCCGTTCGTCCTTGGCCAGGCAGGCAAAATCTCCCGCTACATGCGCGCTTTCCAGCAAGAGCCCCCAGCGGACGTCTTCTTTTTCAGCCAGGCGCAGGGCAAGGGAAAAAGTTCCGCCATGCACGATATAGAAACTCTGCAAATTTGCCGCGTCAAAATGGGTAAACATGTCTTCAACGAAAACACGCTTGCTTGAGGTGGCATAGTCGTCTTCCGTACAGTTGCTGCCGCAGATAAACGCATGTCCTCCCCCGGCGTTTCTGTGGAAAAGCGCGGCGCGTTCAGCGCCCAATTCCCGTTGGACAATGTGGACGAGGCGTTGCAGAGCTTGGCGGCTGGAGATGTCGGAGGGCGCGTTTGCCAGGCTTTCTTCGCAGGTGTCGATCACCGTTGCGGGCTGGCGCGGCACAATAGAGCCCTGCCATTCCGCTGCCGGCGCGTCCGTTGCCGCCGCGGTTTTCTTCCCGCCTTTTGCCCCGCCTTGCAGCATCCGCAAAAAATCTTCGCCCTGCGTGTAAAGATGTTTGGCTTGTTTCAGCTTGCCGTGACGCCGCAAAAAAGAGGCCAGTTCCAGCTTGGCTCTGGCGCTTTCAATCGCTTCGCCCGCTGAAGAAAACAACGAGAGGCTTTGTTCCAGTTTCTCCCGTATCTTTTGGGGACTTTCTCCGGCCAGTTCTTCTTTTTGCGCGCGGATGCGCAGGGCCATGGCGTTTAACAGCTTGTTGCTGCCGTTTTGGGCATAGGCCAGTTCTTCCGCAAGGGGAAAACCGGGCAGGGGGGGAAAACCCGCTTTGTCATATGCGCCGAACAGTTCAAGAATCCACGGGGCGGTGTAGGAAAAACGGGAATAGCCCTTGCGTTCGCGCTGCTCCAGGCAACGCCGGAATATATTGTAGGAAACTGAAGGACGGCCTTGCAGATAATGGTAATAGGCAAGAGCGCGCGTTGCCCAGAGCGCGATTTTGGGGTCCGCCTCCTCGTCAAGGCAGTCCATGATCCGCGCCAGATGAGGCAAGGCTTTGTCAGGCTGTCTGAGGTAGAGAAAAATGACCCCCAGCAGGACATTCCACCATTGGATATTGTGTTGATGGTTGACGCTTTCCGCCTGTCGCAAAGCATACTCGGCCAGGCCGATCGCATAGGGGTACAGCCCGAGGTAGAGAGCGCCCGGACATATGTACAGCGGGTACATATCCTTAAAGTAGGAAACTTGCCCGGAACTCGGGCTCCACAGTGTTTTTTCGTAAAGTTTCAAAGCGGCGGCAAAGTCTCCTCGCGCATAATACAGCGTGAAAACGAAATTGCCGGCTTTCATCAGGATATCGCTGTCGCCAAGAGCCTCTGCCGCATCAAAGCCTCTTTGTATGCTTTCATTGAGCTTGTCAGGCCTGAACTCGCTGGCGTAATTTTCCAAACTGGAACACAGCAGCGTGAGTATGGATTGAGCGCGTTTATCCCGCAAGATATCCGCCAGGTGCATGGCGCCGGGGATCAGGGAATAGGCCTGCCGGGTGCGCAGGCCGAAGTGCAGGGCTTTGTTCAGGATTGTAATAACAAGGTCGATATATTTGCGCCGGCTGTTGGCATCATTCTTCAAAGCCCGCCACTGCGTAAGCTGCGAGATGAGAAGATCCATGCACAAGGAAGCTCCGGCAATATGGGAGCGGCGCGTCAGAACATCGAGCAGGGGCTCGAGCAAGGTGCATGCGTCCAGAATTTTTCCTTCATGCAGCAGGAGCAGCGTGCTTTCAAGGGAGCTAAGTTCCGCTGTCGCGCGCAGGCTGTGAACGCAGGAAAACAGAGCGGCCTCATGTTCGAGAACAGCGTGCCAACGGTGCGTATCTTTTGTGTCCCGCACCAGGCCGCGCTGCGATAATTCTCGTAATGCCGCTTCAAACTCCTTGGCGGAAATATCCATGAACTGCATGAGGTCAACGGCGCGTTTCGGTTCGGGAAGCAACGCCGCAAGGAGCAACAAAACGCACGACTGGCGCGGTAAATGGGAAAGCGTGCTTGTGAACTCATGTTGTGGGCGCATACTGATTTGGATAGCACAAAAGAAAATGGTTGTCGTCCAGTTTTTGAACAGACCTGTCGTCTCATTTTTGAACAAATTTTGTCTTAATATAAGACAAGTCTGGATTTTGGACGAATAGGTCCGTTCATGCGGGACACCTTGTATAATAACGGCACTTGCTGTCCGATGAGAAGCATCTTTGCTGGATTCGCGGCACGGCTCTTGCTACTTTGTTTTCAAGATTGCATGCTATTGGCGGTGTATTTGCCCCTCATCGTTAAACTGTTCCAGGAGAAAAGTTATGAAAGTATCGCGCGCGCTTCTGTTGCTTATTTTCGGACTGGTAATCGCGCTACCGGGTATTGCTCCGGCCGCGGAAAACTACCCGACCAGGCCCATCACCTTTATTATCCCCTATCCTCCCGGCGGCAACGCGGAAATCGCCCTGCGTCCCCTGGTGGAAGCCGTGGGCAGGGAACTGAACGCCAATTTTGTCGTCACTCCCATGCCCGGAGCCGGAGCCATGACCGGATTGTCCAAAGCGCTGTCCAGCAAACCGGACGGGTACACCTTGTTCGTGGGGGCCTATACGAACTTTACCATTGCTTCACAGCTTCGGCCGGTGCGCTTTACTTGGGAAACCCCGGAATATATCGGCACCGTGACCAACGTTACCATGTATCTGGGCGTGGACAAGGAAAACAACAAATTCCCGGATTTTCAGAGTCTTGTCGATTATGCCAAAGCCAACCCCGGAAAGCTCAACGTGGCCCAGGTAGGCAACGCGGGTATTCACCAGATCATGAGCTTGCGACTGATGAAAAAACTCGGCATCTCCTTTCAGCCCGTGCCCTTTGACGGCGGACCTCCCTGTGTGGCGGCCGTTCTTGGCGGACACGCGGACGCTTTGTACACGGACAATTACAACCCGGCCCTGCGTCCGCTCTTTCTGGGCGCCGCTCCCAGCGAGTACTATCCCGGCGTGCCGACGTTGGCCGAACTCGGACACGAGGACATCGCCATGGGTATTTTTTACGTCATCGGCGCGCCCCAGGGCACACCCAAGCCCATTTTGGAAAAGCTGGAAAAAGCCTTTGAAAAGGCTGTACAAGCGCAGGAATACAAAGATCGGCTGGCGACTTTGAAATGGGAACCCATCTGGCGCGACGCTGCTGAAACCCGCGCCGCCATAGCCAAAGAAGCCGCGGCCGTGAAGCAGCTTATTGACGAGGGGCTTTTGCAGCGCGCTGAATAACCTCTACTTCCAGGCTGTGCCGGCAAATGGCTCTTTTCCCTCCTGTTCTCCTGCTGCGTCAGACATCCGGAGAACAAAACGGCGTATTTGTCAGCACAGCCTGGATATATATAATCTCAACCGTAAATTGCTCCAAGGAATCGCTTCAACGCGAAAAAACAAAGGTGGTCGCATATGTCTCAGAGTCGTGGACATGCCCGGCGTGACTGTTTTCTCGGTCTTGGCGTCCTCGCGTTGGGCTTAGGCTACTTTCTGGCCATTCCCTGGCAGGTGTCCGCACTCGCTGACGGTGCTGACAACATTTCCGGCAGAACGCTGCCCTATCTGATTGCCGGTGTGATCTCGCTGCTTGGCGTCGCATTGGTTCTGCAGGCCTACCGCCGGTTGTGGGCCTTGCCCCGGCCGGCGGACGCGGATCGCAAGGAAGGCGCGGAACAGGGCACGGGAATGTTCAGCAGGACTATGCTCATCTACTGCGCTGTCATCGGCCTGTATGCGCTGGGCATGGAATATGTCGGCTACATGGTGTCCACCGCGGCTGTCCTGCTTTTCGCCATGTGGCTGCACGGCGCGCGCGGCAAGCTGCTCATGGCGGTGATGGCCGCTGTGACGCCGCCGATCATTTACCTGATTTTCCGTTATGGTGTGCAGGTTCCTTTCCCGGACGCCCTCCTGTTTTAGAACATGCGTCAACCATTAACGGCCCTTATCAGTTTCGGAGGTCTATATGCTTGCATGGCTGCTTGATCTTGGCGCGGGAATCGGGAACGCCATGGAGCTTTCCATATTCGCGGCCGCGTTCCTGGGCGTGATTGTCGGGGTTGTTATCGGCGTTATTCCGGGGCTCGGGCCCGCTGTGGCCATCTCCTTGTCCATTCCGCTCACCTACACCCTTGGACCGGCGACCGCCATCGCCTTCATGCTCGGCATCTACAAAGGGGGAACCTACGGCGGTTCCATATCCGCCATCCTCATCAACACGCCCGGCACTCCGGCCGCCGCCGCCACTGTTCTGGACGGCTATCCCATGGCGAAACAGGGCAAGGCTGGCAAGGCGCTGGGAATAGCCCTCTATGCCTCGGTTTTTGGCGACGCCTTCAGTATTCTCATTCTCTGCGTCCTGGCCGAGCCCATTGCCAGGGCGGCCCTCAGGTTCGGGCCGACGGAGCTGTTCTCCCTCTTGCTTTTTGCTCTGACCATCGTGGCGAGCCTGTCCGGGAAAAACCTGATCAAGGGCCTCATCGCCGCGGCTCTGGGCCTTGCCGTCTGCATGGTGGGCATGGACGCGATGACGGGCATACCCAGGCTGACCTTCGGCATCCTGGCCCTGGATGACGGCTTCAGCATCGTCCCCATGGTTATCGGCATGTTCGCGGTGACCGAGGTGATAAACCAGGCGGAGTCGAGAAGCGTGAGCGCCGGCGGCGCGCTTTTGCCCACAAGCGACAACCCGGATGATAACCGGGTAAGCTGGAAAGATTTCAAGCGCTGCCTGCCCATTTTTGCCCAGAGCAGCCTGGTGGGCGTCGGCATTGGCGCGCTGCCCGGAACGGGATCCACGACAGCGGCCTACCTGAGCTATGGCATGGCCCAAAAACGATCAAAACATCCCGAGGAGTTCGGGAAAGGCTCCATTGAAGGCCTGGCCGCGGCCGAGTCCGGCAATAACGCCGTGTGCGGCGGAGCGCTTATTCCCATGCTCACGCTGGGCATACCGGGCGACGTTGTCACCGCCATCCTGATGAGCGCCCTCATTGTGCACGGCGTGCATATCGGCCCGATGATTTTTAACGAACACAGGGTATTTGTCTTCACGCTGTTCGGGATGCTGATTGTTTCGATACTCATGCTCTACCTGGTGGGCCTGGTGGCCATCAGGGGATGCAGGAAGCTGGCGACCATGCCCCATTCCCTGGTCATGCCCATAGTGCTTCTGCTGTGTGTGGTCGGATCTTACGCCGTCAGCTATTCCATGACGGACGTCTGGATGATGCTGGGTTTCGGCGTTCTCGGCTATGCCATGAACAAGCTGGAAATACCTCTGCCGCCTTTCATCATCGCCTTTGTGCTGGGTCCGATGCTGGAGCAGTCGCTCAGGCGGGCGCTGATCCTGTCGCGCGGCGATTATTCCATTTTTGTGACCCATCCCATTTCGCTGGGTTTTCTGGCGCTGGCTGTTTTTTCCGTGTGGGGAATAGTGCGCGGAGCGCGCAAAAAACTAGGCGATTAAGAGCAAATTCATCCGCTCTCCTCATGCAGCCGCATCATACCGGCCGCGCCTATTTTTCCGTCCACGATGATCAAAACGCCAAGCGCGCCAAGCTCAAGGGCGGCCCGCAACACGGAGGAGATATCCTCGGCGTTCCGGACGCGGTTGGCCATGGCCGTGGCCAGCGCGTCGGCCAGGGAAACGTCCTCGGCCATGATGGTAACCGCGTCCGCCTGGCCGAAACTGAGCGAGTGTCCCAGTCGGCCCGAGGACGTGCACACGCCGATGCCCTGGCCGGGAGTTACTTCAGCAACACGGATTTTCAAACTCGGCAGATCGGCCGATTCCGCGAGAACGCAAAAAATTTGCGGGGTGTCCGCGCGCATGAAGACATCGCCGCCGTTTTCCACGATCACTTCCGGTGATAAGGGCAAAAGGGCCAGGCCGACATGGCGGGCGATTGCCCCGGCAACCGCCGCCATGGGGCCGACGCCGGCCTTGCCGGCCGCTTTGAGCATATCGCGGACAATCGGAGGAGCGGACGGATCATCCGGCAAGGGCACAAGGCTGTCAAAAAAGCGGGGATGCTTTTGCGCGTAGTCGATGATGTCCGCGCGCAGAGCGCGTACCGAGGCGTAGGCTTCTTGCGAACAATCCGCGTGGGCGGCAATAAGCAGGTCGGTCTGCGCGACCAGGACCCGGAAGCGGACCGGCAGAACGCTTCCCGCCAGCAGTTGGCGGTACTGTTCGGAAGTTATTTCGTGCGTATCCGGCGTCATGGGCTCAACCAAGTTCCAGAGAACGGGTGTATGCAGCGGCAAAATCCGGGTCTTCAGCCAATTCATGGTGTGTCATCCGGCGCAAGATTTCCTCGACCTGCCTGCGCGCGTCCTTGGACAGCAGCATCCGGCAGGCGCCCAGGCCGGCGGCGTTGCCGATCTGGCGGAAGCGTTCGTCCGGCAGGTCCGGGAACAGGCCAATGTCCTTGGCGCTGGCGATATTGAGATGCGTTCCAAACGCGCCGGCCACTAGTATTTCGTCCAATGATTCCGGAGAACGGCCCACCCGGGCCAGCAGCAGATCAAGGCCGCAGCGTATGGCCGCCTTGGCCAGTTGCATATTGCCCACGTCTTTGCGGGTCATGCTGATGTCTTTCCCATGTCCGGTCTCTTTGCCCGGCACAATGACCGCCTCCGGTCCGTTTTCAGTCTGGCGCACCAGGGGATGATTGCGGACAAAAGTGCCGTGCCGCGAAATTGCCCCGCAGCGGCGCAACGCGGCAACGCCATCCAGAACGCCTGAGCCGCAGATGCCCACGGGCGGAACATTGCCAATACTTTGCCAGACCAGTCCATGCTCCTGGTAGCGAATGCGGTCTATGGCGCCGGGCAGCGCGCGCATGCCGCAGGAAATATGCGCTCCCTCAAACGCGGGGCCGGAAGCCGTGGAACAGGTGTGAATGGCGCCGTCAACCACAAGGCTGATCTCCGTGTTGGTTCCGATATCCACAACGAGGCGGCTTTCCCCGGACACGTTGACGGCGTGCGGCACATCCGCGGCCAGCAGCGCGGCCAGATGGTCCGATCCGATAAAACCGGAAAGCGTGGGGGGCAGATACACTCTGGCGCAAGGATGCAAGGCGAGACCGGCCTCCACGGCGGAACAGTCCACGGCGGAGCTGCTTAGCGGAACAAACGGCGCTTGTCCGAGCCCCTGCACCGCCAAACCAAGGACCAAATGCTGCATGACCGTGTTGCCCACGATGACGCACTGCATGATTTGTCCGGTACGGAACGGGGCGGCGCTTTTCTCGGACGCTTCGCGGCACAGGCCTGTGGCCATGCCGTTAATGGCGCTGAGCGCCGCTTCCCGCAAATCGGTCAGAACAGTGGGCGCGGTCATGGTGGCGGCGATGCGCGACAGGATATCCGCTCCCCAACTGCTTTGCGGGTTGGCTTTTCCCGTGGAGGCGAGAATGCGGCCGCTTTCAAGGTCAAGGAGATAGGCGGCTATTTTGGTTGATCCCAGATCAACGGCCAACCCGAGGACGGGAATGTCGTGGGCCGCAGGCTGATCATCGGGCCGCGAAACAACGGTTCCGGCAAAAGAGGCGTCAAGGGTATGGCCAGGGGTATGGTCAGGTGTGGCGGAAACGTTCTCAACAGTCACGGGGCCGTGTGCTTCGACCCAGCAGGCCAGCCGCAGTCCGTCGGCCAGTTCCGCCGGGGACAGCCGCTCCCTTTCTTCCAAGGTTGGCGGATTGCAATTGCCGCGAACCCGTATCCGGCATTTGCCGCAACGGCCGTTGCCGCCGCATTCCGCCCGCGGGCCGATACCGGCTTTTTGCAGTGCTTCCAGCAGCGTTGTGCCGGGCGCGACATCCACAACCTTCTCCATCACGCCTCCCCGCTTTTTCCCGCCAGACAGAAAAGCGGCTCCGGCCGCGACTTTGGCGCGTGTTTTCCCCGGCAGGTGGGCAGCACGCAATAGGTGCAGGGAGGAACAGCCTTTTTTGAAAAAAAGTACAGGCCGGAAATGGAACTCAGGGGCCGCATGACGCAGTATTCGTTCAATTGCGCCACAGGACCGTCGTCATGGGCCAGGAGAGCGAAAAGTCCGGGTTGTTCCGTGACCGGCCAGTCTTTGGGAATGCCGGGTTCAACGCGGGAGAGAACGCCCCGGCCAAAGGGCTTCAGTTCCGCTTCCAGTCTGTCCAGAGCCGTTTTCAAGGCCAGGCGCGTTAGAGTGTGAGCCCAATAGGCCCGCAGTTTGCCGGTAACGGCCGAAGCCCAATGGCCCAACTCTTCGCCGCAGGTGGCTATGAAGGGAAAGACCACCGGGCTTCCGGCATCTTTCACCGCCCCGCGCAGCAGTTTCGCCAGCACCTTGCTGCTGAAGCAGTGTCCATTAAGGGCTGTCCGCCCGGAACCTAGAAACTCGGGAACACACGCCCGCCAGACCACTTTGGGGCGTGCTTTGGATGCAGCCTGCTCCAACAAATCCGCAAGCTCTTTTTCCCGGCGGACATTGCCCTCGACCCTGAGGATCCGGCGGCACTGCGCCGGGTCCGGACAAAAAGGGATACTCTGCAAAACATGCACTGGGCCATTACCGGACATAAACGCCTCGTCAGAGAAACGGCGCGCCGCCGCTCCAGGCGGCCATGCCCGCTTCCACTGCTTCCTTTTGCTCTGGAACAAAAATAAGCACCAGGACGCCAATGAGTTCCTGGTTGGCAGGAGGAGACGTTTTGCTCACCGTGACCCGGCCGACAACGGATTCCACCAGGAACACCTCCGCTCCCTGGCGGAAAAAGCCTTTGCCCCGCACCACGCCTGGCGGCAGGCCCGCAAGAAAAGCGGCTGCCAGTTCCGGGGTGGCTTCGGGCCGCGTGCAATGCGCGGAAACGAGACTTTCGGGCGGATCAAGCTGACGGAAAGGATCGGCAAAAATTCCCTCCATGACCGGTCCGACCTCAGCCTGATCCGCAATCTCCCCGGAACCGGGTCTGCCCTCCGGTGTGCCTGTCAGCTTGGCCATAAGGCTGTCCAGAGGCGCATCCGCGTACCGGGTTACAGCAAAGACCGGGGCGGGGTGGTATTGCCGGATGACATCCTTGATTTCTTCAATTTGCCCGGCACTCGCCAGATCCGCTTTATTGACAATGAACAGCGTGGAGCTTTTGATCTGCTTTTCTATGGAAAAGAAGATCGCATGCGTGGCAACGAAGTTTTGGCAGTCTATCAGGCATACCTGTTCCACCAGATTGAACCGCTCTTTGAAGACCGGCAGCTTGAGATCTTTTTGCAGATCAGCCGGGTTGGCGACTCCAGTCGCCTCCATGACCAGGATATCCGGCCGCACCTGCTCGGCGATCCGCAGCAGGGTCTTGATAAAGTCCGACTTGATGCAGGCGCAGAAAATGGACCCTTTGCTGATCTCCACTATTTCCAGGCCGTCCCTTTGTTCGGCCTGGCGGACCAGCGCGCCGTCAATGCCCACATCGCCAAATTCGTTGACCAGAATCAGCAGCTTGCGCGACTTGGGCACGGCAGCGATGATTCTGTTCAAAAGGGTTGTTTTCCCGCTGCCCAGAAAACCGGTCAGCAGCAGAACATTGGTTGTGGCGCCCATGACGTTATCCTCCGTGCCGCGTGTCAATCCTTCCGCGTATTTTTACCCGCTCCGGCTTTTTCCAGGTTTTTCTGGATGTCGTCAAACTGGAATCCCAGATCCTTGAGGGACAGCAAACGCTCGCTCATTTCCCGGTTGGGCGCGCGCGTGGCCATTTCCTCGATCAACTCCTCATAAAGAGGGATACGGCTGGGAAAAACCAGATCCCGCTCAATGCAGATGGTCGGAATCACCTTGCCTTTGAGTTCCGTGAATTTGCCGATGCCGTCCTTGGTTTTGATGGACCATTCCTTGTAGGTGATCATCTGCTGCACATCAGAAGGCAGCGCGGCGATCGCTTCCATCATATACCCGCAGGCCGCGCACTGCACGCTGTCCAAAGTCAGTACGTCTATCTGGATTTTGTCACTCATGCTGTTTCTCCTTCTGAGGGGGCTCTGCCCCCTCAGACTCCCCCGGCAGGGGAAATGATTTCCCCTGCACCCCTCAAATTGCGGGTCAAGGGGGCCACGCCCCCTTGCGGGGAGGTTTGGAGGGGCAGAGCCCCTCCAAAAAGTCCTGCGCCTAAAAATTCCCAGGAGCCGGATAGGCCGGATAGTTTTCGTAATACCAGTCCATGGCTTCCAGAACCTGGTCAATATGCTCCGCAGGCACGTCAAAGGGGATGTCGCAACCGGCGGCCAGGGTAAAGCCTTTTTGCCCCCCGGCGGCCAGGTTGGCGATGGTGTCTTCGCGCGGGGAAATCAGCCCCAGACTCAGGGCCATGGTCAGCTTCAGCCTGCCCGCGAAGCCCACGCCGTGTTGCAGGGCCAGATCGCGCACCAGGTTGAGGTTGAGTTGCTCGTCAATGGCAAAGGCATGCGTGCCGATGGCGCAGACATTGCGCAACACCTTGGTGCAGTCGCCGCAGATAAGGAATATGGAGGTCCGCCCGGCCTCGTGGATGACCTTGCAGCCAGGCTGGACATAGGGCTTGACGAACTCTTCAAAAACCTCCGGTTTGATTTGCGAAGCGACAGGATCAACAATGCCGATCACTTCACAGCCCATGTCCCGGTAAAATTCGGCCGAGCGGGCAATGACCTCGCCGGCAAAGGCGAGCACTTCATGAGCAAAGGCTTTGTTTTTATACATATCCGTAAAAATACGCACCCCGGCCAGATGCGAGGCCAGGGTCAGGGGGCCGGTGTAGAGTCCGACCATGCAGCAATCCATTTCGTCCAGTTGCGGGCGGGCAAGGGCGGCGGCTTCAAAAATCACCGGCCAGCGGCCGCTGTTTTTTTCCGGCAGGGTCATGCCCAGCTCTTGCGGCGTTTGGAGCGAAGAGCAGGGGTGGTTGGTCACCGAAGGCACGTTGTCCTGCCACCAGCGCAGCTCACAGCCCACAGCGTGCGCTTCCACCGAAAGGTCAAAGAGCAGGGGGATGGCGTCAGCCTTGAAGCGCTTTGCGGTATGGACAACGCCTTTGGCCAGAAGCTTCGGGTCTTTTAAATAATTTTCCGCGCTTTCACCGATGTGAAAGGCGCAGTTGACTCCGGCGTAGGGGAACCAGGGAGCGCGGGGCGTTTCCTTGCAGTGCAGCGCATCCAGAAGTAGCTGTTTTGACATGAGTGTTCTCCAGTATGTGTCCATGGTCCGGGCGAACGGTTATGCTCGAGCGGCCATGACCCTTTTTGCTTCAGCCGTGACATCCACGGCGCTGGTGGTAAAACCGTCGGCCTGGAACAGTGTGACGATTTGGGCCGTCACCGGAGCCCCGCCTATGAGGATGCCGACATTTGGCTGCGCCTCCCGGATTTTCGGTATAAGCTGCTTCATGCCCATCATGGTCGTGGTCATCATGGCCGAGATGCCCACCACATCAGGCTTGTATTTTTCTATGGCTTCAATGAACTGATCGTGTTCGACGTTCACTCCCAGATCATGCACGGTGAAGCCGCCGACTTTGAGCATCAGCGCAACCAGGTTCTTGCCCAGGTCATGGATGTCGCCCTGAATGGTCCCCAGGACAATGGTGCCGGCATTGTCCGAAGCCTCGTCCTTGATGTGCGGATTAAGCACGTCCAGACCGGCGTTCATGGTGTCGGCGGAAAGCAGCACTTCGGGCACAAAATATTCCTGGTTTTTGAACAACTGGCCAACGGTATTCATGCCCGCCACCAGGCCGTCCATTATGCCCCGTACCGGGTCCTGGCCGTCAGCAATCCATTGTTTGGCAGCCTCGGCCGCCTTTTCGTCCTCAAAATTCACCACGCTGTCGTGCATGGTTTTCAGTAGTTCCTCAGGAGTGGGCATGGTGCCTCCTTATGCCTATGCGATGCCGGTAAAGGCGGGCGCGTTAAATTTGGCGTCTCTGGCCCGGCGCAGTTGCAGAATGTTTTCCAGGGGCGAAGCCGGGGCAATGCCGCAGCCGGGCGCGAGAAAATCAACACCGCACTCAAGCGCGGCAATGGCTTCCGCGAAACAGGCTTCGGGCGTGCCCATGAACAGCGTTGATGATGACGACACATTGCCGAAGACTTTGACCCCTTTGGCGTGAGCGATTTCAACAGCCAGCTTGAGATCCGTCTTTTCTTCGATACTGATGCCGGCCACTCCGGAGGCGCACATGTCCGGCAGAAGTTTTTCGGTATTGCCGCAGATATGCAGCACAATGGGACCGGGAGCGGCGTCCACTATCTTGCGCATGGCCGGGGCCACAAACTTGACCCAACTGCGCGGATTGAGCAGATCGCTCCCCGAGGTGGGGTCGGCCAGGCAGTAATAGTCAGCTCCCTGGCTGAAGGCGAAGGTGATGACTCTAATCAGCGCTTCAGTGGTTACCGCGAGCGCTTTTTCAATGCTTTGCGGGTCTTTGAGCGTGGCGCGCAGAGCGTTGCTGGTGCCCATAAGGTTGGCCGCGCAGGTAAACGGGCCTTCGGACATGCCAAAAATGGCGATATCGTCCCCGGCTTTTTCCTTGAGAAGGCGGAACTGTTCTTTAAAAGCCGGAAAACGGCCGCGTTCCAGCAGGTCATCCGGCAGGTCCAATTCGTTGATGTCGCGCTGCTCATAGGGGTGGGAAGCGATGAAGTACGGCGCGTCAATGGCCGGGGGACCGAGTTCGCAGCCGAGAGCCTCGCTTAAGGAAGTAATGTCCCAGCCCATGGCCTTGATCCAGTCAAACCCGGCAATCCGGTATCCGGCCAGGGATAAACCGGCCATGGCCGCCGGGTCCCGGTCAGCCAGAGGCCGCTCAAACCCGCTCCGCTTCATCAGCTCGACATCCGCATAGGCTGTGGTGCAGCCTACGGGGGTCATGTCCACATCTTTGCCGTTCAACTTACGCAGCACGCGCTCTTTGGAATTCATGCCTGTTCTCCTGAATTATGGTGCACAGTTACCACCAGCGCACCAGATCCGTGATTTCCCGGCGCAGCCGGACAAATTCCGGATCGGTGATATCACGCGGGTGGGGCAGGTGGTTGGCAAAGACTTCGGCCTTGATGCTGGTCGGCTTGGGCGTGCAGACCAGGATGCGCTCGGACAGATAGACCGCTTCTTCCAGGTTGTGGGTAACAAAGATGATGGTCTGCTTTTTCCGCTGCCAGAGCTTCACCAGAAAGGATTCAATGTGAAAACGGCTGCTGGTGTCCAACTGGCCGAAGGGCTCATCCATGAGCAGCATGTCGGGGTCTGTCACAAAAGCCCTGGCAATGGCCACCCGCTGTTTCATACCCGAGGAAATCTGGTTGGGGAAATAATCCCGGAAAGGCATAAGCCCGGTTATTTCAAGAATTTCCTCGACTTTGCTTTTGATCTCCTCCTCGGAATAGCCCTTTATTTCCAGACCGATTTTGACATTGTCCCAAACGGTCCGCCAAGGCAGGCAGGAGGACTCCTGAAAGACAAAGGCGATGTTGTGGCGCTTGTAATCAATGGGCTCGTTTTCAACCGTGACCTCGCCCTTGGTCGGCGGGAGAAGCCGGGTGACCACGTTGCACAGCGTGGTTTTGCCGCAGCCCGTGGGCCCGACGATGCAGAGAAATTCGCCGTCATAGATGTCGAAATTCAGGCCGTCAAGGACCACAAGATCACCGAAATGCTTGGAGAGATCTTTGATCTGGATTTTGCTTTTGCGTGTTTCCATATGCATATCCTGTGCTTACTCAACGACTTCACACTGTTGGGTGATCAGGGCTCGAATTTGCAGGAAGTCGGCATCCGTCAGCTCTCTGGGGTGCGGGAATTCAATGATGTGCTCGGCTTTGATGGTGGCCGGCAGCTTGGTCAGAACCAGAATGCGCGAGGCCACATAGACCGCCTCTTCAATGTTGTTGGTGATAAAGACGACGGTTTTGCGTTCCTGCTGCCAGATGCGCATGATTTCTATCTGCATCAGGTAGCGGGTCTGGGCGTCCAGATGGCCGAAGGGCTCATCCATGACCAGAAGGTCCGGATTGGTGGCATAGGCCCTGGCAATGGCCACGCGCTGCTTCATGCCCCCGGAGATCTGGCGGGGATAGTAATCTTCAAATCCTTCCATGCCCACCAGCTTGATCACTTCCCGCCCCCGGGCATTGGCCTGTTGCTGGGACTGCCCTTTGATCACCAGGCCCATGGTGGCGTCTTCAAGCATGGTGTACCAGGGAATGCAGGAAGACTCCTGAAATACATAGGAAATATTATGTACGTCCGGATTGATCTTCTGCCCGCGCAGAAGCACCTGGCCCTGCTGGGGCTGATCCAGCCCGCAGAGCAGGTTGGCCAGCGTGGTTTTGCCGCAGCCGGTCGGCCCGACAATGACCAGAAATTCATTTTCATTCACGTGGAATTTGACGTTGTCCAGAACGGTCAGCGTGCCGAACCGTTTGGTTATATTCACATCCAGAAGATGTTCGCTCATGGTTCCTCCAGGCAAACACGGGGTTGCACGAAGAAAGAATTCCCCGCTACGCTAACTGATTAGTCAATGGAGATTTCAGATCTCCAGCGGAACATTCTCCTTTCCACAAGAATGAACAACTCGTTCATAATGAAGCCGATGATGCCGATGACCAGCATGCCGACGATAATCTCGCTCATGCGCATCAGTTCGGCGTACTTCAGGATTAAGCGGCCGATGCCGACCATTTCGCCGCCGATCATTTCGGCCGCCACAATGCACATCCAGGCCACGCCCAGGCCGACGCGCATGCCGGTGGCGATATCCGGAAGTACCGACGGGACGACGATTTTGCGGATAATATAGCTGCGTTTCGCGCCAAAGACCTTGGCCACATTGACGTGCACCGGGTTGACCCGGGTGACGCTGAGCAGGGTGGTGATGAAAATGGGGAAAAACGCGCCCAGCCAGATCAGGAAGACATAGCGGCTGAAGCCCACCAGGAAAACGATGGCCATGGGAATCCAAGCGATGGGCGGAATGAACCGGATGGGCTCAAGAATGGATCTGGTGCGGTTATAGAGCTTGGGCCACAGACCCATGGCCAGCCCGAGCGGAATGCCCAGAGCGCAGGCCGCGGCGAACCCCGAGAAGATGCGCAGGAGGCTTGCCCAGATGTGTTGCCAAAGCAGGATGCCTTCAATGTCGCCTTTGGCGTTCAGTTTGACAAAGGCTTCCCAGATGGAGGAAGGCGGCGGAAAATAGGGTGATTGCTGCCAGTTGGAGAGGAGCGTCCACAAAAGCCCGACAATGAGCAGGCTTAAAAGGTTATAGGCGATGGTTTTGATGCGTTCCTGCTTATTGTCCATACTGAACTCCTGTCAGCGATTCGAATAGGGTAGCATGGTGGTTGCGGCAACCCGATGGCCCGGCAGAGCCTACGGCTGCATGGTCTGCTGCCGGGCCGCACTTCAATCTGAAGCGATCCTCTCTATTCGGCCGGAGCCTTGGTGTTAGTCAGTTTTTCAAGCAGTTCCGGACGGTAGAGGCTCTTTATGAAGGCATCCAGATCCGCGACTTTGACATTGACGATCTTGTCCTGCTCAATCAGATCCGCGGCCATGCTCTTCATGCTGGCCGTATTGACAAAGGGCGGGTAAGGATATTTCACGGTCTTCAGGGCCGCTCGCACAATGTTTTCATCCATGCCGGTGGATTTCGCCATTATGGCCACGGATTCGTCCTGGTTGTCCAGGAACCATCTGTAGGCTTCCAGATAGACCTTGAGCAAGGCCTCAACGGTTTCCGGGTCTTCCTTGAGCGTCTTTTCCGTGGTCAGCAGCACGCAGCATTGATGTCCGGGCATCATGTCGTGAGAGGTCAGAAGCTCATGCCCGTAGCCAAGGGCAACGGCCCTGGACGGATGCGGCGCCCAGGCAATAAAGCCGTCGATTTCCTTTTTGTCGAGGAACAGGGGCATATCGGAAACCTTCATGGACATGCGCTGGATGCGGATGTTATTGGCGGTGGCCAATTGCGCAATCATGGCGTCCTGAATGGAGCCGGTGCCCGGCGTGCCGATTTTTTTGCCGTCCAGATCTTTGATCGTCTTGATGTTATCGGTAACGACAAGACTTGATCCTTCACCGTTGACGCTGGCCAGAACGGCCATTTTTACGCCCTGAGCGTGGGTGATCATGGCGGGCACGGCGCCGCAGGTGCCGAAGTTAATGGACCCGGCGGCCATGTCCTGCATCAGGTAGGAGCCGGCAAGGAACTCGCTCCACTTGGCAGTGAAGCCGGCCGCTTCCAGAAGTTTTTTCTCCTTCATGATCATGACTGCGGGGCTGTGCAGGTCCGCCACCAGGTAGCCGAAACGGATCTCCTTTGGCGCGGCGAGCGCCATTGTTGCGCTGAGGCTGAACACGATTACCAGCAACCCGACCCAAAACATGCCTTTGTTCCTGGAAAACATAGAAAACCTCCTTAAAAAATGAAAAAAAGATGAAACTCCTTGTGAAGAAGGTCACAACCTCCCTCGTTAATCGCACCCTATAACAAAGCTCCGTGAGCTGAAAGATAAAATCCGTACTGAGGCGCTATCCCGGTTTGCGGCTAGGGCCCCGCATCTACCAGACGGCGCTGCTTCCCCGTGGCCACGGCTTCGGCCAGAAGGTTTTCAGAAGCGGCAAGGCGGCTTCGGACTTCCTCTCCGCCAAGGCTGGCCAGCGCTACGGCCCTGGCCAGCACGGCCTCGGGCTCGGAAACAAGGGCCAGCGGAACGGCCAAGGTAAGGTTGTGACCGGCCAGAACGCCGGTATTGTCGAACAGCAAGGTATCCTGTTGCATGGGAAAAAGGTCGGCGATAACCGCGAGTGACGGCCTTTCAGCGCTGTCACGCGCGCCCGTGCCGCTGATAAAGCCCAGACCGCCATTGAGCAGAAGCGTGTTCCCGGTATAAAGCACACCCTTCAAAAGTCCGGCCAATTCCGGATCAAGGGGCGCGTCAAACACCGTGAAGCGGGCGAACTGCATACGGCCCAGCACAGTGGTTCCGGTGTGTTCCGTCGCCTCCATGGACCGGCACCAGACGGCAATTTCCTTGCCCCTGAGCACATCCGAAAACAGGTGGCGGCCCGTGTAGTCCGTGTTGTTTTCAGCGGTCATGTCCGCTGTGAACATGATATCCACAACACCAAGCCGTTCATTGGGAGCCGGTCCGATAAACCCGGAAACGCCGTTCAGGGTCAGGGCCGCCGCGCGGGTGAACGCGCCGCGCCCGGCCACGGGCACGAGAAACATGCAGCCCGTATCCGCCATGGGGCTGGGTTGCGAGAGGATCAGCACATCCGGCCGCTGTTTGCCGCTCTCTTTTCCCGTTGCCAGGGCTTGGGCCGTGATCACTTGCAGACCCTGGGCGGCGGCTTTGGCGTTGAGCCGGGTAATAACGTCGCTGGCGGTCACTTGCTTGGACATGGTTGACTCCTATTTGCGAAAGGCCACCGCTTCGGCCAGATGAACGATCCTGCCCGGAATCTTGTGCCTGGCCATGGTGTCGGCCAGTTGGATCAGACAGCCCGGACAGGAGGTAATGACATACTCGGCCCCGCTTTCGCGCAGGGCGGCAGCCTTTTCCGAGCCGATTTCCCGCGACAGATCGTAATTGTACAGGTTGAAAGACCCGCCGAACCCACAGCAGCCTTGCCGGGACAGTTCACGAAAATCATCGCCAAAGGTCCGCTGCAGAATGGTCAGCGGTTCACGGCTGACATGTTGCAGACGAGCCAGGTGGCAGGGCTCGTGCCAGGTGACTGTTGCCCCTTTGGGCAGGGCCGAACGGCAGGAAAAGTCGGCAAAATCGCAGGCGGCAAGGACAATCTCTGAAACGTCCTTGACCTTGATCGCCATGGCGGCCAAGCGGGCGGTCTCCTCTGGAGTGTTCCCGATGCGCGGCCACATGTCGCGCATGGCTGAACCACAGGTGGCGCAACCGGTGACCACAGAGTCAACCCGGCATTTTTCCAGCACGTCAAGATTATGCAGGGCCATGCGCCGGGCTGTTTCATGATCGCCGTTGGCATGCACGGCCAAACCACAGCAGCCTTGCTCTTTGGGGAAGACAACATCCATTCCGGCTTCACTCAGCAGGCGGACAACAGCTTTTCCCGTGTCCGGGAGTAAAAATTCCGCCGCGCAACCGGAGAAGTAAGCAACCCGGACCGGCTTCCCGCTCGGGTTCACAGCGGGTGTTTCCTCCGGCAGCGCGTCGGAAAGAAACTCGGAAGCAATGGAGGGGACGTTGCGGCCTCGGGCAAACCTGGGCAGCAGGGCGGGCAGATGCCGGATCGGGGCCGGGGCGTTGCCTTGCAGGGAAAAACCGGCCTGAACGTCGGCGGTTTCGGGCAGGAGTCCCTGCACGCGGGAAGCGGCCCGCAGCGTCCGGCGCATGGCTTTGCGGTTCAGCAAGAGTTTACGGAAGGCAATCTTTTTCCCTGTGGGCAGGCCGTTGCGGTCAACCTGCGCCTGGCGCAGCATGGACACGATCAGGTCATTGCGAATGCCGCGCGGGCAGACCATGGTACACCTGCCGCACAGCAGGCATTTGCCGATATCTTTCAAGCCTTCCGGGTCGGCTTTGAGCCGCAGCAACTCGTGAATCCGGTTGTTGCGTCCCCTGGCGGTCAGAATCTCGCGCGGCTCCCCGGCGTACACCGGGCAGGTCTGCAAACAGGTTCCGCAGGCCAGGCACAAGGCAGCCTGTTTGGCGCAGGCTTCAGCGGTAAAGGTGTCAAGGGCGTCAGACATGGCGTACCTCAAGAGTTGTATGCCTTAGGAGTTCCAGAGCAGGCACCGGGCGTCCGTATCCACCAGGAAAAAGTCGCGTTCCAGGAGTTTGCTCTTCAGCAATTCAGCCAGGCGGTGCGCCCGCAGCCGGTTGGACTGCCGGAAAATAATCGGAATGGATTTGCCAAAGGCGACAATGTCGCCCAGACCCCGCCTGGGGCCCCATCCCTGGCCCATGAACGCGCCGCCGGGACAGTTCGCGGTGCAGGCCCCGCAGGCCACGCACAGATCCTGATCGATGATCTTTTCCTGCCAGGATATGGCGTTCATGGGGCAGTAGTACTCCGCTTCACACTGGAATGAGCAACTGATGCAACGCTCAGGGTCAAAGGCCACCTCGAGCGGCGTATCATGCCAGATTTGCGAATATTTGACCGAGACCAGCTTGATCCGGTCCGACAAGTCCCCGATATAATGCGGAATGCATTCATCCCGGCAGGCCATCAGCCGGTCCAGAACATCCTGGCTGGTTATGGGAAAAGGGACGGCCAGGCTGTTGCATATTTCCACGCCGTAACTGGTGCGGAAACCGCCCATGTATTGGGGGTCCATTGTCCGCATGTCGGCCGCCGAGGCAAAACACACCTGCTCGGCTGACGAGCGGGTGCCGTATCCGACCAGCATGCCCACGGCTCCGTTCACCAACACGCGCATGCCCGGCCTGAGAATGCTGTGGCCGGAATCATTCTCGCCGGGGTTCATTTCACCGCTGCCGCTCACGGCCAGACCGGCCAGCGGCGGTATGGGGCGGCAGGCGAATATGGAGGTCGGGTTGTTGCGGTACGCCGAGGCGTTTTTGATGTTCGTGAAGCCCATGTAGTTCTGGTACGAGTTGCGTGAGGGATACAGCCGGGCAAAGGGCATCTCGTCCAGGGTGACGGTGCGGTAATGCTGCCTGCCGCCCTGCCGCCAGGTAACGTCAACCGCTTTGCGTTCCACCAGTTCGCGCAGGACATGGCCGCCGCCATAGCGGCCGTGATGGTCATGGCTTTCCTCGGTTCCGTTGAGTATGGCCGGGGTAAGGCCTTTTTCCGTGGCAAAGGAGGCCAGACAGGGAACGTCATTCAGGCGGACATCGCTCACCCGGCTCCCGTTTTCGCCGATGGGGAGCGAGAGCATGGCCGAAGTGCCGGACATGACCGCCCGCGTGGCTGTTGTGACCACATCCACATCGGCCGGAGTGAAGGTTTCCCCGGCGCGCACCCTGGCTTTCAGTTCCATGGCCGTCATGATGACGGCTTCGCCGGCGGCCAGGCGCGAATTGATTTCCGCTATGGTTTTTGTTTCACTGCTCATGCTGTCCTGACCCTGTGGATATGGGGTTATGGTCTGAATTCAGCTTCGCCCATGCTGCGCAGGCGTTTTTCTTCCAGCGCGAACCGGATGTCGGCGGCCCGGCCGATGTGCAGGCATTTCATGGCGCAACGGGTGGCGCAGGCCGGGGCCAGGCCTTTGCCCACCCTGGCCGCGCAAACGTCGCACAGCGGACCCGTGTAGGTTCCGGTTTTATCCGCGGGACAGACGGTCCAATAGTCATTTCCGGCGTAGTCACAGGGGTCGGCGCAAGTACGGCAGGTGGTGGGCAGGGTCACCAGTTTGCCGGGCTTTCCCTGACGGCGTTCCACGGCAATCCGGCGCGCCTGGCTGGCAAAGCTGTCCCCGTAATCGGCCTGGCAGGCCATGCGGCAGGCCCCGCAGCCGATGCAGCGGTCCATATCCAGAAGCAGGACCAGATCATCGGGATGCGCATCACGCAGGGCTATCCCCTGCTCGTTATATTGGCTGCTGACGTAGACGACCCGCATATTTCCTCCTGAACTGCATGCTGAAAAAATGCTCCCGCCTAAGGCGAGGGGTATTCCTAAATCCGGTGCAGCGTGACGGCCACCGGACCCAAGGCGTCCGGTTCGGCGGGAATGAGCGCGGCGCCGTCCTCAGGCTCAAGCACCGCGCCTCCTTTGGGAGCGCTCCAGGTGATCTGAAGCCTGGAATCCACGCCGGTTCCGGTTGCGGAGGCGGCCGGGGTGACGCGCACTTTCTGGCCCGTGCCCAGGCCGAGTTCCTGGGCGGTTTCGGGATGGAGGCGCAGCGTGCATGCCTCCCCGCTGTTCCCGGACGCGCCGGGCTGGTTTGTCACCTGTCCGGCCTCCTGGCGCAGGATCAAGGCCAGGGCCGCCGGGGCAGGGGCATCCGCCCGCAGCGTTGGCGCGACAGCGCTCTCCAAATGAATTTTGCCGTCCGGCGTCGGGAAGCGTTCCCTGCTGCCGGGGAAAACCGTGTTGGCCGCGAACAGAATGTTCCGGCCGCGAACAGTGCCGCGTATATAGCGCGAACGTTCAAATTCAAGCGTGCAGCCCTCCGGGCAAGGCCACAGGGCTCCGCCGGAAGGCTGTCCGCTGCCGAGATCCGAAAGGGTGATGCCCCTGGTGAAAGGATTGGAAGCCAGAGCATAGGAGGCCAGGCGGCGCTGCGCGGAACTTTCCTCGGCAAAGGGCTTTGTTTCCCACGGCGGTGTGGCCGTGGGGTTCAGGCGGCGAGCGAGATCCGTCCAGATATCCAGGGGCGGGCGGTTTTCCCCCAAGGGCTTGAGCAAAGCGTTGCGCCACTGCACCGCCCGGCCGCTGTTCACATCCATCAGGCATTCGTATTCACTCCAGTGGGCGGCGGGCAGCGAAATATGGGCGAGCCGCCTGGTCGCGTTGTCATAACATCCTATGTGCACAAGCAGTTCGCAGGCGGCCAGGCGCTTGCGCACTGTTTCGCCACCGGCCAGTCTGGACGCCCAGTCGCCAAAGCCGAAGGCGGCCCGGACTCGGCCGGAGGAGAGCGCCTGTTCCGGCGTCATGGGAGGCAACGCCTGGCCGCTGAGCATATGCCGGTTATCGCGGAAGGGAGATACGCCGTGCAGGTTGCAGCCGCCGCCGGGCACGCCGATACTGCCGCGCAGGACAGCCAGGGCTCCGCACAGGGTCAGCAAAGCGTCATCAAGCCAGGGGGCCTGGCCCGGAAAAGCGGTCTGCACCTGGATGGGGAAGGCGTGTCCCAAAATATGGGCGTAGCGCTCCAGTTGTTCGCGGGCAATGCCGCACCCCTCGGCCACGCGATCCGGAGAACAGGCTTTGACCTGCTCCTTGAGCGCGGCAAGGCCAATGGTCTGTTCAGCCAGAAAAGCGGCGTCGATCCAGTCATTGTTCAGGATGATATGCACCAGTCCGGCCAAGGCGAGGCTTTCCGTTCCGGGCCGGACCAGCATGGCCTCGGAAGATCGCAGGGCGGTCATGCCGCCCGCCGCGCCCAGATAGAGCAACGCGCTGCCCCGGTCTCTGGCGTCTTGCAGCGGGCCAAAACAGATGGGTTCTTCAGCGGCCACATCGCCGCCGACCAGCAGAATGGCGCGGCTCGTTGCCCAGTCGCGCGGCGGATTCATTGCCAATTGCGCGCCGGGCAGGCCGAACATGGCCGCAAGCCGTCCTTCGGTACCGAGGGCGGGTGGGAAAAAAGCGGCCGGAGAAGCCACAGATGGCGCTTGGTAAGCACACCAGGTGGCCCCCATACAGTAATCAAACGGGTCGTGGCTGCTTGCGGGAAAGATAATTGAGGGCGTTCCATCCGCCGCGAGGGGAAGGGCGGCCAGCCTTTCGGCCGCCTCATCCAGAGCGCGGTCCCAGGACACTTCCTGCCAGGGATCCTGGAGAGACTTGCGGATACAGGGTTTTTGCAGCCGCAACGGCTGCTTTTGTACCTCGTAGAGGTACATGGCTTTGGGGCAGAGCGCGCCTTTGTTCATCGGGTGTTCTTCATCGCCGAAAAAGTCAATCGCGGTCTGAGCGTTCCGGAATACTTTGAGCCCGCAACCGGCGGGGCATTGGCCGCAGACTCCGAAGATAACCGCGTCATGGGTTTTTCCGGACAGTTGCTTCTTGGCCAGGACACTGTTCGAACGCATGGGTTTTCTCCGGGCGATGGGTGTGAAAATGGTGTGTCTGTCCTATGGAATTTTACGCTTGAGATGCTTGCTTAACGGCGGGCAAAGCCCGCCTACAAGCATCTCGCGGCAAGGATTTGCAGACAAATCCTTGCGGAGCGGATAAGCTTTTTCAAAGTTTATCCACTCCAAATGCACCAAGTATGCCACTGTGGGCCGAACGGGCTGGCTTTATCAATCTTTTTCCTGAAATCATTATGTATTTCAGGCAAAAAAACAATGTATAACGGTATTGTCGAGAGAATAAATTGCACGGTGTTTCCGTACACACAGCATGACATGTGTACACAGGTATGGTGAGAGCCCGGCGTTGCCGCTACTTGAATGGTGTAATAGAAAAATTAATAAATATATAGAGTTGTACCACGGAAAAACAAAGGCATATGCAGCGGAAATAAAAAAGACTGTGCGGGATAAGGACAAAGGTGTATTCAATGTGTAAACTAAAGTGTACACATTAGAAGTTATTTGTATCCAAACAATTTGCTATGTAATTATGCTATATCTGCAAAATAATTTCAATTTTTATATTATTGAAGGTGTAATCAGGCGACCGTTCGGTTGTGCTTGTCGCGGGTGGGGGCGCGGATGATCTTCTCGCGCCTACCGGCATAACCAAACCGACTCCATTACCAAAGGATAGAAGTGCTTGCGCTTAGGGCCAAGGCAAGGTACTTGAAACCACTTGGCTTCTCAATAACAAACCGCCTTCGCCTACGATTTTTTACGGAGCGGCTATGAAAATTCAGCTTTTGGGCGCGGCCCAGACAGTCACAGGTTCCTGCTTTGTCATTGAGGCAGCGGGAAAGCGCTTCGCCGTTGACTGCGGCATGCATCAAGGCAATGCCGCGATTGAAAAGCGCAACTTCAACACCAAGGCCTATCAGGCCGCGAAACTGGATTTCGTCCTGCTGACCCACGCCCATATCGACCACAGCGGCCTGTTGCCGCGCATGGTGCGGGAAGGGTTTAAGGGCCCCGTATACTGCACTGAACCCACGGCGGATCTGTTGGACATCATGCTCCTGGATAGTGCTCACATCCAGGAAATGGAGGCGGAGTGGGCCAACCGCAAACGCGCCCGGCGCGGCAACGGTTTTGTGGAGGCCCTGTATACCACCGAGGACGCGGCAAAAGCCGCCGGACTGCTCAAGGCGGTTCGCTACAACGATGATTTTTCTCCCGTCCCCGGCGTGCAGGTCTGTTTCCGCAATGCCGGGCATATCCTGGGGTCTTCCTTTTTTGAAATGAAGGTCACGGAAAATGGGGAGTCAACCGGCCTGATATTTTCCGGCGATCTGGGGCGGCCCAACGCTCTTTTGATGAATGACGCCGCACTGCCGGAGTTTCGGGCCGATTATCTGTTTCTGGAATCCACATACGGCGACCGTAACCATAAAAACGAGTCCACCAGCCGGGACGAACTGGCCGAAGCCATAGCCCGGGCCACGGCCAACGGGCAGAAAACCATTATTCCGGCTTTCGCGGTAGAGCGCACGCAGGAAGTCATATACACCCTGTTCCTGCTGCACAAGGAAGGCAAGCTGCCTCCGGGCATCCCGGTGTATGTGGACAGCCCTCTGGCCATCAAGGCCACGGAAATTTTCCGCAGGCATCCGGAGTACTTTGATCGGGCAACGCAGGATCTTTTGCGCAACGGGGAAGATCCTCTGGCTCTGCCGGGGCTCAAGTACACCCTGAGCGCGGAGGAGTCGCAAGCCATCAACCGCCAGGAAGGCGCGGCCATCGTCATTTCGGCCAGCGGCATGTGCAATGCCGGACGCATCAAGCACCACCTGCGCCATAATCTGTGGCGGGAAGGCGCCAGCATCGTGTTCACCGGCTATCAGGCCGTGGGCACGCCGGGACGGAAAATCGTGGACGGGGCGGAATCGCTGACCATTCTGGGCGACGAAATCAAGGTGACAGCCAACATCCACACCATAGGCGGCTTTTCCGGACATGCCGGGCAGAGTCAGATTCTGGACTGGGTGGGCACGTTCTGCCGTCCGGAACTCAAGGTTTTTTTGGTACACGGCGAAGAAAGGGCGCAGCAGCCCCTGGCTGATCTGCTGCGCCAGCGCTACGGCTTGAGCGTGAATATCCCGGCCTATCTTGAGGAGATCACGCTTGAGCCGGGCAAAGCTCCCAAGCTGTATATGGACGACAGCATTATGGCGGCCAGGAAAATCAATTGGGATCTCCTGCTTGCGGAAACGGAAGGCAAGCTGGTCCAACTCAGGGCAGGCCTTTCCGATGTGCGGCAAAAAACCTGGGCCGAGCAGGCTGAGGTTCAGGAGCAGATCCTGGATTTGAACAAGCGTTTTTTGCAGTTGCTTTCGCAGTTGTAGAAGATGGAATGATAAGGAGGCAGCGTTATGGATGCCAGATTAAATATTGTGACGCTCGGTGTGGCGGATCTGAAACGATCCCGCGATTTTTACGAGCATGGTCTTGGCTGGAAGGCTTCATCCGTCAGTAGCGGAGAAATCGCTTTTTTCCAACTCGGCGGAATTGTCCTGGCCTTGTACCCGGCTGACGAACTTGCGGCGGACGCCTTGCAGGATTCGAAGGGTACGGGGTTTCGCGGCGTGACCCTTGCCCAGAACGTGGCGACAAAGGAAGAAGTCGCCGCTGCATTGCGCCACGCCGAGCAGGCCGGGGGGCGCGTGATCAAACCGGCCCAGGACGTATTCTGGGGCGGGCACAGCGGCTATTTTGCCGATCCGGACGGCCACCTGTGGGAAGTCGCCTGGAACCCGCACTTTGCCCTGGACGAACGCGGCGAAGTGATTTTACCGCGATAGAAATCCGCTCTTGCCCGCGCCTCACGCTCTTTCCTGAAGCAACGCCTCCGTTATTCTTTGCCTTGATCTGCTTCGTCCCATTTGAAAATGGGGCGAAGCAGCGGTTCCGCTTTAGCAAGTCCGGCGGCCGGGTTGCTTTTCTGTGACGGTTGCGATAAAAAAAGATATTCCTTATGAGTGTATTAAAGGTGCTTTCGGCACATTGCAATCGTCTCTAACGAACTTTTTACAGCAAGGATGCATCATGAAACTCTCCATCTCCAGAAAAATAGTGAGTCTCACGACAGCGGCCGTCATTGTTTCATCTATCGTCGTGCTCTGCATAAGCTACTTCCTTTTTAGCAAGCAACTCAATAAGTTCGAAGATGATCACGTGGCCGCTATGCAACTGATTGCTGAAAGAATGCAGGATATGGATAAACAAAAAATACTGCAAAGCGCAAAAATGCTCTCCACCATGCCGGAGCTCGTAGCGGCCCTGAGCGCGGGAGAAGCGGACGAACTCAAAAGAATTGCCAGGATGATCCGGGGACAATGGGGCTTTGACGCCGTTACCATCACCGATGCCAAGGGGATTGTGGTGGCCCGCGGCCACTCGGATAAAACCGGGGACGACATCAGCAAGCGCCCGACCATAGTTGCGGCTACTCAGGGCAGATTTGAGTCCGGCCTTCTTTTTGATCCAAGCGCCGTGGTGCCGTTCACCATCCGCTGCGACGCTCCCGTTTACCAGGGCAACAATCTGGCCGGTATCTTAAGTCTGGCTACCTCCGTAGGCACGGAAGCGCAGATAGACAACCTGCGTAGCCTCATGGGAATGCACGTTACCCTTTTTAGCGGCGACACCCGCCTCATGACCAGCATCAAGGATACGGACGGCAAACGTATCCTTGGCACAAAGATGCAGGATGCGGAGATTTTGGACAGGGTGCTGAAAAGGGGTGAAACCGTCATCAAGCGCCTAACCATCCTTGATGAACTCTATGATGCCGCCTATTGGCCGGTAAAAGACCTTAACGGCAGCATTGTGGGCATGTGGTTCATCGGTGATCCGTTGGCTGAGACCATTGCGGATCAAAGGCGTACCATCATGATAGTTGTCGTAAGCTCTGCGCTGGTCGCCCTGCTTGTCGCCTTGCTGGCGAGTGTTATGAGTGGAAAGATCGCCCGGCCGGTGCGCCTGGTGGCCGATTACGCCTCGCAGGTGGCGGACGGCAACCTTGATGCTCCTCTTGCGGTGCAAAGCCATGATGAAGTGGGTCTGCTTATCGGCGCACTGCAAAGGATGGTGCGCACCTTGAAGGAGCGTATCAGCGAGGCTGAAACCGTGAGCGCGCAAGCAAGGGAACAGGCTGAGCAGGCGCATGAGGCCAAAATGGCGGCTGAAGCGGCCGGTGAAGCGGCGCAAAAGAGTCATGAAGAGATCCTGGTCGCCGCGGAGCGGCTTGAAAGCGCCGTCAAAGTCATCCGGCAGGCCTCTACCGATCTGACGGAACGCATACGGGAAGCGGAAGATGACGCCAGTAAGCAGGCGGAGTATATAACGGCCAGCGCCAGCGCCATGACGCAGATGAGCGTCAGCGCCCAGGAAATTACCACAACTGCCTCGAACGCCAAGGAGCTTTCCGTCCAGACCAGGGAAAAGGCTTCCAAGGGCGAAAAAATTGTGGAAAATGTTATTGGCAGTATCTCGGGACTCCAGAAAAATTCTCTGGAACTCAAGGATGATATGACGGAGCTCAGTGTGCATGCCAAGTCCATCAGCCAAATCATGAATGTTATTTCCGATATTGCTGACCAGACCAACCTCCTGGCTTTGAACGCGGCCATTGAAGCGGCCAGGGCCGGTGAAGCCGGACGCGGTTTTGCCGTGGTGGCGGACGAGGTGCGTAAGCTGGCGGAAAAAACCATGGTCTCCACCGGAGATGTCAGCCGGGCTGTGAGCGCCATCCATAAAAGCATGGATGTAAGCATGACCCAGGTGGGCACGACCGTGGACAGCATTGGTCAGGTCACGCAACTTGCGGCGGAGTCCGGCGAGGCCCTGCGGGAGATCGTCGCCATGGCCGATGATACGGCCAGACAAGTGGAAGGCATCGCCTTGGCTTGCGAACATCAGGCCGCCGCAAATGAGCATGTTTCCCACAGTATTGAAGAAGTAAGCACCATTGCCGGCAAAACCCATGCCACCATGGAAGGCGCCTCGCGGGATATCGCGGAACTCGCCACGCAGACGGATACCCTGGGTGGACTTGTTGCCGAAATGAAGCGCAGTTCATAGAATCCTCAACAAAGGGGTCCGGCGGTTTTGTTGGACAACGAATAAACGAAAAGATCGGCATCCTTTATATAAGGGTGCCGATCTTTTTTGTAAAATTTGCTGTTTTCTCTTCTTTTTCTTGCCGTTTTGAAGTATTTTCAGGCCAAACTGAAGCACTAAGGAGTTCCTATGCAAGAACGCTACGTCCATACCCATGCCCGCTGGTTTGCCAAGGATGCAGCGGCCGTGCTGGAGAAATTGCAGACCAATCCGGATACAGGATTATCCGCCGCGGAAGCGGCCGAACGGTTTGCGGAGTTCGGCCCCAACGAACTGCCCAAAGTTGAGGCGGAACATGCCTTTATCCGCTTTCTCAGGCATTTTCATGATATTCTCATTTATATCCTTTTTGTCTGCGCCCTTGTGACCCTGGTCCTCGGGCACTACTACGACACCGTGGTTATTCTCCTCGTGACCGTGATCAACGCGGGCATCGGGTATTTTCAGGAAAGCAAGGCGGAAAAAGCCCTTAACGACATCCGGAGCCTGCTTTCGCTGCGCGCCTCGGCCATCCGGGACGGCGGCCGCGTTGAGGTGGACGCCACGCGGTTAACCCTCGGCGATATTGTGTACCTTGCTCCCGGTGATAAGATTCCCGCCGATCTGCGCCTTTTCCGGACGGAAAATTTGCGCATAGAGGAGTCGGCCCTCACCGGCGAAGCTGTGCCCTCGGCGAAACGGACCCGGACCCTCGACCCCGAAACAGTGCTCGGCGACCGCTCAAACATGGCCTATAGCGGCACCACGGTCAGCGCGGGCACGGGCTATGGCGTGGTGGTGGACATCGGCACGGACACGGAGCTGGGGCACATCAGCCAGCTCATTGACGGGGTGGGCGACACGACCACGCCGCTTATCCGGCAGATGGCCGCTTTCGGCAAGACCATTTCCGTTGTGATTATCGGCGTTGCCGTCCTGGTTTACCTGTTCGGACATTTCTTCCGCGATTACGAGAAGGCGGAGTTGCTGCTCTCAACCATCGGCCTCGCCCTCGCGGCCATCCCTGAAGGGCTGCCCGCCATCCTCTCCATCATCCTCGCCATTGGCGTGCAGAATATGGCCAAGCGCAAGGCCATTGTACGCAACCTGCCCTCGGTTGAAACGCTCGGTTCCGTCTCCGTGATTTGTTCGGACAAGACCGGCACCCTGACCAAAAACGAGATGACCGTTAAAAAACTCGTCGCGCAGGACGCCGGTTTTGCCGTCACCGGTACCGGTTACGCGCCGCAGGGGGAAATCCGCCAGGGGGAAGCTCCGGCTCCCGTGGGCGAAGGCTCCCTGCTGCGCCAGATCCTGACCTGCTTCAGGCACTGTAACGACGCGTCCCTGTCCCAGGAAAAGAACGCCTGGACCGTGCAGGGCGACCCGACCGAAGGCGCGCTGCTGACAGTCTATACAAAGTCGGGGCTTGACGCGGAGCTGCCTCCCCGCCTCGCCACCTTGCCTTTTGACTCGGAATACAAGTACATGGCTACCCTGGCCGCCGGGAAAGAAGGAAACATCCTGTATATCAAAGGCGCTCCGGACAGGCTTCTGGGCATGGCCGGACAGGAAATGAGGGTTGACGGCCCTGCCCCTCTCGATCGGCAACACTGGGAAAAGACGGTTACGGATCTGGCGAGCGAGGGCCTGCGCGTGCTTGGCGCCGCAGTGAAGTTTGTGCCTTCCGATACAACGACTGTCACGCATGACAGCTTAAAAGAAGGCGTTATCTTCCTCGGGCTGGCCGGTATTGTGGACCCGCCCCGTGAAGAGGCGGTGGAGGCCGTTGCCACGTGCCGCACAGCCGGTATTCTGGTCAAGATGATCACCGGCGACCATGCGGACACGGCCAGCGCCATTGGTAAAGCACTGGGCATCGGCGACGGGGGCAGAGCCCTGACCGGCAATGAGCTTAACGACATGACCGATGAGCAGTTCTACGCCGCCGCCTGCAAATACGACATTTTCGCCCGCACCAGCCCGGAGCACAAGCTGAAGCTGGTCAAAGCCCTGCAGGCGCACGGGGCCATTTGCGCCATGACCGGCGACGGCGTGAACGATGCGCCGGCCTTGCGCATGGCTGACGTGGGTGTGGCCATGGGCATCAAGGGAACGGACGTGACCAAAGACGCGGCGGAAATCGTGCTGGCGGACGACAACTTCAGTACCATTGCGGCGGCGGTGGAAGAGGGGCGCAGGGTTTACGACAACCTGAAAAAAACTATCCTCTTCATCCTGCCGACCAACGGGGCGGAAAGTTTTCTGATCATCGCCAGCATATTGTTCGGCACGATGATCCCCCTGACGCCGCTACAGATTCTTTGGGTAAACATGGTCACCTCCGTCACTATCTCGCTGGCTCTGGCCTTTGAACCGGCGGAACCCGGCATAATGAACCGGCCCCCGCGCCGCGCCGACGAACCCTTCCTGGATGGCTATTTCATCTGGCGCATTCTGTTCGTTTCCGTGCTGATCGGCGGCATGACCCTGCTCCTGAGCGTCTGGCTGCTCAAGGTGGGCTATCCGGAAACCGAGGTCCGTACCGTGATCCTGCAAACCATCGTGCTGTGCCAGGCCTTCCACCTCTTCAACAGCCGGAGCATCCGCCAGCCGGCGCACGCTCTCGAGTTTATGGGGAACAAGGCGGTTTTCACGGTGTGCGGCCTGATGGTATTGCTCCAGCTTTCCATCGTGTATCTGCCGTTCATGAATACCGTGTTCGGCACCGTGCCGCTGGGGATGACGGGTTGGATAGCGCCCATCCTGCTCGGCATTATCGTCTTCTTTGTGGTTGAGGGCGAAAAGTATGTCATGCGCAGACTGGACGCCCGCAAGGCTGCTGCAAGCCAATAAACACATTCGAAAGCAGGGCCGTCACAATTTTGTGGCGGCCTTTTTCTATCTGGAGAGAGCTATGTGGAAAGAGTTCAAAGAATTCGCCATCAAAGGCAATGCCGTGGACATGGCGGTCGGTTTTGTGGTCGGTGCGGCGTTTGGAAAAATCGTTGATTCTCTCGTCAAGGATATCCTGATGCCTCCCTTGGGCATGCTGCTGGGCAAGGTGGATTTTTCCAACCTGTTCCTGGTGCTGGCCGACGGCAAAACGCCCGGCCCCTACCACACCCTGGCGCTGGCCCAGCAGGCTGGAGCAGTGACCCTGAACGTGGGGATGTTCATCAATGTGGTGATCAGCTTCCTCATCATTTCCTTTGCGGTGTTCATGCTGGTGCGGGGCATCAACAGACTGCGCCCGGCCGAGGCGGCCACCAGCAAAGACTGCCCGTACTGCTTCAGCAAAATTCCTTTGCCCGCCACCCGCTGCCCGAATTGTACATCGATGTTGGAATGAGGACCATTGATATTTCTCAAGTAAGCACAGCGCCGGAAATAGCCCTCTGCGCGGATATTTGGCTGCAAGCATCCATCCTTGCGCATGACTTTATTGCGCCGGACTTCTGGCGGAATAATCGTAACGCAATGAAAGAGCACTATCTTCCAGCTTCAACAATTTATGCGGCAAAAAAACAAGCGGTTATTGTGGGTTTTGCCGCCGTATATCAAGATTCGCTGGCAGCGCTGTTTGTTTCACCTGAATGGTGGAACAAAGGCATCGGCTCCAAGCTGTTGCGGCATGCGCAAATGGCGCACTCCAAACTGAGCTTGAATGTGTACACAAAAAATTCCGGCGCTATCCGTTTTTATCAAAAATACGGGTTTTCTGTATTGAATGAACAGATTTGTTCTCATACGGGAGAACCTGAACTGCGTATGGGTTGGAGAAAGAAGGAAGATGAGAATTGTAAATTCAGAGCCGGATGATGACATACCTTTCCTGCTTTTATTTGCTTGACCAGTGCTCCCTAGTATGGTTATTTTTTCTCAGGCGCTAGTAACGCCTTGCTTTCCAGTGGCGGTCCCCACCCCGGCAACTTGTGGGTTTTCTTACGTCCTTTTTCCAGGACGTGTCACTCGCATTATATCTCCGGGTGTGGGCGAAATACAAGACCCACAAGGGGAAATAGCCCGCCGTCCACTGGCGGTTACTAGCACCCGGAGTTTGCTGTTTTAGCCGGCTCCAATAGTAAAACTCAGTGGAGCGCCTCATGTCTGCCATCACATCCCCAAGTCACAATTTTCCAGACTTCACAGAATTGGCTGAAAAGCTTCAAGCAACGGCTCAGGCATTATTAGCCATTTCCCCGCCACCAGAGGAAGAGAGCCAAAAACAGCCAGAGCCCTTGCAAGAAGCAGCACTGCAGGAAGTCCGCCATTACAGCATCCCCGGATTCATTGTTAAAGAAGAGAAGGAAATGCTTGAGCTTCTCAAGGCGGAAGACTGGCAGGATATGTTTGATAAGACCTATGAGCAGCTTTATATGATGGCGATGCTCATGCAGCATTTTGAGGCTGATGAAATCATAGACGGTTTTTCCATCCAACGGCTGGGAAATGCGTTCATGGTTCCGCTGGATACACTGAGACGCCTTTGTTCGCTGGTGGCGGACTTCCGGCCGGTGTCAGAGGATGATTTAGAAGCGGAAATGGAATAACGCGCATCTTACACAAACACATGGCAGTCCCATGTTTCATCTACTAATACGGGCAATATTGAACAAAAATGGACGAATAGCATGCAAGCCCATATAAATAGCAAAATTATAAAAAAATCACTCCTCATATGGCTGGCAATTATTCCGATTGCCATAATAAACGGCGTATTACGGGAAAAAATTTTGACACATATAATAGGGAATTATGCTTTTTTCGTGAGTGGCATAATATTGATCTCCGCCATATTCATTATTACATGGATTTTTCTGCCGCGTTTAGGCAAAGGAAGTCAAAAAACATATATAGTCATAGGATTGCTATGGGCTGCGCTAACGGTCATTTTTGAATTCTGCATGGGGATTTTTGTGTCTGGTTTTTCAATCAGCCAGATTATAACAGCTTACGATATAACCACTGGAAATATCTGGTTAGTTGTTGTGATATTCACAGGATTTTCCCCTTGGCTTACGGCAAAGCTGAGGCATATTTTCTGATGTGCGCGGGATGGATTTGATTTCTTTATAGTCCGCCCCGGCTTGCCAATCGGCAGCTCTTGTCAAAATCGTCAGTGATGATGTATTCTTCAAGCACACATGAGAATGCATAAGGATACACAAGGAGCATCTATGCAGCCTGTGACGACAGTCCGGTTCGACCCGGAAATCCGTGAACAGCTTGACAAAATGGCCGAGCAGATGGACAGGCCCCGCGCCTGGATTATCAAGGAAGCTGTAGCCCAATATCTTGAGCGTGAGACATGGTATCTTGCTGAGGTACAAAAAGGAATAGACGACGCGGAAGCGGGCAGGGTAATCAGTCACGAAGAAATGAGGACGCGCTTAAAGGCCAAGGGCTTCAATGTCGCCTCGTAATCCCTTGCCTGTCAAGTGGACGGAAAGCGCTTGGGAAGACCTTGACGGCATTACGGATTACCTGCTTGCCGAGGGTGTAGCCTTTGAAGACGTGGAAGACTATGCGAAACGCATCTTCAAAGCGCCTGAACATTTTGCCGTGTTTCCGGGCGCGGGCAAGCCGGGAAGAATGCCCGGCACACGCGAATGGCTCGTCAAAGATACGCCATATGCGCTGATTTACCGCGTGTTGGCTGACAGAATACAAATTTTGCGCGTTATGCACGGCAGTAGCCACTTCCCGGAATAGCCAGGCATTCAAATTCGTACTTAAGTCAATGGAGTACGAAATGGGGTTTTACCGAATTGGCTCGGATAATAGAAAAGGCCAAAACCTTTTAACTATCAAAAGGTTTTGGCCTTTTCTTTGTCCTTATTTGGACAGATAAATGGTGGAGGCGGCGAGAATCGAACTCGCGTCCGAGAAGCGTCTGCCGCAACGTCTACGGGCGTAGATTGAGATTAATTTCTTACTCCGGGGTTAGCCCTCAATCAGGGCGTTCTGGAGCCAGCCCGCCTGAAGTTCTCGTGCCCGTTGTGGCGGACGCCATTGGACACCAGCCTGATAAAGTTGACCGGGATGCGCGCTCATCAGGCGTCGGCACACATACCGGCACTGCTAATTAAGCAGCGTAAGCGTATTCGTAATCGTTGCCAATTACTTTTGTTGCCGCTTTTTACGAGGCCAGCGGCGCCTCGGCCCGCAATCAACGGTGTTCACATCCCCGTCGAAACCAGTGCGCCCCCACAAAAGGGTCTTTCCCGGCACGCTTACAGCCGCGAAAGGTTTGTACACATGCCACGCTTGCGCGTGTTTGTCCAGTAAATAGAATACGCATGCCGGGGGAAAAAGCAAGGGGTGGAAAAGACTCCGGCGTTTGGCACGGCGCGCTCTGTTTTGCCTCCCTGGCTGATACCTGATAAGCACGTGGTGTTGCGACAACAATGGAGGAGCGCCATGCCTGACAAAAACGCCGCTGCCAGCACCGAACAGACCCGCGGCACCTTTCGCCCGCCCGCGCGGGGGAAAAAGCACATGGCCGTGTCCGGTCATGCCCTGGCCACGCACGCGGCCATGCGCATCCTGGACAAGGGTGGCAACGCCGTGGACGCCGGGGTGGCAGGGACTTTTTGTCTGGCTGTGCTCCAGCCTGATATGGTCAGCTTTGCCGGGGTCGCGCCGCTGCTTATTCACCACGCCCCGAGCGGCGAAAATCGGGAAGTGAGCGGTTTGGGCTGTTGGCCCAAGGCCGCGAGCACGGAATATTTCCTCAAGCAGCATGGGGGCACCTTGCCGCAAGGCATTTTGCGCACGGTTGTTCCGGCCTTGCCGGACGCCTGTATTCAGGCTTTGCAAGAGTATGGCAGCATGAGTTTCAGTGAGGTGGCGGCCGACGCCGTGGACCTGGCTGCCAACGGTTTTCCCACGCACCAGTTTTTGAGCAACGGCATCATGGACGCGCGGGACAGTTATCGCCAGTGGCCGGAAAATGAGACCATCTTTTTACCGGGCGGTCGTGTTCCCGAACCGGACGATCTGTTCGTGCAAAAGGATCTGGCCCGAAGTATGGAGGCCATGATCCGGGCCGAGCAGGAAGCCCTGGCCGGGGGGCGGGAGCGCAAGGCCGCGTTGGCTGCGGCCCGTGACGAGTTTTATACCGGTGGCCTTGGCAGGCGCATCACGGATTTCCACGCGGCCAACGGCGGCTTGTTGCGTCAGGAGGATATGGCGGCATTTTCCTGCGATCTGGACGAACCCCTGGCCTTTACCTTTGGCGAATACACCGTGCTCACGCCCAAGGCCTGGTGCCAGGGGCCGGTCATGCCCATGAGCATGACCATTCTGGCCGGGATAGATCTGGCGGCTTTGGGGCACAACTCGCCGGAATACATTCACACGGTCGGCGAGGCCTTGAAGCTGGCTTTTGCCGATCGGGAGCGCATGTTCGGTGATCCGAAATTCGTTGACGTACCCCTGCAAGGCCTGCTTTCCCCGGAATACGGCGCCGGGCAACGGGAAAAAATTCGGCCGGGCAAGGCCTGGGCCGTCATGCCGCCTTCGGGCGATCCCTTTGCGGTCGAAGGGCGTAGCGCGCCGCCTTCCTTTGATCCGCAGTCCGATCCGGAAACTCCGGGACCCAAAGAACACGCCCTGGACACCAGCTACATTTGCGTGACCGACCAGTGGGGGTCTTTTTTTTCCTCAACGCCCAGCGACATGTCCTTCAATACGCAAATCATACCCGGCACCGGTCTGGCCGTGTCCTCACGCGGCACGCAGTCCTGGATTGTTCCGGGCCATCCCAGCAGCATAGAGCCGGGCAAGCGTCCGCGGCTCACGCCGACCGGCTGCATGGTCCTGCGCAAGGGCAAGCCCTGGATGGTGCTCGGCACGCCGGGCGGCGATGTCCAGTGCCAGACCAACCTGCAAGTGCTGTTCAATGTGGTCCTGTTCGGCATGGACCCGCAGGAGGCTGTGGAAGCTCCGCGCTTCAGCGTCTTCTGCTACCCAGATTCCTTTTATCCGCACACCTACAACAAGGGCGTGCTGCGTCTTGAATCGCGCATCGCGGCGGAAACCGCCAAAACCCTGGCTTCCTGGGGACATGTCATGCAGCCCTGGCCGGACTGGGCCTGGGAAGCCGGAGGCGCTTGCCTGATCATCAGGGAAGGGCGGAAGCTTGTGGGAGGGGCTGATCCCAGGCGGGAATGCTGCGGCATGGCCTGGTAGCGCCTCAGTTTGGCCTGATACTTCGTCAGGCTGCGCTTTTGTTCGGGGGGCAGGGCTGAAGAGCCCAGACCACCCTCGCAAAAACTTGCCTTCCTCGTCTGAGGCCAAACTGAGGCACTACCCTAACTAAGTATCTTGCGCGTCAGTTTGTCGCTTAAAGGCGTGCATGTAGGATAAAAAGGCTTGACGCAACAGCGCCTTTTCAGTGTATACATGTCAATGGATATATATTCGTAGTATCCTGGAAAAATACACTGAGGAGTGACATTATATGTTTGGCATACACAGCAAAACCCTTTCCAGCGCCGCTTTGGCCCTGGCTTTAGTTCTGTTCCTGGCCGGTTGTTCGGATACGGATAAGATAGCCAGTGAAAAGAAAATAGAGGAGCAGAAACAAGCGCTTGAACAGCAAAAGGAAAAATTGGAAACAACAACGGCCGCCGACTTGAAGGAAGCCGAGAAAAAGTACGACAGCACCAAAGAAAAAATGGAATCTGAAAAGGCCCGCCTGGATCAGAAAATAGATGAAAAGGAAGCAGCATTGAAGGCGCGCGAGGAGCAGGTTGAAAAAGCCATTGAAGTTCGCAAGGAACAAGCGGAACAGATGATTGAGCAAGGCAAGGAAGAACTGAACAGGCAGCTTCAATATATCCAAGAGGAAACCGTCCGGGGCAAGGACGCGGCCAAGGCCGTGATCCAAGAGGGCATTGAGAAAGTGGAGAAAACCGTGGGCGCGACGAACAGTACGGCCGAGCCGATCGACTCCGCGGTGCAGCCGGACAGCTCCTCTTCCAACTAGGGCGCTTTACTAGCCCATAACCGTTGACATTCAGGAGGTTTTCCCATGTCCATAGCGCGTTTTTCCCTTTCCACACCCGGCAGGGGAGGTTTTACTCCGGTCCTGCTGCTTTTCCTGCTCCTGCTTTTCCCCGGTCCGGCCCTGGCCGCTACCCCGGAACCGCCGGTGCGGGACATTTGGAAAGCCGGCGATACAACGGTCACGATCATCCAGGATCTGCCCGGAGCCATGTCCGTTGACCTGTTCAGCGGGCCCGCTTCTGAACAGGAAAGGCAAAAATACTTCACTGACGGCAAGGCCGAAGCGGGATTTAACGTGTTCCTGCTGCGCGCCGGGGGTAAAAACGTGCTTTTTGACACGGGCCTCGGCACTATGCGGGAGACGCCGGGCAGGCTTTGGGGTTTGCTTCCCGGACTTGGAGTTGAACTCGACGCTGTTGACCTCGTTTTGCTGACCCACATGCATGGAGACCACATAGGCGGACTGATGAAGGGCACGGAACGGGCCTTTCCCAAGGCCAAGGTCATGGTCGCCAAGCCTGAACTGGACTTCTGGCTCGGCCTGGCCGGGAAAGACCCCGGCAATGCCAACGCGGCCATGGTCAAAGCCATATCCGAGGCTTACGGCGATGATATACAGCTTTTCGTCTATGGCGATACCCTGCTGCCCGGCGTGACCGCCCTGAACGCGGAAGGACATACTCCCGGCCATACCGTGTTCCAGGTAGACGCGGACGGCAAAACCCTGCTGATCATCGGCGATCTGGTTCACAGCGCCCCCTTGCAGTTCGCGCTGCCTGACGAATGCGCCAAGTTTGACATGGATGTGCCCAAGGCTATCGCGGATCGTAAGCGCATCCTGGAGCTTGCGGCCGAGAAGCACTGGCCTGTTGCCGGTATGCATCTGCCGTTCCCCGGTTTCGGCACGGTGGTGAAGGAAGGCAAGGGATACAGGTGGGAACGGCAGTAGCGCCCCAGTTTGGCGTGATACTGCGTCAGGCTGCGTTTTTGTTCGGGGGGCAGGGCCGAAGTGGTCTGCCCCCTGTCAGGTAGGCAGGTAACCCCCCCCGGGCGGCAATCAGGTGGCCGGCTTTTCCCGATACTCCATCGGGGAAAGCCGGCCACGCTTTTTGGGGAACTGTGCCGCATTGTGGAAAGGTATTCAACCGCGCCCCGGCTGTCCGCAGCCCCATAAGCAAAATCTTTTATCAGCGTTGGCACTTGTCGGTCAGGATTTTTTCCACGACTTCAGTGATCAGCAGTTCAATATTTCCGACAAGGGTATCATGAAGCCGTTTCATTTCGCTTTCAGGCGAAGGCTTTACCAGAAAAAGCTCATGCGCCTCAATTCCTAAAGCGCCGGCAATGCGTTCCAGCACTTCAGGGGTGGGAAACTTCCGGGAAACCTCAATCATGGCAATATATTGTGTTGAAATGCGGGCTTTTTCCGACAATTTGGCCTGGGAAAAACCGCATTTCTTTCGGTTTTCCTTCAAATTATTCGCCAGTATGTCCCGGAGATTGGTCATTCAGCCACCTGCCCTATCAAAAAGGCAATGATAGATGCTCCACAGTAATTGACAAGCATCTTTTAGTTGTGTAAAAGCGTCTTTAAGATGCTTATATATAGCTGCCCCAGTCCGTCGCCGTTGCGGAGGCGGTATTCCCGGTAAAGGATCCGCAAAAATGGAGACAGGCGGGTGATGCATGACCAATGCAGCCTGCGGCTCAGGAATGATGGGGGGTAGTCAACCGGAAGTTCTGGAAGTCTTCCCTAAGCAGACATAACTTGTAGTTATGTGGGGGGCTCCACGAGCAGGAGAGCTTCACCGCGACGGAAAAGAGTGGCGTTACGGTGAAGCTCTCTGAACAGCCGGTTTACAGAAATTTTTGCTTCATTCTTTTTTGGGATACAGGCGACAGGCGCCCGTATCTCGTTCATCAACCTGTTTTACTTGTATACTCAGGAGGTTACAATGAAACGCATTTCCATTCTTTTGCTGGTCATGGCCTTCATGCTCAGCAGCGTGGCCGTCGCCAAGGCAGACGGCATTGATGTCAAGGTTAAGGGCCTGTGGCAGTATGCCATCGGTATCCAGCAAAACCGGACGTTCAGAAACTCTCCCAACTGGTCCAACGGCAACCCTAGTGGTGCCAACCGCGCTGGCGTGGCGAATACCGGACAAAAACGCCGCCTCGACGACAGCTTTGAAGCCCGCCACCGCGTGCGCACCCAGATCAACTTCATTGCTTCCGAGTACCTACAAGGCGTGCTGCACTTTGAAATCGGCCACCTGGACTGGGGCCGGAGCGCTGCAAACAACATAGGCGGCGGCGCCGGCGGCGCTCTTGACGCTGACGGCGTGAACGTCAAGACCAAACATGCCTACCTTGACTGGATCATCCCGAACACCCAGGTGTCCGTGCGCATGGGTATCCAGGGCATGGCCCTGCCCTCGACCCGTCTCGGCAACCAGATCATCGCCGCGGACGTGGCCGGTATCACCGTCAGCTCCCCGATCACCGACTGGCTGACCCTGACCGGCTTCTGGGCGCGCCCCTATGATCAGAACAGGTACAGCCCCGATATCAGGGACGAAGCCGACTTCTTCGGCCTTATCGCTCCGATGAAGTTCAGCGGCTTTGCCGTCAACCCCTACTTTGTCTGGGGCCGCGCAGGCACGGGTTCCGGCTTTGCGCAATACGCCATACGCGGCGAATTCGCTGGTACCCACACTGCCCCCGGAATTCCCCCTACAAAGGCCAGTTCCACTGTCTGGTATCTTGGCTCCAACTTCAACGTGACCCTGCTCGATCCCCTGGTGTTCGGCATGGATGTGGCCTACGGCCGCATGCAGCAGGCCGAGTACATCTTCAGCGACAACACCGACGGACGTGTCGGTTCCCAGGGCTGGTACGTGGCCGCCACCCTGGATTACAAGATGGACTGGGGTACTCCCGGCATCTTCGGCTGGTATGGTTCCGGCGATGACGCCAAGAAAGTCAGAGACAAGGGCATGCTCGGCCGTCTCCCGGCCGTCATGCTTGACACCAACGGCTTCAAGCCCACCAGCTTCGGTTCCGCCGGCTACTTCGGCAACAGCCAACAGGCCGCTCCCGCTGTTATCGGCACCGCCACCGGCTCCTGGGGTATCGGCATCCAGACCGCTGACGTGACCTTTGTGAAGGATCTCAGCCACACCCTGCGTTTTGCCTACTACCAGGGAACGAACGACAAGAACATGCCCAGAGAAAACGGTTGGGCTCCGGCCTGGTGCAGCGACCCCCTGTACCTGACCACCAAAGACTCCGTGTTTGAAGTCAACTTTGACCACAAGTATAATATCTATGAAAACCTGACTGCGGTGCTGGAACTCGGTTACCTGCATCTGCGTTCCGACAAGGCGACCTGGAATTCCGACTATGCCGGCAACACCGTCAAGAAGAACGACAACGCCTGGAAGGCGGAAGTCAGCTTCCGGTACGCCTTCTAGGGTTGCCTCATTTGTCTTGTCATTTGCTTATCCGGGGAGGCCATATGGCCTCCCCGGACACAATAAAGGAACCCGCCACCTGAGTGGCGGGTTCCTTCGCTTTGAACACTGTATGAAGCGGCTTTTAGCGCGGGGCCAGGCTCAGGGCCTTTTCCCGGCTGGAACTCCGTCTGCGCAAGGGCTTTTTCTCTGTGCCCGACTTGGGAGTCCCGGAAGGGACGGCCTTGGCCGCTTTCTTTTTTGAGGAAGAGAAGGCGAACTTCAGCACTTCCTCCAGTGTTTCCACAGGATGCACCGCCACCTGGGCCAGCAGATCCTTGGGAATATCCTCCAGGTCCTTTTCATTCCGTTTGGGAATGAGCACGTCGGACAAGCCTCTGCCGACAGCGGCCAGAATTTTTTCCTTGATTCCGCCCACGGGCAGCACCCGTCCGCGCAGGGTGATTTCCCCGGTCATGGCCAGGCTCTCGCGCACGGGTTTGCCGGTCAGAGCGGAAACCAGGGCCGTGGCCAGGGTTACGCCCGCTGAAGGGCCATCCTTGGGCGTGGCGCCGGCCGGAACGTGCACATGGAGATCCAGGTTGCTGTTGAATTCCGGATCAATACCCAGTTCTTTGGCATGGCTGCGGGCGTAACTGATCGCGGCCTGGGCGCTTTCCTTCATCACATCGCCGAGCTGGCCGGTCAGGGTGACTCCGCCCTTGCCCTGCATGGTTGAGACTTCCACGTTCAAAACCTCGCCGCCGTGGGGCGTCCAGGCCAGGCCGACGGCCAGGCCGGGGTGGGGGATTTTGTCCAGATCCTCATCCAGATACCGGGCCGCGCCGAGCAACTCCTTGAGGGCAGCCTTGCTGACCTTGAACGGTCCCTTGGTTCCTTCGGCTTTTTTACGGGCCAGTTTGCGGCATACCGCGCCGATTTCGCGTTCCAGGCTGCGCACGCCCGCTTCACGGGTGTAGCCTTGGATGATCTCCTCCAGCACGCCCTTTTCAAAGTGCACGTCGTTCTTTTTCAGGCCGTTTTCCCTGGCCTGGCGGTCAACCAGGTAGCGTTCGGCAATACCGAGCTTTTCCTGCATGGTATAGCCGGGAATGCGGATAATCTCCATGCGGTCCTTGAGCGGCCCCGGAATGGTGTCCAGGTGGTTGGCCGTGCAGATGAACATAACCTTGGACAGGTCAAAGGGCACGCTCAGGAAGTGATCGCTGAAGGTGTTGTTCTGTTCGGGGTCCAGCACCTCAAGCAGGGCGGAGGAAGGGTCGCCCCGGAAGTCGGAACCGATTTTATCCACTTCGTCCAGCATGATCACCGGGTTACGTGTTCCGGCCAACTTGATGCCCTGGATGATGCGGCCGGGCAAAGCGCCCACATAGGTGCGGCGATGCCCCCGGATTTCCGCTTCGTCGCGCATCCCGCCAAGGGACATGCGCTGGAACTGGCGGCCCATGGAACGGGCAATGGAGCGGCCCAGAGAGGTTTTTCCCACGCCGGGAGGACCCACAAAGCACAGGATGGGGCTCTTTGATTTGGGGTTCAGCTTGCGCACGGACAGAAATTCCAGAATGCGGTCCTTGACCTTTTCCAGGCCGTAGTGATCCTCTTCCAGAATTTTCCTGGCTTTGATGATGTCCAGGCGATCCCGGGAAAGCTTGGCCCAGGGCAGTTCAGAGATCCACTCCAGATAGTTGCGCACCACACTGGCTTCCGAAGATTCGGCATGCATGGAAGACAAGCGCTTTAACTGCTTGTCCGCCTCCTTGCGCACTTCGGGCGGAAGCTTGGCCTTGTCCAGGGCTTCGGCCAGTTCGGCAATATCGTCATCTTCGTTGGAAGGCCCTTCGCCCAGTTCCTTGCGGATTGCCTTGAGCTGTTCGCGCAGATAGTATTCACGCTGGGCCTTGTCCATGCCCTCGCGCGCGGTTTCCTGAATATGGGCCTGCATGGAAGCCACCTCGGCTTCCTTGGCCAGATGCTCATTGACCATGCGCAGGCGCTCAACAGGATCAAGGGTTTCCAGAAGCTCCTGGGCTTCACCAATTTTGAGCCGCAGGTTGGAGGCAATAAGGTCGGCCAGCCTGCCGGGATGGTCGATGCTGCCGAGAACATTGCTGATGTCCGGGGAGGCCATGCCGCGCAGAGAAAGAATGCGTTCACTCTGCTCGCGCACGGCGCGCATCATGGCTTCCGTGGCCACGCTGGAGGGAATATGCTCCTGCTCCGGCAGGGGCTGTATTTCAGCCTCAAGATAGGCTTTGTCGTCGGTGATGGCCAAAGCGCGGGCGCGGCTGACCCCCTGGACGAGGAGCTTGAGCCGTCCGTCCGGAAGCTTGAGCATACGCATGATCATGACCACTGTGCCGAGCGTGTGCACATCGTCGGGACCGGGTTTGTCCACCTGTTCGTCCTTCTGCGTGAGGATAAGCAGGTAACGGTTCTTTTGCAGGGCCGCTTCGACGGCCTGTACGGAAGCGTCTCTGCCCACGAACAAAGGCAGAATCGTGTAATTAAAAAGCACCACGTCACGCACCGGCAACACCGGGAGGCGGCTTGGCAATTCAGGCGTATTTTCAATAGGAGCGGACAAGGCCTGCTCGTCGGGGGTCATCTCGGAGACAGTTTCCTGTGCGGGTTCAAATTGCGCGTCATTATCGGCATCAATGGTATGTGTCATAAAAGAACCTCACTATATAGGACAGACTTTTCAGTCCTTAAGATAAATATCTTTTCAGCTTTGTCAAAGCGCGGAAAAAAGAACGGACCGATAGAGCGTTTTAATTTTTTGGAGGAGGAAAATTTCTCTTGCCTGTATTATTTATACGCTCCCCCTTGCGATTTTTTACATCACCGTATATGTCTAAAAAATGACTAGAGACATTCAGGCAAGTTTTCCATAAGCGCGAGATATGCGTTGTAACTCCTGCGCGACAAGGGTGTGAAGAGTTTTTTCCAGACAGAGAGCCGGTAATGCTGAACCAGACGGCCACGACAAAAAAAATCGCGCGGGTATGCGCGTTTTGTGCGTGTGCGCTGGTGGTGGTGTGGGGCGGAGCGTCGGCCGCTGGAGCGGCGCAGCGGGAACAGACCAGGCCGGTGCTTGTCCGGTCCGCGAAGCCGGTTCCGGTCCGCGTTGCGCCTGCCGCTCAGCCGAAGGCGGCGGCAAAGAATACGTCCAAGGATGTGAAGCAGGGCAAGGCCGAGCCGGTCAAGAAGTCCGGGAACATCGCCACGCGAAAGGGAAGCAAAGGGTTTACCGGCAATCCTCTGGCCCTGGAGCGCCGCCCGGCCACGGACGGGCAAAAAAGGGCCAAGGTCGTGTACGGTGCTGAAGGACAACGGCGCGAACAATCCTTGACCTTGGGCGAAGACAGGGTAAGCATGTCCGCTACGAGGCGCAAGATACCCGAAAGCCGCTTGACGCCGGCCCGGACGCCCTTTTCAGGAGGAGAAAACACCTTGCCGTACATGGAATCGGATCCGCCGCCCGAGGTGAGTATGCAGTACAAGCTGCGGAATAACGCGACCACCCGGCTGACGGTCAATCCTCAGGATTTGGCTTCCCCGCTCTATCGCCCGGTTGAAAATGACGGACGGATTACTGCCGCCGGAGTGTATATGGACGTGGAGGTGAAGCCCGATGTGCGGCTCCAGGTGGGTGGGGAATATCACGATGTTGAAGCGCGCGACGCCTCGGCAGGCGCCTCGCAGGGGGCCGCTGTAGGCCTCCAGTGGCGTTTTTAGGATTGGAAAAAGTACGCTTGAGCGAGATCGCTTAAACGTAGAATCTATAGACAGAAGAGGAAATTCTCATGTCCATGCTGTGCCGTTTTTTACTGCTTACTGTTCTTTTGCTGTGCTTTACCGGCCAGGTTCTTGCGGCGGATGCCCCGGTTGCTCCCCCGAACGCCGAAGCGCAGAAAATCCTGCAACAGGTTGCCGACGCCTATGACGCCAAGGATTTCGCCAAAGCCAAGGAATTGTTGCAGCCGCTTGCGGATAAAAATGATCCATATGCTACGTTTGCTCTCGGTCTGATGGCCGCGCGGGGCGAAGGCGGATCGCAGGACTTGCAGGCCGCCGAATCCTGGTGGAAAAAGTCGGCCGACGCCGGCAACCCGCAGGCCCAGTTCAATCTCGGTTATCTTTATTTCAAAGGGGCTCTTGGAACGCAAGACTTGCCCAAGGCCCGCGCGCTCTGGAACAAGGCGGCCAAGGCCGGGCACCCGGATGCCCTGTACGGCCTGGGGATTATGCTGCTGACCGGCGAAGGCGGCGACCGTGATGTGGCTGCCGGGCTCAAGGCTTTTGAGGGGGCGGCGTCTTTCGGGCATCCTTTGGCCGAGTTCGCGCTCGGGCAGGCCTATCTTGAGGGCCAGGCCGTGAAAAAGGACGTTAAAAAGGGCAGGGAACTCCTGAAAAGGGCGGCTGATAAGGGCATGCCCGAAGCCAAGGCTGCCCTGGAAGCTCTTGATGGTAAAAAGCCTGCTCAGGGCAAACAGGGCCAGCAGAGCCAGCAGAAACCCGCTCAGAAAAAGCCCGCTCAGAAGAAGCCGGATGCCAAGCCTGCGGAAAAGCCCGCGGAACAAAAACCGGCCATGAATTGGGGCACATTGCCCGCACAGTAGAGAATTTCACCTTGAAAAGGTGAAATTCTCAGCAAGGATTTGCTCGCAAATCCTTGCCGCGAGATTGGCGTAGGCGGGCTTTGCCGAGATAGTCAACCCGCCGTTGTTCTATGGCTGGACTACCGTGGTATTCAACCTTATGCCGCACCAACAGCCTGAACAGTTAAGCGACAATCTCAAGCGTAAACTGCTATAATAAGTAAAGGAATGCCCATGCCGCAGCTTCTGAATTCCGAGGAGTACCTGTCCAGACTGTTGTCCCTCCCGCGTCCCGGCGAGGAAAATATTCTCGCTTTTTATGAGCATCGCATTGGAGCCGTGGGACGTGATCCCCGTCTGATGCTGCTGCCTCTGGACGACCATCTTGCGCACAGGGGGGACGGTATTTTCGAGACCATCAAATACGTGGATGGCCGCATGTACCTGTTGGACAAGCACCTGGAACGCATGCAAACGTCCGCCGGGGGTATTTATCTTGAGCCGCCCTGCCCCTGGGAGGAAATCCGCGCGTTGATCCTGGCCGTGGCCGCGGCGGGTGGAGAAAGGACAGGGCAAATGCGGGTGCTGCTCGGGCGTGGACCGGGCAGTTTCGGCATTGACCCGGCGGAATCCCCGGTTCCCAGTCTGTATATTGTGGCGTACCGTTTCACGCCCAAGCCGGAAAGCTGGTATGAAAAGGGGCTCAAGGGGTTCCGCACCGGCATTCCGGCCAAACAGGGGTATCTGGCGCGGATCAAGAACGCCAACTACCTGCCCAACGTCCTCATGATCCGGGAAGCCAGGGAACTGGGCAAGGACGTGCCCTTCTGCTTTGATGACGAGGGCTATTTGGCTGAGAGCGCCATTGCCAATATTTGTCTGGTGAACAGCGACGGCATGCTTGAAGTGCCGGAATTCACCAATTCGCTCCCCGGCACGACCGTAAAACGCGCTCTGAAACTGCTTGACGGCAAGGTGGCGCACCGCATGCGCCGGATTACGGAAGCGGATATTTCCCGCGCTTCCGAAGTGCTCCTGCTTGGTACCGGGCCCGATTGCGTGGCTGTGGCGGACTACGAGGGCCAGAGCATCGGCAGCGGCAGGCAGGGGCCGGTATGTGCCTTGCTGCGCTCGCTGATCAACGAGGACATCAGAACCACAGGTACGCCCGTGCCGTATAAATAGGGGGGTAGTGCGCTTATGTATTTTCCAGGGAAATGCCGGCGCTTTCAAAGGTAGCCATGTCGTTGTAAATACGGGCCGCCGCATCAAGCAGGGTGAAGCCGAGGGCCGCGCCGGTGCCTTCGCCAAGGCGCATGCCCAGGTCAAGCAGCGGCTTTTGCCCGAGCGCTTCCAGAACTCTGCCGTGCCCCGCCTCGGCTGAGCCGTGGCAGAAAAAGCAATAATCGCGCACAGCAGGAGCCAGTCGGACGGCGGCAACATAGGCGGCCGTCGCAATGAAGCCGTCAATCATCACGGCCATGTTTCTGGCCGCGCCGCCGATAATCAGCCCGGCCAGGGCGGCGATTTCAAAGCCTCCAAGGGCGGCCAGAACAGCAATGGGATCGCCTCCGGCCACGGCTTCCCGATTCACATCCAGGGACTGCTGAATGATTTTTGTTTTATGTCCCAGCCCGGCCGGAGGAATGCCCGCGCCCATGCCGGTCATGTCAAGGGCGGAAAAGCCCAGGTAAGCGCAAAAAAGGGCGCTGGACGGGGTAGTGTTGCCGATACCCATTTCTCCGGTGCCCAGTACCCGGATTCCTTCCTGGCGAGCCGTTTCAGCAAGATCGATGCCGAGTTGCAAAGCCCTGGCGCACTGCTCAAGAGTCATGGCCGGGTCTTTGGCCATGTTGGCCGTGCCCCTGGCGATTTTGGCATCGATAAGACGGGGATGGGGCTGAAAAGGCTCGGCATCCACGCCCGCGTCCACGACCCGGATATCCGCTCCGGCCGCTTCACACAAGCAATTGACGCCCGCACCTCCGCGCAGAAAATTCAGCACCATCAGAACCGTCACTTCCTTGGGGCTTGAGGCCACGCCTTCCGCTACCACGCCGTGATCGCCCGCAATGGTGAACATGCGCGCCGGACGAGCCTCAAGCGGGGCTTTTCCCTGGATGCCATAGAGCTGTCGGGCCATGTCTTCAAGACGGCCCAGACTGCCAAGGGGTTTGGTCAGGGAGTCGAGACGGGTCTGGGCAATATCCATGCGGGCCGTATCGACAGGGACGACAGCCTCGCACTCGCGGGCGAGAGAAGGGGAGAGAAGGGACGACGGCATGGTAAATCTCACAGGGAAAATGTATACAGCCGGGCAAAGACCGGCAGAGTGACGGTTGTACAGTCAAGTGCCACTGACGGGCAAGTGGAAAAACGATTCGGTAGCGCCTCAGTTTGTCGTGATACTTTGTCAGGCTTGTTTGCGCTCCGGGGGCAGGGCCGAAGAGCCCAGCCCCCATCGCGCAAAGCTGCGCCTTCCTCGTCTGACGACAAACTGAGGCGCTACCGGCATTGCTCAAGCCGGGGTACTGCCAACGATTTGCGGAGAATACGCATTCTTGACTTGACAGGCCAGAGTGCGGCGGCTATCAGCAAAGAAAACACTTGAAGTGCATTTTCACCTATTTGTAATAAAAACAAAGGGCTGGAAACAGCACCGAAAACCGACTGGAGGACGCTATGGCTTGGAATGTGACGGTTGATACTGACAAATGTAACGGCGACAGCGAATGCGTGGATGTTTGCCCTGTCGAAGTTTATGAACTGCAGGACGGGAAGGCTGTTGCCGTGAACGCCGAAGAATGCCTCGGCTGCGACTCCTGTGTGGAAGTGTGCGAAACCGGCGCCATTACGATTGAAGAAGTGTAGGAACTCTCTCCCAATAGTTCTTTTGTCCAAATAGCTGCGTCACCCGGTCTTTTTTGCTCCGGTCGAGTACCATAAGAGTACACTCCCTTCGCAAAAAGGACCGGGTTCCTTGCTCTTGGAGCAAAAGCCCTTATTTGGAGACAATTCCTAGTTCGCGCCTGACGCAATAAGGTTCCTCTCCGGCCCCTGCAAGCGCGAGGGCCGGAGGGATTCTTTCTCCGGCGCAAGGCCGGAGTCTTTTTGTCAGGGTTTGTTCCCACTCACTCTCGTTCCGGAGCACACATGGCTGGTTCTCTGCCGGATTTGGCCCCTTTTTTCGAGCGTTACGAGCGGCATGCGCGCGAGGCTGACGCCCTTTTCGAGCGCATCCGCGCCGAGCACCCTGATCTTGTCGTCTGCCGCGAGCAGTGCAGCAGTTGCTGCCACGCTCTTTTTGATCTTTCCCTTGTGGAAGCGCTGTATCTTAATGCCGAATTTCAAAAGCGCATTCCCTTGAGTAACGAGCGGGCCGCCATTCTTGACGAAGCCGACAAAGCGGATCGTCAGGCCGCGCGCATCAAGCGCAAGGTGTTCAAGGAGTCCAAGACCGGTAAGGACAGTAACCTCATACTGGCTGAAGTTGCGGCCGAGAGCCTGCGTTGCCCCTTGCTGGACAAGGATGACCGCTGTATCCTCTATGAGGTGCGGCCCATCACCTGCCGCTTGTACGGCGTGCCCACGGCCATTGGCGGCAAATCCCACACCTGCGGCAAAACCGGGTTCGTGCAGGGCGGCAGATACCCTACCGTGGCCCTGGACAAGATGCAGCACCGGCTTTCCGCCCTGAGCGGGGAACTGGCCGCTTTTATAGGCACGGCCTACACGGAACTGGCCTCCATGTATGTGCCGGTTTCCAGCGCGCTGTTGACTGAATATGACGCCGCCTATCTCGGTATCGGCGGCATTCGCAAAGAGAAAGAGTGATGACACGCCCGTCCGATTTGCTGAACAAAGGTGCGGAACGCGCGTTCACGCCTGAAGAGACCGAGCAGAAACGGTATTTTTATGAACGGATGTCGCCCCGGCGCCGCCGCTTCGTGGACCGTATCGGGTTTGAAAACTGGGATCCCTTTGAGGGACCTAAAGAACCCATGGACCTGCGCACGGACCTCACAAAGCGCACGGTGCAGGAACTGGTGCGGGAATTTATGAAAACCACTGTGGGCCGGATGCACGGCGGGGAATACGCCAGGGGCGCGACAGACTGCGCCGTGGGCATTGTGGCCAGGCAGGAGAAGTATCAGGGGGTGCTGGATTTTTGCGTCTGGTACCATGAATTGCTGCAAAAGGAGAAGCTTTCCAAATGAAGGACCATTATGATGATCTTGACGAGTATATTGCCGACCTGCGCGCCGCCATTGAAAGCTCGCCTGACTGCGCAAATCATCTGTACAATCTGGGCGTGGCCCTGCTCAGCAAACGCGACTTCCAGAATGCGGAGCGCGCTTTTCTTGATTCGGTGCGTAAATCGCCCCGTCTGGCCGAAGCCTATGTGCAACTTGGCGGCATCTGCCTGCAACGCGGCGATTTGGACGGCTGCCTGAACTACAATACGGAAGCGGCGAACAGCCGCCCTCGTTTCGCCATTGCCTGGGGCAACATCGGCTTTGTGCACCTGCAGCGCGGCGATGCGGAAAAGGCCGCCGAAGCCCTGACCAAAGCCGTCAAGTGGGATCCCAACTTTGTGCAGGGCATCACCTCTCTGGCCGCAGCCCAGTATATGCTGGGCCGTGTGGACGAAAGCATTGCCCTGTCCGAGCGCGTGCTCAAGCTGCAGCCTGGTTTTGGTCCGGCCTATAACAACCTGGCCCTGGCCTGGCTGGAAAAGGGCGAGGGCAAAAAGGCTCTGGAATACGCCGAGTTAGCCGTTGCCAACGGTTTTGAAGTGCCGGAAGACTTTTTGAAAGAATTGGAGCCGTATAAGTAGGAGGCCTATTGTATTTATGGATATGCTTCCCATCAGACGCGCTATCCTGAGCGTGACCGACAAAACCGGCCTGGCCGATTTCGCGGCCTTTCTGGCCGGGAACGGCGTGGAACTCGTTTCCACGGGCGGTACGTGTAAAATGCTGCAAGACGCGGGGCTTACTGTAACCCAGGTCAGCGAAGTGACCGGCTTTCCCGAGATCATGGGCGGCCGGGTAAAGACCCTGCACCCGGCGATCCACGGCGGCATCCTGGCTGACAAGGATAACCCCGAACATGTGAAGACCCTGGGCGAACACGGCATCAAGACCTTTGATCTGGTGTGCGTCAATCTGTACAACTTTGCCGAGGCGGCGGCCAAGCAACTGGAACCGCGTTTGGCCATCGAGGAAATCGATATCGGCGGCCCCTGCATGTTGCGCGCCTCGGCCAAGAACTACCACTCGGTTCTGGTGGCGCCCGCGCCCTCCTTTTATCCGCGTATCCGGACAGCGCTGATCGATAACAACATGCGGGCTCCGCTGGGCCTGCGCCTGGAACTGGCCGTGGCCACCTTTGCCGCCACTTCCCTTTACGACGGCATGATTGCTACCTATCTTAAGGGAACATGAAGTTCTCCTGCATTGTCGCCACCCTGAACTCCTCCCGCCTGCTCAGCCGCGCCCTGGGTTCGGTGCTCAGCCAGAGCCACGGCAATTACGAGCTTATTGTTCAGGATGGCGGCTCGACGGACAATACCCTGGATTTGCTGCGGCGCTACGGCAGCCGCGTTGACTGGCGCTCGGAAGCTGATGCGGGTGTTTACGACGCCTGGAACAAGGCTCTGGACAGGGCCACGGGCGATTGGGCCCTGTTTCTGGGCAGCGATGATTTTCTGCTGGCCGGGGATGTTCTGGCCCGCAGCCGGGACTGTCTGGCCGGGATGCCGCCCGCTGTCGACTTTGCTTACGGGAACCTCGCCTTGGGCACGGACGGCAGGCCTAAAACCAGGATCGTAAGTTCTCTGTCCGTCATATACAGCCAGTTTTTTCTGGGTGTCGGTCTGCCCTTTCCCTCCACCTTTGTACGCATGGAAACCCTGAAGCAACACCGCTTCGACCCTTCCTTCCGCATTGCCGGGGATCTGGAATTCACACTTCGTTGCCTGAACGGCCTTAACGTGGCCCGGATGCCGCATTATATTTCTTTTATGGAGCACGGAGGCCTGAGCAACAATCCGCAATACGCCCCGCTGCTGCGCGAGGAACGGAAGCGGGTACTGCGTGAACAGATCGTTCCCAAGGCGGGCCTGATCGCGGAGTGCTGTCTCAGGCATCTTGACGAGGAAGAAAATCGGTAGTGGCTCAGTTTGGTGTGATACTTTGTCAGGCTTGTTTGCGCTCCGGGGGCAGGGCCGAAGAGCCCAGCCCCCATCGCGCAAAGCTGCGCCTTCCTCGTCTGACACCAAACTGAGCCACTACCAGAAAATTCATAGAGCATGAGGGGACACTCGCCATAGCTAAAATCGAAGGAAACACCCAAGGACTCAAACCGAGCCAGATGAAGGCGCTGTCCCGCCTGTTTACCCGGCGCTATCCGGTCCAGGGCGGGTACACGGCGGACCAGGCCAGGGAACTGGCCGCGCTCTCCCGCTCCATCGGACGCCAGGTAGGCCTCTTGATCAACCGCCAGGGGCGCGCGGCCATGGTGCTGGTGGGCGATACCACGAGCATTCTTATCCCGGAACTGCCGCGAGCGCGCGAAGGCGCGGGCCGTCTGCGCGGGCTGCGCTTTCTGCACACGCACCTGACGCCTGATTTGCTGTCCCAGGAAGACCTGATGGACCTTCTCTTTCTGCGTTTTGACAGCATTGCCGTGCTCAGCGTGAACGAGTGGGGCGAGCCGCTGCGCTTGCAGAGAGCCCACCTGCTGCCTCCCAACCCTGAAAATAAAACCTATGTGGCCTACCCGCCCGAACGCTGGGACGCCGTGGACACGGATGTTCTGGCCGAGGTCACGGCCCTGGAGGAAGAACTGGCTCGCGGCATGGACGCGGCGTCAAAGGGTGAGGCTCTGCGGGATGTGGCCGCGGAGCCCGGCGCGCCATCCGTTGCGCCCGCGGCGCGGCGCGGGCGGCTTGAGCGGGCTCGCGTGGCCGGGCACGGCGAAGGCAAGGGACCGGAAAGCCGGGCCATTCTGGTCAGCGTATCCACCCAGCCAAGGCACGAGCAGGAATCCGCCCTGGCCGAGTTGGCGGAACTGGCCGACACCGCCGGGGTTCATGTGGCCGGAACGCTTATCCAGCGGGTACAGGCCATAAACCCCCGGTCCATCCTGGGTAAGGGCAAGCTGGCGGAACTTGAAGTGCTGGCTTTGCAGGGCAATGCCGGGCTGATTATTTTTGACGGAGAGCTTTCGCCCGCGCAATTGCGCAACCTGACCGAAATAACCGAGCGCCGGGTGCTGGATCGCACGCAGCTCATCCTTGATATTTTCGCCCAGCGGGCTTCGTCCCGGGCAGGCAAGTTCCAGGTGGAACTGGCCCAACTCCAGTACATGCTGCCGCGCCTGGTGGGTAAAAGCCGGGCTCTGGACCGTCTGGCCGGAGGCATTGGCGGACGCGGGCCCGGTGAAACCAAGCTGGAAACCGACCGCCGCCGCCTGCGCGACCGGGTGGCCCGGATCAAAAGTTCTCTGGACGACCTGCGCCGCCAGCGCTCCTATGCCCGCGCGCGCCGCGCCAAGGGGGGCGTGCCCGTCGCTTCCCTGGTGGGCTATACCAATGCGGGTAAATCCACCCTGCTCAACGCCTTGACCGGTTCCGAAGTGCTGGCCGAAAACCGTCTGTTCGCCACTCTGGACCCGACCACCCGCCGTCTGCGTTTTCCGCAGGAAAGGAAGTTGATTCTGACCGACACCGTGGGTTTTATCCGCAGTCTGCCCAAAGAATTGCTGGAGGCTTTCCGGGCGACCCTGGAAGAACTGGAGGAGGCGGACCTGCTGCTGCATGTGGCTGACGCCTCTCACCCGGAGTTGGATCAACAGGTGAAGGCCGTGGAGAACATTCTGGATCAACTGGATTTGCGGGACACGCCGCGTATGCTGATTCTGAACAAGGTGGACGCCCTGCCCGAGACGCCTGATGAAGCGGGCCTGACGGCCCGTGCCCTGTTGCAAGAGGAATATCCCGAGGCTTTTTTCATATCCGCGCGCACGGGCGAAGGTCTTGCGGAACTGTCCGGGGCAATAGCCGGCCGCATTGACTGGAATCGCCTGACCACATGACAACGCACATCCCGCCAAGGCAACAAAAATTTGCCGGATAGGTTGCGCGAACCTCACTCAATCTGCTATGGGTAAAGAGCAAGGCTCCATTATGGTCTTGGAAATACATTTCGCCTTTTGAGGAGTGAAGTAACATGGCAAGATTTACATTACCGCGCGATATCTATTATGGGAAAGGTTCTCTTGAAACGCTCAAAACGCTCAGAGGAAAACGGGCTATTGTAGTTGTGGGCGGCGGATCCATGAAACGATTTGGATTTCTTGACAAAACGGTCGATTATTTAAAAGAGGCCGGCATGGAAGTCCGATTGTTCGAAAACGTGGAGCCGGATCCTTCCGTCGAAACGGTGATGAAGGGCGCTCAGGCTATGCGGGAGTTTAATCCCGACTGGATTGTATCCATCGGCGGCGGCTCGCCGATAGACGCCGCCAAAGCCATGTGGGTATTCTACGAATATCCTGAAACCACCTTTGAGCAGTTAATAATCCCGTTCAGTTTCCCGGAGCTTCGCATAAAGGCGAGGTTTGCCGCGATTCCGTCGACTTCGGGCACGGCTACCGAGGTGACGGCATTCTCGGTTATTACAGACTATCAAAAAGGGATCAAATATCCGCTGGCGGACTTTAATATCACGCCCGACATCGCAATTCTCGACCCGGCGATTGCCGAGACCATGCCGGGCACCCTGACCGCGCACACAGGCATGGACGCGCTGGCCCACGCCATAGAGGCATATGTATCAACATTGAACGGCCCGTTTACCGACCCGCTGGCGCTGAAAGCCATTGCCATGGTATTTGAGAACCTGTACGGCTCCTATAGCGGAGATACGGCCGCGCGTGAAAATATGCATTACGCGCAGTGCCTGGCCGGTATGGCGTTCAGCAACGCGCTGTTGGGTATTGTCCATTCCATGGCGCATAAGACAGGCGCGGCGTTTTCAACCGGGCATATCCCGCACGGATGCGCGAACGCGATCTATTTGCCCTATGTCATCCAGTACAATGCTGCCTGCGCGGCAAAGCGGTACGCGGAAATCGCGCGTTATATCGGCATTGAAGGAAAGGACGATAACGATGTAACCGGCAAGTTTATCGCGCGTATTCGCGAAATGAATAAAAAGCTGGAAATTCCGGCGACACTCCAGGAATTCGGCATCAAAGAAGCGGAATTCAGGGAAAAATTAGCCGCCATTGCCGCAAACGCAGTGGGCGACGCCTGCACCGGGTCCAATCCGAGGCCCATTACGCCCAAGCAGATGGAAGAGCTGCTTACGTGTGTTTATTATGGCAATGAGGTTGAAATCGATTAAAAATACCTGAGGGGGCTCTGCCCCCTCAGACTCCCCTGGCAGGGGGAAAGATTTTCCCCGCCCCCCTCACCAAATGCCGGGCCAGGGGGGCACCCCCCCCTGCCGGG
>WRHY01000008.1 GCA_009783025.1 Desulfovibrionaceae bacterium
CTGGCAGGGGAAATGATTTCCCCTGCACCCCTCACAAGTTGCGGGTCAAGGGGGCCACGCCCCCTTGCAGGGTGGTTTGGAGGGACAGAGTCCCTCCAAAAAAGATACTATACGAGTCCTGAGCCTACAAGGAAACGGAATCACCATGAATGAACTCGGCACGCTCCTCACGCAGTCCTTTCTGGGACTGTTCCACCTGCTCATATTCCCCGGCGGGATCTTTGCCCTGCTGGCGGGTCTGACGCTCAAGGGCATTGACCGTAAGCTGGAAGCCCGCCTGCAGCGCCGGGTCGGGCCGCCAATCACGCAGCCTTTTATTGATTTGGCCAAGCTGGCTACCAAAGAGAGCCTGGTGCCGGAAACGGCCCACCCGGTGACCTTTTTTGCCGCGCCAATCATCGGCTTTGTCGGCATGGCCGTGTGCGCCGCTCTCCTGCCCGTGCCCGGAGTGTTCAACGGCATGACCGGCATGGGTGACCTGCTGGTCTATTTTTATCTGCTTCCTCTGCCCGCCATTGCCCTGATGGTTGCCGGTTCCAGCTCGAGCTCCCCCTTCGGCGCTCTTGGCTTTGCCCGGGAAATGACTATCATGTTTGCATACGAGATTCCGCTGCTCATGGTTATCCTGGCCGTGGCCATGAAAGTCGGCCAAGGCGCAGGCGCGGAATTCTCGCTCGGCGCGGTGGTCGCCTACCAGCATGAGCACGGTTCTTTCGGCTTTACCCTGACCATGCTCCCGGCCCTGCTGGCCTATCTCATTTTCCTGCCCGGAACCATGGGCGCGGTGCCCTTTGACGTGCCCGAGGCGGAAACCGAGATTATTGAAGGCCCGCTCCTGGAGTATTCAGGACCGGCCTTGGCCTTTTTTCACCTGACCTCGGCCCTTAAAAGCATTGTGGTGCTCGGGCTCGGCGTGGTGCTGTTTTTTCCGGGCACCTTGGGGGACAGCCTGATCATCAACCTGGCCTGGTTCCTGTTCAAGTGCCTGGTCCTGATGTTCGTGTCCCTGACCCTGGTCAAGTCGGCAACCGGCCGCTTCCGTGTGGATCAGGCCTTTGCCTTCTATCTGAAGTACCCCACCGGACTGGCCCTGATCAGCCTTGTGCTGGCCTGGCTGTGGCCGTAAGGAGAATATACCGTGAGTCTTTTACATTCCCTGGCAGCGCGTTCGCCCTGGCTTTACCGCATCAATGCGGGATCCTGCAACGGCTGCGACGTTGAACTTGCCACAACCGCCTGCATTCCGCGTTACGACGTGGAACGCCTGGGCTGCAAGTACTGCGGCAGCCCCCGCCACGCGGACATCGTGCTCATTACCGGCCCGCTCACCTTGCGCGTGCGGGACCAGGTACTGCGCGTCTGGGACGAAATTCCCGAACCCAAGGTCACCGTGGCCGTGGGCATCTGCCCCATCAGTTGCGGCGTGTTCCGGGGCGCGCATTCCATCGAAGGCCCCATTGACAAATACCTTCCCGTGGACGTGAACGTGCCCGGCTGCCCGCCCAGGCCCCAGGCCATCATGGAAGGCATACTCCTGGCCAAGGAAGTCTGGCTGGCCCGTTTGCAGGGCCGCGATTTCGGGCTCAAAGGAGCGCTCAAGGAGGAAGACAATGCTGCGATTTCTTAAAGTCCTGGCCCGTAATATCATCCAGGGGCCCGCAACTATCGCCTTTCCCTTCCGCGAAGCGCACACGCCCCGGCGTTTCCGCGGCCGCGTGACCATGGCCCCGGAAAAATGCGTGGGCTGCGCCGTCTGCCGCCACGTTTGCGCGGGCCGGGCCATCCGCCTTGAGCAGAACCAGGAGAAAACCGGCTATAATTTCACCATCTGGCACAACACCTGCGCCCTGTGCGGCCTGTGCCGCCACTTCTGCCCCACCGGCGCCATCAGCATGACCAATGACTGGCACAACGCGCATCTTCAGTCCGACAAGTATGTCTGGGCGGAAAACCATTTTGTGCCGTACCTGCGCTGCGCGGGCTGCCAGTCCCCCATACGCATGCTGCCGCCCGAACTGGCCACGCGCGTGTATGCGCACAGCCCGGTGGATATGACCCAGTTAATGAAACTCTGCCCCAACTGCCGCCAGATTGCGGCGGCCAAGAGGCAGGTTGAGGGAGTTGCCCATGCCCAGCACGCCGACAATAAATAGAAATGACGCTCTGCACCAACTGCTGAAGAAGGCCACGGGAACAGAGGCCGTCTGGACCGGTGACGTCCGGGGCAATCCCTTTGCCTGGCTGCGTCTTGACGCGCCGGACAAACTGAAGGACGTGGCCGGGGCCCTGGCCGGAAAAGCGCGCCTGTGCACGATCACGGCCTATGCCGAGGAACGGGACGACCCGGATAAGCGCCGCCGTATCGCCTACCATTTTGTGGCCGGGAATGCGCTTCTTACAGTGACCATTCCGATCTTCGATCCCGAGAGCCTGCAACCGCTTCCGGTGCCCTCCATCACTCCCTGGTTCCTCAATGCGGACTGGAACGAGAGGGAATTCATGGAGATGTTCAACATTGAAATTACCGGACACCCCAATCCCAAGCGCCTGTTTTTGGACGAGCGCCTGGACGCGGGCATCATGAGCAACCTTATTCCCTTCTCGGCCATGGCCCACGGCGCGGCCTCCAACACCCTGTGGGAGCAAGTTCTGGAAGCCAAGGGCATCCCGGTTGAAGAGCGCATGCCCTCGCTGAACGTACCGGCCGAGCCCATCAAGCTGGTCCCCAAGGTGACCCCGGTTTCGGTCACCGAACCCAAGGACGAACTTGCGGTCCCGACTCTGGCCGACGTGGCCGCGCCTGCCAAAGAGGCCGCTCCGGCGCAGGAAACACAACCGGCCCCCGCACCCAAACCCGCTGCCAAAAGCGGGAAAAAGCCCGCTGCCAAAAAGAAATAAGAGCACCGAGGATTCTCTATGGATACCAGCCACTCTCCTGAACTGAAAGCATTCAGCCTGCCGCTCGGACCATTGCACGTGGCCCTTGAAGAGCCCATGTACTTCCGGATTTCCACTGAAGGCGAACGGGTCAAGCATGTGGACATTACCTCCGGCCATGTGCACCGGGGCATGGAAGCCCTTGCCACCAAGCGCAATTTTTTCCAGAACATCGTGCTTACCGAACGGGTATGTTCGCTGTGCTCCAACAGCCATCCCTTTACATACTGCATGGCCATCGAGAACCTGGCGGGCATCCGGGTCCCGGTCCGGGCCCAGTACCTGCGGGTGATGGCCGAAGAAATCAAGCGCATTGCTTCGCACCTGTTCAACGTGGCCATCATGGCCCACGTGATCGGGTATAAATCCCTTTTCCTGCACGTCATGGAAGTGCGTGAACTGATGCAGGACATCAAGGAAACCGTGTACGGCAATCGCATGGATCTGGCCGCCAACTCCATTGGCGGCGTCAAGTACGATCTGGACGATTTTCTGCTGGGCTATACCAGGGCCCGTCTTAACCGCCTGATCTTTCATGTGGATGAGTTGCTGGACATCTACCGCAATGACCCGCTGATCCGCGCCCGTACCGTGGGCGTGGGCGTCATGCCCAAGGAAGAAGCCGTCCGTTATGGCCTGGTCGGTCCCGTGGCCAGAGGCAGCGGCCTGGTCATGGACGTGCGCCGCGACGCGCCCTACGCGGTCTACCCGGATCTGGCTTTTGAGGTGATTACCGAACAAGGCGGCGACGTTAACGCCAGAGCCCTGGTGCGCCTGCGCGAAGCCCGTGAATCCATCGGTATTGTGCAGCAGATCATGCGCGATTTGCCCGCGGGCGATCGGATCGCCCGTCTGCCCAAGATTCCGGCCGGGGAAGCTGTCGCCCGCAGTGAAGCTCCGCGCGGCGAACTGTTCTACTATCTGCGTACCGACGGTTCGGACATTCCCATGCGCCTGAAGTGGCGCGTGCCGTCCTACATGAACTGGGCCGCGCTGGAAGTCATGCTCAAGGACTGCGCCGTGGCCGATGTGTCGCTGATCGTCAACAGCATGGACCCCTGCGTATCCTGCACGGAACGCTGAGTCCATTGTTTCACGTGGCAACAGAATATGCATGAGGCCGCCCTTGCCGCGCCGCTGGTGCGCCTTGTTCTGGAAGAAACAGCCAGACATGGGCAGGAACAGGGACAAAAGTTGCGCGTGACCCGCGTGCGGGTCAGGGCCGGGCTGCTCATGGGCGTTGAAGCCCCGACGCTGCAAGGCATCTTCGCCCTCATGGCCGAAGGGACCGCCGCGCAGGACGCGGAACTTGTGCTGGAAGCGGAGCCCATGCGCGGATCCTGCCCGGATTGCGGAGCCCAAGATTTCACGACCCGCTCCAGAGAGTTCCGCTGCCCCGAATGCCGGGGGGAAAACGCGGACTGGACAGGCGGAAACGAACTGTATATCGCCTCCATCGAGGTGAAACCGATACCCAACTAGGCCCTAGTACACGAGGTTACTATGCTCAAAGATAATGAACCCGACGCCCCCACTCACGTCATATATGCGGACGCCGACAAGTGCCGCGCCTGCCGCAAGTGCGAGTTGGCCTGCATCGCTTCGCACAACCACCTGACGTTCAAAGAGGCGGTCAAAAATCGCAATGATTACGAACCCAGGGTACACGTGGTCAAAACCGAAACCCTGAAGATGCCGGTACAATGCCACCAGTGCGCGGACGCTCCCTGCGTCAGCGTCTGTCCCACGGATGCCCTGGTGCAAAACGCCAACGGGCCGGTGATCATGCATTCCCAGCACTGCGCGGGCTGCGGTTTATGCGAGATGGCTTGCCCCTATGGAGCCATCACCCGCTCCTTCATCCAATTGACCGAGGAAGAAAAAACGCGCTATGAGCGGGATGAACCCCGTTGTATCGCCGTGCGCTGCGATCTGTGTACGGAGTGGCGCGCGGAAGAGGGCAAGAGCCAGAGCGCCTGTGTTGAAACGTGCCCCGCAGGCGCCTTGAGCATGATTCCCATTCAGGAATACCGCGCCATCATGTCCGGTGAAGGCATCTGCCATGAGGTGGTAGGCAAGTTCGGCAGCAAAGGCGATCCCGGTTCTCAGGACGCACCCTAGGGACTGCTCTTTGAAACCGAATCTATGTGTGGAAAAATCATGACTGGAAATGTATAAAGTCACTGGCGAAAGGCCCGCGATCAGATCCCTGATGGCGGATCATGTAATCACAAACGATTTTTCAGGAGTTGCAATTATGAAACGCATCGGGATTCTCTTACTGGCTCTGGTTATGTTGGGCGTAGGCTTCACAAGCGTGTCATCCGCCGCGGACAAAGTGATCATCAAAATAGCCGGGATGAAACCCGAAGGCGAGCCGGAAACTCTCGGCATGCACAAATTCGGAGAAATCCTGGCCAAGCTGTCGGGCGGCAAGTATGAAACCCAGGTGTTCCCCAACAGCCAGCTTGGCAAGGAAGACGCCTACATCGCCTCCACCCGCCGCGGCACCATTCAGATGTGCGCTACCGGCACCCAGGTTTCCGCGCTGCATCCGGCCATGGCCATGCTGGAAACCCCCATGCTTTTCGATGACCTCGCCCATGCCCGGCGGGCCATGGAGGGCAAAACCTTTGTGCTGATCAATGACGGGTTCCCGGAAAAGTCCGGCCTGCGCACCCTGAACGCCTTCCCTCTGGGTTTCCGCCACTTTTACTCCAAAAAGCCCCTGAACAACATGAGTGATCTCAAGGGCCTGCGCATGCGCGTACCCAACATTCCCCTGTACATCAATTTCGCCAAAGAATGCGGCATCAGCGGCCAGCCCATGCCCTTTGCGGAAGTGCCGAGCGCCCTTGACCAGGGCGTCATCGACGGCGGCGACAGCCCCATCGTGGATATCGCGGCCCTGAAAATGTATGAAATCACCCCCAACATCACGCTTTCCGGCCACATTCTGGTCATCCATTCCCTGTTCGTGAACGAAAAGTTCTATCAGGATCTGCCCGAACAGGACCGCAAGTGGTTTGATCAGGCCGCCAAAGAATCCGCCGACTACGTATGGGATCTCATGAGCACCCTGGAAAACGAGGCCGTTGCGAACATCGAGAAGGCCGGCGGCAAGATCAACAGGCCTTCGCCCGAATTCCACCAGGGCATGGTGGAGGCCGCCAAGCGCAGTTGGAAGCTGTTCTACGACACAGTGCCCAACGCCAAGGAAATCCTTGAGAGCGCCGATTCTTACAGGGAAAAGAAATAATCCGCTGGGAGGCCTCGCGCCTCCCCTGTGTCCCGTCTCATCCGTTGCCCTGGGCCATGCGCTCCGGGCAACGGGTCCGTAATTTCCGCATACTCGAAGGACGCCATATGACGCATGACACTTCGCCCGTTGCCGATGACAAGCCGGCGGAACCGCAGGACTCCAGAGGCGAGTTTGCCTTCCAGGTCTTTTGCGCCGTGATCTTTCTGGGCATGATCGGCCTGGTCTCCTATAACGCCTTTCTGCGCTATGTATTTCACTCAAGCTTCGCACCCAGCGAGGAATGGGCCAGATTTTTGTTCATGTTCATCACCTTTTACGGCGCCATCGAAGCTTTTTACCGCAAAAAGCATATCGCCGTGGACCTCTTTGTCGGTCTTTTCCAGGGGATTGCCCGCAAAACCCTGGATGTCACGGCCCAGCTTCTCGGGCTCGGCGCGCTGTTCCTTCTCTTGTGGGGCGGCATTGTGCTTGTGGGGCAAACCATCGATACCAATTCCGTGGCAACGGGCATCAACATGGGCCTTATTTACGGCGCTTTGCCCGTCATGGCTCTCGCCGCTCTGGTCATTCGCGGCAAGGAATTGATAGAACTGCTGAAAAAACCGGCTTCGGAATTCCGCAAAGCCTCCTATGAGCCTCCCGCGGGGTTTGACCCCAACAAGGACCTGGAGATGTAAGCCATGGATCAACTTATTTACTTCTTTGGCTCTCTTGCGGTGTTTCTGGCTCTCGGCGTGCCCATTTCCCTGGTGCTGGTGCTGTGCTCCATGGTGCTCATGTTCACCGGCGGCATGTGGGACGTGATGACCATACCCAACATCATGGCGGACGGGGCCAACAATTACCCCCTGATGGCCATCCCCTTCTTCGTGTTCGCCGGGGAGATCATGGCCGCCGGCGGCCTTTCCAAGCGCGTGGTGCAGCTTGCCCAGTTGATAATAGGCCGGGTCAAGGGCGGCCTCGGCTATGCGGCCATTGTGGCCAGCATCATTTTTGCCGGTCTCATGGGCAGTTCCGTGGGCGAGGCGGCCGCGCTCGGCGGACTGCTGCTCCCGATGATGAAACAGGTGGGCTACAATCCCGGCCGCGCCGGCGGCCTCATCGCCTCCGGGGCCATCCTCGGGCCGATCATCCCCCCGAGCACCAACTTCATCATTCTCGGGTCAACCGTGAGCCTTTCCGTGACAAAGCTGTTCATGATCGGACTTTTCCCCGGCCTCATGCTCGGCCTCGGGCTTATGGTCGTGTGGTGGTTCATCGTGCGCAAAGACGGGTACACGGAGACGCTGACCTTCACCAAAGAGGAAGCGATCACCATTCTGAAGGACGCGAGCCCGGCCTTCATGCTGCCGGTGCTCCTGCTCGGCGGCATACGCTTTGGCGTGTTCACGCCCACGGAAGGCGGGGCGTTCGCGGCGGTGTTCGCCATTGTGGTATGCATGTTTTATTACCGCGAGCTTTCCTTCCGCCAGTTGCTCAGGGTCAGCGCGGCCGCCGCGCGCACAACGGCCGTGGTCATGCTCATCGTGGCGACGGCGACAGCGGTCGGGTATTTCATCACCATGGCCCGTATTCCGGTCTACATGGCGGAACTTTTCTCGCCCTTTATCGACAGCCCCACCCTGCTGTTGCTGGTGATCATGTGCTTCCTCCTTCTCGCGGGCATGGTCATGGACCTGACGCCAAACGTGCTTATTTTTGCACCGGTGTTCTATCCGCTCATCCGCCAGGCCGGAATCGACGACTATCACTTCGGGCTGCTGTTCATCCTGAACCTCGGCATCGGGGTCATCACCCCGCCGGTGGGAACGGTGCTGTATGTCGTCTGCAGCATAGGCAACATCAAACTGCCTGAACTGGTCATGAAGATGCTGCCCTTCGTGTTGGTGGAAGTATTCATCCTCTTCCTGCTCGTGTTCTTCCCCAAACTGTCCCTTGTGCCGCTTTCCTGGCTGATATAACCGTAAAAAGGCGGCTTCACTGAAATCAGTGAAGCCGCCTTTTTACGGTTGAAAGCTCACAAGGCCTGGCTGAGACGAACGGCCGGGTTTGTGCCCGGTGGTATGGGTGTATCAAGGAGATCAAGGAAAGAGCGGTCCGGCCCGGCGTGTTGGGCGAAGACAAGAGCCAGGCATTCCGGAGTGCAACGGACAGAAGCATCCGGCATGATTTCAACATGCCCCCGGCTCAGTTGAGCTCGTGCTGTCTCCCGCTCATTTTCAATGGAGAGCAGCCAGCGCAATTCGCGGACATATGCGCGCCGGTTTTCGTTTTGTATTTCGTTTTCATCGGCATGGAGTACGGTGGTGAAGTCTTTTTCGTCCTTGATGAGGCCGAAATTGACCAGCTTCTGCATGTTGCCCTTGATGCGCTGTTCCCGCGAAAGGTTGGTCATGTGCAGCAAAACGAGGCCGGAAGGGGCCTTGTCGTAAAAAACGACAGGCACATCCATGTTATGCCCTATGGCGAGAGTCAGGGATTTTTCCATGACAGCCGCATTCAGCACTGGTTTGCCGTTTAAGTGATAGGAGCGCAAATTCTCCGGCTCGAAAAAAAAGGCGTCGTCACGGCCGTATAAATTATGCAGATAGAGACTGGGAAAGAGGTTGGCCTCTCCCCTCTCCCGCAGAAACGAGAGAATCCGGTTGTCGCGGACCACGGTATGGCCGTCGTACAGGCACAGGAATTCATCCGTGTCCAGCAAGGCGTAAAATCCGGAAGAGGCGCGCACGGCGCTGTAAAGCTCGCCGAACCTGGCCGGACTGTGGGCCGAGTCCACATTACCGTCATATTGAATAAGGACGATATTGTCCGCGTGGCGCGCATACGCTTCAAAAACACGTTCGTCCGTGGACATGTTATCCAGCACAATAATACGGCAGGCCGGGCCGAGAATATTCAGGTAATAGGCCAGCCAACGCTCAATGAGCAGATGCTCGTTCCGTGTTTTCAGAAGTATTTTCAACGTTGCCGCATCCTCACGGATGCGGCGGCAGGCCGCGGTTGTATCCGGCCCCCAGGTGAAAATTTCAGGACGCGCTACGCTCAAAACGAACAACCCCCGCTCCCCAGGTCAGGCCTGAGCCAAAGGTAGTCATAAGTACCCTGTTGCCGGGCCGGATCACCCCCTGGTCCAGAGCCTCGGCCAGGGCTATGGGCACGGAGGCTGCTGAAGTATTGCCATACTTGCGCAGATTGGTGAAGGCTTTTTCTTCGGGTACGCCCAGCCGGGCCAGGACGGCCTGAATAATGCGTATATTGGCCTGGTGCGGCACCACAAGATCGATGTCCGCCAGGGTATGGCCGAGCCGTTCCAGAAGTTCCAGACTGACCGCGCTCATGTTGCGTACCGCCTGTTTGAAAATCTCCTGTCCGTTCATCTGTAAAAAATACTCCGGCCCCACAGTCTCACCCTGCTTGTAGGAGTGGCTGGAAGCGCCGCCAGTGCAGCGCAGCAGATCGCCCCGGCTCCCGTCACCGTCGCAGAGCACACCTTCCACCTTGGCCCGCAGGGCCTGGGGTCCTTTGCCGTCCGCCCTGGCGCTGAGCACCGCCGCACCAGCGCCGTCGCCAAAGAGCACGCAGGTAGAGCGATCAGTCCAATTCACCCGGCGGGAAAGCACTTCCGCGCCCAGCAGCAGAATCTTGGCTTCCGGTTCGGCCGCCAGCAGGCCGCGCGCCACTTGCAGGCCGTAAAGAAAACCCGAGCAAGCCGCGCTGAGGTCAAAGGCCATGGCGCGCCTGATGCCCAGCTTGTGTTGCACAATACAGGCCGTGGCCGGAAAAACAGCATCGCCGGAAGCCGTGCAGGCAATGATATGCGTAATCTGTTCCGCTTCCGTGCCGGAAGCCCGCAAGGCCCGGCGCGCGGCCTCGGCTCCCAGGTCGGAACAGTTCTGATCATCGGCCGCCAGCCGCCGGGCCTCAATGCCTGTCCGGCTGCGAATCCACTCGTCCGAGGTGTCCACAAGCGTGGACAATTCCTCATTGCCCATAACGCGCTCAGGCGCGTAATAGCCGATTCCGGTGATGTACATTGGCATCCAGCCTTAAACTACAACGGTTTATGCTTGAGATTGTCGCTTACTGTTCAGACTGCCGGCGCGGCATAACGGCGCATGCCGCGCTTACAATGTTCCAGGCTGTGCTGACAAATACCTCTTTCGCCCTCCGGCTGCGTCAGATATCACCAGCTATTTCGGTCGAATACCATAAGAGTATACTCCCTTATAGCAGGCTCATCTTTCTTGCCGGAGAACAAAATTGCTTATTTGTCAGCACAGCCTAATCCTCCGCGTTCTCCGGGTCGCTGAAAAATTCCCTGGTCAGCCTGAAAACCACGGGACTCAGGAGCAACAAGGCGATAAGGTTGGGAATGGCCATCAGCCCGTTGAAGAGGTCGGAGAAGTTCCAGACAAACTCCAATCCCCCCATGGCTCCCACCGGCACCACAAAGGTGAAGACGATGTAGAAGGGTCTGGAGGCTCTACGGCTGAAAAGGTACGTTATGCAGCGCTCCCCATAAAGTCCCCAGCCCAGAATAGTGGAGAAGGCGAAGAGGGCCAGGCTGAACGTGACCAGCCAGGAGCCGAAATCGCCGGGCAGGCTGCTGCCAAAAGCCGCGTTGGTCAGAACGGCCGCGTTGGTGATGTCCGGGTTCAACCATTGTCCGGAGACCAGAATAACCAGAGCGGTCAAGGTGCAGACCACGATGGTGTCCAGAAAGGGATCGATCATGCCCAAAAGGCCCTGTTTGACCGGGTGCCTGACGATGGCGGTGGCGTGGGCCATGGGGGAACTACCGAGGCCGGCCTCGTTGGAGAACAGGCCCCTGGCGCAGCCGAAGCGTATGGCCATGAGCACCGTGGAGCCGTAAAGACCGCCTTTGGCGCTTTCCCCGGTGAAGGCTTCTCCGAGGATCAGGCCGAAGAGGCCGGGAATCTTCTCGATGTTCATCCCCAGGATGACCAGCGCGCCGGTGACGTAAATAACGCACATGGAGGGGACCAGATGCCCGGCGACCGTCCCGATGCGTTTGGCCCCGCCGATAAAAACCAGCGCGGCCAGGCTGAAGAGAATCACGGCTACCGCCGCTGGCGGGATGCCGGTCATCTTGACGACGTTGGCGGTGATGCCGTTGGCCTGGGTCATGTTGCCGATGCCAAAGCAGGCCACCGAACCCAGAACGGCGAAGAGCGTGGCCATCCACTTCCATTTTTCGCCCAGGCCGTTTTTGATGTAGTACATGGGGCCGCCGACAAAGCTGCCGTCAGAAGCGACTTCCCGGTACTTCACGGCCAGGGTGGCTTCGCAGAACTTGGTGCCCATGCCCAAAAAACCCGTCACCCACATCCAGAATACGGCCCCCGGACCGCCAAAATAAATAGCGGTAGCCACGCCCACGATGTTGCCGGTGCCGACTGTTGCGGCCATGGAGGCCATCAAAGCCTGCCAGGGGGTCAGTTCCCCTTCATGGCCTTCCCGTGGCTTGCGGCCGCGCCACATGGTACTCAGGGCCGGGCCGATCTTTACCAGGGGCATAAATCTCAGGCCGAGCATGAGGAAAATGCCGGTACCGATAAGCAAGGGGATAATGCCGAAAATCCCCCAGACATACCCACTGAGCGTGTCCGCCATCGCATCGAATTGTTTTAAAAGCTCCATGTGTTGCTCACCTCATCACATGCGTTGTTGTTCTTGCGGCGCGGGCAAAGGCCAAAAAAGCCCTCGTGCCGAAATACTCCAGGCTGTGCTGACAAATGAGTAATTTTGTTCTCCGGCGGCGATATCTGACGCAGCCGGAGGGCAAAAGGGCCATTTGTTAGCATAGCCTACCTACTTTCCGATACAGAAAGAAGAAAAAATACTGTCCAGCATCGCCTCGTTATCAAGGACGCCGGTTACTTCGGCCAGGGCAAGCGCCGCCGTTTCCAGGTGTATCCCGAGAATGTCCGGGGGATGCCCCAGGGCAAGGGCCGAAGACAGTTGTTCCAGATCGCCCAGGGCTTCGCGCAGCAAATGGGCTTGGCGCAGATTCGGCGCCACATCACCTGTCCCCGCATCGCTCCCGCCACGATCCCGCAACGCCCGCAGCAGGCCTTGCGAAAGTTCTTCCATTCCCTGGCCCAATTTCGCGGACACAGGGAAGCAGACCCCGCACGAAGCCGCTTCATCCCCCATCGCGGCCAGGAGGGCTCGCCCGCGCGCCAGCGCTGTTGCCGACGCGACTTGCGGGCCGAGGCTTTCCGCGAGCACATCGACCTTGTTCAGGACAAGCAAAAGCCGTCCGGCGCGTTCCGGGCCACTTGCACGGCGCAGAAATTCGCTTTCCTCCGCCTGTGGAGGAGCGCTTATATCCACCACGAACAGCAGAACATCGGCTTCTTCCGCCAGATCGCGCGAACGGCGCATCCCTTCGGCTTCCACCACATCTCCGCTTTCCCTGAGGCCCGCGGTATCAACCAGGCGCAACGGCACACCCCGGATATTGACGCTTTCTTCAATATAATCGCGGGTCGTGCCGGGCGCGGGGGATACAATGGCCCGTTCACGTCCGAGCAAGGCATTGAGCAGACTGGACTTGCCCGCATTGACCGGCCCGACCAGCACGGCCAGCGCGCCTTCACGCCAGAGCCTGGCCCGCTCAAAAGCCGCCAGCAAACGCCGCACGGCAGCCTTACACTCGTCAATCGTGCGCTCAAACCCCGGCCGGGAGAGGAGTTCCGCGTCCTCATCAGGGAAGTCCACGCACAAGGCGACCTGAATGCGCAGCGCGTCCAGCGCGTCGCGCACAGCCCGGATTTCACGGGCCAGAGCGCCGTCCAGCTTGGCCGCGGCCAGGCGCACGCCTTCACGCGTGGGAGCGCTGATCATTTCGGCCACGGCCTCGGCCTGGGTCAAATCCATGCGTCCATTGAGAAAAGCGCGGCGGGTGAACTCTCCCGGCCCGGCCAGACGCGCGTCACAGGCCAAAGCCGCTTCCAGCAGAGCCGTGGTTACGCCACTGCCGCCATGACAGTGAATTTCCCCCACGTCCTCCCCGGTCACGGAATGCGGCCCCGGCATATACACGGCCAGCACATCGTCCAGGCGTTCTCCCCCGGCATCCAGGGCATCCCCGTAATGCATATGGCGCGGGATAAAGGCAAAAGACGCCGCTGCCGCGCCATGCCCAAGGCTTTTCGGCCGGAACAGGCGTGACAGCACGGCAAGCGTACCGGGCCCGCTGAGGCGCAAAACGGCAATGCCGCCAAGACCCGGTGGGGTAGCTATGGCGGCAATGGTGTCGAGAATCATCGGGTAGCGCCTCAGTTTGGGGTCAGACGAGGAAGGCGAGTTTTTTGCGGAGGGAGTGTACTCTTACGGTACTCGACCGGAGCAAAAAACGATGCCTGACGAAGTATCACGCCAAACCGAGGCGCTACCGGCATCGCTGTTTCAAGCCCGGTCAAAGCGCATCCGTATCATCAGCCGTACCGGCCAAGGGCTTGTGCGCCTTCTGTCGCGCCCTTCCGGCAGCGCTCCTTGCGGGTCGCGGCTTGTCCACGGGCTGCGGCGCGGGTTTGTTTTCCCCGGCTTCAGACCCGTTTTTTCCGTTCCCGCGCTTCAAGGAAATCGTTACCTTACGCTGCGCTCCCTCGCCTTTGCTGTGGGTCTGCACGGCTTCGTCCTGTTCCAGAGCAAGATGCACGATACGGCGCTGGTACGCGGTCAGCGGACGTGTGGACATGGAACGCCCGGTCTCCTTGACCCGCTGCGCCAGGGAAAGCGCCTGCTCTTTGAGCTTGTCGTCCTGCCGTTCGCGGTATTTGCCCGCGTCAACTTGCAGCCGCACGGCTCCGCCGATCCGGCGCGCAATAATGCGGGAGGCCAGATATTGCACGGCAGCCAAAGTCTGTCCGTCCCGTCCGACCAACAGGCCCGCGGCATCGCCACAATCCAGGACGGCCCGCACCCGTGAACCGGCAATGGCCACAGTGCACGGAACATCGCCCACTATGGGGTGGACAAGCCGCAGCACCACCTCTTTGACCACCGCAAACAGATGCTCCTGATCGCAGCCTGCAAGATCAAATTCCGGCAACTCCTCACGTGAGCCGTCCGAAAAATCCTCAGCCTCCGGCCCGCCGCTCTCCACCCGGGAGTCACCCTGGTCCGGGACCGCACGCTTCGCCTGCTGCGTCATCCGCTCTTTGCCAGGCTCCCGCGAGATCTGTCCCTTTTTGGCAGGCGCACGGAAGTCCGTACTTTCCGGAGCCTCTCCATTTTCCGGGACAGCCATGATGTCATCACGCGGAGAGGCATCCTTGCGGGCCTGCTGCTTCTTTTTCTTTCCGTCCGCGTCCGGACGACCATCATCCCGACGGGCGGGACGCCTGCTTTCGCCTTTGTCCCCTTTTCGCTCCGGGGCATCAGCAGGGCCGTTTTCAGCCAACAGAGCATCCACTGTGCCGGGCAGATCCACACGCCCGGCGCGGATGGTGGCCTTTTTCGCCCCCACCAGGCCGAAGATCCCGGTTTTGGCATCGCTGACAATATCTATTTCCAGCTTTTCACGCGCCACACCAAAGTATTCGCATGCCTCGCGGATGGCCTCATCAAGGGTCTTGCCCTGAAATTCTTTATATTGAACCATGTATACCTCGATACAGGACTCTTACATCACTGCCAAGCGCCGGAGCGGAGTAGCGGCTCAATTGAACCGCTACCCGTCCGGATCACCCGTTACGCCGTGCGCCGGAGCTGCCACCATTGCTGGCCTATGGAAATAACGTTGTTCACCAGCCAATAGACGACGAGACCCGACGGGAACCCGAGGAACAGAACCGTGAATATGACGGGCATGAACATCATAATTCTGGCTTGCATCGGGTCGCCCGGCATGGGCGTCAGTTTCTGCTGCAAAAACATGGTAGCCCCCATGACCAGGGGCGTGATGAAATACGGGTCCCGCGAGGAAAGGTCCACCAGCCAGGGCAGATCCGTAAAGGGCAAGGTGGCGATAAAGGGCGCGTGGCGCAGTTCGATGGAGTTCAAAAGCGCCTGGTACAGGCCGAAAAAGACCGGCAACTGTATCAAAATGGGCAGGCAGCCGCTGGCGGGATTGACCTTGTAGGTCTTGTACAACTGCATGATTTCCCGGTTCATCGTTTCCTTGTCATCCGCATACTTTTCCCGCAGCTTTACCATCATCGGCTGCAACTGCTTCATCTGCTGCATGGACTTGTAGCTTTTTTGCGACAGAGGCCAGAACAGGATCTTGATCAGAACGGTCATCAGGATAATGGCCAGGCCATAGTTGTGCACGTAGCCGTAAAGGAAGCGCAGCAGCCAGATCAGCGGATTGGCGACAATGGAAAAGAAGCCGTAATCTATGGCCCGGCCCAGGTTGTTCGGCGCGGCGTTAAGGTGCGTGCTGTCTTTGGGGCCGAGAAAGTAGACGCATTCCAGCGTGGCGTCCTGGCCTTGGGATACGGTCACGCTTTTGCCCATGCGCGCGCTGAATACGTTGCCCGCAACCATGCGGGCCACACCCTGGACGTCCGGGTCATCCATGCTGACCGCGCCCATGAAAAAGTTGTTCATGACCGCCATCCAGGACAGAGGCGGTTTGATGGTCTTGCCTTCGGTCAGGGTTCCGGGAGAATTTTCCTCTTTGAACGAGTTGTCACGCAACCAGGCCACGCGGGTCGGATTATAGGCGCTTTCTTCCGGCGCCGGCGCGGGACCGCCAAAAACCCAATGGCGCAGGCTGGCCATGATGCCGGCCGCTTTCTCACTGGGCAGGGCAGTGGCGGAAAAGGTGAAGATCAGATTCGCGGCCTTAAGTTCGTCGGAAGAAACACGCAGCTTCTCCCTGATCAGATAGCTCGAGCCTTCAAACAACAATTCCCTGGTCAAACGCAATCCGCCCACCTCGCCAATAAGGCGGATCACTCCGTTTCCGTCCTGGTCCAGGTTCAGATCGCCGCCTTCAAGCGCCCAGGCTTGATCCATCCAGGAAGGCAGTCCACCCACCAAAAGCCCCATGGGCGCCTGCGCGGCCGCCGCCTCGGAAACAAGGTTCACCAGCCCCGAGTCTTCACGCACGCCGTTGGTATAGTGCTTGAGCTCAAACCGTTGCAGGATGCCGCCGTTACTATGGAACACCGCCTTGTACAACGGCGTTTCCACAGTTACCGGACGCCCTTCGCCCGGCGTAAAAAGCGGGCGCTCCACCTTGGACGGAGCGTCAAAAGCGCCGCCTGCCGCCACGGGCGCGGGAGTCGCGGGCGCGGTGGCGTTCCGGGCAGCGGGTTCCGGCTGCTGCGGCGCCCAGCCCATATACAGGGATAAGGCGTTCCAGCCGAGAAAAATGACTACGGAAATGATTATGGCAAGGATCAGACGTTTGGTGTCCATGAGTTCTTCAGCAGTTCCTCTGGTGGTAACGGGATTCCCGGACCGGCGGCACCGGATCGTAGCCGCCGGGATTCCAGGGGTGGCAGCGCGACAGGCGGCGCAGAATCAGCGCTGTTCCCCGGAAAAGGCCGTGTACCATAACGGCCTCATGGGCATATGCGGAACAAGTCGGATAAAAACGGCAGTTTTTCGGCATGAATGGAGACAGGCAATACTGATACAGCCGGATAGGGGCCACAGCCAGCCTTCGCAAAAGCATCTGAAAATTCATCCGGACTCCGTTCGAGCCGCTTATTCAATATTTATGGGTGCGGATTTCCGCGGTACGGCAGGCGGAGCGGTTCGGGGCTCATCCCTCACCGGCCCGGCTTTACCTGTCTTCCCGGCGAGAGAAAGCAGCAACGGCAGCAAGTCAGCGCTCACACGCCCAAGATCGAGCACGCGCGGATCAATCCCGCGTTTCGGCACCACAACATAGTCATATCCGCCCGGCACTTGCGTATCGGCTAAACGAAAACACTCCCGGATCAACCTGCGCACCCGGTTGCGCCGCACCGCGGAGCCGGTCTTTCTGGTTACGGCAAGCCCCAGACGCCAGGGCAGACAGGCGTTTTCGCGCCGCGCCGCGAACAAAACAAAACAGGAAGAAAAAAAACGACGGCCCGCATCATAGCAATGGAGAAAATCCGGCCTGTCAGTCAGCCTGTGTTCGCGGCGGAACCTCAAACAGCCAGTCTCTTGCGGCCCTTGGCGCGTCTGCGGCGCAAAATTTCACGGCCGGCCGCGGTGGCCATACGGGCGCGAAACCCATGCACCCGCTTGCGCTTGATGCGGCTGGGCTGATATGTTCTTTTACTCATAACATACTCCTTAGGTGGAAATAGGAACGGAATCCTTTATCTCTTTCCTTTGCGGGCGTCAAGGAGATTCGGCGTGTAATGCCCTCGCTCTCCCCCTGATAAATTTTTGTACCGCCCCCCAAACCCCTATTGAGCTATTCAGCCATACAAATCAACGCTTTCTTGAGTTAAATGAGAAACAGCGCTTCCTTTACGCTATGGCCTTCCATGGTGGGGCGCATGACAATGAAAACTTTTACAGAAACCCGTTTCAGCCTCTTTCATTTATACTAATAGGGGTATATTTTTGCTGAAAATACAACAGCCCGGTAAAAAAAATTTACCGGTTTAATTTTTTTTATTTACAATCGACTCAAGCTTCACTATAGTGGCTCCACTGCTTAGGGTTACCGGGTCGGCATATGCTCTGAAAAGCCGGGCCGGGACATTGTTCCTTAACTTGTTTCACTTGTATACCCAGGAGGTTACATGAAACGCATTTCCACTCTTCTGCTGGTCATGGCCTTCATGCTCAGCAGCGTTGCTGTCGCCAAAGCCGACGGCATCGACGTTAAGGTGAAGGGCCTGTGGCAATTCGCCATCGGCATCCAGAACAACCGTGTGTTCAAAAACTCCCCCAACTGGTCCAACGCTCGGAATGCTCGCAGGAATCTCACCACCGTCGCCGAGAGGACCAACAAACGCCGCGACGCCGACAACTTTGAAGCTCGCCACCGCGTGCGCACCCAGATCAACTTCATCGCTTCCGAGTACCTGCAAGGCGTGCTGCACTTTGAAATCGGCACCCTGGATTGGGGCCGCAGTGTAGCCGGCAACACGGGCAGCGCCGCTGGCGGCGCTCTTGACGCTGATGGCATAAACATCAAGACCAAGCATGCTTATCTTGACTGGATCATCCCGAACACCCAAGTGTCCGTGCGCATGGGTATCCAAGGCATGGCCCTGCCCTCGACCCGTCTCGGCAACCAGATCATCGCCGCGGACGTGGCCGGTATCACCGTCAGCTCCCCGATCACCGACTGGCTGAGCCTGACCGGTTTCTGGGCGCGCCCCTTTGATCGGGACAGATACAGAGGCACTAACGTGAGAGACGAAGCCGACTTCTTCGGTGTTGTCGCTCCGATGAAGTTCACCGGCTTTGCCATCAACCCCTACTTTGTATGGGGCCGCGTTGGCGTGAATTCCGGTTTTGCGGAATACGCTCTCCCCCGCAACGGTTTCTCCCCCAACTTCCTCTCCAACCACTCCGTTAAAGGCGCCAGCTCCACTGTCTGGTACCTGGGCTCCAACTTCAACATGACCCTGCTCGATCCCCTGGTGTTCGGCATGGACGTTGCCTACGGCCGCATGCAGCAGGCCGAGTACGGCAGCGGCGGCCAAGGCAAGCGGGTCGGTTCCGAAGGCTGGTACATCGCCGCCACCCTGGATTACAAGTTTGCCTGGGGTACTCCCGGCATCTTCGGCTGGTACGGTTCCGGCGATGACGCCAAAGACTTCAGAGACCACGGCATGCTCGGCCGTCTCCCGGCCGTCATGCTCGACGGCGGCGGCTTCAAGCCCACCAGCTTCGGTTCCGCCGGCTTCTTCGGCGTCAGCAACGGCATCGGCGACGGCGGCCAGTCCAACGCTGTTATCGGCACCGCCACCGGCTCCTGGGGTATCGGCATCCAAGCCGCTGACGTGACCTTTGTGAAGGATCTCAGCCACACCCTGCGCTTCGCCTACTACCGCGGCACCAACGACAAGGACATGCCCCTGAACTTCGGAGCTCCGGCCTGGTACAACGATGCCCTGTACCTGACCACCAAGGACTCCGTGTTCGAAATCAACTTTGACCACAAGTATAAGATCTATGAAAACCTGACCGCGGTGCTTGAGCTTGGCTACCTGCACCTGCGTTCCGACAAGAATACCTGGATTGGCTCCGCTCCCAACAATCTCAAGAAGAACGACAACGCCTGGAAGGCCGAACTCAGCTTCGCATACTCCTTCTAAGCTTGTCTCAGGTTTTGTTTATCAGGGGAGGGCCATATGGCCCTCCCTTTTTGTATATAGCTCGAGGAGACTTACCCGCCTTGACAAATATAGCAAAAATGCTATATAAAAAATAAAAGGATGAGTTATGCCTGAACCTGGAGCTTCATGGATTGTCGAAAACCTTAATGAGCTTGTGGATGCCGAATTTGATGCTCTCCCCAAAGACATTCAGGCAAAGTTCATGCACTTGGCGGCTCTTGTGGAAGAAGTCGGCCTAACCGCCTTGCGCGAGCCCTATGTAAAGCATCTTCAGGGAAAACTATGGGAGTTGCGCGTCAAGGCGAAATCAGGATTAGGCAGAGGGCTGTACTGTACGATAACTGGAAGGCGCGTGATTGTTTTGCGATACTTCCAGAAGCAGTCCGGCAAAACACCGCGTAAGGAAATTGCCGTCGCGCTGGAGCGTATGCGGATAGTGGAGGAATAAACTATGTCCAGACGTTTACTTGATAAACTGCCGAAGATGATGGAAGATCCCGAATTTGCCACGGCATGGGAGGAAGCCAGAGAAGAGTTCTCCATTGCCCGCGAGATTATTCGTACCCGCGTTGCGGCCGGAATGTCGCAAAAAGAACTGGCGGAAAAAATCGGCACAACACAATCCGTTATCGCTCGCCTGGAGTCCGGCGAGCATATGCCTTCGGTGTCCACTTTGAAACGTGTTGCCGAGGCCACACATTCAAAATTGCGTATTGAGCTTGTCCCGGCAGACGCAAATTCCCACGCGGCACCATAAATCTGGCAGACGATCTTTTTTGAAAGCGAAATTGTTCTAAAATACCACTGGCTTTATCCCCCCCGACCGTGTAACAACTTCCAACAGGGCAAAATTATTTTAATTTTTGTTCCGTTTCCCTTTTAGTCTCCCGTCCTCCTGAAGGACACGGCAAAATGTGAAACCAGCGCCCGCCGTTCAAACGCGCAAGGACGCACCCCAATGCATGAAGGCCATGTTTTTCTTGGGCTTGATGTAGGTTCCACCACGGTCAAAACCGTTGCCATTAACGAACGGTGCGATGTTCTGTTCTCCCGCTACCAGCGCCATCTCTCGGAAGTGCGGGCCACTGTGGCCGATATGCTGCGCGAAGCCGCGGCCGCGCTGCCGGGCGCGCGCCGGCATATCGCGCTTACCGGATCCGGCGCCATATCCCTGGCCAAAGATTTGCGTCTGCCTTTTGTACAGGAGGTGATAGCCTCGGGGCTGTGCATCCGGCGCTATATTCCTGATGCCGACGTGGCGATTGAACTTGGCGGCGAGGACGCCAAACTGACTTTTTTTACCGGCGGCCTTGATCAGCGCATGAATGAAACCTGCGCGGGCGGCACCGGCGCATTCATTGACCAAATGGCCGCCTTTCTGAATACGGACGCCTCCGGCCTTGACGCCCTTGCCCGCAACTGTAACACCCTCTATCCCATTGCCTCCCGCTGCGGCGTTTTCGCCAAAACCGATATCTTGCCCCTGCTCAATGAAGGCTGCTCACGCGAGGATATCGCCGGTTCCATCATGCAGGCCACGGTCAACCAGACCATTTCCGGCCTAGCCAGAGGACGCGACATTACCGGAAAAGTGGTCTTTCTGGGCGGCCCTCTCGCCTTTCTCCCTTCCCTGCGCGAACGCTTTGTCCAGACCTTGAACCTGGATGCGGAACAGGCGGTTTTTCCGGACAAGGCCGAATTCTTTGTGGCCCTGGGCGCGGCCCTGTATGCCTTGCAGCGCGGGCCCGATCTGTGCAGGGAAGCGGAACAAGACGACCTGCTGTACCTGGATCGCATCCTGAACCTGCTGAAACAGAGCGAGAGCCCCGGCAGACAAGAACATCTGCCGCCGCTGTTTCGCAGTCTTGAGGAGCGCGAGGAATTTTACCGCCGCCATGCCAGGGAAAGCCTGCTCCGGGCTTCGCTGCAAGACTATAGCGGCGACGCCTGGCTGGGCATTGATTCCGGCTCCACCACCATCAAGGCCGTGCTGCTGGATCAGGACAACCGGCTGCTTTATTCCGCTTACGGCCCGAACCAGGGCGACCCTCTGGGCGCATCCATAGCCATTCTCAAGGAAATTTACGCGGGGAAGCGCCCCGAAACCGTTATCCGGGCCACGGCGGTCACCGGATACGGCAGCGGCCTTCTGGCCGCGGGGCTGCGGGCTGATATCGATGAGGTGGAAACCGTGGCCCACTATACCGGGGCCAGATTCTTCCTGCCCAATGTGAGCTATATTCTGGACATCGGCGGGCAGGATATCAAGTGCCTGCGCGTCCGGGCCGGAGCCATTGATCGCATCCAACTCAACGAAGCCTGTTCCGCCGGATGCGGTTCCTTTATTGAAACCTTTGCCAAGTCCCTGAACATGCCGCTCGCGCGCTTTGTGGAAGCGGCGCTCAGCGCGGACGACCCCATTGATCTCGGAACCCGCTGTACCGTGTTCATGAATTCCAAGGTCAAGCAGGCCCAGAAAGACGGCGCGGATGTGGGCGACATCGCGGCGGGCCTGTCCTATTCCGTGGTGCGCAACGCCTGTTATAAGGTCATGAAGCTCACCAGCATGGAAGAACTTGGCGATCACGTGGTGGCCCAGGGCGGTTCCTTTGCCAATGACGCCCTGCTCCGCGCTCTGGAACTGCAACTCAAACATCCGGTCGTCCGGCCGGACATCGCGGGGCTCATGGGGGCCTTTGGCGCGGCCCTGATCGCGCGGGAGCGCGGCCCCACGGGCAAAACCTCCTCCCTGCTCGGGCCGGAGGCGGTCGCGGCCTTCAAGGTCAGCAGCAAAACCGCGCGCTGCCGCGTCTGCACCAATCATTGCCTGCTCACGGCCTCCACCTTCCCGGACGGACGACACTTTGTTTCGGGCAATCGCTGCGAGCGCGGCGCAGGGGCCACGCCCCGCGCCCTGCCCAACCTGTATGCCTATAAAAACAACCGGCTGTTCAATACCTACGAACCCCTGCCGCTTGAAAAGGCGCACCGGGGCACGGTGGGCATTCCCAGGGCGCTGAACATTTTTGAAAACTACCCCCTGTGGTTCACGCTGCTCACCAGACTGGGCTTCAGGGTCGAGCTTTCCGCGCCCTCCTCCAAGGAATTGTTTTTCAAGGGCTACGGGACTATTCCCTCGCAGACCGTATGCTATCCCGCCAAACTTGCGCACGGGCATGTCCTGGACCTGATTGAACGTAAGGTTGACGCCATATTCTTCCCCTGTTTGCCCTTTGAGCAGAAAAACTTCAGCACACAGACGGATAATTTCAACTGTCCCGTGGTTATCGGCTACCCTGAACTCCTGGACAAAAACATCAGCGAACTGCGCACCTCCGGCATTCCCCTGATCTACCACTTTCTTCCGCTGGACAAAGAGGTGCTGGCCAGACGCTTGCGCCACATCCCCCTGTTCGCCGGTATTCCCCTGGCTGAACTTGAGGCGGCCGTGCATGCGGCCTTTGCCGAGATGGAAGCCTACAGAGCCGATATGCGCGCCGCCGGAGAACGCACGCTCAAGGAACTGCATGAAAAGGACATCTTCGGCATCATTCTGGCAGGCCACCCCTATCACGCGGACCCCGAGGTGCATCACGGCATTGCCGAACTGATCACCTCCTGCGGCCTGGGCGTGCTTACCGAGGATTCCGTGGCCCACTTGATGCCCGACCCCGGCCCCATGCGCGTGGTGGATCAGTGGACCTATCATTCCCGCCTGTACCGCGCCGGAGCCTTTGCCGCGGACACGGACAACCTGGCCGTGCTCCAGCTTATCTCTTTTGGCTGCGGCCTGGACGCCATCACCTCGGATCAACTGGAGGAAATCGTTACCCGCAAGGGCCGTCTGTACGCCCAGATCAAAGTGGATGAAGGCGACAATCTCGGCCCGGCGCGCATCCGCATCCGCTCCCTGCTCGCGGCCCTGCGCGAACGGAAAAGCAGGCAGCAAGACCATGCCCTGGAAGAGCGGATACACAGATTTTCCCCTCCCTTTACCGAGGCCATGCGGGAGACGCACACCATCCTGCTTCCCCAGCTTTCGCCCGTCCATTTCCGCTTTGCTGAAGCCGTGCTCGCCTCCGAAGGCTACAAGGTCGAGCAACTGCCCGCGGTCGAGCGTAGCGCCATCGAGCTTGGCCTGCGCTTCGTGAACAACGACGCCTGTTTTCCGGCCATTGTGGTCGTGGGGCAATTGCTCCATGCCGTGCGCAGCGGCAGATATGATCAGGACAGGAGCGCCCTGATGATTTCCCAGACCGGCGGCGGATGCCGGGCCACCAACTACATAGCCCTCCTGCGCAAGGCCATGACCGACTGCGGCCTGGACCACATCCCCATTATTTCCGTCAATATGAGCGGCCTGGAACACAATCCGGGCTTTAAACTCACCGGACGCCTCTTGCGCAAGGTGATTATGAGCGGGCTTTACGGCGACGCCATCATGCGCATGCTGCACCGCGTCAGGCCATACGAAACTGTTCCCGGCAGCGCCCAAAAGCTGGCCGATGTCTGGACGGAAAAAGGCTGTCGCGTCATTGCCAAGGGCAACCCCCTGCGCTTTGAGTGGACCATCTTTTCCATGGTCCGGGCCTTTGACGCCCTGCCCCTGCGTACCGAAGAGCGCAAACCCAGAGTCGGCCTGGTGGGGGAAATTCTGCTCAAATATCACCCTGACGCCAACAACAGGGCGGCCGAGATAGTGGAACAGGAAGGCGGCGAGGCCGTGGTGCCCGACCTGATGGACTTCGTGCTCTACAGCTTTTATGATAATGTGTTCAACTACCGGCACCTTGCCGGGTCATGGAGGTCCAACATCACGAGCCTGTTCGGCATTGCCTTTCTGGAAGCCGGCCGGGCAGGCATGCGTCTGGCCCTGGGCCTGAGCAAGCGTTTTACCGCGCCCCTGCGTTTCCATGAACTGCGCAGAAAAACCACGGGACTCATCTCCCTCGGCCACCAGACCGGCGAAGGCTGGCTGCTGGCAGCGGAAATGGTGAAACTGCTCGAATCGGGCGTGCCCAATATTCTGTGCATGCAACCTTTCGGCTGCCTGCCCAACCACATCACGGGCAAAGGATTGATGAAGGAACTTAAAGCACGTTTTCCCGAGGCCAATATCGTTGCCGTGGACTACGATCCCGGCGCAAGTGAGGCCAACCAGATCAACCGCATCAAGCTGATGATGTCTGTTGCCAAGTAAGGCAGTGCCTGCGCTATTTTTATATTGAAACAAGCCTGACAATAAACGATAATCACAAAGCGCAAACCGTATACATAAGGAATATATAAGGAGCACACATGGCCATTAAAACAGGTGATACCGTTTTTGTTCATTATACCGGCACCCTTGATGACGGCACGGAATTCGACTCTTCACGGGATCGCGAACCCCTCGAATTCGTCATGGGCGGCGGCATGATCATCCCTGGCTTTGAAGCCGCCGTCGCGGGAAAAGAGGCGGGCGACAAGGTTTCCGTCAGCATCCCGCCGGCCGAAGCCTATGGTGAGCATAATGATGAGATGGTCATTATTGTACCACGCGCCGAAGTGCCCAAGCACATAGACCCTGAAGAAGGCATGTGGTTGCAGATAGCCGTGGAGCAGGGAGAACTGGATGTGGTTGTGTCCCGCGTGACTGATACGGAAGTCGAGCTCGACGGCAATCATCCCCTGGCCGGCAAGACCCTGAATTTTGCCATTGATGTTGTTGATGTAAAAAGTCCTTAGCGGAGGGGTACATGGAAGCGTTAAAGCCGTTCGCAAAGCTTGACATCGACTGGACCCTGACTCCGGCGGATGCGGTAACCATGTATCTTGAATGGGGTAATAACGGCTGGGGGGCCGAACACCCTCCGGTGCGCTCCAAAGCCGACATCTCCCGCTATTTTGTGGTGGACGCCTGGGAAGCCACGCCCATGATCCGTCTGGTGCAGCGCAACTCGGAAAATGCGGTGGATCTGGTTTCTTTCCCCGTTCCGGAAGAGCTGATGCCCCATTTCAGGAAAGAATACGGTACGGCCAAAGGAGTTCACGCCATCAGCGATGAGATCAGGGACTGGTTGAAAAAAGAGATGGGGCAAGAAGGGCTGAAGTATTAGGTGTGAAAACGACCGCCAAAAGACCTCTCCTTGCGCTGAATGTGTGCCACATATTGCTTGACGGCCTTTATGACTCCATTCCTGTTCTGCTCGCAATCATCGTGGCCGCGCAGGCGAACGCCGATTCCATTGTCGGAACCGTGATGTCGTTGGCCGCCCTCGCAAGCACCCTGGCCGGTCTTGCCACCATATCCTTTTCTTCAAGGTTTACCTTGATGCAGGCCACGGTGCTTATTCTCTTTATAGGCGGAGCGGGTTTTTGGATCGTTGCTTTTTCGGGAGGGATCTGGCTGGCCGGGTTTGGGTTTATTCTTGTGGCGCTGGGCCAGAATGTTTTTCATAATATGGCCTTTTCTTTTTTCGCCCGGACAACGGACAGAGCGTCGCTTGGCAGAGCGATAAGCGACTTTACAGCCATAGGCGACCTTGGGAGGGTTCCTCTTATTTCACTTGCCGGTTTTATCGGAGCCATGAGCTTTAATGACATTGCCGGTTGGCGATTGGCAAGCTTCTGTTTTGGCCTTATGAATATTGTGCTTTTTATTATATCCTGCCCAATCCTGTTCAAGAAAGATACGCTTATTCCAAAAGAACATAGCGGAAGAAACAAACTACTGCCGAGTTTCGGTATAATGCGCGATAAGAACGTTTTTCTGACTGTCTTTGCGAATATGCTTAACACGATTAGCTGCGGCAGCCTCTTTACTTTCCTTCCCTTGTTATTGCTTGCCAAAGGTTTCGCGCCCAAAGCCCTGGCCGGTTTTGCCTTTGGATTCAGCCTTGGCTGCTTTGTCGGCAAAGTCGCATGCGGCCGCCTTATCGACCGGTTTGGCTCCAGAAGCACCTTCATTGGAGCGCAACTGTTGCTCTCTTTACTTATTGTTTTACTGCTTATTGGAGACAGCTTTTACTATGTTATAACGATATCCCTCTTCATCGGCATTGTAACAAAAGGCTCCGTGCCGGTCGTGCAAACGCTGGCCGCGGAATATGCGGCCAAAGATACCTATGATGATATTTTTTCAATAAACTCTTTTTTCAGAGGAGTAGCGTTGATCATTATCCCGCTCTTCTTCGGCTTTTTAGCTTCACTACACGGAATAGATTCAATTTACATGATTATGGCGGCAGTCTCCATCGCGGCAGTGCTTCCCATAGTTGCTATGCGGTACGGTAGCTAGGCTGTGCTAACAAATAAGCAATTTTGTTCTCCGGCAAGGAAGATGAGCCTGTTATAAGGGAGTGTACTCTTATGGTACTCGACCGAAATAGCAGGCGATATCTGACGCAGCCGGAGGGCAAAAGGGCTATTTGTTAGCATAGCCTAATCTTACTTCAATCCGCGCATCTCCTCCACCACCCAAGGAACCACCTGGGCCAGCCCTTGGCCCAGGGCGGTTTCCATGGCCCGCGCCAAAGCGGTGTTATCCCTGCCGTCCGCGGGCGCCTGTATATCCACATCGTGTACGCCTATAATCTGGCCGCTGGAAAGACTGAGCAGCCGGAAGGTGGCGCTGAAAACAGCGACGGGCCTCGCCCCTTCATCGGCATAATGCAGGCTGAACTGCCGGATATCACTGAGCAGCCGGGCGTCCGAGGCGATGCCCGCGCTTTCATCCGCAACACCGCTCAAGGCATTGGCCGACTCCAGGGCCCGGATCAGGCTGCGCTGCACAATGAAAGGCACGGTTCCGGTCCAGCGCGCATCCGCGAGAATGCGCACTTCACGCCCGTGAAAAAGCAGGGCAATGGTATCAGCGTCGATTTCACGCCCGGCAACCGGCATAGCCACAATGAGCTGCCTGTTCAAAGGGCGTTCCGCCATTCTTTCCGGCATGGCCGGGGAAAGCTGTAAACGCACCGGCGGAGGACCGGGATTGAGCGGGTTCACGCAGCCGCCCGCCCACAGCATACAGCAGCAGAGCAGCAGCGGCAGAAGCCGCGTTTTGACGCGGAGGAAGTATAGAATCATCTGTTTTGATACTCCTGCACTGAATCTCCGAACAGAAAGCGGCGAGGATCGTTTTCCAGCTTTTGCCCGACCCGGGTGAACACATGCACCAGGTTGCGCATTTCCGTCACCAGCATACGCATGTCAGCCAATCCCTGGGTGGAAAACTGCCTCAATCCCGGCTCCATGGCCGCCAGGGTGGAGTCGGCCCGCTTGGCCATGCCGGTCACAGCCGCGCTTGTCTGCTTCATATCAACGGCAAGCGCCTCATTGGCCGTGGCAAGCAATGTATTGAGCCTGCCGCTGGATTTTTCCACTTCCAGCAAAATGGTGTTCAGGCTTTCCGACCTGTCGGCCAGGGTGTTACTGATCCGGGCCAGCGAGGTCAAAATTTCGTTTACCGCCAGGACGTTCTCTTCAGAAAACATTTGCTCCATGCGCCTCAATACCTGGCCGGACGAAGCCAGCACGTCGGGCACCTGAGTAACCACGGAAGACAAGGGCGAGGGTGCATAGAGAATAACTCCGACCCCTCCCTTGGGAACCTGTATCAGCGGGCTTTGCGCGCTGCCCCCGGAAATGGATATCACTGAAATGCCGGTGATGCCGCGCGCTTCAAGCTGGGCCACCGAATCTTCGCGCACGGGCGTGTCAGCGGCAATGGAGATATGTATGTGCACCGCGCCGGGCGTGATCCGGCTTATGGTGATATCAGTCACCTTGCCCACCCTGATGCCGCTGAAGAGCACGTCGCTGTTAATGGAAAGTCCCCGCACGCTCTCTGTGGAGGAAATTTCGTATTCGATCATGGCCGTGTTTTTACCCTTGCCCCCTATCCACAGGATGAATAATCCGGCGGCGAGCAGGGTCAGCAGCGTAAACGCTCCTATCAGCACATAGTTGGCCCGTATTTCCATGTTCAGCAATCTTCCTTTGCAGCACTCAGGGCCGCGCGTCCGCGCGGGCCGGTAAAATATTCCCGGATCCAAGGATAATCCAGCCTGACCAGGTTATCAATTGTATCCAGAGCATATATGCGTTTTTCCGCCAGCACCGCCACCCGGTCGCAGGTCGCATACAGCGAATCCAAATCATGCGTAACCATGCAGACAGTGAGATTCAACCCGGCCCGCAGACTGAGCAGCAGTTGATCAAAGTCCGCGGCGCTCAAAGGATCCAGCCCGGATGTCGGCTCGTCCAAGAGCAGGATGGCCGGGTCCATGACCAGGGCGCGCGCAAGCCCGGCCCGTTTTTTCATGCCGCCGGACAACTCGCTGGGCAGCTTTTTAAAAGCGTTTTGCGGCAGCCCCACAAAGGCCAGCTTCATCCTGGCAATGGCTTTTCGCATCTGTTGTGACATGGATGTGAACTCTCGTAAAGGAAAAGCAATATTTTCCCCCACACTAAGGGAGGAAAAAAGCGCCCCTTCCTGAAACAACACACCCCACTGCCGACGCACCTGTTCCTTTTCAGCCTCGGAAGCTGTGTCCATGTCCACGCCCATGATCGTCACGCTTCCGGCAACTTGCCGGTTCAGTCCCAGAATGGTGCGCAGCAGAACGGATTTTCCCGCGCCCGAGCCGCCGATAAGTCCGATAATTTCTCCCCGGCGGATATCCAGATCAAGGTTTTCATGCACCACCTGCCCGTCAAAGGTGTTGGTGATGCCCCTGAGCGAAACCACGATGTCCGGCTTTTCAGAAGAAGGGTTCGCGCCGTGCCTGTTCTCTCTCATCGCGCTCCCGTCCTACATCCCGATATAGCTGAAAAATATGGCGAACAACGCATTCAGGAGAATCACCGTAAAAATGGACTGCACAACGGAAACCGTGGTCAAAAAGCCGACCGATTCCGCGCTGCCCGTGGCCCTGAAACCCTGGAAACAGCCCACCAGACCTATGGACAGGGCAAAAAACGGCGTTTTGATCATGCCTACCAGAAAGTTATTCATTTTGGCCACCTCACCCAGTTGGGTCAGGAAGGCGGAGAAGCTCAGGTCAATGGTGAAATAGATGGCCACGGCCCCGCCGAACAGAGCCATGATGTTGGCAATAAACACCAGCATGGGCAGCGTCAGCACCAGGGCAAGCACGCGCGGCACTACCAGCAGCAGCATCGGATCCAAACCCATGGAACGCAGGGCATCCACTTCCTGATTGGCCATCATGGCCCCGATCTGGGCGGTAAAGGACGAACTGGACCGCCCGGCCACGACAATGGACGTGATTAGCACGGCCATTTCCCGCAGCACGGTGACTTCGAGCAGATTCACGGCAAAAATGTCCGCGCCGAACATGGCGAGCTGCTGCGCTCCCATATAGGCGACCACCAGGCCAATCAGAAAGGTAAGCAGCGACACAATGGGCACAGCCCGCAGGCCCACCTGTTCCATCTGAAAGACGAGCGGCGTCCAGCGCATCCGGGAAGGATGCCGGAGCATGGACACAAGCGAAACCAGAAAGCGGCCGAGAAATCCCATCAGGCCCACAAGCAGGCTGCCTGTTTCCAGAATCGCCTTGCCGAGCCGGGCCAGATACAAGGAAAACATGGCCTGTCCCACGCTTCCCATAGATTCTTCCGACTCCGGCAACACGGCTTGCTTCAGCAGCCCTTCCTGTTGCGCGGTCAGGTTTTCCAGGCTGCACTGGATACGCCTGGCCCGCAGATTTTTCAAGGTCAGATTGAGAAACAGAGCCCCGGAGGTGTCAAGAAGGGCAAGGTGTTGCAGATCAAAAATGACGGAAGCGGCGAGCGTGTCCAAACGGCCGCGCAGAGCCCTTTCGGCCCCGGTCAGGGAATGCGCCGTAAGTGCGCCGGAAAGAACAACCCGCATCGTCCCTCCTTGCGGACGAAAGGAGAGGACCGCTTGTGCGGGCGGGCCGGCAGCGCCCCCGGATGCGGGCTTATCGTGGTGTACGCCGGTCGACGGCGCGTCGGCTGCGATCAAACGTATCTCCGGAGCGACTATGGTATTTTACGCTTGAGATGCTTTGCTTACGACGGGCAAAGCACAGAGCCTGTGTCCGCGACCCGCCTACAAGCATCTCGCGGCAAGGATTTGCGGGCAAATCCTTGCAGAGTATTTTACCATTTTCAATGGTAAAATACTCTAACCCGCGTGTGCCGGAGTGGGTCAGGCAAAAAAACTCCTAACGCACTGTATCGTCATACCAGGGATCATCAAAACCGTCTGTCAAACGGTAGCTCTTTACTGTCATAGTGTATTGCGGTTCGGCCTCCGTGCCTTCAGCGCCCTCGGCATTGGGAGCCGAGCACACAAGTCCGGTCACTTCCACATTGGCGTTGATATCGGCGAGCAGGCCGATGCCCGGTCCCTTGTGCAGCACGTGATACTGCGTCCCGTCATCGGCAATGACAGCCACTCTGGCCGAATCCTCCCTGCCCGTGTGTCCGGTCACGGGCGGCAGCGCCTGAACATAGCCTCGAATCGTCTGCATTTCTTGCGCGTTCATTTCAGATGCAAAAGTTTTGAGGTGAAAGGTTCGGAAACGCCTTCGTATTACTCAGTATTGTTTCTATGCACCAAACACGCGGCCTTGGCAAGAAATATCGCTTTTTCGGTAGTGCCCCAGTTTGCCGTGATACTTCGTCAGGCTTGTTCGCGCTCCGGGGGCAGGGCCGAAGAGCCCAGCCCCCATCGCGCAAAGCTGCGCCTTCCTCGTCTGACGGCAAACTGGAGCACTACCGACTTTGCTCAAACTGCGGCGCTATCCCTAAAGATCAAAACGTTGACAGACCAATTTTTTTTGTCTATTCATCGTGGTTCCTTGCTCGTCCGTAAGATCGGGCGGGCCATACGACCGTAAGGAGAACAGCATGAGAAAATTCGAGACCCTGCTGCTCCTCTCCCCTGAGCTCTCGACCGAAGCCAGAACCGCCCTGATTGGCGGCTTCAAGGCTGTTATCGAACGCGAAGGCGGCAAGGTGCTGCTGGAAGACAACTGGGGCATGCGCGATCTTGCCTATCCTGTGAAAAAACAGATGCGCGGCTGGTATGTCCGCCTTGAGTATGCCGCTCCCGGCGCTCTGGTGGCTGAACTTGAACGCAATATCCGTATCGCGGAAGGCGTGTTCAAATTCCTGAGCGTGAAACTGGCGGATGAAATCGAGGAGGAGGTGGTTGCGTAATGGCTTTCAAGAAAAAATTCACTCCCCGGCGCAAGTTCTGCCGTTTCTGCGCGGACAAGGATTTGCCCCTGGATTACAAACGTCCGGATATTCTGCGCGATTTCGTGAACGAACGCGGTAAAATCATAGCTCGCCGCGTTACCGGCGCCTGTGCCCATCACCAGCGCGCCCTGACCACGCAAATCAAGCGTTCGCGCCAGATGGCGCTGATGATTTATACTGCCACGCACGCCAGTGATGTAAAGAAAAAGAGCGTGCTGTAGGAGGCCGGGGTTATGAAAGTAATTTTGCGTACCGATGTTGAAAACCTCGGCCAACTCGGCGACATGGTGGAAGTGAAATCCGGCTACGGGCGTAACTACCTCCTGCCCCAAGGCCTTGCCATGCTGGCCACCTCTTCCAATATGAAGGTGTTTGAACTGGAGCGGAAAAAACTTCAGGCCAAGGCCGAAGCTTTGCGCGGCACTGCTTCCGTACTGGCTGAAAAGATTCTCGCCACTCCGCTGACCATTGCCATGCGCGTGGGCGACAATGACAAACTCTACGGCTCCGTGACTTCGACCCTGATCGCTGAAGCGCTGGAAGCCAAAGGGGTTGACGTTGACCGCCGCCGCATCCTGCTCGATTCCCCGATCCGCGCTCTCGGAGACTACAAGATTCGCGTGCGCCTGCACGCGGACGTGGTGGCGGAACTGGCTCTGTCCATTGTTGCTGAGAAGTCGCACATCGAAGAAGAGGAAACGCAGGCCGCCAATGCAGTCCAACAACCCGTCGAATCCGACGCGCCGGCAGACGCGGGCGAAACAGAATAACTACGCCGGTCCCGGCTCCTTTCCCAGCGGGGAAGGAGCCGGGGGACGCGGCGCGACCGGGCAGGGCGATGTCCCGCCTGATCTGGTGCGGAATGTCCCCCCCCACAGCATTGAAGCCGAACAGGCCGTGCTCGGGGGGGTCTTTTTAAAGCCCGAAAGTCTGTATACCCTGGTGGACATTCTGGGCGAGGACGATTTTTATCTCCCCGCGCATCGGCTGGTTTTCAGCGCTTTCCGCGAGCTTTTCTCCCGCAGCGTTCCTGTTGATCTGATCTCGGTGGCCGAGCATCTGAAAAACGCGGCCCGGCTGGAGGAAGCCGGAGGCGCGGTCTATCTCGCGGAACTCGCCCGGAGCGTGGCCAGCGCGGCCAATGCCGAATACTACGCCGAACTGGTGCGGGATAAGGCCATGTCCCGGCATCTCATCTCCTCCTGCGCGGACATCATTGCGTCCAGCTTTGAGCCGGGCCAGGACGTGCGCGCCCTGCTCGACGAGGCGGAGCAAAATATTTTCGCCATTTCCCAGCGCAGTTCCGGCCGTACTTACAAGGATGCCGCTGAACTGACCAAGCAAACCTTCGACGATCTCCAGGCCAGGGCCATGCAGGGCGACATCCTGACCGGCGTGCCCACAGGCTATACCCGGCTGGATTACATGACTGCCGGGCTCCAGCCCTCGGACCTGATCATTATCGCGGCCCGCCCATCCATGGGCAAAACGGCCTTTGCCCTGAACATCGCCATGCGCGCGGCCATCCGCGCGGGCGTGGGCGTCCTGATCTATTCGCTGGAAATGTCCATGCAACAGCTTATCATGCGTATGCTCTGCGCCTGGGGTAAGGTGGATGTTTCTCGCCTGCGGCGCAGCCGCCGCCTGACCGACGACGACTGGCTGCATCTGCATGACGCGGGAGAAGTGTTCAGCGGCGCGCCCCTGTATATTGACGACAGCCCATCGCTCTCCACCCTGGAAATGCGCGCCCGCACCCGCCGCCTCAAAGCGGAAAAAAATATCGGCCTGGTGGTCATTGACTATCTTCAGCTTATGCGTTCCAGCCGCCGCACTGATTCGCGGGAACTGGAAATTTCCGACATCTCGCGCAACCTCAAGGCCATGGCCAAGGAATTGAATGTCCCGGTCATCGCGCTTTCCCAGCTCAACCGTAAACTTGAGGAACGCACCGGCGACAAGCGGCGTCCCATGCTCTCGGACCTGCGGGAATCCGGGGCCATTGAGCAGGACGCGGACGTGATCATGTTCATTTACCGGGAAGCCGCCTACATGAAGGCGGAAGAGCGCCCGCCCGTGGACAAGGCTGAAATCATTATCGGTAAGCAGCGTAACGGCCCGGTCGGCAAGGTTGATCTGATGTATGCTTCCGCCTATACCGCCTTTGAGGATCTGGAAGCCACTTACGCACCGGCGGATCTGTAACCTGTTTAAATCCGCTCTCATGACGCGAAGGCCCCGGAGCAGTGTCGGCTGCTCCGGGGCTTTCATGTTACCAGGACTTAGGGGCCTATTGCGTCGCGCTACTCTGCTCGTAATCATGCAAAAGCGCGTCAAGTTCGCCTGGAGAAAGCCGGGAAACCTGCGCCGCCTGGGCGGCCGCGGACTGTTCCACGTCTTCAAATATTTCGTCAAGATGCTTTGCCGTTTCCCGGATCCAGCGCCGCACCTGTACCGGGGGCACTCCATAGCGGGAACTGAATTCCGAAGTGACGGCTATGTTAAACAGCAGGGCCTTTATGACTTCCGCCTTGAATTCAGCGGTATAGTTCGGTGCTTCTATCATTGCTCACGCTCCATGGCCGAATATTTTCTTATTTACACCATAGCACGTACTGATGCTGATGCAAGTTTTTTTGATCGAATCGGCAAAAGAACCTCGTGTCGCGTGACGCGACACGAGTCGCACCCCCAAAGGGGGTGCGCGCCCGCCAGAGGTGGCGCGAGCAAAGAAAAAACCACGTTTTTTGCTTCGCTCGCGCCGAACCGACAAGCGAGGCGTGACATCACACTCGGATGCGCGTTGGCACGGCTGTTGCTACTATAAGACCATCTGACAACTTTATGACGCAGGTATTTTATGGCCCCGTTTCGATTTCGCCTGGAGCAAGTAAGGCTGTACCGCAAGCAACTGGAAGAGCGGGCCATGCAGGCCCTGGCTCAGGCTGTTGCCCACCGGGACGCTCTTAAGGAGCATATCGCGGCCTTGCAACAGGCCCTTGTGGAGCAACACGCCCGCTTGAGCAGGGCCGAGGATCTTGAAGCGGCCGAACGCTGGCTCATCCAAAACTACGCTTCAGGACTCAAGGAAGACTTGCGGAACGCCAGGATTGCCCTGGAAGAGGCGGAGGACGCCGTGGACCAATGCCGGGCCGACCTGGTACAAAAAGCCAAGGAACGCGGACTGCTTGATACGCTCAAAGAGAAGCAGGCCGCCAAACATTTACAACTCGAACGTCAACAAGAGCAACGTACCTATGACGAAACAGCAACCCTCCGCTACAAGCCTGCCGCCGTCTAAGCTCTGCCGGCTGCTGATCATAGCCTTTGCCCTCAAGCTTACGGTGCTGGGTGTGCTCATCCTTGAACCGGTGCTGCCCGGTGAAAGCTCTTCTTTCTCCCTGGCCGGACTGTTCACGGACAGCGACACCTCCGGACGCTCGGCCGCCCAGGCCGCCACCGGAGAGAGCGCCGGAGCTCCGCCCGCTCTTGCCCCTGTTTTGCCGGAGCAAAACATCAGCCCCACCATGCCCCAGGCGTCCGCTCCCGCCGGCTCCACTCCGGAACCGGCCCGGGTGTTGCCCTCCATCGGCGAACGCCCCGCTGCTTCTGCCACAGCTCCCGGCGCTGAGCCGCAAGCCGCGCCCGGCGCAACAAACAGCACTGCCCAAACGGACGGAGCGGAATTGCGCGACGTTATGGCTCGCCGCCAGGAAGACCTGGCCCGTAAGGAGCAGGAATTGCGCGTGCTGGAAAGCGACCTGACTGACCGTTTGGCAAAGATGCAAATGCTGGAGAACCGCCTGTCCACCATGCTCAAGGATGCGGAAGAAACCAACGATGCCAAGTTCCGCCACCTTGTGGACGTGCTCTCCAATATGAAATCCAGACAAGCCGCTGTCGTGCTTGAAACGCTTGATCCCAAAATAGCCGTCAGAGTTTTGGCTGGCATGCGCGGCCGTCAGGCCGGTGAGATTCTCACCTTTGTGCGCCCGGAAATCGCGGCCAGACTCTCGGAGTCGCTTGCCCGCATGCAACTTCCCCTGGAGTAGGCCTTGCCCAGGCTCAAGCTGACCCTCGCTTACCAGGGCGCCCGTTACGCGGGTTGGCAACTCCAGGTGAGGCCGGACAAGGCGTTGCCGACCATTCAGGGGGAGCTGGAGTCCCGCGTCGCCCGCATCGTGGGCGAGCGCATTCCCATCCACGGCGCGGGCCGCACAGACTCCGGAGTGCATGCCGAAGGACAGGTCTGCCATCTGGACCTGCCCGCCGGGAGCGAACGCATCGACTGGCAGCAAGCCTTGAACATGCAACTGCCGCACGACATCCGTATCACCGAAGCCTCCTGGGTCGCGGAGGACTTTCATGCCCGCAGAAGCGCCCTTGGCAAACGCTATGCTTACAGCCTGTGGATGAGCCAGGACAGAGCCCTGCCCCGCATCGCTCCCTTTGTCTGGAGCACGCCGGTCCCGGCCCTTGATCCCATCATCCAGGCCCTGCCCCTGCTCACCGGACAGCGTGATTTCGCCACCTTTCAGAATAGCGGAACGACTATTGCCAATACCGTGCGTACCTTGCACTCCATCACTGTCGACCCCGGCACGGTTGCCGGTCTGATCTGCCCGCCCCACTGGCCCGTGGTCACTCTTGTTTTTGCGGGAAACGGTTTTTTAAAACAAATGGTGCGCAATCTCATGGGACTGTTGGTATGGATCGCCCAGGGAAAACTGCGGGCCGACGCCATCCCCGCCCTTCTCGAGGCCCGGAAACGGCGCGCCCTGCCCAGCCCGGCCGCTCCGGCCCAAGGGCTTAGTTTGATGGAAGTGTTGTATTAGAGACTGTTTCCATATAAAGTGTTTACTCCAAAAGTAGAGAGTGCCGTCACGAGGGTCTTTTTGCCCCCTGCTTGTTGGCAAAGCCTGAAGTCGGGGAATCGGGTTTCGTATTGTGGAGGATCGGCAATGGCATACCAGGACTTTCCGTGGCAACCGGGTGGCTCGCAAAGTTTCAACAAGCTTGTGTCCCTGTCCTTACCAGTCCTGCAGGGCAAATCCGTGCTCGACGTGGGCTGCAATGAGGGTTTTTTCTGCGGCTGGGCATCCTTTCAAAAGGCCTCGCGGGTCAAGGGCATTGATAAAAATCCGCTCTTTATCGAGCAGGCCAGAACCTGGTTTCCGGAATGCTCATTTATTTGCATGGACTGGAATGATCTCGGGCGGGAAACCTTTGACGTCATCCTCTGCCTTTCAGCCATTCACTACGCTGATGATCCTGAAAGCTTAATCGCCCTCCTGATGAGCCGCCTTACCCCCGATGGCGTCCTGGTGCTTGAGATAGGCATCGCCGACGGTAGCGAGGAGATTTTTGTGCCGGTAACCCGGCGTATCACCGAGGAAATCACCGATACCCGCCTTTTTCCCACCCAATCCATGCTGCGCCGCCTGCTCGGCAACTATGCCTTCAAGCACATGGGGCAGAGTGTGTTGCAGGCAGGAGACCCGACTCCGCGGCATGTCTACCACATATACCACAAAAAGCCCTTGGCCCTGCTGCTTCTGGACGAACACTATTCAGGCAAGTCCAGTATTGTTGATGCCGTCATGAAGCCGGATTTGAACCGCATTTTTGGCGAAAAAATTTACCACCAGATTGCCGATGGCGAACTGCCCGCCAGCGATGCATTAAAACACTTTATGGAATACGTGCCCGGCACCCGGCACATGATTCCGCCCCAGATTACCAGCGCCATCTGCAAAGCCGGGTTACTGTCCGAACTCATGGCCGTCTTTGCCACACTCGCGGACAAGCGCGACTTTATCCTGGAGCATTACATTCCCGCCGATTTCCGCCTGGAAGCCTGCGAAATTCTGGATAGGGCCGGATTTTACGTGGTAGATATCGCCATACTTGCCGCCCATAAAAAAAGCTGGACTACCAGGCGCCCGCCGTATGCCCGATACCAGTCCTACATTGAATATCTTAAAAAAATCAGCACGATTGATGAAGAAGCTTACCTCGCCGCCAACCCCAGTGTTGCCCAGGCCGTGGCCGATGGCACGATGCCCTGCGGCCAGTTTCACTACTGGAAGTTTGGCAAACGCGAAAAGCGCAGGCCAAGGTGAACAGCATGACGCCAAACAGAAACAAACTTCCGACGCGGCATTACCCGCGTCGGAAGTTTGTTTGGCGAAAACCCTCGGATTTCGGGTTATGCGCTGCATTCCCTGGCGCGAAAAACGGAATGCTTTGCGGGAACCTTCCACTAGGGAAGGCGCTTCAGCGTTTGCTGTCGATAATAGTGCCCTTGCCTTCATAGGCGGCCGACAGCACGGATTTGCTGAGATTGTACGTGTCGCTCATGGAACCGTGACCGAACTTGCCTTTTTTTGCTTTTCCGCCCGAACCCGGACTGTTCAGCTTGTCCAAGGTCTGCGTCACGATCTCGCCCTTGACTCTTTGCAGCGATGCCGCTGCTCCGGCCGCCGCCATCTGTCCTGAAAGGTCTTTCATACAGTATCCTCCAAGGAGAGGGTATTCGCCTCTTTCCTTATCGGCAGTACCAGGCAGGAGTTTAGGGTCGCCCCTATTAAAAATCCCTTTGCAGACCCACAACCGCGATACCGCTCCTGTCCGCGACAGCCAGGGCGGCGGCGCGGTCAAAAAACAGCGTTCCGTCCGCATCAAAAGCAAGGCAGACCATCTTGTATTTGGCGAGCAGTTCAATGGTGCCCGCGCCGATGGACGGCAAGTCGAGGCGTCTGTCCTGATCCGGCTTGACCACCTTGACCACGGTACAGCCGGGCCCGCCCAGTTCTCCGCCCCTGGCAATGGCCGCGTCCGTGCCCTCAATGCCCTCAACCGCGATCACCATGCCGCTGCGCACCACCACGCACTGCCCGATGTCCAGCGCGCCCACAGCCTTGGCAATGCCATAGCCGTAGCGCACATCACTCCAGATCTCTTTGTCCGGCTGAACCCGGCCCAGAACCCCGGCCGGACTGCGCAAGGCCGGAACCAGAGCGTCCGGCGGCGCCACGCTGATCCCCTCGCTTTGCAACTCCTCGGCCACGGCCCGGAGAATGGCGTCATCCCCCTTGTTGCCGACCAGTTTGAAAATCAGCTTGGCCACCCGGAAGTCGGGCTTGATGTCCGCCAGGGCTTTGGGCTTGCTGATGGCCCCGGCCATGCAGGCCCTGCTCACCCCATTGCGCTTGAAGAAATCGATCAGTGTACCAAGCTGGCCCAGGCGGACCATGCTGAACACGTCCGCCTCAGCCTCCAGGGCCGGGTCCGTGTTGCCGTGAAAGCCGCAGATCACCACACGCAGCCCGTCCGCCCGCGCCCCGCGAGCCACAAGAAAAGGAAACTGGCCTGAACCGGCCATAATGCCTATGGTGTCCATTCGCCGTACCTCAGCTAAGGTAGTGTCCCAGTTTTGGGTGATACTTCGTCAGGCTTGCTTTGTCCTCCGGGGCAGGACCGAAGAGTCCAGCCCCATCGGCCAAAGCTGCGCCTTCCTCGTCTGACCCAAAACTGGGACACTACCTACTCCTGGTCTTTCAATTCGGAGGCACGAGCCGCGGGCAACACCCCACGCGGGCTGCTGCGCACAAACTCCACAATCTCCAGCACCTCCGGCACATCGGAAAATTCCTGCGCGGCTTTGTCCAGGGCCTCCTGGCGCGGCATGTCCGAGTGCCAGATCATCCGGAAGGCGGAACGCACGGCCGTTACCGAGCTTGAGGGCACCTTGAGCCTGCGCAGACCCACAAGGTTGGGTCCGTGGATGCCCGCCCGGCTGCCCACGGCCAGCATATAGGGCGGCAGATCCTGGGAGATGCCGGTCATGCCGCCGACAAAGGCGTGGCGTCCTATGCGCGAAAACTGGTGCACGGCCGAAAGGCCGCCGATAATGGCATGGTCAAAGATCTGGACATGTCCGGCCAAGGTGGCCCCGTTGGACATGACGATGGAATCGCTCAGAGTGCAATCGTGCGCCACGTGGCAGTAGGCCATAATCATGTTGTTGCTGCCGATGCGGGTTATGCCCCCGCCGCCCTCGGTGCCCCTGTGCAGGGTGGCGAATTCACGAACCTGATTGTTGTCGCCCATTTCAAGGACCGAGGGTTCACCGTGAAACTTCAGATCCTGGGGAATGCCGCCCACCAGAGCATAGGAATGGATCACATTCCCCCGGCCCATGCGCGTGTATTGCTTGATTGAGGCAAAGGCATGGATGGCGCAGCCTTCGCCAATCACCACATCATCTTCGATAACCGCGCACGGCCCTATGGTGACCTTATCGCCTATATCCGCCTTGGGCGACACAAAGGCGGACGGATGAATGGAGGCGCTCACGAGAAACTCCCCTTGGGTACAATGGCTGCCGTGAGTTCCGCTTCCGCCGCGAGCACGCCGTCCACATGGGCGGTGCCGCGCATTTTCCAGAGCTGCATTTTTTTGCGTATCAGTTCGCAATGCAGGTCAAGGCGGTCGCCGGGCAGCACAGGCTTTCTGAAACGCACATTCTCAATGCCCGTGAACAGAAAGATCGAATCGCGCACAACCTCGTCGCTCTGCCCGGTCAGCACCATAAAGCCTCCGGCCTGGGCCATGGCTTCAACAATGAGCACGCCGGGCATGACCGGCAGGCCGGGAAAGTGGCCCTGGAAAAACGGTTCGTTGATGCTGACATTCTTATAGGCCTTCACGAACTTGTCCGGTTCAAGATCGGTCACCCTGTCCACCAACAAAAACGGATAGCGGTGGGGCAGCAGATCCATGATGCTGTGAATGTCCAGAAAGGCCGCTGGCGTGGGAATTTGTACGGAAGGGGAAATCATGCCTCCTCCTTTTCGGAAAGATGCGCAATCCGCGTTTTGAGTTCGTCCAGTTCTTTTTCCAGTTGCTGCACCCGCCGGAACAGGTCCGGAACCTTGGGCGCGAGAACAAAGGCGCGCATAAAGGTTTTACTCTCCATGAACGGAGTACCGCTGCCGGTGACTCCGGCGGGAATGTCTTTGGGCACGCCCGCTTGCGCGCCGATGGTCACGTTGTCGCCAATGTGGAGGTGACCGGCGATCCCGGCCTGCCCGGCCATGGTCACCCTGTCCCCCACCTTGGTGCTGCCCGCGATACCCACCTGGGAAATGATCAGACATTGTTCGCCGAGCGTAACATTGTGCCCGATTTGCACCAAGTTATCGATCTTGGTGTCGCGCCCCACACTGGTGGCCCCGAGGGCGGCCCGGTCAATGCAGGTATTGGCTCCCACATCCACACCATCAGCCAGGCGCACCGTGCCGATCTGGGGAATCTTGCGCATTTCCCCGTCCATCACGGCAAAACCAAAACCATCGGTGCCGAGTACGGCGCCCGCCTGCAACACGCAGCCGTCGCCCATGACCACTCCGGCCAGCACGACCGCGTTGGGGTACAGCACGCAATCCTTACCGATCACGCACTCTTCGCCCACATATACGCCGGGAAAAAGCACGCACCCTTCGCCAAGGCGCGTTCCGGCGCCCACATGGGCATGCGGGTACACAGTGCAACCCGCGCCGAGTTCCGCTTGCGGGTGAATCACCGCCTGGGCGCTGACGCCCGAAAAGTCCCCTTGCTTGCGCACGAAAAAGGAGGCTGCCCTGGCGAAATCCCGGTACGGATTGTCGCTGATCAGGGCCGTGGAAACTTCCGGGGCAAACTGCGGGGCCAGGATAACCGCGCAGGCCCTGGTTTCGGCAAGATACGTGCGGTACTTGGGATTGGCGAGAAAGCTCACCTCGTCCGGAGAGGCCGCCTCCAGCGTGTTCAAACCGCTGAACTCCCTGTCCTGGCCCTGCAGGACAAGTCCGAGTCTGGCGGCAAGTTCAGAGAGAAGCATTGTCATGCGAAAAATCCCCCTGTCCGGGCTTGGGGTGAGACGTGTTATTTCGCAGCGGGCTGCCCTGTTTCCTTTTTCCACTGCGCGTTGGTTTCGCTCAGCATTTCGGATGTAACATCCAGCTTGGGATCAAAATAGGCCGCGACCACGGAGTCCAGAATCAGCAGGTAGCCTTTGCGCCCGGCAAGCTCCTTGGCCGCTCTGTTGATGAGCATGTCTATGTCCTGGCGCACCCGCGACTCGTCGGCCTGGAGAAGGCGCATAAAGGCTTGGGCTTTCTCGGAGAACTCCTCCTGCCGCTTCATAAATTCCTGGACCTGTTGTTCCGTGGGCGCTTTTTTCTGGTATTCGGCAGCCTTTTTTTCCAACTCGGCGCGTTCTTTTTCCAGTTCATTCTTCTGAACGCCGAACTTGCCGTCCAGGGTGCCCTTGGCCGCCTTCAGGGCTTCGCTTTCAGCGGCCACCTTATGCTTGTCAAAAATCACAATCTCTCCCTCGGCCCGCGCAACCGCGGCGGAAAAGAAAACAAAAACCAGGGAAAGCAGCACTATCTTACGCATCAGAATTCTCCTTTGGAGATGTAATATTCGTTTTCCGCTCCGCCGACGGCGGGGCTTTTGTGACATAGCCTCAAGGGAGGGCCAAGTCAAGGCGGCAAAAGTAGTGCCTCAGCTTGCGTGATACTTCGTCAGGCTGCGTTTTTGTTGACTCGGCACATCCTGTGCCTCGGCCTTCGGCTCCCGCCCTGCGGGCGGTTCCCAATTTTGCTATCCTGCAAAATTGTCGGGGGGCAGGGAAGAAGGCTATTTGTTAGCGCAGCTTAGCCAACTCGGTCTTATACTGCACAATGCCCTGCACCAATCCTTCGGCCTGGCGCTGCAGGTAGGCCTCGTTTTTCAAGTTGTCCACATCATGCTCATTGGTAATATAGCCAAACTCCACCAGAATGGCGGGCATGCGGGCTCCCACCAGCACGTAAAACGGCGCCGAGCGGACGCCATTATCATGGGCGGCGAACTTGGCGCTCTTCAGTCTTTTCAAAATACCGCCATGCACGCAATCGGCCAGATGGTGCGACTCCTTTACCTTGGAACTGAGCATGAGATCCGTAAGGATGAATTGCAGGTCGCTGATGTTCCTGACAGAAACACCGTTTTCACGCGCCGCCACAGTTATCGCATCCTGGGTCTTGGCTTCGTCCAGATAGTAGGTTTCAAGACCCCGGATGCCGGACTTGGGATTGGCATTCACATGGATGGAGATGAACAGATCGGCCTTTTTGGCGTTAGCCGTATCCGGCCGTTCCTGCAAAGGCATATACTTGTCGCTGGTGCGCGTGTAGAGGACCGTGAACCCCTCTTTCTGCAGGAGCGCGCCCACCCGCTTGGCCATGGCCAAGGTAAAACTTTTCTCCGTGATCCCGGCGGCCTGTGCTCCGGGGTCATGGCCCCCGTGCCCGGCATCAATCATGATGGTTTTTACCGTCAGCCCGAGTTGCTCCATGACTGTCTCGGCCTTTCCCCCTGTACGGCCCGCAGCCCGTGCGGGCTCGGCGCTGTCCGTTTGAGCGCCGGACCGGGCCGGAGCCTTTGCCTTGCTCTGGGGCTCAGGAGCTTCTTTCTTGGCCTGAGGCGGAACTTCCTCCTTGATTCGAGCCAGGAGTTGCCGCGCTTCGGGAATTTTCCCGGCTTTGGGATAATTCTTGATCAGCTTTTCCAGCGCGGCAATCGCGCTTTTGCGATCGCCAAGCCGATGCGTCAGGATATCCGCCTGGCGGTAGAGGCTCTCGGCAGCGACAGCGTATTTGGGATAGGCGGCAGTCACGGAAGCGAAGCGGGATACGGCTTCACGGTGGTCAGTAGGCAAAAAGGAACGCCGCCCCAGTTCTTCACGCGCGCGGGCGTGATAAAAGGCGGCTTTGGCCCCGGCATCCCCTTTGTTTTTCGCCGCTTGAGCGGCAAAGCCCTCTTCCAGGGAAAGCCAGAGATCCCGCCGGGCGCCCCTGGCGGAGTTGGCCTCCAGGGCGTCAAATTCGGCTATCAAGCGTTGCAGTGTCTGCGGTTTTGCCGTCTGCGCCGCCTGGGCAGGCCAGGAGGCCAAGCCGAGCAGGAAAGTCAACAGCAAAAAAGACGAGATGAAGCGCATAGTAGGTAAGCAAGGAGTAGGCAGTGCCTCAGTTTGGATAGTGCCGGTAGTGCCTCAGTTTGGCGTCAGACGAGGAAGGCGAGTTTTTTGCGACGGGAGTGTACTCTTATGGTACTCGACCGGAGCAAAAAACGATGCCTGACGAAGTATCACGCCAAACTGAGGCGCTACACGCATCAAAACATCTGACCCATGGAGAACTCAAAGCGCCCGGAGCTTCTGTCACCCCGGCGGTCATCGTCAAAGGGCACGCCATACGAGAAGCGCAGGTCGCCCATGGGGGAACGCCAACGCAGTTCCAGGCCCGCGGATTTCTTGATTTCATCCTTCCACTTGTAACTGCGGTCGGCATCGATGTTAAAGCCCGCGTCAAAGAAGGGCACCAGGAACAGGCCCACGTCTTCGTTAAGCGTCCAGATATACTCCAGGTTGGTGAAGGCCATGCGGGTACCGCCGATACGGTCGCCGGTCTCGGGGTCCCTGGGCACGATGTCCCGGCTGTCATAGCCGCGCACCGAGTTCATACCGCCCATCCAGAAGCGTTCGAACACCGGCACTTCATCGGAGCCGTTTTTGAAAATGGCCGACCCTTTAATCTTGGCATGCAGCACATGATGCGGCCAGAGCTGATAATAGGTGTCGTGCTGGGCCGTCAGGGTGATGAAGTCGTCATCACCAGCCAGAAGGCCGCCACCGTATTCCACGCTGATCATATCAAAGTTGCCGCCCGTGGGAACGCCCAGCCTGTTTTCGGTCGAATCACGCACGATCCGGGCCAGGCCCACGCTGGTGAAGCGATCTTCGTAGGCGTATTTGCGAATGAGGCGCGAGGCGTACCGGTTCAGGTCGTATATGCGATATGAGTCAAGACGATATCCCCATCCGATGGAAGTATATTCGCCAATGGGATACGAAAAACGCAACACGCCGCCGGTCGTTCTCTTGACATAATCGATGTAGTCGTCGCGCCAGTGATAGAGATCCCCGCCAACGCTGAGCGGCGTATCATTGAAGCGCGGATTGGTGAAAGAAAGGGTATAGGCGTTACGGCGGCCGGAAAAAGCGGCTTGCAGAGACAGTTGGTAGCCCTTGCCCCACAGGTTCCGCTCCATGATGGTGGCGGAAACGCCGACATTGGAAAAAGTGGAATAGCCCACACCGGCCATGAGCGCGCCAGTGGGTTTTTCCTTGATCTTGACCTTGAGATCAACTTCGTCATCGTGATCGGTCGGCACAAGTTCGGCTTCGGCAACTTCAAAATAGCCGAGCTTGTTCAGACGATCCATGCTGCGGCGGAGCTTCGAGCCTTCAAACGGTTCGCCGTCGGTGAGCCGCATTTCACGCAGGATAACGTTATTCCGGGTCTTGTTGTTGCCCTCGACCACGACCTCTCTGATATAAAGCTTATTTCTCTTTTCAATGTCATATTCGATGTCAACGATATTCGAATCGTCAGTTCTCTTTCTCGGACGGGGGGAAACGTCGGCAAAGGCATAGCCGTAATCGGCGTAAAAATCGGTCAGGGCTTTGGTGTCGGCCTGCATGACGCTGAGATTGAACGGCTCGCCCTTGGCCGCGAGTTTATGCATAGAGATCTGGGCCAGCAACTTCTCTTCAGTGTCAATCAGGTCGCCTTCAAAGCTGACTTCACCCAGCATGTATTGCGGCCCTTCATGAATGGGGAAGGTGATGACAATGCCGTCTTCCTGATAATCGATCCTGGGCGCGGCAACCGTGATATCCATAAAGCCGTAATCCAGGTAATACGCGGTGATGGCCGAGGAGTCGCGTTCGATCAATTCTTCGTTCAACACGCCGGTACCGGTCATCCAGGAGAGTATGCCGCGCTCTTTCAGGAGCAGTTGCCCCTTGACATCACTCTCTTTGAGGTGGCTGACGCCCTCGATTTTGACTTCCCTGATGTACAGCTTCTTCCCTTCATTAATGGTAAGCACAACAGCCGAAGTGCCGCCCTGGCGGGGGTCGAAGCGCGAATCCACCCTGGCCAGGTAAAAACCCTTTTTGCGGTACAGGTCGATGATTTTTTGAATATCATCCGCCAGCAGGCTTTCGTTGAGCACGGAACCCGGCTTGGTGCTCATGGCCCCGATAATGTCGTCTTCATCCAGGGCGTCGTTCCCTTCGATAACGACGCTTTCCACCTTGGGCTTTTCCTGCACCGTATACACCAGGTACGGTCCGTCCACGCGCTGTTCCACGCTGACCTGCACATCGCTGAAATAGCCGAGCTCCCAGACCCGCTTCACGTCCTGGTCAATGGCCATGGCGTCCGCCACATCACCTCTGCGGGTCGAAAGCCGCATGAGCACCACTTCAGGATCCAGTACCTTGGCGCCGCGTACTTCCACCCCGGCCAGGACATTCCCGCCCGCATGGACGGAAGAAGCCGAAGCGGCGGCCTGAGCCGAAGGCACCGGCAGTTCGGCCACGACAGCCCCGGCCAGTTCGTCCAGGGCATAGCCCATATTGGCCTGCCCGGCCCGCTGCTCCACAAAGAGCGGCCTTGGCTGTTCCGCGGCCTTTGCGCTGACCAGCCGCGCGTCAACGCTCAGAGCGTTGCCCGCCTGGTTCACACTGCCGTAAACCGCGTGCGTGGCCCCGGCGGCCGAAGCCAGCGAACGAACCGTGGCCACGTCAAGCACGGCCACATTGCGCGAACGCAGCAAGCTCAGCATCTTGTCATTGGGGATAATCTGCACTCCGGCGGCTCCGATGCGCCTGCCGAGCATTTCCGGAAAATTCGCTTCCATGTCGCCCTGGACTGTATCCACATGCAACTGGAAAGGAAGCACCAGAACGCGGAGTTCACTTGCCGCGCGCGCGGCCACCGCGTCCCCGGCCACGGAAAACATTCCGAGAGCTATGAAAAGGGCAACAATTGCGAATGCGGCATGGCTCCATTCAGCGCGTCTGCTCATACAAATCTCCGGACTTAAGTTCAAAGCACTTGCCCATGCGATCAGCAAGTTCTGGATTGTGGGTGACGACAATCATGGACATGGCGTCGGCGGCATTCAGCTCCAAAAGCAGTTCCGTGACCCGCCGCCCGTTTTTTTCATCAAGGTTTCCCGTGGGTTCATCCGCCAGCAACACTCTGGGCCTGAGCAGCACCGCCCGGGCTATGGCCGCGCGCTGCCTCTCGCCGCCGGAAAGGGCTGACACGTCAAAAGACGCGCGATCCGCAAGTCCGACCCGGCATAATGCCTCTTCGGCTTTTTCCAGCGCTTCTTTACGCGCGACGCCCCCGATAATGGCCTGCATGGCCACATTTTCCAGCGTCGTAAATTCCGGCAACAGGTGGTGAAACTGGAAAACAAAACCGATTTCCTTGTTACGCACAGCAGCCTTTGCCGCGTTGGAAAGGGCCGACACATCCCTGCCGCGAAAAAACAGATCGCCTGAGGTCTGCGTGGCCAACGTGCCCAGAATATGCAGCAACGTTGACTTTCCCGAGCCTGACGCTCCCACCACGGCAATAGTTTCCCCCTCTTGTATATCAAGGGAGATGGCTTGTAAAATATGAATTTGCTCTCCGGGCCCGTCAAAGATTTTGCTCAGGTTCCGCAGGGAATACAGCGGAGCGTGAGTATCGCCCGACATGCCGGAAGCCATGCTCAGAAACATATCCGCCATCATTCATGCCTCAATGCGTCGGCCGGTTCCAGGCGCGCCGCCTGGCCCGCCGGGTACAGCGTGGCCAGAAAACAGAGCAGCATGGCGCAAGCGCCGGTAAGCGCCAGGTCCGGCCACTGCAAAAGCACCGGCAGGTAGTCCAGGGAATAGACCCCGCGCGGCAACTCGATAAATTTGTAGCGTTTGAGCAGAAAACAGGTCGCCAGCCCGAGCGCGAACCCGAGGGCCGTGCCCATCAGGCCGATAATCGTGCCCTGGAGCATGAAAATTTTGCGCACCATACCCGTGGTGGCCCCCATGGACATCATGATGGCGACATCCCGCGTTTTTTCCATGACCAGCATGACCAGGGCGGTTATGATGGAAAAGGATCCCACCAGAATGACCAGAGTGAGAATCACGGCCATGGCCGCCTTTTCCAGCTTGAGCGCCGCGTACAGGTTGGCGTTCATCTGCATCCAGGTGTTGGCGTACAAAGAGCCGTCCCCGACTTCCCTGAGCGCCGCCTGCATGATGCTCTCCACCCGGTATACGTCGGACACGGCCACTTCTATGCCGTAAATCCGTTTGCCCTGCCAGCCGAGCACCTCCCTGGCCGTGTCCAGGTTCACAACAGCCAGACCGGTATCATAGTCGCCAAGGCCCACCGAAAACAGGCCCACCACCCTGAAGGGCATGATGCGCGGCGTAAATCCGGCCGCGCCTTGCTGCCCCGAAGGAGACATCAGGTTGACCCGGCTGCCGATATGCACGGCCAGCTTGGAGGCCAGCCCCTCTCCGATGATGATGCCGGGCAGCCCGTCCGTGTTTTTGAGGTCTTCCAGGCTGCCGCTGGTCAATTTTCTGAGCCCGTCCAGCACCGTGCCCGCCGTATCCGGATCAACGCCCCGCAAATACACGCCCGTGCCGCCGGAATAACTGGAAATCAACACCCCGGACTGAATAAAGGGCGTGGCGCCGACAATGCCGGGCGCGGCGTTAAGGCGCTTCAGCAGTTCCCGGTCTTCCGTGAGGCCGCCCGCGCTGCTGTAAACCACGGCATGGGAACTCATGCCGATCAGCTTGTCGCGCAGATCCGTGGTGAAGCCGTTCATCACGCCCATGACCACGATCAGGGAGGCCACGCCAAGGGCCACGCCGGCCACGGAGATCCAGGAAATCACCGATATGAAGGCATGTCCTTTACGGGCAAAAAGATACCGCAGGGCAATAAAGGATTCAAAACGCATGGCAAATCCGAACAGACAGGGAATATTCCGGCATGGCGCGATTTAGCCGGTAGCGCCTCAGTTTGGCGTGATACATCGTCAGGCCTCGTTTTTTGCTCCGGTCGAGTACCATAAGAGTACACTCCCGTCGCAAAAAACTCGACTTCCTCGTCTGACACCAAACTGAGGCGCTACCGTATTGCTCAAACTGAAGCACTATGGTTTAGCCCTCGGGCTTGAGCAGAGGAAAGAGGATGACTTCGCGGATGGAGGGAGAATCCGTAAGCAGCATGACCAGCCTGTCGATGCCGATACCCTGCCCCGCTGCCGGAGGCATGCCGTATTCAAGGGCGCGCAGGTAATCTTCGTCCATCGCATGCGCCTCATCGTCGCCCGCGTGTTTTTCCGCCACCTGCTCTTCAAAGCGCAGGCGCTGGTCCGCGGGATCGTTGAGTTCGGAAAAGGCATTGGCCAGTTCCCGCCCGGTAATGAACAGCTCGTATCGATCCGCCAGGTCGGGGTTTTGCTCGTTGCGTCTGGACAGGGGCGAAATCTCGGTGGGGTAATGATAGATGAAATGCGGCTGCACCAGCTTGGGCTCCACATCCAGATCAAAGAGCTTGGCTTGCAGCTTGCCCAGCTTTTCACCTTCAATGGCTTTTTCACCGCGCTGCCGTATATATTTGCTCACGGCAGCGGCATCCCGGTAAAATTCCGGCTTGTGCCCGCCAATGGTTTCCAGCGAGTCGAAAAAGGACAGCCGCTTCCAGGTGCCGGGAGTCAGGTCGATCTGGTGGCCTTGATACGGAATCACATAGCTGCCGCAGACCGCCTCGGCCAGACGGCCGATCAGGCGCTCGGTCAGGTCCATGAGATCCTCAAAGGTCGCATAGGCCCAGTAAAATTCGCACATGGTGAATTCCGGGTTGTGCCGTACCGAAATACCTTCATTGCGGAAGTTCCGGTTGATCTCAAAAACCTTTTCAAAGCCGCCCACCAGCAGGCGCTTCAGATACAACTCCGGCGCGATACGCATATACAGACGCATGTCCAGAGCATTGTGGTGCGTGGTAAAGGGCCTGGCCGTGGCCCCGCCCGGAATGGGCTGCAACATGGGCGTTTCGACTTCCAGAAAACCTTCGCCCTCCATGAAGTGCCGGAACTCGCGCACGATCTGAATGCGTTTGGCGAAAATCTCCCTGGTGCGCTCGGTGACGATGAGGTCAACATACCGCTGGCGGTACCGTATTTCCACGTCCTTGAGCCCGTGATACTTTTCCGGCAAGGGACGGATGGATTTGGTCAGCAGGGTGATGGAGCGGCATTCCAGGGTCAGTTCGTCCGTTTTGGTCCGGAACAGACTCCCGCGCACGCCCACGATATCTCCGGTATCAAGCTTTTTAAAGGCGGAATACGCTTCATCGCCGAGGATTTCTTTGGCCGCGTAGCACTGCATACGGCCGGAAGCGTCCATGAGGTGAAAAAAGGCCACCTTGCCGAAGGAACGCAGGGAAACAATGCGCCCGGCCAGCGTGAATTCCCTGTTGTGCGCGGCCAAATCTTCCGCGTTTTTATCTTCGTTCTCCCGCAGCACCACAGCGGCATCGTTCAGCTTCACAAAACCGTTGGCGTAAAGACTGGCGCCGGAATCCAGAATTTCACAGGATTTCACCACCCGGTTCTTGACAACCTCGTTGAGTTCATCGCGCGCGGCCAGACTTTCCAGCATGGGCATGAAGTAGCAGACTTGCGGGGACTTGCTGGCGAGCTTTACCGCCGGCTTGCGGGCCGGGGCGGACGCGCCGGGGCGCGCTTCCGCCGTGTTTTCGGGACGCGGGCTGTTTGCAGGGTGCGGCGTATCAAGGGAACTCAAAGTAACACTCCAGGGAAATAAGGAAACCAGCTGCGAACAGCTAGGCGTATTCCAATTATGATTTTCCGTCAAGACTGGAGCATTTTAGGGCTTGATGGAACGGATTTCAGACAGGGGGTTTACGGCCAGGCCGGATTCGTCTATTGTTCCCGCGCGTGCGCAAAAGAAAATCCTCCATCGCCGGCTCCGCCAACCTGACGCTAAAACCGTATGCCTGATACCGACATCGAGTTCCGCCGACCCGCAAGCGCTGACCCACCCTTCAGCATGCAGGCCAGACTCAGCAGGGAAGCCATCAACGCCCTGCCGCTCTTCCACTATGAAGGCAAAGTGACCTTGGTGCGCACCCCTGAGGAACTGGAAGCGGCCGTGAACCGGCTGAGCCGGGAAACCGTGCTCGGCTTTGACACGGAAACCCCCCCGGCCTTCCGCAAAGGCAAAAGCCATGCCCCGACCCTGGTGCAACTCGCGGGTTCCCAGGAGGTCGTGCTCTTCCATTTCAAATGGCAGCCTCTGAGTAGTGGGCTGATCAGCCTGTTTGAGAACCCGGACATCACGAAAACCGGGGTGGCGGTGCACGACGACATGCGTTTTCTGGCCAAAATCACGCCTTTTGAAGCGCAATCGGTCATTGACCTCAGCGCGGTGGCCCAAAATAACAAGATTGAAAACCTGGGTTTGCGCGGCTTGGCGGCCGTGTTCCTGGGTTTGCGCATTTCCAAGAGCGAACAGTGCTCCAACTGGGGCAACATCGAACTCTCGCCCCGTCAAATACGCTACGCCGCCACAGACGCCTGGGCCAGCCGGGCCGTCTATCTTGCCATGAACGATTTGGGCTTTGATCTCTCCCTTCCTTCGGACAGCCCCGCGCGGCGGAAAAAAGCCGCCCGCCGTGCGCCGCGCCGGAAGAGCAAACGCCCTGCCGCGTCCACGCTGTAACTTTTTGGAGGGACGCGAACCAGTGACGCAAAGGTCTTCATCCAGCGATACTCTCGATGAGATGAACGTGAGCCTTATCACCACTGTCCACACCTCCAAACCACCCTGCAAGGGGGCGTGGCCCCCTTGACCCGCAATTTGTGAGGGGTGCAGGGGAAATCATTTCCCCTGCCAGGGGAGTCTGAGGGGGCAGAGCCCCCTCAGGGATTTTTAATCGATTTCAACCTCATTGCCATAATAAACACACGTAAGCCGCTCTTCCCTCTGCTTGGGCGTAATGGGCCT
>WRHY01000009.1 GCA_009783025.1 Desulfovibrionaceae bacterium
GTCGTTATGGTCTTTTATAGCGCTTTCATGGGCATCCACGGCGTCGTTATAGACTTTCTCGGCCTGGTCATAGTCCGTCAGGGCGTCGTTATGGTCTTTTATGGCGCTTTCATGGGCATCCACGGCGTCGTTATAGGCTTTCTCGGCGTCGTCATAGGCTGCCAGGGCGGCTTCCCGGGTTTCCATGGCTGCTTCATAGGCTTGCATGGCAGCGGCATAGGCTTGCATGGCAGCGGCATAGTCCGCATCGCTCACGCTCAAGTCCAAAGCTGCCGCCATGGCGGTTTCATAGGCTGCCTGGGCGGCTTCATAGGCTTGCACGGCGGCTTCATGGGCTGCCTGGGCTTCGTTATAAGCTGCCTCAACGACTCCAAAGGCTGCCTCGGCGGCATCATAGGTGGCCTGGGCGGCTGCCTCGATGCCCTGGGCCTTTCCTAAGGCTTCCTGGGCGGCTTTCAAGGCGTCAGCGACGGCTTCAGCGGCTTCATTAACGGCCGTAAGGTCCTGGGCCTTTCCTAAGGCTTCCTGGGCGGCTTCCAAGGCTGTTTGGACGGCTTCAGCGGCTTCATTAACGGCCGTAAGGTCCTGGGCCTTTCCTAAGGCTTCCTGGGCGGCTTCCAAGGCTGTTTGGACGGCTTCAGCGGCTTCATTAACGGCCGTAAGGTCCTGGGCCTTTCCTAAGGCTTCCTGGGCGGCTTCCAAGGCTGTTTGGACGGCTTCAGCGGCTTCATTAACGGCCGTAAGGTCCTGGGCCTTTCCTAAGGCTTCCTGGGCGGCTTTCAAGGCGTCAGTGACGGCTTTAGCGGCTTCATCGACGGCCGTAAGGTCCTGGGCGGCTTTCAAGGCTTCCTTGGCGTCTTCAATGGCTTTATCGACGGCTTCAACGGCGGCCTTCTTGTCTTCATAGGCGACCAGGGCGGCTTCATAGAGTACTATGAGATCGCCATGGTTTTCCAAGTCTTCCAGGTACTTCACGTATAGGTCGTCATATGCGTCCTTGTCGGGCAGGTACTGCGCATATTCTTCGTCATATGTGTCCTTGTCGAGCAGGTACTGCGCGTATAGCTCGTCATAGGCTGCTTTTTCTTCCAAATAGCCCGCATAGTCATCATATCCTACAGCATCAAGTCCTGTTACTCTAAAGGCAGTGTTGCCTCCGCCCATGCTTACAGATTTGATTATCCAACCGTCTTCCGCAGTGACAACTATCTTGTTGTTCTCAAACTTCATCTCCGATGATGGCAGCGTAACTGTACGCTCATTCCCGTCTGCATCGATAAGTATCGCTGAACCTTTAACGTTGCTTGCGGTAAGACCAACAGTATTAAAGCTCAGGGAAGTCATTGACGGCAGGGCCGGGGTGACGCCTGGGGCTGTGTAGGCAACTTCAAAGACAAGCGTACCCGCGCCACTACCACTATTACTGTTTGGGGCCACGAATCCATTGTTGCCGCCAAAAGGTTGCTGCTTGCCATCCGGATCATAACCTTTAATTATGAATGCAGGAATACCACCAAAACTGTTACCACTACCATCGCCGTTCTTTCTACCGAAAATCCCATTAAGGTAGTTAAATTGGTACGTCTGGATATTTCCACCCGCCAGACCAAGAGAGGCAAACGGTGTTACTACGTCAAGTTCCGGCTCTCTCGGCTCTCTCGGCTCTCTCGGCTCTTTCGGCTCTTTCGGGGGCGTCGGCTCTTCAAATGGCGGGGTCGGCGGCTCCAGCGCTTCCACTGGATCACCTTTGAAGTCCAGCTCTTTCGGCTCACCCAGTGGACGCTCGTCGAACTTCCGCTCTTCCGTCCCACCCAGTGGACGCTCTACGAGCTCCCGCTCACCCGTCCCACCCAGTGGACGCTCTACGAGCTCCCGCTCACCCGTTTCACCCAGTGGACGCTCTACGAGCTCCCGCTCACCCGTCCCACCCAGTGGACGCTCTACGAGCTCCCGCTCACCCGTTTCACCCAGTGGACGCTCGTCGAACTTCCGCTCTTCCGTCCCACCCAGTGGACGCTCTACGAGCTCACGCTCACCCGTTTCACCCAGTGGACGCTCTACGAAAGGCGGCAGAGGAGTCGGCGGTTGAAGCCCGAAAGCCGGCTGTGTCAGCAGCGGCGCATTCGGCGCCTCCGGCGCTATCGGAAGCTCCCTCGGAGCGGTGACGGCACCCACAACCGCAGGCCCTTCAGCCTGTTCGGGCACTTCCGTTCCTCTTGCCCAGTAGTCCGTGCCGAGCTGGCCGAATTTATCCACGCCGCCCATGAGGTTGCCCGCGTCATCGGCATAGTTGGTGCCGCCGCCCGGAGGAGGCCCGGCGGCGGGACCGGCCGCGGTGGTCATATCCAGATCGCTGCCCGAAAAGAAGTCGGCGCTGGCAACGACCGTGCCGTCGGGCAGAGTGAGGTTCGGCAGGCTTTGGTCACCCACCACGAAAAAATCGGTAACGGTTACTTTACCGCCGCCGTCCACTTCAAATACCAGGCTGTTGCCTTCCCGGCTGGTGGTGGCGGTGGAGGGGTCAAAATTCAGTTGCAGTGTGCCGTTTGGCGAGGAGGCAACAGCAACGTTGGCTCCAGTATCCGGTTTGGGCACGGCAACGGTCTGGCCTGAAACATTGGCATTAGTGATGACTTGAGTCATGGTATCCCCCTGTGACTGATTGTGGTTGCAGAATGAACATTACCCGCCACCCGTTCCGCAAAGCGGATTTACCCCTACGGAGTGGACGATGTTCCTCTGATCTTTAGTGGGATACTAGCGCAAACGAAGCTGAAAAGTATGTCAACAAAATTTTAAAGTATTACATTTTACTACAAGTGCAACATTAGTCCATCGCTTATGATATACATGCAAAAAATATGAGATGCAACCCTCTATCTTTAACGATGTATCGCGGAGGGCGTTCTGTAATGTCTATTGAAAAGCTTCCTGTTGAAAAACCCCCTGTTCATACTCTGGTCATTGACGATGATGCACGTCTGCAGGATGGCGTGCGTGACTATCTTGAGCCCTACGGGTACAAGATCAGCGCCTTGCCCGGCGGTGAAAATATCGAAGCCGGGTTGAAAGCGCTGCAGCCGGACATCATTCTGCTGGATGTGATGCTTCCCGGTGAGGACGGATTTTCCGTTCTCAGGCGTCTGCGAAACCTGTCCCAGGTGCCCGTGATCATGGTTTCGGCCCGCAGCGAAGACATTGACAGGATTCTCGGCCTTGAACTGGGTGCTGACGACTATATTGCCAAACCTTTTAACCCGCGTGAACTTTTGGCCAGGATGAAGGCCGTATTGCGCAGGGCGCCGACCGAGAAGGAGGCGCGGAAGGAACCCGTGCCCGACAAGCCCGCGGGCCTTATTACCACCGGCAGCGTAACGCTTGATTGTACCTGCCAGACCTTGAAAATCCGGGACAGGGAAAAGGCGCTCTCCACAGCCGAGTTTGCGATTATCCGCGTCTTCATGGAACACGCGGGCGAAGTGCTCAGCCGTGACGATATCATCAATCTGGCTTTCGGCAACGACTACCATGTCAACGACCGCAGTATTGATGTGCACATTACCCGGCTGCGCAAGCTGCTGCGCAGCCTCGGCGATGATGGCGTCCGGATCCTCACCGTCTGGGGAAGAGGCTACCGCTGGATTGCGAAGGGCTGACGCGCCGCGCCGGGTATCGGCGCTCAGGCGGCATAGCCTCGATTCCGCCCGCCCAAGGTCAGAACGCCGGATACCACCAGACCGGCATAGCTCCAGAGCGGATTGCCGGCAAGCGCGGCCGTCAGCCCGAGCAGGCCGCCCAAGGCAACGGCAACGCGGGCAAAACGCGGATCAATGCTTCTTTTCCCATGCAGGAGCAGGCCGATGCCTACCGGCATCACCACACCGCAGGCGAACACGTCATAGGCCATGAGCAGGAAGCCCAGAATACTCTTGCCCCACAGGCTCACCGCCGCTCCGGCCAGGCCGAGCAGCATGACGCAGGCCTGTTCCCGCCGCACCGAACGGGACGGGATCGCGGGCCGTGAAACCGTTCCGAGCAGGTCAAAGCTGAGCACTGTGGCCGCTGTGACCAGGCAGGAATCGGCTGAGGACACAATGGCGCTGATCAGGGCAAAGGATACCACCAGATGCATCCAGTAGGGCATGACCGTGCCCAGCACTGAGGTCAGCACTTCGTCCTGCGGGGTCTGGGCCGGAATAAGCCCCTTGCAGGCAAGGCCCACGGCCACGATGAGGGCCGCGCACAGGGCAATGCCCGCCGCGCCGATCAGGCCGCCGATCCGGGCGCTCCGTTCATCCCTGGCCGAAAGCATGCGCCCGAACAGCATGGGGCAGACAACATAGTTCGCGCCCACAATCACCAGAAAATACAGCAGCTTGTCCGTCGGAAAAGCCGCATTCACAGCCTCCAGCCGCACGGCTCCGGTCCAGGCGGGATTATGCCGCGTCAGCCAGATCAGCATGATTACCAGGGAGGAAAGAATGAGCAGGGCCTGAATACGGTCCGTGCGCATGATGGCTGACTGCCCGCCAAGCGTGTGGCCGCAAACCAGCGCCAGACCGATCAGCAGGCAGGGCAAGGGGGAGAAGCCGGTCAAGGATCCGAGCACACGGCCCAGGGCTGAAAACTGCGCCGCCAGAATAGCTACCCAGGCCACCACAATAACCGCGGATATAACCGGCCGCACTGACGGACCGAGAAAGGCCTCCACCATGTGCGGCAGGGTATAGGCCCCGCTGGCGCGCACTTTGCGGGCCAGGGCCAAGGAAAGCAACACCAGTCCGGCCGCTCCCGCTCCCAGCCACCAGAAGGCCGGAGTGCCCACGGCAAAGGCCATGCCGATCACGCCTATGGTCGCGGACGCGCCCACGCAGGAAACAAAGATCGAAAAGCCCACGCTCCAGGCTCCGCTCTCCCTGTTGTTCACATAAAAACTGTCGGGCGTGCGGCGCGCGGTAACGAAGCCCACCCAGAAAATGACCAGAGCGTAAAGAAAAAGAAGCGCGAATGCCATGCGTGTTCCTACAGTCTATCGCCACATGCCCTGATCCAGGGCACGATACACGGCGGTGCAAAGAGCGGCGATATCATCATCCGTGGCCACGTAGGGCGGCATGAGATAGATCAGCTTGCCGAAAGGACGTATCCACACGCCCTGGTCCACAAAAAAGCTTTGCAGCCGCTCCATGTTCACTGCCCGCCGCATCTCCACCACGCCGATGGCGCCGAGAACGCGCACGTCCGCCACATCCGGTTGTCGGGCGCAGGGCGCAAGGCCCTGGCGCAAGCCTGTTTCCAGACGGGCCACATCCGCCTGCCAGGTTCCGCCCGCAATCAGTTCCAGGCTGGCTTCGGCCACGGCGCAGGCCAGCGGATTGGCCATAAAGGTCGGGCCGTGCATGAACACTCCGCCGTCCCGCGAAATGCCTTCGGCAACCTCGCGCGTGGCCAGAGTCGCGGCCAGGGTCAGCACCCCGCCGCTCAATCCTTTGCCCAGGCAGAGAATATCCGGCTCGACCTCCGCATGTTCACAGGCGAACAACCTGCCCGTGCGGCCGAAGCCCGTGGCAATCTCGTCCAGGATGAGCAGGCAGCCGTGCTGTTTGCACAGGCCATGCACAGCGCGCAGAAAATCCGGGTGATAGAACCACATGCCGCCCGCGCCCTGCACAATGGGTTCCAGGATGACCGCGGCCACGGAATCCGCATGCGCGGCTAGCACTTCGGCAAAAGCCCGCTCCGAAGCGGGGTCATAGGGCGCGTCAAAACGGCACTCGGGCCGGGGAGCGAAAATCTGCCGGGGCAGGATGCCGGAAAAAAGCGCGTGCATGCCGTTTTCCGGGTCACAAACGCTCATGGCCCCAAGGGTGTCGCCGTGGTAGCCGCCCCGGACCGTCAGTATACGGGTACGCCGCGTGTCGCCCGTTGCCTGCCAATATTGCAGAGCCATCTTGAGGGCCGCCTCCACGGCCACGGACCCGGAATCGGCGAAAAAGACGTGCTCCAGCGTTGCCGGAACCATATCCAGAAGCCTTTGGCCCAGACGCACGGCAGGCGCGTGGGTCAGGCCCCCGAACATGACGTGCGGCAGTGTTTCCGCCTGGGTTTGCAGCGCCCGCATGAGCGCGGGATGCCGATACCCGTGGATGGCGCACCACCAGGAAGCCATGCCGTCGATAAGTTCGCGGCCGTCCCTGAGCCGGATGCGCGACCCGTGGCTGCCCGTGGCTTCCCAGACCCGGAGGGGGCGCAGGGCCGAGGTATAGGGATGCCAGAGGTGCTCCCGGTCAAAGCGCAGCAGATCAGCGTTGTCGAAGTTGTCAGGCTGTATTGGGGCTCCGCCCCTCCATTCCAGAGCTTCCAACACCGGGGCCAGGCTGCGCGCGGCCTGGTCCCAGGCTGTTTGCCGCTCTGACGAACACGGCGCGTTCAAGCCCGGCATATAGGGCAGTTCGGCCAGGCAAGGCTTTTTGCCGAGGCCGGCTATGATCAGCGGGTTATCCCGACGAATGGTCCGCTCCAGTTCGCTCCGCGCCTCCTGCCCTTCTGCCATGATAAAACCGGGACAGGCCAGATCACGGGAACGGAGCGCCTCCAGGCTCAGCAAAGCATGGTTAACCGCCCCGAGCCGGTTGGCGGCCACAAGCAGGACAGGCCAGTTAAGCAGCGCGAACAGATCGCCCAAGGTTTCCGACTCGCTGATGGGGGTAAGCAGGCCGCCCGCGCCTTCCAGCAGGACCAGATTGCGGCAGGGGCCGGGCGCAATCCATTCCCGCACCGTCCTGGTGACCTCTTCGGCCAGCTCCCGCGCCGCCAGCGGTCTGTCTTCAATCCGGGCCGCAAGGTGGGGCGAACAGGCGGCCGCGAACAGGAACAAGGCTCGCGTGTCCGCGCCGGGCGCGGCTTCGCGGCACACGGCAAGATCAGGCGCCTGGGGCTTGTTCTGAGCATCCGGGACACTGCCGGTCTGTACCGGTTTGATCACCAGGGTACGCAAGCCCGCGGCCATTGCCGCGCGGGCCAGCGCGGCCGTAACCACGGTTTTTCCGGCATCCGTGTCGGTTCCGGCAATACACAGACACAGCGTGTTATCCGGCCGCATGCGTCCCTCGATCCAAAGCGGCAAGGTCGCGGGTCAAAGCCAGATCGCGCTCAAAAGGACTGCCTTTTTCAGTCAGGTAATCGCCGACCATCATGCCGTTGGCGCAGGACAACAGGCCGAGGCGATCCCATGCGCCGAGCGTGCTTGCGCGTCCGCCACAGATGACAATATCCCGTTCCGGGTGCATCAGGCGCAGCAAGGCCAGAATGCCCAGGCCCTCGGCCGCGTCCAGCGGCTTGGCCGACTCCGTGCCTGTTCCCGGAATGGGCATGAGAAAATTGACCGGGATGGAGTCCACCTGCATCTCTTGCAGGGTTTGCGCCAGTTCGATGCGCTGAGCCCAGCTTTCTCCAAGGCCGAAAAGCCCGCCGGAGCAGACGCGCAAACCCGCTTCCCTGGCCCGCAGCACAGTGTCGCAACGCACCTGGTAGTCATGCGTGCCGCAAATGGACGGATAAAAACTGCGCGCGGTTTCAAGGTTATGATGATAGCTGCTGAACCCGGCTTCCTTGAGTTGTTGGGCCTTGTCCGGCGAGAGCGCGCCCAGGGAAGCGCACAGTTCAATGTCCACTTCCTGCCGGATCTGGCGGGCCGCCGCGCAGATCCGGGCAAAATCCTCTCGGCTCGGGCCTGCTCCGCTGGTAACGATGCCCATGCGCGTGACGCCGCGTCCGGCCAGTTCGCGGGCGCGGCCGAGCAGCGCCTCCCGCGTGACCAGAGGATAGACCGGGGTATTGGTCTTGTGATAGCGTGACTGAGCGCAAAAGGCGCAGTCTTCAGTGCAGCGGCCGGACTTGGCGTTGATTATGCCGCAGGTGAAACGCTCCGGCCCGGCAATAAGCCCGGCGGCGGCCATGAGCGCCGGGAGACGCGAAGACAGCAAAGGAGTAAGCTCCAGAGCTTCCACGGCCGAGAGCGCGCGCCCGGCCAGGGCCGCGTCGCATATCTTGAGTATCGGATCAGGCATGGTGTTTCCTTGTTTTGCGCGGCCAATCATGGAGAATCCGCACTCTCTTGTCAACCACACTCGCGTATTAAAGGTTTACAATTGAAATCTCCTCTCCGCGACCTGATTCTTACTACGCTCGAGGAAAGCGGCGCCTGGTGTTCCGGGGAAGATCTCGCGGCCCGGCTGGGCGTCAGCCGGGCTGCCGTGAGCAAGCATGTGAACGGGCTGCGGGCCGGCGGCCACGCCATTGAAGCCGCCACCCGGCGCGGGTACAGGCTTTTGGCCAGACGCGACGAATTGAATGGCGCATTCCTTGCCGCGAGCCTGCGCACGCGGATTTTCGGTAAAAACGATTGGCATATTCTGGAAGAAACGACCTCCACCAGCCACGACGCCGTGCGTCTGGCCAATCAGGGAGCCGCCGAAGGCTGCGTGATCCTGGCCGAGCGCCAGACCCAGGGGCGGGGCCGTAAAGGGCATGCCTGGATCTCGCTGCCTCGGGGGTTGCAGTTTTCAGTGCTGCTGCGGCCACAAGCCCGCACCTGGGACGCCGGACTGCTGACCGGTCTCGGCGCTTTGGCTGTGGCCAGAGCGGTGGAAAAGCACACGGGCCTTGCGCCGTACTTCAAGCCGCCCAACGATGTGCATATCAACGGACGCAAGCTGGCCGGGGTACTCGTGGAAACCGGGTTGCGCGGCGAGGAGCCGGACTGGGCCGTGATCGGCATCGGCTGCAACGTCAATGCCCTGCCTGAGGATTTCCCCGCCGATGAACGCCTGGAAGACGGCCGATGCCGGTTCACGTCCATACTGGCGGAATCGGGCCGTGGTGTGTCCCGCGTTCTGCTTCTGGCCTCTATCCTCGAGTGCCTGGAGGATTTTTACCAACGCATGCAGCGGGGTGAGATTCGTAGTAAATGACTATTCGGTGGGCATCCTGTGACGCGCTTTTTCATAAACCTTCAGGCGGTCGCGTTTGCCAACGGCGATAACGGTAACAAAGATGATGTCGTCCTCAACGCGATACACCAAGCGATAGCCTGCCATGCGCAGTTTGATTTTGTAGCAATCGGGCAGGCCTGAAAGCGCCGCTGAAGGTATGCGCGGCTCCTCCAAACGCTCGACGAGTTTCTTTTTGAACTGTTCGCGCAGCACGGAATCCAGCTTATGCCATTCCTTGAGCGCAAGCTCGTGAAAACGCAGCCTATAGCTCATCAAGCGCTACCTCAACAAAGGGGCCGGTACGCCGTTCTTCCACAAGCAACTTATCTTCCATATCCTCAAGGGCATTGAGGATGCTCTCGTAATGTTTGGCGGAAAGCAGATACGCTTCCGGCTTATTATGGTTGAGAACAGCCACCGGAGCATCATTGGCCGAAGCCAGCACACTCGCGAAATTGCGTTTAAGCTCGGTCACGCTGACGGTGAGATCCGCATGAATAGTCTCCATATCTGGCTCCCTTTTTAATACGCTAATTGATGCTTAAAATAGCATCTCTACAGGTGGCGTCAAGATGCTCCATTTTGGGATACTTCGGTGGTGGCTCAGTTTGTCGTTAGACGAGGAAGGCGAGTTTTTTGCGACGGAAGTGTACTCTTATGGTACTCGACCGGAGCAAAAAACGACGCCTGACGAAGTATCACGGCAAACTGAGCCACTACCGCCCTTGACAGCCACGAACGCGGCATTATATAGGACTCAACTTGCCGCTTACGCCGGAGGGATGGTTGCGTCCTGTGTCCTGGCGGCGGGCGGCCGCAGCATAAACTCTTACCCCGGCATACCCGGAGGCATTCATGGCCCGTATTACCGTTGAAGACTGCCAGGAACGCGTAGACAACCGTTTCCTTCTTGTCCAGATGGCGATTAAACGCGTACATCAATATAGAGAAGGATACCCCGCTCTCGTGGAATCCCGCAACAAGGAAGTCGTGACCGCCCTGCGTGAAATCGCTGCCGCGAAAATCATGCCGGACGACATGAGCTACTACAAGGCCCCTGAGACCCCCATTGACGAATCCACCATCGATTAGTTTCTGCCATGACCACGATCCGGCGCTGTTACTATGAAGTCCTGAGTGTGGAGCGTACAGCCACACACGAGGAAATCAAAAAGTCGTACCGCAGACTTGCCATGGAATACCACCCGGACAGAAATCCGGGCGATGCCAAAGCCGAGACCAAATTTAAGGAAGCGGCTGAAGCCTATGATATTCTGCGTGATCAGGAAAAACGCGCCCGCTATGACCGCTTTGGCCACGATGGCGTGAACGGGCAGGGCGGCTTTCGTACCAGCGAAGATATCTTTTCCCACTTCGGGGATATTTTCGGCGACCTGTTCGGTTTCAGCATGGGCGGCGCTGCCAGAGGCGGCCGGAACCGCCCCAGATCCGGCGCGGATTTGCGCTATAACCTGGGCATCTCATTCCGCCAGGCGGCCAAAGGCGCGGAAATTCCCATCAAGATCCCGCGCATGGCCGTGTGCCCTGAATGCAGCGGCAAGCGCGCCGCGCCCGGAACCAGTCCCGAGACCTGCCGCCAGTGTAACGGCGTCGGCCAGGTACGGCACAATCAGGGGTTTTTCCAACTCAGCGTGCCCTGCCCTGTCTGTCGCGGGGCCGGGGAAATTATTCCCAACCCTTGCCCGCGCTGCAGGGGTGAAGGTCAAATCCAGGAAACCCGTGAACTGTCCGTGCGCATTCCCGCCGGCGTTGACACCGGCAACCGCCTGCGCATACGCGGCGAAGGCGAAGGCGGCGCTAACGGCGGTCCCAACGGCGATCTTTATGTGGTCGTGCATGTCGACAATGACGATACCTTCACCCGCGACGGCCAGAATCTTTTTGTAAGCAGCGAAATTTCCTTTGTGCAAGCCTCGCTTGGCGACAAAATCCAGGTGCCCACCCTGGACGAGCCCATTACCGTGGATGTGCCCAGGGGCACCCAGAGCGGCGAACTTTTCCGCATTCCCGGCCAGGGTCTGCCCTTCCCCAATCGGGGCGGCAGCGGCGATCTGCTGGTGGAAGTAAGGGTGCTCACGCCCACTCGGCTCTCCACCCGGCAGGAAGAGATTCTGCGTGAATTCGCCGAACTGGACGGGAAAAAGCCCCTGAACAAGGCCAAGAAGATTATGGAAAAGGTCGGCAAGGCCATGGGCATCGATTAGAGCGGGTTACGCCTGAAATGCTCACTGTTCAAAGAATAAAAACATCGGATATTATTGGCTTGATACGGCGCTTGAGACCATGCAAAAAGAGAACGCCGGGCTTCTTGCCTTTAATGACGGCTGTTTTTTCGGGAGTCTGGCCGCTTTCGGCCTTGTGGACAGGCAATGGACCGACTCTTTTTACGGCGGCAAGACGCTGTTTTATCCCCATTATAAAAAAACGTACTGCGACACGGAGTTGACGGACATCGCCCGGAAACTGGTCGGACGTCCCATTCCATAGTAAGTGTCCGGTGCCGACGGGCGAAATCCTTTAGCCCGAAATCCTTTTCCCGGTATCAGCGGAATCATAGCCGGGGAGTGAGCCAAGTTCTCTTCTTATGCCCGACGACTGCAAAACGTCCAGAAGCACCGCGATACCGGGATGGTCACGCAAGTCCGACGGGATGACCAAGTCACAGCGTGTTACGGCCAGCGGAACGAAAGCCAGGCCAAAAGATTCCGCAACAATACGTAAGCCTAACGCCGCATCGGCGTTTCCGCTTGCCACCCGCATTGCTCCTTCACTGTGAGAGTATACTTCTTCCGTGTAACCCTTGACCTCGGAGCTTGGCATGCCACGCTGCGATAGTTGCGTATCCAGCAACTTTTTCAGCGCCGCACCTTCTTCGCGGTTGACAAAGCGCGTCCTTCCATTGGCAATATCTTCCACAGTACGGATGCTCAACGGATTTCCCGAGGCAACCATAAAGCCTTCCTCCTGCACGGAAAAGGCGATGAGCAGACAGTCCAGGTCCGGCGACAGGGAACGGACAGCCTCAATATTGCCTCCCGAAGGCCCGAAGCTATGATAGTGAATTCCCGCCACGTGCGCGTTTCCCGCATTTACGGAAAGCAAAGCCTGGCGACTTGAGGCAAAAACGGTATGGGCACGGATTCCTGGGGCGACGCGGGGTATAAGGCCGCTCAGCACGCTTAAAGCCGGATCGCAGCCCAAAACAAGAAGCGTCCTGGCCAGTTGAGCGCGTGGGATCTGACAGTCAAAAGTCTTGTCCGCCAGTAAAAAGCCATCAGCGGCATCCAGCTTGAAAGGCATTGTGCGAACGCCTTGCAGAGGAACCCCGACAATCTTTTCGCGTACTTGCGCCAGAGAGAGCCTTGCCGCCGCTTCAGCTTCGTTCAGCAGGTGGACGCCTCCAATCTCCGCCGCTGGGGCCTCTTCGGCAAAAAGCCTTTCCACAGTGCAGCCAAGCACGCGGGCCAGCCGGAGAGCCACGGCGGTATTGGGCAGGTACCGCCCTGACTCCATATCATATACCGCCTGGCGTCTGACGCCGATCAATTCCGCCAGCTCATCCTGCGACAGTCCTTTCCGTCGGCGATACTCCTTGATTGCGCATCGTATGGATCCATCACGGCTCGTCATAAAACTCTCCAATCTCTCCGGACAGGGCGTCGCCTTGACAATATATAGCACAGAACATAAAAGCAGCCAATGACGTGTATACACGTCAAAAAATATTTTTCCCGGAGGTATTTATGGCTCGCGTGCTCAAATCGTTCGGCATGGCGCTCGGCATATTTCTGTGTATCAGCTTTTCTCAGGTAAAGGCGGCGGCAACCGATATAACCGTGTTTGCCGCCGCCTCCACGACAAATGCCCTCACTGAAATCGCCAAAAGCTATGAAGCGGAGGGAAACGGCAAAGTAACGCTTTCCTTCGCGTCATCGTCCACCCTGGCCAAGCAGATAGAAAACGGTGCGCCTGCTGATGTATTTATTTCGGCGGACACGGAATGGATGAAGTACCTTGAAGAGAAAAAACTGCTGGAACCGGAGAGCCGGTCGGATCTTTTGGGCAACCGGATAGTTTTTATTGTTCCTGCGTCAAGCGCCGTGCAATCCATCACTGTATCGCCGCATCTTGATCTGGCCGCCATGCTTGGCAAGGACGGGCTGCTGGCGGTTGGCGACCCGGCGCATGTGCCGGTGGGCAAATATGCCAAAGCGGCCTTGGAATATTTGAAACTTTGGCCGCAAGTGGAAAACAAAATTGCTGCCGCAAAAGACGTCCGGGCGGGATTGGCTCTTGTGGAACGCATGGAGTCGCCTCTGGGCATCGTGTACGCCACTGACGCGGCCATTTCGGACAAAGTGCGCGTTGTGGGCGCGTTTCCCGCGGACAGTCACCCCAATATAGACTACCCGGCGGCGGCGATAAAATCACCCAACAGCGCCGCAGCGTTGCATTTCATCAAATTCCTGAGTATGCCTCAAGCAAAACAAATCTGGGCAAGGTACGGATTTGAGGTAAAATAATGCTGTCACCGTTAAGTCCGGCGGAGGTGGACGCACTTCTGCTCAGCCTTAAGGTCGCTTTTTGGGCGGTATTGTGCAGCCTTCCTGTTGGAGTGATTCTGGCTTGGGTACTTTCCCGCCTGGATTTTCCCGGCAAAAGCCTCCTGGATGGCTTGCTGCACCTGCCGTTGGTCCTGCCGCCGGTCGTCATAGGCTACCTTTTATTGGTGGCATTGGGGCGTAACGGCGTTATCGGAAAAGCACTCTACATGCACTTTGGCATAAGTATTGCCTTTACCTGGAAAGGGGCCGTGGCAGCCTCGGCTGTCATGGCCTTTCCCTTGCTCGTGCGTGCGGTGCGGCTTTCTTTTGATGCTGTGGACACAAAGTTGGAAATGGCCGCACGCACCCTTGGGGCTGGCCCGTGGCGCGTTTTTTTCACGGTTACACTGCCGTTATCCATACCGGGCCTTGTCGCCGGGATGGTACTGGCTTTTGCTCGAAGCCTGGGAGAATTCGGCGCGACCATCACCTTTGTCTCCAATATTCCAGGTCAAACACAGACGCTTCCCCTTGCCCTGTATACCATGACGCAGGTACCCGACGGTGAAGCCGCTGCCATGCGTTTATGCTTCATAGCTATCGTCGTCGCTCTGCTTGCCCTGATCGGGGCTAACTGGCTGGAAAAACGCTTTGCGCGGCACTTTGAGGGCTGAGATATGCGTGTCAGCGTACAGCGCCGGCTGGGAAACTGTTGTATTGATGTGTCGTTTCAAAGCGATGAAAGCGGCATCACCGCCTTGTTCGGCCCGTCCGGGGCCGGAAAGAGTTCCATAATCAATATGGTGGCCGGACTGCAAAAGCCGGATAGCGGTACGATCTTCATACGGGGGCGCTGCCTGTTTGATTCCGCGCGGAGCGTCAATGTGCCGCCTGAAAAGAGAAATACCGGGTATGTGTTTCAGGAGGGCTTGTTGTTTCCGCATATATCCGTCAGGGGCAATCTGCTCTATGGGCAACGCCGTAAGCAATCCGACGATAGGGGCATTGATTTTGACCAGGTTGTCAGTCTGTTGGGCATACAGCACCTTCTGTCAAGAATGCCGAAAACCTTATCCGGCGGAGAAAAGCAACGGGTAGCTTTTGGGAGGGCTGTGCTGTCAAACCCGGATGTCCTCCTCATGGATGAGCCGCTTGCATCGTTGGATGCCGCCCGGAAAGAAGAAATGCTGCCTTTCATCGGAGACTTGAACGCGCGCTTCAAGATCCCCATTCTGTATGTAAGCCACTCTCTTGAAGAAATACAAGCATTGACCGGCAACGTTATCACATTGGCAAACGGCAAAATCGTCGACATGCCTTGAGCTTCAATCTAATACTTTTTGCGTTGCGAAAACCCCTTCCCCAATACCAGATGCGTGTTCTCGATAATCAGAAACGCCCTGGGATCTTCGTTGTACACCAGCTCTTCCAGCCGCTTTAACTGGATATTATGCACCACCGTGAGCAGTATTTCCCGCTCCTGCCGGGTAAAGGCCCCTTGCCCGTGCAGCACGGTACAGCCGCGTCCGAGGTTGCGCATGATGCTTTGGGCAATGTTCTGGTATTGTTCGGAGATGATGAACACCAGCTTGCGTTCGTCGAACATGCCCACAAAGTAATTGGTCAGGGTGGAGGTAAGATAGGCGATGAGCATGGAATACAGAACATTATCCACCCTGATCACGGGCAGCGCCACCAGAAACAGCATAAAGTTGAAGACAACGGTGAAAGTGCCGACGTTGAGGTTGTATTTCTGATTAAGAATCAGGGAAATGATGTTCAGGCCGCCGTCACTGCCCAGGGAGCGCATGGCAATGCCGGATCCCGCGCCGCACAGCGTACCCGTCGCTATGGCCGCCAGGGTCTTGTCGGTGATCCCGGCGTCAATGGTCAGGAATTGCGTGGCCACGGCCGTTACCGCAATACAGTAAATGGTATAGAGCATGAACCGGCGGCTGAGGAAAAACCAGCCGGCCAGCAGGACCGGAATGTTGAACAGGGTATACCAGGCGGCTATGCCGATGGAGCTTGTGGCATACTCGATCAGCATGGCCGTGCCGTAGAGGCCGCCGCCCACGAATTCATGCGGCTTGGCTATGCATTTGAGAGCAAAGGCCGAGAGCAGCGCACCCACGGTGAGCAAAAAAATATTCCAAGGCACGCTGTTCGTGATAGCGATGCGTTGTTCCTGTGACAGCATGATAACTCCGGGACAGCCGGGGCAGGGGGTAACCTCTTGCCCCGGCTGTCCGCGTTTTTTTTATTCATCCGCTCTATTCACCCCGGCCCGGGCCGCAAGGATATCCGCCTTTACAGCGGGAAAGCGCCGCGCGGCCTCATCAAGAGAAGGGTGGTAAAACAGTATCAGCAAATTCCCTTCCGGGCTTTCCCTGCCCACGCCCACGCCCTGATCCGGGCCTATATTGCGTAAAGAGAAGAGCAGTTCTCTTTCGCCCGTGCAGTGCAGCACACCGCGCACCCGGCCCTTTTGCGTGGGCGGGTTGTCAATTTTCGCCGTACAAACAAATGATGCACCGCTGTCCACAGCTTCAAGATGCATGGAACCATACCCGGCCATACAGGTACGGTCCATGCTTCCGGTAAGGCGTAACCCCTCGTATTCTCCTGCCAAAGCCAGCCTCGGCCCGTCCACGGCCAGGGCCACGGCGGGCGCCGGAACCTTTCCGGCGCAAGCGAACAGGCTGAGGCAGAGCAGCAGGAGCGCCCCGGACAGGCTCAGGCGGCGCAGCGGCACTCTCTATTTTCCTTCAAGGCGGGCAGCGGCCTTTTCCACGCCGACGACAAACTCGGCGCGAGCCTGCCGCAGACGTTCCGCAAGCCCGGCGTCATTCAAGGCCAGAATCTGGGCCGCGTACCAGGCCGCATTACGCGCGCCGGGTTCGTCCAGGGCGACGGTGCCCACGGGAAAGCCCGGAGGCATCATCACCGTGGAGAGCAAGGCATCCAGACCCCCGAGGGCCGACGCGGTCACCGGAATGCCGATCACCGGCTTGATGGTGCGCGCGGCCACCGCGCCCGCAAGGTGGGCGGCCACGCCTGCCGCGCAGATGAAGACTTGGCAGCCGTCCTTTTCCAGAGAGTCTATCAAGGCCTCGGTGCGTTGCGGCGTTCTGTGGGCGCTGGACACCGTAAAAAAATACGTGATGCCGAGTTTGTCCAGCACTTCCGCGCAGGGGCGGATTTTTTCCTCGTCCGAGATGCTTCCCATAAAAATAGCGACTTGAGGCATTGATTTTTCCTTTTGTTTACACTCGGTTGATTACATTCTTGTGTCAGTCACACGGCGCGATTTGCCAAAGGAGCGGGGCAGCGCGCCGGGATTGGCGATTTCCACTCCGGCGCTGATCAGCACCTTGGAGTGCAGCCGCTTGGCCACGGCCTTAGCCAGATCATCATCCAGATCCGAAGCACCCCGATCCCCGCGTTCTATTTGCAGGCGCATGGAGTCCCGTCCGTCCTCGCGGCTGAGGTGGATATGATATTCGGAACCCAATTCCTTGAACTCCTGCAGCACGTCCGCTATCTGGCCGGGATAGACATTCACCCCGCGGAAAATGATCATGTCGTCGGAACGCCCGAGTATATGATCATGCCGGGGCATGGTACAACCACACAGGCAAGGTTTTGGGATAAAACGCGAAAGATCCCGGGTACGGTAGCGGATCAACGGTGCGGCCTCCTTGCAAAGACTGGTGACCACCATTTCACCGATTTCTCCCGGAGCCACAGGCTGGAGAGTCCGCGGGTCCAGAATCTCGATGATGAAGAGATCAGCCCAGTAATGAAGCCCCTCGTGGGCGCGGCACTCAAGGGCCGTGCCCGGACCATACATCTCGGTCATGCCGCCGATGTCAAAGCTTTCGTCAATGCCGAGGGCACGCTCAAAGGCGCGGCGCATTTTGGCGTTATGCCCCTCCGCACCGAAAATGACGGTGCGTAACTTGATGCTGTCGGCAAACCCGTGCCGCTGCACCTCCTCGCCCATGAGCAAAGCCATGGAAGCGGTGCTGCACAGGCAAGTGGTGCCGAGGTCCGTCAGCATCTGCAAATGGATTTCCAGATTGCCCGCGCCCACCGGCACGGTCATGGCTCCAAAGCGTTCGCAGCCGAGTTGGAATCCCGCTCCGGCGGTCCACAAGCCGTAACCCACGGCAATTTGCACCCGATCCTGCGGGGTCAGGGCGGCCAGTTCAAAGCAGCGGGCCATCTGCAGAGCAAAGGTGTCCACGTCCTTCTGAGTATAGGCAAGGATTTTGCGCTTGCCCGTGGTTCCGCTGGAGGCGTGCACGCGCACCACATCGGCCTCGGGCACGGAAAGCAACGGCAGGGGATAGCCTTCGCGCAGGTCATCCGTGGTGGTAAAGGGCAGGTGCCGCAGATCGTCCAGGCCGTGGACAGCCGCAGGGTCAATGCCCGCGTCCCGGAATTTTTTCCGGTACTGGGCGCTGCGTGCATAGGCATGCAGCACGGTCCAGCGCAGACCGTCCTCCTGCAGCGCGCGCAGGTGTTCCGGGGTATACTGGGGGATAAAGCGGTACATGGACTCTCCTTGCGACGACTAGAGCCGCTTCGCTTTCAAATAGTTGTTTAACGGTCGGCAAAGCCGCCCTACAACTATTTGGCGGCAAGGATTTGAGAACAAATCCTTGCCGAGCGGATAAACTTTTTCAAAGTTAATCCGCTCTATAAAAATGCGGCACTGCCGCCCTTTTCTATTTTCGCGGATTGCGTTACTGTCGCCCACTCATTTAGCATTAAAGACCATACTGGGGAAGCCCTTGAGGCAACACAAAGCCGCCGAGCGAACGCCTTTGGATTTCCCGGCAAAAGGCATGCAATATCAACTTTACCACAGGAGCTTACTGTGCGCATTCTGATTATCGGTTCCGGCGGGCGTGAACACGCCCTGGCCTGGAAGCTGAAGCAAAGCCCCGAAAAACCGGAAGTTTTCATTGCTCCCGGCAACGGCGGCACCGCGTCCCTGGGCGAAAACATTCCGGTTTCCGACAGCGATATTCCCGGCCTGATGCGGCTGATTGCTGAGAAAAAAATCGATTTCGTAATACCAGGCCCAGAACTGCCGCTCGTCAACGGCATTGTGGACGCCTGCGATAAAGCCGGAGTGCTGTGTTTCGGTCCACGGGCCTATGCGGCCGGGCTTGAAGGTTCCAAGTCTTTCGCCAAAACCGTGATGCGGGAATCCGGCGTGCCCACGGCCGATTTTGCCGTGTTCACCAGCTATGAGGATGCTGAACACTACGTGCGGACCAGAAATTGCCCCCTGGTGGTCAAGGCGGACGGCCTTGCCGCCGGCAAGGGCGTGGTTGTGGCCAAAAACACTGAAGAAGCCCTCGCCGCTCTGCGCGGCATGATGGTCGACAAGATTTTCGGCGCGGCCGGAGAAACCGTGGTGGTGGAAGATACCCTGGTCGGCGAGGAGGCCTCTTTTCTGGCTTTCTGCCAGGGCGACACCGTAATCCCCCTGCCCTCGGCCCAGGACCATAAGGCCGTGTTCGACGGCGACACCGGGCCGAACACCGGCGGCATGGGCGCATACAGTCCCGCGCCGGTGCTGCCCGAAGAGCGCTATGCTGAAATAGTGGATCTGGTCTTCCGCCCCGTGCTGAAAACCATGGAAAAACGCGGCTGTCCCTTTACCGGCATCCTTTACGCCGGTCTGATGATGACCCCCCAAGGCCCCATGGTGATTGAATTTAACGTGCGCTTCGGCGATCCGGAATGCCAGCCCCTGCTGATGCGCCTTGAAAGCGACCTGCTTGCGGTTATGCTCGCCTGCGCCAAAGGACGGTTACATGAAGTCTCCATGACCTACTCCAGGGAAACCGCTCTGTGCGTGGTTATTACCGCCAAAGGCTATCCCGGCGCTTATGCCAAGGGCATGGACATCAGTGGCCTGGAGGAAGCCGAGGCGGTCCGCCCCGGTAAGGTCAAGGTATTTCAGGCAGGAACGCGAAGCGAAAACGGCAGGACCATCTCTTCCGGCGGCCGCGTGCTCGGCGTCACCGCCTTGGGCGAAACTCTGGCCGAGGCCCAGAAAACAGCTTATGAGGCCGTGGCTAAAGTACGCATGATCGACAGCCACTTCCGCCGCGACATCGGCAGCAAAGGCTTGCGTTCTTGTTGGGCGTGCGGCGAAAAATAACGGCAAACTGAGACACTACCGGCGTTGCTTAAAATGAGGGGTGCAGTGGAAATCATTTCCCCTGCCGGGGTTTGGGGCGGAGCCCCAAGATTAATAAGACCTGACCCTAATAGATACGGGCGTGCCGCCTGCCCGCAACAAATTTGCCGCGCCAGTACTTACTGTTCATATCATCCACGCGCACCCTTTTGCCGGTGCTCGGGCTGTGCACGAACCGTCCCTTGCCGGTATAAATGCCGGTGTGCAGCCCGCTGCTGATCTGAAAAACCACCAGATCGCCCGGCTGAAGCGCGCTTTTGGACACGGAAGAGCCGAGAATGCTCTGTTCTTTGGCTGTTCGCGGCACCTTGACCCCGTGTCTTTCATAAGCCCAGGCAACCAGCCCTGAGCAGTCAAAGCCTTTTGCCGGGGTGGAACCGCCATAGCTATAGGGAGTACCTACGGTGGTGAGTGCGGTTTTACTGATAGCCATGCCCGGCACTTTGGGGCCGTGATCAACGGCTTGTGGCGTGGAACGCAGCGAGCAGCCGGAAGCGAACAGCGCCAGACACAAGAGGGCAAGTATAAGGACCGGCAGCGTGGCCGAGGGCAAAAAAGCGGACAGCCGCGCCTCCTCGGGCCAAGGGGGGCACACCGTTCCTTTTCTCTGCGCAAAGGAACGCCCGGAAACCCGGTCAGCGTCAGCCCGCTCAAAACGGGCGGCGTTCCGCTTCACCCCTTTCTCCGCAAGCGTCTCTTCCACCATACATCCCCCTTCCTGTTCCGGCAACAGCCTGAAGAAACAGGATAGTTGTGCACTATAATTTTGCCATAATAAAAAGTCTAGAAAAAATCAAGTATATTTTTAATATGTATAATGAGCCGCTACCCTTTTCATTCAGGCCGCGACAGGGTATACATTTGGGTCATAACTACGTAAGCCTCTATACCGCATGCGCTCTTCCCCCACGAAAAGCCATGCGTTCCATAGAACCATCTTTGTTTAAACAAAGGCCGCCGAATGGATCTTGAATCTTTTGCGCTTCAGGAAAAAACCCTGGGCGCATTGCTGGATGAAACCATTGCCCGCTTCCCTCAGCATGACGCTGTCATCCACTATGAGCGCGATCTGCGCCAAAGCTGGAGCGAGTTCGGCGCTGACGTGGACCGTCTGGCCAAGGGCCTTATGGCAATGGGCGTACAAAAAGGAGACAGGGTCGCCATATGGGCCACGAACGTGCCCCACTGGGTTACCCTCATGTTCGCCACGGCGCGCATTGGCGCCGTACTGGTTACCGTGAACACCAGCTACCGGGACAAGGAACTGGAGTATCTGCTGCGGCAAAGCGAATGCCAGACCCTGTTCATGACTGATGTTTACCGGGATCATGACTTTATCGATATTCTCGAGTCCGTGCTTCCCGAGGTGCACGCCCAGGCTTCCGACCGGATCGAGGCCGCTCATCTGCCCTGGCTGCGCCGGGTCATCCTGATGGGCATCGAGCGCAGGCGCGGCCTTTTGTGCCTCGAGGACGTGTTCGCCCTGGCGGATTCCATGCCGGACGACGAATACGAGGCCCGCAAAGCCTCTGTCGACCCCCATGATGTCGTAAACATGCAGTACACTTCCGGCACTACCGGCTTTCCCAAAGGGGTCATGCTCACCCACGTCAACATTGCCAATAACGGGCACTGGATCGGGCGGCATCAGAACCTCGGCTGTCATGACCGCATCTGCCTGCCCGTACCTCTGTTTCACTGTTTCGGCTGCGTGCTCGGGGTCATGGCCTTTGTCAGCCACGGCGCCGCCATGGTGATCATAGACGCCTTTAATCCGTTGCAAGTGCTCGGAGCCATTGAACAGGAACGCTGCACAGGCGTTTACGGCGTGCCCTCCATGTACCTTTCGATCATGGAGCACCGGAACTTCCCCCGCTACGACCTTTCCACCCTGCGCACGGGCATCATGGCCGGTTCGGTCTGCCCCGTGCCTCTCATGCGCCGGGCAGTGCGGGAAATGCACCTCACCGAGCTGACTGTCTGCTATGGCCTTACCGAAGGTTCGCCCGTTATGACTCAGACCCATGCGGACGAGGATTTTGAACACAAAACTACCACCGTGGGCCGCGCCATGCCCGGCATTGAGGTGTGCATCGCCGACCCGTCAGCCATGCCGGACAAACTCGTGGAAATGCCCGCGGGCATTCCCGGCGAAGTGGTTTGCAAGGGCTACAATGTGATGAAAGGGTATTACAACATGCCCGAGGCCACGGCCGAGGCCGTCACCCCTTCAGGCTGGCTGCGCACCGGAGATCTCGGCATCAAGGACAAGGACGGTTATCTGGTCATCACCGGGCGGATCAAAGACATGATCATCCGGGGTGGGGAAAATATCTACCCCAGGGAAATCGAGGAATTCATCTCAGGCATGGAAGGCCTCCGCGACATCCAGGTCGTGGGCGTGCCCAGCCGCAGATACGGCGAGGAAGTCGCGGCTTTCATCATCCTCAAGGAAGGCTACACGCTTACCGCGGGCGACGTGCGCGCCTTTTGCAAGGGCAAGATCGCCTGGCATAAGGTTCCCCGTTACATCGCCTTTGTCGATACCTATCCCATGACCGGCAGCGGCAAAGTCCAGAAGTTCAAACTGCGCGAAATGGCCGCGCGGATGTTTGCCGAGGCTGCCAAACGGTAAGGCCGTAACCGGTCCCGGCTATCCTTGATCCTTATTTTCTGGCTCCTGGTCCTCAGCATCATGCCGCTCCCGGCGGCAGGCGGACGGGCCTCAGCCGCCGCTTTTAATGCGGACCGCGATAAGCGCGGCTACCGCAACCAGAGCCAACAGTCCGAATATGCTTTGCATTTCCATACGTTCTCTCCCTCCATGTCAATTTGCTCTGAATATACACCTTTTCGCAAAAGAAGCGACGGCAAAAGCGGCTACAAGCCGTATTTTTCAATCTTGGCCAGCAGGGTCGGGCGGGACAGCCCCAACATGCGCGCGGTTTGGGAACGATTGCCGGAATACAGGTCCAGCGCCTCACGAATGATGGCCGCGCCCATCTCGTCCATCAGGTTGTCAAAACCCTTTTCGCCCGGATGTCGGCGCAGCATGCGGGAAACATAAACCGTGAGGGGCGATTGTCCGATATCCTGAACAACGGCTTCTCCTCCGGCCGCATGCGCGGGAGTAAGCGCGGCCGAGACCTCCGCGCCGGTGATGGGGCCGCCCTGGTTAAAGATGAGCAGTTTCTGCGTCAGGTTGGCCAGTTCGCGCACATTGCCGGGCCAATCATACGCGCTAAGGCGTTCAAGCGCTTCAGCATTGATTGCCGGGGCGGGAATTTCCATTTCTTCGGCCAAACGCCGGATGAAATGGCGCACCAGGTGGGGAGTGTCTTCCTTGCGTTCGCGCAGAGGCGGCAGGCGCAAGGTGACCACATTCAAGCGGTAGTATAAATCATCGCGGAAACGCCCTGCGCTGACCGCTGCCTCAAGATCCCGGTTGGTTGCGGCAATAATACGCACGTTCACCTTCACCGGTTCGCGCCCGCCGAGCCGCTCAATCTGTTTTTCCTGCAACAGCCGCAAAAGCTTGGCCTGCACGTTCAGGGGAATATCGCCAATCTCATCCAGAAAAACCGTGCCGCCTTCGGCTTGTTCGATCTTGCCGATACGGCGGGAAGACGCTCCGGTGAAAGCCCCGCGCTCATACCCGAACAATTCGCTTTCCAGCAAGGTGTCGGGAATGGCCACACAGTTGATGATCAAAAAGGGCTGCGTACTGCGGACGCTGTGCTGGTACAAGGCCCTGGCCACAAGCTCCTTGCCCGTGCCCGATTCCCCCCGCAGCAGGACCAGCGCATCCGTGGGCGCGGCGCGGCCTATGGCCTTGTATATCTCATGCATGGCCCGGCTGACGCCCACCAAGGCCTCGACATGCTCCCCCCCGGCTCCGGCCGGGGCAAGGCGGACCTCGGCCCGCATCACCCGCCCGGCCTCAAGAGCCCGATCCAGAAGGGCCAGTATATCGGGAATTTCAAACGGCTTGAGAATATAGTCAAAGGCCCCGAGCTTGGTGGCTTCAATGGCCGCATCAGTGGTGCTGTAGGCAGTCATGATGATGACCGGAAAGCGGCGCTCCCGTTCGCGCAACAGGCGCAACGTGGCCAGACCGTCCAGGCCGGGCATGCGCATGTCCATGATCACCGCGTCCGGCATGGCTTCGTCAACAAGCAGCAGGGCCGCCTCGCCGGAAGCGGCGGCGCGTACCTCGTGCCCTTCCTGCTCAAGCAACTGTTTAAAGCTGCCGCGCAGTTGGTCGTCATCATCCACGAGAAGAATCTTTCCCATAGCAAGCCCGCTTCCAGCTTGAAGGTGGTGGAGCGCAAGTGGTGTCTCAGCTTGTCGTCAGACGAGGAAGGCAAGTTTTTTGCGACGGGAGTGTACTCTTATGGTACTCGACCGGAGCAAAAAACGACGCCTGACAAAGTATCACGGCAAGCTGAGACACTACCCGGCACACTGAACCCTGTACAGCGCCCCGCCTCTGTGGCAAACAGATGCTTTGTGCATACCAATATCAGGCCGCAAAGGCAATTTACGCAAAGGACGCTCCCCCCAATGTTTGAAGTCACGGAACAAATCCCTCTTGAAGAACTGACCCTGCGCCGCGAGCGCTGCCTGAGGCGCCTTGCCGCCCAGCACCCGGAAGCGGGAGGCCTGCTGGTGTTCAGCCGTCCGGCCATTTATTATTTTACCGGCCTCATGATCGCGGGCGTGCTCTGGCTGCCCCGCGAAGGACAGCCCCTGCTCATGGTGCGCAAAGGCCTGGAACGGGCCGCCCTGGACTCTCCGCATACTGCAACGGTGCTCTACCGTTCCTATACGGAGCTCGTCTCTCTGGCCTCGGAACACGGCGCACCTTTCACACCCGTTATTGCCGCCGAGCAGAACTCCTTGCCCTGGAGCCTTGCCGACACCCTGCAACGCCGTCTGCCGGGTGTCTCCTTTGTATCCGGGGACACGGCCCTTTCCCGTGCCAGGGCCGTCAAAACCCCCTTTGAACTGGATATCATGCGTGAAGGGGGCAGACGGCACGCCAAAGGCATGGAGGAGATGCTGCCTCAACGCATTTCCCCGGGCATGACCGAACTGGAAGTCGCTCTTGAGGCCATGGCCGTGTTTTTTTCTTTGGGCAGTCTCGGCATCAGCCGCCTCAACGCCTTTGGCGAAGAGCTTTACCTGGGCAAGGTCAGTATCGGCAATGACGGAAACTACCCCAGCGCCTTTAACGGCCCTCTCGGCGGTAAGGGCGCGCACCCATCCTTGCCCAACCTCGGCTCGCCGGACACAGTCTGGAAAGAAGGCAGCACGCTGATCGCCGACGTAGGCTTCAACCATAAGGGCTATCTGTCTGACAAGACGCTTTGCTATTTTGCCGGAAACAAGGGAGACATCCCGCCCAAAGTCCAAAAGGCCCACGATGTCTGCATGGCTATCGAGCAGGCCGTGGCCGAGCGCCTGAAGCCGGGCGTCCTCCCCCATGAGCTTTACTCCCTGGCCGTTGACATGGCCGGAAAAGCCGGATTTGCCGACGGTTTCATGGGTGCGGGCGCGAACCAGGTCTCCTTTCTGGGGCACGGCATCGGTCTGTGCGTGGATGAATGGCCGGTTTTGGCTCCCCGCTTCGCCAACCCGCTGGAAACAGGCATGGTCGTTGCCGTGGAACCCAAAATCGGCCTGCACGGCATCGCCATGATCGGCAGCGAAAATATCTGGGAAGTCACGGAATCCGGCGGATGCTGCCTGTCCGGTGGTATCCGGGACATCATCTGCATTGAATAGAGTCATTTCGCCTCTCGCCTGTCGGTTTCTTTTCCAGGTATAAAGAAAACCGACAGGCGAGATTCATTCCTTTCTTTCAAGATCCTCCCAAACATACTGTGCTGCCGGAGAAATAAAGCGGTGCTCTTATTGGCCCGACTTTTGCTCTATTGGAAAAAATTCACAAGCACTCCACAGATAGAACATTTTACCATTGACTTTTTTCATACAGTAAAATGCTCTTGGCCTTGTGAAGCGAAGCGTAACAAGGCCCGCGAGATTGGCGTAGGCGGGCTTTGCCCGCCGTCAAGCGACAATCTCAAGCGTAAACTACTATAGAGGAGCATTCATGAGCGCATTTCGACAGGCTTACGAATTCATGCAGACAGCGGCCAAGGCGCACGCCCAATGGGACTATGAGGTCTCCATGAGCATCATCCGGAGCAGAAAACGCCTGCTCATTCTTGGGCTGATGGCCTTGCCCGCGCTGCTGGTCACAGTGGCCCAGGCTACCGGGATGGATATGCTGGGCGGCAAGCTGGCCTATGCCCCTGCCTTTTACGCCACCGATATCTTTATCGTGTCCATTTTTATCGGTCTTATCGCCGGCTTAATCACGGGCTGCATCGGCGCGGGCGGCGGCTTCATCATCACCCCGGCACTCATGGCCGCGGGCATCAAAGGCATCCTGGCCGTGGGCACGGACCTGTTCCACATTTTCGCCAAAGCCATCATGGGCACTGTGGTGCATAAGAAGCTGGGCAACGTCTCCGGCACTCTGGCCGCAGCCTTTCTGGTCGGCTCGATCATCGGCGCCACTGTGGGGGGCTGGATCAATATGGCCCTGTTCCGGGCCAATCCTCTTTTGTCGGAAATGTTCATCAGTACCATATACGCTGTATTGTTGGGCTTCCTCGGTTTTTACGCTCTGTTTGACTTCCTCAAGTCCAGCCGTAGCGCCGCCGACAGCGGGGGCGATGCCCACGGCGGCCCGGCCGGAACCACCGGCATTGCCGTCAGGCTGCAAAGTCTGAACCTCCCTCCCATGATTGCCTTTGACCACGACCTGGTGCCTGGCGGCCGCCGGCTTTCCGGCTGGATTATCGCCTGCGGCGGCATGATCGTGGGGCTGCTCGCGGCCATCATGGGCGTGGGCGGCGGTTTTGTGACCTTCCCCATGTTCGTGTACGTTTTCGGTGTGTCTTCCATGACCACCGTAGGTACGGATATTCTGCAAATTATCTTCACCGCCGGGTACGCGTCCTCCAGCTACGTGGCTAACGGCTATGTTTTCTACACCCTGGCTATGGGCATGCTGCTCGGCTCCCTGGTCGGCATCCAGGTCGGCGCGCTGACCACCAAGGTGGTCAAGGGCATCCATATCCGCGGGTTCTACGCTGTCTCCATCCTGGCCGGATTTGTCAACCGCGCCACCACCCTGCCCAAGAAGCTGGTGGAACTGGAATACCTGAATATATCCAGGGACGTGGTGGGCACCATCGAATTTGTGGGCGGCATCGTCTTCTGGGTGGTGGTGGTCATCTTCGGGGCCTGGGTCATAAGCAAGTTCCTGTTAAACATGGGAAAACTGAGAGCGGAGGCCTGATATGCTGATACGTAACAGAAAAGCCTTTATACGCGGGCTTCTGCTCCTGCTTTCTTTTGCCGTTGTTCTGGTGATCTTCTTCATGCCGGTGTTCCCCGCTCAGGAAGAAGGCGGAAACAAGACCAACGGGCTGGTATTCGCCGACCACTTGTTCAACACCTTGTCCAAGGGCTCCTCTCTCTTTCTCGATCCCTCCATGCAGGCCAGGGGAAACATCAACAGGCCCACCAGGGAACGGACCGAAGGCAAAAGCGTGGACCTGACAGTGCCCTTTAAAACAGTCACGGGCACATTTATGGACACCACAGGGGTCAGCAGAGAACTGAACATATTGGAAACCGCGCTTACCCTGCTCAAAGCACACAACTTTGAGGTCACGGCCGCCGACAAGAGCCTGATCATCAAGGGCGAGCTTTATCCCCTGCTCCAGAGTGTGCTGGCGGACGCTCTTTCCATTTACCACAACAATCCCGAGGAAGTATCGGCCCGTCACAACGGCCTGGACGGCCGCGCGGTCATGAAAACCTGGTGGCATCTGCTCAGTTCCATGATCCAGCCCATGCAGCGCGCCGGGCAAGTGGATGAAGCATCCGCCGTGGCCACAGTGATCAGCAAGGGTATTGAGCCAAGCTACAACTTCTTCGGCATCACCCCCATGCGCGTGACGGACAACATCCCCCTGGTGGCGGGATTTCTCATTTTTTACGTCCTCTATACCATGTGGTACGGCTTCGCTATTTTCGAACTCTTCGAAGGCGTCGGCCTGAGCATGAAAAAGGGCGTCAAGCAGGAGCAGTAAAAGTTATATTTGGAGGGACGCTGTCCCTCCAAACCTCCCTGCAAGGGGGTTAAACCCCCTTGACCCCGCATTCCCCGGAAAACGGCAGAGCCGTTTTCCGGTATGGGGGTGCAGGGGGCAACCTGTTACGATAAAGGTTCACGTTGTTCACATCGTGGGTATCGTTAGAAGTAAACCGGCGTGTTGCTGCGTCCCCTGCCGGGGTTTGGGGCGGAGCCCCAATTGTACAAACATCACAGCCCCGCCTTCCTGTAACAGGAGGGCGGGGCTGTTTTTTCGGCAGAGAACGCTGCCGCCGTTTTACTGGCACCTTATGGCATTTTACGCTCGAGATGCTTGTTTAACGACTGGCAAAGCCAGTCTACAAGCATCCCGCGGCAAGGATTTATCTATAAATCCTTGCAGAGCAGTTACACTTTTTCAAAGTTAAACTGCTCTTACTTCACTTCAGTGAAGTCCGCGTCCACCACGTCGTCGTCATCCTTTTTGGCTCCCGCGGCCTCAGCTCCGGCATCCGCTCCCGCATGAGCGGCCCCGCCTTCCTGAGACTTTTGCGCGTAGAGTTGTTCGGCCAGTTTATGAGAAGCCTTGGAAAGGTCTTCCATGGCCGACTTGATGGCTTCGACATTGTCGCCTTCCATCGCGGATTTGAGAGTGGAGGATTTACCCTCTATATCGGACTTCAGGCTTGCGTCCACCTTGTCGCCCAGATCAGACAGGGATTTCTCCGTGGCATAGATCAGCGAGTCGGCATGGTTGCGCGCTTCTATCAGTTCCAGCTTTTTCTTGTCGTCATCGGCATGGGACTCAGCTTCCTTGATCAGACGCTGAATTTCCGTTTCGGACAGACCCGAGGAGGCCGTGATCTGGATGGTCTGTTCCTTGCCCGTGCCAAGATCCTTGGCAGACACATTCACAATGCCGTTGGCGTCGATGTCGAAAGACACCTCAACCTGCGGCAGGCCGCGTGGCGCGGGCGGAATGCCGGTCAGTTCAAAACGGCCGAGGGTCATGTTGTCCGAGGCCATGTTCCGTTCGCCCTGCAGCACGTGGATGGACACCGAGGGCTGATTGTCCGCGGCCGTGGTGAACACCTGGCTTTTGCGGGTCGGAATGGTGGTGTTCCGGTCAATGAGCCTGGTCATGACGCCGCCCAGAGTTTCAATACCCAGGGAGAGCGGGGTCACGTCGAGCAGGAGCACATCCTTCACATCGCCGGCCAGGATACCGCCCTGAATGGCCGCGCCCATAGCCACCACTTCGTCCGGGTTCACGGACCGGTTGGGCTCCTTGCCGAAGAAGTCCTGCACGGTCTTTTGCACCAGAGGCATACGGGTCATACCGCCTACCAGCACGACTTCATTAATTTCCTTGGCCGCTATCCCTGCGTCGGCCAGCGCCTTTTTGCAGGGCTCCACGGTTCTCTGCACCAGATCAGCCACCAAGGATTCCAGCTTGGCCCTGGATAACTTCATTAAGAGGTGCTTGGGACCGGTCTGGTCAGCGGTGATAAAGGGCAGGTTGATCTCGGACTCCATCGCGGTGGAAAGGTCTTTCTTGGCTTTTTCAGCGCCTTCTTTCAAACGCTGCAAAGCCAGCCGATCCTTGGACAGATCAACGCCGGTTTCCTTTTTGAAATCTTCCACCAGCCAGTTGATGACCCGCTGGTCAAAATCTTCGCCGCCGAGGAAGGTGTCGCCGTTGGTGGCGCGCACTTCCACAACGCCGTCTCCCACTTCCAGAATGGAAATATCAAAGGTTCCGCCGCCAAGGTCGAACACGGCGATCTTTTCATTGAGCTTGCGGTCCGCGCCGTAGGCAAGAGAAGCCGCAGTGGGTTCGTTGATGATGCGTTTGACATCTAGACCGGCAATACGGCCCGCGTCTTTGGTGGCCTGACGCTGTGAGTCGTTGAAGTACGCCGGTACGGTGATTACCGCTTCGGTCACGCTTTCGCCGAGAAAGGCTTCCGCATCGGCCTTGAGCTTGCCCAGAATCATGGCCGAAACTTCGGGCGCGGTGTAGGTGCGGCCTTCAATTTCAACAGCCGCGTCGCCGTTTTTATCCGCGACGATTTTATAGGGGCTGTGTTTTTTCCATTCCTGGATTTCCTTGGTGTCAGCCTTTCTGCCCATGAGGCGCTTGATGCCGAAAACCGTGCGCTCCGGGTTGGTCACTGCCTGGCGCTTGGCAATGTCGCCGACAAGGCGTTCCTTGTCGGTAAAAGCCACGATGGACGGGGTTGTGCGCCCGCCTTCGGGGTTGGTAATGCACTTGGCTTCCTTGCCTTCCATCACATAGACGCAACAGTTTGTCGTGCCAAGATCGATACCGATAATTTTGCCCATAAAAATACTCCTCCTCACAGATCAACAAAATACGACCCCACCGAAGCTGCTGCGCGGGCTTCTGGCTCTCGCAGTCAACACCACACGTCCGGCCTCACTGCTGCGGCAGGTTATGTTTCCATTTGCATAGATAAGAACTATTTTTTTTCCGTCCAGAGGATGCAATAAAAAAACTTCGCTTTTACCTGTTTTTTTTCGCTACCACGATATGCGAGGATCGTTCAGGCCCGGAAGCGCATGCGCTTCCGGGCCTGAGATTGATGCAGATATGGACAACCTGTTTAGAAACTGAACCTGAGGCCCAGACCCACCTGATGCATGTAGAGGTCGGTCTTGGAACCGGTATGCCGAGTTATGTCATTAGAACCCCAGTCAGCCGGATCTACATCAACGCGCGTTCTCGTTTTTGCCGAGCCAAGCCCCACAAAACGATAGCCCAGGTCGAGCGCGACATTTTCCGTAAAGTTGTACGCGACACCAGCCCCGACATTCCAGGCGAAATTGGTGTTGCGCTTGGAACCGGTGGACCATGTTTCCCATTCATCCGTTTCCCACACATCGTTAAAAGAATCATACCATGTGGAATTATTTTTTGCCTTGGTATTTATGAAGGCCATGCCCAGGCCGGCGCCGATATAGGGTGTGAAGGCGGTACTGTTATGGAAATCATAATAGGCATTGAAAAAGAGGGTTTGGACGCCGAAGCGTTGCTCAAAGGAAGAATTTTCGCCCCAAACCAGGTCGCCATTATCATCAAAGCCGCGGCCAGAATGAGACGTCTTATTTTTGGTATCGGAAAAAAGGGCGTACTCGATTTCCGCCCGGACAGGCACGTTTAACCGGGTGTTGAAGTTGTAGCCGATGGCAAGCGAACCGCCAAAAGCGTGATCGGAACCGTTGAGTTTCCAACTCTCTGCTTCGACTAAGGTTCCTTGAAAGCGCGCATCAAGATGCCCTTTGGTATTATCCATGATCATCCCGCCATAGATAAACTTGGGCGTGACGTAGAGGCCAAGCTGTTGCGCTTTGGCGTGAACAGGAACCATAAACAACGCGAACAAGAATCCTGCCAGAATCAATCTTTTCACAACATCCTTCCTTGTTTGAGGTTTTATCCTGGGTGCGGAAACACCGATCCAAATGTCATTTGACGAAGCAACATAACCGATAAATTTTTATCTGTATAGTGCGGAAACGCTTCTTTTGATGGTACTGTTTAAAAATTGTGAAAAATATCCAATTTAGACGGGCATTTGCCTACACTATCCGCTCCCGTCGCGCACTGGCGGGTCTGACGCAATCCCAATTGGCCGAGCGCATCGGCGGTTCGGAGATCGGCGTCCGGACTTGGGAGCGCGCTGCCAGCGCCCCGTCTCTGGAGACATTTCTGCTCCTGGCGGATGCGCTCGGCGTGGACGCGGGGGAATTGCTCAAGGAAATCCAGAATAGGATGGTTCTTCTTCAGGCCGGGTGACGAAGCTATTTGAAAACAGCCCCTAGGATCGTTCAGGCCCGGAAAGTGCGCGCACTTTCCGGGCCTGAGTATGAGGGGTGCAGGGGAAATCATTTCCCCTGCCGGGGTTTGGGGCGGAGCCCCAATACGGACTAACAGCCCCTAACCGAGATTGCCGAGCAAAATGTATTTGGTCTCAAGGTAGTCTTCGATACCCTGGTGACCACCTTCCTTGCCCAGGCCGCTTTCCTTCACCCCACCAAAGGGCACTTCGCCGCTGGCCAGGGCAACCTCGTTCACGCCGACCAGGCCGTAGTCGATAGCGCAGGCAATACGGTAGAAGCTGCCGATATCCTTGGTATAGATATAGGAAGCCAGGCCGTATTCGGTGTCATTGGCCAGGGCCACGGCTTCCGCTTCGGTCTTGTAGGTCATGACCGGGCAAATGGGTCCGAAGATCTCTTCCCGGAATACCCGCATGTTCGTGGTCACGCCAGTGAGCACGGTGGCCTCGTAATGCAGGCCGCCCAAGGCAGGCTCCTTGCCGCCGACAGCCACTTTGGCGCCTTTGGAAACCGCGTCGTCCACAAAAGGCTGCATGGCGTCTTTGGCGTTCCGGTCCACCAGGGGCCCTTGAGTCACACCGGGTTCCATGCCGTTGCCGAGCTTGAATTCCTTCACTTTTTCCACCAGCTTGGCCACATAGGCGTCGTGGATGCTTTCATGCACGATCACCCTGTTCACGCAAATGCAGGTCTGCCCGGCGTTGCGGAACTTGCAGCCCAAGGTCCCTGCCACGGCAAGATCCAGGTCGGCGTCCGGGCAGATAATCATGGGCGCGTTGCCGCCAAGCTCCATGGAAATCTTTTTCACGGTGTTCGCGCAGGCCGCAAGCAGTTGTTTGCCCACGGCCGTGGAACCGGTGAAGCTGATTTTTTTCACCAGCGCGTTGGCGCACAGTTCGTCCCCAATGGTCGAAGCCTGCCCGGTCAGAACGCTGAGCACTCCGGCAGGCACTCCGGCGCGCAACGCCAGTTCACCCATAGCCAGGGCGGTAAAGGGCGTTTTGGAAGCGGGCTTGATAAGGATCGGGCAGCCCGCGGCCAAGGCCGGGGCGGCTTTACGCGGAATCATGGACATGGGGAAATTCCACGGGGTGATGGCCGCGCATACGCCGATGGGCTGCTTGATGGTCATGGGCTGCTTGCCCGGCCAGGGCGAGGGGATGACATCGCCGTACACACGGCGGCCTTCTTCGGCAAACCATTCGATATAGCTGTTGCCCAGGCCGATTTCGCCCTTGGACTCGGCCAGGGGCTTGCCCTGTTCCGTGGTCATGAGCAGGGCGATATCATCAATGTTCTCAAGGATAAGATCCCGCCACTTGCGCAAAATGTTGCCGCGCTGCAGCGGGGTGAGTTTGCGCCACTCCGGAAAAGCTTTTTGTGCGCCTGCAATGGCTTCCACCACTTGAGCCTTGGTCAGCTTGGGCACGGTGCCGACCACGGAGCCGTCCGCCGGGTTGGTAACGGTCAGGGTGGCGCCGTCAGCGGCGTCAACCCATTGGCCGTTAATCAGACATTGCTGTTTGAAGAGGCTTTTGTCTTTCAGTTGCATGATACATCTCCTGATATTGTTTCAAGCATAATTATAGATGGTTCTAAGGACAGTGATGAAAAAACGCGGGAAGGGCTCCTTTGATCAATGCATTATGTCATGTATGACATAATGCATTGCGAATGTGATTGTCTACTCCCTTGCCGGAACAGAGAGGATTACACCGTCTCTTCTTGCCGGGCCGCTGTAAGAGGATATACCTCGAAACGCATAGTTGTGAGATCGGCCAGCAGCAGTTTGCCGGCAAGGGCGGGAGCCTGTCCGCAGAGCAGACGCAAGGCTTCAGCAGCTTGCAATGCCGCGGCCAGGAGCACGATGGGCATGGGTGTGCCCAAAGCTACCTCATCCGATGTCCCGCTGTGGAGGCGCCCCATGATAGAGCCAAGACCGGCGGGATTTTCCGGCAGGCTTGTATTGACAAGAGCCGTCCAACCGGCCACACCGGCGCTGACCACGGGCAGGCCATGCTTGTGCGCCGTCCGTAAAAGCTCCGCCCTGTGTTCAGCCCCACCCAGGGCGTCGATCACGATGTCCGCGCCGGAAAGCATATCTTCGGCAAAGGGGCGCGCCAGGCAGAGCACTTGAGCGGCAGGATTGATTTGCCACGCGCGTTCCAAGGCCGCATCAGCCTTGGACATAGCCAAAGTCTTTGTTGTGGCGAGAATCTGGCGGTTGAGGTTGCTTTCTTCAAAACGATCCGGATCGCAGGCCAGCACGCTTCCCACACCAGCGCGCAGCAGTTGTTCGAAAACAAGTCCGCCAAGGCCGCCAAGGCCCACAAGCACGGCCTTGCTTCGCAGCAGGCGCTGCTGTTCTTGCGCGGAAAAAGCGCCCCGATTGCGGAGCAGATGGGGGGGGAAGATGCCGTCATCCAGAGACCGCAGCACCGCATCCGGCATTTTTTCCGTTTCAGGGGCATTCATGGCGCTACCCCCCACAGATGAAAGGACTTAAAGTCACCCGGCAGCCTGGCGACAGAGGGGTGGCAAGCGTGGCGCATTCTCCATTGACAAAGGCCAGCATCACTTCTTCGGATTTGATGTCGAGCAGACGCAGCAGATCCGCCAAAGACGGTTGCATCTGCCCTGTTCCGCCGCTGAGGGGAAGATACACCGGCATGGTGGAGGGAACGCGGCCGACAAGGGTGCCTTCGGGGCGGACAAAAACCGGAATCGCATCAGCCATGGCAGCGCCTTTTCTATATACTTTTGGAGGGACTCGAACCAGTGGCGCAAAGGTTGTCATCTAGCGATACTCGCAACGAGATGAACGTGAGCCTTAACACCACTGGCCACACCTCCAAACCACCCTGCAAGGGGGTTGAACCCCCTTGACCCCGCAATTCCAGAAAACGGCAAAGCCGTTTTCCGGGTATGGGGGTGCAGGGGACTCAGTCCCCTGCCGGGGTTTGGGGCGGAGCCCCAATAGATCGCGTTACTCTGCCATCCATCCGATGTTAAGAGCATGCAGCTTGCCGGGGCGAGGTATGCCTTTTTCGTCCCAACCCATCATTTCGTAATACAGATCAAGGGCAGCTCTGAATTCTTTCTCATCAATCTTTTTGCCGGCGGAAGGCCCTTCCGGGAGGGGCTCGTGCAGGCGGCGGAACAGTTTGTCGTCGTTGCTGCTCATGCCTTCACGCGTATTGAACATGCGCGCCATCACGACGGAGCGTTCTCCGGCCAGAAGCAACTCATACAAGCTGGTTTGCCAGCCGGTGATGGCGGTGACCGCCTCGCACAGTTTACCGTAGGTCATGGCGAAAATAGGCGCGACCACGAAGTTGCATACACCCAAGGTATTGTTCATGGCCCAGCTTTTTTCGCCTTCCATGAAATAGCGCACCTTGCGCGGCCCGTTGTCCGTGGGAACGGGCGATTCCAGGATGCCCAGCGGGGCTATCATCCTGACCGCTTCTCCCTGAAAGGCCACCTCGTGCGGGGCTTCGATATGGTCGGCGCCGGTGGGGGAAAGAGCGAAACCCATGCCCACGCCGGTCTTGCCGCGCGGGTCATGAAAGGCCGGTTCCTGTCCCTTGACGGTGAAAGCGAACGCTTCCGCCCCCTTGCCGATACTTTTGGCCGCGCGGGCGACGCCTTCGGCCAACACCGCGCCAAAGCCCTTGCGGGCGGCAATGTTCTCGACAAGGCGCAGCATGCCGTCGGCATCGCCAAAGCCCGCGATTTCGCTTTTGTCAATAATGCCGTTTTCCGCCAGTTCCATGGCAAAGGCCACAGCGGCCCCCGCGCCTATGGTGTCAAGGCCCAACGCATTGCTGCGTTCATGGGCGCGGCTCACGGCGTTGAGGTCGGCCACGCCGCACATGGAGCCGAACGCGGCCAGCGTTTCATATTCCGGCCCGCCGTAGCGCTTGTCCGATACATTGTTCACAACGCGCTTGCAGGCAACGGAACACTTGTAGCAAGTGTGGCGGCCTTCAAGGATTTTCTCATAACCGGGCACGCCCAGGTTCTCCGCTCCTTCAAAGACGCCTTCGCTCCAGTTGCGGGTGGGCAAAATGCCCGCGTTCTGCTGCGCCATCACATGCATGGGCGTACCGAGCTTGCCCAGGTTCACGTTGGGCATATGCTCTGTCAGGGCCTTGCGATGCCACTTATTTACCTGCTGCAAGGCTTCGGGGTCGGCATATTCGATGCTGGACTCATCACCCCGGCAGACCACCGCCTTCAGGTTTTTTGATCCCATCACCGCGCCCATGCCGCAACGGCCGTTGGCATGAATGAGTTCATTGGTGATACAGGCAAGGCGGACCATGTTTTCACCCGCCGGGCCGATGCTGGCGATACGAACTTTCTGGTCGTCCAGTTCCTGGCGCACGGCGTCCTGCAAAGGCGCGTTTTCCAGGCCCCACAGGTGTCCGGCGTCGCGCAGGGCGACCTCGCCTTTGTTGATCCAGAGATACACAGGCTTCGGCGATTTGCCGGTAAAGACAACCGCGTCAAATCCGGCGTGCTTCAACTCCGGGCCGAAGTAGCCACCGGCTTCCGCCTCGCCGAACCCGCCGGTGAGCGGGTTTTTTGCCGCGACGGTATAACGTGAGAAGCCTGAAATCGGCGCGCCGCACAGCACGGAAGTGGCGAAGACCAGCACGTTCTCCGGCCCAAGCGCGTCGCAATGCGGGGGGATGAGTTTTTGCATGTACCATGTGGCCAGTGCGCCTCCGCCCCAGTAGGTACGGTACCAGGTCGCGTCGTGCTCATCCACGCTCCAGGTTCCTGCTGTAAGATCCACACACAGGATCTTTCCGTTATATCCGAAAGGCATACGGGTTTCTCCTTCTTCTCCGTTGTCGCCGCCACGTAATTGAAGGGGCGATCGCCTAATATTATTTTACGCTAATGGAGAGTGTCAATAGTACGTTCACCCTCCCTCGCTTTTGCGGAAGGGTGAACGTTCGCGGCTTTACTTCCCGACAATTTTATAGACGGCGTTGCAGTCGTCCTTGCCGTATCCGGCGGCGGAAGCCTTTTTATAATATTCGAGCGCCACTTCCATGGCGCGCATGTCCAGCCCCCAGGCCCGGGCCATTTCACAACCGAGGCGCACGTCTTTCAGAGCCAGATCGAGACCGAAACGCGTGTTGAAATCGTCGGCAGCGATCCAGGGACCACGCACATCCATCTGAAAACTGCGCGCTCCGGTGTCCTGCAAAAGCTCAATCAACTGCTTGCGATCAAGACCGGCTTTTTCACCCACGCGAAGGCCCTCGGCCAGCACGGCGAGATTGGTCATGCCCACCATGTTGGAAATGAGCTTGACCGCGCAGGAAGCCGCAATGGAACCGACATAGTTGGGCAGGCCGATGATTTTGAAGATGTCCATCAGCTTGTCCACCAACGCTTTGTCGCCGCCGATGAACATGGGCTCTTCGGCCTTTTCGGCGTGGGCCGGGGTCTTGCCCAGAGTGCACTGGATATAGTCGATACCCTTGCCCTTGGCTTCAGAAGCCAAGCTTTCCGCGGTTTGCGGGTCAATGGTGGAGAGTTCAATGTGTACGCTGCCCTTTTTCATGACAGCGTACAGACCGTCCGGGCCGCTCATAGTGCCCAGCACATGCTGGGGCAGGGGCAGGCTGGTGAACACGATATCACAACCGGCAAGATCCTTGACGCCGGAAGCGGCCTTGCCGGTGCTGCCGGCAGCCAGGGTACGTTCAACGGCCTCCTTGCTCAAGTCAAATACCAGCACGGACTTTCCGGCGCGAATAAGGTTACGCGCCAGACCGCCGCCCATGAGCCCTACTCCGATGAATCCTATTTGCATCTTTTTTTCCTTGGCTTAAATGTTTCCACACCTTCCCGCGCAAGGGCGCAGGCCGCATATCGTGCAAAGAGAAATGTTTATGAAATCGGTTTCATTTTTTGTCGACAAAAAATTCTTTCCAGGTTTTTTGAACCTAGCATGGGGAGTCCTTTCATGCAATCGTTTTCACGAAAAAGGATGAATTGGCATTCTTAATAACAGCCACACGAGGATGCGCCTTTTCAGAAAGCCATTTGTCCACGGTTTTTTGCAGCGGTCCTGAGGCGAGTAAACACTCGGCCAGGGTTTCTTGCGGCAAATCCGATTGCAGGACAACAGTAAACCGTGTTGTCACCCGGGCGAAAAGAAAAGCCTTGTGCGCGCCCATGGCGAATTTTCCCGCCGCAAAGGTCCGCATCAGGACCTCGGCATCCGTGAACTTGCGTACATAGTCGTAGTAGTGATCGTCGCCAATGCCCTGCTCGCACTTTGCCGCAAGAATAATTTTAGCGCCGGGCGCAGCGCACTCCGCAGCCGTGGTCAACCCTTTCTGGGCCTGATACAGGCAGATGTCCTTGGGCAGGCCGCCGCAGGAGGCAATAACAATGTCATACGGCTCGCTGAAAGGCAGGCCGTACAATTCCGCCGTGCGCCGTGAAGCCTCACGCATGACCACGGGAGGCAGCCCGGCCATGAGCACCACAGGCCGCTTGGCCGCGTCCAGCACCACATTAACGGCAAAGGCCACTCCGGCCATTTCGCCCGCTTCATTAAGATCCTGGCGCACCGGGTTGTCTTCGATATTGCCCGCCACAGCGGCGCTATCGCGCAGCATGCGGTGATTGGCCGCTATCGTGGCGGCCGAGGCGCAGCCAATGGTCACACCTTTGGAGCCGCCGGTAAAGCCGACAAATTGGTGCGAATCCACCATGCCCATGACGATCTTCAACTCGGCCTTGCCGTATTCAGCATTAATTTCCACCGGCGTGCCCCGGCTGGTGACCCCAAAACCCAGCATCTCGGAACGCTCGGCATCGTGCGCGACCACGCGACAGCCCTTCAGGTCCGCAGGCAGAACACGGGCCAGTTGAGCCGCATCGGCCGGGGGATGCAGACCCCCGCCCACCACAATGGTCACGTCTTCCGGCTTCAGCATGGGATAGGCCGCGAAAATCCTGTCCAACAGGGGCGGCAGCAACAGCTTTACAGGAAAAGGACGCGTTTCATCAGGCACGGCAATGGCCACGGAACGGGGCGCATCCCGGCCTTCGAGCGGCAGGCAGCCGAGCGGGCTGTCCAGGGCGGATTGCAGGCCGGCCACCGGATCTTCAAGAAAGGGCGCATCCTTGGGCTCAAAGACGTCAACATGAATATGATCAGGAAGATCCAGCGGGAGTGTGCCCGCCCCGTATTTCAGTTCGAGATGCATTGTACTGTCCTTCTCCGGCAGGGCCTAGCCGGCCCCGGACCGGGCATGCCTGAAAACAGCAAAGCTGTTTTCAGGCATTGAGGGGTGCAGGGGAAATCATTTCCCCTGCCGGGGTTTGGGGCGGAGCCCCAATTACGAAGTTACGCGCTCTCGTAAAGCCTCGTCATCACAAACTCATTATGCCCGAGTGCCTCAGCCGCGGTCAACCTGCCATTGCACGTGCGGAACATCATGTCCAGCAACGCATCGCCAGCCTGATCCAT
>WRHY01000010.1 GCA_009783025.1 Desulfovibrionaceae bacterium
CATATAGCCCCGAGTTTCAGCATTTTCAGGAACTGGTGGAAACGGCGCTTATCCAGGCTGCCGCTGACGCCCGCGAGCTTGCCGAACGGACAGGAACAACGCTTGTCACTCGTGAAAGGCTGAGACCTGACAACGAAGGCAAGGGGGATACCGGGGAACACAACGCCGCGCTTTGATATCATAATGAAGCGTATCAAAGCGCATTCCTTCCCGGCACATCCTGTGCCGAGTCAACAAAAAAACGACGTCTGACAACGTATCACGCCCCCCGCGTCTTGCCACTCATGAAGAATGAGGGTACTCTGCGCTGCCGGTTTCACAACCCGAACAGAACTACAGCCCCGGCGCATCCGGGGCAAAGCATACCCCGGCGCGACCGGGTTCAGGAGTTTGTCATGAAACGTTCCAAGGCCCTTTCCCTCATCCTTATGGGTTCCCTGAGCGTGGGGAGCGCCGGTTGCGGCACGGACCGGGCTGACGAGGGCATGTATACCTTCACCTCCCTTGACGAATGCTACACGAGCGCCATTTTTTCCGAAGATGAATGCCGGGATCTGGCCCGTTCCGCGCTGGCCGAAACGCCGCGTTTTTCCTCTCTGGAGGAATGCGAGAGCCGGTTCGGGGAAGGAGCCTGCAAGGGCGCGCCAATGAATACTGCCGACGGCACAATGGTGCAGGAGCGGTCCGGCGGCATGTGGATGCCCATGATGATGGGCTTCATGGCCGGACGCTTTATGAGCGGCGGCGGCATGATGCAAGGCTCGCAGGGCCTGTACCGCGATCCCGCGGGCAACCCCCAGCAGGGACGCTCCTTCCGCATGGCCGGCGGCGAAACCGTGCGGCCCGGTCCGGGCGGCCGGGTGGCCAACCCGACGCCGGGCATGACCCAGGCCATGAGCCATCAGGCCAAGCCGGTCATGGGACGCGGCGCAAGCGGCGCGCGCGGCGGCTTTTTCGGCGGCTCCGGCGGCGCCGCATCGTGAGGCGGATTCCGCTGTCCCCGCGTCCGGACTGGCAGCAGATCGCGGAACAGAACGGTTTTTTCTTCCACCACGTGGGCGGGGAAATCTACTGGGACGAGTCGGTCTGCTACGCCTTCAGTCTGGAGGAAATCGAAACCGGTCTCGAAGACCCGGCCCAGGAACTGGCCGACATGTGCGTCAGCCTGGTGGCGGACGTGGCGCAATCCGAAGAACTGCTGGAAAAACTCGCCATCCCCCCGCTGTTCTGGGACATGGTGCGCGACAGTTGGCAACGTAATGAGCCCAGCCTGTACGGACGCTTTGACTTTACCTATGACGGGCACGGCCCGGCCAAGCTCTATGAATATAACGCGGACACGCCCACGGCCTTGTACGAGGCCGCCTATTTCCAATGGCTCTGGCTGGAGGACTGCCTGAAGGCCGGAACCCTGCCCGCAGGCGCGGACCAGTTCAACAGCATCCATGAACGCATGCTGGCCGCGTTCGAGAGTTTCCGCGTGCCCGGCCTCATGCACTTCGCCAGCATGAAGGACACGGAAGAAGACCGGGCCACCGTGGAATATATCCGCGACTGCGCCGCGCAGGCCGGTATCGACACCAAGCAGATTTACATGGAAGATATCGGGGTGGACAGCCAGGGGCTGTTCGTGGACGCGGATGATCTGCCCATCCACTGGCTGTTCAAACTCTACCCCTGGGAGTTCATGTGGCGGGATGCGTTTGCCCCTTACCTGCCCGGCAGCGACACCACCTTTGTGGAACCCGCCTGGAAAATGGTGCTCTCCAACAAGGGCATGCTGCCGCTGCTCTGGGAGCGCCACAAGGGACATCCCAACCTGCTCCCGGCCTGGTTCCACGACAGCGCCAAGGCTCCGCCGGTGAGCGACTACGTGCTCAAGCCGCTTTTGTCCCGCGAGGGCGCGAACGTGTATGTTTTCAAGGATCATGCCCAGGTCTTTGGAGCGGACGGCGTGTACGGCGCTGAAGGCTACATCGGCCAGCAGCTTGCGCCCCCGCCTTTTGTGGACGGACACGGCCCGGTGTGCGGGGTCTGGATTGTGGGCGGCAAAAGCTGCGGGCTCGGCATGCGCGAGGACAAAAGCCCGATCACCAGCAATTTATCCCGCTTCGTGCCACACTACATTGAACCGTAGTGCCTCAGTTTGGGGTGATACTTCGTCAGGCGTCGTTTTTGCTCGGGGGGCAGGACCGAAGAGTCCAGCCCGCCCTCGCAAAAACTTGCCTTCCTCGTCTGACCCCAAACTGAGGCACTACGGGCATCGCGTAAATTGAGGTGCCGTCCTGCCCTCCTTCCCCTTGCCCCCGGACCCTGAAACACGTAAATTGCTCGCAGCAGTAACAGGCACCAAGAGAGAAAATATGAGCGAATCCGCCTTCAAGTGCGGCTGGGTGGCCTTGATGGGACCGCCCAATGCCGGAAAATCCACTCTGCTCAACACCAGCATCGGGCAGAAAGTGGCCATTGTCTCGCCGCGCCCGCAAACCACCCGCAACCAGATTACCGGCATTCTGTCCGGCAAGGACGCCCAGGTGATTTTCATGGACACGCCGGGCATTCACCAGTTGCGCGGCAAAATGAACCGGGTCATGTTGCAGTCGGCCTGGCAGGCCATGGAAGGGGCTGACGCGCTCGGCATCATCCTGGACGCGGATCTCTATGCCCGGCGGCCGGAGTTCCTGGACAAGGATATCGCGCCGCTCAAGGAACCCATTGCGGCCGAAACCCGGCCCGTGTTCGTGGTGGCCAATAAAGTGGACCTCCTGGGCGACAAGTCAAAGCTGCTGCCGCTCCTGGAAACCCTGCACGCTTTATGGCCCAGGGCGGAAATCTTTCCTGTCTCGGCCTTGAACGGCGAGGGCGTGCCCGGCCTGCTCAAAGCAATGAAAAAGGCTCTGCCCGAAGGCGAACCCCAGTTCCCGGAAGACATGCTGTCCACCCTGCCCATGCGCTTCATGGCCGCGGAGATTGTGCGCGAAAAGCTCTTTCTCACCCTGCGCCAGGAACTGCCGTATTCCACGGCCGTGGATATCGAAGCCTGGGAAGAAGACCCGGAAACCGGCCACGTGACCATTCACGCGGTCATTTATGTGGGCAGGAGCAGCCACAAGTCCATGGTCATCGGGCATGCGGGCAAGAATATCAAACAGGTGGGCCAGGCCGCGCGCAAGGAAATCATGGAATTGCTCGACCGCAAGGTGCACCTTGAGCTTTGGGTCAAGGTCAAGGAAAATTGGATTGAGGATGCTTCGTTTCTTCATTCTTTAGGCCTTGGTAGTGCCTGAGTTTGCCGTGATACTTCGTCAGGCTTGCTTTGTGCTCCGGGGCAGGACCAAAAGAGTCCAGCCCCATCGCCCAAAGCCGCGCCTTCCTCGTCTGACGGCAAACTGAGGCACTACCCTAAAAGGATAGCAATGAGCGCTCTGACAGAACGCTTTGACGCCATTTGGGCGCGCATCGCCGCAGCGGCAACCCGGTCCGGCCGCCCGGCCGATGCGGTGCGCCTGGTGGCCGTGTCCAAGCTGCACAACGCTGAGGCCGTGGCCGAACTGGCCCGCCATTGGTCCGCTCTGGAAGAAGGGAGCGCCTCAGTTTGGGGTCAGACAAGGAAGGCAGGTTTTTGCGAGGGCGGGCTGACAATTCCGCAGGATAGCGGAATTGGACGGGGGAGCGAATGCGACCCCGCCCGAAGGGCGAGCCACAGGATGTGGCGAGTCAGCTCTTCGGTCCTGCCCCCCGAGCAAAAACGAAGCCTGACGCGGTATCACGCCAAACTCAGGCGCTCCCCTGTGTTCGGGGAAAGCTACATGCAGGAAGCGCGTGAAAAAATGCCGCGCGTGCAGGAACTGTTGGCCACCGCGCCGGAATGGCATTTTATCGGGCACGTGCAGAGCAAAAAAGCCAGGGATATTGTCGGGCGCTTTTCGCTGATCCATTCCGTGGATTCCCTGAAGCTGGCCCAGGCGCTTGGCAAAGCCTGGCAGGCCAGGGTGGCCGGGGCTCCGCTGGGGCTGGACGAGGCCGCGCCCGGTCCCCAGAATATCCTGGTGCAGGTGAACGTGGGCCGGGAGGCGCAGAAGTCTGGGGTCGATCCTGACGCGCTGGAACCGCTGCTCCAGAGCATTGCGGCTATACCGGAACTTAAGCTGCAAGGGCTGATGTGCATTCCCCCCCTGGCGGACATAGGCGAGGACTCCCGCCCCTCCTTTGTTCTGCTGCGTGAACTGCGGGACAGGATGGAATCCGGGTGCGGCCTTTGCCTGCCGGAACTTTCCATGGGCATGTCCGACGATTTTGAGGCGGCCATAGAAGAGGGCGCCACACTTGTACGTATCGGCACGGACATCTTCGGTTCAAGGGCGGCGCGCTGATTCTACGGCCCTTTTGCCTCCTGCCCGCGTCAGAAAAGCTTTTTATTCCGGTCGAGTACCGTAAGAGTACACTCCCTCCATAAAAAGCTTTTCTTCCTTGGCAGGGGCCAAAATTGCTCGTAGAATCTAGCGCGCCTTGGAACATTGTGCCATAAGCGGCCCCCTCCGCTGTAACCGCTATATATTTTTCCGGCATTGTGCCGATATGCTTGAGACAAAATATTGCTATACGTCAACGCTTTGTCGCGCGGGCCGCGCAGGGTAGGGATATATGGATCTGGCAACAATTCTCGGCATGGTAGTTTCTTTCGGCCTGGTTATCGCCGCCCTCATAGCGGGCGGCGACGCCATGCTGTATGTGGATTTTCCGTCCATGCTCATCGTGTTCGGAGGCACTCTGGGGTCCACGCTCACCCAGTATCCCCTGACCACCTTTCTGAAAGTCGGCAAGGTCATTCAAAAGACCCTGATCAGCAAAACGCCGCCCACGTCCATGGTTATCGATCAATTCATGGACTACGCCAACCGCGCCCGCCGTGAAGGCATCCTGGCCCTGGAATCCATTGTCAGCGGCCTGGACGACGCCTACTTGAAAAAAGGCCTGCAACTTACGGTGGACGGCCTTGAGCCGGAAGCGATTCAGGCCATCATGGAAACGGAAATCGACAATACCGAAGCCCGGCACGAAGTCGGTGTCGACCTTGCCGGAGCAATGGGCGCCTATGCCCCGGCCTTCGGCATGATTGGCACGGTTATCGGCCTGGTGCAGATGCTGAAGAATATGAATGACCCGAGCTCCATCGGCCCGGCCATGGCGATCGCCCTGATCACCACCTTCTACGGCGCGATACTGGCCAACCTTGTTTTCCTGCCCATAGTCGGCAAACTCAAGCACCGCTCCAAAGAAGAGATCAAGATCATGGAAATGCAGATGGAGGGCGTACTCGGTATCTCGCGCGGGGAAAATCCGCGCATTCTCCTGGAAAAGCTGAACAGCTTCCAGCCGCCCAGGGAACGTAAAAAGGTAGACTGATCATGGCCCGGAAAAAGAAAGCGCAGCCGGGAGCGGGTGATCCTCCGTGGCTGATAACGTTCAGCGATCTCATGACCCTGCTGCTGACTTTTTTCGTGCTCCTGCTCAGCATGTCGGTCATTGACGAACGGGCCAAGCTGATCGTTCTGGGGTCGGTAACCCGAACCTTCGGTGCGGGAAAAGACCTCTTCAACCCCCTGGCCAAGACGACGCCCCATATCCCTTCCCGGATTGAACCCGGCGCAATGGAGGACGCGCCAAACGACCTTGCCCCGCTGCGGGACATGATTTTTGACGATGTGGACAGAGATCTGGCCTTTAAGGAAAACAAGTATGTGCAGATCTTTTCCATTAACGACGATGTGCTGTTTGAACCCGGCGGGTATACCTTGAGTGAACAGGGCATGGCCAAGCTGGACAGAATCCTGCCCTACCTGCAACGCATCAAGTATCCTTTGCTGATCGCCGGACATGCCTCTGTCCCGCGCGATGAAACTCCGGCAGGCTATACGGTCCGGCTGGATCCCGGCATGGACAACACCTGGTTCATTTCCTTTCGCCGCGCCCTGGCCGTGTACCGCCACCTCGCGTCCAGAGGCATTAATCCGGAGCGCCTGTCCCTGGAAGCCTTTGGCCAGTTCCGCCCCCTTCACTCCAACAATACGCCGGAAGGCAGGCGGAAAAACCGGCGCGTGGACCTGGTGCTGGACAAACGCAACCTGGAGTGGATTGAAAAGGTTGAAGAACTGCGGGAAGAGGAGCCCACGGTAAAGGATATCTATTTCAAGGGCTTCAAATTTGATCTGAACATGCCGGATACACCGCCCGGCGCATCCGGGAGGAGGCCGTAATGCCTCGGCGCAAACAAAAGAAGGCAGGGGAAACCAGTGCGGCCTGGCTGGTCACCTTTGCCGATCTGATGACCCTCCTGATAGTGTTTTTCGTGCTTCTCCTCAGCATGTCCACTATGGATACCACGGTTCTTACCCGTATCAGCGCGCGATTCGCCAGCGCTTCACCCATAGCCCTGAGCGGTCCCGGCAGAATTCCGGAACGCATTCAGTTGATTGTGCGGTTGCTGAAAGATCCGTTTAACGTGCTGGAAAAGCGCAAACGGCTGAAAGACTTGCTGTTCCCTCTGGATGTGCTGCCCAGGGAACTGGCGCACAGCGACCTGGAAAAAAATCTGGAAGTGCTGGCCCACCCCGAAGGCGTGGTCGTTGTTTTGACCGAAGGCCTGCTGTTCGCGGAAGGAACCCATAATCTCGACCCCGTGGGCAAAAAGTTGCTTGACGCGCTTACACCTGTTATTCATGCTGTGAATGCGGACATCAATATCAGCGGCCACTCGGATCCGGGCACGGAAAAAACCCGGGACGCCTATGAGCTTTCCTTTATGCGGGCCGCCAGTGTATTGGATTACTTTCTCCAGGCAAAACTGCCTCCGGACCGCTTTTCCCTCAGCGGATACGGCCCGGACCGGCCCATGTTCGCGGACGGCGACCCGGAAAATGGAAGAAAGAACCGCCGGGTGGAAATTTTGCTGAAAACGACATCTCGTATAAGCAGTTTCATTTAGGATCTGTAGCGTTAACAGACCCCAGGGCAACACCAAGTGAGGACAAAACATGGCTGACGACGACGCGCCAAAGAAAAAAAGCAAATTAAAGTGGATACTCCTCTTCTTTATACTGCTCCTGATTATCGGCGGCGGTGCGGCTGCCTGGTACTTCTTCCTGCAGGATATGATCTCGCTTCCGGGCAGCGGCGGCGGCAGCGCCTCCACGGTGAAAAAGGTCGAGGCGCAGCCGGTGGGTCCGGTGGGCCTGACCATAGCCCTGCCCCAGTTCACCACGAACCTGGCGGATCCCCTGGGGCAGCGCTTCATCCGCTTGAACATGGAAATCGAAGTGGCGGACGCCAGAGTGGGCGAAGAAATCACGCGCCAAAACGCCCGGATCAGGGACAGTATTCTCATGCTGCTCTCCAGCAAGAGTTACGCGGACATAGCAACCACGGAAAGCAAGCTGATGCTGAAAAGTGAAATAACCGACCGGCTCAATACCATACTGGGGCCGGGCAAGGTTTATCAGGTGTTTATCACCGATATGGTCATACAGTAAAGGAACGCGTATGATAGCCGACGATACACTAGACCAGGACGCCTTGGCCGCCGAGTGGGCCGCTTCCCTCGGCGCTGAGGATGATGACGAAGCCCCGGCGGCAAGCGCCGGAAAAGGCGCTACGGGCGACGATGCTCTTGCCGCTGAATGGGCGGCCGCCCTGGCCGCTGATGAGCAGGCCAGCGTGAAAAAAGAAAAGGAGCAGGCCGCGTTCGCCTCCCAGGCCAAGGTGGCCGACTTCAGGGATCTGACCGATGAAGCCAAGGCCCCCAGGCAGGAGACCGGCAGCCGGGAACTGGACTTTATTCTGGACATTCCCCTGGACGTGTCCGCCGAACTCGGGCGCACCCGGCTCCTGATCAATGAACTGCTGCAACTCGGACAAGGCTCGGTGGTGGAGCTCAACAAGTTGGCCGGAGAACCGCTGGAAGTCTACGTCAACGGCAAAATGGTCGCCAGGGGTGAAGCCGTGGTGATTAACGAAAAATTCGGGATCCGCCTCACGGACATCATCAGTCCCATGGAACGGGTCAAACAGTTGGGGTAACCATGCCGCGCGCCCTTTGCTCAGCCGTGGCCGCGAGCCTGCTCTCGGCCGCCCTGGTTCTCCTGTATGCCGGGCCTGTCCCGGCAGCGGGGAATCTGCCCGGCGCGCAGCAGCAAACCGCCATGCCGCAGGCCGCGGAAAGCACGCCTGCCGCCGCTCCGCCCCTGCCCGCCATTGCTCCGCCCGCCGCGCCGACCAAGGTCACGCCCGCTTCGGCGCAAAATTCCGGCTCCTCACTCCCCCTGCCGGAAGTGACGCTTTCCTGGAGGGGGTACTTTGAAGCCCTGGCCATACTGTGCTTCCTGCTTTTCGGCTTTTTTTCCCTGCTCTGGCTGTTGAAGCGTTTTTCCAGGGGCGGCCTGCGTTTTGGCGCGGCCGGGCCGGATCTGCGCATTGAAAGCCGCCTTGCGCTCGGGCCCAAAAAGTGGGTCATGGCCGTCCGGTACCTGGACAAACGCCTGCTGCTCGGGGTAACGGAACAGAATATCACCCTGCTCGCGGAAATGCCGCTGCCGGCGGACCCGGACAAAGAGCAGGCCGATACAGAAGGAAACGCCTTTCCAGGCTGAAAAAGAAAAGGCCATGCCAATGGTAAACAGCGCGAAGCACTCCCTTTTTTTAGCCGTTGTTCTCGCGGCCGCCTGCTTCCTGCCCGAAAGCAGCCAGGCGGCGCAAGATCTGGTCATGCCCAGTATGCAACTGACCCTGTCGGGCGGTTCACCCGAACCCAAAGGCGTGGCCCTGGCCCTGGAAATCCTGTTCCTGCTCACGGTGCTTTCGCTCGCCCCGGCCATTGTGCTCACCGTGACCAGCTTCACCCGCATCATCGTGGTGTTCCACTTTGTCCGCCAGGCCCTCGGCGTGCAACAACTGCCGCCCAACCAGGTCATGCTCAGCCTGGCCATCTTCATGACCATCGCCATCATGATGCCCGTGGGCAAGGCCATAAACGACAATGCCCTGCAACCCTACCTTGAAGAACGCATGGATTTTAACGAGGCTCTGAGCAATGCCGAAGCGCCGTTGCGCGAGTTCATGTTCCGGCATACCAGGGAGCGGGATCTGTCCATTTTTTATTCCATCACCAGAATGGACCGCCCGGCTACCAAGGAAGATGTGCCGACCCTTTCCCTGGCCGCGGCCTTTGTGATCAGCGAACTGAAAACCGGCTTCACCATCGGCTTTTTGATCTATATTCCTTTCCTGATCCTTGATATGGTGATCGCCAGCACCCTGCTGGCCATGGGCATGATGATGCTGCCGCCCATGATGGTTTCCATGCCGTTCAAGCTGCTGCTCTTTGTCATGGTGGACGGATGGACGCTGCTGGTGGGGTCTTTGGTCAACAGTTTTGTGTTTTGAAAGTGAAACGGCCCCAGGAGAATACCGGTGACCCCTGATTTTGTGGTGGGCTTTGCCCGCCAATCCATCGAACTGACGCTGATGATCGCGCTCCCCCTGCTCGGCGTGGGCCTGGGAGTGGGCCTTATTGTCAGTATCTTTCAGGCTGCCACGCAAATTCAGGAACCGACCCTGGCCTTTATCCCCAAAATCCTGTCCATGTTCATTGCCCTGTTGTTTGCCTTCCCCTGGATCATGGACAAGCTCCTCACCTTTACCAGGGAAATCTTCCTCAATCTTCCTGTATACGTCGGCATCGGCGCGGGCTGAGGCGGATAGTGCCCCGGTTTGGCGTGATACTTCGTCAGGCTTGCTTTGTCCTCCGGGGCAGGACCGAAGAGTCCAGCCCCATCGGCCAAAGCTGCGCCTTCCTTGTCTGACGCCAAACTGAGGCACTATCCGCATTGCTCAAACTCAGGCACCACCAACGCTTCCCAAGGCAGGCGCGCAAGGGAACTTCGCGGCGCTCTGTTTACACCCTTCAGCAACACATGAGGCTTTCATGACCACAGCTTCCTCTCCCGGCACAGCCAACCCCGCTCCCCTGGGGCTTGCGGGCTTCGCTCTGACCACCATTCTCCTCAACATCCACAACGCCGGGTTTTACGACATCAGCGTCATGATCATGAGCATGGGCGTTTTCTACGGCGGCATCGCCCAGATCATCGCCGGAATCATGGAATACAAGCAGGGCAACACCTTCGGGACAGTGGCCTTTGTTTCCTACGGCTCCTTCTGGCTTTCCCTGGTTTTCATCTGGACCACGCCCGGCCTGGGGCTTCCGGCGGCGGACCCGGTGTCCATGGGGTGGTACCTCGCCATCTGGGGCCTGTTCACGCTCATTCTTTTCTTCGGTACGCTTAAAGGCAAAACCATCGGCAAACTGGTCTTCGGCTCGCTGACAATCCTGTTCTTCCTGCTTGCCCTGGCCAACTTCACCGGCAGCCACCTCATCCACACCATTGCCGGATTTGAAGGCATACTCTGCGGCGGGCTGGCCCTGTACGAAGCGGCCGCTCTGGTAATCAATGAAAAATACGGCAGGCTGGTGCTGCCGTTGTAGATGTCGATGTCAGGCGCTGTTGCCGCTCGGCGTTAGTGCCTCCAGGGGCTGTTTCCAAATAAGGAATTTTGCTCCAAGAGCAAGGAGTCCGGCCCTTTTTGCGAAGGGAGTGTACTCTCATGGTACTCGACCGGAGCAAAAAGGGCCGGATGACGCAGCTATTGGACAAAAGAACTATTTGGGGACAGCCCCTAAAGCATATTAACCGGGTCCAAATCCAGCCGCAAGCGCAAGGGCGTCTTGCGGGCCAGGGCCAGGGCGCTGGCGAACAGGGCGCGCAGGGCCTGCCAGTCGTCGCCTTTGAGCATGCACTGCCAGCGCTTGCGGCCCTTGAGAAAGGGCAGGGGAGCCGGAGCCGGACCGAGCACGCTCACCCCGGAGTCCCGCGCGGCAAGGCGCAGGGCTTTGCCCAGGGCCGTGACAGCCTCCTGCCCGGATTCCTCTTCCGCCGCGCAACTGATGCGGATCAGGGCGAGACGCACAAAGGGCGGGTAGCGGTGCTTTTTGCGCAAGAGCAGTTCGTGCTCGAAAAATCCCTCATAATCGGCGTTTTTGACGTATTCCCAGCAATAATGGCCTGGGTCACGGGTCTGGATAAGCACCTGTCCCGGCTTGTCCCCCCGGCCGGAGCGCCCGGCGGACTGCACCAGAAGTTGAAAGGTCCGCTCGGCCGCGCGATAGTCGGGCAGATTGAGGCCGAGATCCGCGTCCGCGACAACAGCCAGAGTAACGTCAGGGAAATGGTGCCCCTTGGAGAGCATCTGGGTGCCGACCAGCACCGAGGCTTCCTTGCGCGCAAAGGCGGCCAGAATCTCCTCCATGCGGCCGGGCCGCCGCGTGCTGTCCCTGTCCAGGCGCAGCACCCCGGTGCCGGGCGGCAGCGAGGCAAAAAGGCTTTCCTCAAGTTTTTCCGTGCCTTCGCCCAGGGGCAGAAAGGCCATGCTTTTGCAGGCCGGGCAGGGTGAGGGGTAGGGCGCGGCATGGCCGCAGTAATGGCAGAGCAGACGTTCCCGGCCCTTGTGATAGGCCAGCCCGATGTCGCACTGCGGGCACTTGGCCACCCTGTTGCAGGTGCGGCAGTACATCAGGGGAGCGTACCCCCGGCGGTTGAGCAGGATCACGGCCTGCTCCCCCCTGCTGACCACGGCGTTTAGCGCTTCCAGGCTTTCCCCGGCCAGCAGGGACTCCAGCGCGCCGCCGCCCGCCCCTTTGGCCAGATGCACCAGCCGCACTTCGGGCAGAGCGCCGCCGCCAACGCGCTCGGTCAGTATATGCAGGGGGATCCGGCCCTCTTTTGCGGCATGGAAGCTTTTCACATCCGGCGTGGCCGACCCCATCAAGAGCAGAGCGCCTTGCCTTCCGGCCCGGTACCAGGCCACTTCCTTGGCCTGATAGGTAAAGCCTTCGTCCTGCTTGAAGGAGGCATCATGTTCTTCATCAAGAATAATCAGGCCGATGTTTTCCAGGGGTAGGAGCAGGGCCGAGCGCGTGCCCACCACCAACCTGGGTTGTGCCAGCCGGGTTTCGCGGCCCGCCTTGCTCAGGGCGCGAAAGGCGGCTTCCCTGGCGCTCGCGCTCTGGTAGCCGTGGAAAAGCAGACGGCGTTCCCTCGGCAGCACGGAAAAGGGCAGGGCAGCGGCCGCGTCTCCCCAGAGCTTCAGGGCCAGAGCCACTTCCGGAGCCAGCAAAAGCACGGAGCGGCCCTGGGCCAGCACGGCGCGCGCAAGCTCCAGGTAAATGGCGGTTTTTCCGCTGCCGGTAATGCCGAAGAGCAGACGGCTCTCAGCCTTCCCGGCCAGCGCCGCCGCAAGAAGAGGCTCAAAGGCCGCCCGTTGTTGCGGCGTGAGGGAAAAACCGGCAGCCGCGCCCGGTTCGCCAGATGGTATGGCAGACGGCACAATGGGTGGCCCGGCGGGAAGGCTTTCGTCCGGGATGTCCTGATCCGCCGGGCGGATATGCACCAAACCGCGTCCGGCCAAGGCGCCAAGCGTGGCAAAAACCCCTTTGCCGAGCGCGTCCGCAAGCCTGCGCCGACTGACCGCGCCGTGCTGAAAAAGATATTCCAGCAGAGCGGCTTGCGCTTTTGCCGCCGGGCGTACCGGCCAGGGCGGGTCCGAAGCCAGCACGCACAGTTCCGCGTCCAGCGGGTTCCGCCCGGCCCGGCTGACCTCGGCCCGGCCCTGGGACCAGAGCAGGCCGCAGGCCGCGCAATCCTCGGGCGGCATAAGGGTAAAATCCTTGGGCCTGTAGTCACGTGGCTTTCCGGGACCGAAAAAGCGCAGCCGGACCTGCGTGGTGCGCAACCCGGCCGGAAGAATGCTGCCCAGAATGCGGCCCGGCGTCTCGGTCTGGCGATGCGCAAGCTGGAGGGCCAGATCAAGGTAACTCTCCGATAAAAGCGGTTCTTTTTCCAGAGGCCAGACAATGTGCTTGAGCGTGAAGCCGTCGACCTCGGGACCGGACTCGAACGCGCTGATCACCCCCACCCGCAGGCCTTTGCCCAAGGGCACGGCCACCCGCTGCCCGACAAAAAAGGCCTCTGCCGGAAGATATTCGGGCAACGCATAGGAGAGGTCCGCAAAGGGCGGGCTTAAGAGGGCCACGCGGGCGGTAGGGACAGCATGCATGGAAAATTGTCTCAGTGATTAAAAGCCTGAAGTTATCTGAAAAGCCCAAAAAGCACTTTGCCGGTTCACAACAGCCGTCCTTGACACATCCGGCATCTTTTGCAATGAGTATGACACAAGTGTAAACCCGTTAGGCGCACGGTGACTCCTTTCACCGCGTCAAAACCTGCCAGGAGGCGGCCATGAAGCACGATGAAAACAGAATCAATCCGGAAGTTCCGCCGAGTGGAACCGGATGCGTCGAATGCCTCGCAACCGGAGATTGGTGGCTGCATCTGCGGCGTTGCGCGGTGTGCGGCCACATCGGCTGTTGCGACAGCTCGCCGAATCAGCATGCGCGAAAGCATTTTCATGCTACCGGCCATTCGGTTATCGCGAGTTTTGAACCGGGTGAAGCCTGGTTTTATGATTTTCAAACAAATGGACTGGCGCCCGGAGAAAAACTGGCCCCTCCACGCTGGCATCCCGAGGATCAGTCCGTGCCGGGGCCGGAAGGAAAGGTTCCGGAGGACTGGGAGTCGAAGCTCCATCCCTAGGGGCTGTTTCCAAATAGTTCTTTTGTCCAAATAGCTTCGTCATCCGGCCCTTTTTGCTCCGGTCGAGTCCCATAAGAGTACACTTCCTCCGCAAAAAGGGCCGGATTCCTTGCTCTTGGAGCAAAATTCCTTATTTGGAAACAGCCCCTAGAGCGCAGCCTACGCCAAACTGAGGCGCTAGAGCGTGTCGTCACGAGGAGGATTTTTGTTCTCTGGCAAGGAAAAAAGGCTTTTTATGAAGGGAGTGTACTCTTATGGTACTCGACCGGAATAAAAAGCCTTTTTGACGCAGACAGAGGGCAAAAAGACCCTCGTGACGACACGCTCTACCGGGTAAGCTTTCTGAACTTGACCCTGTGCGGCTGGTCAGCGTCCTTGCCTAGACGGGCTCTGCGGTCTTCCTCATATTCGGTGTAGTTGCCGTCAAAGAAGTTGACCGTGGAATCTCCTTCAAAGGCCAGGATATGCGTGGCAATACGGTCCAGAAACCAGCGGTCGTGGCTGATGACCAGCACGGACCCGGCAAAGTTCTCCAGGGCGTCTTCCAGGGCGCGCATGGTGTTGACGTCCAGATCGTTGGTCGGTTCGTCAAGCAGGAGCACGTTGGCGCCGGATTTGAGCATCAGGGCCAGGTGCACGCGGTTGCGTTCGCCGCCCGAGAGCGCGTCCACCTTTTTCTGCTGGTCCGCGCCGGTGATATTGAAGCGCGAACAATAGGCGCGGGCGTTGACTTCCTTGCTGCCGAGCTTGATGGTGTCATAGCCTTCGCTGATGATTTCATACACGGTCTTGCCCGGCGTGAGCGCCTCGCGGCTCTGGTCCACCCAGGCCAGCTTGACCGTGTCGCCCACGCGCAGGGTCCCGGCATCCGGCTTTTCCACCCCGGCGATCATTTTGAAGAGCGTGGTCTTGCCCGCGCCGTTGGGGCCGATAATGCCCACAATGGCGCCGGGCGGAAGGATGAAGTTCATGTCATCCACGAGCAGTTTGTCGCCCAGGGATTTTTGCACATGATCAGCCTCGGCCACGATTTTCCCGAGGCGCGGTCCGGGCGGAATGTAGATTTCCAGATCCGGGGCCCGGCGCTCGGATTCGTGCGAAAGCATGGCCTCATAGGCGTTGATGCGGGCCTTGCTCTTGGCGTGGCGGCCCTTGGGAGCCAAGCGGATCCATTCCAGTTCCCGTTGCAGGGTCTTCTGGCGTTCGGCCTCGGATTTTTCCTCGTTGGCCAGACGCTTCTGCTTCTGTTCCAGCCAGGAGGAGTAATTGCCCTTCCAGGGAATGCCCCGGCCGCGATCCAGTTCAAGAATCCACCCGGCCACGTTGTCCAGAAAATAGCGGTCGTGGGTGACGGCAATGACCGTGCCGGGAAAGCTTTGCAGGTAGCGCTCCATCCAGGCCACGGACTCGGCGTCCAGGTGGTTGGTGGGTTCGTCCAGGAGCAGGATGTCCGGGTTTTTCAGGAGCAGACGGCACAGGGCCACGCGGCGGCGCTCGCCGCCGGAAATGACGGAAACCGGCGTGTCCGCCGGGGGGCAGCGCAGGGCGTCCATGGCCATGTCCAGGCGCGAGTCCAGGTCCCAGATGTTCTTGTTGTCCATTTCTTCCTGCACTTCGCCCTGACGCTGGATAAGGGCGTCCATTTCATCCGGCTCCATGGGCTCGGCGAATTTGGCGTTGATGGCTTCAAACTCGTTGCGGATGGCGACCAGTTCGGCCACGCCTTCCTCCACCACTTCACGCACGGTGCGGGTTTCGTCCACCAGAGGCTCCTGCTCCAGGTAGCCGATGGTGAAGCCGGGCGCGAGCACGGTCTTGCCGTCAAAGCTCTGGTCCACCCCGGCCAGTATTTTCAGGAGCGAGCTCTTGCCCGAGCCGTTCAGGCCGAGCACGCCGATTTTCGCGCCATAGAAGTAGGAAAGGGAAATGTCCTTGAGGACTTCCTTCTGCCCGTGCCGCTTGGACACGCGGATCATGGAATAGATAATCTTGTCCGGTTCGTTGCTCATGCCTCACCCTTGTTGGGAAGAAGTTGTGTTGGTGTTTGTTGAACCCAAGAGTATGGCAGAAGCAAGGGAGATTGTCGAGAGCGGGCTAGTCCGGCTGGTAGCGGGAAACAACCAGATCCACCCGGCCGTTTGGCTTGAACACGACCCCTTCGGCCCGGAGCCGCCGGGCCTGTTCGGCCGCGCCGCCAAAGATTGTGCCGGGCGCCATTTCGCCCAAACGGTTGATGACCCTGTGGCAGGGCAGGTTCATGTCCTCGGGCGCCGCATGCATGGCGTAACCGACGTAGCGGGCCGAGCAGACGTTATCCAGAGCTTCGGCAATCTGGCCGTAGGTCATGACCTTGCCGGGCGGAATGGAGGCTACAAGCGCGTGCACGCGGGAAAAAAATGGTAGCGCCTCAGTTTGGCGTGATACATCGTCAGGCGTCATTTTTTGCTCCAGTCGAGTACCATAAGAGTACACTCCCTCCGCAAAAAACTCGCCTTCCTTGTCTGACGCCAAACTAAGACGCTACTTGTCATGCTTTTTTGTCCGCCAGCCGCCACCAGGACTTGTCGGCATCCAGCCGGGCCCTGCCTTCGGGCAGCAGTTCGCTTCCGGCCGCTTCCGGGTCCGCCTTGTCACAGCTTGTGTACGTGCCCAGAATATCCATGACCGCCTTGGCTTCCTTGCGCCGACCCTGCTGGAGCAGGAAATCCGCGAGCAGGCCAAAAGCCTTGTGCCCCGCCCCAAAGATAAAAGCCTGACGCAGACAGTGTTCGGCAAGTTCACGATCCCCGCTCCGGATGGCCGCTTCGGCCCGCAAGGTCCAGACATCCAGGCTGAACACCGGATCAGGAGCGTTGCCCCGCTCGTTATACAGCACGGCATGGCACAGGTTCAGCAGGGCTTGGCGCGGTTTTTCGGCCAGGAGAAAACGGCGCGCGGCAAAAAGATGCGTGGTCGCGTCATGGGGCGGGGTTTCGCCCGCCGGAGCCCTGGGCGCATCCGCCGTGTGCAGGCCCTTGGCCGGATTGTTCAGCAGCGCGGCCACGCGCGGGGCATAGGCAACAAGGCTGTCGTCCCGTTCGTCCGGCATGGAAAGATGCCGCTCAAAATCCTGCATGCGGCGCTCTATGTTGCAGGGATTGCCTTTGGCGATCTTGTGGGCGAAACACTGCCGGGATTTGTAAAAGTAATGATTGATCGCGGCCTTGTCCGTTGCCGGAACCGTGAAGGGAAAGCCGGGAGGAATGGGAAAGCGGGCCGCGTTGACCGCATATTCTCCGGGATTGGGATGAAAGGCGTGCGGACCGGCGCAGCCGCAAACCTTGGCGGGCTGCACAATGGACTTGATGTGCGCGTCATCGCCAAAGGTCCGGGTATAGCTGCCGATGACCGGACCGGACGGCGTTGCATCGTGCCCGGAGGAGGAGAACATGCGCCAGTTCAGGCCGACGCCTGCGTATGGCTCGAATTCGGCCAGAAAAATGCGGATATCCGCCAGCTCTCCGGCCGCGGGACTGAGACGGATGAATTCATCCACATCCAGAAAGGCGATCCACTTGAATGCGTTGCCGTAGTGTTGCAGACAGTGCGTGTACACCACGCCCTGGGTCAGTTCCACTGGATTGCGGATGACCGTCACCTGTGCGGGAGACGCCCAGCCGTCCAGCAACTCCGCAATGGGGACCGCGCTCAGGTTATCGTAAATGAAAAAATGCTCGACCCCGATCAGCGCGTGATAGGTGAGCCATTCCTTGAGGAAAAGGTCTTCATCCTTGGCGATGCAACAGAGGGCACAGTATTTCATGATTGCTTCCCGCGAGCCTGGGGCGTTGCCCGGCAAAAAAATGCCCGTTTAGAACGGGGCGGACCCTATAGGACTATACCCAAGGCGCGGCAAGGATCAAGACCGGAGACTTCGGTCGGCACGCAGCGGGCAATGCCGGACACGGCCTCCTTGGCCATGTCGCATACATGAGGGCACATGGGGCCGCCCTGCGGGTCAAGGGCCAGGGTGACCACGGGCAGCATGGGATTGGCGTAGTTACTCGCCGTGACCACGCCGCGGTATCCGTCTTTCAATTCCACGACACTGCCCACAGGATAAATGCCCACCATGCGCACAAAACGTTCCACGATCTCGGGATGAAAGTGCTTGCGCCGCATCTGGTACAGCACGCCCAGGGTTTTATGCGGGAAAATGGCCCCTTTGTAAGGACGGCGGCTGGAAAGGGCGTCATAGGTATCGGCAATGGCAGCCAGATGGCCCACCTCTGAAATGGCGTCTCCGGCAAGGCCCTTGGGATAGCCGGAACCGTCGTAGCGTTCGTGATGCTCAAGCACGGCCATGATTACTTCGGAATGCAGATCCGGCAAGGTGGCCAGCAGGTCGCAGCCCAGCATGGGGTGGCGCATGACCAGGGTCTGCTCCGTGACGCTGAGTGTTCTGCGGGCGCTGAGCAGCGAGACGGGCAGCAAGGCTTTGCCGATGTCGTGGAACAGCCCGGCCAGGCCGTAGATGATGACCTTGCGGCGATCCTGGCCGGATACCAGGGCATAGGCGGCAAGGAGAACGGAAACGTTGACGCAGTGCGTGTACATGTAGGCGTCACGCTGGCGCATGCGGGGCAGACAGAGCAGGGCGTCAATATTGCGCTCCAGGCTGTCCACCAGGCCTTGCACAGCCGTATGGGCCGCGCCGCCCTGAAAGCGCCCCTGCGCGGCCGAGGCCATGATGTCCCGCACACAGGCCACGGCGTGGCCATAGGCCCGTATGGCGTGGGGCATCTCTTCCTTGAGCGTGCTTTTTCCGCCAAAAAGCGTTGTTTCTTTTCCCGCCCCGGCAGTCCCTGTGGCCGACAGAAGCTTGCCGTGCTTCACAATCCCGTCGCCGGAACGCGGACGGAGGCCGGATTTTGAACGGGCCAAATCAAGGTAGGTTTCCTGATACCCTTGTCCGAGCAGGCAAACTCCCGGCTCTTGCGTCTCCGGGATACGAAGATGCTCATAACCGGCGCTTTTTTCCGACTCCTGAAAGACAATATTGTCCTGAGCGGAACGGCTGCTTGGGGTGTGGGTATCTCTGAGCATAGTGTCCTCTAGCAGTTTACGCTTGAGATTGTCGCTTAACGGCGGGCAAAACCTGCCTACGCCAATCTCGCGAGCCTTGTTCCACTTCGTTTCACAAGGCCAGAGCATTTTATCAGCTATAACATTTCAAAGGTAAAATGCTCTCAAACGTTTTTGCTCGCTCGGCAGGCCCTTACGTCCGGTGCGCGCCACACTGGGCGGCGCGTGAGCGGTCTGCCTTGCGCAACGAAAAATGCCGCGACATTCAGAGGCATATTCCAGGTGGACAGGCGTGTCCGGGGCGGCCTGAAAAATGCGCCAAGTACGTGAAAGAGACGCTAACCCATTTTTTTTTTGATATCTATAAAAACTTTAGGCTTTTTATATATTTTTTTTAATTTTTTCAAAAAAAATATCAAGAAAAAATTTAATATAATAATATAATTGAATTTAATTATAAAAAATAACAGCAATAAAACGCTTTTTTCAGGAAGGAGGGGGATTTGACGATGCCGCAAAAAAGGCCTTTGACGAAGTATGCATCCGCCGTTTATTTATCGAAGGATCTGCATATTGCGGCTGTTTTGGCATTGAGCTAGGGTGGTATGATAGATACTGAGGAGATTTTTTGTGAACGAAATTCTTGGCTTGCAGTTTTACACTCAGATCAGGGAAATTTTGGTAGCGGCTCGGAACAAGGTCTATTCCGCTGCCAATTTTGCGATAGTGGAAGCCTACTGGCATATAGGAAAGAGTATCGTGGAAAAACAGGGAGGCGAAACACGGGCGGAATACGGCACAAAGCTGCTCTCTGAGCTTTCCGCGCGGATGGTAGCCGACTTTGGCAAAGGCTTTACTGTTGCGAATTTGAAAAATATGCGCCAGTTTTATTTGATCTTCCCAAATAGCTACGCACTGCGTAGCGAATTGAGTTGGTCGCATTACCGCCTGCTTATGCGCGTTGAAAACGAACAAGCCCGGCAGTTTTATCTGGACGAGTGCGTGAACTCCGTGTGGAGTACACGGCAGTTGGAACGCCAGATCAACAGCTTTTTCTATGAGCGGCTCCTGTCAAGCCGGAACAAAGGCGAAGTGGCGGCAGAAATCCAATTACTTGCCCCCGCCAAAATGCCGGAGGACGTGATCCGTGACCCGTATGTTCTGGAGTTTCTTGGCCTGGAGCCGAATGCTTCTTTTTTTGAAAGCGATTTGGAGCAGGCGCTTATTGAGCATCTGCAAAAATTCCTGCTGGAGTTAGGGCGCGGATTTTCCTTTGTTGCCCGGCAAAAGCGGTTCACTTTTGACGGTAGGCATTTCTACATTGACCTTGTTTTCTACAATTATCTGCTGAAATGCTTTGTTCTTATTGATCTCAAATTGGGCGATCTGACTCATCAGGATTTGGGGCAGATGCAGATGTACGTCAATTACTACACCCGTGAAATGATGAACGAAGGGGATAATCCGCCCATCGGCATCGTGCTTTGCGCGGACAAAAGTGATTCAGTTGTGAAATACACATTGTCTGAGCAAAACACGCAGATTTTTGCGTCTAAGTATAAACTCTATCTCCCCACAGAGGATGAATTGCGGTTGGAATTGCAACGAGAATACAACGCTCTTGAAGACAATACAAAAAAATAAAACGAGTATTCAAATCAATACCTAAAGACTCTCCTGCTGCCTGCTGTGGGTCCCGCTGCTCCTGGCCTGGAGGAAAACCAGGGAAGACAGCGCGTTCAAGGCCGCAAGCACCAGAAAGGCGTCATGGAAGGAATCCAGTACGGGTTTGCCGACAGAAGTGGACAGGTTCAAAATGGCGGCGGCCAGGGCCACGCTCATGCCCATGGAAAGCTGCATGACCGATGACAGCAGGCTGTTGCCGCTGCCCGCCCGGTTGTCGGGCAGATCCACCAGGGTAAGGGTGTTCATGCCCGTGAACTGCAAGGAGTTAATCAGACCGGCGACCAGAAACAGCGCCAGGATGCAGGCCAGGGGCGTTGCCGCGTCGATGAGGCTATAAACGGCCAGTATCAGGCTGACCAGCAGGGTGTTGGTGAACAGGAACCATTTGTAGCCCATGACGTTGATCAGCCCGTTCACAACACTTTTGCCGAGCATGGCCCCGATGGCCAGGGGGAACATGAGCAGCCCGGCCTTGACCGGAGAATAGCCCAGGCCGACCTGGAGCAGGAGGGGCGTGAGAAAAGGCATGGCCCCGGTGCCGAAGCGGGACACCAGATTGCCGATAATGCCCACGCTGAAACTTCGTGTTGTAAAGAGCGCCGGGCTGAAGAGCGGATCATCGGCCTTACGGGAATACAGGCCGTACCCGAGCAGGCTGATCATTCCAAAAAGGAACAGCGCCGCCTGCAAGGAGCGCGGCAAAGGGTATTCTCCCGGTCCCTCAAGGGCGAGGGTCACGCCAAGTATGAACAGGATGAACAGGAGATAGCCCGGCCAGTCAAAGCGGTGCGGCGGACCGGAATCTTTATAGTCCGGCATGCAGCGCCGGGTCAGCAGCATGCCGAGCAGGCCCACGGGAATATTGATCAAAAATATCCACCGCCAACTGGCATAATGCACAATAAGGCCGCCGAGAGTAGGGCCGAGCAAGGGACCCACCAGGCCCGGAATGATGACGAAACCAAGGACCTTGGCCAACTGCTCCCTGGGAAAGGCGCGCAGCACGCTCAAGCGTCCCACCGGGATCATGAGCGCGCCGCCCACGCCCTGCAACACGCGCGCGGCCACCAGCATTTCCAGGGTGGAAGAAAACGCGCAGGCCAGCGATCCCAAGGTGAAGACAGCCAGGGACCACAAAAAGACCGGCCGGGTGCCGAAGCGATCCGCAAGCCAGCCCGAGGCGGGAATAAGCATGGCCGCGGCCAGCGTATAGGCAATGACCACGGCATGAGTGCGCAGCGGGCTGATGTCCAGACTTTCGGCAATGGCGGGAAGGGCCATGTTCAGAATAGTGGCATCAAGCATCTGCATGAAAAAAGCGATGCCGACAATCCAGGGCAGAATACGGAGGTTACCGGCTTCAGCCGGTAGCGCCCCAGTTTGGCGTGATACTTTGTCAGGCGTCATTTTTTGCTCCGGTCGAGTACCATAAGAGTACACTCCCTCCGCAAAAAATTCGCCTTCCTCGTCTGACGCCAAACTGAGGCACTACCGTATTGCTCAAGCTGAGGCATGCGAAACTACCGGACAAAACCCAAGGTATAGCGCTCCACCGGCGCAAAATCGTCGCGCAGAGCGGGCACGTCGTTTTCCGGCGCGGGAAAAGGCGAGGTCCAGCGGTTCTCCAGCATGCGGGCGATGTGCACGGGCACGCTTTCCTTGGCCGGATCAGGCAGGGCGCGCGGCGTTTTAAAGGCCAGAAGCATGACATTCTGGATCATGCCGCTGTTGAGCTTATGCTGCACGGGAAAAATATGCGCCTCGGCAAAGGATTCCAGAAAGGCGCTACGGATGGAACGCAACAGGCGGCCGTTATCCCCGCTGATCGCGGTAATGATGTTCATGACATAGATGCCGTCATCGGCCAGCAGGCGGTGAATGTTGCGGGCCGCTTCCACGGTGCCCACATGAAAGGGCACGGTATACCAGGAGTTGAAGATATCGGCGAAAATCAGATCATACGGGCCTGCCTCGCCCTCGGGCACGGCAGCGGCGGCCCGGTTGATAAAGGTCCGGGCGTCTTCATGAAAGACGCGCATACGCGGATCATCCAGCGGCGCTTTGAAATAACGCTCCGCCACCCCGGTCATGCCCGGATCAAGCTCCACCACGTCCAGCCTGAAATCATCCCGGCGCAGATCCGAGCGCCCGCCCAGCAGCCACTTGGGCACGGAATACCCGCCGCCGCCAAGCATGAGAATGCGCCCGGCTCCGGGGTTCATGGCCGTGCCGAGACCGTAGAAATGGGTGTATTCAAACAGCAGTTCCAGCGGATCGTCCTCAAACATGCCGGACTGGGCACTGCCCGGATCGGTCATGAGCAGCAGCGCGTCCCGGCTGCCCTGCCTGCCCTTGGCCACGCGCATGGAGGCATAAGGGGTGTCGACAGTGATCGGAACGCCCTCGCTGAAGCCCTTTCCCGCCACCCACGAGGCATAGCTTTCACTGCCGATGATTCCGGCCAGGATAATCAGGCCGATCAGAGCCTTGGAGCGGATCGGGCGCACACGGACCAGAAAGGCCGCAAGCAGCAGGCAGGCGGCCACACCGAGAATGATCGCCCCGGTGCTGAACCAGGCCAGCAGCACAAAGCCGCCCAGAAAGGTTCCCACAATGCTGCCCACGGTGCCGATGGCGTTCAGGCGGCCAATGGCGGCTCCGGCGGTATCGCCGCTGGTGATGCCCAGGCGCACGGCATAGGAGGAAACCATGCCGCAGAGCACGGCCGGAAGGGCAAACAGGGCGATGGCGGCGCAGACCGTGCCAAGGTGCAGGGAGGGGATGGCGCCGCGCACCGCGCCGGGGATAAACACGCCAAGGGCCGCTGCCATAAAAGCGCTTATGGCGGCCAGGGCCAGCAAACGGGAGAGCACGGCAAAGGCGTGTTCCCCGCCCTTGCCGCCGGAAAGCCGCAGCACCTTGTCCGCCAGCTTGCCGCCGAGCCAGTAGCCCAAGCTCAGATTGGCCAGGATCACCCCGATCAGGCTGGTCCAGACAATAATGGACGTGCCGAGCTCCGGAGCCAGCAGACGAGCCCCGGCCATTTCCAGCACCATAACGGCCATGCCGTTCAGAAAGACAACAATTGCCAGCATATGATCCTCCCTGAGGGGGCTCTGCCCCCTCAGACTCCCCCGGCAGGGGAAATGATTTCCCCTGCACCCCTCATACCCTAGAAAACAGCTTCGCTGTTTTCAGGAACGCCGGGTCCAG
>WRHY01000011.1 GCA_009783025.1 Desulfovibrionaceae bacterium
CCCTGCACCCCCACACCCTGAAAACAGCTTCGCTGTTTTCAGGAATGCCGGGTCCAGGGCCGGCTAGGCCCTGGCGGGGTGGAGGGGCAGAGCCCCTCCAAAAAATATAAGTCTAAGCCTGACAATCCTCCGGAGCGACCTTGGTCAGGAGCAGATGCGGCAGGGCCGCGGGAAAATTCACGCTTTCCAGAGCATGCAGACACAGGGCCAGCGGCGAGACATAGCCTTTGGACCAGTCGATATCCAGAGTACAGGTATCGACATCAGTATAGAGTATATTCATGAAGAAAGGCCGGGCGTCAAGGTCGCGCGCGCCTTTTTTGCTTTCTTTTTTCCAGGGCAGGGCAGGCGCTTCGGCAATGTCGCGCCAGGCCCGCGCAAAGGCCGGGCGATCGGCTTCAGGGCCGATGTAGCGCAGGACAAAACGTTCCGTCTGCTCATCCGCGCTTTTTTTATCCAGAGGCAGAGCCTCGATGGAGGTCACGCGCAGCCCCTTGGGAAGCGAAGCATTGAGCGCCTCCAGACTCTCTTTAAGGGGCCTGGGCTCACGCAGGTACAGGGAAAACCATTCGTTCTCGCTGGCCACGCCAACAGGCAGGGCGCGTCCGAAGGACAGCAGCGGCAGGGGATGAAAGCCCTGGCTGAAGGTCAGGGGCATGTCCGCCCTGCGCAGGGCGCGGTCAAAGATATGCTGCACTTCCAACTGACTGAGATAGGCGGCCCGGCCTTTGCGCATATAGCGGATACGCAGTTGGGCCGCTTTTTTTACCAGGTGCGGGGCCAGGGCCGGTGGCTTGGCCTTGCCCTGCGGCTTGGGCGCGTCTTCTGTTTGCCCGCGCACAATGACCCTGCCGTACTGGTCAAGGGATACGCTGTGCGCCTCCTGATCCCGGTGCGGCTTGTTCAGACGGTTGCGGTATGTAAAAGCATCCGGCAGGCCGGGCAGGCGGTCCAGGCGCGAAGGAGCGGCCTTGGTATCGCACACCCCGCAGGCATGGCAGGCCGTGTAGCGGCAGTCGGAGCTGGTTTTGCCCCCCTGCGCCCGCTCGCGCTCCCGCGCGAAGAATTCCTTGCTGAGTCCGCTTTCCAGATGATCCCAGGGCAGGGGCTCATCAAGGCCGCGCTCCCGGATATAGTCCGGCATGGCAAGCCCGTGTTCGGCAAGCGCTTCAAGCCAGGGGTCAAGAGAAAAGCCTTCAATCCAACTGGTAAACACAGCCCCTTTGCGGTAGGCGCTTTCCACAACATCGGCCAGCTTTCTGTCCCCACGTGAAAAAAGACCTTCCAGCGCGCTCATTTCAGGCTCGTGCCAACGCAGCTTGATCCGCTTTTCCTTTTTTACGGCATCCAGGAGGATTCCCACGCGGCGGCGGATTTCCTCCAGGGAAATCTGCGCCTCCCATTGGAAGGGCGTGTGCGGTTTGGGCACAAAGGGCGAAATCGCGGCCGTGATCTGCAAGCGTTTGATGCCGGGCCCGGCCGCGTCCCTGGCCTTGCGGCAGAGGTCGATAATAGCCAGCAGATCCTCGTCCGTTTCCGTGGGCAGGCCGATCATGAAATACAGTTTGACCTGCTGCCAGCCGTGCTCGAACAGCTTTTGCACGTGCAAAACGACATCCTGCTCGGTGATGCCCTTGTTGATCACATCGCGCAGACGCTGGCTGCCCGCTTCCGGCGCAAGCGTGGCCCCGGTGCGGCGGATTCCGGCCATGCGTTCCATGATGGCGTCATCAATGGAACCGACGCGCAGGGAAGGCAGGGACACGGACACCTGTTCCCTGGCGCAGCGGTCCACGGTGCTCATGAACAGTTCCTTGAGCGCGGAAAAATCTCCGGTGCTCAGGGAAAGAAAGGATACGTCGTCAAAGCCGGTGCCGCTCAGGCAGGATTCCAGCAGGGTCCGTAGTTCCGCTGTGTCGCGCTCCCGCGCCGGACGGTACAGGCTGCCCGCCTGACAGAAACGGCAGCCGCGCGTGCAGCCGCGCCCGATTTCCAGGGCCAGCCGGTTGTGCACGGCCCCAAAGGGGATGGGCTGGCGAACCGGATAAGGGGCCGCGTTCATGTCCGGCACGATGCGCCGGGTGATTTTGGCATGGTGCGCGTAGAGCGGGGTAAGGGAACCGTCGGGATTCTCGCTGAAAAATTCCGGCACATACACGCCGGGTATGCGGCTCAAAGAGAGCAGCAGATCCGCGCGGGCAAACCCCTGTTCACGGGCAGCCTGCACGGCTTCCAGCACTTCAGGCATCAGGCTCTCGGCCTCGCCGAGAATCATGACATCCACAAAGGGGGCCAGGGGTTCCGCGGCCAGGGTGCAGCCGCCTCCGGCCACAATCAGCGGCCAGGGACGGCCGTCAGGCTGCGGGGTCTTGCGTTGGTCCGCGCGCAGGGGGATGCCCGCAAGGTCGAGCATATAGAGAACATTGCTGTAGCACAGTTCGTGCGTCAGGCTGAAGCCCAGCACGTCCAGTTGCGCCAGCGGGGTGTCCGATTCCAGCGTGCATAAAGGCGTCCCGCGCTCGCGCAGAACAGCCCCGGCCTCGCGGCAGGGCGTGAATACCCGTTCAGCCAGCCAGGACTCTCGTTCATTAATAATACTGTAGAGTATTTTCTGGCCGAGGTAGGACATGCCGACTTCGTACATGTCGGGAAAGGCCAGGCCGACCTTGAGCCGGATCTCCGCAAAAGGCTTGTGAACGGAACCTTCCTCAATGCCGAGGTAGCGGCTGGGCTTGGGAAGCAGGGGCAGAAGTTCGCGCACGCGGCCCGCTTTATTTCAAAAGGCCGGAACCGCCGCCTTTCAGATTCAGAGCGGAGCCGAGACCGCCTGAGGAAAGGGTAAGGTTCGAAGTGGCTTCCATGTATTTGGTCTTCAACTCTTCCGGGCAGTTTTTGTATTCGTAGAGCACGTGCGTATACGCAACGCTGCCGGCAAATTCATTGTCAAAGGGATACCCGAAAGGCATGAGCATCATCTGCACGCCCTGTTGGGTGGGAACGGTTTGCAGCACGGCGGGATCGTTCAGCGCGGAGTGCTGCGCATCATACTTGCCGATAGCGGTCTCTCCGGTAACGAGCTTTACCATGCGGATATCATAAGCCATAAACTTCTCCTGAAGGACAGATTGGGGCGGCGTTGATCGCCCATTGATAGGTGGTAGGCAGCAAAACGGCTTCTGTCAAGGAGAAACTGGGTAGTGTCTCAGTTTGCCGTGATACTTCGTCAGGCTTGCTTTGCGCTCCGGGGCAGGACCAGAAGAGTCCAGCCCCCTCGCGCAAAGCTGCGCCTTCCTTGTCTGACGCCAAACTGAGACACTACCACTACCAGCGCCATTATCGGCCTTTTTCATCAGACATAAGCCTGAGCAGGGGCAGACTCAAGGCCACCAGACAGCCCATCATGGCAAAGCCCGCGCTAAAGCTGGCCAGATCGCCCCAGATGCCAAGAATGGAAGGCATGAGGCCCGCGCCCATGAAGGCGGCCAGAGGCATGCCGATGGACAGATACATGGGCTGGTCCCTGAGAGGGAAGGATTCGGCCAAAAAGGTAAAAACAGGCGGAAAGATCATGGCCGTGAGCACGGGCTGCACGAACAGGCCCAGGGTAAAGATCGGGAACCAGGGCATTGCCATGCAGAACATGCCCAGAGCATAGACGACAAGACAGGCATAAAGCGTGCGCCGGACGCCAAAACGGGTGGTGACGAATCCGCCTCCGAGCACGGCAATGGGAGCGGCAATGCGTGAGGTGGAGAGCAGAAGAGCCGTCAGTTCCGGAGAAAGGCTCCGCTCATCGATCATGTGCAAGGTCAGTACGCTGAACGGGGCGAACTCCCCGGCAATGCCAAGACCCACCAACCAGGTGAACAGCCAGAGTTTGGGTTCCTTGAGAGCTTTGGTAAAACCTCCAAAGGAGAGCGGCGCTGACGGGTATTCCCCGCCTTTGGCGATCAAGAGAAAAAGCAGACCGCCCCCGATGGTCAACCAGCCCATGCCCGTGGACACGCCGCGCCAGCCGAACATGCTGACGCCGACTCCCGCGAGCAGGGGGGCCAGAAAAAAGCTGATGTTAGGACCGAACTCATGGATGGATATGGCCTTGCTCCACTGTGAGAGCGGCACCAGACTGCGCATGGTGCTCAGGCCGCCGTTAAAGTATTGCCCGGACGACAAGCCGAGAGCGATGAACAGGATCGTCAGCAGAGGCAGACTGGCGGCCGTGGAAATGGCCAGCAGCACGAGCCCGGACAGGATGAGCGAACCGCCGACCATTATTCTGGGCCGGATCTTGCTGGAAACATAGCCGGACAGAAAGGTGCTCACCGAGAACCCGATGGAGAGGTAGAGGAGAAAACGGGTGGAAGCGGCATGGCTGATGCCGAATTCTTGCTCAATGGCGGGCAGGAGCGGCCCGAATATGGCACGGGCAAGATAGATGAGCAGGAACATCAGACTCACCAGCGCTACCCAGGGCAGAGCGTGAGCGAACGGCGGCAGGGCCTCAGTTTGGGGTGATACTTCGTCCAAAGCCGCGCTTTCCTCGTCAAACAGCCTGAATCTCCTGAAAACGGCAGAGCCGTTTTCCGGTAATGGGGGTGCAGGGGACTGAGTCCCCTGCCGGGGTTTGGTGTGGCTAGTAATGCCGGGGCTCACGTTCAGTCCATTGTCAGGTATCGCTTGTAAAGTGACCTTTGAGCCGCTGGTTCGAGCCCCAATTACACGCCCAGGGCCTCGCGGATTGCCGCAAAGTCCAGATTGTTGCTGATGAGCTGTGCGCCCTGGCGGATTTTCATCACATCGCGCATCTTGTGGCGGGTCAGCAGGCCTTCCATCTTTTTGGCCACGGTGTATGTATCCTGGCGCACCATAACAATGGGCACGTTCAAGGTGTCGGCGCGCGAGAGAATGATATCGTTGGGATAGAGGTTGCCGGTCAGCACCAGACAGGGGCAGTTGCCTTCAATGGCTACTAATTGCACGTCGGCCCGGTCGCCGCCGACAATGACGGCCGCGTGGGGGTTGCGCCGGAAGTAGGTTATGAAGTTCTCCACCTGCATGGTGCCGATAAGGAAGTTCTCCACCATGCCGTCCGCGCGGCCCTGCGCGGCCACCAGGCGTCCGCCCAGGCCGTCGGCCAGTTCATGCGCCCGGATGGAACCCATCAGGGGATCGCGGGGAATCACGCCAAGCACGGGAATGGCGTTGCGCTCCAGGAAAGGACGGATCACGCTGTCGATCTCGGCCATGAAAGAGGCCGGGATGTCGTTGAGCACCACGCCGATCATGTTGTCCCCAAGCTGCTCTTTGATGTTCATGAGCTCGTCGTAGTTGACCTCGTGCTGCAGGCGGTCAATGATCACGGCCTTGAGCTTCAACTCCCGTACCGTGCGGATGCCGTCCAGACCGCAGTATTTTCCGGACAGTGTGTGCCCGGTGCCGCAAACCAGCGTGAGGTCGCGGTTCTGACAGAGCTTTTCGTAGGCCGAGGCCACTTCCGGCATATAGTCGCCGATGTGTCCGGCAAAGGCGCGCATTCTGAAGTCCTGCGTCACCAGAACCGGCGTGACCAGACCGGCGGGCTGCTGCAAGTTCAGCACGTCCTGCACAAACAGGGCGTCCTCATCCCCCCGGGTTTCGTCCACGGGCATGACGCCCACGGGCTTCATGTAACCGAGGTTGACGCCTTCTTTTTGCAGGCGCAGCCCGATGCCGACGGAAAGCATGTTTTTTCCGGAATAGGACCGGGTGCTTCCTATATATAATCCTTTGGACATATGAGGCTCCTTATTGCTGGTGGGGCGTATGGGAAAGCAGAATGCGGATGTCCGCCACCTGGGCGCCGTCTTCATTGACAAGCACGGGGTTGCATTCCGCTTCCTGAATTTCGGGAAAATCGAGAGCGAGCTGGGACATAATCAACAGAATATCTTCCAGGGCCGTGAACTTGACCGCCTTTTCCCCGCGCATGCCCGCCAGAATGGGAAAGGCTTTGATCTCGCGCACCATGTCGTGCACATCATCAAGGGAAAGCGGCGCAAGACGGCAGGCCACATCCTTGAAGGCTTCGACATGGATGCCGCCAAGCCCGAAAATGACCATGGGGCCGAAACGGCGGTCCCGCTTGAAGCCGATGATCACTTCGCGGGAATTCTTGGGGGCCATGCTCTGCACAAGGCAGCCCGCGATATAGGCATCCTTGCGCAGATGCCGCGCGCGCGAGGTGATTTCATTGAAAGCGGCGCGAACCTTGTCCGCGGTGTCCAGGTTCAGAGCCACACCCCGCACGTCTGTTTTGTGCAGAATGTGCGGGGAGGCGATTTTCAGGGCCACTGTACCGCCAAGCTGCCTGGCGATCTGCACGGCCTCATCGCTGGTGCGGGCGAGCTTGGCCTCCAGGCAGGGAATTTCATAGGCGCGCATGATTTCCTGCGCCTGGTACTCGCTGATTTCCAGGGTATGCTCGGCCCTGGCCGCTTCAATAATGGCCGCGGCCCGGTTGCGGTCATGGCGGTAGCCGACTTCCACCGGCAGGGGATTTTCCTTCCATCGGCTCTGGCGGTACATGGCCGCCAGGGCATCTATGGCCGGCTCCGGAAAGGGATAGCAGGGGATGCCGCTTTCCAGAAAATGACGCTTGAGCGTGGACACGCCTTCCCCGCCCATGAGACAGGCGCAGACAGGTTTACGGTCCGGATTGGGCAGAGCGGCAATTTCGGCGGCCAGGCCGTCCAGGGACTCATGGGCCGTGGGAGCGAAAAGCAGCAGCAGGGAATGCACTCCCGGATCGCTCAGTACCGTTGCCGTGGCCTTGACAATGCGCCGGATCGGCGCATCGCTGACCACATCCACCGGGTTGTAGAGGGTGGCGTAAGGCGGGAGTTGTTCCTTGAGTTCACTGAGCGTTTCTTGAGAGAACCGGGCCAGGGAAAGCCCGGATTTGACACAGGCGTCCGTGGCCACGATGCCGGGACCGCCCGCGTTGGTCACAATGGCCAGAGCAGGGCCCTTGGGCAGCGGAAGACCGGCAAAGGCCTGGGCCATGCCGAACAGATCTTCCATCCGGTCCGCCCTGATGATGCCGGTTTGCCTGAAAGCGGCGTCATAGGCCATATCCTCCCCGGTCAGCGCCCCGGTGTGAGAGGACGCGGCGCGCGCCCCTTCCTGGGTGCGCCCGGCTTTGAGCAGAATGACCGGCTTGCGTCTGGTGGCGAGGTGGGCGTTCTGCAAAAACCTGGGACCGTTTTCCACGCTTTCCAGGTAGCCGACAATGACCTTGGTGTCGGGGTCCTGGGCCAGATGGGCCAGCATGTCGGATTCGTCCAAAAGGGCTTTGTTGCCGAGGCTGACAAAAGAGGAAAAACCGAAGTTCTGTTCCCTGGCCCAGTCAAAGATGGCTACGCAGAAGGCCCCGGACTGCGAGAAAAATCCGATGTTGCCGGGCGCGGAATCCCCCTGGGCAAAGGTGACGTTGAGCTTGGCCTTGCTGCCCGCGAGCCCGAGGCAGTTCGGACCGAGCAGGACCATATTGTGTTCCACGGCCAGGGCTTTGATCTCTTCTTCCAACTGCGCCCCGTGCGCGCCTGTTTCCCGGAAGCCCGCGCCGATCACGACCACGGCCCTGGCGGGCAGGGCGGCAAGTTCGCGCATGGCCTGAGGCGTCTGAGCGGCCGGCAGGCAGAGCACGGCCAGATCGAGGGGCCGCGAGTCCTTAGGGATATCCTCCAGCTTGCGCAGCGCTGTCAGACCACGTATGGTACCCCCGCCGGGATTGATGGGGAATATTTTGCCGCCGTAACCCGCGCGGATCAGATTGGACAGGACAATATTGCCTATCTTTCCCGTATGCCTGGAAGCTCCTACAATGGCTATGGATTCCGGGTTGAACAGAGCGGAAATGTTCTCATGAAGGGGCATGGCGTGCTCGATGGAAAAGGATGACATTCATGCTGAACCGGCTACAGAGAGATATTCCCTATCGCTTCGGCCAAGTCAAGCTGCTCATGGCCGCAATGACGCACAGTTCCTACGCCAATGAACAGCAGGACGGGGCGGAACACAACGAGCGTCTCGAGTTTCTGGGCGATGCGGTATTGGAGCTCTGCATATCGGAAGAATTGTACCGCCGTTTTCCCGGAACCAGGGAAGGCGAGTTGACGGCCATGCGTTCCCGCCTGGTTAATCAGGATACCCTGGCGGTTCTTGCCAGAAAAATCGGCCTGGATGAAAACATCATTCTGGGCAAAGGGGAAGAGGCGCAAGGGGGGCGGGAGCGGGATTCCCTGCTCAGCGATGCTCTTGAAGCCCTGCTCGGCGCGATTTTTCTGGACGGCGGATTTGAGGCCGCGCGCGCGGTTGTGCAGAGGCTCTTTGAGGAGAACTGGCCGGAACGGGAAAGCAGACCCAAAAGCAAAGACGGCAAAAGCCGGTTGCAGGAAGTAACCCAACAACTGTTCAAAGCGCGCCCGGTGTATTCTCTTATCGGCAGTGAAGGCCCGGAACATGACAAAGTTTTCCGGGTACGCCTGGAATTGCCGGAAGGCACGGTATTTATTGCCGAAGGCTCAAGCGTGAAACGGGCTGAACAGGCTGCCGCGCACGCGGCGCTGGCCCGGCTTGAAGCGGGAATGGAGCGAAACTGATCCAGAGTTGGAACCGGGGAGGGGAGGTCCTCCCCGGTTCCTTGTCTTTGGTCGCACCAGCCGATTGGAATGGCTATGGCAGGCTTCTCGTTTAGCCGCCGATAAGCTGCAGAGCCATCTGCGGGAGGGAGTTGGCCTGTGCAAGCATGGCCACTGCCGCCTGAGTGAGCACCTGGTTGCGCACAAATTCCGTCATTTCCTGCGCCACGTCCACGTCGGAGATACGCGATTCGGCGGCCTGGAGGTTTTCCGCCTGGATCATCTGAACGCTGATGGTGTTTTCCAGCCGGTTCTGCATGGCGCCAAGGTGAGCCCGGATTTTATCCTTGGAAATAATCGCCTGGTTGATGCTGGCCACGGCTCTCTGGGCGGCGGCCTGCGTGGAGACCGTAAAGCCGCCCGCGTCCGGGGCCGCGGTGTTGCCGACGCCGAGAGCGGAGGCGGTGGCATCGCCAATCCTGATGTAGTAGTAATCTTCCGCCGAGTCGTTGCCGGTGCCGAAGTGGATCTTCAGCTTGCCGGTGGCCTGGAGTCCTTCACCGTTGTGGTCCGCGCCGGACAGGTTGCCGTTAAGCAGGTGCACGCCGCTGAAGTCCGTGGCGTTGGCGATCCGGGAGATTTCCGAAGCCATGGCCTGGTATTCGGATTCAATCATCAGACGCTGGTCGGAGTTGTACGTGCCGGTGGCGGCTTGTTCGGCCAATTCCTTGAGACGAATAAGTTTTTCGTCAATGACCTGCAGGGCGCCGTCAGCGGTTTGAAGCAGGGAAATGGCATCGTTGGCGTTGCGCACCCCTTGATTCAGACCGGCGATTTCAGCCCGCATAAGTTCGCGAATGGCAAGACCGGCGGCGTCGTCGGCAGCCGTGCCCACCCGAAGGCCCGAAGACAGGCGGCGGACGGAAGTTGTCAGTCTGCCGTAGCTGGCGCCCAGGTTCCTGGACGCATTCATAGCCATCATGTTATGGTTAATGACCAAAGACATATAATTATCCTCCTTAGGGGTTGTCTGCCGGAGAATAAGCAACATGAGTGCCAAACAATAAATATTCAAAAAATTAAATATGTTATTAATGGAGTATGGGCTATTTTTCTAGAGTTTATTGAGAAAAGGAAATATTTTCCGCCGGATATTTGCCTGGCGGCCCCTCTATTGTACGGCTTTACGACGCCGCAAACTGCTGGTAGATTCTTACTTTAGTGATAATCTCAAGCGTAAGATGCTCTAAGGGATACTCATGGCAAAAATGGAAGCGCTGCGCTCGTACTTTTCCGAAGTCAGCGACATTCAAGTGCAGGTTGACGGCTATGCCCTGCGGCTGATCTGGCAGGGCAGCGTCAATCCCGTGGTGATGCAGACGCTGGAAGATTACGGCGGCTTCAAGCTGGTGGAAGACGAGGACCAGGCGCTCTGGTTCTTTTTTTCGCCCGACGTTCTGGTGGCTGCCGCCCGTCTGGGCGTGTGGTCGCGTTTCAATCCTCTGGCGCTCGGTTTGCAGATTTTTCCCGCCCGCCTGATCAAAAGCCATGCTGAGGGCAAGCAGCTTATAACGGATGAAGCCTTCTGGCAGCAGGAGGTAAAAGTCCCGTCCGGTTTGCGTATCTGGGTCAACATGGCCATGCGCAACATCGTTGAAACCAGCCCCGGCCTGAGCGTGCAACTCTCCCCTGACGGCAATCCGCTGGATTCCGCTGTATGGCCCCTTCTTGAAGTCGATCCCCGCCTGCCGTACCAGTCGCCCCTGTCCTGGTTCGCGGTTCTGCGCCCGGTGGAAAGTGCCCAGGACAAGGCTTTTCACCTCGTTTGGCGCGAGTTTTTGAGCCACCTGGAAGCGTTGCTGCAAAGAAACAAGTTCCGCTTTTCCCTGCATGACAACTTTTTGCTGTTTTCCATTGAGACCTTGCGCCAACTCAAAACCTGGTGCAGGGACTATCTTGCCTTGCTTGCACGGCTCAAGCAGGAGCATCCGGATCAGTACTGGCCGAGCGTAATGGCCATTGTCGATCGCAAAGGCATGACCATGAACAATGATCTGCCCGGCAAGATCGGCGTTGCATGGGAACACCTGGTGCCGGACTACCCGCACATGTCCATGCGCAACGCGCTCATGCTGGGCAGTGAATTCAGCCCGCACGAGGTACGTTTCGCGCCGGCACGTCATCATCCTGACGATTGGGTCAGCGTCAGTATGCGCGATGTGGAGGGCGAGGCCAGCGGCGGCACCTTGCCGCAGCTTGTCCCGCTGAGCGTGGTTTTCGGGCCGCATGACCCCTGCTTTTACTGCGGACAGCGCAGCCATGCGGTCTCCCAATGCCCTTCACGCAGTATTGAATCCACGGCCAGAAGCGTGTGGCCGGAAGTGGCGCGTCTGGACTTTGGCGCCATGCGCTCTTCCGTAGCCCAGATCGATAAAGTCCTTGGCGAACTGCCGGATGAAGAGACGAAAATAGCCGCCCTGTCCTCGCTTTTGCAGGAAGACAGCCCGGCGACCGTAATGCTGAGGGCCTTTTACGATCATACCTGGCCGGTGCAACTCAGGTCGGTCGGCTTTTTCTGGCGGGCGCGGAACAAGGATCTGCAAAAGGCCGCCGACACCCTGGCCGCTGTTGACAACAATCCGCTCTGGGATTTGCTCGGCACCTTCCGGAACAGGGATTCGCAGGCCATTGATGAAGAACTCAGGCAACTGCAATTGAAATTTTCCACGGACTTTAAGCTGCACAGCCTGCGTGGCTTCTGGGCTGCGGAACGGGGAGAACTGGACAAGGCGGAAAAGTCCTGGAAAGAAGCCGAACGCCTCTCCCCGCATCCGGTAGTGCAATCCTGGCACATGTTCCTGCAGGCCAGGGCGCTTGAGTGCCTGGGCCGTTTTTCCCAGGCCTCCTCGCTCTATGATCAGGTATCCCGCGCCTGCCCCGGCTGGTATGACGCCGAATACCGCAGGCTTGTATGCATGGTGAAAAGCGGCTTTACCGACGCCGCGCTCCCCGCCCTGGCAGCCCTTATTGACAGAAGCGGGCACTTTTTCAACAGGGCGCTCATCGATCCCGAACTGGAACGCGGGTATATTCAAGTGCTGGCCCGGCTTTACGTCATGTGGAACAGCATGGCCGCGCGGGCCAGGGAAGAGGTTGCAAACCTGACCCGCATCCGCGACGAACTGGGCACCTGGTTTCTGCCGGATAATCCTTTTGCCGCTGAAGTGGCGGCGCGCATCGACAAAATTCTGGAGCGCTCGCACATAGAAAACTATGTGGCTTTTCAGATGCTGGTGACCGGCCGGATGCGCATTGAGCGGGACATCCAGGCCCATGTGCTGGACGAGGCCCGGCAATACAAAGATCGTTTTAAGGCCAACGGCGCGCGGCTCAAGCGGATTCATGAGGAATCGGCCTGGTTCCCTTTTCCTAAGACTCTGGTGGAATTCAATCGCAGTTATAATGAAGGGGTGGCCAACAATAACTGGGCGCTGCGGGCCAACTTTCACACGCCCGAGGCCTTTCGAAAAGCGCAGATGCTGATGGAGCAGGAAGGGGAGCGGCTCAAAAAACTGGAAGGGCGGCTCAAGTTCCTGCGCATTGTGCGCGACTCCACGCTGTTTGTGCTGACCATGACCGAGACCTTTCTCTGGCTGGAAATTGTCGGACTGATTCTGATTTTTGCCGTGCTGCCCCTGCTCATTTTTTACGGGGACAAAATGGGCCTGGAAGTTCTGGCCAATGCTTTGGCCAAGGATCGCTGGCCCGTGCAAAAGGCCCTGCTTATCCTGCTTACCGTGTTTGCAATGGGGGTTGCGGGCCTGCGTACTCTGCTGCGCTTTGAAACCGTGCGCGACAAGATTCTCAGTAAGGCGCGGGAGGGGCGGTTGAAACCGGGAAAGCGCAGATAGAAGCGTTGGGGATGGACCGCCTTGTAAACGTTCAGTGCTTGGTATATACAGATGGCAATTAAGATTGCGGCAATATTTTATTTTGAAGCAGGAGAAATACTATGCGCCTGGTAACCCGATCGGATTTTGACGGTCTCGTATGCGCCGTGCTTTTGCAACATCTGGGACTGGTCACAGAATACAAGTTCGCCCACCCCAAAGATTTGCAGGACGGCGTTGTCGAGATAACTAAAAATGATATTTTGGCGAACGTTCCCTACGTCAAGGGATGCGGTATGTGGTTCGACCACCACAGCAGTGAAAAGGAGCGGCTGAAAGCCGTGGCCTTTATCGGTTCTTCCAAACCCGCGCCCAGTTGCGCCAGGGTGATCTGGGATTACTACGGAGGCCATAAGAAAATTCCCGAAAGATTTGATGAGATGATGTTGGCTGTCGATCGGGTGGATAGCGGCGATCTCACTGCCGAGGAAATAGCGAATCCGCAAGGGTGGATCCTGCTCGGTATGATCATGGATCCGCGCACGGGCCTCGGGCGCTACCATGATTACCGCATCAGCAACTATCAATTGATGATGGACCTGATCACATACTGCGCGGAAAAAAGCGTTGAGGAAATTCTGGAGATGCCGGACGTCAAGGAGCGCACGGACCGCTATTGGGAACAGCAGAAACTTTTTGAAGATATGCTGAAACGGTGCAGCACAGTCCGGAATAACGTCATCCTGACGGATCTGCGGGGTGAGGAACAAATTTATTCCGGCAACCGCTTTACCGTTTACGCCCTTTTCCCCAAATGCAACATCAGTGTTCTGGTAATCTGGGGCAGGGAAAAACAAAATGTGGTGTTCACTGTGGGGTATTCCATTCTGAACCGGACCAGCACGGTGGACGTCGGTTCCCTGATGCTGCAATACGGCGGCGGCGGCCACCACAAGGTGGGCACTTGCCAGGTTCCCACGGAAAAGGCCGAGACAGCGCTGAGTGAAATACTGGCTGCGGTGTGGGGAAAGTAAGCGATTCAGGCAGCGCCTCAGCGCCATTTTCTTCTTGCCGGGGACAAGGATAGAATATATATAAAAAGAAAAGAGATTGAAGTTTACCCGCTCCGTGGCCAAAGCGCCCGGAGCCTGCTGGGGGAGCCCTTCGGGGCTGAGAGTGGCTTAGAGCCTGACCCCTTGAACCTGATGCGGATCATTCCGCCGTAGGGAAGCGTCATGTTTCTGTATTGGAAAGCCCGCATCCCTGATGCGGGCTTTTTTGTTTATTACCAGGATATCAAGGTATGCAAACAACAGTTCCCGGCGTGTCACGCGCCGTCACGGTCAACGGGCAGGACCTGAAAACCGGCGCCGATACGCTGGAAGCCCTGCTGGAAGAACTTGTCCTCAAGGGAAGCCCTCTGGTGGCCGAAGTGGACGGCAGCATTATCAAACCGGAAGATTTTGCCCTGACCCCGATCCGGGGCGGCGAGCGCATCGAGTTGGTGCGCTTCGTGGGCGGCGGATGAAGCGAGGCTGACTATGAACAGGCAACAAAAACAAGCGGACAATTGCGGCGGCGCTGCTGACGATGCGCTTCTCGACCACCTCTCTATCGGAGGCAGACGGCTCTCCAGCCGTCTTTTCATGGGCACGGGAAAATTTGGCCGGGAAGAGGCCATTCCTTCCATAGCAACGGCCTGCGGGTCCGAGGTTATTACCGTGGCCTTGCGCCGGGTGGACTTGAGCGGCAGCGGCGGCAACATTCTTTCCCACATACCGGCGCACATGCAGCTTTTGCCCAATACCTCCGGGGCGCGCACCGCGGAAGAGGCCGTGCGCATCGCCCGGCTGGCCCGGGCCAGCGGCGTGGGCAACTGGATTAAAATCGAGGTGATCAGCGATGCGCGCAACCTGCTCCCGGATGGATACGCCACGGCCAGAGCCACGGAAGTCCTGGCCGGGGAAGGCTTTGTGGTGCTGCCCTATATGAACCCGGATCTGTATGTGGCCCGCGATCTGGCCAATGCCGGAGCGGCCGCGGTCATGCCCCTGGGCGCGCCCATCGGCAGTAACCGGGGCCTGCAAACGCGCGAGATGATTCGTATTCTGATTGAGGAAATCGATCTGCCCATCATTGTGGATGCCGGTATAGGTGCGCCTTCCCAAGCCTGCGAGGCCATGGAAATGGGCGCGGCCGCCTGTCTGGTGAACACCGCCATTGCCACGGCGGCGGATCCCGTGGGCATGGCCCTGGCCTTTGGGCGGGCCGTGGAGGCGGGCCGCAGGGCTTACCTGGCCGGGCTGGGCCGGGTGCTCGGCACGGGCGCGGCCGCCTCCTCCCCCGAGGACGGACGGCTGACAGGCTTTCTTGATACGGAGACCGGGGCATGAAGAAGCAACTGCCGTATGCGCCGCGTCCGGACGGCTTTCACGCGCGCCTTGGCGATTACGCGCCTGTGGGCCGGAATCTCGGCGCGGCCGCGCGGGAGGAGGTGCGCCGGGCTCTGCAAAAGCCTCGTCTGAACGAGCGGGATTTCGCGCTGTTGCTGTCCCCGGCCGCGGGCGAGGAACTGGAGCGTATGGCGCAGAGAGCCAGCGCGGAAACCCTGCGCCATTTCGGCAAGGCCCGACAGCTTTTCGCGCCCTTGTATCTGGCGAATTATTGCACCAACCGTTGCGTTTACTGCGGCTTTCATGCCGGTCAGGCCATTGAGCGCCGGGCGCTTTCGCCCGAAGCCATTGAAGAGGAGGCCAAGGCTCTGGCCGCCACCGGCCTGCGCCGGGTGCTGGCCCTGACCGGAGATGCGCCAAGGCGCACCGGCGCGGCCTATATTGCCGAGGGCGTGGCCGTTCTGGCCCGGCACTTTCCTTCCGTGGGCATAGAGGTGCAGGCCCTGACCGGCGCGGAATACGCCCTGGTCGCCCGCGCCGGGGCGGACAGCATGACCATGTTTCAGGAAACCTACGACCCGGAACTCTATGCCCGGCTCCACCTGGCCGGACCCAAACGCGATTTCGCCTTCCGCCTGGACGCCCCGCACCGGGCCGCGGAAGCCGGAATGCGCGGCATTACCCTGGGCGCTCTGCTCGGCCTCGGCGACTGGCGCTTCGACATCTTTATGCTCGGCATGCACGGACAATGGCTGCAACGGCTTTTTCCCCAGTTGGAACTGGCCTTTTCCCTGCCGCGCATCCGGCCGCGTTCCGAAGAGGAGACCAGGAATGACGTGGGCAAGGATAAAGGGCAGAGCATCTTTGAACCGCGGATCGTCACTGACCGCGAATTCGTGCAGGCCCTGACCGCTTTGCGCTGCTTCATGCCCCATGCCGGAATCACCCTGTCCACGCGGGAGCGGGCCTTTTTGCGGGACAAACTGCTGAATATCGGCGTTACCAAGCTGTCGGCCGGGGTGTGTACCGCTGTCGGCGGTTATAGCGACAGGACGGAGAGGACCGCCACGGACGCGGTACAGTTTGTTATTGATGATGAGCGCAGCGTTCCCCATATGGTGGCGGATCTGGAGCGTCTCGGGTTTCAGCCCGTGTTCGCGGACTGGCTTTTGCCCGAGGACGGCGGCATGCCGTTGGCTGAGGCCCTGCGCCGCTCTCTGGGCGGCGTGGCCGCTACACAGGGAACCGCATAGCCGTGTCCGTGCTGTCGCAGGGACTGCAACGCTACTGGAAGCCGGAGGCCCTGGCCGCTTTGGCTTCGGTCAAAGTCGGCATCGCGGGAGCAGGGGGCCTGGGTTCCAATGTGGCCATGCTGCTGGCGCGATCCGGCCTGCGCCGTCTGCTGGTGGTGGACCATGATAGTGTGGAGCCTTCCAATCTGAACCGGCAATGCTACTGGCCGGAAGACGTGGGCAAACCCAAGGTGGAGGCCCTGCGCGCCCGGCTGCTCGCGCTCGAGCCGGAACTCGCGCTGGATGTTTCACGTGAGCAAATCACGGCCGCTTCGGCCGGTGTCTTGTTCCGGGACTGCGCCATAGTTGTCGAAGCCCTGGACGAGGCCGGGATTAAAGCAGCCCTGTGTTCCGCCCTGCTGGCGGAAGGAACGTATGTTGTGGCCGCTTCCGGCATCGGCGGCTGCGGCATGGCCCCCATGCAGGTGCGTCGCATGGGAGAGTCCTTTGTCTGCGTGGGGGATTTTGTTTCCGCCGTGAACGAGGATACGCCCCCCCTCGGCCCCAGGGTGGTGCAGGCGGCCGCGTTGCAGGCGGATGCGGTGTTAAGCAGGATTTTACAGAGCCAACAATAAGGAATCAGCCATGTATATCCCTTTTCCGGAAACCGACATTTATTGCCTTACGGATTCCCGGCAAAGCCTGGGGCGCAGCACTGTTGATGTGGTGCGGCACATGCTGGAAGCGGACATCAAAGTCATCCAGTACCGCGAAAAAGATAAAGACGCCGCTGTGATGCTTGAAGAGTGCCGGGCCATCCGCGAGTTGACCCGCAAGGCTGGCTGCTGCTTCATTGTCAATGATCATGTGGATATCGCCCTGCTGTGCGAGGCGGACGGCGTGCATGTGGGGCAGGACGACCTGCCCCTGGCCGATGTGCGCAAGCTGATAGGCAGGCAGCGCATTGTCGGCGTGTCCACACACCGCTGGTCCGAGGCCGAGAGCGCCATCAGGGGCGGTGCGGATTACATCGGCGTGGGGCCGATTTTTGCCACAGCCACCAAAACGACCACCCCGCCCGTGGGCTTCGCCTACCTGGAAGAGGCGGCGGCAAAAGCGACTGTTCCCACCGTGACCATAGGCGGCATCAACGAAAAGACGCTGCCGGAAGTCCTCCGGCGCGGCGCGCTTTGCTGCGGCATTGTTTCGGCCATTACCCTGGCCCCGGATATTCCGGCCAAAATACGGGAACTGCGCGCCATTATACGAGAGGCTCGATAATGAACAGTAATAATAATCACGCCGCGCCGCAGCATCCGGTAGTGGTCAGCATCGCGGGCACGGATTCCGGCGGTGGAGCGGGCATTCAGGCCGACTGCAAGACCATGACCGCCCTGGGTGCCTTTGCCGCTTCGGTCATTGCGGCCCTGACGGCCCAAAACGGAGCCGGTGTGCTGGGCATCCACGAGGTGCCCGTGGATTTCGTGCTCCTGCAACTGCGAGCCGTGCGGGAAGGCTTTCCGGTTAAGGCGGCCAAGACCGGCATGCTGGCGTCAGCGCCGATCATCAATGCCCTGGCCGATGCTCTGCAAGAGCGGGACTTTCCCCTGGTGGTGGACCCGGTGTGCGTGAGCCAGAGCGGTTACCGGTTGTTGCGCGAGGATGCGGAAGACGCCATGCGCACGCGCATGCTTCCCGTGGCCGACCTGCTGACGCCCAATAAACCGGAAGCGGAACTGCTCGCCGGAATGAGCATCAACAGTCCCGAAGATGTGGCCAAGGCAGCGGAGCGGCTGTATTCTCTGGGAGCGAAAGGCGTGCTGATCAAGGGCGGGCATTTTGAACCCCAGTCCGGTCAGGACATGATTGACTGGCTCTGCATTCCCGGCAAGGACTGCGAACCCCTGACCCATCCCAGAGTGGCGACAAACAATAACCACGGCACCGGGTGCACGCTGTCCTCGGCCATAGCGACTTATCTGGCTTTCGGCCTGCCCTTGAAAGAAGCGGTGCAGAGCGCCCAGGCCTATTTGAACCGGGCTCTGGCCACAAGCTTCAATCCCGGTATAGGGGCCGGGCCGCCTAACTTTATGGCAGGGGCTGTTTCCAAATAGTTCTTTTGTCCAATAGCTGCGTCACCCGGCCCTTTTTTTTGACTCGGCACCTCCTGTGCCTCGGCCTTCGGCTCCCGCCCTGCGGGCGGTTCCCAATTTTGCTATCCTGCAAAATTGTCCGGTCGAGTACCATAAGAGTACACAGATTCGCCACATCCTGTGGCTCACCCCTTCGGGGCGGGGTCGC
>WRHY01000012.1 GCA_009783025.1 Desulfovibrionaceae bacterium
CAACTCCTCGGTGGTCGCTTCCATTGCCACGGCCGCGGAGGAACAGAGCTCCACCTCGGAAGAGATCAACCACGCCATTGAGGAAATCAACACTATTGTCAAGGATACCGCCAGTGGCATGGTGCAGGCCTCTGCCGCCGTGCAGGAACTGTCCAAGATGGCGCAGGAGTTGAATAGGGTGATGGAAGGGTTAAAGTGAAGGCGTAAGGACTGGTTTAGGGACTGAAACTGGTCGACCCCTCCCCGCCGGAAGTGCTTCCGGCGGGGAGGGGTCAGCGACCTGATTTTCACCTGCCCGTATATTCGGCCACGGGCGGCGCATCATGGTGCGATGCGCGCGGCCGTCTGCCCACGATTTCCGTGCCGATACCCGCATTGGTAAACAATTCCAGCAAAATGCAGTTTTCTACCCTGCCGTCGATGATCATGGCTTTTTCCACGCCTTCCTGCAGAGCCTCGAGACAGCATTTGACCTTGGGGATCATGCCTCCTTGCAAAGTACCGTCGGCAAACAGCTCCCAGGTTTCGTCCATGGACAGAGACTCGATAAGCGTGCCCTGTTTATCCAGAATACCGGCCACGTCCGTGAGCAGCAGCAGGCGCTTGGCCTTCAAAGCGGCGGCCACGGCCCCGGCCACGGAGTCCGCGTTGATGTTATAGGTTCCGTTTTCTTCATCAACGCCGGTAGGAGCGATAACCGGAATATAGTCTTCCCGGCTGATCAGATTGAGCAGGCCGGTATCAACGCCCATAACTTCGCCGACCCGGCCAAGGTCAATAATTTCAGCCGGGCGGTTTTCCCCCGCCGCGACCACCATTTCCATCTTGCGCGCCCGAATGAGTTGTCCATCCTTGCCTGAAAGGCCCACGGCCTTGGCTCCGGCCAGGTTGAGCTGGCTGACGATTTCCTTGTTCACCTTGCCCACCAGAACCATTTCCACCACGTCCATGGTGGCGTCGTCAGTGACTCGCAACCCCTCCCGGAAGGAAGACTCAATGTTAAGCTGCTTCAACATGTTGCCTATCTGGGGCCCGCCGCCATGCACAATGACGGGCCGGACGCCCACATACTTGAGCAAGGCTACGTTTAAGGCGAAGGAACGCTTGAGCGCCTCATCCTTCATGGCATGGCCGCCGTATTTGATGACCACAACCTCACCCCGGAACTGGCGGATATAAGGCAAGCTTTCAATAAGCATACGGGCATTGCCCACGTTATGTTCCAAACAGTGTTTTTTCATGTTCCTCTCCTCTCATGGCGGAGTAAAAATCTGGCGGCCCGCAACAAACGTTACCCTGTATAAAGGAGCCTGCTCCTGTTGGCAATGCGTCATCCTTTGCGTGAATAAAATTTGCTACAAGCAAGTAAGGATATGATTTTTTAGGTTTAGTGTCAAAAACGCAAACCCCTCTTGACTTTTCCCTTTTTTGATAATAAATCTTAATAAGGAACCTTTTGGAGCATACTATGTCCCAGACCAGAATGACCCGACAACGGGCGCTCATCCTTGAAGCTTTGCGTAGCGTGACATCCCATCCCACAGCGGATGAAATTTACGGTATGGTGCGGGCGAAAATGCCCCGCATCAGCTTGGGCACCGTGTACCGTAATCTTGATTTGTTGACCAACTCCGGGGAAATTCTGTGCCTTGACCGCGCGGGCGCACAAAAACATTTTGACGGCAACCCCAGTCCTCACTGCCATGTGCGCTGTAAACACTGCGGCCGCATCGGCGACGTATATTCCGCTCCTGATCTTCCTTCATTCAACAATGTCCGGGCCGCGGGTTTCACCATAGAGTGCCTGGAACTGGAATTCACGGGCGTGTGTGACGCCTGCCGAACCGCTGCCAACTGAACTACTGCCCTCACTTGCGGTCTTTTTCCCCAGCCTGGTTTACCCGGAGCATTTCCTGCATTATGTATATAGAAAAATATATAATGGAGGAAATGCCATGTTTATCTGGGGCATTCTCTTTTTACTCATAGCGCTCATCGCCGCGACCTTGGGCTTTGGCACGCTCAGCGGAACAGCGGCTTTAATGGCAAAAATCGTATTTATCCTGGCTGTGGGGCTTTTTATACTGAACCTCATACGCACCCGTATAAGCCGCCGGTAGCGCCGGGAGTCTTACGAGCCGGGACCGCTGTTGCGATCCCGGCTTTTTTGCCTTGTTTTTTTCCTGCAAATTTGCTCCACTGCACCGGCAACGTCTATTTCCACCGAGGTTAAGCATGGGCTTCTTTACTTCCATTCGCAATCTGTTCCGTGGCGACGCGCAGCCTGATACCGCCGCGCAAGAGACCGGTGCGGGCAGCGCGCCTTTGGCGGCAGCCTCCTCTTGCGTCCAGGCGGAACTGAGTTCCGAGCAGGAAGCCCTGACCGTGGCTTTGCGTCAGGCCGAGCCCCGGCTTTCCGCCTGGCTGGCCGTGGTGCTTGAGGGCGTGGAAAAAGCCGACGATCGTTTATGGGCCCGCATCGTGTTTCTGCTGCGTTCCCTTGAAGCGCCCCCTGCTGAGGTGGATGCTTTTATCGCCAAGTTCCGGCTTTGGCTGGACGATATGGAATACGAACGCCTGGAGGACTTCAAGTCCGAATTGCAGTACCGCTTGGCGCTGGCCCTGGACTTGGAAGACGAAGAGGACGAACGCAGCCGCCTCATGCTCAAGCTGTCGGAAGGCCTGGCCAAAACCCGCGAGCAGATTTCCCGGAGTTTGAACGTGCTGTTCGCCAGCGGACGGGCCATTGACGAATCTTTCTGGGAAGAGCTTGAGGAAATTCTGATCATGGCCGACGTGGGCTTTGAAACAGCCCATGCCTTGACCGAACGCCTGCGCCGCCGGGCCGGAACTGAAGGCATTCACGACGCCGGTGAACTGCGCGAAGCCATGCGCCTTGAGCTTTTGGATGTCTTCAAGCCGGTACGCCGCATCAGTGTGGTCAACCCGCCCGAAGTGGTGCTCATGATCGGCGTGAACGGCGTGGGCAAAACCACCACCATCGCCAAACTGTGCCACCGGGCCGTGCTACAGGGCAAGAAAGTGCTTCTCGTGGCCGGTGATACCTTCCGGGCGGCAGCCATCGAACAGTTGGAGATTTGGGCCAAGCGCGCGGGCGCGGGTTTTTACGCCAAGGGACACGGGGCCGACCCCGCGGCCGTTGCCTACGAGGCCATCGACCAGGCTGTGACTCAGGGCTATGATATGGTCTTTGTGGACACGGCAGGCCGTCTGCACACCAAGGTCAATTTGATGGAAGAACTACAGAAGGTCGCCCGGGTGCTGGGCAAACGCCATCCCGGAGCGCCGCACCGCACCATTCTGGTGCTGGATGCCACCACCGGCCAGAACGCCCTTTCCCAGGTCAAGCTGTTCAATGAAGCCTGCGGCATTGACGAACTGGTGCTGACCAAGCTTGACGGCACGGCCAAAGGCGGTATTGCCGTGGCCGTGGCCATGCAGTACGGCATTCCCATCTCCTTTATCGGCCTGGGCGAAAAAATGGACGACCTGCGTCCCTTTGATCCGCAGAGTTACGTCTCCGCTTTGCTCGGCCTGGAGCAGGCATAGGGGCTCTTTTAGGGCTTGTCCATAAATAAATGGAACGCGCGGCGAAGACAAGGGAGTGACAATTCCGCAGGATAGCGGAATTGGACGGGGGAGCGGATGCGACCCCGCCCGAAGGGCGAGCCACAGGAGGTGGCGAGTCAGCTCTTATGGTACTCGACCGGAGCAAAAAACGCTTTTGACGATGTATGCGCCCGCGAAACGCTTAGTTATGGATAAGCCCTTACTTTTGCGCCTCAGTTTCAGCCGCATCCTCAGGCGCGTGCCCGGCTGCCTGGGGATGCGCCCGATTGGCGGAAAGCGCCATGCGGGGCAACACCACAAAGGTATACACCAGGCCCGAAAGAATATAGCCGAACAGAATCAGAGAACCAAACACCTTGGGATCGGCCACCACCAGAGCGAACAGGGCGATAACAAAAACCATGCTTCTGAACGGGTGGGCCTTGAAGGCTCCCAGTTCCTTGAACGAGGCGTAGCGGATGCGGCTGACCATAAGGAAGGCGATGCTGGCCGTGCAAACCAGCGCAATATGCCCGATACCGTTTTGCAGGAACGCCGGCAGGGAGGGATTAATCAGCACGATACAGGCCAGGGTGCAGCCCGCGGCTGGAATCGGCAGCCCGGTAAAAAAACGCTTATTGGCGGTGGAAGCGCTCACATTGAAACGGGCCAGACGCAGAGCGCCGCACACGGTAAACAGGAAGGCCACGGCAACGCCCCACATCTTGAAAGAATACAGGGCATACTGGTGCATCATAAAAGCCGGGGCCACGCCAAAGGCCACCAGATCGGCCAGAGAGTCGTACTGGACGCCGAATTCGCTGGCCGTGTTGGTCAGGCGGGCCACCTTGCCGTCCAGGGCATCCATGAGCGCGGAAAACAATATGGCCAGAGCGCAGAATTCAAAGCTCGCGGCCGTGCCCTTGGCCGCGCTGAGTATACCCCAGAAACCCGCGAACAGGCTGGCCGTGGTAAAGAGATTGGGCAGTATATAAACACTTTTGTGCCTGGGTACAGGACGTTCTTGCATGGTATTCTCCCATCCCTGACCGATGCGGGCCGGGCTACTCCACTCTATCTATTGCTGAAGCCAGAATTGTCTGCCCGGCCAGTACCTTCTGGCCCACGCGCACCCGCGGCTCATACCCGTCGGGCAAGTACAGATCGACGCGGGAGCCGAACTTGATCATGCCGAAGCGCTCACCCCTGGCCAACGCATCTCCGATATCCACGCGGCAGACGATGCGCCGGGCCACAAGACCGGCAATCTGCACCATGCTCCAGAGGCCGCCGTTCGCATCTTCGATCTGGTAGGCGCAACGCTCATTGTCATAAGAGGCCTTATCCAGGGAGGCGTTAAAAAACTTCCCGGCATGGTAGGCGATATCCGTGACCTTGCCTTGGACCGGGCTGCGGTTCACATGCACGTTGAAAACATTCATGAACACGCATACGCACAGCCTGGGTTTGCCGGTAAAAGGATCGGACATGGCCGTGATTTTGATGACCTTCCCGTCCGCCGGGCTGACTGCGATGCCATTGCCCTGCGGGACAACCCGTTCCGGATCCCGAAAAAAATTGCAACTGAAAAGGGTCAGCACAAGAAAGACCAGGGCAAGAACGCCGCTGCCGAGTATGGCGAAAACTAAAGCGGACAGCGCGCACAAAGCAATGCACGGCGCTCCTTCCGGTGTGATGCCTATTGAGGGCTTGCGCATGAAAATACCTTTCTTATACTATGCTATAGTTGTGATTGGCGCGAACAGCTACACTTTTCCAAAGGTGAACGGCTCTGTGGTTTCGCGTTGCAGGCCAGGCGGCTTTCCAGCCCCCGCCTTTTGCTTGTTCTCTATTACCTGATCAAGGCCTAAAGGAAAAGCCCAAAGCATGGACTCCCTTACCCATCTTGTCGCGGGTGCGCTCATGCCCCTGGCCTTCAAGCGAACGCCCAAACGGGCGGCCGTGATTGGCTTTGGCATAGCTGTGGGCGAACTGCCGGACATAGATGCTTTTTTCGGCGCCGGGACCGAGGCGCTGTTGGTGTTCCACAGGGGCGTCACCCATGCCTTGTTCTGGCAGCCCGTGCTGACGCTGCTTGCGGTCATTCCTTTTTACATCTGGCTCCAGTGCCGCAGAGCCGGGACATATCCGCTGCCCGCGCCGGATTGCCGGACCGGCGACCCTTGCCCGGCCTTTTTTGCCGGAGATCAGGGCATGGGCGCTTTCAGTTTCGGCCGAATGTATCTTGTGGCCCTGATCGGGGTGGTCATACACCTGTATTTTGACTGGATGACCACCTTCGGGACTATGATTTTCCTGCCTTTTTCCCCCATGCGCGTAGCCCTGCCCGCCCTTTTTATCGTCGATCCCTTTCTGACCCTGCCGCTGCTGGTTTTGTTCATACTGGCCTTAAAGGCGCCCCCGGACATTATCCCGGCCAAAAAGGGGGATAGTACGGGTTTTGCCTTTGTTTCCGCCAGGTCGCAAAAACTGGCCAGAATCGGACTGGCCTGGATACTGCTCTATCCCCTGCTTTCTCTGGGTGTAAACGCAACGCTGACAGCCCGGCTGACGCCATCTTTTACCGCGCCAGAGGCTCCATCCCGCCTCATTCTGATGACCGAACCCTTTTCTCCCTTTGTCTGGAAGGCCATTGTGGATGACGGTCCGGCGTACCGTATGAGTGTGCTTTTCCCGCTAGACCATCTCGATCCTCCCGGCAGGGAAAAGGAACTGATCTTCAGCAAGCCGGATCCGCAACTGTACGACGCCTTGATGCGACAGAACCCCTTGTTCGGCCAATTTCGGGATTTTTCCCCGCTCATGGTGCAGTTGCAACGCCCGGTGGACCCGATGGTCCAGCTTGACTATAAGGAACCGGTAAGCGAATACGCCTTTGTGGACCTACGCTATATCATATCGCCCGATTCTCCGGCGCGCTGGTTCGGCAGGACAGAGCCCATCTTCATGCTCGAAGCCAGGGTTAATCCCTCGGGTGCGCTTCTGTCCTATAGATTTTTGCAGCGAGGGCATGACGAGCACACGCCCTGGACCACCGTTGAGTGAGTGAATAATCGGGAGCCGCTTGTGACCGCCGGAAGAACACGCCGCCGGGATAGAAAGCGCTGAAGAGACGCGGGGCGGAGCCCCAATCATCAAAACGCCCGGCGCAAAAAAATTCCACTCTCCAGCCCTTCCGTATCCGTATACAACAGGGCCGTGACGCCGTTGCCCACGATATCCGTGAGTTCACCACGCTGGTTTTCAAGGCCGTAGCTGCCCCCGATTAGCACGGGACGCCGCAGACCGGGCAGCATCAGCTCCACGTCCATACCGCGCCGCCAGTTGCCGTGCACTTCCACCTGCCACACCCCAAGCGCCTTTTGGGTGACCACCTTGGCCAACAGGGCGTGTCCGAGTTCAGGCAACCGCCCTTCACGGCTGCGGTTCGGACGCGAAGCCAAACCGCTTGCCTCCAGAAATTCCTCCGTCAGATTCTTTCGCCTGCCGTGCAGAAAAAATCCGCTACCCAGGGGCCGCGTGGCCGCATACAGGAGTTCGGTCAGACACCCTTCGGGCGTCTTTTTTGCTCCCTGGCCCGCGGCATCCAGGGCTGTCCGGTAGGCGTCCACGGTATGCGCCAGATAACCCGAGCTCTTCATGCGCCCTTCCACCTTCAGGGCGTCAATCCTGTTATTGATGAACCAGGACAGCCAAGGAAGCAGACACAAATCCTGGGTGGCCCAAAAGCTGGAGTACCTGTCGTCTTGCTCCACCCGCCACACCGGTTCACCGGGCCGGGTATATTCTTCCACTACCAGCGCATCCGGGAAGCAATCCTCGCCGCTTAGGTATTGTCCCAGAGCTCGGTATTCAAAACGGCAGGGCTGGGTGCAACGTCCCTGATTGCCGGAGCGGGCATTGAGCCAGGCCGAAAGCAGGCACTGGCCCGACACGGCCAGACACATGGCTCCGTGCACGAACACTTCCAATCGCATGTCGGGGCAGGCGCGGCGCACGGCGTAGATGTCCCGCGCGGAAAGTTCGCGGGCCAGATTTACCCGCTCCACACCTTGTCCGGCCCAAAAGGCCACGGCTTCGCTGTTAGTGGTATTGGCCTGGGTGGAAAGGTGCACCGGCACCTGGGGAGCATGGCGGCGAGCCAGGCGCAGGACTCCGGGATCAGCAATAATGAAGCCGTGCACCCCGGCTTCGGCCGCCTCTTCAATAAGCCGGGGCAACAACGGCATATCATCTTGCAGGGGCAGGCTGTTCAGGCAGTAATAGATCTTTGCCCGCTTTTGTTCGGCGGCGATCACGGCCTCCCGCAGTTCCCGACTGCTGAAGCCTTCACAGGCAGCGCGCAGATTGCCGGTTTTGCCGCCCAGATATACGGCGTCCGCTCCATACAACAGGCAGGTGTGCAGCTTCTCCATATTGCCTGCCGGGGCGAGAAGTTCGGGAAGAAAAACATCGTTCATGACTTGGCCTTATCGGCTATTATCTGTAAACTGTAAACATGATTCGCCCCCGCCTCGTCGTGGCCGGAACCCACAGCGGCTCCGGCAAGACAACGGTTTCCCTCGCCCTTATGACCCTGCTTGCCCGCCAGGGCCATGCCGTGTTTCCTTTCAAAGTCGGCCCGGATTACATTGATCCCGCTTTTCATCAGGCCGCCACCGGCCGTTTATCCCGTAACCTGGACGCCTGGCTGTTGCCGGATGCGGTTTTACGCACCCTGTTCCTGCGCCATGCAAGCCCGGATGGTTTTGCCTTGGTCGAGGGGGTCATGGGCCTGTTTGACGGTCTGGACACCAGTGCCCGTTACAGCACGGCCCACGTGGCCGCTCTGCTCGAAGCGCCGATCATCCTGGTAGTCAACGCGGAAGGAAGTTCACTCAGTACGGCCGCGCTTGTTTCCGGCTTTGCCTCGTTCAAGCCCGGAAGCGACCCGGACCTCACGGGTCTGCGTCTGGCCGGGGTCATCCTCAACCGTGTTTCCGGTCCTGCGCATTATGCTTTGCTGCGCCGGGCCGTTGAAGAACACACCGGCATCCCCTGTTTCGGCTATCTGGGTAAAAACAGCGTCCCCATCCTGGCGCACCGTCACCTGGGCCTGCTCCCCGCCGGGGAACAGGCGGATTTGCGGGATACTCTTCATCGTCTGGCCGACCTCGCCCTGGACAACCTGGATATTCCCGGCCTGCTCAGAGTTGCGCTAAACGCCCCGCCGCTGACCGAGCTGCCGGATGTTGTCAGGGGTTTGCCTCTCTCTTCGGAAAAACCTTCCCGCGTCCGCTTGGGCGTAGCCAGGGATGCCGCCTTTTCCTTTTATTACCAAGATAACCTGGATATGCTGCAAGAACTCGGGGCGGAGTTGATTCCGTGCAGCCCTCTTAAGGACGATGTTCTGCCCGAAGATCTGGATGGACTTTACTTGGGCGGTGGTTTTCCGGAAGTTTTCGCTCAGGAACTGGAAGACAACCGTTCCTTCCGCCAAAGCCTGAAAGCGGCTCTGGACCGGGGACTTCCCGCTTTTGCGGAATGCGGAGGGCTCCTGTATCTTTGCGCGGGACTGCATGTCGTGCCGCCCGGAGAAACCGCGCTCCGACGTTTTGCCATGACCGGCTTTTTTTCGCGCGAAGCGGAAATGACCGACCGTCTGCAGCGGCCCTTTGGTTATGTCAGCGCGACCCTGCTGCAAGACTGCGTGCTTGGACGCAAGGGCGACGGATTTCGGGGCCATGAATTTCATTATTCCCGTTTACGTGATGAACCAATCCGGGAACACCCGGTCCAGGTAACGCTTGAGCCTGTTCTGCGTCTGGACAAGCCGGACGGCAGAACATGGTCCGGCGGCCTGTGCAAGAACAATGTTCTGGCCATGTACCCGCATGTGCACTTTCACGGATGCCCGGATGCGGCCTGGAATTTTATCCAGGCCTGCCGGAGCAGGCAAAAAGGTATGACATGACAGCAAAAACATTGATGATCCAGGGGACCGGCTCTTCCGTGGGCAAAAGCCTGCTCGTGGCCGCCCTGTGCCGCATCTTTGCCCGCCGGGGTTTGCGCGTTGCCCCGTTCAAAGCGCAAAACATGTCGCTCAATTCCTTTGCCACTGAGGAGGGCCACGAAATGGGCCGGGCTCAGGTGGTGCAGGCGGAAGCGGCGGGCATAGTTCCCAGCGCGCTCATGAATCCGGTGCTGCTCAAACCATGCGGAGATAGCACCAGTCAGGTAATCGTCAACGGCAGCGTCCGGGCCACGCTGAACGCCAAAGAGTATTACGCCTTTCGGCACACCCTGAAGGCAGAGGTTATGCAGTCCTTCAGGGTTCTCGCGGAGGGCTATGATCTCATTCTTATCGAAGGCGCGGGCAGCCCGGCGGAAATCAACCTGCGGGAAAACGACATCGCCAACATGGGCATGGCCGAAATGGCCGATGCTCCGGTGCTGCTGGTCGGCGATATTGACCGGGGTGGTGTTTTTGCCTCACTGTTCGGCACGGTCAAACTGCTTGAACCTGCCGAGCAGCGCCGCATACGCGGCTTCATTATCAACAAGTTTCGGGGAGACCTGGAGATCCTTGCTCCGGGCCTGCGTGATCTGGAGTACATTCTGGCCCGGCCCGTACTCGGTGTGCTGCCCTGGCTGGATGTCCGCATTGACGAGGAAGACAGTCTGACCGAGCGGCTTACTGGATGCGGGGCCGGGCGCGGTAACGTCCAGGCGGCGGATTTGGATATTGCCGTGATCAGACTGCCCCGGATGTCCAATTTCACGGATTTCGCCGTGCTCGACAGCATGCCGGATGTCTGCCTGCGCTATGTGGATACGGCCCGCGCCCTGGGCAGTCCGGACCTGCTGATCATTCCGGGCAGCAAGAACACTCTGCAAGACATGCTGTATCTGCGGGAAAGCGGCTTTGCGCAGCATATCCTGGCTCTGCACCGGGACAGAACTCCGATTATCGGCATCTGTGGCGGATTCCAGATACTGGGTCGGACCATCCGGGACCCCCAGGGCATGGAAAGCAACCTTGGCAGTATACAGGGTCTGGGTCTACTGAAAATGGATACCGTTTTTGCCCCGTGCAAGCGGACCACCCAGACTCGCGCCGCCGTTGCTCCGGAAGCGGAGGGCACAACCCTGTTGCGCGGTACGGCAGGCATGTCCTTGGCCGGATATGAAATCCACATGGGACAGAGCGCCATCCTGCCCGGCAGCAATGCCCTGCCGTTGTCCCGCAGGGAAGACGGTTCTCCCGAAGGTCTGATCGGTCCATGCGGCAAAGCCTTTGGCACATATCTACATGGTATCTTTGATAATATGTCCTTTACCCGCACGCTTCTGGACAACCTGCGCATAGCCAAAGGCCTTGCTCCGCTGCCGTCCCCGCCTGGAGAGCAGGGCGATCGCGTTTTCACCGATTTCAAGCAGTCCCAATATGATCTTCTTGCGGACCAGGTTGAGGCTTGCCTGGATATGGAAGGAGTGGAGCGAATCATCACTACCTGGCCGGGCGGTGAGTAGTGCCCAAGTATTGACATTCCCCTGCACCTTCCCTATCTCACTCTACATACGCGCCCTGTTCGCCAGCGCGCTTTCCTTCATCCTTAATATGCCGCTTGGACAAAGGATTCCCATGTCCGTTACCCGCAACACCAAAAACGTGCCTTACTATCTGTTGGGCTCCGGAGCCTTTGAGCAACTGGGCAGTCTGGTGCAGGCCCGCCGTTCTCCTGCTCAGGGGCCGGTTCTGTTTTTTATTGACCATTATTTCCACAATAAAGAACTGAACGAAAAGCTACCGGCAATGCAACAGGACAGTATCGTTTTTGTGGATACCACCCAGGAACCCACTGTTGAATATGTTGATATACTTGCGGAAAACGCCAAAGCCGCTTTTACGGGCCGCCTGCCCTGCTGCGTTGTCGGCATTGGTGGGGGCGCCACTCTGGATATCGCCAAGGCTGTGGCTAACCTGCTGACCAATCCGGGCAAGGCCGAGGAATACCAGGGCTGGGATCTGGTTAAAAATCCGGCCGTGTACAAGATCGGGGTGCCCACCTTATACGGTACCGGGGCCGAGTGCTCTCGCACCTGTGTTTTGACCAACCAGCGCCGTAAGCTCAAGTTGGGCATGAACAGCGATTTCACCGTGTATGATCAACTGCTGCTTGATCCTTCGCTATCCCGCACCGTGCCGAGAGAACAGTTCTTTTTCACCGGCATGGACACCTATATGCACTGCTTTGAATCAGTAAGGGGAAGTTATCGCAACGTTATCGTTGATCAGCTTTCCCAAAGTGCCGTGACCTTGTGCAGAGAGATCTTCCTCGGTCCTGACGACATGATGAGCGAAGCCAACCTGGAGCGCATGGCCGTGGCCTCGTACCTCGGCGGTATGGCCGCGGGCAATGTGGGCGCGGTGCACCCCATCTCGGCCGGGCTTTCCATTGTGCTGCACCTGCCGCACGGCAAGGCCAACTGCTATGCTCTGACCGTACTCAAAGACGTCTACCCGGCTGAATACGAAGAGTTCATGGAAATGCTGTCCCGGAACGCGATCAGCCTGCCCAAGGGCATCTGCGCCAATCTCACGGATGAACAGTATGACGCCCTCTATGCCGGAACCATTGTGCACGAAAAACCGCTCATCAATGCGCTCGGCCAGGACTTCCGGGATATTCTGAGCAAAGAGCGGCTTATTGCCATGTTCAAATCCATGTAGGGAATAAAAAGCTATGCAAGTCAATTTCAGCGGACGCGCCCTGAACTATACGGAAGACGAGATCGCTGCGGTGGTCGAGGCCATGCAAACGGCGGATCCCCTGACCCAGGGGCGCTTTCAAACAGCGTTTCAGGAAGCTTTTTGCGCCTTCAACGGCGCTCCCCATGCCTTTGCCATGATGAACGGTACGGCTGCCCTGGAAATAGCGGCCCAACTGTGCCTGCTCAAGGAAGGCGACGAGGTGATCATTCCCTCGCATACCTTCACTTCCTCCGCCTATCCTTTTGCCCGGCATGGCGCCAAGCTGGTCTGGGCCGATATTGATCCGGTTACTCGCGTGGTTACGGCCGAGACCATTGCCCCGCTGATCACGCCGCAGACGAAATTGATCATTGTGGTGCATTTGTACGGTTATGTGGCCGATATGCCCGCGATTATGGCGCTGGCGCGTAAACACGGCATCCTGGTGCTGGAGGACGCCTGTCAGGCTATTGGCGCTAACATCGACGGCATCAAGGCCGGAAACTTCAGCGATTTTGGCGTGTTTTCCTTTCATTCCCATAAGAATCTGACCACGCTCGGCGAAGGCGGCATGCTCACGGTCAAAGATGCCCGTTACGCGGATATCATTCCCATGCTGCGCCATAACGGCCACAAGCCTTTTCCCGCAGGCCCGGACAACAGGCGCGACTACTGGATTCCGGCCATGGGCGACCTGGACTTTCCCGAACTGGACGGCATCCGTCTGTGGCCGAACAACTACTGCATCGGCGAAGTGGAGTGCGCCCTGGGCCTGAAACAGTTGGGGCGAGTGCCGGAAATCAACGCCCAAAAACGAGCCGGAGCCCTGGCTTTTATTGATGCTCTGCGGGACTACCCGGAACTGGAGTTTCACCGCGTGAATTCCGGGCGCCACAACTACCATCTGCTGGTTGCGCGCATGCGGGATACGGCGGAACGACGCGATGATTTTATCCGCCGCATGTTTTATGAACACGGCGTCAAATGCGTGGTCCAGTATTACCCGCTGAACCGCTATCCCTTCTATCAAAAGCTCGGCCTCGGCCAAGCCGACTGCCCCAACGCGGACGCCTTTTTCGATCACATGATTTCCTTCCCCTTCCAGCACAGCCTCACGGACGCGGAGTTCGAATACATGCTCTCTGCCGCGAAAACCGTCCTGGATATCCAGCGTTCCGGCAAATAGCATGCTTCCGTCAGAGCCGTCTCTCGCTTCGGGCAAGCATATTGTCTTTGTGGCCGCGGGCTATCCCGCCATCGGAATGGGCCATGTGTACCGCACCCTGATGCTGGCCCGGGAACTACACGACTTCCGGGTCAGTTTTCTTTTGACCAGGGAAAGCGAATCCTTTGCCTTTGATTTTGTTGCTCCGCACTATCCGGTGTCCACGCAGAGCGGTCATGCCTGCCTGGCCTCGGAGGTTCTGTCCCTTAAGCCGGATCTGGTGATTAACGACATCTTGGCCACTGATGCGTCCTATATTGGCGCGCTTAAAGCTACGGGACTGCCTGTGGTCAATTTTGAAGACGACGGTCCGGGCGCGGACCTGGCGGATCTGGTGGTCAATGCCCTGTACGAGAGCAAATCGGATACCAATCCCCATCGCCTCTATGGGCACAGATATTTTTGCCTGCGGGACGAGTTTCTCAAGGCCGAACCCAATGTATTTCGCTCCCGGATCAAACGAGTGCTGGTTACTTTCGGCGGTACTGACGCCTCGGACTTTACCAGTAAAACCCTGGACAGCATCTTTGATCTGTGCCGGGACCGGGCCATTGCCGTCAGCGTGGTGGCAGGGCCGGGATATGCCCACAGGGAGGCGCTGGAATCACGCATCAACGAACTTGACCCTGGCGCGGCGCTGATTACCTTTACTCATGCCACCAACGTCATGTCCCGGGAAATGGAGCAGGCGGACATCGCTCTGTGTTCAGCGGGGAGAACGGTTTACGAACTCGCTCACATGCGCATCCCGGCCATCGTGCTTGCGCACCACGAGCGCGAAGACATGCACACTTTTGCCAGACCGCGTAACGGTTTTGTCTATCTCGGCGTTATGCGGGATTTTCGTCCGGAAAGAGTTGTCCGGGCCTTTTCCCGCCTGCTTGATCCCGGATCCCGCCATCCGTTGTACGATCGGCTGTGCCGCTTCGACTTCAGGCCCAACAAGGCCAGAGTCATCGCCAGAATTCAGTCTCTTCTGCCCAAGACCTAGGCCCTGCTCCCGGCCCACTGGCTATGCGGCAGGCAAAGCCGCACAGCCGTTTCTTTTCACTGATTGTATATTGGTATCATCTCGGATTGGCAAGAGGAGGAAGCGGGCGTTCCCCCAGGACTTGGCTCGGAGCCGCGTCCCGTTCTGTAGGGCTGAAGCGGATCAAACGCTGAGACCCATGAGGGGCCTCTTCATAGACTTCGGATACCTGCTCCTGCGGGGTATGGTTGGTATTGACATACGGCTCGGCCTGCTGGCGAGGCTCCGTCTTTGAATCGACCTGGTCATTGGCTCCAGCCATAGCGGCTGCCACGACCAACAGGGCCAGAGCAAGAGCATATGCGGCAGCATACTTGCCTGCCGTCTTCAGCATAGTCTTTTTGCATACAAACATAATCAACTCCTCGTGCAAAGGACTTCTCCCCCATCGAAAAGGACAAGGGCGGAAGTGCGTATTATACTTTGGCATAAATACCACTTCTATAATGAATGTATTGGATTTTAAAAATTAGTCAACACGCGCCCCTCTGTTTTACCCCCTAAACGGACCAGCGCCCCCAGTCATCTCTGACCAGGAGCGCCGGTGTTTGTTTTATACTGTTGGCTCCGGCCTACGTTCCCACATATAGATATGCAGTATCATCGGCGATGGGGCGCTTAACTTCCAGGTTCGGAATGGGGACTGGGTGTACCCGCCTCTCCGTGGGAGCCAACAAGTTTGGTGGTGCCACAGTTTGGGGTGATACTTCGTCAGGCTTTGTTTTTGCTCCGGTCATGGACTTAAGAGTCCACTCCCTATGCAAAAAACTTTGCCTTCCTCGTCTGACCCCAAACCGGGGCACCACCAAACTGTGTTCATGAACCTGATTTGGACGAGGAGTTTTCCTCGGCCGTAGAGGCCCATGAACAATTGAGGGAAGGAAAGGTGGGTGTTTGATTCAAGAATTCGTCCTATTAGTACCGGTAAGCTGAGCATGTTACCATGCTTACACATCCGGCCTATCGACCTTGTGGTCTACAAGGGGACTTT
>WRHY01000013.1 GCA_009783025.1 Desulfovibrionaceae bacterium
CCGGCAGGGGAAATGATTTCCCCTGCACCCCTCGTAACCTGAAAACAGCTTCGCTGTTTTCAGGAATGCCGGGTCCAGGGCCGGCTAGGCCCTGGCGGGGTGGAGGGGCAGAGCCCCTCCAAGGTTTTACCTATGGAAGCACGCGCTTTTCAGGCCCTGGAACTGAACAGGGTTCTTGCCTACCTGGCGGGTTTTTCGGTGTCCGAAGCCGGATTCCAGGCCTGCCTCGGTTTGCGCCCGCTTTCTGATGTGCGGGACGTGCGCCGTGAAGCCGATCTTTTTGAACAGGGGCGGCTTTTTGTGCTGCGCACCGACACTAGGCTGCTTCCCTTCCCCACGCTTGACGGACTCCTGCAATTTTTGCTTTCGCCTTCGGCAACTCTGGATTTAGATGATCTGTTTGCCCTGCGCGGCTTGCTTGCCCAAGGAAAGGAAAAGGCGGAGGCCATGCTTGCCGACCCGGCCGCTCGTGAATCCGGTGGGTGGCCTCTGTGGGCCGAGCGCTCTGAAATGCTCCCGCAGCCCGTGAAATCCCTTGCCGCGCTGACCCGCTGCCTCTCGGATGACGGGCTGATCAAGGACGAAGCCTCCCCCGAACTTTCCCTGGTGCGCGGGGAACTGCGCCGCCTGCATCAGCAATGCGCGCGCAAAGTCAAGGACTATGCCGCGGAATATAACATCCTGCATTATTTGCAGGATACCTTCATGACTCTGTCTTCCGACCGCTATGTGCTGCCGCTCAAAACTAACTTTAAGGGACGGCTGCAAGGGGTCATCCACGATTATTCCCAGACCGGGGAAACCTGCTATTTTGAACCGCTTTTCCTGGTGGAACTGAATAACCGCCTGCAGGAACTCAAGCGCGAGGAACGTGAGGAAGAGCGCAAGATCCTGCTGTATCTGAGCGGTCTGGCCAGGGAAGAGCTTCCCGGCATCCGGGCCGTGTACGAGTTTTTGCTGGAACTGGATCTGCTTTTTGCCCGCGCCGCCCTGGCCGACTGCTATGACGGCCGCATGGTGGAATTTACCGAAGGGCGCGGCATTGTCCTGCGCGAGGCGCGCCATCCGCTGCTGGCCCTGGCCGCGTCCGGGACTGCTGCCAAAGCTCTGCGCCAACATGATTTGCGCAAGGCCGCCTTGGCAGGACAAAGCGTCTCCGGAGAAGAAGACGGCGCGAGCGCGGAAAATGCATCCGGACGTATGCGCGCCAAGGTTGTGGCCTCCACCTTGGAATTGCTGCCCGGACAGCAGGCGCTGGTGATCAGCGGGGGTAACGCGGGCGGAAAAACCGTGTGCCTGAAAACCTTGGGGCTTATCTCCTTGATGGGCTTGTGCGCCCTGCCCGTGCCGGTGGAGCCGGGCAGCGTGCTGCCGCCCTGGCGCAATATCCACGCCTTTATCGGGGACGAGCAGAGTCTTGACGATCAGGTCTCCACCTTTACGGCTCAGATAACCCACCTTGGCCGCATCTGGCCCATGCTCGGGCCGGACGCCCTGGTTATTCTGGATGAGTTCGGCGCGGGCACGGACCCCACCCAGGGCGCGGCCCTGGCCCAGGCCGTGGTGGACAGCTTGATGGAGAGCGGCAGTTTTGTGGTCGCGGCCACGCATTTTCCCGCGCTCAAGGCCTATGCTTTGTCCACGCAGGGCGTGCGCGCGGCCTCGGTGCTTTTTGACCCCAAGACCAAGAAGCCTCTGTTTCGCCTGGTGTATGACCAGGTTGGGGCCAGCCAGGCCCTGGACGTGGCCAGGGAACATGGCCTGCCCGAGCCGGTGCTGCGCCGGGCCGAGCAGTATTTGCTCCTGAGCGGCGAGGACTCCTCGGCCCTGGTGGAGCGTCTGAACGCTCTTGCTGTTGAGCGGGAGGTGGAGCTTGCCGTGCTCGGCAAGGAAAAGGCCTCTTTTGCGGAAAAACGGCGCAAACTGGAGGAACGCTTTGAGGCCGAGCGAACCCGTTTGTTCGAGTCCGTGCAGGCTGAAGCGCGCAAGGTGTTGTCGGACTGGAAGGCCTCCAGGGTGAGCCACAAGCAGGCCCTGAAGGAACTTTCCCGTATCCGGGGCACACTGCTGGCCGCGCCTGCCGTGTCGGGGTCGGAAAACGCTCCGGGAACGCGGGCCGGGGTGGACATGGCCGCGTTGGTTCCGCGCAGCCGGGTCCGGCACATCCCCTGGAACCGCACGGGCGTGCTGCTTGAGGTGGATGAACGGAAAAAGCGGGTACGTATTGATTTTGACGGCGTTTCCCTGTGGGCGGACATTGCCGACATCGAACTGCCGGACGCTGGCAACAGATCCACAGGTTCAGGCGGAAAAAACGGGCCGGGCTCAGGGACTTCGGGCGGCGTTGTGAACAATGCGGGAATTTCCGCTCCTGTTTTGCCCTTGCGTCTTGACTTACGCGGTTTGCGTGCTGATGTAGCAGTAAGTGAACTGGAAAAGTTTCTGGACGGAGCCATTATCAGCGGCAGGGATGAAGTGGAGATCATCCACGGACGCGGCACGGGCGTGCTGCGCCGGGAAATCCACGGCTTTTTGAAAAACTTTCCGGCTGTGCGGGATTACCGTCTGGCCCCTGAAGATCAGGGCGGCGACGGCATGACCATCGTGGAGCTCAAGTGAGCGCGGGCAGAGGTTCGGCAACGCGGGAAATCAAGGCCCGCCTGAATATTCTCGATGTGGTGAAGCGCTATGTGGACCTTCGCCGCGCCGGGAATCGCTGGGTTGCGCCCTGTCCCTTTCATCAGGAAACCAAGCCATCCTTTTCGGTGAATGAAGAGGAGGGTTTTTTCTATTGTTTCGGCTGCCAGGCCGCCGGAGATCTGTTTGATTTTTACGGGCGCATCAATGGCCTCGACTTTCGCGAGACTCTTGAGCAGCTTGCTGAGGAAGCCGGTGTTGCCCTGGATGATGTGCGGCCTGATCCCAGAGCTTCAGCCGAGCGCGACTTTAAGAAGACCGCGCTGCGCATGTACGAGACAGCCAAAAACCATTTTCGGCGCAATCTCGGAATCGAGGCCGGGGCATCTTGCCGTGGCTATCTGGAACGCCGCAAGCTCGCGCCCGCTATTATTGAGAGTTTTGAACTGGGCTGGAGCCTGCCGGAGTGGCGCGGCCTTGCCGACACCCTGCGCCGGGCCGGGTTCAGCCCGAAGCAGGGCATTGATGCCGGGCTTTTGGCGGCCGGCGACAAGGGCAATGCCTATGATCGCTTCCGGGGTCGTTTGATTTTTCCCATCAAGAACCTTTCCGGCCAGGTGATCGCCTTTGGTGGCCGGATCATCGGGGATGAGGACGCGGCCAAATATATCAACAGCACGGACTCGCCATTATATAAAAAAGGTGATAATCTTTACGGCCTGTTCCAGGCGCGCAGGGAAATTTCAATAAAAAAGTCGGTCATCCTCACCGAAGGGTATATGGATGTCCTGACCTTGCACCAGTTTGGCCACACCAATGCTTGCGGCGTTCTGGGCACGGCCCTGACCCAGGAGCAGGTGCGCCGTCTGGCCGGTTTCTGCTCCGAACTGGAATTGATTTTCGACGGCGACACTCCTGGGCGCAAAGCCGCGCTCAAGGCCTGCGAGATGGCGCTGTCCAAGGGGCTTTCCTGTAAGGTGGTCCTGCTGCCTGAAAAGGAAGACATTGACAGTCTGTTGCAGGAGAAAGGGCTGGAAGCTTTTGAAGCACTGCGCCGTTTTGCCCCGGACGGCCTGGATTTTTGTATTCGCACCCTGTCCATGCAGGCGCCGAGAGAGGCCTTGGAATGGGTGAAGAATTTTCTCGCGGCGGTGGAGCAGCCGGAACTGCTTTCCCGCTATGTGTCACGGCTCAGCCGGGGCCTTGACCTTGACGAGCGCGAATTGCGCGGCGGGCTTAAACCCGCTGGCGCGGCAAATATCGGCGCGGGCTCCGGCCTCGCGTCCGGGAGCGGGCCCGCCCGTATTCCGGTTCAGAGCGCCTTTGACCGGGAGGTGATGAAGTTTCTGGTGCGCTACCCACACCGTCTGCCCATGCTGCGTGACGCCGGAGCCATACTGCTCCTCACGCAAGGCTGGGCCATAACCCTATGGGAAAAAGTGGCAGCTTGCGCGCCTGAAGACTTTCACCCGGATTCAGTTTTGCGGCGCTTGGACGATAAGGAGAAGGAGTTCTGGGGACGCTCGCGCGTTATGGAGGCCCCGCCCCCGGAACATCAGGACGAGGAACTGGCGGATATACTGGCCATGATTGCCAGGCATACCCATGAACAGCAGGCGGGCGCCTGTATGCAGGCCTTGCGCCAGAGCGGCGACAAGGGCGACTATGATCCGGATTTGCTCAAGGCGCTCAATGAGACGCTGATCCGGCAAAGGACAATCGGGAGTACCGATGGGTAACATCAAAGATATTCAGCAGATCAAGGTACTTATAGCCAAAGGAAAAACCACGGGTTTTTTGACCTTTGACGAAGTGAACAAAGCCCTGCCTTCCGAAGCTTCTTCTCCCGAGCAGGTGGAGGAGATTATCGGCATTTTCGACCAACTCGAAATAGCCATTGTGGATTCGGAGAAAGACGGGAAAAAAATCAGCGTTTCCGCAGGAGAGCCTGAAGAAGAGCCCAGCGCGGACACCGCGCTGGATCTCGTGGATGATGAGGAAGGCGCTGACTATTCCTCCCGCAGCACTGATCCCGTGCGCATGTATTTGCGCGAAATGGGCGCCGTGCCCCTGCTGGACCGGGACGGCGAAGTGCAGATCGCCAAAAAGATCGAAACCGGCGAACAGGACGTCTTGTACGCCCTGGTGGAAGTGCCGGTGGCGGTCGAAGAATTGATCAACGTGGGCGAGGATCTCAAGCTGAACCGCATCAAGCTCAAGGATGTAGTCAAAACCATAGAGGAAGACGACCCGAGCGAAGATGAAATGAACCAGCGCCAGCGGGTCATTCTGCTCCTGGACGAGATCAAGCAGACCTTCAGCAAGAAGCGGAAAATATACACCCGCCTCGACGAGTGCTGCACCTTGGAGCGGCGGGTGACCGCCCTGCAAAAGGATATCATCTCCTTTAAGGAAAAGATCGTCTATCGCCTGCGGGACATCAAGCTGGAAAAGACCCTCATTGATCGCATCATTGAGACGGTCGAGGATTATGTGCGCCAGATGCATAATTGCCAGCGCGATCTCACGGCCTATATCCTGGTCACGGGCAAGACCCAGGTCGAGATTATGGATCTTTTCCAGCGACTGGAAAGCCGCGAAACCTTGCCCCAGCATGCGGCTGACATCCTGGATCTTTCCGTGGACGAGCTTTTCTCCTTCAAGGAAATGATCATGGGCAAGATGGAAATCCTGACCCGCTTACAGGACAAGTGCTGCCACAACGTGACGGACCTGGAGGAAGTGCTCTGGCGCATCAAGCGCGGCAACGCGGCCGCCATGCGGGCCAAACAGGAACTGATCCGTTCCAATTTGCGTCTGGTGGTCTCCATTGCCAAAAAATACACCAATCGCGGCTTGCAATTCCTGGATCTGATCCAGGAAGGCAATATCGGCCTGATGAAAGCCGTGGACAAGTTCGAGTACCAGCGGGGCTACAAGTTTTCCACTTACGCCACCTGGTGGATTCGCCAGGCCATCACCAGGGCCATCGCGGACCAGGCCCGGACCATCCGCATCCCGGTGCATATGATCGAAACCATTAATAAGCTGATCCGCACTTCACGCTATCTGGTGCAGGAACTCGGCCGCGATCCCACGCCCGAGGAAATCGCCGAGCGCATGGACTATCCGCTGGATAAGGTCAAAAAGGTGCTGAAAATCGCCAAGGAACCCATCTCCCTGGAGACGCCCATTGGCGATGAGGAAGATTCCAGTCTGGGCGATTTCATTGAGGATAAAAAAGCCGTGGCCCCGGCCGAGGAAGTGGTCAACACCAAGCTGTCCGAGCAGATCGCTTCGGTGCTGGCCGACCTCACGCCCAGAGAGGAACAGGTACTGCGTAAACGTTTCGGTATCGGTGAAAAGAGCGATCACACTCTGGAAGAGGTGGGCAAGCTCTTTAACGTCACTCGTGAGCGTATCCGCCAGATTGAAGCCAAGGCCCTGCGCAAGCTGCGCCATCCTGTGCGCAGTCAGGTGCTCAGGTCATATTACGAGAGTTAGAGCCCTGCTCACCTCTTGCAATAGATACGCGCGAACAGTTTAAGGACACTATACGGATTATCGGCCGCAAAAAATAAACGCCCCGGTTTTGCGCTTCGTTTTACGCAAAGCCGGGGCTGTCATTTTTCAAGACAAAGCCTTTGTCTCGCTATGCTCGCGTAATCACAGCGTAAGGCCCATTTTGCCTTCCTGAAAAATACGCGCATCCATAAGACGCAAGTCAGGGGACACCTTGAGGTCGAACTCCACCTGATCTAGTACTTGGGTCTTCAAATCAATACCCGGCGCAATTTCAGTGACCATAACCCCTTCCGGAGTTAACTGAAAAACCGCCCGTTCCGTGATATACAGAATTTCTTGGCCGTCCTGTGCGGCAAGCTTGCCACTGAAAGTAACCTGTTCAACGTTACGCACGAACTTTTTTATCTTGCCTTCGTTTTTGATAACCAGGCGTCCGTCCATTATAACAGTTTCCAGGTCGCCGGCCGTCAGTGTGCCGCAGAAGCAAACCTTTTTGGCCGTATGGGCAATATTGATAAAACCGCCAGGGCCGGCTGTACGGCCAAATTTGCTGACATTGGCATTGCCTTGCTCATCCACCTGAGCCGCGCCAAGAAATGCCAGATCAAGAACACCACTGTCATACCAGTCAAATTGACGCACCGGGTCCACCACAAAGTCCGGATTGTAGGCAGCGCCAAAAGTAGCGCCGCCGGCGGGCACGCCGCCCACTTGGCCGCACTCCACTGTCATGACCAACTGATCGACCAAGCCTTCTTCCGCCGCCACAGAGGACACGCCCGCAGGTATGCCGATTCCCAAGTTAAGAATCGCGCCCTTCGTCAATTCCAACGCTCCTCTGCGGGCAATGATTTTTCTGTCATCCAGAGGCAGGGGGTCTATGGAACCCAGTTCCACTCTACATTCATGAGCCCATCCGGGATCATAATCGTCCGTCACAACTATTTGCCGGTGTTTCTCAGCAGGAGCTACTACGGTATAGTCAATTAAAAATCCTGGAACCAATACAGACCTGGGATTAAGGGTACCGGTTTCCACAACCCGCTCCACCTGTGCGATCACAATGCCGCCTTGTTTTTTCACCGCTTGGGCGACAGCGAAAATATCATCTACTATAGCTTCTTTTTCGCCCGACAGGTTGCCTTTTTTGTCGATGCTGGTGCCACGGATAAGCGCTACATGAAGAGGGAACGGCTTATAAAATAAATATTCCTTGCCACGAAATTCCACTACTTCAACAATATCATTGGTGCTAATGCTGTTGCCCCTGCCGCCTTCCAGGCGTGGATCAACAAAAGTGTGCAAGCCTATTTTACTCATCAACCCCTGCCTGCCCGACCCCATTTCCCGGTATAGCTGGGCTATACAGCCAAAGGGCAGTATGTTGGCTTTTATTTCATTGCTGTCCACCATTTTTTGAATACCGGGATGGGGATTGATATGGCTGGTTATAATGCGTGAAAGCAGGCCCTTGTGCGCCAGATGATCCACGCCGAGGCCCCTGCCGAACCCCGAAGAGACATTTAAAACCGCGGTTAAATTCCGGGGGCTTCCGGACTTGAGAAAGGCCTGTTCCACTCCTTCCAGCAAATATTCCGGAACCGCGCATCCGACAAAGCCGGAAGAGACTACCGCGTCACCGTCCTTGATTTTGGCTATTGCTTCCTGGCGCTTGACTATTTCCATACCCCCCTCACCCATACCTAAACAGCACACCAAAGGTAGGACGCGGATGCCGCCACTCCAACGCGCCAGGCAAGTGGGCGCAAGTCACACGGCAAGCACCGCATTCCAAGCACCCAGCCGCATCAAACACCA
>WRHY01000014.1 GCA_009783025.1 Desulfovibrionaceae bacterium
CGGGGCTACCGACTGCTCCGGGAAAAAGGGCGCGATCATCATGAAGAAAAGCACCCCCGCCACCGAGGTCAGGAAGGTGCCCATCAGGGTCGCGCCGGCAATGGTATGCACAGGCAAACGGAAGAAAGCCACGAAGAAGGGCGCGATAATAGCGCCGCCGCCTATGCCGTAGGTGCCGCCGACAATGCCCACGATAAAGCTGAGTATGAATATCCCCAGGGTGGGGCAGGTATGGGTTTCGCCCTGGAAGGTATAGGAAATGCGCTGCACGGAAAATTCCAGCACCTGCACCTCAAAAGGCTGGGCTGGACCGCCTGCGGCCGCGGGCTTGGCGGCGGGCTTTTTCTTCAGCAGATCCCGGACGAGCCTGACGCCTATGTACATCAGGACCGCAGCCGCAAACAGCTTGAACTGCCTGGGATCAGGCAGCCAGACGACGCGGGCGAACGCCCCGATGAATACGCCGGGCAAGGTGCCGACCGCCACCGCAATGGTCAGGGGCCAGACCATGCGTTTTTCCTTGATGAAGCGGTATACCCCGCTAGGAATAGCTACTACATTGAAAAACTGGTTGGTCGCGCTGACGGACGGTTGGGTATAGCCAAGCACCGACATCTGGAAGGGCAAGAGCAGAAAGGCTCCGGAAACACCCCCCATGGACGCGACAAAGGACACTGCGAATGCCACCAGCGGCGGCACAACGGGCGACACTTCAATACCGGCGACAGGAAAGTACATGGCGTCCTCCAGCAGTTGAGACACGAAAAAAAAACTTTTCGTGTCTATAGCAAGTTTTCCCCTTTCCTGTCAATATGCGTGCATGACAAGCCACGGACGCATTATCTCCGTTGCCGATGCCGGCTGCCTTGATTCCATCCAGTTGGAACAGCTTGAACGCGCCTTCCACGCATGGGCGGAGGAGCCGCAACGGCGCGATCTGCGCCTGTCGCGCAAGCGCATCCTGCTGATTTTTCTCCTGGTGCGCTATACTGGGGCCAAGTTGCACGAAGTGCTCGCCCTGGATCCGGCCCGCGCGTTGGACACCGAAAACCTTTTGATTGCCTTCGAAAAACGTGAGGTGCAGATTTCGCCGCATGCCGCCCAGGCCATGCGGGAGTTGTTGCTCGGACTCGCCGGCCTTCGCCGCGTGACGGTTGATCCCGCCTTTGTCCGCCGGAAATTCTACGAACGGGCCGCTGCCTGCGGCTTTTCCAAAAAACAGGCCAGCCCGGAGATGATCCGCAAAGCGCGGGCTGTCGAACTGATGCAGGGGAATCTGCCCGTACCCGCGGTACAGCGCATGTTGGGGCACTCAAGCCCCAATCTCACCACCGCCCGCATCGCCTTTTCAGAAGACGACATCCGCCGGGTAACCCGTTGGCACATGGAGCAGGAATCCGGCAAAAAAAGCAGCGCAAGAAACACCTTTTTCGGCAAGGTGCATTCCCTGCGCAGAGGAGAGATACAGACCCTCGTTGATATCACCACGCTGGACGGCGGCACGCTGACTACCATAATCACCAATGCCAGCGCAGAAAACCTGGGGATCACGCCCGGACGCCTGCTTTCCGCTGAAGTCAAAGCCCCCTGGCTGGTGCTGGAACGCCGGGACGCCAAGGGCAGGAACACTCTTGAAAACCGATGGGAAGGAACTGTCGTGCGGGTGCAAAAGGGTGCTATCAACACGGAATGCGCCGTCCGCATCGCCGGCGGCGCGGAACTGTGCGCGGTGATCTCCACGCCCGGTTTTGCGGCCTTGCAGCTTAAGGAAGGAGACCCTGTACGCGTATTGTTCAGTTGCTATGCGGTGATTGTGCATGCTGACTAATGTGCAGCATGCCGAAAATAACCGCGCTCTCCCGCAGGGCGGCCAGCATCCAGAGGATTGCCAAAACCCTGATCGAAGGATAGCCTGTGGATTCAGTATTGGAGCAAGATTGACAACGGAGACGACAGCCATGAATGCTATCCAGCAAACCGTTCAAATCCCGGCAGACCGCCGTTTACAGCTTGATTTGATTTTGCCTGACCATATTCCGGTCGGCAAGGCCGAAATGCTGGTTGTCCTTTCTCCTGTGCCGGAACAAGCTCACGCCCAACGCTTGGGCGGTATGCGCGGTTTGGGCACCGTGGATAAAGACCTTGATATTAAGGCATTCGGACGTGAAGAAATTATCGCCATGTTTGAAGGCCAGGCATGAAGCTACTGCTGGATACGCAAATGCTGCTCTGGGCAATGTTCTGGCCGGAACTCCTGCCGGAAAAAGCCCGCCAGCTCATTGGCGATACTGGCAATACTCTTTATTTCAGCCCCGCCAGTTTATGGGAAGTCAGCATAAAAAATGCACAAAACAAGCCCGCCTTTCAGGTGGACGCCAGGATGTTGCGAACCCGGCTGCTTGATTGCGGCTATGAAGAGTTGATTATTAACGGATTACACACTGTCGCCACTGGCGACCTGCCAGGCTTGCACAGAGACCCTTTTGACCGCCTGCTCCTTGCACAATCTCAAGTTGACGGTATTAACCTGCTGACCTGTGATGCCAAAATAGCAGAATATCCGGCCCCTGTGCTTTTTATACCCAGATAACAAAAAACCTGACACACTACGCCAGCGCGTGCAGGCTCATGACCCCGGCGGCCACCAGCACGACGGCCAGCGCACGGAACGAGGTCACCCGTTCCCCGAGAAAAAACACCGCCAGCAGCATGCCGAAAATAACCGCGCTCTCCCGCAGGGCGGCCACCATGGCAATCGGGGCCTTGGTCATGGCCCAGATGGCAATGCCGTAGGAAGCCAGGCTGCATATGCCTCCCAGCAGGCCGAAGCGCCAGCGCTTTCGCACATACGCCGTGAACTCGTCCCGGCAGCGCCAGTACACCAGCAGGGTCATGGGAAAGGCGTTGATAAAGAAAAGCCAGCAG